>CAWFPD010000001.1:0-275549 GCA_963817725.1 uncultured delta proteobacterium
CGAGTCGCCAATCTCGAGTATCGACGCCTTGGTGCGCCACTTCCAGACCCATGCACCGAGAAGCGTCCCTACAATCCCGCCGTACATCAACAAAGCCAAGATGGACCTCACCAAAAGCTGAGGGATGTCGGAGAAGATAGAAGAATCGTTCGGGTTGATATAACAAGCCGTTCAACAAGTATCCCGTCGGAAAACTGAAAGCGATCAGGTAGATGCCGAGCTCCAGAGTTCCATTGAGGGAGCGCCCATACCTTTCTGCAAAGAGAGACGCAACGATCAGCCCAACGCCCAGCGCGCCGAGACTGAACGCTGAGAAGGGATCAATGGTCACCTCCCACGGAAGGAAAGGAGGTTGAAGCGTCCACGGGCCCAGTCGAAACCACGGAATGAAGAGTCGGGCCGCCATGGTCGTCGACCATAGCACCCCGTCGTTGCCGGCGGAAAACGCGGAGAAGCTGCTAGCGAACTGTACTAGTCCGTTTTCGCCGTCTCGCAGCTCCGATCACCAGCAGCAGCACAATCACCGCAGGTCCTGCAGCAAACTCCGGTCCCACCGTGCTGCACGAGGGAGGGGGCGGGAGCGGGTTGCCGAGCACCTTGCCAATTTGCATGCTGAATCCCTGAAACTTGTTAGATGAGCTAATCTTTTGGTGATCCAAACGCTCGTACCGTCGGGATCGAGCGACGCACCGGCGAGATCATAGTTGACATGGTCATAGGCGCACCACTGGCCACAATGCGTGTCCGTATATGGGGTATCGCTGCTGGCCAAAAGAGCGCTCGGTCGTATGTCGCTGTCGTTGGTGGCCCAAACCCAATTAGCGAACCTCGGGATAAATCGTCAGCCCAGAGCGCGCCCCAACGATGACCATGTCCCCTGCATTGTTGACCTCAAGGGCCGGCCAACCATATCCGAACCTGTCGCCGGGGGGGTCGTAGGATTACGAATCCCGAAGATGCGATTCTTGGTAATAGAAATGGAATTATAGCTAGAGACGTTGAGTTGAACGAGTCGAATCGCCGCCAGGTTGTTGGCTGTACCAAATGTCCCCGCATCCTGGGTCACGAAATACAGGTTGTCGTCTCGATAGATGCCCTTCAGCACGCTGGTTCCGAGATTCGAAAAGTGGACCGTCTTCTCCGAATTTAACTGGGGTGCATCTGGTGGGCTCTGCCAGGCGTTTGAAAACGTCACGTCCTTGGCCTCGACCAATCGATTGCCATTGAGGGCATTGGGAATCCGGAGAACATCCACCTTGTTGGTACCGTGCCGGGAAAGTGCATAGTTGTAGCTGCCAGGGGTGACCCCATGATGAATCACCGGCTGAATGAAACTGATGTACGTCCCGTCCGGGTGCTTGACAATCCCACCAAGTCCAGTGTCCGGTGAGCGTTGAGGCGCCTTGCCCCCCGTGCCAATGTCGCGTGAGACACTCCTAGGCTGAAGATTTAATGAATCGGGGCGTGGGAGCATGGAGTCATGGTGCAGCAGGCAGAGATGGGAGCAGCCGTCCCGACGACGGCCGAGGGATTGCGTGATCTTCGACGGGAAGTCGCGGATCCTCAGGTCGTGGAAAAGGCCAAGCGTCGGCGTTTCAGCGCGTCGTACAAGTTGAAAATCCTCGAAGAGGTCAATCGGAATCCGCATCGAAGCGGCGCCGCCTCTCAGGCGCGAGGGCCTGTACAGCTCGCACCTGAGCGCATGGCGTAAGCAGCGCGACGAGGGCGCGCTCAAGGCGCTCGACAAGAAGCGCGGCCCCAAGGGCAAGAGCGCCGAGCAGGTTCAAATCGAGAAGCTCGCGCGTGAAAAGGCGCGGCTGGAGCGGGAGCTGTACAAGGCGAACGCGATCATCGACGCCCAAAAAAAGCTTGCCGAGATCTGGGCGTCGATCTTCCGAAGATCACCGACCCCGACCCGGACAAGAACGAATGACCGTCTTGGTGCGCGAGCTCGGTGAGGTCGTCGGCGTCGCCCGGGCGTGCACGGCGCTCGGCGTGCCACGACCGAGCTACTACCGGCGCAGTCGTCCGGCGCGACGGCGCGCGGAAACGAAACGGCCGCCGCCGCCTCGCGCGCTCGGTCCGCGCGAGCAGCAAGAGGTGATCGAGGTGCTGCACTCGGAGCGCTTCGTGGACCACGCGCCGGCGCAGGTCGTCGCGGCGCTGCTCCAAGACGGCATCTACCACTGCTCGGCCCGCACGATGTACCGGATCCTGAGCGCCCGCGGCGAGGTCCGTGAGCGCCGAAATCGGCTTGTCCATCCGCGCTACCAGCGTCCAGCTCTTGGCGACGGGACCGAACCAAGTGTGGAGCTGGGATATCGCCGAGCTTCGCGCCGCCCAGAAGTGGACCTACTACTACCTGTACGTGCTGCTCGACATCTACAGCCGCTACGCGGTGGGCTGGATGCTGGCGCACCGCGAATCGGGCAAGCTCGCCGCCAACTGCTCGCGGAGAGCATCCACAAGCAAAGCGTCGAGCCCAATCAAATCACCGTGCATGCCGACCGTGGCTCGGCGCCGACGAGCAAGACGCTCAAGCAGATGATGATCGACCTGGGGATCAAGCGATCGCATTCGCGGCCGCGGGTCAGCAACGACAATCCCTTTTCCGAATCGAACTTCCACACGGTCAAGTCGCGGCCCGACTACCCGGCGCGCTTCGGCTCCTACGAGGATGCTCGAGCTCTGCCGGCGCACCTTCGACTGGTACAACCACGAGCATCACCACTCGGGCCTCGTCATGCTGACGCCGGCAGAGGTGCACTACGGGCACGCCGAGGAAGTCTTGGCGCAACGCCAGCGCGTTCTCGATGCCGCCTACGCGGCCCACCCCGAACGGTACGTGAACGGTCCGCCCAAGGTCCCCTCGCTACCGCAGGCGGTATCAATAAAACCCCCGGAGGACAAGAACAGGAACGAAATCAAACTTCACTAAACTCGAAACTGGAGTGTACCAAAGTCGTTGACACGTATCGTTGGGCCATCAAGTCCGCTGGATCCACGACGAGGACGGACCGACCGCTGACGCCGTAGGTCACATAGAGCGTGTCCGCGCCGATGCCGATCGACGGGTAATCCATTCCACCGGCTGGTGCGTCCGGTCCGCTGGGCTGTGGGTGCCAGTACCTGTACCGACCATCCGCCGGGTTTTCTGACTGTGAGACGGCGATGAGAAGACGCCCGTGGCCCTCTTCCGAACCATTCGCGAGGCCCACGATGAAGAATCGCTTGCGATACTCGTCATAAAGGCAACGCAAGTCGAAGACGCTCCCGCCAGTGGGCAGCATCCCAGCGAAGAGGCTATTGCCTGACTGATTGGAAATAAACGTGCCTGCTCTCGTATACGCCGCCCACACTGCTCTCATCGTGATGATGACGTAAGTCGAGCTGACCGCCACTTGTGGGTCCGCCCAGAACCCACTCAAGGTGGACGGGTCGTGCGTCCCAGGAGATGAATTCCAGTTCCCCGTTGGTGGAGGTGTCGTGGTTCCCGACACCACGGATTCGGCGATGGAGGTGACCCCCTCCGCGCTCGTAGCCGATTCGGAAGGATCTGTCCCCCTGTCCATTTCTTCGGGGGTGTCCCCACAGGCGCCAAGCGCGAGAGAAACAGTGATAGCGAGAGTAGCAAGCGTACTCGCGAAGGTTTGTTTCACGGAAAGTCCTCCCTGGTGCGCACGCCGGAGTTTCGCAACGAGCCCGACCCGGGCCCGTGCGTATTGCCCGGAGGACCGCATGTGAGCCTAACAGACTGCAACAGAAAAGAGAACACGCTGGTGAGTCGGCGGCGCTTGAGAAGGATGGAGCTGACTCGCGCCGTGAGCACGAGCTCGGTGCAGAAGTGGCTGGCCATCGAAGTCGCATGCAAGGGCGGCACACGCTTTCGCCCACGCGCACCTCGCCCTCCTCACGAGAGATGCGATGAATGCGCGGCGCGCTTTGCCTCGAGAGGTGCAGACGTCACGTATGGTGCCTTGGGGAGCCAGGGCCAACGTTGCACAACTTCGTACCGCAGGTTACGTCCGGCACACGGGGTGGCCGACGTGACGCACCCGGTGCCCGACAGCAAATCTATCTCGCTCGAACTTGCATAGCATGAATAACCGCTTCGGATCCGTTTCCAAAGGCTGGCCCTGGGCGGCCGGAGGTGCGCTGATTGTCGCAGCCTTGGCGTTCGAGTGGTGGCGGCGATACCACTACAACGTTTGTGACGACTCGCTGATCTCGTTGCAATACGCGCGAAACGTCGCGCGAGGGTTTGGTTTCGTCTTCAACCCCGGCGAACGAGTCGAGGGGTTCACGAACTTTCTTTGGGTGGCCGTGCTTGCACTCGCCTATCCCCTGAGCGACGAGACCAGCGCGGGCTTCGTGCGGCTCGCGGTGGGCCTGAGCATCGCGCTGGCGGCTGTCGATATCCTGCTCCTGTACCGCTTGGCGCGTTTGATCTGGCCACGCCGGCTCGCGCCGGTCTTGTTGGCGCTCGGCCTTTGCATCTTCGATAACAGCTACACGGTGTGGGCGATGCAGGCGCTCGAGTCGCACCTGCTGCTGTTCACCATGCTGGTCTCGTGTTTGTTCCTTTGGGGAGCACCCAGTAAATCGAACGCGGTCGGAGCCACACTCGGCCTGTCGGCCACGATGATGACCAGGCCGGACGCCGTGCTGTTCGTGGGGGTCCTGGGCGCCGGACAATTGGTGCACGCGTGGCGTTCCTCAGAGGCGAGGCGAGCCATGTGGCGCGTGCTGGCGATCTTCGGCGCGACGGGATTGATCTTCGGTATCTACTTCCTGTGGCGATATCAGTACTTTGGGTATCTCCTTCCCAATACGTTCTACGTGAAAGCATCCGGCTTGCGTGGCCAGGCAATCGAGCGAGGGTGGCAGTATCTTCACGAGTACCTTTCCGACCGCGCATACGTCCCGCTTCTCGCGCTGGGTGCCATCGTGGGGATTCGTGACCGGATCGTTGGACCTCTCTTCGGTTGGGTGCTCATCTACGCGGCATACGTGGTGTACGTCGGAGGCGACTTCTACCCGGGCCAACGATTCTTCGTGGTCGTTACACCATTTGCTGCCTTGCTCTGCGCATACTCGCTCGATCGGGCAGCAAGATGGATTTCGGGGCGTTGGAGCTCGCGCCCGGGTCTGTCCCGGGGGGTCTGGGCATTCGGAGCCGCGCTCGTCATCACTGTTGCCATCCGCGGGCTGCTGGTGGGTCCGCTCCAAACGGAAGTGGTTCGCTGGGGAGGCGAGGTCGAACGTGTCCGCGCCTTCATGCAGTGGCTCGGGGCGCAGGCCCCTCCAGGGGCGTCCATCGTCACCGGTGACATCGGCTCGAGCGGTTATTACGCGAACCTCTACGTCTACGACTACTTCGGCATCATCGATCCGGTGACGGCGCATCAATCGTCGACACAGCTCGGTCGTGGCAAGGCGGGCCATGAAAAGCACGCCGACGCGGAATACCTGCTCGCGAAAGAGCCGACCTACATCAAGTGGGGCTACATGGATCGCGGTCTCTACGAACGCGGCTACTACTTCGACTCGGACTTGCCTGCAAGCCTGAACGTGGCCGGCATTTGGCGCAGAGACGTGCTCGCCAAAGAACGAAATCTGCAGTTGGTGAGCCGCCTTTCCTTCGAACGTGACCCCTATGCAGGCTGGACCGCAACCGGCGAGGCGTTCGAGCACTGGCCCGTACGAACTGCACCTCCAAATCAAGGGCGACCTGTGGGCCAGGCGGGTTGGTTCGTATCGAGCTATCACCCGAAAAAGGGCGATGCGGCGATAGGGGAGCTCCGGTCAGCACCCCTGCTACTGCAGGGTGACGTCCTCACCCTGCGCGTAGCCGGCGGTCGCAACCTTCGAACGCTCAAAGTCGAGCTACTCGTGGACGGCAAAGTCGTCGCGTCCGCCACCGGGCATAACAGCGAGATCTTCGCGCGAAAAGTCTGGGAAATTTCGGAGTACCGCGGGCAGACTGCCACCCTTCGAATCGTAGACAACGAGCTCGGGGGCTGGGGTCACATCATGGTAGACGAGATCGATCAATGGCTGGAGGGACCCCCACAGCAATGAGCGTGTGCGCGGGACCCGGGGTACTTTCAACGGCGCGCCGTCAGCGTTGCCTCGGAGCTTCCGCAACGACTGGACCCCCGCGGCGAAAGCATCAACCTCCTTCCACCGCTCAAAAAGCCACATGGGCCGCGCCGCCGGGGTCGGAAGGGATTCGCTCGCAATGCGCTGAACCTGGACGCGAAGCTTCCGACCAACCGCATCGCGCCGAAGGAAATCACGTGGCGTCGTTAGGCCCTCGAGCCCCCGGTGCGAAATGAGCAGGCAGTCGGCGTTAGGAGCCGCCTCAAGCGCCGCGAGCGGGCCCGCGAGCTTTGGAGGCAGCACGTGGGTCATCGAAGCGCCAATGGTAGCGAACTCAGGCCGAGAGTGCTCTAACTCCTGGATCTCGCGCGCTCGTTTGGTCTCGCTGAAACGGGTGCCTTCCGGATAGAGCACGATGGCGTGGTCGCCCAGCCTACCTGCGATGGACCCGATCTTTCGTCGCTCGCGCACCGGTGGGCCGTGGCGGTCAATAAAGGCATGGAGGCGAGAAGAGCCTAGGATGTCGATGCAAGGCTCCACTTTGAGCTCCGTCTTGAGGACATAGTGCACCGGAATCCCTGTTCTTGCGAACAAGGCAGCAGGAAGCGCCGCATCGACGATACTTGCGTGACGCACGAAGACGACCAGAGGTCCTGGGATCAGGCAGTCCTCCCCCTCGACGAAGACCGACATCGACAGGAGGCGGACGCACCAATTGAAGAGAGCGGCGCCATACCGACTGCTCAGAGCTAACGCTGTTTCGTCGAGATCGGCTCGGTTTACAAAACGAACGCCGACCCATCGAAGCAGTGTTACGAGCCAAGGTGAGGTAAACCCAAAGGAATACGAGGAGACGAAGGACGACAAACGAATCACCGCGCCATGCTCCGATCAACGCCGAAAGTGGAAGCCAGACTGGAATCGAAATCGTCAGCGCGATCCAGGCCAGACAGTAAAGGGGAACCGTGAGCATCCGGCTCCGCCCCGAGCTCCAAAACGGGGGCGTGGCTCCGTTATCTGACATAGGCAACCTGCGCGATCGAACCCGGGGTGAATGCGTCCTGGTCGATGCAATGGGCATCTCGCTTGCTACCGCGGTGAAGCTTCCAGCGCCGGACGTCTCAGGGTAGGCGGTAGGATGGCCATTTCCATCGGTCAAGGCCCCTGCCACGCTGACCTCCTCACCCCCTTGAACGCTTCTTCCACAATCTTCTCCACTACTGCACCTGAGCTCACTTGCCTAGTGTACTTCAGGTGCCCCCAGACCCTGCATTGGGCCCTTGCGAATTGGGAGTCTGCGGACCCACGTCGTGTCCAACCTAGTCTCACCTAGTCGGCCTGGGCGGCAGTCAGTCGGAGCTTCTTCAATTCCGGCGGGATGAGCGTGCAACTCCATGACCGTCGCTCACTCAGTTCAACCAGAGATGGGCCTTCGAGGCCGTGCTGAGCAACCCCAGCCCGGTGTCTGCGGAAGCGGATCAACTCCAGTAAGGATCTGCTTCTGGCGCTCGCCTCGGAGATCCGGTACCTTTGCAACATTCGATTGCGCGCCGGCCCCATCTCACGAGGACGAGTACAAGCCACCGGCCAGAGGGACGTTGGTCGAAATGATGGAACTAGGCCAGGTGACTCCAGCCGTTGATCGCATCAACCGAGGCAGTACGCTGTTCGTCGCCATACTGCTGACAGGCGGGCTCGTTGGGGGGTGTCCGAACAACCCGCCTCCCGCACAGAGAGAGTTCTTTCGTCAGAGCTTAGCCGAACAACATCGGGTGTTCAGAACACTCGAACCCAGCGAGCAGGTGGATGTCTACATCACCGCGCAGCTGCTGCATGCCTCCGACGCGTCATTCTGTCGCGATCTTGCTGAGACAAGCGGAAGTGCCGCGATTACCCCGTTAAAGGAGGCGCTTTCGCGAGCTCGTGGTAGCCACGACGAGGTGGCGGCGCTCCAAGGGCTAGAATGCATCGCGAAGCACGATCCGAGTGTGTGCGACCGGGAACTGTGTGGGTTTGCTGAGAGAGAAGCAATGCAGGTGCCGGGCTTGCTCCGTTTCGAAGCGGAGAAAGCCGTCTCCGGCATGCCGTGTGCTGAAGGAGATGCCGACGAGTAGCTGCAACACCACGAAGAACACTGGCATCCAGCTGGTGTTCTTCGCCCAGGAGCATTCTGCGTCGGCCGACAACTTCGTGGCCTCTGCCGCCGGTTTAGCCCGGAGTATTCATGAAGGCACCTCCGGACGCGCCTGCGCAGTGGCGCGGGGCGAGGTGTGCGTCGAGGGGGCGTTGGGTGGCGATCGCGGAGTTGCGAAGGCGCTCTTTGGGCGCGACCGGGACGGAAGGCCGGAGCTTCGCGTCGTGGGCGACCCACCGCCCACCCCAGATCGCGAGGACGTGAGCCAAGGATCGCTACCTCAACTATTCGATGACACTGACCTCTCAGAGCCTGATATTGAGGCGCCGCCGCACTGCTTGCCATGTGCGACAACAAGCTGCGGGTCGAACTCGGGTTGCCCAGAGACCGCAGAGTCCGCATCAACGTACAGTTCCAGCCAGAGCGGGAACTCGCGAGTCATGCCTTTGCAGCAGCGTCGCTAGTGAGATCCCGGACCGCCATGAAACATCAGATCCCTGACTTCACGGCGTTCCACATCGAAACCGGGTGAGCGGCCAACCGCGGGGAGGTTCGCTTCAAAGAAGTAACCCGCCGAAGGCGAGCTTCAACGGTGCCGCCAACAGAAAGGCCGCGAGATCATTTATGACCTGCAGGGTTTTGAACCCGCGTTCTCGCCATGAAAGGCCGGCGCCTCGCTCTATGTGTGGGAGCATCCGGGGGAGCGCTCTTTCAACGCTCACGTTCCTGCGCGATCTCCAAACCTTGCTCGGCGACTATCTTCGTCAGGCGCTCTCGGACTTTCCTCGGCCCGAGCAGCGTAATGCTTTTCGTTCCGAACCGTTGTTTGGCGACCTTGACCAACTGCTCGAGCGCAACTTCGCTGGGAGCGCCGAGGAGCTCGATCAAACCCGCCGACTCTCGCAGGCGTGCCCCACCTCCAAGGTTGTGAACCAGAGTGCCGCGACTCGTCCGCCGGTCGTTCGATGACAGCGCTCGAAGACGGGTGCCACGGCTCTTGATCGCCGGACCGCGGAACGGCTGTCTTAGCCGTCGGAGAGCCCGCTGATCTCCTCGGGCGGCCCGCTCCGCGAGAAACTGCTTCCACGATCCCGGGTGCGTGTCGACGCGCACCGTGCGCCAGCGGTTGACCGTGGCCCGAAGCCTACGCTCGGCGAGCTTTCTTTCGAACGCGAGCGTCTTGTACAAGCTGCGCTTGTCGCGCGGAGGGATGGGCATCGCGGCAATCGCGTGGTGCCTCAACTTGAAGCGCTCCAGATGCGCGGCGCGGGCTGCCTCGATGCTGGAAGCCATCGCCTCGCGGAGCTCCTCGCGGTGACGCCGTGCGGCGTCGAGGGCCTCTCGATACTCGCGCCAAAGCCCGTCATCGAGCCTCCGTGCGAGCGGCTGCTCCTCGTAGACCCGGACTTGATCGCGTGCGATTTCGGCAGGGCCTGGGCCTGGGACGAAGTCGCCGTAGCGTTCGCAGAGCTGCTCCTTCGACCACCCACGTCCTAAGGCCGATGCCTTGCACGCCAAGTTGGGCCTCGTGGCGTGGACGATTGCGAGCCCGTTGCCGCGTCGCACCAGTCGGACCCCAAAACGCGCGAGCTCGTCGTGAAGCGCCGGCCAGGACCCGATGCGATCGTGTCCCTTGGCGTCTCCTATCGTTCGGCGCGCCCAGCTTGAGAAACTCTCGACGCCTCGATGCGCCTCGAAGTCGCGGGCCCGGTGGCTCTCGGAACGACCTCTCGTTCGGTCGACGCGGTGGAGCCCAAGCTCTTGTTCGAGGACGCTCGAAAGCGCTTGAAACGCCGGAATGGCCTTGTAGGGGTGATGGATCTTCAGCGTCTCGGGGTGGATCTTGTTCACGGCGATGTGGACGTGCTCATGCTCTTGCTCACTATGGCGCACGGCGATGTATTGGTGGCCCTCGAGCCCTGCCGCCCTCACCGCCCGGCGGACGACGTCCTCGAGCTCCGCCGACGTCAGTCGCCGGTCCTCGGGGTGAAACGAGATGACCAGGTGATAGGTCCTGTTCCCCTTCGCCCTTACGTTGCCTTTTTGGAGCACTTCCATGACCTCGACCGCGAGCTCGGCGTCCTCGCGGCGATCGAGGCCTTCCAGGTTCCCGGCCATGTACCAGGTGCATCGCTCGCCGCCCTTTCCTCGCAGCATGTACGGAACGAGCTTGGAGAGACGAGATTCGGTCCTCTGGTCCCTCGGCTGCTTCGGCGTGATGATCATCGGGAGCGGACGAGCTGTGCGAGGACGCGCCGGAGCTCCGCCGCGTTGCGTTCGACCTCGACCAAGGTGCGGCGAAGCTCGGCCTTTTCCTCACGCTCGGTCAGCGCCTTCTTGAGCAAGCCGCCAAGGCGATTCTGTTCCCGTTGGATTCGCAAGAGATCCTGAATCTCCTGCCGCGCACGCGCACTCGGGATCTCCGCGCTTAGAAGCACCCGGCGAAGAATCTCTCCGTACGTGAAGCCGGACGCTTCAGCAAGGGCACGGAGACGGGCGACGTGCTCATCGCCTACGCGCGCCCCGATGAAATGCCGAAGCTGCCCCACGCGTAGATAGTAAGCCGGAGTGAACGCTTGTCGAGCAGCGATCTCACTCCGTGCGTGCGAATAAGCCGAAGGCGTTGAGCACATCGATCAGGCGCGGAGCAGCGAACGACGAAGAGTTCGCGCGCTGCGCTTGCAGTTTTGTTTAACAAAACTCCACCTTGCCCTCCGGTAGCGAGTCCCAAACTGACGCTGGTTGTCGCCGGTGAGTCACAACCTGGCGCTTTCAGCCACAAGCGCGACACTTTCTGGCAAGAATGACAAGAAGTGACAGGAAGTGTCGCGCGTGCGCCAACGGGTGTCGCGTATACGCCAAACAGCGTCGCCCGAGTGACAACGAGTGCACTCCGAGCGCCAAGTAGCGACAGGTAGCGCCAAGTCGCGCCGAGCACGCGTGAGGCCGTGTCAGGCCGTCGGAGTTGCCGTTGATTCTTCGCGTGCGCAAAAAAATGCTCTGCCAGAACAACTTTTCGGGGGGCAAAACCGATAACTAGAGTGATGGACGAACGGGAGAGATCCGATTTGACCGGGCGGCTACGCAAGGCTGCCGAGAAAATGCCGTATCCGTACTTCCTTTTGCGCCTCGAAGACATCGAGACGTGGTTGAAGGCGGGCTACTCCGTGAAGGGCGTGTGGCGAATCTACTGCGAAAAGAGCGTTCCGTTTCCAGGCTCGTATCGGTCGTTTCTTCGCTACTGCCGCCAGCACTGCGAGAGCGCTCCGGCTGCTAGGCGCAGGGCCCCGAAAGCGCCCGAGGCCACGCCAGGCAGACCCGTCAGCGTGCTCGGTCAGGGGAAGCGATATCCGCCTCCACGCACACGCCCGCCTGGCCCCACGCCAGAAGAAGTCGAGGCGTTGATGGACCCTGAGCGGGACCTGGGCGCCAAGAGATGAGCGACTCTTTCGATTCCATCGTCGCGACCAAGTCTGACCTCGGGGAGATCAATCGTGATGCCGTCAGCGAGGGCCAGCTTGCTCTTTAGGAGCACGTCGTGACGCAGATGGTTGTTGAGGGCGCGCCGTCATCGCGTCCGAGGTCCGATGAGCTTCCGCATGTCCTCACGGTTCCTGAGCTCGCCGAGTTCCTTCGCATCTCTGAAAAGAGTGTCTATGCGCTCATCTCCGGCAAGCAGATCCCCCACGTTCGAGTGCTCCGCCGTGTCCGATTCCTAAAGACCGATGTGCTACGGTACGTGCAGGAAAACCGGGTGTCCGCATCGGAGGAATAACCGACGATGACGGTCATCAAACGAGACGGAAGATGGACGGTCGACTTCTGGTACGAAGGCAAACGCTACCGAAAGAAATCGCCGATCGATACTCAACGAGGCGCAAAGGAGTACGAACGGCTCCTCCTTCAGCGCTTGATCCAAGGCGAGCCGTTGACCCCTCAGACTACGAAGTCCGAGGAGAGCGCCACTGCGCCTACCTGCCGGTCCTTTCTCAAGGAATGGCTCGAGACGTATGCGAAGACCAACAACAAGCCGAGCGAGATCAAGTCCAAGGAGCTGATCATTCGCTGTCACCTTTCGCCGTTCTTCGGCAAACGGACAGTCTCCGAAATCGGAGTTCGAGAGCTCGAGCGCTTCAAGAGTGCGCAACTCTCGAAGGGCTTGTCGCCGAAGACAATCAACAACCAGCTCTCGGTCCTTAGGAGGGCACTCCGCTCTGCTCAGGAGTGGGGCGTGATCGAGGTAGTGCCCACCATCAAATGGATGAAAGCGCCGAGAGCCGACTTCGATTTCCTCGATTTCGAGGAAGCCGAGCGTCTTTTCGACGCAACCGTCCCGGAGTACCGCCCGATGGTCGCGACCGCATTGAAGGCCGGGCTTCGCCTCGGAGAGCTGCTTTCCCTACGGCAAACGGACGTCAATCTGGTCAATGGCCAGATCTTCGTGAAGCGGTCCGTGTGGAAAAGGACCTTCGGGACTCCCAAGAATGGGCTCTCCCGACGGGTGCCGATACCGCCGAGCCTAACTCGGATACTGAGAGACCACCGGCACCTCCGCGGAGAGCTGGTGTTCTGTCAGGAGGACGGGTCTCTTCTGACCAGGGACATGGTCAAACGGGTGTTGCCTCGCGCCTGCCGAAAGGCGGGCCTCGACCGCACCATCCAGTGGCACGTGCTTCGACACACCTTCGCGAGTCATCTCGTGATGCGCGGCGAGCCGCTCAAGGTGGTTCAGGAGCTCTTAGGCCACGCCAACATCGAGGCGACGATGATCTACGCTCATCTGAGCGAGTCACGACTCAAAGACGCCGTCGCCAAACTCGACGAACCGGCGCCGAGCCGACCCGACGATGGTCACTATTTGGTCACCGGCGATCCGACAAGTCGCTAACCGCAAGCAATCACTTGTCTTAAGTAGTGGAGGCGGTGGGAATCGAACCCACGTCCGGAAACGGTCCAGAATGGCGTCTACGTGCGTAGTTTGTGTTTTGAAATTCGCGTTGAGTTGCGCCCACAAACAGGCTCGCTCCAACGCTATCGGCTCTTCATCTCGTCATCGCGCCGAGCCGCGACTCGCGATGACCAGCCCGTTCAAATGACGCCTCCGCTAGAAGCACAGGCAAGCTTCTAACTTCGACGGCTCTGTTGGCTTTACTTAGGCCGCGAGAGCAACTGCGTTATCGTTGGCAGTTGTACGTCCCAAACGTATTTACGTCGTGCTTGGGCCGACGGACACGCAACCAAACCTTCAACGTCCCCGTCGAAACCGGTCGCCCCCATAATTTCAAAGACCTACACACTATGCGTCGCCCCATGCCTCTTCGCAACCCTGCGAAAAGACTTTGGTTTGTTCGAGCGCCAGACGCTGATAGGTTGCGCGCCGGCGGGCTAGGGCATGCGTTTTGACAAGAGCCTTTTTCGTGAGGCCTTCCTCACCATCGACATTCGCACCCTCGGTTTGGCGCGGATCTACATCGCGCTCCTGCTCCTCTTCGACCTGGCCAAGCGGGCCACCGAGATGTCCACATGGTATTTCGAGACGGGCTTGCTTCCGAACGCGATGCTGGCCGAGGCTACTGGATGCGCGAGCATCTTCGGTTCGGAGTCTTTCAGGGGATGACCTATACGAGCTTGGTCATCGAATATGCGCTGCCTTGGTTGATCTTGTCGCCCTGGAGAAGGCCGTGGACGCGGCGGGCGGCCATCCTTGGTATCTGGGTGCTGCATCTGGGAATCGCCGTGGTGGCCAACGTGGGTCTGTTTTCCTTCGTGATGATCGGCTATTCGATGCTGCTAGTGAACCGCGAAGATTGGGAGTGGCTTCGGAGCAAGCTGGCCGCGAAGCGTGGCGAGACCGACCCCGCGGTCCGGGCGCTTTCTCTTCCTTCCGGCGAGGGGCCCGAAGCCCCGAAGTCCCCACTTCGTTGGGTCGCTCTGGCAGCCTTGGGCTATCTGCTGGTGGTGGCCATTTCTCAGGTGCTGGTCGAAAACGGGGCCGTGCCAAAGTTCTTGAAGCATCGGCAACCTCACTGGATCCAGGCCACGGTGGCGACGCTTCGGCTCAATCAAGGCTGGAGCATGTTTGCGCGCGACGCCCCCACGGACGACATGTGGATGGTGTTTGACGCCGTGACCGAGGATGGTCGCCACCTCGATCCCGTCAACCAAGCCGCTTCCCGGGTCGCCGGCCTAGAGCTCCGTGCCATTCCTCCGCGCCTCGGCGAGAGCTACTACTGGTGCGATTATTTGGTGCGCATCAAGGGCTTTCGCGCCTATCACCGCGCGTTGCATGGCTGGATCTTTCGCTACCAAGAGCGGACCAAGCGAAGATGACGGGCTTCGCGCTTGGGATCGCGTCGGCGCTTTGTTGGTCTGCGCTCGACGCCGTGCGCAAGATGCTGGTGACCAAGGCATCCCCCACGTCGCTGGTGGTGTTTCTATTGGTAGGACAGGTACCCTTCTTGGGCCTTTGGGCCCTGTGGGACGGGACCTGGATCAGAGAGTCGGCCTATTGGCCTTTTGCCCTGGCGTCGATGGGCATGAACGCGTTGGCAAATGTCCTGTTCATGCGTTCGGTGCAGCTGTCTCCGTTGAGCCGTACCGTCCCATTTTTGTCGCTCACGCCGGTTTTCAGCGCGCTTGCCGCCATTCCGTTGCTGGGAGAGGTGCCTGGGCCGATGCATGCGGCGGGCATCGCCTTGGTCGTGCTCGGTGCGCTGCTGCTCAACAGCGACCTCTCCGATTCGTGGTGGCGCTCGCTGTCTTTCGAAAAGGGCGGCCCGTACATGATCGCCGTGGCCGGGCTTTGGGCCTTTTCCACTGCGCTCGACAAGCGCGCTCTGCCGCACGCCTCTCCGGCCTCGCATGCGTTCGTGCTGACGGTTGGCGGCGCGGTCATCCTGGTGTCCTGGATCCTCGCCCGGCGAACCGAGGGCGATCTCGGAGCCGTCTTTCGAGCTCCCAAGGGCCTACTCGCGAGCATGCTCGCTTTTGCCGCAGCCGCTGTCGCGCTCCAGCTCATGGCCCTTCAGACCCTATGGGTCGCGGTGCTCGAGACCTTGAAGCGGGCGATTGGGGTGTTGGGCAGCGTCATCCTCGGACGTGCGATTTTCCTCGAGCCCATCACGCCCCGAAAGCTCGTGGCCGGCATGCTGATGATCGCGGGGACCTCGCTGCTGGCGTTTGCATGACGGAGCGCGGTTCCATGGCAGACAGGACTCAAATCCGCTAAAGGGTGAAGGGTGGCTGAGGAACGACCGCTTCCGCCTAAGCTAGACGTCGCGCGGTACCTCCTCGCTCAGGGCAGTCTCTTCGTACACCTCGACCCCCGGATGGAAGGGGTCGTCGTTCCTCAGTGGTACAGCTCAGAACCTCAGCTAGTTCTTCAGATTGGCTTCGATATGCCTGTACCCATTCCGGATTTGCAGGTCGATGCAGAGGGGATTTACGGGACGCTTTCCTTCAATCGCTCCCCATTTACCTGTCACGTGCAATGGGACGCCGTGTTCGCTCTCGCCGGAGATGATGGACGTGGCATGGTCTGGCCAGATTCGATGCCCGACGAGATTGCGCAGGAAATCGAGCGGGAGGCAGGGCGGGAGCCCCCGCCCGCGCTGGTCGAGGAGCGACCGTCGTTGCGGGTGCTTCCGTCGGCGGAGGGAAGTGGGCGAGACGAGGACCGGACGCCGACGGAGAGGCCGAAGTCTCGGCCCTCTTACCTCAAGGTCGTCAAGTAGCCCTGCGCGCCAGCGCCTTAAAAGTAACGGCCCGAAAGGGGGGGCTTTCGGGCCGTTAGAGAGATGGCGACTTGGATGAAGTGGGGGGAAACAAACCAAATCGCCCGGTCTAACAACGCCACAGGGGACGTGGGGGGTACGTCATCTCCGCAGCGTTTATGTCACCACACTAGTATGCTACTACCGTGCCAACATTGTTGGACACCGAATCATGAATGATCTCATGATACTTGTCGAGCGACCCGGATTGAACGTCATTCAGATCTGAAAAGTTTTTGAAGTTCTGAGCGTTTAACCCCTAAATTGCACCCGATCGACCGAAGGGGTGACGCCAAATGTGGGGCGGATCACAAACGACACGCTTCTTGATTAATCTTTACGGATTAATTACAGATGTAATCCAGCTGCTCAGACGTGAGGGCGCTCACTTTTCATGCCTGCAATATATTTTTCAGATCTGAAACTCGGAAGCCCATAATCGAGCAGCATTCGGTGGCTCGCGGAGATCAAGAGCTCGCTCGAACGCCCCGCCTCGGGCTCCAGGAATCGGAATTCATTGGGCGAAGCGCCTCCGACCTCCTGGACGAGGGCTGCGACTTGTTGTGGCGTCCCTGATACCGACACCACCCCACCTGCACCCGTTTTCCGTGCAGATTTGATTGCATAGTTGAAATCCGTTGATGCTGTACTAGGGCTGGCGTCGTCGGCAACCCGGGACACGAGGCGTAACAGCACCTGGTCATGGCGTGGCTCATATTTCTGCCGGAGGTCCGTGGGGACGTGGCTGTCGTCGTTGTGCGCGACCAGCTCGACCCGATCGTCCCAAAATCGGAGCGTCGTACGGGCGGTATTTCGCATCCGGCCGAGCGGCCAAGGGAAGCGCTCCCGCGCGCCTAGGAGGCCCGAGAGGAGGGCGGCAATGATGCCGCCGTGGGTGAAGACGATGGCCTTTCCACCCTCGGGCAACCGGCGCCGGACCGCAGCCAACGATGCGTCGGCCCGCTCGAAGACCTCGGGCCAGCTTTCTCCCCCGCCAATGGCAAAGATGCGCCGGGCCTTGAGGGCCTCGATCTGCTCCGGAAAGCGTTCGACCACCTCGGGCATGGTGAGCCCCTCCCAAGCGCCCACGTCGATTTCCCGCCAGCCGGCATCGTGCTCGATGTCGGCGCCGAGCGCCTTCGCGGTGTCGGCGGCCCGGCTGAGATCGGAGCTCACCACCAACTGGAAGTGCTCTTGCTCGAGCGCGCTCCGCAGTGCGTCGACCTGCCGCCGCCCCTCATCGCTTAGTGGAGAGTCTCCCTGTCCCTGCCAGACGCCACTGGCGTTCGACACCGATTGGGCGTGCCGAACGAGACAAATCTCGATCATGCTCATGCGGCGGGGGCAACCGCGAACTCTTTACGCGGCATGATGACATCATCCACGAGGCCGTAGTCCTTGGCCTCGAGCGCAGACATGAATTTGTCGCGCTCGGTGTCATGGCGAATGCGCTCGACGTCCTGTCCGGTGTGGTGCGCGAGGATTTCGTTGAGCTTCTTTTTGGTGTTGAGGATTTCCCGGGCGTGGATTTCGATGTCCGAAGCCTGGCCCTGATAGCCGCCGAGCGGCTGGTGGATCATCACCCGGCTGTGGGGCAGGGCGCGACGCAGTCCCTTGGTGCCCGCGGCCAGCAAGAAGGCGCCCATCGACGCGGCCTGGCCTAGGCAGACCGTCGAGACCGGACAGCGCACGTAGCTCATGGTGTCGTAGATCGCGAGGCCGGAGGAAACCATGCCGCCGGGGCTGTTGATGTAGATCGTGATCTCTTTGTCTGCGTCCTCGCTCTCGAGGTAGAGGAGCTGCGCGATGACGGCGTTGGCGACGAAGTCGTTGATCGGAGTGCCGAGGAAGATGATGCGGTCTTTGAGCAGACGGCTGTAGATGTCCCAGGCCCGCTCGCCCCGGTGGGTTTCTTCGATGATGGTGATGGCACGCGTGGCCAAATCGTCGCTCATGCGCAAAACCTAGTCCTTCCTGCCCTGCCTGCAACGCGGATTTTGAAGCGTTCGATTCAGCGCTATGTTCGGAGGATGCTTCCGTCTGCGTCCGACATGCTGCGCCAGCTCATCGCATCGCCTTCGGTGAGCTCTCCGGACGAGCGTTTCGACCAGTCGAACCGTGCTGTGATTGATCTGGTGGCGGAGTGGGCAGCCGAGCTTGGTTTTTCCGTGCGCATCGAAGGCCTGCCCGGGGCATCCGGCAAGGCGAACCTGATCGCCAAGCTCGGAGATGGCGAGGACGGCCTGGTGCTTTCGGGTCACACCGACACAGTTCCCTATGATGCCGATCGCTGGACCGACGACCCGTTCGAGCTGACCGAGCGCGAGGGCAAGCTCTACGGACTCGGGACGGCTGACATGAAGGGCTTTTTCGCGGCGGCTCTCCACGCGGTGGCGCGTTCCGAGCCGCAGCGAGTCAGACGGCCGATCGTGCTCCTCGGGACCGCCGACGAAGAAAGCACGATGGACGGCGCGCGCGCGCTGGTCGAAACAGGCGAGAGCCTCGGCCGTTACGCAGTGATCGGGGAGCCGACCGGCCTACGGCCCATTCGCAAGCACAAGGGGGTCTTCTACGCGCAGTTGCGCGTAGAAGGAAGGTCGGGCCACGCGAGCAATCCAGCTCTCGGCGTCAATGCCATCGATGGACTTCAGCGGGCGCTCACCGCGCTGCAGTCCTGGCGCGATTCGATCGGGTCGCGCTACCGCGACGACGAATTCGAGGTTCCAGCGCCGACGCTCAACTTTGGCCGGGTGCGCGGTGGCGACAGCCCCAATCGGATCTGTGCGCAGTGCACGCTCGATCTCGACATCCGCTTCTTGCCCGGGATGTCGAGGGCAGCGCTGGTGATCGAGCTCCGCGAGGCAGTCGCGGAGGCGCTCGATGGCGGGGGGTGGTCGTTCGAGCTCGGCGAGACGGGGGCCTACGCGGAGGCGTTCGGAGGTCCCACCGATGCTTCGTTTACCGAGGCCGTAGAGAGCGTGTGCGGGTGTTCAGCCACAACCGCGCTCTTCGGCACCGAGGCGCCGTACCTGGCCGAGTTGGGGCTGCAGACACTCATCGTCGGCGCGGGCGACATCGCGGTCGCGCATCAACCCGACGAATATGTCACCATGGCGGCTGTCGACCGTGCCACCGAAGTGTACGCGGCGCTGATCCAACGTTTCTGCATCGAGCCCTCATGAGCCCTCAAGTCGATCCCTTCGTTCAACACTTCCGAGCAAGCGCACCGTACATCCATGCGCATCGGGGGCGTACGTTCGTGATCATGTTCGGCGGCGAGGCGGTCGCATCGAGAGATCTGCGTACTTTGCTTTATGACGTCGCGCTGCTGCATTCGCTGGGGGTGCGTATTGTGCTGGTTGCCGGGGCACGCCCTCAGATCGACGAAGCGCTGGCGAGACGGGGCGCGCAGCCCCGCTACGAACGCGGCCTACGAATCACGGACGAGATCGCGTTGCAGTGCGTGAAAGAAGCCGTTGGCACGACCCGGGTGGAGCTGGAGTCCCTTCTGTCGATGGGGTTGCCCAACTCCCCCATGGCGGGCGCCCGGCTTCGGGTGGCAACGGGCAACTTCGTGACCGCGCAGCCCATCGGCGTGGTCGATGGTATCGACTACCAGTACACGGGCAAGCCCCGGCGCATCGATGCGGACGCCATCGTCCAGAGGCTCGATGATGGAGCCGTGGTGGTGCTCACGCCGATCGGGTACTCCGCGACCGGAGAGGCATTCAACATCAGCAGCCATGACGTCGCGGCCGCGACTGCGGTGGCCCTGCGCGCCGACAAGCTGATCGGGCTGCTCGAGGAGCCCGGGGTCTTGAATGCGGAGGAGCACACACCCACCCAGCTCACCCCTCGAGAGGCCGAGGAGCTCCTCGCATCGGGCAGGATCCTCGGGCACGACGTCGAGCGTCATCTGACAGCGGCGATCGAAGCATGCCGCGGCGGCGTGCCGCGGGCGCACCTGGTGTCCCGAAAGAGCGATGGCTCCCTATTGCGCGAGCTATTCACGCGGGATGGCATTGGAACCCTGGTGACATCCCAGACCTTCGAGGGCGTCCGTCCGGCGGTACGCACCGACATCGGAGGCATCCTCGCTCTCATCGAGCCACTCGAGGAGCAGGGCACCCTCGTCCGCCGCTCCCGGGAGATGCTCGAAAACGACATCGAGCGATTCACCGTGATCGAGCGCGACGGCATGGTCGTCGCCTGCGCCGCGCTCTATCCCTACCCGAAGGACGCCATTGCAGAGCTTGCCTGCCTCGTGGTGCATCCCGATTACCGCACGTCGGGCCGAGGCGACCAGCTGCTTCAGTATCTCGAGCGACGAAGTCTGACCGACGGGTTGACCCGCATGTTCGTCCTCACGACCCAAACCTCGCACTGGTTTCGGGAGAGGGGCTTCGAGGGCTGCGACCTCGAGGACCTGCCGGCAGCGCGTCGCTCGATGTACGACCAAGGGCGCCGCTCGAAGGTACTCCTCAAGGAGCTCGGGTAGCGCAACGGCGCCAAAGGATGAAGCTTTCCATTCAGGCTTGGAGTCGGGTCCGAATCGTGCTACTCGTCCCCGAATTCGCTTATGTAGGACATGTTTCGTCCTTGATACGCGACCCATGAAGCAGGCTGAGCTCAACCGAGGTCCCGAGGCCGATCCGCGACCCGTCGACGCGGAGATGGACGAAATCGTCGCCCAGGAGGAAAAGGTCCTGGCGCGAGTGCATCGGACCATCGAGGCCCGGCGCCCGAGCCAGCGGGGGCAGCTCATCGACTACGACGCGGAGCTGATCGCACTGCGCGATCAGATCCGCGAAGCACGTCTCGAGGACATCCCGCCGCTGGTCGAGGAAATGGAGCGTTTGCAGCAGGTTGCGCAGCGGCGCGCCAAGGTCGTCGAAGGCACAGTCGATCCCATGTCGCCCTATTTCGGCCGCATGGTGCTCGAAGAGGACGACCGCAAGCGCGAGATCCTGATCGGCAGGAGCACGTTTCTCGATCCCAAGACCGGCGTACGCATCGTCGATTGGCGCGACGCCCCGGTGAGCCGGGTCTACTACCGGTATGAAGAGGGCGACGATTACGACGAGATTTTCGGCGATCGCGAGGTCGAAGGAGAAGTCGTCGTAAGGCGCAATCTGTCGATCACGACGGGAAAGCTCCGACGCATCGGCTCGCCGCAGGGGACGTTCCGCCGGTCGCGTGAAGGCTCTTGGCGGCGGGTTGCCGATCAAGCCACCAAGTTGTCGGGAGGCCAGGGCATGGCGATGCGTCCCGAGTCGTATCATCGCCCCGGCACGCTTGGAATCGGTGATGAGGACATGCGCGAGGACAAGCATCTGTCCGAGATCACCGCGCTCATCGATCCGCGGCAGTTCGACCTGATCAGCAAGCCGACTTCGGGACTGGTGGTCATCCAGGGCGGCGCGGGAAGCGGCAAGACGACCATCGGGCTTCACCGCCTAGCGTATCTGGCGTTTCAGGATCCGCAGCGCTTCCGGTCGGATCAAATGCTGGTGATCGTCTTCAACGATGCGCTGGTTCGCTACATCTCGCGCGTGCTTCCAGCGCTCGGGGTCGAGGACGTGCCGGTGCAGACCTTTCAGGAATGGGCCGAGCAGCAGCGGCGGCGCCATCTGCCCAAGCTCACCACACGCTACGTCGAAGACACCCCCACCTACGTGGTCCGGATGAAAAAACACCCGGCCATGCTTCGCGCCATCGATCGATACGTCGCAGAGCTGTCCGAGCGCGCGGAGGCCGAGATTCTCGCGGAAACCAAGAAGACCGAGGGCGGCGCTCGCGTTGCGCGCGTGTGGCACGGCAGCGCCGCGCAGCCCCTAGGCGTGCGGCTCGAGCTGCTGTTGCAGTGGCTTCAGGCCCGCGAAGGGGAAGCCGAGAGTGTAGCGCTTGGAACGCGGCATGCCGTCCGGCGGATCTGCGAACGCTGGTCTGCCCGCGCGCGTGATGTCGTGACTGCATGGGCCGACCTCATCACCGACTCGCAGCGGCTCACCGACGCGTTTGCGCGGTGGGGACAAGATGCGCTGAGCGACAAAGAGCTCGAGTGGGCGCATGCGTGGTGCGGCCGGCATTCGACTCGGGCGCTTTTGGCCTACGAGGACTCGCTCGAGGAAGACGAGGAGACACAGCAAGCCGAGCTCGGCGTCGATGGGGCTCAAGAAGAAGAGCCGGCGGCCCTCGACCGCGAAGACGACGCCCTCTTGCTTCGGTTGCATCAGGCGCTTTGCAGCCCCCTTTTCGCGCGCGGGGCGATGCTCGCCTACGAGCACATTTTCGTCGACGAGGCGCAAGACATGAGCCCAGTCGAGCTCGCGGTGGTGCTCGACACCGCGACCGCGCAGCAGAGCGTGACGCTCGCGGGCGACATTGCCCAAAAGCTCCACCTCGACAACGGCTTCACCGATTGGCGGCACGTGCTCGAGCAGCTCAAGCTCGATCACATCCAAATCGAGCCGCTCAAGCTCAGCTATCGCTCCACGCACGAGATCTTGGAGTTCGCGACCGACGTGCTTGGCCCGCTTCGCAACGAGGTGTCGGGCGAAGCCACGCGGTACGGGGCCCCCGTCGAGCTTTTTCAGTTCGGGGGCAGCGGGGAGGCCGTGGGCTTCTTGTCGGAGGCCCTCCGGAAGCTGGTGAGCTCCGAGCCCCTGTCGTCGATCGCCGTGATCGCCCGCTACCCCGAGCAGGCCGATCTCTACTATACGGGGCTGCGTCACGGGGAGGTGCCCAACCTGCGCCGCGTCGCTTACCAGGACTTCCTCTTCCGCCCCGGCGTGGACGTGACCGACGTGCGCCAGGTCAAGGGCTTGGAGTTCGACTACGTGGTCATCGTGGACTGTAATAGCTCGACATTTCCGGTCGATGACGAGGCCCGCCACCTGCTTCACATCGCGGCCACCCGCGCGGCCCATCAGCTCTGGGTGTTCTCGACCGGGAGGCCATCGCTTCTGCTGCCGGAGGGGTTGGTCCGGGCTTCGGGGTAGGCTCGCCCCGACGGGGTGGGAGGAGCGGGAGTTGCAGTCTTTGCCGGCCTGTGTAACATTCGAAAATAGCGGCGGTTGCAGTCTATACTCGGGTGCCACACGGTAGAACGAGCAACGACGCCGCGACGGGGTGAAGACGCGACGCGCGTAGTCCTGTGTAGGTCCCGCAAGGCTCCAAAAGAAATCACTTCACGCTCCAAAAAGCCCTCGCCAGATGGCCGAAACCGCTCTCCAAGAAACGGAAGAAGAAGCCGCGCAAGAAAGGCCGGCTCAGCAAGCGTCTTCGAACGAAGAGGCGCCCAGCTGGCGTGAGCCGACCACCGCCGTGGCCAAAAAGCTCGCGTCCATGAGTGACCGCGCCATTCAGCGTGTCACGGGCGGGAACGCGTTCTTGCGCGGTCGCCTCTATGCGCGACGCAAGGCCGTAGAAAACCTGCACGAAGAAGAGAATGCGGTTAGCGGCGAGATCTCCGTTCGCACCGCAGAAGAGCCCTACCGAACGAACGTCAAGTACGACAGTACCGGCGATAGCTGGGAATCGAGCTGCACCTGTCCGGGCTGGCGCGGACCCACCGGTCACTGCAAGCACGTTGCTGCAGTGATGGTCGCGTTGCGCGACGAGGTGCGGCCGCCGCGCGCCAAGGGGTCGCAGCAACAGCAGCAACAAAGCAAGAAGAAGAAGAAGACCGAGCCAATCCACGTGCCGGGTACGGTTTCCGTGGGCGGCAAGAGGCGGCGATCGAGGCGGCGGCGTCGTAGCGGGGGTGGAGCCGATGTCGGTGCCCTCGAGATCATGTCGCCCCGGGAGCTCCAAGCCCAGCGAGGCGAGACGCGCGGCCCGCTCGACGCATGGATACCTGCCGAAGCGCTCGACAGACCGCTCGAGTATGAATACCGCATGACGGTGCGCCCGGCGTCGATCACGGTGACTCCCGTGTTGGCGGGCTCGCGAAGCGCCGTGCCCATCAACGATGCGCTGAGCGCGTTCAACATGGTCTCGATCGACGAGCGGCCCCTGTTTCGCGCGCTGGCGAGGAACGCCAATCGCGGACAGGCGACGACCGCGGAGCTTCGCGGGGAGGATGCGGCCGAGGTCTTGGAGATGCTGAGCGACCGACGCGTTCTGCTCGAGCCTGCCTCGATGGAGTTGCGCTTTGCCAACGAAGCACTCAAGCCGCGGATCGAGCTCGACCCCGTCAACGGAGACAGTCTGCGCGTGCGGGTAGTGTTCTACCTAGAGAGCAACAAGCGACGGTTTGCGCTTTCGAGCGGCGCCTGGTTCGAAGGGACCCCAGGGTGGCAGATCGATACCACCGAGGGCGTGGCGCGGCCGTTGAGTGAATTGGTCACTCCGGCCTGGTTGCAACGTCTCTATCGCTCTCCGGCGATGGTTCATTCGTTCGACGAGCTGCCGGCGCTGCTCGGCGAGTACATTCCGCGGGTGGCCGCATCGATCGGCGCCGAGCTGCCCGACTTGAACGCCGTCGCGGACCTCGTCGATCAGAAGCCGCGCTTCGAGCTCAAGGCTGATGGCGACATCATCGAAGCTCGTGTGCGGCTCTATGTGCGGTACGAAGATCAGGAGTTCGACGTTCCGCCCGACGACATTCCCTCGCCACTGGCGGTCCTGCCCCCCAAGAATGGGAAGGCGCGCCCCAGGGTGGTCCGGCGCGATGTGGGCACGGAGATGGCGGGCATTCAAGCGCTGCTCAATCAGAGTTTCGAGGTTTCGGAATCCGGCGAGGAGCTGGTGGCTTCAGGTGACGACGCCATTGCGTTTTGGACGCATGGAATTGGAGAGCTTCCCGAGGACTGGGATCGTTTCATCCCCGACGACTTGGTCGACGTGACGATTCGCGACGAGTCGGTGACGCCGCAGATGCGCGTCTCGAGCGGAGTCGATTGGCTCAATCTCGACATGACGTTCGCGTCGGGTGGCGCTGCGGTTCGCGAGGAAGAGCTACGGGCTTGTCTCGAGCACGGGCGCCGGCTCGTTCGACTGGAAGATGGAACGTACGCACCGGTCGACCCCAACAAAGTGGGCGACGTGCTGACGCGGATGGCGGAGATCTATGCCACGGCCGGCGCGAAGGAAAAGCTTCCCATCTCGCAGGCTGGGCGCGTTCAAGACCTGATGAAGATGGTCCAAAACGCGAGGGTGTCCGCGTCCGCCAAGACGCTGTTCGCCAAGATCGAGGACATCGACGAAGTTCCGAGCGTCGCTAAGCCGCGAGGCCTCAAAGCCGAGCTCCGGCCTTATCAGAAAGACGGCTTTGCCTGGCTGGTGTTCCTCGACGGGCTCAACAGCGGTGGAATCCTCGCCGACGACATGGGCCTCGGCAAGACGTTGCAGACGATTGCGCTCCTGTTGTGGGCCAAGGGTAAACACAAGAAAAAGCTCAACCTCGTCATCGCGCCGACGTCCGTGGTGTCCAACTGGGAGCGCGAGATTCACAAGTTCGCGCCCGGCCTCAAGACGGTCGTTTGGCAGGGGCCCAACCGCAACCAGCGTGCTGGTGAGCTGGAAAAGGCCGATGTCATGATCACCAGCTACGCCTTGCTTCGGCGGGACGAGGAGCTCTTGCAGGAGCTCGGGCTGCGGTATGTGATCTTGGACGAGGCCCAGCACATCAAGAATCCGATGAGCCAGACCGCCCGCGCCGCCAAGAAGCTCGGGAGTGAGCGGAGGTTGGCCCTGACTGGGACGCCCATCGAGAACCGGTTGAGCGAGCTCTGGAGCATTTTCGATTTCGTGTCGCCCGGCCTGCTCGGTAATCTGAAGACGTTCGAGGAACGGATTGCCCGACCCATCGACCGCGGCGACACGGAAACGGCAGAGCGCCTACGGGCGACGATCAAGCCCTTCGTCATGCGGCGTGTGAAGAGCGACGTCGCGCAGGATCTGCCTGACAAGATCGAGCAAGAAATGATCGTGCCGCTGGCCGAAGAGCAGTCGAAGCTCTACAAGCAGATCCTTCGCCAAATCCGCAAGAGCGTGCTCAGCGAGGTCGAAAAGCAGGGTGTGAGCCGCTCTCAGATCCAGATTCTCGCCGCGCTCACGCGTCTGCGACAGGTCGCATGCGATCCGAGGCTGATGAAGCTACCCGACACTGAGTTCGGACCGGACGACAGCGGCAAGCTCGGCGCCCTTCGCGAGATCATCGACGAAGCGATCGACGGCGGACACCGTGTGTTGGTGTTCAGCCAGTTCGTCGAAATGCTCAACCACATCCGGGCGGCGCTCGACTCCGATGGGGTGACCTACGAGTACTTGGACGGTTCGACCAAGGACCGCCTCGCACGAGTCGATCGCTTCAACGAGGATTCGAAGGTTCCGGTCTTCTTGATCTCGCTCAAGGCGGGTGGAACCGGCCTCAATCTGACCGGAGCCGATACCGTGGTTCACTTCGATCCCTGGTGGAACCCCGCCGTCGAAGATCAGGCGACCGACCGCGCCCACCGAATCGGCCAGACCAAAAACGTAAACGTCTACAAGCTGATCGCCGAGGGCACCGTGGAGGAAAAGATCCTCCAACTGTCCGCGAAGAAGCGGGAGCTCGTCAGCAACGTGTTGTCCGCCGAGGGCAGCCCCCTCAAGGGCCTCACCAAAGCCGACGTCGAAAACCTCTTCAGCGACTAGGAAGGTGCTTCTGAAAGAAGTCGAGGAGCGCGCTCCAGGCTTTGGCTTCGGTGTCCGGGTCGTAGAACGCGTGGATCGGGGTGTGCCGCGCTAGACGAGCGAGGCGGCCGGCGTGCTCGTTCATGAACGAGTGGCCGACGCCGTCGTAGATGTGCACCTCGTGATCGACCCCGAGCTCTTCGAGGTGACGAGCGAGGCGTCTGGCATGCGAAAGATAGACGGTATCCTGTTCGCCATACTGCGCGATCGTGGGACACACGTCTCGGAGGCGCGAAGCCTTGCTCGGGACGGCGCCGTAGAACGGCGCGGCGACTGCGAACGACTGGTCGGCGGCCGCGATGAGGGCAAAGCCGCCTCCCATGCAGAAGCCGACCACGCCCAGTCGATCCGCATCGACGTCGTCCCGTGCGGCAAGGTAGGCTCTGGCGGCGTCGATGACCTCGTATGC
Organism: uncultured delta proteobacterium; assembly: GCA_963817725.1. Lineage (GTDB taxonomy): Bacteria > Myxococcota_A > Polyangia > Polyangiales > Houyiibacteriaceae > SG8-38. Next base: position 27,098 of record CAWFPD010000001.1, read on the forward strand.
CAAGCCCCTTCCGGTTGCCATCGATGCAAGGGCCCTCACCACGCAACCGGGGCGGCCGCCTCGATAGAGGTCAGGCCCGATCGCCGCGTAACCTGCGTTGGCAAAACGCATGCAATGCCGGCGCAGGTCGGGGCTATCGCCAAAAATGTCGTGGATGACGACGACGCCTGGAAACGGAGCCGCACCCGCATCGGGTAGTGCGAGATGCGCGTCGTGCGTCTGGTCGCCGACTCGAACGGAGACGGGCTCGAGCATGCCGACGAGGATGTGCCAAGCGCCACCTACACGCCAGCGGTTTTGGTGGCTAGCGTGTTCCCGCGAGAAGGGATTTGCGGTGGGCAATGGGGTTGCGTAGGGGATGTGCGCGCAGCCGAGCGACTTCTTCGGCCGTGTAGGGCGGATCGGGGGGAGATCCGGTGAATCGCGCAACCAGCCAATTCATGAGCGCTGCGAAGCGAGCATCGGCCAGGGGAGCTTGGGCGGCGCCGGGCACGCGGACCCAATACTCGCGAGCGCCCTGTTTCCGAGCGACTTCGGGCATCGAGTGGAGCGAGGGCACGTTCCGCGAGCCGGAGCCGTCGATCCGATGGCATCCTGCGCAATTCAAGATGTAGTCGTGCTCCTCGAACGAGTCGGCTCTCGCGATCGAGCTCGCGAAGAGCAACGCGAGGATGGGCAGCGAGCGCTTCATCGCTCGGGCTGCGCCTCTTGCGCTATCTTCACCACCACCGCGGTCGAGCAGTTATACGTTTGCGCTGAGGCGCCGCTGCACCAGTTGAGGTCGTTGCTTCGATACCAGTGATAGATCGGGCGGTCGCCTTCGTTTCGATTGCACACGCACCGTCCGCAGAAAGTCCTTCCGCAGCAGTCGTTGTAAGAAATGATGTAGTCCTTGCCGTCGGCAGGATTTCGGCAGGTTCCGATCCAGGTGACCGGTGACATCTCGGTGCCCGGCGGGCACGCGGTGTGCGAGCCCCCGCAGCAGCTGCAAAGGAATCCGTCGATCGCGCAATGGCGCCAATACTCGCAGCGTGACGGGTCGCCTTCGCGGCCTCTCACACCGTCTTCCCCCACCGCGTTTTTCTCCGCGGCCCGGGCCACGGGGAGTAAGGGAAGGGTAGCCCCTCCCACCAACACGCCGCCGAAGCGCGACAGCCAATGCCGGCGCGACAGCCGACGCGCAGATTGCCTGGAAAGCCCTTCGAACCAACGATCCATCCGGCTCATCGGACCTTCTCCCGAAGATAGTCTTGGATCGACGCCACGCCGTGCCGCTGCGCCTCGAACAGGCTTTCCAGGTGCTCGCGCGTATTGACCAGACCTTGCGCCGCCACGACGCCTTCATCGTCGATGAGGACGGCGTAGGGAAGCTTGGCCACGCCGTAGGCCATTCCCAATGGTGCTGACAGCACGTACGGCAAGTGGGAGATGCGCTTCTCGGCGGAAAACGCGCGATGCTCCTCGATGTGGCCGTCGCTAGCCAAGATTACCCGAACGCGGGGCACCTCGGTTCGGGCCACCCGCTCCACCGTGGGGAGCAGCGTTTCGCACACTGGACACGTGGGCGAAAGAAAAAACAGCAGCGTGCGGCTACCGTCTTTCGATGGGGCGCCCACTTGCAGCGGACGATCGTGGATGTCGATTAGGGCAAGCTCCGGGGCTCTGTCGCCGACCTTGATCTTGCTTTGTGCGGAAAGGGCACCCACCGGAGAGATGCGCTCGTGCAGCAGTCCAATTTGGCGGGTCAGCGCCAGCACCGTGAGGGCGAGCCCGATTACGAGTAGCCACAACACCACGTTCGAGACGACCAGTGCGTCGATCATCGATTGCCTCCCATTCTTTGAAGGGCAGGGCCCGTTTCCGCGAGACGTTGACCCGCGAGCCAAAGCAGTGACAGCGCGATGAGCGTCGTTGCGACGGTGAGCCAGTCCACCCAGATCAGGTTGCGTGGTCGGCTGGGCCAAACCAACGCGTAGGCCGCCGCAGCCAGGGCTATGTTCCGGGCCACCAGCCAGCCGCTCAGCGGAGCGCGCGAGGAAGATGCGAAACATCCGCAGTCGATGTCGCGACGCCCGCGCGCGAGATTGATCGAGATGGAAGCCGCGTAGAGGAGCAAGATCGAGATCGCGCCACCGACCGCGGCGGGCCGCGCGGGACCATATAGGAGCCCTAGCGCGATGATCGCCTCGGCCAGCGGAAGCAGTTTGGAGGCGATGGGCACCATCGGGGCAGGCAGCACCTCATAGCCTCGAACGGCGGCCTCGAAGCGGCGCGGGTCGAAGATCTTGTGCCAAGCCGCTCCCGCGAAGAGGAGCGAGAGGGCGAGACGAAGGGACAAGTCGATGACGGGGTCGATCATGGCACCACCAGCAAAGCGCCGGACAACCCAGTCTCCTCGATGTCCCGAAGGTGCTCTCCAGTCAGGGCGTCGAGAACGCCCACCGCGCCTAGGTCCGCGTTACGCACGAACAACAACGGCTGGGCATCCTGTGTGACGGCGACGCTGTGCACGCCCGCGTTGGGAACCACGAAGCTCAGAATCTTCCCAAACGTGCCGGTCGCTTCGAAGCCAGCCTGAGGCCCGAGAAACGCGCTGATTAGGTTCGGTGTCGAGAACGAGCCGACCTTGCGTCGCGACGACAAATCGTAGACCCAAATCTCGCTTCCCGGGTCCTTGTGAGAACCGGGGCCGCCCTGGTGTACGATGGAATAGAGGCGCTGGGCCCCCTGATGCAACGCGAGATGTTGAGCGCCGCCGATGCGCCATCCGTCTTGGATCTCGCTCTCGGAAAAAAGTGGCCACGGCGTCTTGGGCATCGGTGCGTCCCCGCCGAAGTCGACCTCGTAGAGGAAGCCCTGGAAAGAAGCGAACCACCACGTCGAGCCGTCACGTACGCCTTTTTCGGTCACCGGGTCATCGACCACGTCGAAGAACGGCTGGCTCCGGGTCATTCGATCGAGCTCACCAGCTTCCGTCACATGAACGGTGAGGGCGGTTCCGTCGCCGCAAAGCATCCCGAACCTCCTCGGACCCGCCGGAAATACTCCAGCACAGCCCGCTGTCTGCACCTCCCCGACGAGCCGACGGTTCTCGAGGTCGACTACGGATACGGAGGTTCCTGGGGATTGATTGAGCGCGATCAGGAACCGATCCCCGTCGAGGAGGCCGACCAGGGCGATGCCAGTGCTCGTATCTGCGGTCCTCGGTGGGATCTCCACCTCGCCCTTCACGTTCAACGTTCGGGAGTCATAGATGACCACGAAGTCCTTCCGTTCACCGCGATGGCCGCGTGAATAAATCGTATCGACATTGTAGATTTCGTTGCGTGCTCGCGACCACAGGGGAGGCTTCGGCGTGATCTGCGCACCGCTGTCGATCACGCCGAGCATGTGGCCGCTGTCGCCGTCCAACAAGATCGAATGCCGGAACAATCGGTCCGGAACCCATACCCAATGGTCACCCACGGTCTGCGGAAGCTCTTTCACCTGACCGATGGTCTCGGGTGAAACCTCGGCCTCCGAGTGAAGCGCCAAGAGAAATGCGCCCAGACTCAGCGCCGCAAACAGCTTGGCCCGGTGGGTCATGGGTCGGTTTTACTCGACTCCTGGCGCGCCTGACAACGGCCTCGTGTCAATGTCGCGTCTTTACGGTACTCGAGGCACTGAGAGCTTCCCTTCTCGAAGTCCCGGCACGTCGTGCCCCGGAGATCGTAGATTCGGCATGCATTGGGATTGCCCGAGGTTCCGAGGTGCACGCACGAGCCGTCTTCGCGCGTGGCAAATGCCATCATGCCGAAGTGCCCCGGCTGCACCGCGTCCGCGATGTCGTTCCGCCCCATCGCGCGCCAACGTGTGAGGTCTTCGGGCGGGATCAAGATGCGGCCGTCCGTTCCGGTACGGCAGCAAGCGCCACAGCTGAGGCAGTCGAGCTCGACGGGCACAGATCGGAGTATGGCGCACCAGCTTCGTGATGCACGTGCGAGCATCCCGGCCTAGAGTCTTTGGGTGCATCTCAGATGGAGGCCCTCGTTCTTCGCAGTGGCTCTGCTCATCGGCTGCAGCCGAAACGAGAGTGAGCAAGCCGTACGGTTGCCCCAAGTTGCGCCGGACACCGTCGTGGTCTCTTGGAGCGTGACCAGTCGCACCTCCGACCGTGACAGTCTGCATGCGGTGCTCGAGGGCGATCGAACGCTCGTCGTCACGAATGAAACGGCGGATGGAACCATGATGAGCGTTTCCCGAACGGTTTCAGACAAAGAGTATGCGGAGCTGGTGGGCACGTTGCGTGCGCTCGATTGCTGCTCGTTGGGCTCGACGGACAAGGAGCAGCCGAGCCTCGATGAGGCCAAGCCCGCGCTCGAAATCAATTTCGGTGACGTGCAATGCGAGGTAGAGCTCTGGGACAGCGAGTGGCGCCAGGGCCGGGCGCGAGATTGCGGGTTCGCGGTGGCGCGATTTCACCGAGGAGGCTTCGTGCCCGACCCCCCGTTCGACGACACGCGACCCTAGCCGTATGCTCGCCGATCATGTCGAGTAGGTATTTTTGCGCGAATTGCAACGAGGAGTTCGTCACTGACGAAACGGAGGCGAAACCGCGTTGCCCCAAATGCATGCGACGAAGCGGGATTGAAGGAGTCCGGGGAGTCGCCCCCGGCCGCAAGGGGGCGCGCGGATGGCTCGTGGGCGCCGCGCTCGTCGTCGCCGCAGCGGGCATCGGCTACGGGGTGTACCGCTCCTCTACGGTGGCGCTCGACGAGAACCCTCCATTGCGTCCTCTCGAGCCCCGCGAGCTCTCCGCCTACCTGCAGCGAGATCAGAATCGCTGCCGGCCCCTTTGCGTCCATGTTCGCGCTTCCCGGAGAGGTCGAGGGCTGGCCCTCGAACCCGACCGAGCTAGCCGGGCGGTTGCATGGGGAATCGTCGCGGTGGTCGCTCGAGCTCACGCTTCCCCGTGAAGTGCTCACCGCCGAAGAGACGCTTGCTCTGATGGCGGCGCACGATGATCGGGTGAAGCTCTATCCGCTCGAGATGGCGGTCACGATGACCGCGGTGCTACGCAAGCAGGGCTCACGGGCGATGGTCGCGGAGGCGTGGGAGCTCGGGGGTGCCGAGGCGCCGGCGGACCCCTCGGGCGTGCTCGGGTACTTCGTGACCGCGGTGTACCAAGGAGAGGACGAAGAGCCGTCGGCGTTTTTCGATCCATGGGGAGGACGCGGAGAGATCGTTCCCTCAGGCGCCCGGGTCTTACGCGATACGGAGGTGGTGGGTGCTGCGCTCGGGACGGAGGCGATTCGAATCTTCGCGCGCTCGGGAGACGCAACCAAGGCGTTGCCCATGATCGAAGCCGCGCTTTCGCTCGATCCTCTCTCCCCTCCCATCCGAGTGGCCCATGCGACCGTGCTTGCCGAATCGGGTGGCTTTGCCGATGGGCTCCGGGAGCTCCAAGCCGCCGCGGAGCTCAGGCCGGACGGGCCGCGGAAGCTGAGCTTGGCGCAGCTCTTCTTGGCGCAGGCGGGCATGCTCCAGATGACGGGGCAAGGAGATTCAGCCGAGGGCCAATTTGCGGAGGCGAATCGCATCGTCACGCAGGTTCTTGACCAATGGCCCCGCTACGGGCGAGCCCACCTTGCCTTGGCGAGCATCTACCTAGGTTCCGATGATCTCGCGCGAGCACGAGTCGAGCTCGAAACCGCCCAGTCGCTCAGCCCCGAGGCGCCGATGGTGTGGGCCGGTTGGGCGGAATACCACCTTGCAGAGCACGATCTCGCGTTGGCCTCCGCTAAGATGAGACGAGCCGTCGAGCTCGACCCCGACAACTGGCAACTGCGCTTGCAGGCAGCACACGTCTTTCAAAGCGCGGGGGATGATGCTGCCGCCCGTGCGAGCGTGGCGGCGGCTTTGGAGCTCGTGCCCTCGGACAAGCGCAGCAAGGTTCGCGAGTATGCGAAGCGGATGGTGGGCGCGGACGTGGTCGGGGAGGACGAAGCGCCATCTCCGGCCCGGGACGCGGCGGGGGAGCTCGATTTACCCGATCCCGTCGTCTCTGGGCCCCCGCCCGCATCCGACGGATCGTCCGGTCCGGCGCTCATTCTCGGTGATCCCTCGAGCGTACGGCTGCGCGACCCCGACCAGAAATTGAAGCTCGACCTCGACGAGTAGCGTCTCAGGGCATAGTGCCCCGCTCAGCCCTCTGAATGCTGCTGACCGAGAGCAATCGTTTCCACAACGCGTCGCGTCCCTCACCGGTGACGGCGCTGTATGCGGTCACCGGAGTGTCGAGCTCACGCTTGAGCTGAGCCAAGGCCAACTTTCGCTTGCTCGCAGGAAGCTTGTCGATCTTGGTCGCTACGACGACCGGGCTCACACCGACACTTCTCAAAAACTCGAGGAGCTGGAGGTCTTCCTTTTGCGCGCCTCGCCGAATGTCGAGGATGACCACGGCACCGCGAAGCCCGGGCCGCCCGCTGAGGAAACCCTCGATCAGCGGACCCCATGCTCTGCGCTCCGCCTTGCTGCGCTGAGCGTAGCCGTAGCCAGGCAAGTCCACCAAATCCAGATGTGCCTCGTCCCCGTCCGTGCGTAGACGCACTCGGAAGATGTTGACTGCCCGCGTGCACCCCGGCGCGCTGCTCGTTCGGACGAGCTTCCTTCGGCGAACCAGGCTGTTGATGAGGCTCGATTTGCCGACGTTGGATCGTCCGGCGAAGGCAACTTCGGCGAAGGTTGGCGCAGGCAGCTGCCCTATCGTGGTTGCTCCGGCCACGAACTCGGCATCGAGCACGTCGATCGGGCGGTTGAGGTCCATCGGGTGGTTGTAGCCACCTGCGGCCCTTCACGCACGCACGCGCCGACGCACCGCTTCACGCAGATCGCGGAGCTCAGGCGAGCCCAACAGGGCCGCCGCCGCCAGATAGGCCGCCACGCACGCGATCGCCGTTCCCGCGAAAACGGTCAGATTCCTGGGATCGTTACCCCCGAGCTCCCAGTGACCGAGGCCGGCACCGAACCATGCGACCGCGCCCATCGCGGTGCTCGCCCCCAAGACTCGAAGCCCGCTTCGGGCGACTTCCTTCAAGCCGAGCCGGCCGGCTCGGCGCCTCAGAAGCCAGAGGAGAGCGACCAGCTGGACCACGGCGGCGGCGGTGGTCGCCAGCGCGAGCCCGGCGTGCTGCATCGGATCCATCAGCAGCAGGCTCAGGCCGATGAAGGTGATCAAATTCAACGCGCTGGCCACGACGGGAGTCCGGGTGTCGTTGTGCGCGTGGAACATGGGGACGATCGTGCGGACGGAGGCAACCGCCCAGATGCCAGCGGCCTGCCACACGAAGGATCGCGTGGTCTCTTCGATGGCTTTGGCGTCGTAGTGCCCGCGGCCGAAGAACACCGTCACGGCGGGCTCGGCCAAGATCACCAGCGCCACACCCGAGGGCACCGCGACGAACAGCGACAGACGTAAGGCGTGGCGGAATAGGCGCTTGGCTTCTCCCTCATCACCGTGGGCCACCGCGTGACTCAAGGAAGGGAGCGCAGCGGAGGCGATGGCCAAGGCAAACATGCCCTGAGGAATCTCGGCCAAGCGTTGTCCGTAGTAGAGATAGCTCACACTTCCGATGGGAAGAAACGAGGCAAACAGCCGGGAAAGGAGGACGTTGAGCTGATAGACGCCAAGACCCGCCAGCAAGGGAATCATGAGGCGCGCGCACTTGCGCACGTAGACGTCATCGAAGCCCAGCCTGGGACGGATGACCAGCTGCTCTTTGGCCAGCGCTGGAAGCTGTGCGAAAAGCTGGAGCAGGCCACCGAGCAGCGCGCCCCATGCGAGGGCAAAGATCGCCGGCCAGCCGAGCCTTTTGAGAATCGGCGCGAGGACGAGCGCGGCCGCGATGAGGGCGACGTTGAGCAGTGCAGGGGCAAACGACGGGGCTGCGAATCGCTTGCTCGCATAGAGCGCACCCATCATCAGGGCGGAAAGCCCCATCAAGAAGATGTAGGGGAAGAGAAGACGCGTCAGCGCGACGGTGGTATCGAACAACGCTTCGTCCCGCTGAAAGCCCCATGCGTATCCCTTGACGATCCAAGGCGCACCGACGACTCCCACCACCGTCACGCCCAGCAGAACCACCGCCATCACCCCGATCAGGTTCTTGTAGAAGAGTACGGCGCGAGGTTTGCCCTCCCGTTCCCGCACCTCGGTGAACACGGGTACAAAGGCAGCCGAGACGGCACCCTCGCCGAGCAGCACACGTAGGGCATTGGGGATGGTGAATGCCAGCCAGAAAGCGTCGGTCGCCGCCAATGCAAATGCTGCGGCGACGACCGCATCGCGAATTGCGCCAAGCGCGCGAGAGGATAGGGTGCCCGCGGCGACCAGGCCTGCGCGGCGGACGATTTCGCCATTCGAGGTCTTAGACGGCTCTGCGGACATCGGCGGAAGGATGCGCACGGGGCGCCAGTCCCGGCAAGAAAGACGGTGTGCTCAACTCGCGCTCAGCAAACCTCGCAATTGGGCGATCTCCACCGTGTACGAAGCTCCGCAATAGTCGCAGCCGATGCTCAGCGGCTCGCCTTCGTCGACGAGCTCTTGGATCTCCGAACGGTCGAGCATGCTCAGCGCCGTCATCACCCGCAGCTCGCTGCAGTGACAGCCAAAACGAATGTCGCTGCTGTGCAGCCAGGTGAATGGCATGCCTTCGAAAAGTTGTTCGATGAGACCCGCCGGGGAGCCGTCGGACTCCTGCAGTCGCTCCCGAATCTCGACGAAGTCTTCGAGCCTCTTGGTCATCGTTTCCATGGCGGTCTCCGCTTCGGTGGCCTCCGGGAGCAGCTGGACCAGGAATCCACCTGCCGTGGGATTGTCGTCCTCGACTGCGGAACCCAAGGAGATCATCGATACGATTTGCTCCGATAGCTGCATGTAACGCATGAACGCCTCCGAAAGATTCCCGCTCTCGGGTACTTCGACGATGCCTCGGTGTAGGTTGGAGCTCGGCAGGGTTCGCATCATCTCGAGGGTGGCCCGGTCTCGTCGCATGTCGGGCGTTTCCCCGGTGTGGCTCTGCAGCAGGCCCCGATTCCATCCGTCGGGGTGTGAATCGGCGATGAGCTGGCCTGCGCCGCCTTCGAACCGGATGATGCACTGCACGCGTAGGGAGGGCGCCATCGTCTCCCGGTACAGCACCGCGGCCGTTACCAAGTCCGCCATGTCGTGGGCGATGTCGCCCGTGAGCTTCTGGGCTCCGATGACGGCCCGCGCCGTATCGGTCGTCCGGGCCGCGACGACCCGAAAAGCCCCATCATTGGTCATCGCGCGCATGACCGAATCAGTCTTGGGCATGTTTCCTCTTAGAACGTATTGGCGATCCGTTCGCAAGCGCTAGTCTTGGGGCCGGAGCGACAAATGACAATGCATCAGATAGTGCTCATTCCCGGCGACGGGATCGGCCCTGAAGTGGCCGGAGCAACCACACGGGTGCTCGAAGCGGCCGAAGCGCCGCTCGAGTGGACCCTACGGCATGCCGGCTTAGCCGCGCTCGAGAGCGCGGGCGAGGTGTTACCGGAGCAGACGCTCGATTCCATTCGGGAGCGAGGCATCGCGCTCAAAGGACCTTGTACGACACCCGTGGGTGAAGGTTTCACTTCGGTGAACGTTCAACTACGTAAGCGGCTCGATCTCTACGCCGCGGTGCGACCCGTTCGCAATCTTCCGAGCATCAAGACCCGCTACGAGGGCGTGGATCTGGTCGTGATCCGAGAGAACACCGAGGGCCTCTACAGCGGCATCGAGAATGAAGTGACCAAGGGGGTGGTGACGAGCCTCAAGGTAGCCACCGAGTTCGCGTCTTCACGAATTGCTCGCTGGGCATTTCAGTACGCTCGCGATCGAGGTCGGAAAAAGGTCACGGTCATGCACAAGGCCAACATCATGAAGATGACGGATGGGATGTTGCTTCGCTGTGCGCGCTCGGTCCGCGAGGAGGAGGGATACACCGACATCGGCTATGACGAGGTCATCATCGATGCAGGTTGCATGCGTCTCGTCCAAGACCCGACCCAGTTCGACGTCTTGTTGCTCGAAAATCTCTACGGAGACGTTCTCAGTGATCTGTGCGCTGGCTTCGTGGGCGGGCTCGGGGTGATTCCGGGGGCCAACATTGGCGACGACTATGCGGTATTCGAAGCCGTTCACGGCTCTGCGCCCGACATTGCAGGCAAGGACTTGGCCAATCCCCTTGCTCTGCTGATGTCGGCGGTGATGATGCTGAACCACATCGCCGACACGCGGGGTGACGAGAGGTGTCGGATTTCCGCGGCCCGCATCCGCGAAGCCTACAATCGCGCTTTGTCCGACGACCAAAAGACGCGCGACCTCGGCGGCACGCTCGGCACCGACGCCTTTGCTTCGGCGGTAATCGAGCGGATGCCTGGCTAGTCTTCGTCGGAGACGCCTCCGCTTCCGCCAGCGACGCGCAGAAGCGGGGGCAAGACGACCATCGTCGCGACGAGGCAGCCACCGATCGTGACGGCTACCAGCTCGCCGAAATTTCGAACCGGGATGAAAGAGCTCAAGAGCAGCACGCCAAACCCAGCCATCAAGGTAACCGAAGAAATCACGATTGCGCGCCCGGTGCCGCGCGATGCGCGAACCAAAGCAGCTTCTCGGCCGATGCCGGTGCGCATCTCCTCACGAAAACGTGCGAGCACGTGAATTGTTCCGTTGACGGCGAGCCCGAGGCTGATCGAAAAGATGATCACCGTCGACACGTTGAGTGGGATCTCGCGCCAGACCATGTACGCCATCGTGGCTACGAGCGGAATGAGGTTGGGCGGGATGCTCAACAGGCCGAGCCGCACGCTGCGGAAGAAGAAGGTCAGCAAGAGAACGATCAGCACGACGGCCGAGACCATGCTTCCGAACAGGTCGCGCACCACGGCCGTCTGACCCCGCGAGCCCGTATAGGCCTCTCCGGTGAACGATACGGATAAGGTCGGATCGTCACCTAACTCGAGGTCGATGATCTTTTCGAGGGTGTCGAGAAATCGCATCGTCGCTTGCGCGCCCACGTCTCGCAGTTTGAACTGGACACGCGCCCTCTTACCGTCCTCCGTGAGCCAATCGCTCAGTGGGCTCGGGTTGCGCTGGCTCATCATCGTCACCAAGCCCTTGACTTGTTTCTCGCTCTTGAACGGCTCCGATCGTGCGTCTGGATCGCCTGTGAGGAGCGCGTAGGACTCGTGGAGCATGTCGCCATAGCTGAGCGTTCGAATCACCTCGGGCCGGAGCGCAGCCCAATTGCGGATCCGCTGGATGCGCTGAATCATGTCCGGCTTCATGAAATGGTCTTTGTCGGTACTGGCCAGCACTACTTCGAGGGGCCGAACACCTCCTAGCTTCTCTTCGATCAGCAGCGTGGTGGTGTAAACGGGGTCGTTCTCGTCGAACTGGTCGAGCAACGCGTGATCGACGGTAATCTTGCTCGCCACGTAGCCCGCGCCCGCCGTGAACAGGACCGTCAGTCCGAGGACCAGCCAACGCCAACGTAAGAGCTTGGCTACCAAGATGCTGGAAGTGCTCGTGAATATGCTGGTGCGCTCCCGGCGCAACTGTTCGCGCTTCGGTGGGTTTACCCAAGTGAGGATCGCCGGCATGAAGGTGATGATCACCAAGTACGAGAGCATCACGCCCAGTCCAGCGGTGACTCCGAAATGCCGCAGCATCACCGTCTTGGACACCACCAGCGAGCCAAGCCCGGCCGCGGTCGTGGCGGAGGTAAGCAGGCAGGCGATCGCAATTGCGCGGACCGTGCGGCGCCCAGCGCCGGTTCGATCCTGATCCCCATCCGACCTCACCTCATCTCGGTAACGCTGTATCAAATGCGTTGCGTCACTGATCACGATGATGATCAGCAGTGGCACAATCACGTTGTTCAGGATGTTCATGGGCTCGCCGAACAGCCCCATGGCGCCGACGGTCACCAGAGCCGTAATCGCCACGGCTGCCAGCGGCAGTAGAACGCCCGGCACCCATCGAAACGAGAGGGTGAGGAGCACCAGACAGACCAGCACGGTGAGCGGAATCAGCCGGAAATTGTCCTCGCGCATCTTCTCGACGAGGACGCTTCGAAGGTAGGGGAGCCCGCCGACGTGCACCTTGATGCCCTCCTTGTCGAGACGGTCCAAGTCCGTGCGAAGCTCGTCCATCGCGGCAAGCATCTGACGCGGCTCGAGCTCTTTGAGCTGAAGCGCGATGCCGGCAACCGTGTGATCCTCGTCGATCAATCGGCCGACGAGGAGCGGATTGTCCTGGATCGCAGAGGCAAGCTCCGTCGCCTCTTCTTTAGTGACCGTCTTGCCCTGTATGATGGGGCCGGTTTTGAGCTCGGTGGAAAGCGCGGGACCGACCTTCGCGATGCCTCCGGGAAACCGATCGGGATCGCTTTCGATGATGTCCAGCAGGGCGTTGAAGGTATCGTCCTCGAGATCGCCCTGTGCGTTCGTCTTCTCTTCTTCGTCCAGTGAGTCGAGGTCGTCGAGATCGTCCAGATCCTCGAGGCCGCCTTGGTCGCCTTCGTCTCCGACTTCCTGCAGACCCTCCAAGCCCTGTTCCGGGGGTTTGCCTTGCGTCTCGCTGCTCGCTTCTTTGACGCGCCGGGGGATGCTCAACGTGGTGATGCTCGCAACCTTGTCCACCCACGGCTTGCTCTGGAACTCGAGCGAGATGTCCTGAATCTGCTGGAGGGTCTTTTGAGACAGAACGTCATCGGCCTCGACGAGAATCAGGACGGCTTCTCGCCGCTTGCCGAACCACTCTTGGAACCGCTTTTGGATGAGGGCGTATTCCTCACCTTCGAAGGAAGTGAGGAGACTCTCAGGCGCAGGGTCCGCGGTGAGCTTCGGGATTTGCGTCGCAAAAACGATGGTCAGTAGGACCCAAACCGAGATCACGAGCTTTCGGCGCTCGATCACGAGGTTGGCGAGCCAATTCAACGTTTGCTGGCGTCGGGACACGAGCCTCTATGCTTGGTGAGCGCAGGGGTCGCAAGCTCCGGCCACCGGCTTGACAGCCCTACGGTGCAGGGCTAACACCCGCGTCCCCACGGGGAGGATATCAGAGTGGCAAACCACGCTTCAGCAAAAAAGCGAGCCCGCCAGACGGTGAAGCGAACTGCGCGGAACCGGCACGTCCGTACCGGCGTGCGAACCAGTGTGAAACGCGTCCATGCGGCTGTCGAAGCTGGTGACGCGGATGCAGCCAAAAAGGCGCTCGTCGAGGCCGTGAGCCGTATCGACGGCGCGGTCGCGAAGGGCGTCTACCATCGCAAGACCGGCTCGCGATACATCTCCAGGCTGACCCACCAGGTCAACACGCTGCAGGGCTGAGCTCGTCCCGGTCAGCGCGGGTCTGCGCAGAGCTCGAGGACTGCTTCCTGCACGATGATGTCCGCAGGGCGCTTGCTGCTCTTGAGCGCTCGGTCCGTTTCCGCGATCAGCGCGAATGCGTTGCCCAAGCTATCTGCGGTGAAGCGCCGGGCGGACTCCGTCAGATCGCCTGCTTTGAAGGGCGGCGCGCCGGCTCGCTTGGCCGCTTCTTGCGGCCGCAACCCATCCGATAGCGCCTCGCGCATCCGGGCCACGATGCGAAGCTGGCGTGCGACCATGGCGAGCAGCCTCAGAGGCGGCTCCCGGTCATCGAGCAGGGATTGAGCGGCGGCGACCCCCTTTCGACGATCTTTGAGACCGATGGCATCGACCAGGCTCCAAATCGATTCGACACGAATGCGGGTAATGCACGTGGCCACAGCGTCGCAGTCGATGCGCTGACCCGGCCCGACGAACAGCGACAACCGCTCCATAGCATCGTCGACGGCGGCGAGATCGTCGCCCACTGCGTCCAGTAGGTCTTCGACGGCCTGGGGCGCCATGTTGTGATGGCGTGCTGTCGCCTCCGCCCGGACGAACTCGCGCAGCTCGCGGCCGCGGAGCGGTTTGGCATCGATCAGGTACCCGCGTTTCTTTGCTGTTTTCCCGAGCTTTTCGCGCCCGTCGAGCTTGGTTGCCGTGAGAACCAGGCAGGTGGTGTCGCACGGATCGTCGAGGTACTGAACGAGATGGCTCTGCTCGGTGGGTGTCATGGCATCGACGTGGCGCACGAGCACCAGTCGCATCTCCGCCATCATCGGCAACGTCCGCGCTGCAGCCGTCACACTGGCTGCCTGCAGGCTCTTTCCGTCGAAAACCTCGACGTTGAAGTCTGGTGCGCCCATCGAACCGATGGCTTCGCGCAGGGCATCCACGACCCGTTCGATGAGCAGACGCTCGCTTCCGACTAGAACGTAGACGGGATCGAGTGAGCCGTTTTTGGCCCTTTTGGTGACCTCACTCAGGGTTGGCACGAGTCAGCGGGTTTCGTCATCCGTGAAGGTGACTTCGCCGCTGTGTTGTACCCTGTCTCCGAGAATTTGAAAGCGGTAACGTCCGACCTCCTGGCGTCGCACCGTCACGACCATCTCCAACCTGCGATTGGGCTCGAACTGAGGCCGTTTCAGATGCAGCTTATGGACGATCGTGCGCTGGCTGCGGTCGTTGACGAACACGGTCATGGCCGGCGCGATGAACTTCCGCTCCGCAGTCTGAATGTCGTAGAACAACACTCCGAATTCCGAGTCGCCCACGGGAGCGTTGAAGTTGACCACCAGCGTGGCCCGCCACTGCCGATCCTCGATGGGTGCGTCGCTCGTTTCCCGCAGGCGGGTCGCCTTGTTTCCCTGGGCAAAGCGAATGACACCGGACTCGGAAAGCGAGCGAGGAATGCCCTTCTGCGTGAGGAAGATGCGGGCGCGCAGGCCGGAGACGGCACCGGCGTCGTGCCAAGGGGTGACCGCCGAAATCGTGGTGGCCAAAGCGGTTGCGGCGAATGCGATGCGTAGGTTCACAGCTTGCTCCTCGATGCCTTTCCAGGATCAAGCTAACAAGTAGAACTTTACAGTGACAGGGTGATAAAGTGTGCTGATGTCGGATGATGGCGCATGTGGCGGCGGAAGAGCGCCGAAAAGTTGTGCCCCAGGGCGGTGACAGCTAACTCCGAGCCAGGAACCGAGCACGATGACGACGGTCAGTGGGGGGGTCAAAGGACTGGTCGCACGCGCACAGCGTGAGGCGCAGAGGCGGGCGCACAGTCCGTCGACGGGCTACCTGCTGCTCGTAATGCTGCAGACCGGCGGTCCCATGGGGAAGCTCCTGTCGCAGCTCGGGGTGAAGGAAAGCGATCTGCTGAGCGCCATCCGTGTGGTGGATTCCGAGCCGACGAGCGCTCTCGAGCGTGCGGTCGAGCGCGCCTACCGGATTGCCAAGGCGATGGACGCCCCACAGGTCCTGCCAGCGCACTTGCTGTTCGCGATTGCGAGAGACACGCGCAGCGCGGCCCACCGAAGCCTCGAGGAGATTGGAACCGGCTCGAGGCGCGTGCAGGAAGCGGTGCAGAGCGTCCTTCAGCCTCGGCAGACGCAGAGCATGCCTAGCACACCGATGACCACGACCCGCAGCCGGCCGTCCGGCGCTTTCCCTTCACCGTCGGCGCTGAAACCTGCCCGACCATCGGCGCGGCCGAGCGCGACTCCGTCTGCCGCGATCGAGCTTTGCTTGGATGGGCCCGAAGAGGAGCCCATGCTCGAGCCTTCGATCGAGGCGAGCGAGCCGGCCGAGCATTTGGACGAGGAGATCATCGTGCCTTCGTCTTCGCCGTTCATCTTGGATGCGCGTTCATATCCGACGCTCGCCAAGCTTGGCCGTAATCTGACCGAGCTCGCCTCGCTCGGCCACATCGATGAAGTGATTGGCCGGGACGCGGAGATCGAGCGTCTCCTCGACGTGCTGGCCCGACGCCGCTCGAACAATCCAATTCTCGTGGGACCCCCTGGCGTGGGGAAGACGGCGATCGTGGAGGGCTTGGCCCGACGGCTTGCTCACGGCGGCGTAGGCGTTCGCGGCCTCGAGGGCACGATCGTGGTCGAGCTGTCTGCGGGGGCGTTGGTGTCCGGTACGGGCGTTCGTGGCGCCCTCTCGGAGCGCATGCGGAGGCTGCAATTCGAAGTGAAGCGCGCCAAGGGCAAGATCGTGTTGTTCATCGACGAGGTACATGCCCTTTTCACCGGGGGCGACTCGCCGGATGACTTGGCGCACGAGCTCAAGGCATCACTCGCCCGTGGAGAGCTTCCTTGCATTGGTGCAACGACGGATTCCGAATATCGAAAGTACGTCGAGCGGGACGCGGCCTTGGCCCGACGCTTTTCCCCAATCCACGTAGCAGAGCCCAGCGCCGAGGACGCGATCGAGATCTTGTTGGGCATCGCGCCGCGCTACGAAGTTCACCACGGCATCGCGTACGAGCGCAGCGCCGTCGAATCGGCCGTGGAGCTCTCCGTGCGCTACCTGGCCGAACAAACGTTGCCCGACAAGGCGATCGGCGTGCTCGATCTCGCCGGGGCGCGCGTGCGCCGGAGGGGTGGGGCGGTCGTCGACGAAGAGGCCATCGCGCAAGTGGTGGCAGAGAAGGTCCGGGTGCCCGTAGAGCGCCTCTTGGTGAGTGACGCACAAAAGCTCCTCGACCTCGAGCGACATTTGGCCGAGCACGTGGTGGGCCATCGCGATGTCATGCGCCGAATTTCCGACGCGCTACGCAAAGGTGCTGCGGGTTTTCACGGGCAGCGACCTCTCGCCACGTTCTTGTTTCTGGGGCCAACCGGCGTTGGAAAGACGGAAACGGCGCGCGCATTGAACGAGCTGTTCTTCATGGGTTGTCCGATGACGCGAATCGACATGAGCGAGCTCAGTGAGTCGCACGCGGTGGCCAAGTTGGTGGGCGCTCCACCGGGATACATCGGCCACGATACCGGCGGGCAGCTCACCGAGTCGATTCGCCACCGGCCCTATCAGCTCGTGTTGCTCGACGAAATCGAAAAAGCGCACATGGACGTCCTTCAGTCCCTCTTGCCGCTCCTCGAAGACGGGCGGTTGACGGACGGAAAGGGCCGGACGGTCGACTGCACACATACCATCGTGGTCATGACGTCGAATCTAGGCGCGCATCAGGCCCACGCGGGCCAGAGCTCGATCGGCTTTCGGGGCGCGTCCGGAGCGTCTGGTGACGCGACCGCAGCGGGGCTTGCGGCGGCCCGCAGCGCGCTTCCGCCCGAGCTTTGGAACCGCATCGACGAACCGCTCTTGTTCGGGCCCCTCGAACGCGATGAAGTTGCGGAGATCGCGCGGCGCATGGCGGCAAAGGTCGCGCAGCAGCTTCTCGAACGGCAGGGCGTCGGGCTCACCGTGGACCCAAGCGCCATCGAGTCGTTGGTGGCGCTCGGCGGATTCGATGCCACCTTGGGCGCGCGGCCGATGCGGCGCGCCATCGGCCGGATGGTCGAGGCGCCCCTGGCTGCATCGATTCTCGCTGGCGACTTTCAGCGAGGCGACCGGATCGTCGCGATGGGCGATCGAAAAGGCATTCGCTTCGAGCGAGCCGAAGGATCGATCGAAGCTGCGGAGTGAGACCGGCTCAACGCTTGCCGATCTGAAGGATCTTGTCCGCTCTGGGCTTCGAAAGACCCGCCGCACGTGCACAGCGCACGATGACGGGAAGCACCGCATCATAAGCGCCGAGAGCGTCCCTGCTGATCGCCCGCAAGGCCTTGCGGTGCGCAGCCACCGTCGCGGCTTCGCCGCGTGCGATCGGACCGGTGAGCGACTCTGGCACCCCGAGTCTCTTCACGTTGTCGCCCACGCTTTGCAGCAGCCCACCAATTGCGCGCTCGGCGGCGCGCCGCTCGAATCCGAGGCGCACCAGCACGCGAACCGATACGAATGCCAGAGCCGCGGCCCCGTTTGCCGTCAATGCGGCCGCCGCGTGATAGGCAGGGTCGCCGGTCCTTGCCGTCACTGCACGCGCTCCGCAAGCGCTTGCGATCTGACGACTCGCTGCCATGGCGCTGGACGAGCCGTGGACGACGAAGGTGGTCCCTCCGAGCGAGGGACTGCTCCGCTTGCTCGGAAACGAAACGAGCGGGTGCATGACGCCAACCGAGGCGCCTCGCGCTCGGCAGGCATCCAACTCCTCGGCGCCTCGCGCGCCTGCGCAGTGCAGGACGCATGCCCCGGTTTCGAGGCTTGGCGCAATCGCGGCGGCAACCGATCGGATCGCATCATCGGGAACCGCCAAGATGATGATGTCCGCCGAGCGCACTGCGGACGGCTGAATGCGGTGGCCCTTGGTGGTGACCTGATGCTGCCCGTTTGACGCGAGGCAACGGCGCAGCGCGCTTCCCACCCGGCCGCGACCGATGATCAGGACGTTCATGGCTCGCCTGAATAGAGCTCACTGGCTCGAATGTGCTCGATGACGGCGCGCGGCACGATTCCCGAAACGTCGCCACCATGACGCAGGCCAGAGCGGATGTCCGTCGAATTGACGTTTGGGATGGAAATGGGGCAGCCCTCCGGAACGGGATACCCGTGCCGCCCGATCACCAGCGGGGGGGCGATCCGTACTACTTCGTCCCAGCGATGCCATCGATCCGTCGTGGCGAGCACGTCCGCGCCGATCAAGAGGCGAAAAACCGCGTCGGGCTGCTCTGCTTCGAGCGCCTGAAGGGTCTCGAGGGTTCGGCTGGTTCCTCCGAGGCGCCGCTCGACGTCCGAGATCTGGATGCCTCGAAACGGAGCAAAGGCGAGCTCGCACATCGTCATGCGCTCCTCGAAAGAAGCACCGTGCTCTTTGTCGAAGGCATGCTTCCAGGTCGGGATGATCCAAACCTCGTCGATGTCCGCCGCGGAAAGCGTCCAAGCTACCGAGAGCACGTGTCCGATGTGGGGCGGATCGAAGCTCCCCCCGTAGACCGCGACCCGTCGTGTCACGGCGCCACCATGACTTTGGCGCCGCGACCTTGAATTGGCTCGCTCCACCAAATGTCGCCGGTGATGTCGAGGGCGCGCAGGACCACGCCCCCCGCCTCGCTCTGATCATCGAGAAGTCCGACGGATCCGAACGAAAGTGGACCCGGGCTGAAAAAACAGCGTGGACCAAAACGCTTGAACATCAGCTCCTTGGCGTCACCGTAGACGACCACGTTGGAGTTGATGACGTCCTCTTCGGCAATCAGAGATTTCTGACGAACGATCAAGACGATACGGTCATCCACCATCTCCAATGCGCGCGTGGGAGAGGGAGGTGCTACACGTAGCTTCTCGAGATAGCGAGCGCCACGCAGCCTTCGCAACACGTCTTCGATGTCCTCGGGTGATCCGGTGGCCGCCACGTCGGCGACACGCTGCTCGATCGTTCGTTCTCCATCGTGTGGTGAGTGTGAATCGATGAATTTGCCGAGGGCTTCGTCTTCAGCGAGATAGATCACTGCATCGGCTTCGAAGTCGCATATGAGCAACCTGGCCGCTTGCTCGAGAGCGCCGGTGTCGGTGTCCGCTGGGCCGATGAAACCGAGTCTCATGACTTCATAGATCTACACCAGCTTGGGCTCTAGCCTCAAAATGTGCGTCGCTGATGGCGAACTGAATGACTGCCCAGGCCTCCGGGGTTTCACGGATCGCATCGAGCCGTCCCGAGTCGTTTTTCGGCACGGCATGTCCGGCCATTTTAAGCAAGGCATTGACCGCGGCAGGAACGTCTCCGGTGAGTGTCAGGGCCACCCGGCTACCGAGTTGGCTGACGGCAAATGCAGCCGAGCGCGTGGAAAAGGAAGAATTGCCCCGAAGCTCGAGAACCAGGCTCTCGACCTCGTCGCGCCAGCGACGCGACACGGCCTTCAGGAGCTTCTTGCGGAGCTCCTGAATCTGCCGAGGATCGGACCCGTGGGCACGCCCGCCTTCGTGGCCTTGCAACAGGGCGAGCAACGCGAGGTCGAGCTCGCCAGGACGGGCACGAAGAGCCGGCGCGAGATGATTGGCCGCGACCTTGAGCGCTCGCGCGAAGAGGAACACGCGTTCTTGAGGTGTCGTCATCTCGTGCAAATGGCCCCCGACCACGAGGGTTGGGGGATCTCCCGAGATGGGGATGCATGCGACCGGGGCAATGTATGTCACCTTCAAACGCGGCTCGCTGATCCCTAGCGCCTCGGCCACGGCGCCGGCTTCCTCGATCAGAAGACGATGCTCCGCCGACGGCTTGCGCAAGCGCCATGCGGCTGCATCGAATGGCAAGACCTTGTCGAAGGAGTGCTCACACAGCGTGAAGAGGCGACGGACCGTAGGGGGCAGGCCCGTCGGCGCCGCGACGGCATCCACCACGGCCGGCAAGGGAGTCTTCGGCGCTCCCAACGCTTCATGGCGCGGAGTCACATCGCCTTCGAAAAGCGAAGCGGGATGTCCCATCGCAATGGCCGCGCTCGCTGCGCAAGAAGCGGGCCCTGGACCATGACGGCGGTGCAGGACGCGCACCAGCGTCGTCCACGAGACTTCGTTCCCAGGTTGAGCATCGATCGCCGTTCGCAAATCGTTGACCGCTCGGTTGAGGTGCATGGCCTCCGCGGGCGCATCGCTCTGCCGCTCGTAGAAGTCGGCCAGGGCGAGGATGACATCCGGTTCGGTCGGATAGTCGGCTCTGAGCGCTTCGAGCATGAGCTCCGCTTGCCTGGCTTGGCCAGCTTGCTCTGCCGCGCCAGCAAGCCGAATTCGGTAGTCGCATGCCTGTTCCACGGTGCTCGCGCGGCGGACCAGCTCCTCGAGCAAACGTGCCGCCTCACGGGCTTTGCCGCCCAGTGCGAGCACCGAGGCAAGACGGTCGAGCGTCTCGACGTGCACGGGTTGCAGCTCGTGCGCTCGCCGCAGGGATGCTTCCGCGCGTTCCAAATCCCCGAGATGCTCGTGGTAGATCTCCCCAAGCTGAGCAAAGGCCCACGCCTGCTCTTCGATCGAGCGTTTGAGGCGCGCGATTCGAATCAGCGCCTCCGAGGCCCCTTGCCAGTCTTCGGCCTGACGATGTGCGTCGACGAGCTGTCCAAGAGCAACGAAGTGTTGGGGGTCGAGCTCGAGGCATTCTCGAAGGGCGTCGATCACGCCGTCGAGATCGCCGCGGGCTCGCCGCTGCGCAGCCTTCTCGAGGAGCAACCCAGCCAGGGTGGGCGTGTCAGCTCCGGCCTCGATTCGCGCGTGGGTCAGCGCAGCAAGCTCGTCTTCTTGGCCTCGGTTTCGATACAGGTTGGCTAGGTGCCTGTAGACGTCGGGATAAGTGATGTCGGAGTCCGCCGCGGCAACCCACGCCCGGGTGGCAGCGGCATCGTCTCCCAGCCGTTCCTCGACGATGACCGCTGCTTCCCGCCAAAGCGAGGCAGCGCGCTGGCGGCTTCGGGCTCGAGCGGCGGCTTCCCCATAGGCCGAAGCCGCTTCCGCCCACCGTTCAGCCGCTTGCAGCAGCCGGGCCTTTTCTTCGAGCCCGAGGGGATGACGCCGAACACCATCGAGCGTCTCGAGCGCGAGCTCGGTTTCCCCGAGGTCCTGCAACACCTTTGCCTTTTCGAGCGCGAGTGCGTCTCGCTCGAGCTCATCGGGCAGTGCACCTGCAAGTGCATCGATCGACCGCACGCAGAGCCCACGTTCACCCCTGGCGTAGGCAGCCCCGAGCACGAGACGGGCCAGCCCGGGATCTGCATCGAGGGGATCGTCGATGCCGCGCAACATCCGATCGACATCCGCTTGCAGGATGTCTGGATCGGCCTTGAGCAGCTCCACCGTGAGCCTTCGTCTCGCGATCCGGTCGGCGCAACCGGGCTCGAGCGCTTCGATGAGTAAGCGCGCGCTCGAGCGGATTCGCTCCGTGTCGTTCTCGCGAAGCGCATCCCATTCGAGCGCCCGAGCCGTGGGAACGTGCTCGGGGCGCATCTCGGCGATGGACTGGAGCGACAGCCGTGCGCTTTGCATGTCGTGCCGCGCGAGCCGATCGACCTCGGCCATGGTGCACAAAGCACCGAGCTCCTCGAGCTCGTCTTCAGCGGCCTTGGCACGCTGCATCGCACAATCCGCAAGTCGAGCGAATTCGGCCGCTTCGAGCTCGGCGTCTTTGCGCTTCGCGCGAACCCTTGGATCGTCGGGCAGGACAGCTTCCGCTTCACGAAGCGCTCTGGCCGCACGGGGGGACAGGCCCGCTGCACGATACGCGGCAGCGGCACGTTCCAAATAGGACGGCTCCCCGAGCTTGGCCGCTGCGACTCGCATGAGATCGCCCGTGTCTTCCGTGCCGGGTCCCAGCAGGCTGCTCAGGTGCTCGACGAGAAGCGGGTCGGGGGCCGTGCGATCGAGCGCCGCTTTGGCGTCCGTCACGCGTTCGGCTGCCGAGCCCGTCCAAAGACAAGCGCGTAGCAGATGGGCCGGAGCAGCCTGCGGGCTCCGCCGCGCCTGCTCCCGCGCGGCTCGCGCCCTGATCTCCGCGGACGGGCTTCGTGCTTCGAGCTCCCAGAGCGCGGGCCAGTAGTCCGGTTCGCGCTCGAGGGCGGCCTCGGACGCGCGGTCCCCCGCTTGGGGATCGGCTGTCGATCGCGAGGCCATCATGTAGGCGAATGCCGAGCGCATACCGTCGGTATGCTCCGCTTCGTCCATCCATCGGCGCGCGTTCCGCTCCGCATCGCCATCGATGGCTCTCAGGGCGCGACTCAACAGCATGCTGTTCGGGATGCTTCTTTCGGCTTCGAGCAGGACGGTCAGTCGCTCGGCCGGCCCGAGAGCGCTTGCGGCTTCGGCCATGGCGAGGAACCCGCCAGCTCGGTGGGGCTCTGGCAGGCTCTCTCGTTCCTGGTCGAGCCCCGCTACGAAGCTCTGCACGTCTGCAGCACGTGCGGCCTCATCGGTGCGTGCCATCGTTGCCGCAGTGCCCCCGTCGTTTTGGGAGACCGTTTCAAGCAAATACTGTAGGTTTCCGCCGTCGCGTTCGATTGGGCAGAGTCGCTTCAACGCGCACAGGTACGAAGCCAAGGCGGGCTCAGCCCCGGCCCGAGCAGCGGCCCCCAAGAGGGCTTCGCGATCGTGGGCTTCGGCAGCAAGGCGCGCGCGCCTGGCGTCGTCGATTGCGCGGATGGGTTCGGTGTCGTCGATCGCGTGCGCCTCGAGCGCCTCGATGGCGTGCGGCAGGTCCCGGGCAAGCGAGGCGACTTCCACGAGTGTCCATCGCGATGCGGCGTCCGTCGCACCGCGGAGCATCGACATGGCACCACCAGAGTCGCCCATCGCATGGGTGATCGCTGCCGCCGTTCGAACGAGGGCTGGCGCCAGCGGTCCCGGCGCTTTGTCGGCAGCCCTGTGAAGCTCGTCGACTGCCGCTTGGAGATCGCCGAGCATTCGCGCTGAACGAACGACGCCCAATCGCGCTGCCAAGGATTCCGGCTCGAGCTCGAGCACGCGCTCGAACAGCGCTTTGGCTGCGGCCGGAGCACACGCCTGCTCCATGAGCTCCGAAGCATGCGATAAAATGACTGCCTTCTGTTCCGGAACGGGCCAGCGCTCCGCTGCGGAGATCAGCGCCTCGGCGGCACGCCGAGGCTCGTCACGTGCCAGACAAGCGGATGCAATCAGCACGTAAGCCACGAAATCGTCGCCTCGGAGGTCGGCCGCATGCACCGCTGCTTGCTCGGCTGCCGCCGGCTCGTGGAGCTTGTACAGGAGTATCGTGGCGAGCATGCGAAGCGCAGCGGCGCGATCCGGCACGGCTAGATCGAGCGCCGCCTCTTTTTCGAGCGCAGACGCTGCGGCTCTCCAATCCTGCCGGCGGATCGCATTCCGGCGAAGGGCCCTGAGCACGATCATGTCTCGTGCGTCCGCTGCAGCCGCCTCTTCGTATTGAAGCAACGCCCCCTCAGCATCCCCGAGCTGCTCGCGCAGCTCTGCCGCCGAGGTGAGAAGGCGTGCTCGCACGGAGCCTACTGCTCGCTCCGCCAGCTTCTCTAGAAGGATGATGCGGCGGCTGCGGGTTTCGGGAGAATCACCAACCAAGGGGAGGGCTTCATGGCGCGAGACGTGTTGAAAGACAGTGCGCTGCGCAGCTTGGGCACCCGCGTCGTTTGGATCGGGCGGGTGGCTCACGTGCTTCGACTGTGGCCCAGTCTGCGTCTCGACGAACGTGTCGAGGAGAGTCGCGATCGCGTCCTCGTCGAAATCGAACGACGGAGGGGCGGACTCTCGACCCGCGTGAGAGAGATCATCGCCGGCCATCGGACCTCCACAACGGTGACTCGGCGTCCATGCAGAACCGTGCCAAATCGAGCCCCCGGGCAGACGCTCTCAGCGCAGCGATGGTCGTTACGCCGTGGAGCACGGTCGCCAGCGCGATCCCGATGTCGCCGCACGCGAGCAGGCCGGCCCGGTCGCCGCTTCGATGCAGGCTGCGAGCGAACGTCAGGAGCGAAGCGGCACTCAAGGTCGCGCCGCCTACGGCCTCCTGAACGCTTCTCCTCGCCGCCCGTCGGAGCTTGACCTCGGCTGCGGGGAGCATCGCTTCGCCGACTGCGACATCACAGCGCGCAGCGCGAAGGAGCGCGGCGATCTTGCCGGCCGCGCTCGAGGCCGAATCGTCGAGGAGCCATCCCGCACCTCGCGGCGCTGCCCATGCCAGCCGGCCTGCCAAGAACCGCGAGCGCTCATCGAGCCCATCGCGGCATTCGCTCGGCATCAACCAGTGGATGGCGAGGTCGGTGCTTGCGTATGCGGCCGGAGCGGACACATCGGTGCTGAGTGCCACCGAGGCGACGCGCACGCCCAGCTGCTCGCAAAGACGCTCGAGCTCGACGTAGATCGGGTCGTTGGGCGTCACCTTCTTCGTGCGAACCTGAGGCTTGAAGAGGGAAGAGCCCACCCGGCGCAGCACGTCGTCGAGCACCGGGCTCGTCTCTCGATCCCAGAGTGCAGCCGAAAAAACGCCGTCCTGCTCAAAAGTCCACGGCTCGGCGCGTGGCGCATCGAGACCGAGGGTCTGCTCGACCGCGCGGATTGCCGCCGCGCGCTCGGCATGTCCCCGCCAGGTCGCGGCACTGTGCATTGCCTGCAGCGTGGACGCGTCGAGCTCACCGGCTTCAAAGCGCTCCCAGAGGGCTTTCTCGTAACGGGCGATCGCCGTTTGCTTGGCGGCGTCGTCGAGCAGTCGAACCAAGCCTCCGACTGCAACCGCATGGGTGGGCTCGGATTCCAAGGCTCGAGTGTACGCACCGACCGCGGCATCGTGGTCGTTTACTTCTTCCTCGAGCAATCCAATGCGAGCCAAGGTGTCAGCATCAGCTAGCCCCAAGCCCTCGATGGCACGGAGCTCCGCGAGCGCTTCGTCTTTCGCGCCGAGGCGTGTTTCGAGGAAATCCGCGGCACCGAGATGCGCGAGCCGCCGTTGCTCGTCGGGAATGCCCGATCTCGCCAGCCTGCGTAGGCAGGCCACCGCCTCTTCCCATTGCTCGAGAGATACGTGGACCTCGGCGGCCAGTGCGAGCGCACCTGCGTGATCTGGGTCTGTCGTAAAGAGCTCGCCGAGAACCTCGAGGGCACCGGGACGATCGCTGAATCCCCGAAGTAGACGGGCACGCTCATAAAGCAAGTCGGGTCGATCCTCGGCGCCCCCGAGGGAGAGGCGTCCAGACACGAGCGCTTCGAGCGCTTCGGCGTCTTCCTTCTGTGCCAATAGATCGTGAAGCCTGCGAAATGCGATCTCTCGTTTGGGATCGGCGTCGAGCGCGCTTCGGAACAGGTCCTCCGCTTGCTGGTGCTGTTCCATGCAATCGAGCCGGACCACGGCGGCTTCTTCCAACAGATCGGCTCGCAGAGAGCCTTCGACGAACTGGGCGAGTCGCTCGCATGCTTGCGCCACGAGCGGCCACTGCCCCGCCTGGCGCGCAGCGCTCCGTAATATCTCCCAGATGGCCAGATCGTCAGGCCGTTCCTCGACGGCCGTGCTGAGCAACGCCACGGCTTCGGTGCCCTTGCCCGCCTCGACCAGCGCACGACTGGTTGCAGCTGTGATAGCTCCGCGACCGAGGGCGGTGGCGTGCTCGAGCTTTCGCTCGAGAGCAGCGGCCCGCAACTCGGGATCGTCTCCAGGCGCAAGCGCCTCGTCGAGGGCAATCGCTGCCTCCGGACTCACCTCTGCGAGATCCGCGGCCTCCTGCGCAAGGATGAACAGATCGTCCAGCGCTTGCTCGCCTCGCGCAATGCGACTCGTGCGCAGTCCCTGCAACAATGCTTCCGCTCTGAGGGCCTCGGTTGGGGCGAGCGCGGCCAATTGAAGCCATG
This sequence comes from uncultured delta proteobacterium, assembly GCA_963817725.1. Classification (GTDB taxonomy): domain Bacteria; phylum Myxococcota_A; class Polyangia; order Polyangiales; family Houyiibacteriaceae; genus SG8-38. The sequence goes on from CAWFPD010000001.1 coordinate 53,354, forward strand.
CGTCGCCGGTGGATGCGCCCTCTTGGCCGAGCGAAGCGCGCAGCCCGCCATAGGCGGCCCCAAATCCGTTGACGGCGACCTCCATCGAATCCGGCATGTCGGCAAGCGCTTCCTCGGCAGACGCACGCATGTCGTCGCTGGTCAGGTGCCGAGGCATCGACAGCAACGCCGTGGCTCCGCTCAATTCCGTGATCGGATGGTCGAGCGTCCTTTCATAGGACTCGCTTGCTTGACGGGCAGTCGCTTCGTCGAGCGCGAGCGCATCGGCTCGCAACAGGGCAAACAGCTCCGGCGCCCCGCCGCCGAGCGGGCCATCTGCAAGGCTCGCATAGGCGCGCAATCTCGCGCTCGAGTCGGACTCATGACGCGCCACGTCCGCCAGCGCGAGCGCCGCCGAGGCAGACGCGGGCGTATTTGCGAGGGCCTGCTCGTACGCGTCTCGCGCAACGTTCGGCTTGGCGTTGCGTTCTGCGGTGGTTCCTGCGAGCAACAACGACAGCTCGGCAAGAGCGTCTGGCGAATGCGCGCGGGCACGCTCTCGCGCCAGCGCCACGACCTGCTCGGTCTGGCCACCCTCGCGCAGTACGCCGTCCAGCAGGGACCGGACGTATCCGTCATTCGGAGCGGCCTTTAGGGCCCGCCGAATGAGTCCTTGCGCAGCGTCCCAGTTGCCGGCTCTGGCGTGCGCTTCACCTGCTCCGCACAGATGCGCGATGCGGGCCTCGCCATCGGTCAGATCGGCCAGGGCCTCGTGGGCGCGTGCCAGCAGAGCGGGATCGTCGCCGAGGGCGCCGTGGACCCTGGCCAGGTGCGGGGCCCAAGACTCATTGCCAGTCTGTCCGATGGCATCGCGTAACAGACGCTCGGCTTCGGCACTCTGGCCGAGCGCGTTCTGGGTGACGTCGTACTTGGAGAATGCAATCAGGGCCCGCTCGTCCGGAGCCAGGTGGCATTCGAGGAGGTCGTCGCATCGCGCCACGACGGCATCCGCTCGTTGGGCCCCGAGCGCGAGGCCGAGGGCGTCTCGCAACACGGGCACTTGCCACCGTCCTCCCATGGAGGCTGCATCCAAGAGCTCGGTCGAATCCGCACCGTCTCGGGTCGCGGCGCTCAATAGTGCGGCACGCCACAACGAGAGCTGTCGCGCCTCGCCATCGCTTGCATCAGCCTGCTCCCGCAGCTGACGTGCCAGCTCTTCGCGGCAGTTTTGCTTCATCAGTGCGACATCGAGGGCTGCACGCGCGAACGCCGAGCCGAGATTCCGAGCGACCACCTCGCGCAACACTGCAATGGCCTCGCGCTCGCCCGACACCGCGGCTCGGATCTGCTGGGCGACGAAAGCAGGATGCTCGTGCGCGGATTCGCGAAACCACGCCGAGGCCCGCTCGACGGCATCCTCGTCGCCGAAGCGCTCGGCCAGCGACAATGACTGAAGCCTCGTCTGCACGTCATCGGGCGCGATACGAAGGGCCGATTCGAGATAGCGTGCCGCCGCCACCGGTTCCCCGAGCTCGTCTGCGCTGTACCGCGCGGCCTCCTGCCAAAGAGCCACCGCCAACGGAAGCCGTTCGCTCACTGGAATCGGCAAGCGCAACGGATCGAGCCCCCGCCCGGTCTCTGCGTCGTCTTCGAGCAGCGACGCCATCGACGTAGTCGCTCGAATCACTACGTCCCAGCGCTCGGAATCTTTGGCCAGGCGCCGCTGAAGGCCCCGCGCCGACCACGCGATCGCCTCCGATGCGCCAGCCAACTCGAGCGCATCCAAGGCGGCATCGACTTCGCTTCCCTCGATCTCGTGGAGCGCGACATCGAGCCACAGCGCGGCCCTGAGTGCCGGGTCCGCCGCATGCTCGGCTTGCGCCCGAAGCGCTTTTCCCAGGGACGCTCGGTCGCCTGCGGCCTCGGACAACCATTCGAGGACCAAGGCTGGGACCGCCGGCGACGGCGATCGGTCGATTGCCTCCCGAAGGAGCGAGGCCCAGTCGTTTGAGCGCAGTGCCAGATCGACCAGCGCAGAAGAGCTCGGGGCAGAGGCCTGCGCCGCGGCGACCATCGCGGCGCAAATGGCGTCGACGTCGTGTGCTCGTGGGTCTCGTTCCGCCATGCGCATCTGCGCGATGAGCGCGGGCTCGAACGACGGGGCTGCCTGCGATGCTTGCGCGTAACACTGCATCGCCTCGGTGAGCCGGCCGAGATCGTGCTCATAAAGCGACCCGACGTGATAGAGGATCGCGGCCTTCGCGGTCGGGTCCGGATCAGCCTCCAGCTCGCGCTGCAGATTGGTGATGCGCAGCTCGACCAGGTCGTGCTTGCGCGCAGTCCGCACAGGCTCCGGTGGCGGCTTGTCCATCATCAGCCGCCCGGCTATGCGAGCGTCCACCCGCCGTCGATCACCATGACTTCCCCCGTCACGTAGTCTGATTCGTCCGAAGCCAAGAAGACCGCTCCCCCGGCGATGTCCTCGGGTTGACCCACGCGTCCCGCCGCCGTTCGATTCACGATGGCGCTGCGGATCTCGTCGTTTTCCACAATCACCTTGGCGAACTTGGTTTCGATGAGCCCGGGTGCGATCGCGTTGACGCGAATGCCCGCTCCGCCGAGCTCCATGGCCAGTGTCTTCGTCATCGAAATGACCGCGGCTTTGGTCATCGCGTACACTCCTTGCATGGGTGCAGCCATCAAGCCCACCACGCTCGCCACGTTGACGATGGCACCTCTCGCCTTTCGCTTCTCGAGATGTCCGGCGACGAGCTGAGTCATGCCGAAGTAGCCCTTGACGTTGACCTCGAACGTCTTGTCCCAAGCTCCCTCGTCGATGGAAAGCATCGGGCCAAAATGGGGATTGGTCGCCGCGTTGTTCACGAGGATGTCGACCTTGCCGTAGGTTTGAAGCGCCTGGTCGAGCATGGCTTCACGCTGTGCGCGGTGCCCGACATGGCATGCAATCGGGGTCGCTTCGCCTCCTTGCTTTCGGATCTCGTCCGCGATCGTCGAAAGACCTTCGATCTTCCGCGAGACGAGGATCACCCTGGCGCCCTCGTCGGCCATCTTGGCCGCAATGGCAGCGCCGATTCCCCGGCTTGCTCCCGTGACGATCGCCACCTTGTCTACGAGGCGCTCACCCATGCTGTCCCCTCCTTGTGGTGACGTATAGCGCTCTGCAGGGTGGTTTCGCCAGCGCGAACTGCACCGGGCTTGCGCCGAGACGGTCCTGCGCAAGACTGGGCGCCTCCCTTCTTCGCCAAAGAGGTCGCTCTGAACCTGCTGTTCGCCATCCTTGCGCTCGTCGTGGGCTTCGTTGCCGTCGTCTGGGGCGCAGATCGCTTCGTCTATGGAGCTGCCGGCCTCGCCCGCAATTTCGGAGTCAGCCGGATCGTCATCGGTCTCACCATCGTCGCCTTCGGAACCTCCGCGCCGGAGTTGCTGGTTTCGGGCATGGCTGCGGCAGCGGGAAGCCGGGAGATGGGTGTCGGAAATGCCGTGGGCTCGAACATCACCAACAGCACGTTGGTCTTGGGAGCGGCGGCGCTTGCGGGCCCCCTGAGCGTGCATTCGCGCCTGCTGATCCGGGAAATTCCGGTACTGTTCGGCGCCATGGGGGTCGCCTGGTGCTTTCTATGGGACGGCGAGCTGAGCCGGCCCGAGGCGCTGATCTTGCTGGCCGGGATGGTCCTTCTGATCACCTGGCTCAGCATGGAGTCCCGGCTCGAGCAGGTAGACGCATCCGTAGCGGTGGGTTCGGATCTCGATCACGACATTCCCGATTCGTTGCCGGCGCCGAAGGCGATTGGCGTGTTCCTCGCAGGGTTGATCTTTTTGCTCGCCGGCTCGCGAGTGCTGGTCTGGGGTGCGGTCGCGATCGCACACGATCTCGGGGTGAGCGAGCTCGTCGTGGGCCTGACACTGGTCGCGCTTGGCACCAGCCTGCCGGAGCTCGCCGCGTCCGTCGCGGCGGCGCGGCGCAACGAGCCGGACATCGCAGTGGGCAATGTGGTTGGATCCAACATCTTCAACTTGTTGGGCGTGCTGGCCCTACCGGGGATCATCGCCCCGGGCGCCGTCAATCGCTCCGTCATTCGACGCGATTTCCCGATCATGCTGGGTGTGACGCTCCTCGTCGTGATGATGGCCATGAACGAAAAGAATCACGTGGGGCGAAAGGCCGGCATGGCTCTCATCGTCGCTTTCGTGGTCTACTTCGTGATGCTCTTCGTGCAGGCGTCTTGAGCACCCCTGCTCTAGACGATTCGCCGCCAGACGAGCGTCATGTTGTTTGCAGGCATCTGTACGTGCTCTTCGAGTGAGAGCCCGGTGCGGTGGGCAAGCTCCGTGAGCTCGTCGATGTCGCGAACGCCCCAACGTGGATCGCGCGAGCGCAGGCTTTGATCAAACGCGGCGTTGCTCGGGGCCGTGTGCCGACCGTGCAGCCGGTAGGGTCCGTATGTGATCAAGGGGGAGCCAGGCTCGAGGAGGGTTTGTGCGCCGCAGAAGAGAGCCTCGGTGGTTTGCCAGGGACTAATGTGGATCATGTTGATGCACACCATTGCGTCCGCACTGGAGATCGGCCAAGTCGCGGAGCGAACATCCAGCTCGAGCGGAGGGAGCAGGTTGTCACGCCCTGTCTCGTCGACCCACGCTGCGATGCTTCGTATGCGTTCGGCTGATACCTCCGTCGGCTGCCACCGGAGAGAGGATAGGTGCCGTGCAAAATACGACGCATGCTGCCCCGTCCCGCTCGCGATTTCGAGAACGAGTCCCTGGGTTGGCAGAACGCGGCGAAGCACTTCGAGGATCGGTTGCCGATTGCGCTCGGCTGCTGGCGCAAAACCCTTTGCCATCGCCGATTCATAGCCCATAACGTCCAGTCATCGAAGCGAACCGCCGGCAATGGAGGGGACGGTTGGGCTGGGCGCTCGTCGTCCTGGTGTGCGTTGGAGCACCGTTGCTGACGCGTGTGCTGCTGCTGCAAGAAAAGCACCTGCCTCTGCGGCTCGTCGACGTCCGTGGGCTCGTTGCCGACATATCGGTGGCGTTGGTGGCAATGGGCGTGGTGAGTCTATTCCTCGAGATCGGCCGCTGGTGGGGACGGGCCCTGGCAGTCGCGGCCTTGATCATGCTCGTCCTCGCGAGCTTTGCGATGTATGAGTTCATCTCGGTTTTCGACTCGCTTTATGCGCTGAGCCACGTCGGTTTTCTCGGTGACTCGACGTTTCTGGGTGGATCGGTGCGGCACGTGCAGCATCCGGCGTGGATCATCCTGCTGACGGCGTCCGCGGTGGCGGGCGCGATCTTCGCTAGGGCGCCCAGCAAGCGTTGGTGGGCCTTTTGGGGGGTCGCATTGGCCTCGTCCGTCGCGACCCTGGCGATCATCCCCGTGTCGCTCACTTACGACGAATGGAGACAGCGCCAGGCGCTCGAGGCCAACGTGTCGATCCTCTCTGCCTCCGCGAACGATGGTCCGGTGTCCGTTGGTGCCGATCTCCGCGAGGTGTTTGGCGCGGACCTCCAAGGCGAGCGTTGGGTCGAGCCGCTCGGCCTCGGAACGAACGTTCTGCTGATCATGCTCGAAGGCGCTTCCGGCGCCTACCTGCCTTCGGTCGCCGCCGCGCAAGGAGTGCAGAGCTCGACGGTCATGCCCCAGCTCGACGCACTTGCTCAGAAGAACATCCTGCTCAGCCGCGTCATCTCCCACCAGCGTCAGACCAACCGCGGGGAGTACGGCATCTTGTGTGGCGACTATCCGAAGCTCCTGACCGATCAATCCAAGATGATTGAGCAGGCGTACGGGACCGCGCATCGGTGCTTGCCTGCGGTCTTGCGGGACGCCGGGTACGCGACGGTCTACATCCAGGCCGCTCCGCTCGGGTTCATGCTGAAGGACCAGTTCATGCCGAAAGCCGGGTTCCAGGAGCTCATCGGGGAACCTTGGTTCGAGCGGGCCTACGCCCGGACCGATTGGGGCGTCGACGACAAGGCATTCTTCGAGCAGGCCCTTCCACGGGTCCTCGCGCTGCATCGCGCGAAGCGGCCGTTTTTCGCCACGCTGCTGACGGTGGGCACTCATCATCCCTACACGATTCCGGCCACGGCTGATTCGGGAGGGGCGGCACTCGCGCCGAGTCGCCATGATCTCGCGTTTCGATGGGCCGATGAAGCCGTGACCGATTTTCTGTCTGCGCTCGAGCAGCACGGGGTGCTTCGCGACACGGTCGTCTTCATCACCTCGGACGAGTCTGCAGGGTTGACACAGACCGCGAACGCGACCCAAACGCTCCTCTCGCAAAGCTGGTCCTTCGTGGTCGTCATGCTTCCCGCGCAGGAGACGAGAAGAATCGACACCTTGGTCGAACACGTGGACAGCGCCATCTCGGTGGCGGATCTGCTCGGGATGGACCAGCAGGCTACGCGATTCGTCGGCCGTAGCTGGTTTCGGCAATACGACACCCCGCGACCGATGTTCTCCGCAAACACCTATGCACGAAGCGTGATGATGTGGGAGCCCTCGGGCAGCGTGGTGATATGCGGCGAATCCCTACGCCGATGTGTGCGCAGCGTGCCCGAGGACGACCTGGTGTTCGGTCCAGTCCGTCACCGCGAGCCGGTGGCGCCGCGAGAGCGGCAGCTTCTGTCGGAGGTAGCTCGACTGACCCGATCGGGACGCGGTGATCTGACCGAGTCGGGCGCGCTGACGCTGCTGACGGACAAAGAGGCACGCGTTCGCGCCGAAGAGGGCAAGAAGCTCCTGATCGGAGGCCAATACTTGCGCGTGCCGGCCGGAAGCACCTTGCAAATAGAGCTCGACTTGACGGTGGAAGGAGAGCAAGCCGCAGTGGAATTTCACCAGGAAACGTTCCTCGACGGCTATCCCAAGCTCGTGCGAAAGGGAGTCCGGGTCCACGACGGGCAGCGATGGCACTTGCGTTACGACGTCGGGGTTCCGCGCGACGCCAGCCAGTTGGTCGTCGAGTTGTATGCGAAGACGGTTTCGGGGGACGCAGCCACGATTCGGTTCGACACTGCCCAGCTCACGATGGCTCGGGCCGGGGCTACGTCAGCCGATGTCGTGATCATCGCCGACGACTTGTCGCCGGGCGATCCACCTCGACGTTGAGGCGGCACTCGATGCGGTGCAATTGCTCGTGCTCCCACTGCTCGAGCTCGCTGCGCAAGAGCTTGCCTGCCTCGCGTGCCTGGTCGCCCGGAACGAGCTCTTCGGCGCCGAGTCCCGTTCTTTCGTAGAGCAACCACGCATCTGCGGCCCGGTGATGCACGAGCCGGTACTCGCCTCGGGTTACCGCTCCCTTGGGTTCGTATCCTTTGTTCGCCACTCGGATGCTCCGGAGCCTTCTGCGAATCGTCTCGTCATCGAGCGATGGTAAGCGAAAGCTATCGAAAAGCTCCAACCCGCGAACGGGAAACGCTTCCGAAAACGAAGGGCGATCCACCCGATTGGGATCCAAGGTGAAGAGGCTCTGCCCCACGATGTCGCTCGGAATCGGCAGGCCGAGGAAGTGCAAGACGGTAGGCGCCACGTCGGTCAGACTCACACCGATTTTCGGTCGTGCTGGGGCGAGATCCGCATGCCAAAGGACCAATGGCACGTCGATCATCCAGCTGTTCAAGTATACGTGATGCCCCCAGTACGACCGTTCGCCCAGGGCCTCGCCGTGGTCGGAAAAGAAGACGACCAGGCTGTCGTCGAGCCAGCCGTCTTCCTCGAGGTATGCAAAGAGGCGTCCGAGCTCGGCGTCGAAGTAGGCGACCTCGCTCAGGTATGCGCGTTTCTTGCTCGCCCCGAAGGCGAAACGAGGCCGGCTGACATAGGGATCGTGCGGAGAGTAGTAGTGAACCCATGCCATCACGGAAGCGCCTTCGGTGCGCGCCGCGCGCAGACGCTCGATGACCACATCGGTGGCTGCGGCGTCGGTCGGCGCGAAGTCTGGCTCGACCGCGGGCGCGAGGAACTGGGCGACGATGGGAAGACGGAACCAACTCACGTCTGGCAGAACCGCGATCTGCCGGTCGAGATGGGGTCGCGAGCGCGAGAAGATCGTCTCCGGAAGGGCAGGTGCAACGTAGAGCTCGGCGGGGCTCAGCCCTGTAAACGCGCTTCCGATGGCGAACAACGTGGCGGGGTAGGTCGATGTCGCGTTTTGAAACGAAACGCCCCGCTCGGACAGACGCGACAGCTCCGGCATCACCGGGCGGCCATCCACGGTCGCCGTCAGTGCGTCCTTCCGCAGCGCGTCCACCGTGACGAGGATCACGTTGCGGCGCGCTTCGGGCACGATGCCGATGGGCGCTTCTTCGACGATGAATCGTCGATCGGAACAGGGCTCCGAAGTTGGCGACCAGGAGGCGCGGCTCTGCAAATGGGGGAGCACGTAGAGCGTCACCAAGGCCCCGGACCGGCTATGGGCGATCAGCTCCCGCTGGCCCGTGGCCGCAAGGGAGGGAACGAAGCGAGTCACCACGCCCAAGAGCAACCCCGCCACCGCGATTCCGACCGCGAGGATCTCGAAACGCGACCGACGAATGACGACGTACACCATGGCGCTGGTCAGGAGGCCTGCGGGTAGCACCAGTTGGGCCAACGTGTCGTCGTAGGCGCGGTACCATGTGAGCGCAGTAGCCAGAACCGCTACGGCGACCGCCGTCACCGCGAGCCATGCGGCCAGCCATTCGCGTCGGCCGACACGCATGCCCCGAATCAACCAAAGCCAACCGGCCGCACCCAGCGCGCCGAACGATGCGTCCATGACGACCCGCGCGGCCGTTCGATGCGGGTGCAGCGCCCAGCGCGGTCCCGACAGCAACGAGTCGGTGTGCGTCCATCCGACGGCGGCGGCCAGCGTTCCGAGTGCGAGCGCGGTCACGATGGCAATGCCCGGGCGGGCCCGCGCGGCGTGCGACGCAGCGCCCAGTAGAAGCGCCGTCGGAATCGACCCGAGCAAGGCGAGCCAAAGAAGCTCGCCGAGGAGCGCGATCGAGGACATGGTCTGCGGGATCAGTCCCGACAGCAGGAAGAACGCGCATCCGGCATAGGCAGACGACCACACGAGGATCGGTGAGGCGGGCGGTCTACCGGCCACGGAGCTCCGCTACCTTCTCGTTCAAAGACTGCTCTTCGGCGACCAGACGCGTGGCGCGCACCGGTGGCTCGAACGCGCTGTGAAAGAGCCACCAGCTGGTGTTGAACGCACGCGTGGTGAGCTGCCACACCTCGATGTCGCGGCCTTCACGCCGGAGGTCCAACATGAAGTAGTCGCCGAATTGCCGGTACGGATGATGGGATGCGAAGTCGGCCCGCTCGGTTTCAGAGAAAGCATCGACCGCCGCGACGAAAACCCAACCGGTGACGCCCTGTCGATTGGGTATCGACTCACGTGGATTTTGGGACCACCGGTGGGTGACGCGGTCGAGCGTGATGTCGAACCGAGGCTCCAGCCGCCGGGACTTGAGGCTGGTATGAAGCTCCACCCCCGTCTGCCGGTCCGTCCAACCCTTGACGCGCTCGGCAAGACGGAGCTCGGGTCTGCCGGAGTCGTAGGTGTCCGTGGGGCCGCGAACGGGCGTGAAGAACCACATCGAGCCGCCGACGTACCGCCCCTGTGGCACGATTTGGGCGACTCGGATCAGCAGGGGAACGATTAGAAGCACCACGGCGAAGCTAGGAGCGAGCCCGGCGCGCACGCGAATCCATCGGCCGGCCGTCAACAGCGATGACGCCACCGTGATGGCGACCGCCGGAAGAATGGGCCAAGCCCAGTACGAGTGAACGACTGCGCTCCAACGAAACGTCCAGTAGTGTACCAAACCCGCTGCGACAAACGCGATGGGCACCAGGTCCCGCGGCCGGGCCGCTCCGCGCCACAGGCGGATCAGCCAGGCTGCGATCCAAGCTCCGCACAACGCGAGCACGGGTATCGTGAACATCAGCTCGGGAACCACGAGCAAATGGGTGCGAAATCGTGCCCAGGAAAGCGCCCGCCGCGCGTTGAAAGTTCCGGTCAGCTCGTCGAGATTGCCGGTCAAGACTTCTACGAGCACGAAATGCCCTGCGAAAAGCGCCAACACCCACGCGCAGAAGATCGCCAACTGCAAGAAGGACACCGACCCCGTCTCGTCGGCCCCTTGCCGCCGTGATGTCCAGGCCCAGTGCATCGCGATGCAAAAAGCGACGTAATAGGCAGGCCAGTCCCAGCTGGCTGCCATGGCGAAGCTTCCCAAGAACAGACCGAAGCGACCCCAGCCCCATGGAGGAGCACGGCTCGCGCGGACGTAGAGGTAGAGCGTCAGCAAGCTCCAGAAGATGAAGCCAGCGGTGTGGTTGGCCATGTTCGTGTAGATGGCGTTGATCGGCAGCGTCACGTACACGGCGGCCGCGGCGAGCGCATGCGCGTCGTCCCAGAGGCGCCGGACGACGAAAAAGAGCATGCATAGCGCCGCAACGCTCCAGAAGCCGGCAACCAGGCGAATCGATGCCTCACGGTCGCCGAAGACCTCGAAGCTCGCTACGTCGTGCAGATGCAGCGCGAGGGGCGCGTGCGTGTAGAGCTGGTCCTTTTTCGGAGGTACGTTGGCCGTGTCGTACTGGAGCGGAAAGAGCACGTGCCATCGCACAGTGTTCCGAGCAGCGTTGTGGTAGGCAGCGCCGTTCCAACCATTGTGGCCGCGTGTCCATTGATCGGCGACTCCCCAAATGGCCAAGAAGACCTGCAAAGAGAGGATCAGGACAAAGGCGACGCGAACCAGCCGTGGCCTGCCGCCGACGCGGTCGGGGTTCATCCCGGCGCAGTATGGCCGCTGACGTCGGTCCCGTCAGCTTTCGAGGAGCCGCCGCGCAACCACGTGCGCTTGGATCTCGTTGGCGCCTTCGAAGATGCTCAACACCCGCGCGTCGACCAGCAAACGGGACGCCGTGTATTCTTCCGCATAGCCGTTGCCGCCATGAATCTGGACATTGGCGTCTGCGGCCTCCCATGCGGACCGGGTTGCCAGGAGCTTGGCCATGCCCGCCTCGAGATCGCAGCGCTTCTCCTGGTCCTTTTCGCGCGCGCTGAAATACGTGAGTTGCCGGCCTGCTTCGACGCGCGCCACCATGCGACCGATCTTGCGAGCCACGCGCGGGAACTGAAAGATCGGCCCGCCGAACTGCTCGCGCTCGGTTGCATAGAGGATGGCGTCTTCGAGCGCGGCTTGTCCCAGGCCCACGCCGCGCGCAGCCGTTTGGATACGGGCGCTTTCGAACGTCCGCATCAGCTGCTTGAAGCCTGCACCTTCCTCGCCGCCTAGCAACGCATGGGCGGGGACCTCGAAGTCCTCGAAGGCGACTTCGTATTCTTTCATGCCACGGTAACCCAGCACCTTGATCTCGGTTCCGGTCAATCCTTTGTCGGGGAACTCGAGATCCTGTCCTTGGCCGGCTCGTGTCTTTTGGGCGAGGAACATCGACAATCCCCGGTAGCCGGGCTCATCCGCGTTCGTCCTCGCCAAGATGGTCATCAAGTCCGCGCGGGCTCCGTGGGTGATCCAAGTTTTCTGTCCGTTGACGACGTAGCTGCCATCGGACTGCTTGACGGCGCGCGTGCTGAGATGAGCGAGGTCCGAGCCTGTGTTGGGCTCGGTGAATACGGCCGTCGAAAGCACCTCGCCGGCTGCGATCTTGGGCAGCCAATGCCGCTTTTGCTCATCGGTGCCCCCGCCGAGGATCAGCTCGGCGGCGATTTCGGCACGCGTACCCAGGGATCCCACCCCGATGTAGCCGCGGGACAGCTCTTCGGTCACCACGCACATGGCGACCTTGCTCATTCCGAGCCCATCGTATTCCTCGGGAATCGTGAGGCCAAACACGCCTAGCTCGCTCATTTGGTCGACGATTTCCATCGGGATCAAGATGTCGTTGCGATGGATGTCCTGTGCGCGAGGGATCACCTCGGCATCCACGAATTTCGCGAATTGAGAGCGGATTTCCTCGAGCATCTCGTCATCAAAACCGCGATTTGGGAAGCCGTGGTCACGCGCATGGGCTGCGAGCTCGAGGTATGCGTTTCCGTTCGCGTGCTCCGACGAAAAAGCGACGACGGAAGGCGCCAGGACGGTTTCCCGCAGGTCGCCGTCCGTGATGCCGAGCTCACGCAAACCGATGTTCTCGCACGGACCTAGATCGACACCGCCGACGAGCGAGCGTGCGACCTCCCCGATGTATGCACGGGCGACTTTGCTCTCGTAGTCGCCTCCCACCCGGTCCGCCCATCCAGCCAATTGGCGGCAGGCTTCGAGCTCGGTTGCCAAATAGGCCAACGCATGCGCCGCCAGCTGGTGCTCGTTGAGCTTGTTCGAGCTGATGCGGTCACCCTTGGAGACGAGAGCTTTGACGTTGTCGTGAGCGCGTTGGTACACACTCTCGATTGCTTTGACGACTTCCTGCATGGATGGCTCCTAGCGCTTGGCCATTGCGGCGACTGTTTCTTCGAAATTCTTGAGATCGGGCCGGGGCGCGCCAACCAAGCAGGCGACGGTGCCGTGAAGCTTGTTTTCGTACATGAGCTGATGCGCCTCGGGAATTTCCTCCCAGGTGAACAGTCGAGTCATCACTGGCTTGACCTTGCCTTGGATCATCAGCCGGTTGGCGCGACGCGCTGAGTCGGCATCGGCGAAATGAGAGCCGATGATCTTCTTCTGCCGCATCCACAGATGCCGTACGTCGAAAGTCAGATTGTACCCCGTCGTCGCTCCGCAGATGACGATGCGCCCGTACTTCGAGGCTAAAAACACGCTGGCCGGAAACGTCGCCTTGCCGACGTGCTCGAAAACCACGTCTGGGCCCTTTCGCTCACCGAGGATCTCCCAGATGCGTTTTCCGAAGGCTTTGATGTCTGCGTTGTGCGCCTTTTCCTGCTCCGGTGTCATGTCGTCTCGATATTGAAGCGCCGGGAACTCCTTGCGGTTGATCACCCCGTGTGCACCCAGCTGCATGGCGAGCTCGGCTTTGTCGTCGCTCGAGACGACCGCGATCGCGCGCGCGCCCATCACGTTGCAAAGCTGAGTCGCAAACACGCCGAGACCACCCCCCGCTCCCCACACCAGCACGTCTTCGCCAGGCTCGACGTGAGCGCGATCCACCAGCATGCGGTGCGCGGTGTAATAGGTGAGGCCGTAGCTCGCCGCTTCTTCCCAGCTCAGTTGCGGGGGCTTGGGGAGCACTTGCTGTGCCTGTACTCTGGTGAACTGCGCGAACGAGCCATCAGGCGTCTCATAGCCCCATATGGTTTGCAGATCGTTGGTGCCCGGATTGAGCAGGTGGTTGCAGTGAAGCACGACCTCGTCACCGATCTCGATGTCGTTGACTCCCGGACCGACCGCCCACACCACGCCCGACGCGTCCGAGCCGGCAATGTGAAAGTCGAGGCCGTGCCCTTTGAGCACGTTGACCGGCTCGCCGAGCCCCGCCCAGATGCCATTGAAGTTGACGCCCGCCGCCATGACCTGCACCAACACTTCGCCAGGCCCGATCTCCCAAACGTCGATCTCCTCGGGTTGGAAGGACTTCTTGGGCTCACCAAAGCGTTCCGGCCGAATGACGTAGGCGTGCATCTTTTCAGGCACGACGCCTAGCTCGGGAACTCGACCTACAGGCACGATATCTGGACGTTTGCTCATATCTTCCTCATCTAACGCTTGCCGAGGGCCGATAGGTACTCCCGGCTCAGTTCTTCGCATAGCCTCAATGGCGTTTGGCCGCCATCGAGGTCTCGTTCGGCGCGCGATCTAAGCTTGGACAAGCCACCTAGGGCTGAAACCCCGTGCTCGCCATGCTTGCGCCGGAAAAGCTCCAAAGCCCACTGCACCTCTCCCTTGCGACGGCGATCCTGGAGCCTCGGTTCGAGATGCAGTCGATGCGCATCGAGCGCGTCGATGAGGGCATCGATGCCCGTGCCTTTCGTGGCGCTCGTGGCCACGATGGGCGGTTCCCATTGCGCATCGGCGGCGCTGGCTCCGACGGCCCGGGCCGTTCGAAGGGCGCCGCGAAGGTCGGCGACGGCGCGCTTGGCCAGCTCTTCGTGGTCGGCCTTGTTCACGACCAAGATGTCTGGAATTTCCATGATCCCAGCCTTGAGGAACTGAAGCACGTCACCGCTTCCGGGCTGGATGACTAGGACGACGGTGTCCGCGACGTGGACGATGTCGATCTCGGACTGACCGACGCCAGTCGTTTCGATCACCACGATGTCGTAGGCGGCGGCCAACACACGAACGGCCGAGTTGGCTGCGTACGCGAGGCCTCCCACCTCACCTGCGGTGGCCAGCGAACGCACGAAAAGCCCCGCGTCGGTTGGGTCGAAGCTCATCCGCGCGCGATCGCCGAGGAGCGACCCGCCCGATCGAATGCTCGATGGATCGACGGCGACGACCCCAACCGTACGGCCGCGCTGCCGCAACGACCTCGCGAGGGCCGAAGTGAGGGTGCTCTTTCCAACCCCGGGGGGCCCGGTCAAGCCCACACGGTGACCGCCTGCAACCTTGGGTGCGTCTCGCAAGGCTGCCAGCAGATCCGCGACTCGCGCATGGGACTCGGGCCTTCGGTCTTCCACCACGTTCAAGGCACGCGAGACCGCCCCCTTGTCCGCGGACATCACCTGCCGCGCGTCGTCGGCAAGATCACTCGGCGGCATGTTGCCGGTCCACCAAGTCGATCAAGTCACTCATGATCTGATCGAGCTCGAAGTCTTTCGGCGTATAGACCGCGGCGACGCCTTCCCGACGCAGCCGTTCTGCATCCGCATCCGGGATGATGCCTCCGACCACCACCGGCACGTCGCCCAGACCGGCGTCCCGCAGCTTCTGCATGATCTCCGGAACGAGCGCCAGATGCGAGCCACTCAGGATGCTGAGGCCGATGAGGTGCACCCCTTCCTCGAGCGCAGAGGCTACGATTTGTGCAGGGGATACTCGGATGCCCTCGTAGACCACGTCGAACCCGACGTCACGAGCCTTGATCGCAATTTGCTCGGCGCCGTTGGAATGACCGTCGAGGCCTGGCTTGCCGACCAGCAACTTTGGGCGTCTTCCCATGCGGGCCTCGAGGTCGTGCAGCCGGTTGCGAAGCCTGTCCACCGTCTCCGCAGCAATTCCGGAGGTCGCAGCCTTCGTGGTGGCGCCTGCCACGCCCGTTGGTGCGCGATACTCCCCCCATACTTGTCGGAGCGCGTGAGCCCACTCGCCCGTCGTGACACCGGCATGCGCCGCAGCGATCGACGGCGCCATCATGTTCCCATCGGTCTTTGCCACTCGTTGCAGCTCGGCCAGTGCCTTTTCGACGGCTTTGGCGTCGCGCGTCTCCTTCCAACGTTGGAGGGCCTCGCGCTGACGTGCGTCGACTGCCGGGTCGACGGTCAGGATCGCTTCTCCCAGGTTCTCGGTGAGAGGAGAAGGCTCGCCCTCGACGTACTTGTTCACGCCCACGACGACCTGCTCTCCACTTTCGATGGCGCGAAGGCGGGCCGCGTTGGATTCGACCAGCTTTTGCTTGATGTAGCCGGTTTCGACCGCTTCGACGGCCCCGCCGCGCTTCAAGACCTCTTGGACCTCTTCCCAGGCGGCGTCCACGAGCTCCTTGGTCTCGGCCTCGACCACCTCGCTACCCCGGAACAGGTCAGCGTATTCCAGCAGGTCGGTCTCGTACGCGAGAATCTGCTGGGCGCGCAACGACCATTGTTGGTCCCACGGGCGCGGAAGCCCAAGGGCCTCGTTCCACGCCGGAAGCTGGATCGCCCGTGCCCGTGCGTCCTTGCTGAGCGTGACGGCGAGCATCTCCAGAACGATCCGGATGATGTTGTTCTCGGGCTGCTGCTCGGTGAGCCCCAGCGAATTGACCTGGATGCCATAGCGGAAGCGTCGCTGCTTCGGATCGGTCACTCCATAGCGCTCCTGGGTGACACGGTCCCAGAGCTCTACGAAGGCGCGCATCTTGCACATCTCTTCGACGAATCGGATGCCGGCATTGACGAAAAAGCTCATTCGGCCGACGACTTTGCCGAACTCGCTCTCGGCTATGCGCCCGGTCGCTTTCACCGCGTCGAGCACGCCAATGGCCGTCACCAGCGCGTAGGCGAGCTCTTGTGTGGGTGTCGCCCCGGCTTCCTGTAGGTGGTAGCTGCAGATGTTGATCGGGTTCCACTTCGGCACCTCGTTCACGGTGTACGTGATCAGGTCGGTGATCAGACGCATGGAAGCAGCAGGCGGAAAGATGTACGTCCCGCGCGATAGGTATTCTTTGATGATGTCGTTCTGGGTGGTCCCACGAAGCACGTGGTGATCGACACCCTGATCTTCCGCCACGGCGATGTAGAGCGACAGCAGCCATACGGCTGTCGCATTGATCGTCATCGAGGTGTTCATCTGGTCGAGCGGCAAACCCTCGAAGAGCGCGCGCATGTCGCCGAGGTGTGAGATCGGAACGCCGACCTTGCCGACCTCGCCGCGTGCAACCGGGTCGTCGGCGTCGTAGCCGGTCTGCGTCGGGAGATCGAAGGCCACACTGAGGCCGGTCTGTCCCTTGGCGAGGTTGTTCCGGTAGAGCTCGTTCGAAGCGGCCGCGGTGCTGTGGCCAGCGTAGGTACGCATGATCCACGGTTTGTCGCGCTCCTGCTTGCCGTGCCTCGCCATCCGCCGGTCCTTTCCTGTGCGATTCGCCCGAAGGGGCAGAAGCGTACCTCGTTTTGGGTTGGGTTGCGTTCCAGGCCTACGCGACCGTTGCGGTGCCGTTTACAGCTTCACACGATCCGACCTGACTCTTTCGGTTACCACACGGGAGAAAGGGGTCAAGCTGCCCGAATACACCTATTTTTCCAAGCAAGTGACTCTGGCCACCTCTGTAAATTTGCGGTAAAAGAAACGGATGGCCGAGACCAATGCCGCCATGGGGCAGCGTCTGCGGGAGCTGCGGATGCGACGCGGGCTGCAGCAGAGCGAGGTCGCGCGCCGACTTCAGATCTCACCCGCATACCTCAGCTTGATCGAGAAGGGCAAACGTGTCGTCCAGCTTCCCCTGCTGTTTCAGGCCCTCGAGCTCTACGACATTCCAGTCGAGGACTTCATGCGCAGTCTCGGAGAGCGTCGGGTGGACGATGGCCTGGCGCGCCTCCTCGATGAGCCGCTATTGCGCTCGCTCAACCTGAGTGAGGAAGACCTAGCCAGCATCAGCGCGGAGCCGCGCATGGTCACGACCATCACGGCGCTGTTCAACCTGTACAAGAACACGCGCAGTCAGCTCGACCACGTGCTCGCAGGCATTGCGCAACGGGAGCGGCAGGCGGGCGACGATTCGCTTCGCTTCGACTACAGTCCGTTCGACGAGGTAACGGATTTTCTCGAACGCAATGACAACTGGTTCGAGACGCTCGAGGAACGAGCACAGCAGTTCCGGCGCGATGCTGCATTCGGTCGTCGGGTCAGCAGCGACGACATCGAACACGCGCTCCTGGAGCAACTGGGGGTGCGCGTCCACCGTACTCCGGAGCGTGAGGACAGCTCAGTCATTCGAACCTGGAATGCCCACGAACGTGTCCTAACGATCTCGAACGAGCTATTCGAGCAACGTTCGAAGTTCCAGTTGGCGCATACCGTCGCACTCGCTTTGTTCGATGAGGAGAGCATACACGAGCCCATCCTGGCAGACTACAGCAGTCAGCATGCCGAGACGCGGAAGCTGCTCAAGATCCACCTGGCCAACTACTTTGCCGGTGCTCTGCTGCTTCCCTATCCAGAGTTCTATCGCGAGGTCACTACCACGCGATATGACGTCGAGCTCCTCGCGCAGATCTTCGAGTCTTCCTACGAGACGGTGGCGCATCGCATGTGCAATCTGGCCGATCCCAGACGACGAGGTGTTCCCATGCATTTCGTTCGAGTCGACGTCGCAGGCAACATCTCGAAGCGCTATGCAGGCGACGGCATCCGCTTTCCCTACCAGGATGGGTCGTGTCCCAAAATGGCCGTCCATCTCGCCTTTCTGACCCCCAGCGTCATCACCAAGCAGTACTCAGCCTTCCCGGACGGCTCGACGTACTTCTGCTTTGCAAAGGTGGTGAGCGAGCCGCACCAGGGATCGCTGGTCAAGGGAACGACCTACAGCATCGGCCTCGGTACCCATGCCGACAATGCCAAATACTTCGCATATGCGGACGACATGCCGTTTGCAGACCCGAAAAAGATGGCTGTGCCCGTGGGCACGACGTGCCGTTTCTGTGAAAGAACCGATTGCAACATGCGCTCGGCGCCGAGCTACAAGTTCGCGTTCCGTGTGGACGAGTGCACCAAGAAGGACAATTTCTTTTCTCCCCTCGTCAACGCCGACTCCGGAGTCGATCCTCAAAAGGCTCCTCGCCGGAAATCGACTGCGTGATATGGTTTGCACGGGAGGTTCACATGCCGTCGTTCGATGTCGTTTCCAAGCTAGATCAGCACGAGATCGACAATGCAACCAATCAAGCTAGCAAAGAGATTGCCCAGCGGTTCGATTTCAAGGGCACGGATACCACGATCGAGCAGACCGAAGATGGCATCGTGATTCGTTCGAACAGCGAGGGGCGGCTCGATGCGGCGCGTGACGTGCTCGAATCCAAGATGGTTCGCAGACATGTGTCCTTGAAGTCGCTGGATGCGCAGGAGCCGCAGCCGGCCGGCGGAAAGATGTGGCGCCAGGTCATCAAGTTCAAGGAGGGCGTGTCCAAGGAAAAAGCCAAGGACATCGTGAAGACGATCAAGGACAGCAAGCTCAAGGTCCAGCCTTCGATTCAGGGCGATGCAGTCCGCATATCGGGCAAGAAGCGTGACGACTTGCAAGCGACCATTGCCATCCTCAAGGAGCAGGATTTCGATCTCCCCTTGCAGTTCGTGAACTTCCGAGACTGAGACGGCCAGCATTGACCCAGGCGACCAAAGAAGTAGCGGTTGGTTATCAAGGCTCCGAGGGCGCGTACAGCCAACTCGCGGCGATCCGCCATTTTGCTCGCGTCAGTCAGCCAATTCGGTGCGTCGGCTTCCACAGCTTTCGCGCCATGCTCGAAGCATTGAAAGCCCGAGAGATCGACTACGCCGTGCTACCCATCGAGAACTCCATCGCTGGATCGATCAACGAAAGCTACGACCTGCTCGCCCAAATGGGCCTCTCCTTGGTGGGCGAAGAATTTCAGCCGATCGCGCACTGCCTCATCGGCGCCGCTGACGTGCCCGTGACCGAAGTTCGTCGGGTGTTCTCCCACCCGGTGGCATTGGCTCAATGCGGCGCGTTCCTGGCGACGCTGAAAGACTGTCACGTCGAGGCCTTCGTGGACACGGCGATGGCCGTCGAAAAGGTCAAGCACGATGGCGATCCGACTCAGGCCGCGATTGCAAGCGAGCAGGCTGCCACTCTTCACGGACTGCCGATCCTGCGCAGAGGAATCGCCGATCACCCGGAGAACTACACCCGAATGGTCATCGTCGCGTCCGAGCCGGCGCACTACGAACCGGGGGTTCTCTGCAAGACGTCCCTGATCTTTTCCACGATTCACGAGCAAGGTGCATTGGCGCGATGCATCACGATCTTCGCGGAGCGTGGCTTGAATCTGACCAAGATCGAATCCAGACCCAAGCCCGATACGCCGTTTGAATACATCTTCTACGTGGACTTCGAGGGCAACGTCGATCGTGAAACGACGCAATCTGCCCTCCAGGATCTGGCCTCGGTGACGACCTTTCTCAAGGTGCTCGGCTCCTATCCCACCCGCCGGGCGGGCGTCAGCTAGCGACGGCCTCGGCGACGTGCGCCAGGCGGTCCGCGTCGGTGCGGAGGCCGGCGGCTAGACACGCGACTGAGACCATCTTCAGCGCCGCCGCTTCGGCGGATCCGTCGTGGCCAGATCGAGCCGCGGCCAGGGCCTGCAGCGCGTCGATCATGCCATCCCTTCCGCGGCCCTGCGCAAGGTGCAAGCAGGCCGATGCGATCGAGATCCGGATCTCTGCTCCCCGGTTTTGTCGAGGGCTCTTGGCAGCCGCATCCAGCGCTGCTTTTGCGGCCGCAAAATCTTCACGGGCCACCAAGGAAAAGACCCGCAAACAGTGGGCGCCGATCAGATCTCCGCCGGCTGCGATCGAAGCCTCGATCAGCGCGTCAAACCTCGCATGGTCGCGGGCTTTGAGCGAGCGTACCGCCTCGGTCGCCGGATTTTCGAGCTCGGCTTCCGCCACGGGGATGGTCGGTCGGTCCTCGATCTCGTCGATCGGAGGCCCGGAAGGAAGGCGGACGGTTTTGCTGATCTCCGAGGCGACCGAGCGCGTGTCGTGGTCGGGTTGGTACTGAACGGCCGCGGCCGCCAGCCGGACCGCTGCGCTCGTATATCCGTTCTTCGCAGCCAGCGAGCCCGCTTCGAGGAGCGCGTGGGCTCCACGTTCGAGGTCGCCGCCCTCACAGAGGTAAGCGCCCACGGTGGCCGCCATGGACGGGCCGACCAAGGGCTCGGCGCTGTGCAGCGCTTGCGCAACGAAACGGTAAACCTCCGTACGGCGAGCCGGCGGCATTCGCTGGACCACGGCCCTGCGCAAGAGCTCCGACGCGGGCTTTCCTTGTGGGGTCAATAGGCCGTCGTTGATCAAGGCCTCGAACGCCCTGCGACGCGTGTCCTCGGGAATGCCATCGAGCGCCACGGCCACGTCGATCACCTGAGCCGACGAAGCTGGAAGCGAGGCGCAGGCGATTTCGAGGAAGCGCATCGAGGAGGTATCCAAGGTCGCGAATCGCTCCTCGAGTAGCGCACGCGCCCCCAAGAACTGCCGCCGTTCAGCGTACTCTTCGCGAAAGGCGAAGGCGAAGCCGTCGCGGATGAGGTCGCCCGTCGCGATCATGGTTCGAGCGGCTTCGGTGATTCCGAGCACGGTCAGCCCGCCCGTGATCACGAGCTGCTTGGCCACCTCCATGTCGGCGTCGGGGCCCAAAATCGCGGCGGCCACTCGCAGTGCCTCGCCGGGATCGAGGGAAGGGAGCTCGATGGTGACCGCCCGGGGTATCGGGCGCAGGCCTGCGGGCACGCCCGACTCGGTCGTGCGCACTATGAGCAAGGCGGCTACTGCATCGTCTGCCAAGGCCATCCCAAGCACGCCGAGCGTTGCCGGGTCGACCGCGGAAATGCGATCGGCGTAAATCCAGGGCATTCCTCCTCGCTGTTTCCGTAGCGCCCGAAGGGTCTCTTTGAGGGCCCGGACGGTCGTTTCGCGAGCCGGTGGCGTCGCGCATGCGACGGCCTTCAAAGCCTCAGCCACGGCGGGGTCGGTCTTCTTGAGGCTCTGACGGGTTGGCTCGAGCGCTCGCCAAGACTTCAAAAGGGCTAGCCGAAGCCCGCCGAGCGGCTCTAGACCGCCTGGCACCGCCCCGATCTCGAGAAACGCAGACGGCCCGATCTCGTCTCGCAGCGCGCGAAGACCCGCTCCCGCTCCGATTCCAAGGGGGCCTTTCAGAAAGAAGGCAAAGGTCTGCGAGCCGGCTGCTGCCTTCCTGATCGGCTCGAGCGCGTCGCGAAGGCTCGCCGGCACGGGCGCCGGCTCGAGTAGGCCCACCGCGCGCCGACAATCTTCGAGAAGCGGGCGGCTTCGGTCGATGGCCTCTCCGCGCAACGCGAAAGAGGTGGTGCTCACCGTCCGTCCGAACAAATAGGTCCTCGATGCCGCTTCGCGCGATTCGACGTCGAGCACGACTTCGCCGGCAAGCGCCTGATTGGCCAGAAGCTGCGCCCGATCGATGGCGCTTCCACTGGTCGTCAGATGCTCGGTTTCATCCTTGCCGCGTGAGATGTCCCCAGTGGCGATGCCGAAGGCGATGGGCAACCCTCCTTCTGGGACCGGTTGGGATTCGGCTTCGGCGAGCAGTCGAAGCGCCAAGTTGATCGCGGCCTTGAGATCATGGAGCGCAAAATGCGCAACGACGGTGCCTGCCAAAGAGGACAGTACCTCGCCTTTGTGACGCTTGACTTCGGCGGTGACGTAGCGGGCCCATTGCCCCGCTGCGGCGGTGGTTTCCTCCTCTTCGAAGGCTGGAGGCAGGATCCTGTGCCAGAGGACGAAGCGTTCCATTGCGTGTTTCGGCCTCAGTCGCTGAGCTTGGCCTTGAGGGCCGCGAGCTCGTCTTCGACCTCGTCCTCGCCTTCCTCTGATTCGAGAGCTCGAAACCGTGCATCGAGCTCCGTGCGCTTGGGGTCCTCTAGAACGTCGTGGGCTTCCACTTCGGCGTCGAGCTGGTCGATCTGATCGGCCATGCGCTCGAGGTCGGAGAACGCGCCACCGCCCAGTCTGTCCGCAGCACCGCCGGCCGGATCGGGTCGCTGGCTCCGTGCTCGTCGAACCTGTGCCGCCAACGTCTTTTGTCTTGCCTTCAGGTCGTCCAGCTTGTGCTCGATGCGCTCGAGTTGGGCTTTCATGGCATCTGCAGCGGTTGCTTGCTCGGCAGCGCGTTCGCGGACGTTTCGCGCCTCTCTCGAAGCTCTCGCTTTGCGCCGCAACGCCTCGCGCGCCAAATCTTCGTCGCCGCGCTCGAGAGCGAGGATCGCTTTGCGCTCCCAGTCATTTGCCTCTTGCTCGAGGTCGTCTTCTTTCCTCTCGAGGCGCTTTGCGCTGCCCATCGCTGCGATCAGCTCTTTTCGTGCACGCTGAAGGGCCGATTTCATGTCGGCCACGGTCTGGCCGATCATCTTGTCCGGGTCCTCGGCCTGGTCGACGAGCGCATTCAGATTCGATTTGATCACGCGGTTGAGCCGACTGAAGATCCCCATGACCCCTCTGTCTTCAAGATCCCACGTGGAGCGCGGCCTGTAAAGGTACTGAGCTTTCTCGACTTTCGCGGTTCGGTTATGCTAGCTGGGGGTCATGCTGAAGGGGGCGCACGTCCTGATCACCGGGGGCGCGGGGTTCATCGGCACCGCTTTGACCAAGCGGTTGGCGGATGAAAACCACGTCCGCGTGCTCGATATCCTGCGACGAAACGCGTTGTCGAAGGCCGGTCTCGATCGCCATCCGAACGTCGAGCTCATCGTGGGAGATGTGCGGGACATGACCGCGGTCCGGCGCGCCGTGACGGGCTGCGACTACGTAATTCACATGGCGTCGATCGCGGGCGTCGATACCGTGCTCAAGAATCCCGTCCTGACGATGGAGATTTCCCTCGAAGGCACGATGAACGTTTTGCGCGCGGCAAACGACTGCAACGCGATCAAGCGTGTGATCGATTTTTCGACCAGCGAGGTGTTCGGCTCGTATGCATTTCGCGTCCGGGAAGCGGACGTCACGAGCCTCGGCGCGGTCGGCGAAGCTCGATGGACCTACGCGGTGAGCAAGCTTGCCACGGAGCATCTGTCCCACAACTACTGGAAGCAGTTTGATCTACCCACTTGCTCGATCCGTCCATTCAACATCTACGGACCGGGTCAGGTAGGAGAGGGAGCCGTGCACGCTTTCGTGGTCCGCGCGCTCCAAGGAGAGAAGATCCTCATCCACAACGAAGGTGATCAGATTCGCTCCTGGTGCTTCATCGACGACATCGTCGACGCGATCTTGCTGGCGATGCAACGCCAGGAGGCCGTAGGCGAAAGCTTCAACATTGGAAACCCCCGAAGCACGATCACCATCTATCAGCTCGCCCAGCTCATCGTCCGTTTGACGGAGAGCAGGTCGCCCATCGAATTCGTTTCGTGGGATTTCCCGGACGTAGAGCTCAGAATCCCCGACGTGAAGAAGGCGGAGGAGTTGCTGGGTTTCCGGGCGCAGGTGGAGCTCGAGCAGGGCTTGCAGCACACGATCGACTGGTATCGTCGAAAGCTCAGCGGCGAGGTTTGACGTGGCGGGTTCTCCGCGTGTCTACGACCTGTCTGCGGCGCGGCCTGACCGATGGTTCGAAAAAGTTCTCGAGCAGTCCGGCGATTTCGTGAAGGCTAGCCAGATCGTCGGTCGCAACACGCTCGGGCTCGCCCTGGTTGCAGGTGCGAGGATTTCGAGCCTGACGGCGAATCCCAACACACCCGATGGGACCACAATCGAATTCTCAATCGGTCAGGATCCAAGCGTTCGGCAGGTCCCCCTTTCGGAGTTTCGACAAACCATCGCGCAGTATCTACTCACGCCGCTACCGACGACCGCGCTTCCCCAAGATCCCAGCGTGGAGGCCCTGCAGGCGCACATCGGTGGGCGTTACATGCTGGAAGCCTCGTTGTTCTACGTGAGGCCGCTCGAGCTGCGCCACGACCTCGGCCTGACCGAGGTCGTCCTCGAGTTCAACGATCTCCAACATACCGTGACTCTCGACGACTTCCGCGAGATCATCGATGAGCGAGTCCGTACCGAGTTGGATCTCGGCGAGCCGGCCGATGCCATGGCGATCGATTTGGCAGTGATCGATCGCGCCGAAGAAGCCAACGCGCACGGCAATTGGGGAGCCACCGTGGCCATGCTCACCCCATGGCTCACTCCGATTTCAATGCTTCTGCGGACCGGAGAAGCCGAGGGTCTAAGTGAGGACGTGCATGGCCGGCTTTCCGAGAGCCTCGAGCTATTGGGCACGGCTTATGCAAAGATGGGCGACCTCGATGCCGCCAACGAGGTGCTGCGTCTCGGCGTGCAATGGGCCGGGGAGTCGAGCAAGGCGGCCGAGCTTTTCTTGACCCTCGGCCGAGCTTCCGCAGCTGGCGACAAGCACGGCGAGGCGATC
Organism: uncultured delta proteobacterium; assembly: GCA_963817725.1. Lineage (GTDB taxonomy): Bacteria > Myxococcota_A > Polyangia > Polyangiales > Houyiibacteriaceae > SG8-38. Next base: position 78,084 of record CAWFPD010000001.1, read on the forward strand.
GGGCTGCTGCGGCGTGCGCTTCGGCTTGGTGTCGCCGAGAGCAGGGCGTTGCCGCTTCTGGCCGAGTCACTCGCTGCCCGGGACCAGACCCTGGCGGCCATGGTGTGCCTCGAGCAGGCCCGCCGCGCAGGGGCCGAAGAGTCGGCGCTTCACGCGCTTGCGGCCGACTTGCAGAGCCGCTTGGGCGAGGCTTGGGAGCGCTTCGAGGCCTGGCTGACGGCTCCGGAGTAGCCGCTTTACTTTGGGGGTCAGGCTTCGTACCGTAGTGGTCCGGATGTCGGGCTTTCTTCTGTCGATCGATCAGGGGACCACTGGGTCCACCGCGCTTCTCTTGTCGCCTCAGGGCGAGATTCTAGGACGCGCGAATCGCGAGTTTCGTCAGCATTTCCCGAAACCTAGCTGGGTCGAGCACGACCTCGAAGAGATCTGGCAGAGCGTGGGCGCCGCGATCGAGGACGCCGTCGGCCGGGCCGGGGTCTCGCCCAAGGACTGTCTCGGGATCGGCATCACGAATCAACGCGAAACGACCGTGTTGTGGGACCGCAACACCGGCGCTGCCGTGCACCGCGCAATCGTTTGGCAGGATCGCCGCACCGCCCCACGTTGTCGCGAGCTCAAGGAAGCCGGTAAGGAGGCGTTGTTTCGAGAGCGGACCGGATTGGTGCTCGATCCCTACCTCGCAGGGACCAAGCTCGAATGGCTGCTCGACCACGTCGAGGGCGCTCGAGCCCGGGCCGACAAGGGCGAGCTTGCGTTCGGCACCATCGACTCCTGGCTGGTCTACCGCCTTTCGGGCGGCAGGGCACACGTGACCGATGCGAGCAACGCGTCACGCACGTTGCTGTTCGATATCGAAAAGCAGCGATGGGACGAGGAGTTGGCCGCCATTTTGCGGGTGCCGATGCCACTGTTGCCCGAAGTCAGGAGCTGTTCGGAGATCTATGCGCATACGTCCGCCGTTCCGGGTCTTCCCGATGGGATCCCGATCGCGGGAATGGCCGGAGATCAGCAGGCGGCGTTGTTCGGCCAGACCTGCTTCGAGGTGGGTGATGCCAAGTGCACTTATGGGACCGGCGCGTTCCTGCTGATGAACACGGGCTCGGAGTTGGTTCGCTCCGACAACGGGCTCTTGACCACCATCGCTTGGCGATTGGGTGACCAAACGGTGTATGCCCTCGAGGGGAGCGCGTTCATCGCCGGGGCTGCGGTGCAATGGCTGCGGGACGGATTGGGCCTCATCGCCAGCTCCGACGAGATCGAAGCCAAGGCACGGCAGGTCGAGGCCACGGGCGACGTGGTGTTCGTGCCGGCGCTCGCGGGCTTAGGCGCGCCCTATTGGGATCCCAATGCGCGGGGTCTCATTTATGGGCTGACCAGGGACACCACGGCGGCCCACCTGGCTCGTGCGACGCTCGAGGGGATCGCCTTTCAGATCGTCGATCTGGTGCACGCGATGCAAGCGGACGCCGGTCGCCCCATCAAGCGCCTGAGGGTCGACGGCGGCGCGGCAAAGAATGACTTATTGATGCAATTCGAAGCGGACGTGCTCGGGGTTACGATCGACCGCCCTGAGAACGTCGAGACGACGGCTTTGGGCGCTGCTTACTTGGCCGGCATGGCCGTGGGGGTGTTCGGTGGTCTTGACTCTGTAAAGAATGCTTACCGTATCGAGCGTAGCTTTGAGCCTCAGGTCACCCAAGCCGCGCGGGAAGGTCACTTGAGGCGCTGGCGCGACGCGGTGCGGCGAGCGCGAAGTGAAATGGAAATAACATGAGTGATGATGATGTCGGGCAGGCAAAAGAAACACTAGATGTAGCGGTAGCTTGGGAGGCACTCGAAGACGCTTTCGAAAACAACGCACCTGAGGTGCACAGCTACTTACACTTCGATACGGGCGAGGTGATTCGTATCGTGGACGGCGTTGCTGATCCGATGATGCACTCGCGCATCATGAACGACGCACGGTATCTGCGGATCGATCCCGTCTCCTCACGGGAGCAGTACCGTTGGATGGAGCGATTCATCGCTACCGTTGAAGAAGAAGAGCTGCGCAGGCGGCTCAACGTGGCGATCGATGGAAAGGGCGCATTTCGACGTTTCAAAGATGCGCTCATGAGCCATCCGGTCGATCGCGAACGGTGGTTTGCGTTCCGGTCCGAGCGGTTGCGCGCTTGCATGGAGTCGTGGCTCACCGCCCACGGAATCCGGCCGGTCGAACGGCCGACCTGGCACGTGCCCACAGCCAACGAGATCGCGGCCGAGACGCCGGCCGAAGAGCCGGCCGAATCGCACGAAAAGCCACCTGGCCGCGCGGCCGCCACCGAGCTTCATCGCCGCCGGCTGCACGAGCTCGTCGATTTGATCAGCTCGAAGGACCTCCAAACGGCGTGCACTTTTCTCCAGTTCCTTCGGGACAAACGCCGCGCTTCCAAGGTAGCGACCGATGCGGTGGACGAGCCCGGTCCGGCGCTAGACCCAGCCTCAGACGGCAAGTAGCCGGGGGCCGTCGCCGATGGGCCGTGGCCGCACCTCGACTGGACCACAACATGTTGTGGGGGTCACGGGCTGACACTCGCTTCTGGTCGCGTAAACCATTGCAATCTCGTATGTTCAGTGATAGCCACGTCCAGATACTCCTTTGGGGGGCAGAGTGAAGATCAGGAAGCTTCAAATCGTTGGCTTCAAATCCTTCGTGGACCAGACGACGGTCCATTTTGACCACAACATCACTTGTGTCGTCGGCCCGAATGGCTGCGGGAAATCCAATATCGTCGACGCCATCAAGTGGTGCATGGGCGAGCAGTCACCGTCGCGGCTCCGTGGCAAGCACATGGAGGACGTGATTTTCAGCGGCGCCGAGGGGCGGGGTCCGCACGGCTTTGCCGAGGTCACGCTGACCTTCGACAACACGGATGGGCTCGCGCCCCCGGAATACAGTGAGTACGGAGAGATCCAGGTAACGAGGCGCCTCGATCGTCAGGGTCACAGTGATTATCTAATCAATCGAACGCCGGTTCGGCTGCTCGACGTGACCAACTTGTTTTTGGGCACCGGCGTGGGCAAACGCGCGTACTCGATCATCGAGCAGGGCCGCATCGGGTTCATCGTCACCTCCAAGCCCGAAGATCGCCGCAGCATGATCGAAGAAGCAGCCGGCATCAGCAAGTTCAAGCTGAGCAAGCGAGCTGCTGAACGCAAGATGGACCAGACGCGACAAAATCTCTTGCGCGTCACAGACATCATCGGCGAGCTCGAGCGCAGTCTCGGCTCGCTCAAACGGCAAGCGCAGAAGGCCGAGCGCTACAAGCGCTACAAAAAGGAGATGCGAGACCTCGACCTTTGGGTAAGCTCGCATCGCTTTCTCGAGTTGCGCGGACAGATCGGATCGGTGACGGCATCGTTGTCGATCGCGAAGGAACAGGCACAGGGAGCGCGTCACGAGCTGGTCGCAAAGGAAGCCTCTGTCGAGGCGGAGCGCGTTTCGCTCCAACGCTTGGGCTCGGAGGTCGAGCGTGCGCAAGGGCGCACGTACGAGTTGGACAACTCCGTTCGTCAGCTCGAGGGATTGATTCGTCAGCAACAGGAGCGCCAGACTGGTTTGGCCGAGCGCAGAGAGCTCGCGAGCCGAGAGCTGCGCCAACTCGAGCAACAGCGTCAACAGCTTCACCAAGAGGCCTCGAGCGTTCGCGTTTCGTTGAGTGAGCTTGCGGCCCTCGAAACCGAGGCGGAGCGACTCCTGGCGGAGGTCGAAACCGAGCTCCAGGACCGCAAAAACACTGCGGAAGAGGCCGAAGCTGCGCTTGGAAACGCCCGCGCCTGGCTGTCTGAGGGGCGGGCTCGGGTCGCGGGGGCAGAAGCGATTCTGACCGGGTACGATGCGCGGCGCCAAGAGATCAAGGCGCGTCTCGAACGCCTGCGCGAGGAGACCGAAGCACTGTCGGCGCGGGAGGTCGAGTTCGGCCAACAGCGCGGCGAGTTAGCCGGAAGAATGACCGGTCTTCGCACCGGCAAGGTCGAGACGGTCGAGCGCCAGAGCGAGATCGAAGCTTCGCTGGCCTCCCAGAAAACCACGCTGCAGCAAGTCGACGCCGAGGTCGATGCGCTTCGCGAAAAGCTCGCGGTGACGAGCTCGCGTTTGCGTTCGCTCGATGAAATCCACCAACGCTTCGAAGGGGTTGGCGCCGGCACCCAAGCGGTGATGACCGATTACGTGCACGGCTCGGACGAGTCTCGATCGGGTTTGATGGGGCTGGTGGCCGACCGTTTGGAGTGTGATGCAGAGCACACCCTCGCATTGAGCGCGGCGTTGGGCGCATCCCTCGAATATGTTCTGGTCGAGAGCACGGAGGCTGCTCTGCAGGCCGCTCGATACCTCGCGCGTGAAGAAAAGGGGCGTGCAACGTTCCTGCCGCGATCGCCGAGAAGCCCGGCCCGAATCGTGCCTCCTTTCCCCACGGGGACGGGGGTCGTCGGCCCGCTGTCGAGCTTGGTGCGCCATTCTGCAGGCGACGATGCCTGGGTGCGTCACCTTTTATTCGACGTGCTGGTCGTCGATACGCTGGACACGGCGGCGAGGCTTCATCGCGAAGGGTTTGGCGGCAAGCTGGTGACGTTGGACGGTCAAGTGTTGTTGACCGACGGGACCGTGGTAGGCGGCGCCAACGACGAGTCCGCCATGCACCTGCTGCGCCTCAAGCGAGAGATCCGAGCGCTCGAAGAAGCAGCCGCTTCGCAAAGGGCCGAGCTCGATCAGGTCACCCGCAAACAGGGCCAGCTTCGCGCCTCGATTGCCGAGCAGCAGGCCGCCATCGATTCGGTTCGCGTGCGGGCGCACGATGCCGAGCTCGAGATTCTTGGCGCCGAGCGCGATCTGCAGGCCCTGGAGCGGGAGCTCCGGCGCATCGAAGAGCGCCGCGTCGAGATCTCTCGCGCTGAAGAGGAGGCCGAAGGAGCCCTCGGGCAAATCGAGTTCGACGAGGCCAACACGAGACGCGAGCTCGAAGATGCGCGCCAACACGGCACCGATGCCGAAGAAGCCACGCAGGTGGCCGAAAGCGTGCTCGCAGAGCGGCGGCGAGTCGTGGAGAAGCAAGCTGCCCGTGCGACCGAGGTGAAGGTCGAGGCCACGCAATCTCGCGAGCGGGCCGATCGCGAGCGTTCGGTTCTGGCTCAGCTCGATCGCGCCATCGCTCAGCTCAATGCGCGCGAAGATCGACTTCGGGAGGACGTCGCCATTGCCGATCGCGACGAGGGACAGGCAGCGGGCAGGATACTTCTGCATCGCGGGCGTGTGAGCGAGGCAGCTCACGAGGCCGCGCTGGCCCGTGACCAGCTCTCCGTCCTGCGCGGCCGGTTCGACGCGGCTCAAGTCCAGCTCGGCGAGGCCGAAGCATCCCTCAAGGAGCTTCGTAGCGCGCTCGAAGAGCGCTCGAACCAGCTCAATGAGCTCACACTTCGAGAACGTGAGTTGGTTCTTTCGCTGGAGCATCTCGTCGACCAGGTCCGCGACAAACACCGTGTGGAGCTCACCCACGCGCTGGGGGACTATCATGCACGACCGATACCCGGAGAGGAGATCACCGCGCGTGCGGAAGAGCTGCAGCGCCTGATCGACCGCATGGGCGAGATCAATCTCACCGCAATCGAGGAGTACGAAGAAAACGCGGAGCGTTACGAATACTTGACCAGCCAGCGGCGGGACCTCGAGGAGGCGCTCACCAAGTTGGACAAGGCGATTCGGCAGATGAACCGCGAGAGCCGGGCGATGTTCCGCGAGGCGTTTACCGGAATCAACGAGCGCTTCAAGCGCATCTACCCCGTGCTCTTTCGGGGAGGCCAAGCCGAGCTTCGTCTGACCGATCCGCAGGACATGCTCGAAACGGGCGTCGACATCATTGCGCAGCCGCCCGGCAAGCGGCTCGGTTCGCTCGAGCTGATGAGCGGCGGTGAAAAAGCACTGACCGCAGTCGCGCTCATCTTTGCCATCTTCCAGTACAAGCCGAGCCCATTTTGCCTTCTGGACGAGGTGGACGCCCCACTCGACGAGGCCAATATCGGTCGCTTCGCCGATGCCATCCAGCAGATGACCGATCGTTCCCAGTTCATCATCATCACGCACTCGAAGCGAACCATGGAATATGCAGACGTCCTGTACGGCGTGACCATGGAACAGCCTGGCGTCTCCAAGCTCGTCTCCGTCGAGCTTCGCGGCGAAAAACGACCCGTCCCAGCCGCCGTCGAAGCCGCAGAGTAGCGGGGGACACTCTCTATCCCCCTAACGCGTCGAAAACACAGCACTCCCTCGCCAAAGATCGCAACGCCAAATCATTCCCCTTTTCGCCCCGTGACACAGCCGGGATTCTTGGACCTCGGGTCTGGAATCGGTCTCGTGGTCGCAAACATGGTCGGAGCCGGCGTTTTCTTGAGCGCTGGCTTCATGGCGCAAGAGCTAAGCGCGGGGTGGATCTTGGCTGCATGGGCCGTCGGCGCGCTGCTCGCGATGGCGGGGGCCCGTACCTATGCCGAGGCCGCGCTCCTGATTCCCCGTTCCGGAGGCGAGTACCGCTACCTGTCCGAGCTACTCCACCCGGCCGTTGGTTATCTCGCCGGTTGGGCGTCGCTTCTGGTGGGGTTCTCCGCGCCCATGGCGATCAGCGCATTTGGAGCGGCCGCCTTTGCCTTCGCCGTGCTGGGTCCGGGGGATGCGCGACTGGGGGCCGCCGCGCTCATCGCTTCGCTCTGCGTGTTTCACGCGGTCGGTTTGCGTTCGTCGAAGTGGATCCAAAACGGTCTCGTCATCGTCAAAGGGCTTCTGATCCTAGCGTTCGTAGCTCTCGGGCTGGGCTTGGGGAACGTTCAGTGGCCCAGCTGGCAGCCGCCCCGTGGCTCCGCCGACCTTGCGCTGCCCTTCGCGACGAGCTTGTTTTTCGTCGCATACGCTTTTTCCGGGTGGAATGCAGCGGCTTACGCGGCCGAAGAATTCAAAACGCCGCGACGCGACGTGCCTCGCGCCATGCTGATCGGCTGCGCATTCGTCGGCGTGGCCTATCTCCTGGTCAACTGGATCCTAGTCGCAAATCTCACTCCCGAGCGTGCTCAGGTCGTCTTCGAGTACGAGGAGGCACGTGTGACGCTGGGCCATCTCGTCGCCCACGATTTGCTCGGTGAGGCGGGGTCAAATGCCATGTCGCTCGGCATCTCGGCGATCATGATATCGAGCACCAGCGCCATGCTCCTCGTTGGGCCTCGTGTCTACGCCGAGATGGCCCGGGACGGGTTTCTCCCTTCGATCCTGCGTGGCAGACCCAGTGCCCCGCCCCGAATGTCGATCTTCCTCCAGGGGATCATCGCCATCGCGCTTCTCTTCGTGCACACCGTTGGTGACCTGCTGAGGAACGTGGGCGGGATTCTCGTTCTGTTCTCGGCGTTGGTTGCCCTGGGTCTATTTGGCGTCCGGAGCCGAAGACCAGACCTCCGGGCTCCTCGACCGCAGGCGCTGGTGGCGGCGGCCATCTATGCGGGCTCTTCGGTTTGGATGCTTTACAACGCCTTCAAGGCGCGGACCGGTCTCATCCCGTGGATCGCCACTGCCGCGGGTGCCGCTCTGCTCGCCTATGGCCTCACCATTCGAAGGGCTCGTCGTCGACGATGAAGTCGAGCGCAGCTGCGTGCGACTCGGCAAGCTCTTCGACCGGCACGTCGCAAATGTCCTCGATCGCCAAGGTATCGCCTTCCACTCGCCCGATCTTTTCAAATGGAACGCCATAGCGCCGGCACAGTTCGCCGACTTCCCCGACGTCGTTGGGCAAGATGCTGACGACGATGCGAGACGGTTCTTCGCTGAACAGCAACGCATGCGCGGGCGCATCCTCGCCCGAGGGGAGGGTGACCCGCGCCCCGAGCGCATCGGGGATGCATGACTCGGCCAAGCAGACGGCGATGCCGCCATCGCTCACGTCGTGGGCGCTCTGCAACAGCCGACGGCGCGCGAACTCGAGCATGGCGTGCTGCAATGCGGCTTCGGCGTCGAGGTCGATGCCCACCGGCGCGCCCGTCACCGACCCCATGCGTTGGACTAGCCATTCCGAGCCGCCCAGAACGCCACGCGCCGGCCGTCCCAAATGGGCGATCACGTCGCCTCGCTGCACGAAGCCGAGCCGCATGCGGTGCTCCGAGTCCTCGAGCTGGCCCACTGCCGCAACGGTCGGCGTGGGGAGGATCGCTTTGCCGTCCGTCTCGTTGTAAAAGCTCACGTTGCCCGAAACCACGGGCGCGCCCAGCGCCTTGCATGCCGCAGCCAATCCATCGACGGCTTGCGAGAAACGCCACATCTGCTCCGGCACTTCGGGGTTACCGAAGTTGAGGCAATCCGTGAGACCAAGGGGCTTGGCGCCGACACAGACGAGATTGCGGGTGCATTCGGCGACCGCCATGGCTGCGCCCGCGTAGGGATCGAGCTCGACGTGTCGTCCGTTGCAATCGGCCGACAGCGCCAGAAACTTTTCGCGCGTGCCTTCCTCGTCGGTGCAGAACACCCGGACGACGGCAGCGTCACCGTCTCCAGGCCCGATCACGGTGCCATCTTGGACGATGTGATCATACTGACGCCAGATCCACGAGCGACTTCCAATGTTGGGAGAGCCGACCAGGCGCACGATCTCGGAGCCGAGGTCGTCCGGCGAATCTCCTGTCATGGCCACGACTGACGCACGGTTGGAGCGGGCCTGCTGGGGGCGGTCGTACTTGGGCGCCTCATCGGTGAGGAGGTCGACGGGTAGATCGACCACCACCACGGGGTTGGGCTCTCCGGTTCCGTCGAATGGATCGTAACCGGGGGTTGCCTTGCACACGAAGCGCCCCGTATCGGTGACCCGGCCGACGATCGAGGCATCGAGATCCCACTTCGCGCAAATGTCGAACACCTCTTGCTCTCGGCCCTCTTTGGCGACCATCAACATGCGTTCCTGCGATTCGCTCAGGAGCATTTCGTATGGGCTCAGCGCCTTGGTTCGACGTGGAATCGCGTCCAGGTCGAGCTCGACACCGTTTCCCGCCCGTGCGGCCATCTCGACGGAGGACGAGGTGAGTCCAGCCGCGCCCATGTCCTGCACGCCCGCCAGGCAGTCCGTTGCAAAAATCTCCAGACATGCTTCGAGCAAGAGCTTTTCCATGAAAGGGTCGCCTACCTGCACGGTCGGGAGCTTGCTCTCGGTTTCTTCTCCGAACTCGGCGCTTGCCATCGTGGCCCCGTGAATTCCATCACGGCCCGTCTTTGCGCCCACGTAGATGATCGGGTTGCCCACGCCTTCGGCAACGCCGAAGAAGAGCTCTTTGGTCTTGGCGATTCCGACTGTGAAGGCGTTGACCAGGATGTTGCCATCATAGGTGGCATCGAACTGCACCTCGCCTCCGACCGTCGGGACACCAATGCAGTTCCCATAGCCGCCGATACCAGCCACGACGCCCCGGAGCAGATGCGGAGTCTTCGGATGATTCGGACGCCCAAACCGAAGCGAGTTGAGTGAAGCGACGGGCCGAGCCCCCATGGTGAACACGTCGCGAAGGATCCCGCCCACACCCGTCGCGGCCCCCTGATACGGCTCGATGTACGAGGGGTGATTGTGTGACTCCATTTTGAACACCGCACAGAAGCCGTCCCCGATGTCCACTGCCCCGGCATTCTCTCCCGGACCCTGTACGACCTGCGTCCCCTTGGTGGGCAGCCGCCCCAGATGCACTCGTGAGGACTTGTAGGAGCAGTGTTCGGACCACATGACGCTGATCACCCCGAGCTCCGCATAACTGGGCTTGCGTGACAGCGTGGTCAGCACCCGTTCCCACTCGTGATCGGCTAGCCCGAACTCCCGTGCGATCTGAGGCGAGCTATCGGGCTCTCCAGGGAAATTGACTGGTGCCTTCATGCGAATCCCAGGTGACGCCGAAGCGATTGAAAGATAGCGAGCCCGTCGTCGTTGCCGAGGATGGCTTCGCTTGCTCGTTCCGGATGCGGCATCATGCCGAGCACGTTCTTTTCGCGATTGTACACGCCTGCGATGTCGCTGACCGAGCCGTTCGGATTCGCGTTGCTTCCCTTGGGCGCACCGCCGCGGCGCGTACTGTAGCGGAAAGCGACCTGGCCGTGGCGTTCGAGATCGGCCAAGCCCTGCTCGGTCGTGTGATAGCGCCCGTCCGCGTGGGCAATGGGAAGCCGAAGCACGCTGCCCTTTCCCATGTCGGTGAAGGGACCGTCATTTTCGACTCGCACGTAGATGTCCCGACATTCGAAACGAAGGTGTGCGTTGCGGGTCAAGGCCCCTGGCAACAGACCCATCTCGGTGAGGATCTGGAATCCGTTGCAAATCCCGAGCACCGGACCGCCCCGGCCGGCGAACTCGCGGATCGCGCTCACGACGGGGCTGAATCCCGCGATGGCCCCCGCGCGTAAGTAGTCACCGTACGAAAAACCGCCCGGGATGACCACCGCGTCGGCTTCGCCAAGGCTCGTTCGTTTGTGGAACACATACCAAGCGTCTGCGCCCAGCACATCGCGGGCGGCATGAAGGGCGTCCCAGTCGGCATTTGAGCCGGGAAATTGGATGACAGCGACTTTCATGGGCTTCGGGGCTCTCGGCGCGCGCAGCATAGAACGGACCACGATTCAGGCAACGTGGAAGCGGTCCTACGGGATCGGCTCGAAGTATCCGTGCGCTAGCTGTGGATCGAGCCCATCGACCGGCGTCATGCGAAAGACGATCGTCCCTCGGCACGTCGCGGCGTCGACCTCTCCATAGGCGCGGCTGTCCTGGCCCATGTAGGGCCGGTTGTCGCCCAGCAAATAGAGCTTACCTGCATCGACTTGCGTCTTGCGGACCGAGTGACGGCCGTTTTTGCCGAGGAAGATTCGGTGTGGCGTCGGTCCGAGATATTCGTCTCCCCAGATCACCGTCGTCGTGAGGTCATTGTCGGCGTTGTAGAAGGAAGTTGTGCCCTTCGGGTCGAATGCGACGGGCTCTTGGTCGACGCGCAGCTCGCCGCCAGACGAGTCGATCGTCATACCCTGGGTGGCTGCCACCCGGCCTACGACCCAGCCGTCCTCGGTTGGATGCCGGCACACGGCAATCGAGCCCAACAAGGGCTCGGCCCGCTTGTGGATTAGGACCCTCTCTCCGCGAATCAAGGTCGGGGCCATTCCGTTGTGGCCAACTTCCGCGACATCGAACACGAAGGCCTTGAGCACCAAGGCAATGACGATGAGGATTGCCCCCACCCAGGAGAGAAATCCAAGCCCCTTTCGAACCGCGCTCACAGGCAGGCTATTCGCCGGTGCGGCGGCCCTTGTCAAGCTCGCTCAAGAAACGACCAAGCGCTTGGTTAGGGTTGCTCGCCCTGTAGATCGCCCGGCGGATCGCGATGCCGCACGCGCCGACTCGCATCAGGCCCTGGACGTGCTCGTGGGTTACGCCGCCGAGGGCAAATGTCGGTATCCCGACATCTTCGATCGCCTCGCCAAAACCCTCAATGCCCATCGGGGGCGCCTTTTCTGGCACTTCACAAATGGGGCTCAAGAAGGCGTACGAGGCGCCTTCGCGCCTAGCTGTCTCGAGACCGGCGCGATCGTGACATGAGACCCCTATCAGGCGAAAATCCGGCCAATGGCGAGCCACATCCGCCGGTCTGAGCCCTCGCTCGGGAAGGTGCACGCCGTCGGCGGCGACGATCTGGGCGACGTCCGGCCGTCGATTGACCATCAGGGGACTACCCGCAGCCGAGGTCAGCTCGCGCAGATCTTTGCCCCACACGACGAGTTGGCGATCGGATGCGTCCTTCGCACGCAGCTGAATACCCACGAGGCCAGGCGGGCAACCCTCGAGCGCGCGTCGAATGGGAGCCACCGGCCCTCGTGGATGCGCTGGATCGGTGATGATCCAGATTCGAGGTAGGCCTGGCATCACCGGGGCGAGCTCAGGACCGTCCGTCTTGGTCGGAGCCGATGACGCCCTCGAGCGGGCTCGACGCCGTCGCGTAGAGCTTTCGTGGGATCCGGCCCGCCAAAAACGCGTCCCTGCCTGCTTCGACCGCGGCCTTCATCGCACGGGCCATCCGAACGGGATCCTTTGCGCCGGCGATTGCGGTGTTCATCAACACTCCGTCGATGCCCAACTCCATGGCAACTGCTGCATCCGATGCCGTGCCCACGCCCGCATCGACGATCACGGGGACGCTCGCATGCTTGACGATGATCTCGATGTTGAAGGGATTGCGCACCCCGAGCCCACTTCCGATCGGCGCAGCGAGAGGCATCACCGCGGCGCAGCCCAAATCCTCCAGACGCCGCGCCGCCACGGGGTCGTCGTTGAAGTAAGGCAGGACCGTGAACCCGTCGTCGACGAGCGTTTTGGCCGCTTCCAGCGTCGCCGGAACGTCGGGGAAAAGCGTTTTCTCGTCTCCGATGACCTCCAGCTTGATGAGCGGCGTATCGAGAAGCTCGCGCGCCAACCGCGCCGTGCGCACCGCATCTTGGGCGGTATAGCAACCCGCTGTATTGGGAAGAATGGTGTAGCCACCCTCCCGCAGCACCGTCATGATCGAATCCTCATCGGTCGCCTTCAAGTCGATGCGGCGGACGGCAACGGTCACGACCTCACAACCGGATGCCTTCAGCGCTTTTCGGGCGGTTTCGAGATCGGGATATTTCCCAGTGCCCGTAAACAACCGCGAGCGCAGCTCAAACTGCCCGATCTTCAATACATCGTTCGACACTCAACCGCCTCCTACGAAATGCACGACCTCGACCCGATCTCCCTCGTGCAACACCGTGCTTCGATGCTGAGCTCGCGGGATGACTTCTTCGTTGCGCTCCACGGCCACCAACGTGTCGCCGAGGCCGAGTAGAGCCAAAAGCTGCATCACGGTCGTACTTGCCTCGACCTCGCGTTGCTCGCCGTTGACCAAGAGTCGCATCGCGCAGATGCTAGGCTGGCACCTCGGAAGTCGCAAGCGGGCTCGTCCCTGTGCGCTGACATCGCTCGGTGATACGCTCTCGCGGTGAGGAGAATCCTGCAGGGTGACAATCTCGAGCTGCTCGCAACGCTACCCCGCCATTTCGCACGCTTGATTTACATCGACCCCCCCTTCAACACGGGTCGAAAACAATCGCGCGATCGCATGCGCGTGCGGGCGAGCTCCGAAGGTGAGCGGGTCGGATTTGCGGGCAGGCGCTATGAAGCGAAGCGGTTGCAGAGCCCTTCGTACGAGGACGCGTTCGACGAATATGAGCCGTTCTTGCTGAAGCGAATCGAGGCTGCACTGCCTTGCCTCACCGCCGACGGATCGCTCTTCATCCATCTCGACTATAGGGAGGTGCACTACGTCAAGGTGGCGCTCGATCAGATGTTGGGGCGCGACTGTTTTCGCAACGAAATCATCTGGGCATACGACTTCGGCGGTCGGCCGAAACGATGGTGGCCGGCCAAGCACGATACGCTTCTTTGGTATGTCCTCGACCCCGAACGGTACGTCTTCGTATTCGACGAGATGGATCGCATTCCCTACATGGCGCCCGGTCTGGTCGGCAAAGAAAAGGCGGCGCGCGGCAAGACACCAACCGATGTTTGGTGGCACACCATCGTGCCGACCAACAGCAAGGAAAAGACCGGTTATCCAACCCAAAAGCCTCTCGGGCTGCTCGAACGCATCATCAAAGTTCATACGGAGCCGGGGGACACCGTGCTCGATTTCTTCGCCGGAAGCGGAACGGCGGGGGAGGCGGCTGCGCGCCTAGGTCGCGACTTCGTGATGATCGACGAACATCCCGAGGCGGTCGAAATCATGCGCAAGCGTCTCTCGCAATGGGAGCCCGAGGTGATGAAGCCGGGCGACGATTACCGGGGCACGAGCTCCACCTCGAAAACGTGAGGCCAGAGCTTTCCAGTCAACAAGAAAGTCTTCGTGTCGGGCCTGTAGGCGATGCCGTTGAGCACGTCGGCAGGCTTGGCCTCGCGTCTCGACAGCAGGTTGCTCGCGTCGATGGAGCCGGTGACTCTGCCCGTTTTTTCGTCGATACGGAGGATCTCATCGCGCTGCCAAATGTTGGCGTAGATTTCGGAGCCCACACATTCGAGCTCGTTGAGCCTCGGGACTGGATGACCGTTCCGGACAACGGTCATCTCGCGAAGCAGCTCCATGGTATCGGGGTCCCGAAACTCGAGCATCGACGACCCGTCGCTCATCACCAGCGCGCTGCCATCGAAGCAAAGTCCCCATCCCTCGCCCCGATACGGAAGCCTGTTTTGCTCTTCGAGGGTGACGAGATCCGAGACGATGGCCAGTTCCTCCCGCCAGGTGAGCTGAATCAGTCGCCCACCCACCAGGGCGAGCCCCTCGCCGAAAAGCTGCGGCTCGAGGCGGCGTTCCGCCAGAATCCTTCCATCCTCGAGACGCACCTTGCGTAGAGACGATGCGCCATATCTCCCGGTGCTCTCATAGAGCGAGCCTTCATGCCAGATGAGACCCTGGGTGAACGCGTCGACGTCGTGGGGGTATTCGTGAATCACGCGTACGCTTAGCTGCTCGATCGGTGGCGCCGCTGCTGGGCGTGGCGTCTCTTCGGGCGCGATCTCGACCGGCGTGACCTTTTCTTCCACGGGGTGCCGCAGCTGGGGCGCGAGCACCACTGCCGCGGCGATCAGGCCTCCGACGAGTAAGCCTCCCCAAAGTAGCCTCGTTGCGCGTTGGTCAGCGCGCTCGACTCCATCCTCGCGACGTCCGTGCCCGCGTGTCATGAGCCGTGAGCCTAGTCCCCCGAGGTGGGGACGCCAATGCTTGACGCGGGCCTGACCAGCCAGTAGCTCCAGGTCGTGCAATTCGATTCCCCGACACCGTTGAGACCGCACGCTCAGCGCGCCGAAGCGTCGCTACGTCCGACGCGTGCCGAGATTTTGCTCGATGCCATTGGGCACAACCTCCGGGTGATCCGTGCTGCAGCACCTCGGCAGAAAGTCCTGGCGGTCGTCAAGGCGGACGCGTACGGACACGGTGTGGTGGCGGTGGCGCGCCGCCTGCAAGCCGAAGGTGTGGATGGCTTCGGCGTGGCGTTGGCAGAGGAGGGAATCGAGCTTCGCGAGGCAGGCATCGACCGGACCATCCTCGTGCTCAACGGGATCAACGGCGGCGCCCACCGAGACATCGTTGCGGCGGGGCTTACCCCGGTTCTCTACGAGATCGCCGAGGCGAGCGCTTTCGAAGTCGTGGCCGGAGGTCGTCCCATCGACGTACACCTCAAGGTGGACACCGGAATGGGCCGGCTCGGCGTTCCGCTGCGCGAGCTCACGGCCTTTCTGCGCGAGCTTCGGCGCTTCCCTTCCATTCGGATCGCAGGGCTCATGACCCATCTGTCGACCGCGGATTCAGACCCGGCGTACGTGGCCGAGCAAGTTGCTGCTTTCAAGCGAGCGGAAGGCCTGGTGCGCCGTTTTGGCCACGAGCCGGCCGTGCTGCACGCTGCCAACAGCGCCGCGTTGTTCCGGCATCCCGAAACCCATTTCGACTGGGTGCGTCCTGGTATCGCCATTTATGGTTATCCGGGCTCGAGTGCGATTGCCCCGCCTCTGCGTCCTGCGATGCGCTGGCGAACGGAAGTCCTACAGCTGCGCACGCTGCAACCCGGTGAATCCGCGGGGTACGGTCGCTCGTTTCGCGCCAGCAGAGAAACGCGTCTTGCCACGCTTCCTCTCGGCTATGGAGACGGTTTGCTTCGATCGGCGTCAAATCGCGGCCAGGTCTTGATTCGCGGTGCGCGGTGCTCGATCGTCGGCAACATCTCGATGGACCTCACCACCATCGACGTATCGGGGGTGCCCGGCGTCGTGATTGGTGACGAGGCGTTGCTGCTCGGAGAGCAGAGTGGCACCGTTCTCGACGCGCGAGATCTTGCCGCCGCCGCGGGAACGATCCCCTATGAGGTTCTCACCAACGTATCGCGTCGCGTTCCACGCCTCTACCTGAACGGCTGAAGATTCGGCGGCGAAGCATGCTATGAAAGGCCGTGCCTGACGCCGCACCCACCGCGTCCGCCCCCGATGAGTCCCCAAAGCCGCATGCCGCCCTGCGTGACGCCGGCGAGTGGCTCCTGAAGCTACTCCTCTCTCCCTTCGTCGAGCTCGGGGTGCTCTTCGAGCTTCTGGGCCAAGCCGTGTTCTGGGGCATCAGGCCACCGTATCGCGGCCGGCTCCTCGTGCAGGCGATGGAATTCGTCGGCATCGGATCGATCTTCATCGTTTCGCTGACCGCGCTTTTCGTCGGTGGGGTGCTCGCGCTTCAGCTCGTCGATGGCTTCCGGGATTTTGGCGCCGAAAACCAGACCGGGGCCGTCATCGGGTTGGCTCTGGCTCGGGAGGTGGGACCGGTGTTTGCGGCTCTCATGGTGACCAGCCGTGCGGGTAGCGCGATGACGACGGAGCTCGGATCCATGCGGGTCACCAATCAGATCGACGCCCTCGTCACGATGGCCGTGAATCCGGTCCAGTTCTTGGTCGTGCCGCGCTTGGTGGCCGGGCTCGTCATGGTGCCCGTGCTCACCATGCTGTTCAACGTGGTGGGCGTGTTTGGTGCATTCTTCGTTGCGGTCACGCTTCTCGGGCTCGATCCGGGAGTCTTCATGGACCGCCTCAGGTGGCTGGTGGACTGGGACGACGTGTCGCAGGGACTGATCAAAGCGATGGTCTTCGGCATTGCAGTGACCTTGATCGCGTGCAGGCAGGGCTTCTACGCAACGGGCGGCGCGGCCGGTGTGGGCGGGGCAACGAACCGTGCGGTCGTGCAAAGCGCCATCGCCATTCTCCTGCTCGATTACCTCGTCACGAGCCTGGTGTTGGGCCAAGGGTTCTTCTGATGAAAATCTTCGGGCGAAACTCGATGCGGCCCTTCCGCGCATCGCTGCCGACTCCGGCAAAGGACGATCCCATTCACGTCCGAATACGAAACCTGCACAAGACCTACGGAACTCAGCACGTTCTCAATGGTGTGTCGCTCGACGTCCACCGGGGAAGGACGAATCTGATCATCGGTCCCTCCGGGTCCGGTAAGACGGTCTTGATGCGCCAACTCGTTCGGCTCGAAAAGCCCGATTCTGGCCAGCTCTTGGTCAATGGGATCGATTTTGCTCGGCTCGAAGGACTCGAGCTCGCCGCCATGCGGCGCACGTTTGGCATGGTCTTTCAAATGTCCGCGCTCTTCGATTCGATGACCGTCTTCGACAACGTGGCGTTCCCGCTGCGTGAGCACACGCGCCTTTCGCGCCAGGAGGTCGCTGATCGTGTCATGTCACGCTTGGCGGCGCTCGGTGTCGCGGGCGCGGCGCACAAGCTGCCTGCCGAGCTTTCGGGAGGCATGCAAAAGCGTGTTGCCGTTGCCCGGGCCATGATCCTGGAAAGCGAAATCCTGATTTACGATGAGCCTACGACGGGCCTCGATCCCATCACTACGGAGATGGTCGATGATTTGATCACGGAGGCCGAGGAGATGTTCGGGGTGACCTCCATCGTGATCAGTCACGACATGGCGTCGGTGATGCGCATCGCGAATTACCTCAGCTTCCTACATGAAGGTCAGATCGTGGCGTCCGGCACCAAGGAAGAGCTGCTTCAAAGCGAGCATCCCGCCACCGCGGAGTTCGTGCGGGCTTCGAGAATAAGGCTCGAGTAGGCGGCGTTGCCGCGCTTGCGTCTTTGGCAAGGGGCTCCAGAGTCCCGCCGTGTCCGATACTCTGTCTCTACAGATCATCGAGGCTCATCGCGAAGCCATGAAGAGGGGTGACGGTGGGTATCTGGATCCGGAGACGGGCCTCTTCGTCATGACGGAGGCCACGCTTCGGGCGCGCGGGAAGTGCTGCGGATCGGGATGCCGGCACTGCCCATACTCGGCCGGGGAGCAGCGGGCCGCGGGGCGGCCGACGATTCGGAAGTGACTGCTAGTGGAGATAGCCAATCGCCCGAAGCTGCTCGATGAGCTCATCGGGGGGCGGTTGCCTTTCGGTAACCCGGCGGCCTCACGCGTAATTGCGGACTACGATCTCGGTCACTTTGCCACGCTTGCCTGCATTGCAGTTGATTGCACGAGGCGCCGCGACGACGTCGAGCTTGAAATCACGGTACAGGTTGCGGATGAAGGGAACGTCGCTGTTGGAGAGCATCAGCTTGCAACCCCTCCGGTCGAGCGCTCCGTACACTTCGGAGAGGCGCTTCTGGTCCTCTCTGGAAAACCCATTTTGCGAATACGAAGTGAAGCTCGCAGTTGGGGAGACCGGCTCATAGGGAGGGTCGAAATAGATGAAGTCGCCGGGCTTGGCGTGCTCAAGCAGGGCTTCGAAAGAGGCGCACTGCAACTCAGCAGCCCGAAGCACCCGGCTTGCCATCCTCAGGCCGTCTTCGTTCAGGATGCGTGGATTCTTGTACGAGCCATACGGTACGTTGAATTCACCTTTGCGATTCACCCGATGCAGACCGTTGAAGCAGGTCTTGTTCAGGTAGATGAACATCGCGGCGCGTCTAGGTACGGCGACACTGCGCCTGCGGTTGTAGCGTTCGCGAACTTGGTAGTAGCGCTCCTTGCAATGGCCTGCGGCGAGCTCTTGCAGCGCTTCGATGACACGATCCACGTCCTCCCGAATCGCGCGGTACGTGTCCACCAAAGCCGGGTTGATGTCCGTCAGCAGAGCCCTGGGCGGCTGGCGGGAAAAGAACATCGCTCCTCCGCCGACGAACGGCTCGACATGCCGCATGCGGTCGATGCCCCGAGGGAGCAGCGGCCGCAGCTGGCTGAGCAATCGTCCTTTGCCGCCGGCCCACTTCACGAAAGGAGCGGCCTGGGTTGATTCCCTCTCCGTCCGGGCTGCAACCGCTGCGGATGTCGTCATGTGTAGTATGGTTGCCTACACACGCGCAAAACCGGAAAAAAGCGGCGGTTCTGGAGGAATTACGCCTCGATTCCGTACAGTTGAGCGGATTTCTAGGTAGCGGCGCTCACCATGGCTCGAAGCCTTTCTAGGGCCTCCTCGAGCACGGCCATCGGGGGCCCAAACGAAAAGCGCATGTGCTGCACGAAACGCGAGGGCCGGCCCGTTCGGCGCTTGCCGGGATTGACGTCGAAGAAGTGTCCGGGCACGCAAATGACCTGGTGCTCGAGGGCCGCCCTGAAGAAATCGTCGCTATTTCGAAGGGAAGGGGGCAGCCCGCCCAAGTCGCCCCAGGCGTAGAACGTGCCTTGGGGCTCGAGGTCGAAGCGAATGCCGATGTCCTTCAACCCCTGAACCAGGAAATCGCGCTTCTTCTTGAATTCAGTCCGCAACGCCGAGGTTTCCATCCGCGTCGGCTCCTCCTGCACGAGCTCGATGGCGGCCCGCTGCATCGGTGCGACGCCGCCGCCGTCCAAGAACGAGCCAGCGCTCGCCGCCGACTCGATCACTCGGCTCGGTCCGACAATCCAACTCACGCGAAACCCAGGGTAGCGCCAGTTCTTGGTGAGGCCGTCAAAGACCACCACCGGGTCTTCGTCGACGTCTTCGACGTATTGCGCGGCACTGATGATCGATTGGTCGCCCGTCCAGACGTAGTGCGAGTAGAACTCATCGAGCAGCAGGGCGCAGCCCAAATCTCGTGCAGTCTCCACCCATCCCGCCAGCGCATCTCCTTGCACGACCTTTCCAGTCGGATTGCACGGATTGCTGGATAGAATCGCGCTCAATCCACGGCCGAGGATTTCGTCTTCCAGCTCCTGGCGCGTGAACTCGTAGCAGTGCTTCGGATCCAAGAGGATGGGAATGGGCAAGAAGCGCCGGAATACGTCGAGCAGCTCTTCGTACGCAGTGTAGTCCGGAAGGAAATGCCCGAGATGAATCGGTGCGATCGCAGCGCACGCGCGCATGACCGCGACTCGCCCGCCCCCAGCGATCGCGACGTTCTCCGCCGAGTACTTCGATTTCATACCGCGGCGGAACAGTTGGTTGTAGAGCCCCGCCACCGCCTCGCGGAGCTCCCACACGCCCGGCACCGGAGCGTAGTCGAGGTCTTCGGGATGCACCGGTATGTTGGTGACGCGCTCCGGGGCTCCGGGAAGCGGCGATGTGTCGGGTTGACCCTGTCCGAGGTTGCACCAATCGGGCGCGTCGTGGGTATAGCCTCGCTTTTGGGCTTCCACGGTGACGTAAATCACGCCCGTCCGTGGCACGGGGCGAAACGCGGCGACTTCAGGGACGTCGTGGACGGGGTTGGGCCTGAGCTCGCTCATGGGCTGCAGCACTCTAGCAGAAGTCACGAAATGCGATAGCCTTTGCCGGATGGACATCCTGCGCATCGAGGAGCTGATGGTGGACTGTGTCGTCGGAGTTTATCCGCACGAACGAAACGCCTCGCAGCCGCTCCGAGTCGACGTGGAAATGCGACTGTCCACCGAAGCGTCTGCAGTCAAAGAAAGCCTGCGCTCGACGGTCGACTACGCCGCCGTTGCGTCTCAGCTGGTATTCCTCTTGCGCAGCTGCCGTTTTCGGCTGCTCGAAACCGCCGCGCACGTCATGGCTCGTTACATCCTGGCGGCTCCTGCACCGGACGAGCGACGCGCGCAGGTCGATTCGGCTCTCGTGCGGTTGAGCAAGCCGGGGGCGCTTCGGGGCTTTGCCGTTCCGTCTCTGCAGATCGAGCGCTCCGCCGTCTGGTGCGGTTACGAGGTCGAGCACAAACCGTTTGGGACCGTCGACGTCATCTACGAGACCAAAGGAGCCGGAATCTACCGGCTCAACGTCGCGCCGGGCAGGGGCATCCCTCTGCACGTGCACCAGCGAATGCGTGAATCCGAGATGGTGCTGAGCGACGGTCTGCTTTGCCAGGGACAACCCTGTGCGCCGGGAACCGTGCATCGCTGGCCGCGTGGGGCGGCGCACAGCTACTTCAATCCCACCGATCGGTATCAGACGATCCTCTGCGTCGACTCGCCGCGCTTCATGGCGGAGGACGAAATCGAGGTCGAAGGAGAGCCCGCAGACGTCCCCGCGGAGCCTCCGTGGGGTCCGATCGCAGGGCTGGGTTGAGATGAGAATCTCTGAGGGCAGAGTGATCGTCACCGGCGCCACCCGTGGTATCGGGCGCGCCACCGTCGAGACGATCGTGGGACGCGGGGGTCGGGTCATTGGCATTGCACGCGACACGGACGCGCTACGTGCGCTGGCGGCATCCTCCCCTGATCGAATCCGAACCGTGGCCGCGGATCTCGGAGACCCGAGCCAAATCCCGCAAGTCGCTCAGCGCGCAATCGAGGCTTTCGAGGGCGTCGACGGGTTGGTCAACTGCGCCGCCATTGCGCGGTACGAACAAGTTGGCGAGATCCGCCTCGACTCGATCGAAAAACAGCTTGGCGTGAACGTCGTCGCTCCCTTGTTGCTTTGTCAGGTTGTTGCGGGCCACCTTCGCGGCCGGGGAGGTTCCATAGTGAACGTGTCGAGCACCCTGTCGGAGCGCGTCGCCACGTCGACGGCGGTCTACGCCGCCACAAAAGCAGCCCTCAATGCGCTGACCAAGAGCTTGGCGCTGGAGCTTGCCCCGTGGAACGTGCGGGTCAACGCGGTGCTTCCCGGAGGGGTGGATACGGACATGCTCCGCATTCCGCGGCTTCGTCCCGGAGAATCGCTCACCGGGAGCGAGCTCGAACGGCGTGTGGAGTCCCAGCTCGCCAAGCTCGAAGCCCTGCACCCCCTGGGCCGTCTGGGCAGGCCCGAAGAAGTAGCAGACGTCATCGTCTCGGTTCTCGATCAGCCGTGGCAGACCGGCAGCCTAGTCACGATCGATGGCGGTCTGTCTCTGGCCTAGGGTTGAAGGGTCTCGGCTTTTCAAACACACTGCGCCGGACGTGGCTCGAACCCAGAAGGTCGTTCTCGACGCAGACGCGATCGAACGAAGCATTCGACGCATCGCCGTGGCGATCCTAGAGGCAACCTCCGGCGTGGAGGACCTGACACTCGTCGGTATTCGACGCGGGGGAGATGCGCTATCCCGGCGCATCGCCAACGAGATCGCTCGGGCCGAAGGCCAGTCCCCTCCGGTCGGTACCATCGACATCTCACTCTATCGGGACGACGCAGCAACGGCGCTGCCCAACCCCAAGATCGGTCCGAGCGACATTCGTTTCGACGTCGCTGGTCGGCACGTGGTACTGGTCGATGACGTGCTGCACACGGGTCGCACCGTGCGGGCTGCGATCGAGTGCCTTCAAGATCATGGACGCCCGGCCCGCGTCTGGTTGGCGGTTCTGTGTGATCGCGGTGGTCGCGAGCTTCCCATCGCGCCCGACTTCGTGGGTCGCACGATCGAATTGGAGGCGAGTGGCCGCCTCGACGTATGGATCGATGCCGCCGGCCCCGACCGTGTCATCCTGACGGAGGACAAATGAAGACCGCGTTCTCGCGCCGGAGCCTTCTCGACATCGAGGGACTCACCAGGTCCGAGGTGGAACGAATTCTCGATACCTCCGAAGTCTTTCTCCAAGTATCGCGCAGGCCGGTGCGCAAGGTCCCGACCTTGCGTGGCAAGACCGTGATCAACCTCTTTTACGAGGCATCGACCCGGACTCGCACATCCTTCGAGCTAGCCGGAAAGCGTCTGAGTGCCGACGTCATCAACATGAACGTGTCTGCGTCCAGCGTGAAGAAGGGCGAAACCCTACAGGATACATGCCGGACGCTCGAAGCCATGCACCCAGACGTGGTGGTGATTCGGCACAACGCGTCGGGAGCTGCCAACTACATCGCCTCGAAGATTCACTGTGGTGTCATCAACGCCGGCGATGGGATGCACGCACACCCGACCCAGGCGCTGTTGGATGCGTTCACCATTCGACGTGAGAAGGGCACGCTCGACAACCTGGTGGTTACCATCATCGGCGACATCGCCCATTCGCGCGTCGCTCGCTCCAATGCGCATTTGTTGCGACTCTTCGGGTGCGAGGTACGGGTCGTCGGGCCCCGGACTCTGCTGCCCATAGCGGTCGACTCCCTCGGCGTTCGCGTATTCGACCGTATAGAGCAAGCTCTGGACGGAGCCGACGTCGTAATGGTCCTTCGGATTCAAAGCGAGCGTCTAGAGGGCGCGCTTTTGCCCAGCCCGCGAGAGTACGCGCGTACTTTTGGGATCAGCTCCCGCACCATCGAGTATGCCAAGCCCGATGCCATCGTCATGCACCCTGGGCCGATGAATCGTGGCGTCGAAATCGAAAGCAACATCGCGGACGGCAAACGCAGTGTGATCCTGGAACAAGTCGAGGCCGGAGTGGCGGTTCGCATGGCGCTACTCTACTTGTTGGCCGGCGAGGCCGCCGAGCCGCCCGCCGTGGGTGAGGGCGATTGACGGGAGTTCGAACAGGGCTCGATCGCATTGCCGATGGAGACTCGGAAGCGGTACGCCTGGTTTCGGGACGCAATATCGGGCTCGTCGCGCATGCGGCGAGCGTCGATCGACGGCTTTGCCCAGCCAGCGAGGTTCTCGATCGGGCGGGTGCTCGGATCCGCGCCCTGTTTGGGCCCGAGCACGGCTTTGCCGGTGCCGCACAAGACATGGTCGGCGTCCAAACAGATGAAGCGAACGAGGTCAGAATTTACTCGCTTTATGGTGATGACGCTGAGGACCTGAGTCCGAAGCCCGAGTGGCTTCACGGTCTCGATGCGATCGTCATCGATCTACAAGACGTGGGGTCGCGATACTACACCTACGTCTGGACGGCCGCGCTCGCACTCAAAGCAGCTGCTCTGCAAGGAGTCGAGGTGGTGGTCCTCGATCGACCGAATCCTCTCGGGGGAACGCGGGTTGAGGGCGCACCGCAGCGCCAGGACTATCTCTCGTTCGTCGGCTTGTATCCAGTTGCCGTGCGCCATGGTCTGACCCTGGCCGAGCTGTTGCGATGGGTCTGCGAGCGCGAGCGCCTCGATCGCGAGGCCTTGCAAGTGGTGCGGATGGACGGTTGGCAACGCGCGATGCTCTGGGACGACACGAAGCTTCCCTGGGTGATGCCCTCGCCGAACATGCCGACCATCGAAACCGCGACGGTCTACCCCGGGGGATGCCTCATCGAGGGGACCAAGCTTTCGGAAGGGCGCGGCACGACCAGGCCGTTCGAGCTTTGGGGCGGCCCCGATCTCGACATCACGCCGCTCTTCGGGCTGGACCTTCACGGCGTCGCGCTGCGGCCCGTCGAGTTCGTTCCGACATTCCAAAAGCACGCGGGACAACCCTGCCAGGGTGTGCAGGTTCACGTCACCGACCCCTGGGTGTTTCGGCCATATGAAGCTTATCTCCGAATGCTGGTCGCCGTGCTCCCAGGGCTCTCCGAAGCAGATCGTTGGCGGACCGAGCCATACGAGTTCGTCTCGGATCGGCCAGCCATCGATCTTCTCACGGGCGGACCGGAGTTTCGACTGGCCGTGGACGGCGGTGCAGCGATCGACGAGCTCCTTTCGGAGCAATCCCGAGGAGCCGCGCGGTTCGATGGGGAGCGACGCAGCGCTTGGCTCTACGAGAAATGACGAAACCCGAGCCGGGATAGCTCCATCGGCTCGTCGCGCTCGTCGAGGACTCGGACCCCTGCGCCTTCTGTAATTCGTCCGATCCGGGTGGCCACGGACGCGGCCTCCGTCGAAGGCGGGGCCGTAAACACGAGCTCGTAGTCCTCTCCACCGGTGAGCGCTAGCTCGATTGGATCGAGCTGGAGCGATCGACAGGTCGCGTCGTAACCCGGCGAGGTAGGTAGGGCGTGGGCAAAGATCGTGGCGGCGACGCGCGAAGCGGTACAGACGTGCCCGAGGTCTTGAAGGCAGCCGTCGGACACGTCGACGGCCGCGGTGGCGAGCGTCGCCACCGTGCTGGCGACGGCGCCGTTCATCGGGGGCTTTCGCCAACGCTCGGCGAAGCTCGGTCCGTGCTGGAGGTCGAGGCGTCCGGCTTCGAGGATGGCGAGCCCGAGCGCAGCACCGCCGAGCGTGCCGGTCACGTAGATCGAATCGCCCGCCCGGGCGCCATCACGGCCGACCGGATCAGCAATCGGCAGACCGAACACAGTGGTGGTGACCGTCAGGGCCTCGGCGCGGCTGAGGTTTCCGCCGATGACTCGTGCCCCCGTAGCTCGCGCGGCGTCTGCAAGTCCGTCGATCAGCTCCCGGAAGCCCTGGTCGGAAAGATCCTCGGGAAGATTCAAGGCCACCACCGAGGCGTGGGGTAGAGCTCCCATCGCCCAGATGTCGCTTACCGCGGCTACCATTGCGCGGTGGCCGACGTCCCGGTATGAGATGAGATCAGTTCGGAAATGAACGTTCTCGACCTGTGTGTCGACGGTGATGACGGCGGGGCGATTTCCAAAATCTATTACGGCAGCATCGTCGCCAATGCCGATCACGAGATCTTCCCCATCGCCGTTCAACTCGAAACGGGATTTCAGCCACTCGATCTTGGCAAATTCGTCACGCATCTTGAGGGGCTGCGGGCAACGTCACGGTGAACAATGTGCCGTGTCCCGGCCTGCTGGTCACCCCGATCGTGCCGCCGTGCCCGGCGACGAGCTGCTTCACGATCGACAATCCGAGCCCTGCCCCGCCGTGAGCTCGTGTCGTGCCTGCGTCGACCTGGTAGAACGCATCGAAGATCTTGACGAGCTTGTCGTCGGCAATGCCCATGCCCGTGTCTCGGACGGTCAACACGACCGCCGGCCGGTGCTCGGCGAACAACGAAGACCCCAAGCTGGAAGAGCCCGCGTCGTCGAGGTCCGCAACCTCCGCGCCCAGGGTCACGTTTCCACCTTGATCGGTAAATTTGATCGCATTTTCGACTAGATTGAGGAGGATCTGACGTAGACGAACGGGGTCTCCCCAGATCTTGGGCGTCCCCGCCGCAACGCGTATGTCGAGCGCGATGTTCTTGCGATTCGCAGCCGGCACGATGGTCGACCCCACGCCGGATAGGAGCGCGCGCGGGTCCACGGCCTCGTGTTGAAGATCGAGGGCCTTGGCTTCGAGGCGGCCCAAGTCGAGAAGACTGCTGATGAGCCCCAAGAGCTCGTTGGCTTTTGCGTGGATGGTATGCAGGATCTGTGTCTGGCCCTCGCCAAGCGCGCCGGCAGCGCCGCTTTGGAGCATCTCGGTATAGCCGATGATCGAGGTCAGCGGGCTCCGCAGCTCGTGGCTGACCGTGGCCAAGAAGGTGGATTTGAGCTTGTCGACTTGCTTGAGCTCCTCGTAGGATTCTTTCAGCGCTTCGTTCTTTTCAGCGAGCTCGCGGTAGTTCTCGCGAGCGCTTGCAACCTGCATGGTCGATGCGAGCACGGCGCGGTGCCCCGAAAACACCAGCAGCTCGATCACGCCCTTGAGATGAGCGCAGATCTGCTCCGCGATGTCTTGTCGAACGCGGGGCATTTCATCGAAATGCCGTTGCGCCTCGGCCGGATCGACCGACGGCACCGACATGAGGGACTCGGGAGCCGTCCTCGTTTCGGCGGGCACGTAGGGCCCGACGATGAAACGCCCCATCGGCCGCCCCTGATAGGTTAGGGGCACGATGCGGTACACCGCGCCACTAAAACATGGATGCACGACAGATCGGCCGTCAGGCTCGAGATCGCGAACCATCCCCACCGTTTGCTCACATTGCTGTCGGCCCCGAGTCAGGGTGTTGAGATAGCTGCACAGCGCCCGGTCACTGTGAACGTCGGCTAGGAGGTCTCCTTCGTCGGAGACGAGGCGAACCGGTAGCCCAAAGAGCGCAAAAAACGACTTGGCAACCGATGTGACCGAGTCGCGGCTGACGGCGTCCTCCAGGCGCACCACGTCCCCCATCAAGATGTCTCCGTCGTTCCCTTCATCTCGAATCATGGCATCCGTCGCCCCGGATCGTTCCTCAGCTTGGAGTCGATTTCATGCATGAATCGATGCCGGCTGATTCCAAGCTTGTCTTCGAGCTGGTGCTCCTCCTCGAGCCTGCTCCAAGTCCTTTCGATCAAACCATGAAGCGTCTGCATTACGCCGTACCCTCTGGTGGCCACGGCCTTGTAGATCGGCTCGCGACTGTGCGCGGCGAGGTTGTCCAACTCTTCGTCAGAGCGAATGTTTTCGAGGTCGCGTTTGTTGAATTGGATGACCATCGGTATGGTCGCTGGGTCGATACCCATGTCTTCCAGGTTCTGTTTGAGGTTGAGAAAGGAGTCGCGGTTGGTCTCCGTCTCACTTCGCTGGGAGTCCGCGATGAACGCAACTCCGTCAGCTGCTTGAAGCACCAAGCGCCGAGTTGCGTTATGCATCACTTGGCCGGGCACCGTAAACAGCTTCAAACGGACCCTGAGCCCGTTGTCGGCGTCGATCGCGATCGGGAGCAAGTCGAAAAACAACGTGCGATCGTTTTTCGTCTCGAGTGTCATGAGCTCGCCGCAGGTCTCCGGTGTGCCGAGCCAGTGAATGGCCCTCAGGTTGCTCGTTTTTCCACTCAGCGCCGGCCCGTAGTAGACCAACTTCACGGTGAGCTCCTTGGCGGCGAAGTCTAGTTGCATGCCCTAGTCGTCGGGGCGTTCAGCCGCCTCATCCCCGCAAGAGGAGCCACGCCCCCATTCCCATCAACAGCAACATGATAGTGAACGCGACCCATGTCAGCGTCCTTTTGTGCTCGTCGGTGGCAGGCGCGACCCGCGTGTCTTGAAGGCGCTGCGTGGCCATCACGATTAGGGTTTCGATGTGTCTCGCCGCGTCCGCCCCACGCGCGGGGTCGATTTCGCGAACGGATCGATAGCGTTTTCCTGCTTCCGGAAGGCGATCCAGAGCCAAGCAGATTCCAACGAAGCGACGATGAGCCTCCTCGCTCCCCCAGTCGGCCTCGACCCTCGCCCACGCTTCGTCGATCGGATCCAAGGGTTCCAGAGTAGCACGGGCCCCCTTGGACCAAGGCACCGGGTCGCCATGCCAGAGGGCTGAAATCGCAGGCCGAATCGGCGCCGGGGAACACGCCCCTTGGTGCCGCACGTTGATCGAGGTGAGCTGAATCCTTCCCACCGGTATACCCACGTTTGATACAGTGTCTATTTGGCTCAAAAACCCTTTTAATTCTTTTAGTTGGGCGAAAGAAAGAAGTTGACATTCCATGAGCCCGAGCCTTAGCTTCCGGCCTTAGTGGGAACTTGTGGGATCAAGTGCCAATCCGGTAGCTAACAGCAGAGGGCAGGGTTGTTCCGAGGACGCTACGAGCACAGCATCGATGCGAAGGGCCGCACATCCGTTCCCTCCCGTTTCCGCGAGGTGATGGTTGCCCAAGGCGATTCGAAGCTGGTGGTTACGACGGGTCTAGATACCTGCCTCGTCGCGTACCCGATGGCCGAGTGGCTGGCGTTCGAAAAACGCCTGTCGGCGCTTCCGCAGTTCGATGCGGACGTCGTAACCCTCAAGCGCATCTATGTGTCCGGGGCGGTGGAATGTGAGGTGGACAAGGTTGGCCGCATTCTCATTCCAGCCGCGCTGCGCAAGCATGCCCGGCTCCATCGCGACGCGCTTTGGGCCGGCATGGGAAGCTACATCGAGCTCTGGGCCAAGGAGAGCTTCGAGGATCTGCGCAAAGACGTTCTCGGGGACGAGGATCGTCGGTTGGGAATCGCAAAGCGTCTCGCGGAGTTGGGGTTGTGACGGGGTTCGAGCACACGCCGGTGCTCGTCCGCGAGGTGCTGGCACAACTTCGCCCGGGGTCGGGCCGCGTGTATGCGGACGTTACCGTCGGCGGTGGCGGACACGCACGCGCGATTCTCGAGGAAAGTTCTCCTGACGGCCGTCTGATCGGGACCGATCGCGATCCCATCGCGCTCGAAGCCGCAGCGCTCGCTCTTTCGGAGTTCGGCAACCGGGTGATGCTCCGACAAGCGCGGATTCGTGATCTTCAATCGGTCTTGCGCTCGCTCGACATCGACGAGGTCGATGGGATTCTTGCAGATCTGGGCGTCAGCTCCGCTCAGCTGGAACGTGCGGATCGGGGTTTTTCCTTGTCGAAAGAGGGACCCATCGACATGCGCATGGACCCTACCGAAGCGGATACGGCGTTGGATCTCATCGCTCGAAGCGGTGAGAGAGAGCTTGCCGACTTGATCTATCGGTACGGCGAAGAGCACCGGTCGCGACGCATCGCGCGCTCCTTGCGTCTTGCGTACGAAGCAAGCGAGCTCGAAACGACGACAGACCTGCGCCGGGCGATTCATCGCGCAACGGGTCCTCGCCGCGGCCGAATCGATCCTGCCACGAAGACCTTTCAGGCCCTTCGAATTGCGGTCAACCAAGAGCTCGCCGACCTCGAAGCACTGATGGAGCAATTGCCCGCCGTCTTGCGAGCTGGCGGTGTGATTGTCGTGATCAGCTTTCATTCGCTCGAAGACCGAATTGTCAAGCATGCATTCCGTGACACTGCAGCGCTGGTCCCCTTGACGAAGCGTCCCATTATCGCTTCGGACGAGGAACGTGAACGCAACCCGCGATCCAGAAGCGCAAAGCTTCGCGCGGCGCGCCGGGTGGAGGCCGCCGCATGAAGAACCGGTTCTTGCCTCTGTGGTGTGTTGCGGTCTTCGCCACGGCCGCTGCATTCGTCGTGCATCTTTCGATTCGTTTCGAGACCGTTCGGCTCGGCTACGAGGTGAGCGAAGAGCGACAGCGGCAAAGCGATCTGCTTCAAGATCGGCGCCTGCTCTCCATCGAGGCCGCCACACTGCGGCAAAGCGGGCGCATCGAGACGATTGCCCGCGGCTCCCTCGGCATGGAAGTGCCCAAGCCGACCCGCATCATTACGATGAGCGCCCAGCGAGCCCCTTCTGCTTCGGGGAGGGTTCGATGAAAGCGCGCTCGAACCGACGAGAGCGATGGTTTCGCGCTCGAATTGCGCTTTTGGGTCTGGGTCTGATGGCCATGGCGACGATCGTGTTGGTGCGGGCGTTTCATCTTCAGATCGCCACCGGCGATCACTTGCGGGAAATGGCGGAGGACCAGCACCTGCGTCAGCTACGCGTCTCACCGCGACGCGGCGCGATTTACGACCGCCATGGGGCCGAGCTCGCGGTGAGCGCGGACGTGGACAGCGTCTACGCGAATCCCCGGCGGGTTCGGGCGATGGACCAGGATCCGAAAATCGTCGCCTCGAGAATCGCAAAGATCCTCGGGGTCGACGGCGCGAAGCTCGCGAAGCGCCTGGCTTCTAACCGCTACTTCGTGTGGGTCAAGCGTCAGGTCACACCACACGAAGCAACGCGCATTCGAGAGCTCGACATTCCCGGGGTCGAGCTCACCACCGAAGCGCGGCGCTATTACCCGAACCGTCATCTCGCCGCACACCTGTTGGGCTTTGCAGACATCGATGGCAGGGGCATCGAGGGGCTCGAGCTCGCCTACGAGGAGCAGCTCCGCGGCTCGGACCGCCGCGTCGCTGCGATCCGCGATCGCCGTGGCCAGGTGGTTTTCGCGGATGACCTCGAGGACGATCGCTCCATGCAGGGGCAGAACGTCGTGCTCACGATCGACAAAGCCATCCAACATGCCGCCGAGCGTGAGCTGGCGCTCGGTGTACGCACCTTCGAGGCGAGAGGTGGGAGCGTCGTCGTGATGGATCCATCCACCGGCGAGATCTTGGCACTGGCAAACTATCCGCCCTTCAACCCGAACGAGCCGTCCAAGTATGCGACCGCGCATCGGCGAAACCGAGCGGTCGTCGATCGGTTCGAGCCTGGATCGACCATCAAGCCTTTCACCATGGCTGCGGCGCTGGCCGCCGGCACCGTGAAGCCGAACCAATCGATTAACTGCGAGAACGGCGTGGCACGAATCGGAGGCCGACGACTCCACGACGCTCATCCGTACGAGTGGCTCACGCCTACGCAAGTCCTAGCCCATTCGAGCAACATCGGCACTGCAAAAATTGCCCTCGATCTCGGCAAGAAAGAGCTCTACCGGGTGTTCCGCCGCTTTGGTTTTGGGGAGCCCACGGGCTTGGGGCTTCCAGGTGAGACAGCCGGCATTCTTCGGCATTACCGCGGGTGGTACGACATCGACACGGCCGCAGTGTCGTTTGGCCAGGGCATGAGCGTGACGAATGTTCAAATAGCTGCAGCGATGAGTGCCATTGCCAACGGGGGCGAGCTGATGCAGCCGACCCTGGTGCGGCGATTGACCGACGGACATGGAGCGACGATCGAGGAGGTCAAGCCCAGGGTTCGGCGGCAGGTGATTCCGCGCAGGACCGCCAAGCTCGTCGCACAGATGCTTACCGCGGTCACGGAGCCTGGTGGCACTGCCATGGAGGCCGCGGTCGACGGCTATCTGGTGGCAGGCAAGACCGGAACCGCGCAGAAGGCCGACTATGTCCATGGAGGCTACGCCAAGGATCAGTGGCTGGCCTCGTTCATTGGATTCGTGCCTGCCGAGCGGCCCGCGGTAGTCATCTCGGTGGTCATCGACGAGCCGGTCATCGCTCACTACGGAGGCACCGTCGCTGGACCGGTGTTCCGACGCATCGCGGAGGTCACATTGCGCCACCTTGGGATTGCGCCTGCGGGGCGGCGAGAGGAGATCGTCGCGAACAAGAAGCAACCGCAGCAAGAGGCGACCGCCCCTCAAGCCGCACCCGCCGCGGAAAACGACAAAGGCGAGAGCACCGTTCCCGACGTGAGGTCGTTGCCGCTTCGTCAGGCCGTGATTGCGTTGCACGCCAAGTCCTTGGTGCCGGAGGTCTCCGGTTACGGGGTGGTGATGTCGCAAGAGCCCGCACCCGGAAAGGCTCTGCCCCACGGTGCAGCGGTGCGCTTGGAGCTCGATCGGCGGCATTTCGACTCCGCTGCCTCCACTCCCGATGGAAACTCCAAGACGCTCACGGCGGCGGTGTCGCGGAGGCCGCATGTCCCCTGACCGGAGCCTAGGGATGACGCTGGAGCAACTCCGAAGCGGGGGTGTGGGCGGCCGAATCTCGGTTTCGGCGGACCAGTGCGTGACAGGCGTGCAGCACGACTCGAGGCGTGTGCGCCCCGGCGATCTGTTCGTAGCGATGCGCGGCGAAACCCACGATGGCGTTCGTTTCATCGACGACGCGTTGTCGCGAGGCGCCGTGGCCGTCGCGGCCGAGCAGCTACTGCCGCATGGTGTCCCGCAGATCACCGTGGAAAATGCGCGTCTCGCGCTCGGCCGCGCGGCCGAGCTGGTGTATGGCTCGCCGACCAGCCTCCTGCACACAGTGGGAATCACCGGCACCAACGGCAAGACGACCACGGCCTACCTGCTGAAGCAGGCGATCGAATCCGATTCAGGAAGCGCCGCGCTCATCGGCACGACGGGGCTGGTTGTCGGCCGTTCGGAGCGCCCATCGCTTCATACGACACCCGAGGCAGACGATATCTCGCGCTTCGCCCGGGAGGCGCTCGATGGGGGCGCCACTCATCTGGTTCTCGAGGTGTCGAGTCACGGGCTCGCATTGCACCGCGTCGATGCGTTGCACTTCGAGTTGGCTGCTTTCACCAACTTGTCGCGCGATCACCTCGATTTTCACGGAAGCCTGGAGGCCTATTTTGAGACGAAGGCGCGCCTTTTTACCGAGCTCGCGCCACGATGCGCGGTCATTCACGTCGATGACCCATTCGGAGCCCGGCTCGCGGCCCGTATCTCCATGCGAACGCTTCGATGCTCGCGATTTGCTGAAAGCGGCGCCGAGATCTGCGCGCGAGATTGGTCGCTCACACGAGACGGAATCCGCGCCGAGGTTCGCACGCCCGATGGATCGGTAGAGTTGCAAAGCCCGATGCTGGGTGAGCACAACTTGGAGAACCTATTGGTGGCGCTCGGCTGCGCGTACGCGCTGGGGTTGAACCTCCAGCACGTCGTCACCGCATGGCGCTCGGCAGGTGGAAGCCCGGGGAGGCTCGAGCGGGTTCCCCACCCGGGGGACGTGGCGGTGCTCGTCGACTATGCGCATACGCCCGACGCCCTCAAACGCGTCATTGAAACGATGCGCCCGATTACGCCGAACCGGTTGATCGTCGTGTTCGGTGCCGGCGGAGATCGAGACAAAGGGAAGCGGCCCGAAATGGGGCGCGTCGCCATGGAGCACGCCGACCTATGCGTTCTAACGAGCGACAACCCGCGGAGCGAGGATCCGCGCTGCATCGTCGAGGAGGTCGAGGAGGGGGCCAAGCAGGCCGGTGGTTTGCAAATCGATCCCTCGGCGGTGGCGACGGCAACCCGGGGGTACTGCGTGCTGGTGGACCGTAGAGAGGCCATTCGCTGCGCGATCGCGGGAGCCCGTCCTGGCGATACCGTGCTCTTGGCGGGTAAGGGGCACGAAACGTATCAAATCGTCGGCGCTGATCGCTCGCATTTCGACGATCGCGAAGAAGCACGCGCGGCAATCGAAGCACTCGAGGGAGTTGCATGATGGCAACGTCCATTCCCGCGAACCACGCCCGCTTTCGTCCTGACGATGTCGTTTCGGCGACCAATGGGGCCTTGCGCGGTCCGGCATGGGACGAAGTGCGTGGCGTGGTCACGGATTCTCGAACGGTTCAGCCGGGCAATCTTTTCGTCGCGTTGCGAGGCGAGCACCACGACGCGCACGACTTCGCGCTGCAGGCGGTTGAAGCAGGCGCGGCCGCAGTCATGGTCGAGCTGGGAAGCTCACTTCCTTCGCACGTGAGTGCAATCGAGGTCGACGACACGTTGCACGCTCTCGGCGACCTCGCCGGGGCACACCGCGATGCTTGGAATGGCAAGATCGTCGCCATCACCGGATCCGTGGGCAAGACGACCACCAAGGAGCTCGCGTCTGCCGCGCTGCGCACCGCTGGCCATCGCGTTCTCGCCACCAAGGGCAACCTGAACAACCGGATTGGCGTGCCCATGATGCTCTTTCAGCTAGACGATACGTTCGACACGGCGGTCATCGAGATGGGAACCAGCCAGCCCGGCGAGATCGCGCGCTTGGCGGAGATCGCCTCTCCGGACGTCGCTCTGGTCACACGCGCCAGCCTCGCCCATACGCAAGGCCTCGGTTCGGTCGAGGCGATCGCCGACGAAAAGGTTTCGCTGTTGCAGGCACTCGGCTCCGACGGCGTCGCCATCGCGTACGGCGACGATGCACCCGTAAAGAAACGTGCATCCGTCGTTCGCGCCAAGCGGAAGCTCTTTTACGGTCAGGCCGCCGCTAACGACGTGCGCGTCGTCGAGTGGTCGGTGGATTCGGCCGGTACGCGCGCGCTCTTCCGGGTGCGCGGCAAGGACGTGGAAATCGAGATGCATCTGCTCGGGGAGGGCGCTGTTCTCAATGCGGCTGGCGCACTCGCCATCGCGCTGGGCCTCGACGTTTCGATTGAAGACGCGGCGCGGGGAATCGCGGCGGTGGAACCATCGCCGGGCCGAATGCAGCCGCGAGAGGGCTCGGCCGATCGCCTGATCATCGATGATTCCTACAACGCCAATCCAGCCGCGGTAGAGGTGGCGGTCGACGCGGCGCGCACGATTGCAACGAAGCGCGGCTCTCCTCTAATCGTGATTTTGGGAGACATGAAAGAGCTCGGCGCACACAGCGAAGATGCCCACCGGAAGGTCGGAGCGCTCATCGCGGATGCCGACGTGTTCTTGTTCGTAGGCTGCGGCGAGGAAATGCGCGTTGCCGTGGATGCTGCCAGCCAGAGCGGGACGGATACGCTTTGGTTCGAACGAGCGGCCGACTGCAAGCAGATCATCGATCGGCTTCCGTTGCACTCGGTCGTTCTGGTCAAAGGGTCACGATCCATGCACATGGAGCGGGCGATCGATCCGTTGCTCGAGGGAGAGCGCTGATGATTTATTATCTGCTCTACCCGTTGCACACGTACGAGTCGCTCTCTTTTCTGAACGTTCTGCGGTATGTGCCGTTCCGATTGCTTATGGCGACGATGACGTCGCTGCTCCTCAGCTTCGGGCTCTATCCCTGGTTCATTCGCCGTCTTCAGCGAAAGCAGATCGGTCAGGTGGTGCGCACGGACGGCCCCGAGACGCACCTCTCGAAAGCAGGCACCCCGACCATGGGCGGCGCGCTCATGTTGTTGGCACTGGTGTTGTCCACCGTGTTGTGGGCAGACCCGTCCAATTCGATGGTATGGGTGGTCACGCTGATCACGGTCGCCTATGGCGTCGTCGGATACATCGACGATACGTCGAAGATTCGCACTCGATCGACCGGCGGCTTGGCGGGGCGCTACAAGCTCTTGCTGCAGTTCGCGACGGCGATCCTCGTTTGCGCTTGGTTGTATTACGGCGAAACGGGACTACCGAATGACTGGCTTCAGATCCGCCACCGCCTCGCTGTGCCATTCTTTGCCTTTTCCAAATATCCGATCGAGCTGCCCGCGTGGCTCTACGTAATCTTTGCTTCCTTCGTCATCGTAGCGACCTCCAATGCGGTCAACCTCACCGATGGGCTCGACGGCTTGGCCATCGGCCCCGTGATGATATCGGCGGGGACCTACGCGCTCCTTGCGTACCTCGCGGGTCTGACTTTGTTCGGTAACGTGGTCGCCGACTACCTCGACATCCCGCACATCGAAAGCGCGGGTGAGCTCAGCATCTTTGCCGCCTCGGTCGTCGGCGTTGGCTTCGGTTTTCTCTGGTACAACACCTATCCGGCCCAGGTATTCATGGGAGATGTCGGCTCGCTCGCGCTCGGCGGCGGACTGGGTGCGCTGGCCGTGCTCACCAAAAACGAGCTGCTGTCGGTGATCCTGGGCGGGATCTTCGTCGTCGAAGCCGTCAGCGTGATTCTGCAGGTTGGTTACTTTCGCGCCACCGGCCGCCGCGTCTTCTTGATGGCGCCCATTCATCACCACTTCGAGAAGAAGGGTTGGCCCGAGCCGCGGGTCATCGTCCGGTTCTGGATCATCGCCATCATGCTGGCCGTGTTCAGCCTAGCGACGTTGAAGTTGAGGTGACCGTGGAGCTGTCACGCAAAAACGTACTGGTAGTGGGACTCGGCGAGAGCGGTTTGTCGGTCGTGCGCTTTCTCGCTGCTCGCGGCGCACGAGTCCGAGTCAACGACCGCAGAGATCGAGAGGCGCTCGGCGCGGCAGCAGCGGAGGTGGCCGCGCTCGGTGCCGAGTTGGTCGTCGGAGGCCACCCACCGGGCGCGTTCGATGGATTGGATCTCATCGTGGTTTCGCCCGGGGTGCCCTCACTTCCGGAGCTCGATCAGGCGGAGCGCGCCGGCGTGCCCGTGGTGAGCGAGGTCGAGCTGGCGAGCCGCTTCATCGAAGCGCCGCTCGTCGCGGTGACCGGCACGAACGGGAAGAGCACCGTCACGACCCTGATCGGCCAGATGTGTCGCGGCCTCGGACGTCCCTCGTTCATCGGCGGTAACCTGGGACGTCCCCTGATCGATGCAGTGGGTACCGATGCGGCGGCTAGGGGCGGCCTCGTCGTGGCGGAGCTCTCCAGCTTTCAGCTCGAGCGCGTGTCGAAGATGAGGGTTCACGTGGCCGTGTTGCTCAACGTGACACCCGATCATCTCGATCGCTATCCATCGTTCGAGGCGTACGCAGCTGCCAAGGCCCGGATCTTCGAGAGGCAAGAGGCCGACGATTTTGCCGTTCTCCCTGCGGATGCGGCGGACTTGCGCAAACTGGTGAAAGGACATGGGGCCATCGTCCGTTTCGGCGGACCCGACGGCGAGGTCCGGATCATCGACGGCATCCTCACCGACACCAAGACCACGCTTCGTGTGCCGATCGGCGAAGTTCCCACTCGGGGCACACACAACGCTTCGAACGCCTGCGCCGCATCGCTGGTAGCCCGTTTGCTCGGCGTCAGCCCGTCCGACATCGAGACTGTCCTGCGCGAGTTTCCTGGGCTGCCCCACCGAATGCAGCACGTCCGCTCGATCGAAGGCGTGGACTACCTCGACGATTCCAAGGCCACCAACGTGGGTGCAGCGATAGCCTCGATCGACGGGCTTTCGGGATTGCCGGGAAAGATTGTCCTGATCGCCGGAGGCGTGGACAAGGGCGGCAGCTATCAGCCCCTGGTGGAGCGCATGAAGCAAAAGGGCAGGGCAATGGTCCTGATCGGGGAGGCTTCCGCCTTGTTGGAACGCGCCTTCGCGGGGTCTGCCATCGAGGTCCGGCGTGCCGCCTCGATGGACGACGCGGTCGTGCAAGCAGCCGCGCTCGCCATCCCCGGCGACACCGTGCTTCTCGCCCCGGCTTGCT
Source organism: uncultured delta proteobacterium (assembly GCA_963817725.1). GTDB lineage: Bacteria > Myxococcota_A > Polyangia > Polyangiales > Houyiibacteriaceae > SG8-38. The sequence continues at coordinate 115,332 of CAWFPD010000001.1, forward strand.
CGAGCTTCGACATGTTTCGTTCCTATGCGGAGCGCGGAGATTTCTTTCAACGAGCCGTCCGAGATCTGGGAGGAAAGTCATGACGAGCGCTTCGAAGTCACAACCACCAATGGACCCGGGCCCGATCGACGTCACGCTCGCGGCCACGCTGATCGGGCTGATCGCGTTTGGAGTCGTCATGGTCTACAGCGCGAGCGCCGTGTACGCCGGGAACATGTTCGGCAACGGCTACCACTTTCTCGTTCGCCAATCGACCTTTGCTGTCGTTGCCTTGTTGGTGCTTGCAATCTTCACTCGTATCGACGTCGAGTGGCTCCGTCGCTCCACCTACCCGGTATTGTTGATGTCGGTCTTGCTGATGCTCGCCGTCGCCCTCGGACTCGGTCGAAGCGCCGGGGGCGCCAGCCGTTGGATCGCGGTCGGCCCCGTGAACGTGCAGCCTGCGGAGCTCGCCAAGTTGGCCATGATCCTGTGGTTGGCGCATTCGCTGGCCAAGAAAGCGCACCGCGTGCGAACGTTCTCCATCGGTTTCCTGCCCCACGTCATCGTGGCCGGCCTGCTCATGCTGCTCTGTTTGGCGCAGCCGGATTTCGGAAGCGCGGTGATGATCGCGTTGCTCACGTTCGTCGTGCTATTCGCCGCAGGAGCGAGAGCTGGATACCTGCTCGGCGCGCTGATGCTTGCGCTGCCCGTGGGCTACGCGGCGATCGCGTCGTCTCCTTATCGTATGCGGCGCATCACCGCTTTCCTCGAGCCTTTCAAGCACCGGCAGGGCGCCGGCTATCAGATCACCGAGTCACTGATGAGCTTCGGCTCTGGCGGATGGACCGGAGTCGGCCTCGGTGATGGTCGCCAGAAGCTACTGTTTCTTCCGGAGGCGCATACCGACTTCATCAGCGCAATCATCGGCGAAGAGCTTGGTTTCGTCGGTGTGTTCCTGCTGTGTGCGGCGTTTGCGTGGCTGGTGCTCCGCGGTTTGCGTGCTGCCTGGCGCGTGCAGGACGAATACGCGGCCTATCTTGCGACAGGAATGACCCTTTTCATCGGTTTGCAGGCCTTCACCAATCTCGCCGTGGCGATGGGCCTGCTGCCCACGAAGGGGCTGGCGCTTCCATTCGTGAGCTACGGCGGTTCCTCACTCGTCGTCAATGCCGCTGCCGCCGGCATCATTCTCAACATCACGCGCTTCGGGGTCTCGCGGGTCGAAGAGACCACCGCGAGCGCCGCGTCGAATCAATCCCAGCCACGGCTTCGCACGGCCGCAGGAGGTGCACGATGATCGAACGGATCATGGTGGCGGGCGGTGGCACGGGTGGCCACCTGTTTCCCGGCCTCGCCGTGGTGGAGGAGCTTCGCCGGCGAGTGCCCGGCCTAGAGGTGAAATTCGTCGGCACGGCACGCGGTATCGAGGCGCGCATCTTGCCGCAGCGCGGCGAGCACCTGGACCTCTTGAAGGTGACGCCTCTCAAAGGGCAGGGCTTCGGGGCGCGGGTCCGGGGATTGTCCCGCGTTCCCATCGCGATGAGGCATGCCTCCGCGCTCATTCGTGACTTCGATCCGGACCTCGTGCTCGGCGTCGGCGGCTATGCCTCGGGTCCCGTCCTGCTCGCGGCTTCCCTCCGCGGCCGGCCGACGGCGTTGCTCGAGCAGAATGCATACGTGGGGATGACCAACCGGATCCTCGCGCGCTTCGTCGATCGTGCATACATCACCTTCGAGCAGACGGAGGAGGTGTTCGGCAAGTCGAAGTCACGCCTTACCGGAAACCCCGTTCGGCAAGAGTTCGTCGAGCATGCACGGCTGGCGCTCGCCGATCCGGAGGGCTTCGAATCACGCGCGCGCACGGTGCTGGTCCTCGGTGGATCCCAGGGCGCGCGCAGGCTCAACGAAGACGTGCCGCGGGCGCTCGCCGGTGCAGGGCTTGCCAGCCGCGGCTTGGAGGTCGTCCATCAGACCGGCGAAGCGATGCGCGACGAGGTCGAAGCGATCTATCGAGAGCTCGGGATTCAGGCCAAGGTGGTGACCTTCATCGACGAGATGGCGAGGGCCTATTCGAGTGCAGCCCTGGTGGTGGCTCGGGCCGGAGCGACCACTCTGGCCGAGCTTTGTGCCATCGGACGCCCCTCCATTCTGATTCCATTTCCCTTCGCTGCCGACGATCATCAGGCAAAGAACGCCGAAGCCCTTCAAGGGAGAGGGGCGTCGATCTGTATTCGCGAATCCGAGCTCGATGCCGACTCGTTGGGCGACCTGGTGGCGTCGCTGCTAGACGATCCCGTCGGGCGCCAGGCCATGGCGAGTGCAGCGCGGGAGCATGGGAGGCCGGATGCAGCCGCTGCCATCGTAGACGACATGATGGGCTGGGTTGGAGGGACCGATCCCCGCGAGGAGTCGGTTGCATCGAGATCCACCGAGCCTTCGGGGGGTGCGCAGTACAGCGGGCTCACCATGGCACCGGTGTTTCACCTCGGTGGTCCTCAAGTCTCCTTGCGGTCCGCTTCCCACCGCCCGCGTCGCCCAGTTGTCGTCGACGGGGCGGTGTGGGAGTAAGCGACCATGTTCCGAGGCAGGATTCGGTCCATCCATTTCGTGGGCATCGGTGGCGTCGGGATGAGCGGCATTGCGGAGGTGTTGCTCGATTACGGCTTCGACGTGACCGGCTCTGACCTGCGCGAGAACGACTACACCAAGCGACTTGCGAGCAAAGGAGCAGAGATATTCGTCGGGCACGCCGCTGACCACGTGGCGCATGCCGACGTCGTCGTTTTCTCGTCCGCGGTTCCTACCAGCAATCCGGAGGTCACCGCCGCGCGGCGGGCTGGCGTCCCGGTCATACCGCGTGCGGAAATGCTCGGAGAGCTGATGCGCCTGAAGGACGGGATCGCGATCGCCGGGTCGCACGGTAAGACGACGACTACGTCGTTGGTGGCGACGGTGCTACGTGGGGCGGGCTTGGATCCCACCGTGATCATCGGGGGCAAGCTCAATGCGCTCGGCTCCGGCGCGGCCACCGGGGCTGGAGACCTGCTTGTGGCCGAGGCCGATGAGTCGGATGGCTCCTTCCTTCACCTGATCCCGTCTATTGCCGTGATCACCAATATCGATCCCGAGCACTTGGACCACTACAAGAGTCTCGACGGCGTGAAGGAGGCTTTCGTCGGCTTCGCCAATCGTGTTCCTTTCTATGGAGTGGTGGTGGCCTGTCTCGATCACCCGAACGTCCAGCACATTTTGCCGCGCATCGACAAGCGCATCGTGACCTACGGATTTTCCGCACAAGCCGACTATCGGGCTCGCAATCCCGTCTTCTCGGGCCTCTCCGTCGGTTTCGACGTCGAGCATGCCGGCAAGAGTCTCGGACAATTCGAGGTTCGCATGCCGGGCACCCACAACGTCTTGAATGCGCTTGCCACCATCGCAGTCGCCGACGAGCTCCACGTGGACCACGATCAAGTCCGCATGGCCCTCCGGGATTTCGAGGGCGTGCAGCGCCGGTTTTCGATCGTGGGCGAGGAACGCGGCATCACCATCGTCGACGACTATGGTCACCATCCCGCCGAGGTCGAGGTGACGCTCGAGGCGGCGCAGCGCGCCTACGGACAGCGCTTGGTGGTCGCATTTCAACCGCATCGCTACACGCGGACCAGAGACTTGTTCGACGAGCTCACCAGAGCCTTCAACCGGGCCGATGTCCTATTCTTGACCGACGTGTACGCCGCGGGCGAAAAACCCATCGAAGGGGCAGATGCACGCCGGTTGGCAGACGCCATCCGCGCGCACGGGCATCGGGACGTGACGTTTGTGGAGCACCGGGAGGATTTGGCGGAGGCGATCAGCGCCCGGGTTCGCGCCGATGATGTGGTGATCACGCTCGGCGCTGGGGACATCACGAAGACGGGATCCGAGCTTCTGGAGGCGCTGCGACGATGAACCGCCGACGGGCCCCATCGACAGCCCGCAAAAAGGCGGTCCGAAAGAAGCCGATCGAGACGAAGCCGGCAAAGGAAAAGAAGGCACGAAAGCCGCCCGTGCGGCGCAACGGGCCTGCGACCAAGGGGACCAAGGCGACCAAGAAGTCGCGCCGCTCGCCGGTATCGAAGCCCATGCCGTCCCGAAAAGCCTCTCCCAAGGAGCGGCGTGCTCAGAACCGGCGCCGTCGCGTCGCAAAGGAACGGCCCCCTGCCAAACCCCGCAGGAGCTGGCGAGAGCGCGTTGCCGCCATTCGAGACGGAGCCAATGGCTGGTTTATTCGTCACCAAGGCTTGGCTCGTCGGGCGGCCCGGATCCTGCTGCTCTTGGGGGCGGCCGCGTCCCTCCTCTGGGTCGGGCACCAGACGGTGCGGTACGCGCACACCGCGGACGCGTTTGCGATTCGCGACATCATCATCGAGGGCAACCGCCAGCTGGAGGACATCGACGTACGCCGTGCGGCGCAGATCCAAATAGGTTCGAACATCTTCGAGGTTTCGAGCCAAGAAGCTCGTAATCACTTGCTTCAGCACCCTTGGATCGAAGAGGCGAAAGTCGCGCGACGGTTGCCCGGTCGCATCCGGATTGAAGTAGTCGAGCGCAATCCGGTCGCGCTGGTGGCGCTCGATCAGCTCTACCTGGTTAGCGACGACGGCGCCGTGTTCAAACGGCTCGGGGTCGACGACCCGGTCGACCTCCCGGTCATCACCGGCATCGCGTCGGAGCAATTTTACGACGATCTTGATTATCGTACCTCGGTGCTGCTCCAGTCCATGGCTTTGCTCCAAGACTATGAAGGCGCCGGTCTCGCCGACCGAGAGCCCGTGTCAGAAATTCATTTCGACGGAGCCAACGGAATCGAGCTCTTCATCGGCACCGACGGCATGAACGTCCGCCTGGGCAACGGCCAACACCGACACAAGCTGCGACGCTTGCGACAAGTCCTAGAGCGACTCGACCGAGAGAAAACGCGACCTTCCTACGTATACCTCGACAACGTTCGAAGTCCTGAGCGCGTGACTGTCCGGCTCCCCTGAGCATGGGGTGGCGCGGCGCTGCTTGCCGGGGGTTAATTCGCTGCGCGCCCGAAGTGCATTTCACCCCTTTTTTTTCTGCACGAAAGTTGTCCCAGCAAAACACGTTTGTGTATGGGTCAGACAGAGGCGAGGGATGGCGGAAAACGAGATCATTGCAGGTTTGGATCTAGGAACCACCAAGGTCTGCGCGATTGTGGCCGAGTACTCCGAAGAAGGTCTAGACATCATCGGGATAGGGTCCGTTCCTTCAAAGGGTCTGAAGAAGGGCGTCGTCGTCAACATCGAGTCGACCGTCCAGGCGATCCGTGCCGCGGTCGAGCAGGCAGAGACGATGGCAGGGGTCGAAATCAACACCGTCTACGCCGGCATTGCAGGAAGCCACGTCCGAGGGATGAACCAGGACGGGGTCGCTGCCATCGCCAATCGGGAGGTTGCAGCCGAGGACGTGTCTCGGGTTCTCGAGCAAGCCAAAGCAGTTCCGCTGCCGGGAGATCGACAGGTGCTTCACGTCCTGCCTCAAGAGTACATCGTGGACGAGCAAGACGGCATCAAGGAACCGATCGGGATGGCGGGCGTTCGGCTCGAAGCCCGCGTGCACATGGTCACCGCGGCATCGACCAGCGTTGCCAACGTCACCAAGTGCGCCGAGCGCTGCGGTCTCTTCGTCGAGGAGGTCGTCCTGCAGCCTCTCGCAAGCGCCCACGCGGTGCTCAGCAGCGACGAGCGGGAAATCGGCGGTGTCTTGATAGACATCGGCGGCGGCACGTCCGACATCATCATCTACGTCGACGGCGCCGTCGTGCATACGAGCTCAATCCCCATTGGTGGCATCAATCTCACGAGCGACATCGCGACGGGCCTTCGCACTCCAATGGCAGAGGCCGAACGGATCAAGATCAAGTACGGCTGCGCTGCCTCACGCATGGTCGACGACGACGAAACCATCGACGTGCCTTCGGTGGGTGGACGGCCGCCGCGATCGATTCCTCGCCGGGTGCTTTGCGACATCATCGAGCCCCGCGTGGAGGAAATCTTCGCTGCGTGCCGGCACGTGATCGCCGAAACCGGCTACACGGACATGCTGGCGTCAGGAGCAATCGTCACTGGTGGAACGACGCTCCTCGATGGCCTGCCGGAGCTCGCCGAGGAGGTGCTCGGCCTGCCGGTACGACGTGGCGCGCCCACGGGCATCGGGGGACTGATCGATGTGGTGAAGAGCCCGTCCTACGCAACCGGCGTCGGATTGGTGAAGCACGGAGCGGAGCAGCTAATGGGAACATCCGCGCCAGAGCGCACAGTGGAAGTAGCTACCAGCCGCGGACTCGGCCGCAGGCTCGGGGCGTGGTTCAAAGAGGTCTTTTAGGAGGAATTGATGGGTATCTCGATCGAATTCGCAGACGACGCGGAGCTACACGCACGCATCAAGGTCGTCGGCGTAGGTGGCAGTGGCGGTAACGCGCTCAACACGATGATTCGAAGCGGGCTTGAAGGCGTCGAGTTCATCGCGGCCAATACGGACGCGCAAGCGTTGGACCGCAGCCTTGCGCCCGTCAAGATACAACTGGGCCCGGCGCTGACTAGGGGGCTCGGTGCGGGGGGTAATCCCGACGTGGGGCGCAAGGCCGCGCTCGAAGACGTGCAGCGCATGTCCGAGGCGCTCGAGGGCGCGGACATGGTGTTCGTGACCGCGGGCATGGGTGGCGGCACCGGCACGGGCGCTGCTCCGATCATTTCGCAGATCGCACAAGATCAGGGCGCGCTCACCGTCGGGGTGGTGACCAAACCGTTTTTGTTCGAAGGACGCAAGCGTGCGAAGAACGCCGAGCGAGGGGTTCAGGAGCTGAGCCAGTCGATCGACAGCCTCATCACCATTCCCAATCAGCGGCTCATGTCGCTCGGCGACGACGACATCACGATGCTGGATGCGTTCGCGCGAGCCGATGACGTTCTGCTGCAGGCGGTCCAAGGCATTAGCGATCTGATCATCAATGCGGGCATGATCAACGTCGACTTCGCGGACGTGAAGACCATCATGGTGAGCAATGGACGTGCGCTCATGGGCACCGGCATCGCCAAGGGAGACCGGCGCGCTCTCGAGGCGGCGGAGATGGCGATCAACTCCCCGCTGCTCGACGAAGTTTCCGTGGAGGGCGCAACCGGAATCCTGATCAACTTCACCGCGGGGCCCGACATCAAGCTCCGGGAGATCAACGAGGCGGCCGGATTGGTCCAGCAGGCGGCGCACGAAGACGCCGAGATCATCTTCGGCGTGGTGACCGACCCGAACCTGGCGGACACGGTCAAGGTCACCGTCATCGCCACGGGCTTCGAGCGCGGCGCCCATGCGCCGATCCCGCTGGGGCTTCGGCACGGCGCGTCGAGCAGTCAGGCTCACAATGGGGCTTCCGCCAATAGGACGATGAGATCAGGCGCTTCGCGAAACGACGATCTCTCCTCGACATTGGAGGGAGTGCCCGCGGCCGTACCGCAGACGGTGGGCACACGAGCCTTCGGGGCCAGCGCGCTCCACGATGAAGCTGTCCTAGACATTCCGGCCTACCTTCGTCGGGGCAGACCAGGTGGTGAGTAAATCAAACGTACTCTCAAAGACTTAGCTTGAAGCCCGGCAGCGTCCGGGCTTTTGCTTTGTGGGCTCGCGGGGCCCCGTCCGCGGACTCGATGTGAACAATTTGTAAAACTCGACTTCCAAACCTTTGCATTTGGTAGCGCACCGGGTACGGTGCCTTGCAAGGGCTGATCAAAACAGCTAGCGATTAACCCCTGTGGCTTAACGATAAGGGTTCTGACATACTGAGAATTAGATGAGTAGAAGGAGTGTTCAGTGGGGGCCCGATGGCTCCCGTCGCTGTCCTTGTGTGGGTGTGCTCTGCTTCCTATGTGCCCTCGTAAGCGCTCTCTTCTCCGCTCGAAGCGCATCGGCTGATGCACCCGTCGCGGTAATTCAGTCCGCGCCCTTGGCGATGCCGGCTGCGGTCCTCGGCGTTCGCAATCCGCATCTCATCGCGGCCGCTGCAGGCACACCGCAGCTTCGCGGCTTCACGTTCTCGAGGGACCTGGTGGATTTCGCCAAGCGGGTAGAGAAGCTCGCCACGTTTGGGGTCGATCTCAATCAGCGCAAGCTGGAGCAATTCGAGAAGCTCAATCTTCGTGTGAGGGGCCGATACGGCGGCGGCGTCCTGCAGCTCTGCTATCGGCACTGAGACCAACGTCCGAGCCGGCGTCTGATTGAGCGTGATAGAGTGCGCCGCATGGGGCGCCGCAAGCACCACATCGTGCTCGTTCCGGGGCTGTTCGGGTTCGCGCGTCTCGGGGGCTTCAACTACTTCATGCACGTCGAGGATGCCCTCGCCAGCCGGTTTTTCGAGCGGAACGCCGAATGCGCGTTCATCCCCGTATCTTCGCCTCCTACCGGCTCGATCGTGCATCGAACCCAGGTGTTGACCGACGCGATTCAACAAAGCTGCGCGAAGGATACCGGATCCATCCATCTGGTCGGTCACTCCACGGGAGGGCTGGACATCCGGTTGCTTGCATCGCCGGGCGGGGCTGATCCCCCCGAATGGTTCCGGCGCGTCCGCACAGTGACCAGCATCTCGACACCGCACTTTGGCACGCCGCTCGCCTATTTCTTCGCGACGCTCTCTGGTACCCGCTTGCTCTATGCGCTTTCTCTTCTCACCTATGCGACTCTTCGCTTTGGAGGCCCTTCGCTCGCTGCTCTTGCGCCCTTCATTGCTTCGCTCGCCAAAGTGGACGACGCCGTAGGGTTGGACATCAAGGCGCTCGACCGAATGACCGATCTGCTGATGAGCTTTCTCGGTAAGCAGGGTCAACGAGAGGTTAGCGATTGGTTTGACGGAATTCGTCGCGATCAGGGCGGGGTGATTCAGTTGACGCCCGAATCGATGGACATCTTCAACGCGGCCGTCGAAGACAACCCCAATCTACGGTACGGGTGCGTGCTCACCCGCTCGCCGCCTCCTGGCCCGATCCGCGTCGCGAGGAATCTTCGAACGCCGATCCAGGCGCTTTCGGCTGCGTTCTTTTCGACGCTCTACGTCGGGGCAGGGCGAACATCCAAGGTCTACCCGCCGCCGAATCCGGCTCCGGAGGTTCTCCAGTATCTCGAGACCAAGCTCCACCGTCCATTCGAGTTGTCGCTCAACGACGGCCTCGTGCCGACGGCGAGCATGATCTGGGGTGAGGTTCTATGGGCTGGCACTGCCGACCATCTGGACGTCCTGGGTCACTTTCATGGCGAGCGCGACTCGTCGCACACCGACTGGTTGGTGAGCGGCGCAGGCTTTCGCGAGGAGGACTTCGACGAGACGATGGACGCCATCGCGGAGTTCCAGCTTGCAGCCCCTCCATGATCAGCCGCCATGCGCCTTTCCGATCCAGCAGGGGTCGGGGGAGCTGAGAATTGGATCGGATCCGACTGAGCGGCGACTTCGTCGATGTCGAAGATCAGATCGATGGGCTCGTTGTCGAGGTACAAGGGCAGTAGATCGTCGTAGTGCTCGGAGCTGACGTCCGCCGACTGGCCGCCCGGTAGCTGAATCGTGCACCGTACGGGCTGCAGGCCCTCGCACTGAAGGCGCGCAGAGGGGCCCGAGCTATGAATGCCTTGCCGATTCGGAGAGGCCACGTCCACGGTGAACATGCCCCCGTCATCCGCGAAGAAATCGGTATCGCCCGGGGGGTTGTTGAAGCCGTTGAACAGGCTGCTGAGCGAGGCCAAGAGGCTGGTCAGCCGAAAGCCGTGCTTTCGCCCCCAGGGCCACATCGTCTCGTCTTCGCCAAACTCGGCGACCAGGGCGCTGCCTGCAGTGTCGAGCGCGGCCCCGACGATGTCGAACTTGGTCTCGACGGCGGGTGTCCTCACGTCGTCCCAGTAGACGTCGCCGGCCTTCAGTCGCAATGGATCCATGACGGAGAAGTAAGTCACGAAGCTCGGAAAGCTCTTATTGGACTCGTCGCCCGCGAGCGCGTCATCGAGGTCGATGATGAAACGGTGCCACGCCGTACAGCCCGAGGACTCCTCGACCACTGTCGGATCGGTGACCAATGGAGACATCACCGGATCATGTCCGTCGAGTCCTGATGGGCAGGTATAGTTCCACGCGGTCAACGCATTGACGACCTTCTGGGCTTCGGGCGTGAGCATGGTCATGGGGTCATTGGCAATCTCGAGGATCTTCGGGACCATGTCCTGGCCGATCAGCACGAGGACGTCGCTGACGAGTGCCTCGTTGGTCGCGCGGGTATGCTGATCGGTCGCTTCGATCAGCTCGACGATACGGGAGGTGCGAAAGCCTTCGGCCACGTTGTCGGTCTGTTGAGGCGCAAAGCCGTCGTTGGTCGGGTTGCCGTCGAACGTGGCGCCCGTGTGATCGCTATTGGCCGTGGCGATCCATCCGTTCGCCCGATCGTATGCCTGAGGCAGCTCTTCGTAAGTGAAGTATTCGTCCCATTCGTACTGGCCCGTTCCCGGAAGGGGGAGCCAGGGGAAAGGCTCGCTCGGATCGCTCATGTTCAGATCGACCGCCCAAGTACGCTTGGGGATGTGGTTGTAGGGGAACCATCCGAAGTTGCCTTGGTTGTCGATGGCAACCCAGTTCTGACCGATCGTGGTGACTTTCTTGAACGCCTCGCGAGCCTCGGTGACGTTCGTCGCAACCGCCAGCTCCGTCGGGAAGTTCGCGTCGGTGGTGATGTCGGAGCCGGTCCATCGAAGCGTGATCGCTACGTTGTTTTCGGCATCGAGGGAACGAACTGGGCCGTGATGCGGCACGAAGAGGATCTCGCGCGTTTCGGAAGATCCATCACTGAAGTTCAATACGAAGTCGACGCGGGTGAACTCGACCACCTCCCCGTTGAACATGACTCCGATCGGGTTGCCGTCGTTGTCCTTGACGAGCTCCTCGATGTAGACATCGCTGAAATCGAGGCCGGTATTGGTGGCGCCCCATGCGATATCCTCGTTTTGGCCGATGATGACGTAGGGGAGCCCGGCAAGTGTCATGCCGGCCGTGTGAATCGTACCCGAGCCGTTGGTCTTGGAATCGAGGTGCGCAAGGTACCAGACCGGCGGTTGTGAAAGACTCAGGTGGGGATCATTCGAAAGAAACGTATTGCCGTCGGCGGTCTTCGAGGGTCCGAGCACCCAGTTGTTCGAGCCGATGGCGGAATTGATGATCTGGGTCTCGGGAAAAATGCGCCCCAAGACCTCGGTTGCATCGAGCCGCTCGCTGAGCTGGGCAATTGCTCTTTGGGCGCGGCGCTGGAGCTCTGTTTGCTTCGCGGGTTGCGTCGATGATGGCGCCGCGGCCGCAAACGGGTATGTGCCCTGCGCGAGAACCGGGGATTTCCTCATGGGCTCGAGGCTCCACAGATCCAAATATCGGTCGTTATCGCCGATCGCGTCGCGCGCCGCGGCCGCACGCAACTGCGTGTTTTCGTCGACCGTGAGGCTGCCGATCAGCGTCAAAACGGTTGCAATGCTGTCGCCGGGGGTCCATTCCGCCGCATCCTCGGGACCGTAGTCGAGCAGGGGGCTTTGGAACTCAGCCGGCCAAGTGGCTCCATTTTCACCGTTGCGCACGTCTGCAAGCCACTGATTGACGCCGACGGCGTAGGCAGCGTACAGACCTTTGGTCTTGTCGTCGGTCTGCTCAAAGGCGACTTCTCCGGCGGGCCGTCCGTCCCGTGCGGAGTAGAGCGCACGATTCGCCGTGGCCGTCTGGATGAGCGGCTCCAGCAGATCGAACGTTTCAACCACCTCCTTGTTGACCACCTCCGCGAGGCGGCCCGTCGAGAGCCGCCGTTGCAGATCCATCTGTACGAACCGGTCTCGCGCGTGGAAATAGCCGAGGGCCATCGCGCAGTCTTCATCGGTCGCACAGTCGCCGTGGAAGATGCCGTATTGATCGAAGTAGACGGTCGCGTCCGGAGGCCACGCGAACGCGACGCCACCACCGGCACCACCGGCGCCACCGGCGCCGCCGGCGCCGCCGGCGCCGCCGGCGCCACCGCTGCCCTCGGAGCCTTCACTGCCGCAACCCCACAAGATCAATGAACCAAAAAGGACCGCTATCAGAGCTCTGCGCATCACTACACCTCGCCGGAAGAAAGGAACCCGACGATAAGCTCATCCGCGGCTTCTATACAAGCCTTGACGGCCCCCTTGGACCGAAATCAGCGCGGCAGATCGTATTTCTGCCGATGCGCGGCCAGATGCTCTATGTAGTATTGGGCCGGTTTTTGCGGCTCGATCTCGCCGGCGTCCACGGCCTGCGCGAGCAGCTTCATCAGGTCCCCGAGCCGCTTGGAGGGCGGGAGGCCAAAGGCTTCCATGATCTCCGTGCCAAGCCCCTTGGGCAGCGGCGGAACCTTGGCATCCTGTTCCTTGAGCTCCGCGATGCGCTTCGATAGAAGGCTGATCTGCCGCACACCTCGTCGCCGTTTCTCTGGACGCTTCGTGGTAATGTCGGCCCGGCTCAGATCCAGCAAATCGCGAAGCCCGTCGCCCATCTGTTTGTAGAACCTGCGCACCGCGGCGTCCGTCCAGCTCTCGTCGTACTGGGCCGCTCGTAGGTGATGCAGGATCAAAAAGTGGATGCGCTCGCGGAGCGAGCCCTCGAAGCCGAGTCGGTCCGCTACTCTCTTGCGGAACATCGCGGCGCCCACCTCGCTATGCCCATGGAAGGTCACCGTTCCCTGATCGTCGATGCGGCGCGTCTTGGGCTTGCCGATGTCGTGAAGCAGAGCTCCCCATCGCACCTCGAGGCGCGGCACCGACTGCTTCACCACCTGCTTGGTATGCTTCCACACGTCCTTGTGCCGCCATTCGTTGTCGCCAAAGCCAACCATGGCTGCGACCTCGGGAAGCCAGACGTCGAGGCATCCTACCGACTCGATGGCATCGAGACCGGGTTCTGGATGCTTCGACGTCAACAAGCGATCCATCTGCTCTCGAAGCACGGGAAGCGGCACGGAACGCCACTGTGCGGGCGTGGGACGCTCGGGTCCGTGTTCGAGCATTGCCGGGTTTTCGGCTACATCAGCGGCCCACCGCAGCGCTTCGATGGCAGGCTCTGGAGTCGCTCTTCGTGTGCTCGCCAGGGGCATCGTCAACCTAGTATATCGTCGAGAGCCTCGATCAGGCAGTCGTTCTCACGGGGTGTGCCGATTGTGATCCGGATACACCTCCGAAGCCTGGGATCTCCGCTCGTAAACTGGCGAACCGCAATCTCTCGTTCGAGCAGTGCTGCGCACAGCGCCGAAACCTCGCCCGCGTACTCGACGAGTACGAAGTTTGCATCGCTCGGGAAACACCGGAGCGCCTCATGGCGCGCGAGCTCTGCCGTCAGGCGTTCCCGCTCGGCCACGACCAGGGTGATGTGCTCTTCGAGAAGAGGAGCCAGATCGGTGAGTGCGAGGGCCGCGATCTCTTGTGAGACTGTGCTCAGATTGAAGGGCTGACGTACCTTTTCGAGCTCGCTTGCGAGGGGCTCGGCCAATCGTATCCATCCAACACGAACGCCTGCGAAGCCCACTTTGGAAAGGGTGCCCATCAATGCGCACTGTGCATGCTCCTGACACCACGTTGCAAAAGACTGCTCCGAGTACGCGCCATAGGCTTCGTCGATTACGTGCAGCGTGTCTGGGAACGATTCGATGAGCGTTTCGATGACGTCGCCCGAAAAGCAATTTCCCGTCGGATTGTTGGGGCTGGCATAGTACACGATATTAGGCCGCACGCGCTCGACCGTCTCGATCATGGCCTTGGCGTCGAGGTTCCATGTGTCGTCGAGCGCAACGCCCACCGGCTCCCATCCGTGGGCCCGGCTCGTCACGCCGTACATGACGAAAGTCGGCTCTGGAAACACGACCACCGGACGCTTCGCGTTCGCACGCGGCCGGTTCGTGGCCGTCGCCAAGAGCGATATGAGCTCGTCTGACCCGGCCCCGAGCACATACTCTTCTGGGGTCCCGCCAAGACCCCAGGCAAGGGTCTCTCGCAGCTTGGTCGCGCGTCCGTCCGGATAGCGATGTAGCTCGGTCGTGTTGAGCACTGCCGCCAATCGCGCTCGTGCCTCCGGCGGTAGCGGCCACGGGCTTTCATTCGCATCGAGCTTCACCGCAGGGGGCGTGGGCGGCACCCTGTACGCAGAGAGCTCACCGAGCTCCGGCCGGAACAGCGCTTTGAGAGATTCAATCGACATGTGGCATCACCAGCGGCCGAAGTCTTTGCACGCGAGGCGCCGCTGTAAAGCGCTCGGCCGGCTCAGTGCAGGATCTGATGAGCCTGTTGCCTCGCTTCTTCGAGGGCCAGGCTGATGATACGCGCGTCCTTGGCGTCGGGCCTGGCCTCCAAATAGGCGGCCAGATCCTCCGAGGCGGCGCCGTAGGTGCGGAGGGCATGGGCGAGCAAACCGCGGTCCCGGCGATGCTCGGGTGCTTGGGTCAGCTCCACCAGGTGATCACACGCCAGCATGGCCCGTGCGTAGTCGCCTCTGCGACGGTGTGCATTCTTCAGATTGGCTAGCATTCGAATCGTGATCGTGAGGCAGTCCACGGGTTCGAGGTAACTCGCATGCAGTGCCATCTCCGCGCCGAGAAACTGCTCGGCGAGCTTTCGCAAGCCATGGCCATCGAGCAACTCGCCCCCATTGAATGGATCCTGATAAACCCCATCGGGACCGCCGACGCGAACCAGGAAGTGTCCCGGGAACCCAACGCCTTCGACCTCCATGCCGGCGCGCTCTCCGATGGCCATGGTCAGCATGGAAAGCGAAATCGGAATGCCTCTTCGGCGGACGAGGACTTTGTCGAGGTAGCTGTTGTCTGGATTGAAGTAGTCGTCGCGCGCCCCGTCGAAACCAAGCTCGTGGAAGAGAAGCTCGGCGAGGATGCGTCCGTCCCGCTCCGGCGTGGAGCGAAGCCCACGGCGAATCAACGTTTCTGCGCCGAGCCCATCCAGTGCGCGTCGCACCGTATGGTCGTCGAGAAGGGGGTTCGCTTCCTTGGCAATCAAGATGGCGACGTCCTCGACCCGAACGTTCGGGCGTTGCAGTACCGACACCAAGGGATCTCCGCGCTTCACGATTCTGACCCTGCGTTCACGTACATTGACCCATCGAAACCTGATGTCGAGCCGGGCGCTGTGCTACACCAGGCGTGACTAAGCCTATGTGTTGTTCAGGTGCTTGACGAATTTCTGCATACGTTGGAGCACGGCCCGCATCACTGGGCCTACGCGCTAGTCGTTGGGGCTGCCGCAATCGAGTACGTTTTTCCGCCGATACCCGGCGACACGGTGGCGCTCTTTGCGATCGTTCTGGCCGTTCGTGCGCAATTGCATTGGGCTTTGGTGTACCTCGCGCTCACGACCGGTGCGCTTCTGGGCGGCCTATTGGCGTGGAGCTTCGGACTGTGGTTGGCGAGTCGCGAGGATGACTGGCCGGGTTTCTTGAAGACGCGGACTGCCACACGTGCGCTCGACGCAGTGCGTCGAGGTTATGAGAGGCACGGCGCCATGTACCTTGCCGTCAACCGTTTCCTCCCGGCCTTGCGAGCGTTCTTCTTCGTGGGTGCCGGCCTGTCCCGGATGCGCGTGACTTCGGTGATCCTCTACGGCGGTCTGTCCGCGGCGGTTTGGAACGCGCTCTTGATGGCGGTTGGTTACGCGGTCGGGAGCAATTGGGACGTACTGCGCAGCCTCGCCGAGCGCTACACGGTTGCGACGTTGATCCTAGTGGGGATCGCGGTGCTCGGTGTGGTTGCCCGGTTCGTCTACGATCTCAGGCACCCTTAGGCGCGGACTCGACGATGGGAGCGTCGGACTTGAGTGTCGCACGCACCAACTCTCGATTCATGCGGGCGATCCAGTTCAAGCTGATGCCTTTGGGACAGACTGCCTCGCACTCCCCATGATTGGTGCAGTTTCCGAAGCCTTCCGCGTCCATCTGTGCAACCATTCTTCGCACGCGGTCCTGCCGCTCGGCCTGTCCTTGAGGGAGCAACGCGAGATGCGAAACCTTCGCCGCCGTGAAAAGGCTAGCCGACGCATTCGGGCAAGCGGCCACGCAGGCGCCACAACCGATGCACTCGGCGGCATCCATGGCCTTATCTGCGGTATGTTTGGAAATCGGGATCTCGTTGGCCTCCGGAGCGCTACCTGTGCGAATCGAGACGTAGCCTCCGGCCTGGATGATCCGATCGAACGCCGAACGGTCGACGATCAGGTCCTTGACGATGGGAAACCCATGCGCGCGCCACGGCTCGACCCAAAGCTCGTCGCCGTCTTTGAACTTTCGCATGTGCACCTGGCAGGCTGTCGTTCGCCGCTGAGGGCCGTGGGCCTCGCCGTTGATCATGAAGCCGCAGCTTCCGCAGATGCCTTCACGGCAGTCGTGGTCGAAGGCGATGGGGTCCTTGCCTTGTTCGATCAGACCTTCGTTGATGACGTCCAACATTTCGAGGAAAGACATGTGCGTCGTGATGTCCTTGGCCTGATACGTCTCGAAGCGGCCAGCCTCGTTTGGCCCGTCCTGCCGCCAGACGTGAAGGGTGAGGTTGAGTAGTTCGTCGCTCATCGATTCGCCCTTTATTTGTAGCTCCGCTTGGTCGGCTTCACGTACTCGAAGGTGAGAGGCTCTTTGTGGAGCACGGGCTCGGCCGGATTTCCGGTCCACTCCCAGGCCGCCACGTAGGTGAAGTTCTCGTCATCGCGAAGCGCTTCTCCGTTTTCCTGGTACTCTTCGCGGAAGTGGCCTCCGCAACTCTCGTTTCGATGCAGCGCATCGAGGCACATCAGCTCTCCGAGCTCGAAAAAGTCGGCCACACGGCCCGCCCGCTCCAAGGTCTGGTTGAGCTCTTCCCCGGAGCCGGTGATCTTGACCTCGCGCCAGAACTGCTCGCAGAGCCTCGGAATTTCCCTGAGCGCCTCTTCCAGGCCCTCCTTGTTGCGCGACATTCCGCACTTGGTCCAAATGATGCGGCCGAGCTTACGGTGAAAGTGCTCCGGGGCGTGCTTCGGGTCCGGCGCGTTCATCAGCTTCTCGACGCGATCTTCGACGGACCGAACGGCCTGGCGGACCTCCGGATGGTCTTCGCTGAGCTCGGGCAGCGAGCGGACCTCGCCCAGGTAGTTTCCCACCGAGAAGGGCAGCACGAAATAGCCGTCTGCCAGGCCCTGCATCAGTGCCGATGCCCCGAGGCGGTTGGCGCCATGGTCGGAGAAGTTGCACTCGCCTCCCGCAAAGAGGCCGGGAATGGTCGTCTCCAAGTTGTAATCCACCCAGAGGCCGCCCATGGTGTAGTGGCTGGCCGGGTAAATTCGCATCGGTGTCTTGTACGGGTTTTCGCCCGCAATCCGCTCATACATCTCGAAGAGGTTGCCGTAGCGCTCGCGAATGGTTTCTTCGCCCAGCCGCGCGATGGCATCCTTGAAATCGAGGTATACGCCTCGCCGCTCACCATCGACCTCCGGACCCACACCTAGGCCCTCGTTGGTGACGTAGAGCGCGTTGCGCGATGCGACGTCCCGCGGGACCAAGTTGCCGAAGGCAGGATAGCGCTCCTCTAGATAGTAGTAGCGATCCTTTTCGGGAATGTCTTCGGGTCGCTTCGTGACGTCTTCCTTGTTTCGCGGGACCCACACGCGCCCGTCGTTCCGGAGCGATTCACTCATCAGTGTCAGCTTGGACTGGTAGCTGCCCGCTGGTGGAATGCAGGTCGGGTGGATTTGGGTGTAGCAGGGGTTCGCAAACGCAGCGCCGTGTCGGTGCGCGCGCCACGCGGCGGTGACGTTGCATCCCTTGGCGTTGGTCGACAGATAGTAGACGTTGCCGTAGCCGCCGGTGCACAAGATCACCATGTCGGCGATGTGCGCGCTCACCTCGCCGGTCGTCATCGAGCGGGTGACGATCCCGCGGGCGCGGCCATCGTGGACGATGAGGTCCAGCATCTCCGTGCGGGGAAACATCTGGACCTTCCCCTCTTCGACCTGCCGGCAGAGAGCCTGATACGCTCCGAGCAGCAGCTGCTGCCCCGTTTGTCCGCGCGCGTAGAAGGTGCGGGATACCTGCGCGCCACCAAAGGAGCGGTTTGCCAGCAAGCCGCCATATTCGCGAGCGAAAGGCACCCCTTGGGCAACGGCCTGATCGATCAAGTTGACGCTGAGCTCTGCCAATCGGTAGACGTTGCTCTCGCGTGACCGGAAATCTCCGCCCTTCACCGTGTCGTAAAACAGCCGGTACACGCTGTCGCCATCGTTTTGGTAGTTCTTCGCGGCGTTGATGCCCCCTTGTGCGGCGATGCTATGCGCGCGCCGCGGGCTGTCTTGATAGCAAAAACACTTGACGTTGTAACCGAGCTCGCCAAGCGAGGCGGCAGCTGCGCCGCCGGCGAGCCCGCTTCCGACGACTATGACGTCGTACTTCCGGCGGTTGGCCGGTGCGACGAGCTTACCTGTCTCTTTGCGTTTTGCCCATCGATGATCGATTGGACCGGTCGGTTCGTTCGCTCGTAGTTCCATGAAGATCCTCAAAGTGTGACGAGGCCCGCGAGGACTGAGATCGGAAACGATAGGTTGCCGATGGTGATCAGAGCACAGATCGCGATGGAGAAATCGCGCCGGTAGGCGTTGAACCGGGGATGATTGATCCCGAGGGTCTGAAACATGCTGTAGACGCCGTGGAAGATGTGAAAGCCGAGAGCCAGGTTGCCCACGATGTACACGCCCGCGATCAGCGGGTTCTGAAATCCCTCGACGACGTTGCGGTACACGTCTCCCGGGTGTGCGGGCAGAATGGTCAAGTGCAACAGGTGATAGATGATGTAGAGCAGCAGAATGGGTCCCGACCAATACATGGTCCGAGCCGCGTAGTCCGTGGCGAGGTCCTTGCGACGCTTGTAGTGCGATCCGCGCGCCTTTCGGTTGCGGGACCACAGCGCGTACGCCGACGCGATGTGCGCGCCCACGGCGACCAGCAAGATCAACCGCGCGGTCCACAGCAGCGCCGGTACGCTGCGCAGTGTTTCGGCGTAGCCGTTCAGCGCCTCCGGTCCACGGTACAAGTTCAAGTTGCCCAGAAAATGGCCGAAAGTGAAGCCGACCAGGATCACCCCGGAAATGGCCATGATGACCTTTTTGCCGATCGTGGTTTGATGAAGGGTCAGGGCTCGCTGCATGGGGTCTCCTCGGAGTCCGCGGTTGTGGGCGACGGGGTCATACATCCGCCAGCCGTAGTTGGCCATGGGCGGCTAAGTCAAAGCTCTGGCGGGTCGTAGCACTCCACGAGGTCGCCGCGAAAGGTCTGCAGGACGGTAGTTCCAGGTTCCTGACGCACGACGTAGTTGCGGCCTATCGGGACTTTCCCAAGCCCGCCCGGAGTGTCCACGACGAGCTTGGGCAGCGCAATGCCGCTCACCCGCCCCTGCAGAGCCGCCATCAGCTCGATGCCCCGCTGGATCGGGGTCCGAAGGTGCCCGGTTCCGCCAACTGGGTCCATTTGTAACAAGTAATAGGGCCGAACCCTCGATCGGACCAGGCCTCGAAACAGGGCCTCCAAGGTGCTCGGATCGTCGTTGACACCGCGCAAAAGCACGGTTTGGTTCATCACCGGGAGCCCCGCGTCGGCCAACCGGCCGCAGGCAGCCACCGCTTCCTCCGTAAGCTCTTTGGGATGGTTGAAGTGGGTCATCATCCACGTCGCCTCATGGCTCTCCCGGATGGTCGCACACAGCTCCTCCGTAATTCGCTGGGGAAGGGTGACCGGGGCCCGCGTCGCGAGGCGGACGTAGCTCACGTGACGGATGGTCTGGAGCCGGCGAAGCAAGCGCGCCAGCCGCTCCGTCGACATCACGCAGGGGTCGCCTCCCGAGATGATCACGTCCCGGACCTCGGGGTGGGACTCGATCCAAGCGAACGCCGGCTTGAGCGCGGTCATGGAGCGCGCGCCCCCACCGTCGCCCACCAGCCGGGAGCGGGTGCAGAAGCGGCAATACACTCCACAACGATCCGTGGCGACCAAGAGCACCCGGTCCGGGTAGCGCCGGATGAGGTGGGGGGCGACTTCGTGAGCCTCCTCACCCAGGGGGTCCCGCAGATCGCCCCGGACCGCAATCGCCTCTTCGGCGCGCGGAACGCACTGGCGCCGGATCGGGCAGTCCGGATCTACGGGGTCACAAAGCGACAAA
This sequence comes from uncultured delta proteobacterium, assembly GCA_963817725.1. Classification (GTDB taxonomy): domain Bacteria; phylum Myxococcota_A; class Polyangia; order Polyangiales; family Houyiibacteriaceae; genus SG8-38. Next base: position 135,566 of record CAWFPD010000001.1, read on the forward strand.
TAGTAGGGCGTGATCGAAATGGGCATCCCGGCAGCCAAAGCGCGCGTGGCGCCGATTCGTTCGGCATCGGTGAGGCTCAGCGCCTTGTCGAGACCTTGTAAATCGGTGACGGCGTGCCGCGCTTGCCACCGCCAATCGTTCCAACGCTCTTCGTCGAGGCCGGGAGTCTCGCGAAAATTTAGCGGCAGCACGCGCACCGATTGCAGCTTACTTCCTGCCCGGCTGACGGCAACTCTCCTCGGTCCCTGGACACACCTCGGAAACATTGTCATATGGCTTTTTTGAAGCTTGCCAGTGCGGCTCGTCGCTCCCACTGGCATAGACGAAACGGAGAGATCATGGCGCCCCGAGACCCTCGCCCCTTCGACGTCGAATACATCGAAAACCCGAGCCAGGCCGAGCTGCGCAAGCTCGCATTCGAGCACACGCCGTGTGTACAGCGCACCGCAGTCGGCACCGTCAACAAGGTGACGCGCAACAAATCGCGTGTGGCGCAGTACACCTACATCATCGACACCCAAGATCGCTGGAGCCACCAGATCATCGATCCCGACAAGGCGAAGATGCTGATCGACCGTCAGGCGCAGTACATCGCCGACAAGGGTCGATTGATCGCCATCGATGGCTACGTGGGCTTGGATGACGGTGCGTTTGGCGCGACCTGGTTGTATACGCTCGAGGGCGCAAACATCGCGGGCATGCAGCAGGTCCTTGCCTTCCCTCGCTCCGAGGTCGAAACCGAGGATTCCCTGTCCAAGCCATTCCAGCCGACGTTCCGGCTGTTCTACACGCCCGACCTGAGGCTCGACGAAATGCCCGGCCGCCAGGCCATCATCGTCGACATGGATAACTGGACGACATACGTGATCGGCGCCGACTACTTCGGCGAGTCGAAGAAGGGCATTCTCCGCATGCTCAACCATTACGTCTACCAGAAGGGTGGTCTCGTTCTTCACGCGGGTGCCAAGGCGGTGGCCACCGACGAGGGCGACAAGGTGACCATGACCATCATGGGACTTTCCGGCACCGGCAAGACCACCACCACGTTTTCGAAGCAGGGCAACCTCACCGAGCCAATTCAGGACGACATGGTGTCGTTGTGGCCGCACGGCGCGCTCACCATCACCGAGAACGGCTGTTTCGCGAAGACGGATGGTCTCTCGATGGAAACGGAGCCCGTTCTCTACGAGGCGACGATCAGCCCCGATGCTTGGGTCGAGAATGTATTTCTAGAGGCCGACGGCTCCTTTCACTTCACCAAGGGCGTGCTTTCGATCGACGAGGTCAAGCGGCTTCGTGACATACTGGTCGCGACCGGCGCCAACGAGCAGAATCTCGAGAAGTTCATCGCTGGCGAGATCGACGTGGACGACGTCGTCAACAGTCACGGGGTTCCTGCGGACGGCTGGGATTTTGCAGTCTGGACCCAGAACGGACGCTCAATCGTACCGATGAGCGCGATTCCCGAGGCCGCTGATCTGCACGATATCCCGCCGGTGAAGCTGATGGGCATCTTGAACCGGGACGAAGGCTATGATGCCGCGATGCCTGGCATCGTTCGATTCACCTCGCCCGAGCAGGCGGCGGGCTATTTCATGCTCGGGGAGACCTCCAAAACGAGCGCCGCGGGCAAAGAGCGAGGGAAGACGCGGTCTCCCTTCACCCAGCCATTCTTTCCAGCCAAGCACGGGTTGCAGGCGAAGCGGTTTGCCGAGCTCGCTGCGACCATGCCCGGCGTGACGATGTGGTTGATGAACACCGGCTACATCGGGGGAGAGGCCAACGACGCCAAGGAGAACAAGGCGATCAACATCAAGATCCGTCATTCGAGCGCCATGCTCGAAGCGCTGCTGCGCGACGATATCAAATGGAAGAAGGACCCCGATTTCGGCTACGAGATCGTCGATGTCGACGCGCCTGAAAACGCCGCCTTGGTGGAGCAAGTGCCCGCAGAGATTCTGGAACCGCGCCGCTTTTACGAGAGCCGTGGCCGCGAAGCGGACTACCGGCAGTGGGTCGAGCACATGAAGCACTCTCGCCGAGAGTTCCTGCGCAAGTTCCAGGTAGCCGACGCGATCGTTCAAGCGACGGCGAGCTGATTCGACCTCTGCGCCCCGCAGCTTTTGCGGGTCCCTGAGCCAGTTGTGGTAACAAGCATGGGCGTGACGCGTTTCGCGGCTGCGCTCTTGCTGTGTTTGGCAGTGACCCTGGGGGGCGGAGCGGGCGCGCGTGCTGAGGACCGGGACATCGTAGTTTTCGATGCCGTCTTTGGCGGAACGGTTTCGAAGTTTTCAGGCGAGCGCAAGTGGCAGCCAAGCCTCTGGATCGACGGATCCTACGGAGTGGCCGGACCCTTGCATCTAGGCGCCTACTTTCAGTGGCTCGGCCAGAGCTTGCCGTTGGACAGCCCGGGCTTCGGCGGCGGAGCGATGCTCGCGCTCCGTAAGAACGTAAAAAAGCTGCGCCTGTCGGGCGCCTTTGGCGGCGGTTACCTCGGTGTGCCGCTCCCCAACCAGGTCGAGGGTGCCGGCACCATTAGCGCGTTTGCCGGTCTCGGGTATGGTTTCCTCTCGTGGATGGGCATCGAAGCGCGAGGCCGCTGGGAGCGCTACTTCAAGATGCCCCCAGGCGCGCCCAACCAAGCTTGGAGCATCGAGGCCGGTATCAGCTTTTTCGTGAAGTGACGCCATGGTGCCGGTAGACGCCGTGGTCGTCGGGGCGGGCCACAACGGTCTTGTGGCTGCCACCTTGCTGGCGCGTGCGGGGTTGACGGTGCGTGTCTTCGAATCCTCCGCGGTGGTCGGGGGCGCCTGCCGCACGGAGTATCCATTTGCCAGGGCGCCTCGCCTCGGACACTCGACTGGTGCGTATCTGCTCGGCCTGATGCCGCCCGAGCTCATACGCGAGCTCGGTGTCTCAATTCCCCTGCTTCGTCGGGACCCCCATTACTTTTTGCCAACGACTGGAAGCCGGCACTTGCTCGTGGGTGCGGACCGAGGAGCGACCGACGCGCAGCTCGCCCGGTTCTTCACCAAACGCGACGTCGAGGCCGACCATGCCCTGCATGACGAGCTAGCCATGTTGCGACGAGATCTCGCACCTTCTTGGCTCGCGCCACCGAGATCGATCGAGGAGACGGCTGAGCGCTACGTTCGTCCTGCGCTACGACACGTTTTCGTGGCGCTGTGCCGAGGTCCGGTCGAAGACTACCTTCAGCGCTTTGGGTTCGAGAGCGAATTGCTCGAAACGATGTATGCCGTGACCGACGGGTTCACGGGCCTTTTCGGATGCTGGAACACTCCGGGCAGCGGTATGAACTTTCTGGTGCACAACATGTGCCGATTGCCGGGCAGCGACGGAACCTGGATGGTCGTGGGGGGCGGGATGGGTACGGTCACACGCGCCCTGGCGCACGCGGCGAGGCAGGCGGGTGCCGAGATCGTCCTCGAGACACCGGTTACACGAATCGAGACCCAAGGGGGCATGGTGACCGGTGTGGTGACCGAAGGCGACCAGGAGCATCGAGCAAGGACCGTGCTCGTCAACGCCGATCCGTTTCGCATGCTCACCTTGCTGGCCGACCGATGTCCGAGCGAGCTTCGAGACCGCATCGAAACCTACCGACGTCCCGGCTCGAGCATCAAGGTCAACTTGTGCCTCGCCGATCTGCCCGTCTTCTCTTGTCTGCCTGAGCCACGCGGCCAACATCGGTCGACGATCCACTTGCTTCCCCAGCAGGAGACGGCGAAGGCGCTCGGGCACGCTTTTTCGGAGTGTCAGGCAGGGCGCCTGCCCGAGCAACCTGCGATCGAATGGTACATTCACACCACGCTCGATCCTTCGCTGCAGGACGAGAAAGGAAGACATAGCTCGGCATTGTTCTGCCAGTGGGTCCCCTATCGCCTCGCCGACAGCTCCTGGGAGCAGGAGGAAGGGGACTTCGTCCGGCGGCTATTGGACATTTGCGATCGGTTCGCGCCCGGAGCTTCCGCGCTCGTAGAGGATGTCTTCGTCCTCACGCCGCCGAAGATCGAAGCGCATTTCGGCATCACGGCAGGTCACATTCATCATGTCGACAACAGCTTTGGGTTTGCGGATCGGCTTCCCTATCGTCTTCCGATCGCTGGTCTTTACGCCTGCGGGGCGGGTTGCCACCCCGCCGGGTCGGTCATCGGCGCGGCAGGGCACAACGCCGCTGCCGCCGTGGTGGAAGATCTGCGCAGCGGTTAGATCCCGAAACGCTCGCAGTAGTCGCGAAAATGGTCCCGGACCTCACTCGCGCTTAGACCGAAGTCCTCGATGTCGTAGTCGTGCTCGCCCAGCTGTGCGGTGGGCTCTTCTGCAATTCGGTCGAGAAAACGTTCGGTGAGGCCATCTTCGTACTCTAGATCGAAGTGTCTGTAGATCTCTTTGATGACGTCGATGGGATGAGCCAAGAGATCGTTCAGACGCAGATCGTAGATCTGCGAGTCGGGTAGCTTGGCGCGCGAGGCCATGGCCCGTTCGATTCCTGTCTTGGAGTAATCCAGCCAGAAGTCTCCGACGTCGCTCATGCGCAAGCTGCGCTGCATCTTGGCCACCATGCGTGCGCTCAGGCTGCATTGTGAGCCGAGCGACTTCGCGACGTCTCGATGCGTTTGGATGATGCGAGCATCTGGATACACAGCCAGCAATGCGTCGAGGTTCCACAGATGCCACGGACACTTGAGCGACCAACGTTTCCCGTCCTGAAATTTAGTCAGCATTTGGAGCTGTAGCTTGTGATTTTGGTACGGGACGACCATGTCCCAATCGAGCATCTTTCTCGCGTACGACCAGGTGCCCCATGCGGCAAAGATCGTCACCGACGCCAAATCGTTTTGGAGCAGGAACAGACACTCCTCGAAGCCGTTGGGCGTCACGTAATGTACGACGTCTTGATCGGGAATGAACGAGTGATTGAGCCAGAGGGTGAGCCCTGCCTGCCGCCGCCGGTGCGATTCGTCGCCAAACGGGTCGTGCGGTCGCCCGACCGGATAGAAGAGCTCCCACGCACGGCCGACGCGGTTGTTGGGGTCGGCTGCCAGCACGGCATGCAAGAACGTGGTCCCCGTCCGAAACAGGCCTATGATGACGATTGGACGCTCGATCGAGATGTCTCGGATTTCGGGATGGCGCTTGGCAGCATCGACGATTCGAAGCTTGTTCGTCAGGTGCCAGTTGAGGACGTAACGGACTCCGAATCTGCCAGTGGTGCTGAGATCGATCTCCTGAATGCTCTCGATTGCGGCGTCGAGCCGCTCGGCGAAGCCGTCGTCCCCATAGTCGTGAAGGCCGGTGAGCCGCTCCGCCAGCTTCATGGAAGAGCGGGCATCGATGGGTATCAGTTGCTTCCGAAGCGGGTCGAGCTGGTTGACCCAGGAGAACGGGAAGCCGGGCCTGAGGGCTTTGGGAGTCTCCGTCACGGTTCTGGCTTCTACACGCCGCTATACAACAAACCGATCGCCATTTGAAATACCGGGGGCATCACGCGATCGAAAAGCACCCATGCGAGGATGAGACCCATCAGCGCGCCGCCACCGGAGAATAACCTGAACCACCTCTCGCGCATTCGGTCATTGAGCACCAGGGGCACGATGGCGTAACCGTCCAGAGGCGGGAGTGGAATCAGATTGAAGGATCCCAATATGAGATTGATGGAGAAGAGGACGCTCAGGAAGAGAGCGAGCCCCTGCGCGACGCCTGAAGGTCCAACGGCGAGCGTTTCGAGAGTGAGCCCGCCCGTGGGGAGCGAGAAGTAGCCGGCGGCAATGCCGATGCGCATGGCAAGCGCGGCCACGAAGGCAAGGGCGAAATTCGCCGCCGGACCCGCCGCCGCCATCCCGGCCGCGCGCCTCGGATGACGACGGGCCCAGGTCGGGTCGTAGGGAGCGCTTGCCCAGCCGATCATCCAACCGCCGCCCTGCAGAAAGAACGACAAGATGGGCACGACCAACGCCCCGAACGGCTCACGCTTGATGTGCGGGATGGGATCGAGCGTGACTTGCGCCGCCGCGGTCGTATCGCCGCCGATCTTTCCTGCCAAGGCATGGGCCGCTTCGTGACACGTGAGTGACAGTAGAAATGCCGCCAGCCAAAGAGGGAGCTTCGCCAGAAGGTGAACATCCATCGCGTGCGGCGGAGCCTACTATGAAACCCACAGCCTGCTACAGTCTGCCGCGCATGCCGACGATCGTGCTTTTCGACATCGACGGGACGCTTCTGAGCGCCGGAGGCGCCGGGCGACGGTCCATCGAGATCGCCATCGAGGAGGTATTGGGAAGCCGCGAGGGCTCCGTCAGCCTCCACTCGGTCGAGTTTGCGGGTCGGACCGATCCCTGGATCGTGCAGGCGGCGTTGGCGGGCTTTGGTCTCGCGGTCGATGATCAGATGGTTGCCGAGGTGCTCCGACGTTACGCGTCCCATCTACCCGGACAACTCGCCATAGCGACGGCATTTCAAGTTCTGCCGGACGCGCTGGCCATCCTCTCGGCTCTGAGCAAGCGAAATGACATCGTCCTCGGGCTCGGAACCGGGAACACCGAGCCCGCAGCCTATGCCAAGCTCGCTCGTGGCGGCCTCGATTCGTTCTTCGCATTTGGGGGCTTCGGCTCCGATCACACCGACCGGCCCGAGCTCTTGCGGGTCGGGCTAGAACGAGGCTTGCAGCGCGCCGGGGTCGCGCCGGGGGCTGCCGACGTCGTCGTGGTCGGCGACACCCCTCACGACATTGCAGCGGCCAAGGCCATCGGAGCTCGCTGTATCGCCGTGGCTACGGGCAGCTACGACGCTCACGCGCTGCGCGCGGCGGGTGCCGCCCTCGTGGTCTCGCGTCTAGGCTCGGCGGAGGTGTGGAAGGCCCTTGGGGGATCGAGCCTCTAGCCGCATGTAGCGGAGTGCGGCGGTATGCCATACTCGTGCGGTGGGCGAGACACACGATCGATGGTACCGGCAATGGTGGGCGGTCGTGTTGCTCATCGCGATCGTGATCGGAGCGACCGGCGTGCTGACCGTGAAGGCGCTCGGACTGCGGTCGGTCCGCATCAATGCGCAGCCCATGGCGCAGCCGACCAGCGGCTTCGACTACACATGGTGGAACACGGCGCTCGCGAGATGGGTGCGGGACGGGCGTGTCGACTACGGCGCCGTGCTTTCTGACGAGAAAGACCTGCGCCGATTCGTTGCGACCCTGCAAAGCACGGGGCCAAAGGCCACGCCCGATCGCTTCACGACAGAGCCGGAGCGCCTCGCATACTACATCAACGCCTACAACGCGCTGGTCATGCTCGGCGTCGTCGACAATTGGCCGATCACCTCGGTGCAGGACGTTCAGGGTTGGTTGGATCCCAGAGCGGGCTTTGGGTTCTTCTACGGGCTTCGCTTTCCCCTCGATGGAGGCAAGGTCACCCTCTACGAGCTCGAAAATCAGGTGATTCGAGGCTTCCTCGACGCGCGGATTCACGCCGCCATCAACTGTGCTTCGAAATCGTGCCCTGCATTGGCTGACCATGCCTTCGAAGGCGCCACGCTCGACGACCAGCTCAACGCAGTCACCAGCGATTTCTGCTCCCGCGACCAGCACGTGCACGTCGACACCGAGGCCGAGGAGATCCAGCTCTCGGCGATCTTCGACTGGTATCGCGCCGACTTCGAAGAGCATGCCCGGCGCCTCGGACGGCCCGCCACCATCTTGGATTTCATCATCGCTTTTGCGGCGCCCGAGGTGTCTGCCGAGCTCGAGCGGGCTCGGGATGCGGATTTCAAGGTGGTTTTTCGTCCCTATGACTGGACCCTGAACGCGTTCTGAGCAGGTCGCTCCAACAAAAATGCTGCAATCCTCGACGAAGAATGTCATAGGTTATTAGGCTAAGAGGACGATTCGGGGGGATCGGCGGGGATGCAGCGGGTTGTCTTGTATTTGTTCGGGTCGTGCTCGGCCTTGTTGCTCGGCGCATGCCCGGGAACCTTGTCGAACCCTGAAGCCTTCGAGGACGCAGGCGTGCAGACTAAGAATGCGGAGACGATTTTTGCAGAGAGCTGTGGCACTGCTGGGTGCCACGACGATTCGCTCCAGGCTCAAGCGGGTCTCGATCTGCTTTCCGCGAACGTGGAAAGTCGCGTCGTCGACGTGAATGCGACCGGCCTCGGATGCGGAGACGAGATCCTGGTCGTGCCGGGTGATCCCGACGCGAGCTATCTGTTCCAAAAGGTTCTCAACAGCGTGGGTATTTGCGGTCTGCCCATGCCGGTGGTCGGGGCGCTCTCTTCCACGGAGATCGAAACCATTCGACAGTGGATCATCGATTTGGGCAGTCTCGACGGGGGGACCGCGAACGGGGGATAGGCGATGGGGTGGTTGCGCTTCGCCGCTCTAGCAGCGTTGATGAGCATTTGCTGGCGAGCCGGCGCGGTGTCTGCCGATGATGGCGCCGCAGCGCTCTTGCCATTTCAGGGCTCGCAGGCTGCCAAAGTGAGGCAGCGCGTTCAGCAGGGCTTGGATGCCAAAGGCGCGACTCTCGTTCCCCTCAAGCGGGTCAACGCTGTTGTGAAGAAGACCAAGGGCTACGTGAAGCGGGCCGCGGCGCTCGATGCCAGCGTTCTGATCCGTGTGCGCATCCGCCGCGTGCAGGGACGATGGATCGCCGATACGGAGATCCGGAACGCCAAAGGCCAGCGGATCGAGAAGCTCCGCAGCTCCTCGTCGAGTCTCACCCGGCTTTCCAACCGGATCGTGGGTCAGCTTTGGCAGTCGGGCCAAATGCCGGCCGGTGGGGCCGCTGTCGCGGCGACCCCAGCGCCAGTGCCCGAGAGCCTGCCGCCGGCGCCGACCGAACCGCGGCTGGTGGTTCGGCCCTTCAAGGGAACGCAAGCTGCCAAGATCCGCGGTGGGGCGGTTCGAGGTCTGCTCGACCAAGAGGTCGAGCTCTATCCGAACGGCAAATTCGTAGCAAAAGCGAAAAGCCTCGGCGCCAATCTCCAGAGCGATGGTGGACACGTGGCGCCTGCCAAGGCGCTTTCGGTGAGCGGCCTCATCGAGGGTGACGTGCTTCGCGAGGATGGCGTGTGGTCGGCGTACGTGCGCTTGGTCGACGGCCAGAGCGCGAAGGTGATTAGCCAGCACTTCTACGATGCGGACACTTCGGCGGGGCTCGCCAAGAAGGTCAGGACCAACATCGGATCCGACTTCCGCAAGGACATCAAGCGGCTTGGCGTAGCGGCTCCGATGACGGTGACCGCGGCGCAAGCAGCCGCCTCGCCGCAGGAGACGGCTCCGCAGGCCGCGCAGGAGGAAGCTCCCAAAGAGCCAGAGCGACAAACGGCAGCAGCCAAAGCGAAGCGCCCCGCCGCCGTCGACATCGAGGTTGACTTCCGGCTCGTGCACCGCAACTTCGGCTATCAAGACGACATCCGTGGCGAGCTGCGTGACTACACCCTCGATCTAGGTCCGGGGATGGGCGTGAAGTTCCAGTACTATCCTGGCGCGCATTTTACTGCAGGCGTCGGCGCACAGTTCGGAATCGACTTCGAGTGGGAGAGCCTTTTCAAGTTCAATTCGACGCGTCCCGATGGGCAGAAATTTCCCACTCAGTCTCAGCAATTTCTGGTCGGGGCCCGCTGGCGATATCCGACCAAGCGGTGGGAGCCGTTCGTCGCCCTCGACTACGGCGTCCACACCTTCGAGATCGGCGTCTCCGGTCCGCCTCAGCCCGGCCAGGACAACACAGCCGGGGTGCCGAGCGTGAGGTATCAGTTCGTGCGTGCTGCCGGTGGTTTTCGGGTGGGCATCGGAAAAAAAGAGCTGTTCATCGTCGGTGCAAGCGTCGGCTTTCGGGGAGTGTTTTCGCTCGGCGGAATCAGCTCCGACATCTGGTTCCCCGAGGCCAAGGCCAATGGAATGGACGCGATGCTGATGATTGGCTTTGCTTTGCCTAAGGGTTTTGAAATTCGCTTGGGCGGCGACTATCGACGGTATTGGTTCGATTTGAACCCCGTGCCGGGCGCACCGCGCGTAGCGGGCGGTGCGCTCGACCAATATTGGGGTGCATCATTCGGAGTGGCATGGCGCTGGTAGGCCCCATGCACGACGAGGTACCGTCCGGCGGCCGCCGCCGCTAGGATACCGTCATGGGCAGAGGTTGGATGTGTTGCGCGGTCGCCTTGTCGCTCTCTGGATGCCAGAGCGGCGAGGAGCCCGTTCGCGGGGCGAACAAGGGAGTGGAACCCGCCGCAACGTATCATCCGGCCAAAGCTACGAACGAGCTCGTCGATACGCCGATCCCTCCGCCGAGCGAGCCGCCCGTGATCGTGGAGCCGCGGGAGCAGGCGCCGCAGCGTGATTTGTCGAGTGAGCTCAGGGCCGCGGTTGGAATTCCGATCGACTGCGTTCGAGACTTCGAAGCGAGCCGCCCGACCACCATCCGAGTCAGCATCAGCGCCGTCGTTCGGCCGACAGGAATGATCATCAGCCCTTCCGCATACGGTTCGGGCTTATCCGAGGCCGCCCGCAAGTGCATCGAGGAACGGGTTGGCCTCGCCACGCTCAACCCGCTCGACGAACCGACTTCGCAGACGGTTTCAACGACCATCGAGATCAACTACGAGCCACCCGTCGTCGTCGAGACAGAGGCGGGTCCCCCACAGCCGCATCTGAAAAACGTGGTCGAGCCGTTGCCCAAGAAGCCGACGCTTCCTCGTACCGGCACGCCGATCGAGATCACCAAAGGGGATCCCATCGAGGGCGGCAAGGAAACGGAACGGCACCCCGATGGCCCACCAGGCACGAAGATCGTCGGACCCAAGCCCGTCCCGATCGACGGCTACGAGGTCGACGAAAACGCCCAAGAGTGGCGTTGACGGTTTGTTTGAAGTCCGAGGTCCTCGATCCCCGATCCCGCCTCTCACCCCGGGCGTTGTCGATCGGCGAACCACTTTCGGTAGCTTTCCATTCGCCTCTGTTGCTCTTCAGGGGCGCGCCTGTCGCACGAGGAGCGTTCCTCTGAGCCTTCCGGCGCTCCCCAGCGAATCTCGACGCAATCGTTCGGATTGTAGGCCATCTCCATCGCTGAGATGCGGTCGACCACGTCTGCGAGCGAGAGCCTCCATGTGCTTCCGTCCGATCGTATATACTCGAACGACCGCCGCTCGAGCTCCTGGTCGAGCGTTTTCTGAACGCGCTGTGCGGCCGCCTCGCAATGCGTTTCCCGCAGCCCGAACCGCTCTGGATGCTGAGCGACCGCATCGGGAAACGACACCACGGCATCGATGCTGATCAGCAGCCGCATATCGCGCGATGGCGTCGAGAAATCCTCCCAGGGTCCCGTCGTGAGGAACAACGCGCTGCCATGGGGCATGTCGATGGGGGCGTAGCGCTCCGCCTTCATGAAGTCTTCTCCGTTTTGAACCGAGCTCAGCCGCCGTTGCACCGACTCCTCCAGCGCATCGACCAGGCTGATCTGTCGCCGCACAGGGTCGAGGGGGCGGGGATTGATGAGTCCCTCCATGGTCGAGTAGAAGTCATCTGCACTTCGCCGGTACTGCATGTCCGACCACGCCCGAGGCCCGGCGCCGCGACGAAGCTCCTCGTTCGTAGCTACTTGCCAGAGCTCGGTCGGCTCGTCGGGCGTATGGGATACGGGCCGCCATGCCTTGAACCCCGCGCCGACGAGGTCGGTCTCCGGCGTAAACAAGAACGAGCCGCGCCAAAAGCGCCGCCGCCCGACCGTTCCATCGGGCTGGGCGTCGGCCCCGATGAGCACGCCGTAGTCATCCATGCGCTGGGGCTTCCACCGGGCCACGACCAACACGTGCCCGTATGGATCCGCAAACACGGCGCCGGCCCGAATCGCACGCCGGCTGAGGCGAACCGGATAGAAATCCGTCTCGTCGTCACTTGGAGGGGTCCGCGGGCTCGACGAGTGAACCGTTCCGGCCAGGCGGCGTACGAAGCGGGCGAACGCGTCGACGTCGTCGTCATCCGGCACGGAGTCGAGGTTGCTTTCGGCGATGGGTTCGCACCGAGGCGGCTCGCGTTTGCCACCTCTGGTGCAGGCCCGATACCCGAACGGCAACCGAAGCTTCCAAGAGAAATAGGCCCGAAGAAAGTAGGGAAGGTCGGCGCAGTCGGGCTCGAGGTCGAGCTGCGCGTCCTCGCCTGGGGCACGGTAGTCGTACAGCAGATTGCGGCCCCGCTCGCCGATGAGCGTTTGAAGCGTAGGCCAGGTGACGTCGTCGCCCGCAGGATCGCGAAACAATTGCTCGATGAAGGCCGAATAGAGATTCTCGGTGGCCGAGTTCCATTGTGCTTCGATGGGCCATGCAGGGCCCGGCGCTGTACGGGACCGCGATCGGCTGGATCGTGCCGCTACCTTGATGCGCTGGCAGGCCATCGTGCGATCGCCGTCTCCAAAGACCGCCGTCCATTGGCCCGCCGACGGCTCGGACACCTCGATCCACCGGCTGTATGGAGGTCCGTCGAGGACGTGCTCCGTCGCCTGCACCAGTGAACCGTCGGGCGCGAAGAGCACCAGAGATGCAAGCCCGGGATCGCGCTCGCTGGTGACGACGACTCGCAACGGTTCTGATGCGCTTGGGCGGCGAGGGGTTCGGAAAATGGCGATTCGCTTCGAATCGGCGCAGCGGCCTGCAGGTTGCACGATAGGCGCGCTCGGACGGAGCTCGGCGTCCGCCGCGAGAGTAGGCCCTGGGGTTTGGCCGATGACGGTGACGCGGGTGATGCGGCTCAGGAAGTCCCGACGCGAGGATTCCGCTCCGAGGGTGAGGTCGCTCACGGCGACTCGATCCACGCGATTGATCGTTTCCGCCTCGGTGCCTTCACACGGAGTCAGGAACTCCGAAAACGCGTGAAGGCCCATCGGGGCACCTTCTTCCGTCGTGCCGAGATAGAGCATGATGTGGCCGGGAAACTGCAGCAAAACGATCCCGCGGCGCGCGCTCGCCTCGATCAGGAGCCGTTTCTCGTTGAGATCCTCGAGCCCCGACACATCGAGGGAAAACGTGCCGGCCATCGCTTGTCGCGCGCTGTGCCTGGGAAGCTCGAGACCGAAGTGCCCAAACAGATCGAGCAAGAGCCGCGAGCAGTCGTATCCTCCATCCTTTCCGCCCCATCCGTAGGGCTGGCCGAGCATCGAGAATGCCTCCGTGAGGACCGCCCTGCGTGTCAGCGGTTGGATCTCGCCCTCCTCGAGCGCTGTTCTGACCGCTTCCTGCCCCATGGGAGGCGACAACGATCGATCGGAAAGCCAGCCGAGTGCGTACGGTGTCCGTGCGAGGTACATGCCGTGGTCCCAGCGCGCCAAGAGCTGCACCACTTCGCCTTTTCGAATGGTGCTGCAACGGTTCCGATCGAAATCGATGTCGATGGGCGATCGATAGAGGCCTCCGTCGAAAGGGCCGCAACGAAGGGGCGTGAGATCGTCCGCCGTCCTCCACTCTTCGAGCTCTTCGCCCGCGTGCGCCGCATCGAACAGGGCGATTGCGCTCGCGTCGATGGGCTTCTCGTTCTCGTCGACCAGCTCACTGGCCTCCAGCTTTTCACGCAGGTAGGCGAGCCGCTCACCGACCTGCGTTCGCAATGCTCCTCGGTCGACGGGTACCAGGAGGTCGACTTGCCCCCGAAGCTCTCCCGAGTCCCCAGGCTCTCGGAGCGCGAGATTGTGGCGCTGGATCTCATCGGCGCTGAGCAGCGGTTCGTCGAGGGGACCGTAGCTTTCATTACGGGAGAGCCAATAGGCTAGCGTTTCATGCTCCGGCCTGACGTTGGGGAGCGGCGTGCTCACGTGGCGCGATTGAGGACAGGAGGCCGGTCTCGACTCCGCCTCCTGAGAGATTCGTGTCGCCTTGCACGCACCGACCGAAGCGAGACCCAGTACGGCCAAAAAGGCCACAAAAAGCGCTATGTGGGAGCGAGCATCCATTGGATGATTTGGTCTTCGACGGTACCCCCGATGCCCAGCCCCAGATCCACTTTTTGCGGAAATCCAACATGGCCCCCGCGGCCGGTCACGATTCGGCGAAGCGTCGTCGCATTGTGCAGCCAAGGGCGCACCGTGTCGATCAGCACCATTGGATCGTGCTCCGATGCGACGAACAGCGTGGGCGTCTCAATCTCGGCGAGCACCTTGCACGCGCTGGTCCGCGCCCAGTAGTCCGAGGCCCCGGCAAAGCCATGACGGGGCGCGATGATCTGTTCGTCCCACTGTTCGATCGTGTCGATACGTAGCGCTTCACCCAATGGAAGCGGCACCGCTCGGCGCATGGCCACGTGACGGTAGATCTCCTTGAGTGCCTTCAAGACGTGGCGCCGGTAGAACGCGCCCGGAGGCTTGTCGATGGCGCGGGCGCTCTTTTCGAGATCGATCGGAGCACATATTGCAGCAGCCGCGGCAACCCTGGGATCGGGGTTGCCGGCGAGATAGCGAAGCACCATGTTGCCTCCCAACGAATAGGCGAGCAGGAGGATGCGGTCGTATCCCTGGAGCGTCGAGAGGGTCGCTTCCAAGTCTTCTGTCAGCCCAGCGTGATAATAGTCCGCCCCGCTTCGGTCCGCGCCTCGCAGATTGAGCCTCAAGCTGTCGATCCCCGCTCGAGCCGCTGCGCGCGCAGCGTTGCGCGCGTAGTAGCTGGTTGCGCTTCCCCCGAGGCCGTGGACGATGACGACGATCGTGTCCGACCCGAGTCCTTGCGAGAGCTGGCCGCTCAGCTGGAGCCTCCCCACGACGCCATCGTCCAGGCTGGTGTTCCAGGGCCGCCACTCCGGAACCCTAGGTGGGAGCAGGCTGTGACGAACGTACGGGCCGAGGGTCCAGAAATGACCCTGCCAGCTCATGAATCGTTGGGATCGACCGCGCTGACGGCAGGAGACTCTTCAGCAGGCTGATGCCACGCGTAGTACGGCGGGCGATCCTTGCACATCGGCCGGTCATCATCGGCACAGTAGATGCGGACGTGGAAGTGGCTGCGATGTGGTGCGCCATGGCTCGGTTGCGTAATGACGCGGCGAGCCCGCATGAGCAGCTCCGGATTGGCGTGCTCCTTGAGCGCCTGCCGAATCAGACGCCCCTTGATCGAATTGACTACGAAGATGTGTTGCACATCGATCGTCGGATCACTGAGCAACGATTCGATGAGCGCCCAGTTCCGTGCGGCGTCGAACTTGTAGAGCTGACCCCACTGCTTGCCCATGGCCTGATTGTTCAGCCGCACGAACAGGTGCGCGTTGAGCGGAGTCGATCGCCGGTCGAGCAAGTAGAATCCGAGGTCGACGTCGCGTCCACTCTGGTGTGACACGTGGGGCCGGAACCGACCCCCGCCGGGACGCGAAAGATCGCCGACCGTGAGCTGTGACCGAGGGTAACGGAAGGCGACGTCCTGTGCGGCTCGTTCGATCAATCGAACCAGCTCCCCGGTGCCGAAGCGCGAATCGAGGGAGCCGTCTTTGACGCGCATGACTCGATCGTCGTTGATCCGCGTTCCGAATCGGAGCAGCCCCCGGTTCGGATACCCAACCGATACGCTGGGTGCCGGCTCGAGGTCCGAGGGCGCCACGGTGCGGGGCATCCTCGAGATTTTTTCGAGGTCCTCGTCGGAGGGCTCCGCATGGTTTTCTGCGTGCTGTGCTTCACGCATGATCGGGTCGGCCATCATAGGCAGCTCCGCAGAGGCGGACGTGCCGAACGAGCCCGAAAACCAGACCATCGAGGTGGCGGCCAGAGCGCAGATCCACGGTACCAACCGGGGCCGTTCGCTCCTTGATGTCTGCTGATTCCCCATGAGCCGTGGGGCCAAGTGTGGCCCGATTACCCTCCAATGCCAGTTTGGGGGTTAGAAAACCTACTTGCCAAGGCTGAGAGCACGTTCAGCCAGCGTTTTTGGGGCCTTGCGCCCCGACAAACGCGGCTTTTCTCACATTTGGGGCCGTGAATCAACCGAGCGCCGGTTCGCCATGCTCGATTTTCTTCCGGGGCAAATCACCCGGAGGGCCGACCTCAGTTCCGAGGAGATGGCGAATGAAGAGCCACCAAATCACGCCGATACCCCAGACCAGGCCGACTACGACACCCCCATCGATGATGCCGCGCCAAGGTTGGGGAACCGATCGCACCCACCAGATCACCAAGATCAAGACGCCGATGAAGCTCCAACTGACCGTCATCTGACGCCGCGTAGAGTGAAAAAGGCTCATGCAAAAAGGCAGCGCAAGGATGATCCAGAGGGGCTTCGGATGCCGGCCGAGATAGATTGCACGGGCCACGACGCGCGGACAGAACCGCAATTGGAACGCGCGATAGCCCTCGAGATACGCGTTGGCGACGACCCAGCCGAGATAGATCGCCTGCTGCCCCGTGCTCATCAACCCCTCGGCCCAAGGCTCGATCGCGATTGGGGTCAGCCGCCAAACCGCGCGGCCGAGCAACAAGGAAACCCAGACGACGCCCCAGGCGGCTACCAGCTTCTCGACCCAAGGGCGCATGACTGGCGCGACGTTAGCAGTCTCACATTGGATGTCGACTTGCCCAGGGGTTGCCCCGGCCGCCATGCTCAAGTGAGCACGGGACGACGCTTTTGAACGACCTGATGGATGACATGGAAATCGAGGAGTCGGGTGCCACGCCACGGCGTCCTGGTCTCCCCGTCGAGCCACGGCGCCTGCTGTGGATCCTGGCCGCGCATCGAGCGCTCTTGTTGCGGACGTTCCTGGTGACCTCGCTCGTCGCGTTGATCGCCTCGTTCTTTTTGCCCGAGCGTTACGAGTCCTCGGCCCAGCTACTGTACGAGGGAATCCCGTTGCTCGATCCCGCCGAAAAGACCCGATCGGCCGACGCCTTCGTGCAGTCGGCCACGGCCGCGAGCCGTCTTCAGGAGGTTCGTGATCGCCTCGGGTGGGACGTCCCGCTCAAAGATCTGCGCGACCAGATCAGCGTACAGCTGGAGGCCGCCACGTCGATGCGGATCGTCGGAGAGGCGGGGTCGGCCGAGGATGCGCTTGGACTGACCAAGGCCGTGGTCGACGTTTTTCTCTCCGGTCAGCGGGAGTTCAACGCCACGCGGCTCGAGCATCTCAGAGCAGAAAACGAGCTGGCCCTGCAGCATGCAACTGAGCGGCGTGAGCGTGCGCTTCAGAACTACGATGCGTTCCGCAAGAAGAGCGGGAAACCGAATCTGCTCGACGAGCAAAAAGATCTCTTGGCGCGCTCGGCGCAGCTCAGGACGCAGATCGAGGAAGCCGGCGTCGAAGCAGCGGCACAAAGGGCGCGCATCGAGGAGCTCGAGCAAGCACAGCGTGAGCTGCCGCGCCAAATCGTCTCCAGCGCGAAGAAGGGCTCCCCCGTAGACACGCCCCTCGCGCAGGCACGCGCCGATCTTGCCGAGGCGCGGGCATCGCTGAGCGAGGAGCATCCGAAGGTCCAGGCCCTCAAGGGGCGGGTCGCGAGCCTGCAAGCGCAGCGAGGCGCCGCGCAATCGGAGCTCGGCGAGCAGACGGTGGTGGCCAACCCCGCTCGGTCTTCGGTCGATCAACAGATCGCGACCGCAAAGGCTGCATTGGCCGCTTCGGAAGAGCGTCAGGCGGCGCTCAGTGTCCTGCTCGCGTCCATCAAGAAGGAGGCCGAGGCCCTGGCGCCCGAAGAGGGAGAGGCCCGCCAGGTGCTCCGGGAGCTCGAGGTCGCCGACGAGCGGCTCGAGGAGCTCAACCAACAGGCCGCGAGCATTCGCGATGCCTCGGTCCATCCGCTCACCGGTTTTCGCGTGTTGTCCGCGCCCATGCTGCCCGAAGCGTCGAAGCGCTCCAAGGCGCACATCCTCATGGTGGCGATGCTGCCGGTCCTGACGGTCTTGATCCTGGCCTTGATCCTCATCGGGCGGCGTTTGAGAACGTTGACCGTCGAGGCACCGCGCGAGGTGGCGTGGTGGGGCAACGGCCCGGTGCTCGGAACGAGTGTGTGGCCGCGCGATCCAGGCGCGCTCGACTCGTTCGTCGACGAGCTCGAGGATCAAGGGATGTACGGGGCTGGACGAACGCTAGTCATCCCCGCTACCGAGACGGAGAGAGATATCGCATGCTCCTTCGCCATGCGCCTGGCGGAGGCTCCTTGGCTGGCCGCCGCGATCCTCGACGTGGGCGACCAGGCTCATTCGGATGCACCCCTGGTGACCCCGGCTCCGCACGGTGCACCGCGGTCCGGCGCGCCTTCGCCGGCGGAGCGGCCGCGCAGGCTCTCCTCTCAAGCTAGTCCTTCGGTCGTAACGGGCCGCGTCGTGGTGACGCCGTCATCCGCGCCGCCGCGCAAAAAAACCGTGATCGGCCTTCCTGCCGTACAGCCCTCGAGCGCCACGTCCGACTCGCCTCCGCAGACCGATGCCGGTTCGTCGCCATCGTCCCCCGCGACCTCGTCGGGACCGCCCGCCTATGGTTCAGGGCCGGATGCGTTTCGGCGTAAGCGCAATGCGCGCGCCACGATACGCATGGTCGTGCCCGCCAACGACGGCAGCCCGGCTTCTGCATCATCCACACCCGATGAAGCCGCGGCAGAAGCGGAGGCCTTCCTTCTCACGCGTCCCGTCCCGGTCGCGACCGACCACGCGTCTCGGCCGCCGGGGCAAGGGGCGCCCACCGGTGCCGAGCCTGGGCGAGCAAGCGCCTCTCACGCCGTCATGCGAGCCGCGGTGCGGTTGCTCGGAGACGACGACGCGATCACCGAAGTCCGGCCTTCGCAGCCCCCGTCGAGGTGGGCCTATGGACAGGTCCGAGGTGTGGCGCTCGCCTGGAATGGTCCTCTGAGCGGTCCCGTCTTGCGGCGCGCCGCCCGGCTCGCGCACCGGGTCATGGTGGTCGTATCTTCCGGCATGAGCGGCATCGATCTGGCGCGGATTCGAACGCGTCTCGGCCGCACGGACGGGGTGGGCTACGTGCTGGTGAACGTCGCGGACGCTTATGTGGACCTCGAGGACCGGGTTGGCCCGGTAGAGGATTTTTGGCAGCCGCCGCGCGACGGAGAGCGGGCCGATCCCCGATCTCGCTAGGCGCGCGTTGCGGCTGCAATCGCTCTAGTCTATTTAGCTCTCGCTGTGTCCGACGCCGAGGAGCCACTCAACGTTTTTCCACCAGTGACGAAGTCCGAATGGCTTGCGAAAGTGGAGGCGGATCTCAAAGGCCAGCCTTTCACCAAGCTACGGTCTACGCTGCCTGGCGGGCTCGTGCTCGAGCCGCTGTACGCGGCTGATGACGTCCGGGGCGTTCCGCCGGCGGGCTTGCCGGGATGCTATCCCTATGTCCGAGGCACCGCGCCAGCCGGCGGCTGGATAATTCAGCAAGAGTACGATGACCCTCGGCCGAGCGTCTGCAAGGACCAGATCCGGCGCGATTTGGAACGCGGTGCCGAAGGTGTCTGGCTTCGCTTGGGGCCGCGCCGAGGCTGCCGGGTTTTGACCATCGCCGAGCTGGACGAAGTGCTCGCCACGGTCGATCTCTCCCGTACGCGTGTTTGTGTGGATGGAGGCGCGGACGCGCTTGCAGTGGCATCTGGCTTTCTCGCGTTGGCGCGTCGGCGAGAGGTCGCGTACGAGGCATTGGCGGGCAGCCTTGGCGTCGATCCGATCGCGCTTCTCGCTGGCGGCGGACGGATCGAAGGCGGGCTCGGGGCGCGCTTTGCAGAGTTGCGGGATCTGGCGAGTTGGTGCGCAACGCACGCGCCTCGATTGCAGGCCGTCCACATATCGAGCGCGCCCTACGAGGGCGGAGGCGCAAGCGCCGTCCAAGAGATCGCCTACACGATCGCGACCGGCATCGAGTATCTGCGCCAACTCACGGAGGCCGGCCTCCCTGTCGATGCCGCCGCGCGTCAGATCGGATTCAGCTACGCGGCCCGCGGAGACTTCTTCGCCGAGATCGCCAAGCTGCGAGCTGCACGTGGCCTCTGGGCGAAGGTAGTGGTCAAGGCGGGCGGCGAGCCGGCGGCTGCGGGCATGCAAATGCATTGTCGAACCTCGCTCTTCACCAAGACCCGGCGCGATCCATGGGTGAACATGCTACGGGCAACGGCAGAGTGCACCGCCGCGGTGCTCGGAGGCGCCCAAACCATCGCGACCGTGCCGTTCGACTGCGTGATCGGGCCGCCGAGTGAGCTCGCTCAGCGAGTGTCCCGCAACACCCAGATCGTCTTGCGCGAGGAGTCGCATCTCGATGCAGTGGTCGATCCCGCTGGCGGAAGTTGGTTCGTGGAGCGGCTGACGGATGAGCTCGCGCGTGCTGCTTGGGACGAGGTCCGGTCCATCGAATCGGATGGTGGCATCTTGAAGGCCCTGGGCTCGGGCCGAATCGTCGACAGCGTCGCCGAAGTTGCGCAGACCCGGCATCGGGATCTTGCCACGCGCAAGACGCCGATCGTCGGCGTCAGCGAATTTCCCAACTTGCAGGAGCCTCCGGTCGAGCGCGATCGGTTGACCGGTGAAGTGCTCCGACGTTTGCTTCAGGTTTCACTCGACTCGCTAGACCCATCGGCGCAGCGCGAGAATCTTTTGGCGCTCGCGCGGATCGCACACGACCCGGAACGCGATCAGGGAGCGCTCACCGAATCATGCGTCGACGCGATGGCTGCGGGTGCCGACATCTACAGCGTGGCCACGGTCTTGCAACATGGTCAGCCGGACTTTCATCTCGAACCGATCCCGCAGTGGAGGGCGGCTCAGCTCTGGGAGCAGCTCCGTGACCGTGCCGACCGGAGTCCCGCCCGACCCCGGGCGTTCCTCGCCAATCTCGGCCCGATCCCTTCGCACAACCCCCGATCGACATGGGCTCGCAATTTGCTGGCGTCCGCGGGGATCGAATCTGTCGACAACGACGGATTCGACGACATGGAGGCGCTCGCGGCAGCCTGGAAAGCGTCCTCCACGTCGATTGCGGTCATCTGCGGAAGCGATCAGGACTACGAAGCGATGCTGGACAGAGCGGTTGCAGCTCTCAAAGGAGCGGGATGCCCCGTCTTGTTGCTGGCGGGACGTCCAGGGGCACGAGAGACGTTGCTTCGCGAGGCGGGTGTCAGTGATTTCGTGTTCGTGGGCACCGACGTCCTGCACGTCATGATTCGAGCTCTCGATTCGATTGGGGTGTCGCGATGAGCCGCTTGCCCGACTTCAGCGAGATCGAATTCGATGCGTTGGATGCGGGTCCTCGAGCTTCGTTCGTCGATTGGAAGGCGATCGCAGGCGACGGTGCCGAACGCGCATGGGAGACTCCGGAAGGCATCGAGGTCAAGCCGCTCTACACGGACGACGATCTCCAGCCGGTGACTCACCTCGAGACGATGCCGGGGCTGCCTCCATTCCTTCGAGGCCCGTATTCGACGATGTACGTGCAGCGACCGTGGACGATTCGTCAGTATTCAGGCTTTTCGACCGCAGAGCAGAGCAACGCGTTTTACCGTCGCAACCTCGCCGCCGGCCAAAAGGGGCTTTCCATCGCCTTCGATTTGGCGACCCACCGCGGATACGACTCGGACCATCCCCGCGTTGCTGGCGATGTCGGCATGGCAGGCGTTGCCATCGATTCGATCAAAGACATGCGAATCTTGTTCGATGGGATCCCACTCGATCAGATGAGCGTCTCCATGACCATGAACGGCGCGGTGTTGCCGATTCTCGCCCTCTACGTCGTAGCGGCTGAAGAGCAGGGCGTGGAGCCCAAGCAGCTCACTGGCACCATTCAGAACGACATCTTGAAAGAGTTCATGGTCCGCAACACGTACATCTATCCGCCGTCTCCTTCGATGCGGATCGTGGCAGACATCTTCAAGTACACCGCGGCCCACATGCCTCGCTTCAACAGCATCAGCGTGAGCGGCTATCACATGCAGGAAGCGGGGGCGACGCAGGACCTCGAGCTCGGCTATACCTTGGCCGATGGCCTGGAATACGTGCGAACCGGGCTCGAGTCGGGCCTCGGCATCGACGAATTTGCACCGAGGATCAGCTTTTTCTGGGCCGTCGGCACGAACTTCTTCATGGAGGTGGCCAAGCTACGCGCCGGCCGTCTCCTTTGGGCCAAGCTGATGGAGCAATTCAATCCGCAAAACCCGAAGAGCTTGGCGTTGCGGACTCATTGTCAAACCTCCGGATGGAGCCTCACGGCGCAAGACGTCTACAACAACGTCGTCCGTACCTGTATCGAGGCGATGGCCGCGACGCAGGGGCACACCCAGAGCCTTCATACCAACTCGCTCGACGAGGCGATTGCGTTGCCAACCGATTTCAGCGCGCGAATCGCACGCAACACCCAGCTCTACCTGCAGCTAGAAAGCGGAACGACCAAAGTCATCGATCCCTGGGGCGGGAGTTACTACGTCGAGCGGCTCACCCACGAGCTGGCCTTGGAGGCGTGGGCGCACATCAAAGAAGTCGAAGAGATCGGGGGCATGACCAAAGCCATCGAGGCTGGGCTGCCGAAGCTTCGCATCGAGGAGGCGGCGGCAAGGACGCAAGCTCGCATCGATTCAGGGCATCAGACCATCGTCGGGATCAACAAATACCGCCTCGACAAGGAAGACCCCATCGAGGTGCTCAAGGTGGACAACACCGCCGTGCGGGAGTCTCAAATTGCTCGCCTCAGAGAGCTGCGCGAGGAGCGCGACGAGGCGGCGCTCAGGCCGAAACTTGAGGCATTGACCAAGTGCGCGGAGACTGGGCAGGGAAACCTGCTCGAGCTGGCCATCGATGCAGCCAGGCATCGGGCGACCGTCGGAGAGATAAGCGACGCGCTCGAGCGCGTCTGGGGCCGCTACCAAGCCACCATTCGGAGTATCGAAGGCGTGTATCGAAGTGAAGTAGGCAAGGACTCGGAAGCGATCGATCGGGTCAGATCCCGCAGCGATGCATTCATGAAGAAGCATGGGCGGCGACCCCGGATCCTGGTGGCCAAGATGGGGCAAGACGGCCACGACCGGGGCCAAAAGGTGATTGCCACGGCATTTGCCGACCTCGGCTTCGACGTGGACATTGGGCCCCTCTTTCAAACTCCCGAGGAGAGCGCGAAGCAAGCCGTGGAAAATGACGTGCACATCATCGGCGCGAGCTCGTTGGCGGCGGGCCATCTCACGCTGGTTCCTCAGCTCAAGCGCGCGCTCCGTGATCTCGGCCGCGACGACATTCTCGTGGTGGTCGGGGGCGTCATTCCGCCGGAAGACTACGACGCGCTCCGTGACGCAGGTGCGGTTGCGATCTTCGGACCCGGTACTGTCATTGCGGAGGCCGCCATCGAGCTACTCGACCGTCTCGACGCGCAACTCGGGGAGTCGTGAAGCTTCTGAGCGTGCAGGCGTACGTGGATGGCGTGCGCGGCGGCGATCGGGCGATCCTAGCCCGGGCCATCACCTTGGTGGAAAGCGAGCAACCTGCGCATGCGGAGCGCGCGCAGGAGGTCCTCGAGGCACTGCTGCCCGAAACGGGCGGAGCGTGCCGCGTCGGGATCAGTGGCGTCCCCGGGGCGGGGAAGAGCACGTTCATCGATGCGCTCGGAACCATGCTGACCAGTCAAGGGAGGCAGGTCGCCGTGCTGGCGGTCGACCCGACCAGCAGCGTGAGCGGCGGAAGCATCCTCGGGGACAAGACCCGCATGGCAAAGCTCGGCAACGATCCGCATGCGTACATTCGTCCTTCCCCGACGAGCGGGACACTGGGCGGCGTCGCCCGAAAGACCCGCGAGTCGATTCTGTTGTGCGAAGCGGCCGGTTTCGACGTCGTCCTCGTCGAGACGGTCGGGGTGGGGCAATCCGAGACGCTCGTTGCGGGCATGGTCGACTACTTTCTGGTTCTCTTGATCGCCGGCGCGGGCGACGAGCTTCAGGGCATCAAGCGGGGCATCCTCGAGGTGGCCGACATGCTCGCCATCAACAAGGCGGACGGCGACAACCGCGAGCGAGCAATCCGTGCGCAGTCCTCTTATCAGAGCGCGCTTCGTTTGATGCGAGGCGGCCGGGTGCCGCCGGTCGTGACCTGCAGCGCGCTCGAAAAACGCGGCCTCAAGGAGCTTTGGGCGCTCCTCGTCGAAAGTTGGCACGGCCAGCAGGCTTCGGGCGAGCTCCAGCGAAAGCGGCAGGCTCAGCAAGTGCGATGGATGTGGGACATGGTCGAGGATGGGTTGCGACGTGCGCTCCGCGGCGATCCTGAGCTATCCGCGCTCGTCGCTCAGCTCGAAGACGCGGTGGCTCACGAGCACACGACTCCAAGCGCGGCCGCGCTCGAGGTGCTTCGCCGATTTGCGGAACGTGCCGGCGAAGCGCTCAGGCGCGGCTGAGCTCGTCGACCGAGTCCGTCTTGTTGCGCGACTTGCTCGCAGGGTTCGGGATAGGACCGAGGAGCTCGGCCATCCATCGCAGATCTTCGCTGTACGCGAGCGCATGTTTGATGACCATGGTGAGCGGAGCTGAAACCAAGGCGCCCACGGGTCCGAGCAACCATCCCCAAACGACCATCGACACCAGGACCACCAGCGCGGACAGTCCGAGCGCGTCGCCCATCACTCTCGGTTCGATGGCCCCGATTGCCAGATTGATACCGCCGTAGCCCGCCGCGACCACGACGGCATGCCCGGGCCCGAATTGGATGAGCGCCAACACGATAGCCGGGACGGATGCGATGATTTGGCCGACGTTGGGAATGTAGTTGAGGAGATATGCGAGCAAGCCCCACAAGAGCGGTACGTCCACGTCGCACCACCAGCACCAAGCAAACACGAGAACGCCAGTCACGAGGCTCAGAATCGTCTTGGCCACCAAGTAGGTGTTCACCTCGCGGGCGGCGCCCGACAACTCCTTGATCTGGGCGGGCGTCGCAATCCTGGCGAGCTTTTCCCGAACGCCGGTCGCCTCGAAGAGCATGAACGCGACGATCAACAAGACCAGAACCATCTGGGACACCAACGATGCGGCGTACTGTGCCATGCTGGTCGCGAGATTCACCATCCACGCAGGCTTGGAGAAGTCATAGACCGATTGTAGGTGAACTCCGTACCCACCGAGCCAAAGCTCGAGCTGCGCGAGCTGTCGCGTGAGGACTGCAGCATAGATCGGCACCCGATCGGTGAAGGTGGTCACCGCGGCGGCCAGCGGAAAGCCCAGCGCTGCACCGGCTGCCACATCCAACAAGAGCCCCGACAGCACGGCGACCAGACGGGCAACGCCCTTGTCGCACAGCCACATGACGATGGGGGCCGTCACGATGGCGATGAATGCAGCGACGAGCAAAGGCACCAATAAGGGCGCAGCGAGCTTGATGCCCGCTCCAATCACGACGATCGATGCAAGCAGGAGAACGATTCGTCCGCCCCTGTGAACGGCCATCTTCCCAATGTAGCGCGGATGGCTAAGGCAAGCGATCGAGAAGCTCGAGGCGGGTTCCATCGACTCGCAGGGCCGCCGTTCCTGCGATGATCGAACGTAGCTCGCGGCCGACCAGGGTTTCGCGCCAACCGGTGGAAAGTCGTGAGGGCTGACCCAATACCAACGACGTGACGTCCTCGCGTGTGCCGAGCACGCTGAGGTCCAAATCCTCTTTGGCGGCGCGCTCGGCAAGCCAGATTAGACACAGGGCGATCACGCCGTCCACGCTCGCCTTGGCTTCAGGCGCCTTCGGCGGCAGCCGAAGGGCGCTTCGCGGCAGTGCAACACCCCGCGCGATGGCCGCCAGCAACCCTTCGGCGCGCCTGAGGTGCCGCGGGTCGAGCCCCCGAACGCCACGAAGCTGCTCCGGGCGGCGCGCCGGCCTTTGCGCAAGCGCCATGAGCGCCATGTCGGAGAGCACCGAGCGTGGCGGCCGATTTCGCTCTCGGGCCACTTGGTCGCGCCATATGGCAAGCTCCTGGGCGACGCCGCGAGCCTTGCCACTGAGCTTGGTCTTGCCGCGGAGCTTCCACCACAGGGTCTCTGGATCGGGGGAGGAGCGGTCCTTGAGGCGGATCCGCTCGATCTCTTCCTCAGCCCAGGCCAAGCGCCCTCGCTCTTGGAGCCCCTCGGTCAGGGCATTTCGCAGATCGAGAAGATGGGCAACGTCCGAGGCAGCGTAGCGCAGATCGGCCTCGGGCAGCGGGCGGCGGACCCAGTCGGTCAGTTGCGCGCTTTTGTCGAGCTCGACACCGAGAAACCCCTCCACGAGCTTGCCGAGCGAGCTGGTGCGGTAGCCGCAGAAAAGCGCGGCGACCTGCGTGTCGAAGATTCGCTTGGGCACGCGGCCGCAAGCAAGCTCCAAGATCTCGAGATCTTGCGAGCCCGCATGCATGACGCAGAGCCCGTCATGGTCGAAAAGGTCACGGAGCGGGCGCACGTCGACGACCAGGGGGTCGACCAGCGCGATGCGCCGCCGCGTCGCCAGCTGCAACAGGGCCAACTGTGGCAGATAGGTTCGTTCCCGATGAAACTCCGTGTCCAACGCATAAGCATCGGCATCTCGGAGCTCTTCCAAAAACGCGCCGAAGTCACGTTGGTTGGCGATCCAGTCGAAGTCGATCATGGGCAGTACGGGCGGCCGGGGTGTGGTTTGTCCATCCATTGCTTGCGGCGATCCAGCCAGCGCTCGACTTCGGGATCCATGGGGCCCGCGGCAACCCGGGCCTGCTCCGGGGTGACGATCTTGGCGCGGGCCGCCGGTCGGGTGGGCGCGAGCGGTCGTGGCTCTACGCCTGCCTCCTCGAGTCTCGCGAGATGCCAAGGATACATCGGCCGCGAGTCGCGGCAGCCCTGCGCGATGTCGTCGGGAGCGCAGAAGAATCGGAAGTGAAAGTGATCGTCGTGGGGGTAGGAGGGCTGGCAGCTCATGTCTTCGAAGCGCTGTATCGTGCGCGAGGAGACCCGTTGCGCCTGGGCGTAGTCGAGCAAGAGCGCCCTGAGGTGCTCGGCGACGAAAATCTGTTGAAGCTGGGCGCGTTCGTCCTCGATCAGGGTCTGCAAAAACAGCCACGTTCGGGGAATGTCGATGGTGAGGGGAACGTCGTCGGACGGATCGGCGAGGTCGCGGAAATCCATGCCTGCGCCCGACGGGTCGAAGAATGCGCCCACACTCTCGATGGGCTTGGCATCGGGTCCGAGCTGATAGAAGAAAACGTCCGCGTCGCGTCCGTTTTGATGGGACCGGTGATGGGGAAGTGGCCCCCCCTGCGCATGGCTCAGGTCGTTGATGGTGACGGGAAGCCCGCCGAGCTCGCGATGCACGCGGGCGCCGGCACGGACCAGCGCCCGCACCGCCTCGACCGTTCCGTAGCGTGTATCAGGATTCCGTCTTGGATTGAAGCGGACCCCAGGAGCGGCCACAGGCAAGGGGACGCCCCCGCGCAGAGACCCATCGTTGGGGTTGCGAAGGGAGACGGAATCGAAGGCGCCCCAGTCGATGGAGGGCTCGGCCGCGACGGCATCGGCCTCGGCAGAGGTCCGGGGCGCGGGGACGGCCGAGGAGGATGGCGCGGTCACTGCGCTGCAGCCCACCGCAACGACCCCCAGCAATACAGTCACGGCCCGCCTCGATGCCCGCATTACCGCTCGAATGAAGGAAGTTGCAGAAGCCGGACGCCAAAGTGGTGCATCGTTTGGTACGCAGTATAGCCCAGCTTCGGCCCTGCGCCGGTTCGGCGGAACGTTTGCGCGCGGAGACTCAATTCCGCATGCTCTCGCGGTGCGTGACGCGGTACAACGAGTCATCGACGACTACCTCCGTCCACTTCTCGACCAGGACGCCAGCAGCATCGAGCTGCTCGAAGTCACTGAAAGCGAAGTGGTGGTGCGGGTCACGGGCCGGGCCGCGTTCGGCGTCGGGGCAGAGTACGTTCGTACGGGCGTCATCGAGCCTGCCCTACGAAAGGTCGTGGGTGACCAGTGCGACATTCGAATCAAAAAAGCGGTACCGACCGCGAAGCGACGTCCGGGATGAGCTACGACTTGGACCGAGCGATCATCGAGCGGCGTTCGGTGCGTGGTTTTCTCGCCAGGCCCGTGCCGAGCGAGGTTCTCAAGGAGGTCCTTACCCTCGCGCAACACGCTCCCAGCAACTGCAATGTACAGCCGTGGCGCGTCTACATCGCATCCGGCAGCACGACCGAGAGGCTCCGTTCGGCGCTGGTCGATGCCGTGACCAACGGGAAGCCTCCCGTGATGGCAGCTCCCATGGATGAGTTCTTCGGCACGTATCGAAACAAGCAAATCGCATGCGCGGTCGAGCTTTACGGCAAGATGGGCATCGAGCGAGGTGACCGGGAGGGGCGTTTCAACGCCAATCTTCGCAATTTTCAGTTCTTCGATGCGCCGCACGTAGCGTATGTTTGCATGTCGAAGAGCTTCGGGATCGGCGTCGCGCTCGACGTCGGCATGTATGTCCAAACGCTCATGCTCGCGATGCATTCCCGTGGCATTGGCTCTTGCGCACAGGCTTCGCTACGCGCGTATCCCGCGTTGGTTGCGGAGCACCTGGGGATCCCCGGCGACGAGCAGATCCTCTGTGGCTTGTCGTTTGGCTACGAGGACCCCGATGTTGCGGCAAACCACACGCGCCAGCCCCGAGATCCGATCTCGAACAACGTCTTCTTCCGAGGAGAGCCTGGTTAGCGACCCTTGAACTCGCCCTCGCGGCGCTCCAGGAACGACCGAACCCCTTCGGCGGCGTCCTCGGTGTCCATGAGCTCTCTCGCGATGACCAGGAGCTCCCGGGTCGCTGCGGCAGGACCATCGTACTGTGCCGTTCGAGCCGAGCGAATCGTGGCCTGAACGCCCAGAGGTGCCCGCTTTGCGACCGTGTGCGCGATTTCAATCGCCAGCTCGTGCAATTGCTCGGGGGCGACCACTTGCTGTACCAGCCCAATTCGTAGCGCCTCTGCTGCGTCAAATCGGTCTCCCGTCAGCAGCCATCGCATCGCGTTGCCCCAACCAGCGACTTCGGGAAGGCGGATCGTGGCCCCGCCAAATGGAAAGATACCCCGGTTGATCTCGATTTGGCCGAATCGGGTTCCTGCTGCGGCAAGCCGGATGTCCGCCGCGAGCAGAAGCTCGATACCAATGGTGAGACACCATCCCTGCACTGCCATGATCAAGGGCTTCTTGCGCGCTGGGCCGTGGAGATTGAGCGGATCCACCGCGCCCTGTGGGAACAGCGCAGCGCCTTCCTTGATTGCGGGGCCGACCTCGGCGAGGTCGAGGCCCGCCGTGAAGTTGTCGCCGTTCGCGTACAACACGGCGCACCAAAGCGATTCATCCGCTTCGTATTCCGTGATCGCTTCGGCGAGCTCCCGGAGCATGCGCACATCGAAGGCGTTCATTTTGTCCGCGCGATCGAGGACGACGTGAAACACGCGTCCTTCACGCTGGGACGTCACACGGGGTTTTTCATCGCTCATGGGGCGCGATCGTAGTGGACGGCCGTCCCGTAGGCCAGCACTTCCACGGTGCCCGTACCTTCGTTTCCGGAGGTGCTTGCAATGGTCGACGTTTCGAGCCGGGTGTTGATGTACGCATCGGCGTCGGGGTGCGATTCCTTCATGCGAAGAACAGCTTCTCGCCTCGCCCGCTCTAGAAGACTCCCATAGGCGCGAACCTCTCCGCCGATGAGCATTCTGAATGCGCTGACGAATCGCTTGAAGTGGTCGATGGAAATCACCACTGAGCCCGTGGCCAGCGTCGCGGATCGAACGGCGCCGGGTGCATCGAAATGCTCGGTCGAAAATGCAGGTTGGGCATGGAAGCGTGCCTCGCGCTCCGCGATGTTCGCATAGTGGGCCCGCTCCAGCCGAGAGCCTACGATCTTGCCGATGAAGACGAGGACGATGGGAAGGACCAGAACGATGATGAGCTCGGCAGACACTAGGTTTCCTGCTCGACCCATACGGCAGTGCCATAGGCCAGAATTTCAGACGCACCCTGTGCAACCGACGAGGTGGTGAATCGCACGTTGATGACGGCGTTCGCTCCGAGCTCGTTCGCTTGCGCGATCATGCGGTCGGTCGCTTCGGCGCGGCTCTCTTGCAAGAGCTCGGTGTACCCCTTGAGCTCGCCGCCGACGATGTTCTTGAGCCCTGCCGCAAAATCGCGGCCGAAGTGCTTCGCCCGAATGGTGCTTCCCTGCACCAAGCCATAATGACGAACGATTCGCTTTCCGGGCACGCTGTCGATGTTGGTTAGAATCAAGACAACCCTCCAGCGTCTTTGTACCAGATGTCGTCGCCGAGGCTCTAGATTCGGATGCGCCCGGCCTTGACGCGGCGGCCGAGGAGCGTCGCCATGATCTCCTCGCGCCGGTTCCACAAGAAGCGCCGCCCATCCCGCTCGACGAGGTACTGAAGGCAGCTCTGCGGATCGAGGTGACTCGCCTCCAACAACGTCACGAGCGCCCAGCGCTCGATCGCGTTCGTGTCCGGATCGACGATTCGAAAGTGGGCGCCGGCGATGAAAGTATCGTCCCCAAAGCGTCGGGCGAGCCAGATGCGCAGGGCCTGCGAATGGGCCTCGATGTGAGGGCTTTGCGATGCGTCGGCCTCCACGGCCTCTTTACCGATCCGAAGCCTGAGATTGCGTTGGTGGTCGGTCACCCGGACGACCAGTTCGGGTACTGCGATCCGGCTGACCCGCAGGAACTGGGAATGAAGCGCGAGGCAGCGTCCCGAGGCCTCTGCGAGCAGATCCTCCCACGGCACGGAGGGCCCGTAATCGTGCTTTTCGCGCTCCCGCTCCTGCAGCGGGGGCTGACGGTGGCGTACCGTAGCCTCGGCCGGAGAGGGTAGGGTCGCCTCGTCGCCGATTCGAAGTACCACGAAACGCTCGTCCCGTTTGGCGAGGTTTTCGAGGTCGCTGAATGAAAGCATCGAGCCGTTCTGATCGGCGCTTTCCTCGGTTCGGTAGTAGTGGCTCGAAGCAAAAGGAACCACCCGACGCGCTCCGATGGCATCCGCAGTGAGCTCGAGCATCTCGAGGAGCTGCTGCTTGCGCAGCTCATCGTCTACCGCGTCGAACAGCTTTCCCGCGTGATTGTAGTTGGTGAGAAGCAAGTCGATCGGGCCGATGCGTCTTCGGAGCGAACGGATTGCCTTGGCCGGCAGGTTGCAATCGTTGTAGTTGAGCATGGACCACGATCCGGACTGGATGTGCAGCATGTTGTCTATTCCCGCCGTGGGATATCGACAGCATGTCGTCCCGCGATCGAGCTGGAGGGTCTCCCGTTCTCCGATCGGGCGCACGTCACGAAAGCCGAAGCTCGTCATCCGCTCGACCATCGAAAAGTTCGCCGATACGTTGGCGAGGACCGTCATGTCCGGATTGAGCCTCGCGAGCTTGGTCAGGGAAGGGCCGTGTAGATGATCGCTGTGCCAATGCGAAATCCATAGATGGGTGGCGGTCGCAGCGACCTTCAGCGCATCGGGATTTTCGTAGCGCAAGCCCCAACCGCCGGAAAACGCCGTACCCTCCAACCATGGATCGAAAAGCATGCGAACCTGGCCTGCCTCGATCAAAAGAGAGGCGTGGTTGAGATAGTGGATGCGAACGCAAGGCATGGTCTGTTTGCTTTCAATCTCGCGTGGGTCGTGCGACCGAAGCCGCTGAGGAATCGGGTAGCCTGAATCGTATCCCCTGGCCATGTGCTTCGATGACTCCGTCGGGAAAGCACTGTTGGGCCGGCAATACGCGAACCCGGGGTTCGCCCTCGATCTCGTCGACGCTGCAGGTCGTATGCTTGCGCAGCTCGTTCCTGAGGTCGGAAGAGGCCACTAGGCCCACCACGATGAAGTCGTACGAGAAAGGCACGTCGCGGATCGTGGGCGGACCAGGCTGCAGTAGGATCGGTCCCGGAACGGGTATCCAGTCGTCCTGGGTAGCAAGGCCGATGGTGGTGTGCTCGAAGATCGGCCAATACTCCGAGTGTATGATCATGGAATGGAGCCTGTATTGATGGAGCGGAAGCTGGCGGCTGAAGGTGATGTCGATGTAGTCCGTGACGTAGAGGACTCTCGCGCCGGGCGGCACTTGCTCCGCGATACGGGTGAGCGCCTCCGTGTAGATCGCTTCCCTGCCCACGAGCTCCGGAATCGACGGAACCTTGCCGATGGGTACGCCCTGTGGGGCTGTCGGCATTGCGAGGATGGCGATCTCCGCGAGGGCTCCGAGGCCGAAGCACACCCTACGTCTTGCCAGGCTTTCGACCCCGCTGGCGCCTAGCGCCGTAAGAGTCACGACGGCGGGCATGGCCCCCAGTAGGTAGCCAGGCTCCGAGCAAAACACCGAAAGGTAGAACACGGCGCTCGGCAGGACCGTCCACAGCGCGATCGAGCGTGCTTGGGCATATGCAGGGTCGGCCGCCCGTTGCGATCCGATTCGCGCGATCATCACGAGGACGGGGGGCGCCACGAGCAAGGCGAGCCACAAGGACGTATTGGCCATGTTGTACAAGACGAAGCCATGGATCGAATCCGCGCTGAGCGGGCTGTTCACCCGTACGAAGACCTGCTCGACGAGAGCGTCGTTCGCTGCCTTCCATCGAGCATACCCGTCACTTGCCTGTAAGGTGGGCCATAGCCATGCCACAGCGCCGACGATGCTGGTTGCGCCTGCCTCGACGAGATGAGCCGGGCGCCGCCACCCGATGGCCCAGACCACGGGGCCCACGCCGGCGACGACGAAGCTCGGCCGGAGCGCGCTCCCAAGCGCGAGGAGCGCACCCAACATCACGGCTCCGGCCACGCTGGGCTGTCGACGATAACGAAGCACGCCCACGAGCAGGAGCCCTGCGGCAAAGGCCTCGGCTGTATGCGTCTGGGCATCGACGGCGTGAAAGACCAAGAACGGATGAAAGGCACCGAGCGCCGCCGCGTAGGCCCATGTCATGGGATTCTGAGGACGAAGTATCCTCACCGCCGCGTAGAGGAGCGGGATGGTGGCCGTGGAGAGCAGGCGTGCCGCCAGCTGGACCGTGTGAAACGGGTCGCCCCCGACGACGGAATGGAGGCCGCGAAGCAGCCAGATGTAGATCAGATAGCCCGGCGGATGCGGCGCATAGTGGGCCACGTTGAACTCGCGCATCCCATATACGAGGTTGATGGGATCGACGTCGAGCGCGACATCGGAGGCGAGGGTACGACAGATCCAATAGTGGGCGATGCACGCAACAACCAGCACGACGAGCGATGCATGCTGAGGTGTGAGCTCAGCACCGGCCCTACCTTCGCGCTGCAGGTTCAAGCGATCCCCCCTGCGGCGAGCATAGCGACTCCGGCCGTAGGTGGCACCTTTCAGCGCCGCGGAATCGTGCTATGAGCAGCGCCGTGAAACTCTGTGTCATCGGTACCGGGTACGTTGGCCTCGTCACGGGTGCTTGCTTTGCGGCAACCGGCCAACGAGTGGTTTGCGTCGACAAAGACGCCTCGAAAATCGCCCGTCTGCAGCGATACGAGATTCCGATCTATGAGCCGGGCCTCGAAGACATCGTCAGGGAAAATGCAGTTGCGGAACGGCTCACGTTCACGACCGACCTAGCAGCGGCCGTTCGTGACGTCGATCTCGCATTCATCGCGGTGGGCACGCCTCCCACGCTCGATGGAGAAGCCGACTTGAGCGCGGTCTTCGGAGTGGCTCAGGAGTTGGCGAAGCATGCAACGCATGATCTGGTCATCGTGATGAAAAGCACGGTTCCCGTTGGCACGAACGCCAAGGTTCAGCGGTTGGTGGAAGGCGCAAAACACGACATCCAAGTGGCGTCCAATCCCGAATTCCTAAAAGAAGGGGGTGCGATCAGCGATTTCATGTATCCGGACCGGATCGTGATCGGTGTGCGCCCGGGACACGATCGGGCGCATCGGCTTCTCGATCGCGTTTACCACCCGCTCAATCTTTCGAGCACCAAGATCGTGTGGATGAATCCGGAGAGCGCAGAGCTGACGAAATACGCGGCCAATACGATGCTCGCCATGAGAATCTCTTTCATGAACGAGCTTGCGGTGCTTTGCGAAGAAGTCGGCGCGGACGTTCAGAGCGTGCGCATGGGCGTCGGAAGTGATCCGCGGATCGGGCCGCAGTTTCTTCATGCGGGCCCTGGCTATGGAGGATCCTGCTTTCCCAAAGACGTCAAGGCGTTGGTGGCTACCGCGCGGAGACACGGCATCGAGCTCGAGCTGGCCGATGCGACGAACCGAGTCAACACCCGTCACCGGAGCTTCGTCGCACGCAAGCTGAAGAAGTACTTCAACAACGATTTGAAGGGGAAACGCGTCGCGATTTGGGGTTTGGCGTTCAAGCCCGGCACTGACGACATTCGAGAGTCTCCATCGCTCACCACGATCGAGTTCCTCCTGCAGGAGGGATGCGAAGTGGTGGCGCACGACCCCGAGGCGATGAAAAACATCCAGGAGGCTTTTGGCGACAGCATCACCCTGGTGGGCGATGCATACGATGCGCTGAAGGATGCAGATGCGCTCTTGCTGCTCACGGAATGGCGTGAATATCAATATCCAGAGTTCGATCGGATTCGGGATCTCATGCGCACGCCCGTGATCCTAGACGGCCGAAACATCTGGGTAACCTACAAGCTCGCCGAGCAAGGCTTCGAGTACCAGGGCGTGGGCATTCAGCCAAGTCCAGCCGGATAGCGATGTGTGGGCGTTATACGCTGACCTGTCCCGACCAAGAAACCCTGATCCGCAGCCTGCCATTCGACGAATTCAGTGAGACGCGGATCCGCTTCCGCCCTCGCTACAACATCGCGCCCGGCCAATCGAGCCCCGTGGTCCGCCTCGGCGACGATGGGCCGGTGCTTGCCGACGCCCAGTGGGGCTTCACGCGCGGCGGCGGCGCCACGGTGATCAACGCACGTTCGGAGAGGGCGGCGCACGCGCCCTTGTTTCGTGACGCGTTTCGCAACGGGAGATGCCTGGTGCCTGCAGATGGGTTTTTCGAATGGCGCAAAGAGGGCCGGACCAACCAGCCCTATCTGTTCCGCCGACCTGACGGGAGCCTCTTGCTGATGGCTGGATTGTGGCAGAATGGCTGCTACGTCGTTCTCACTTGCAACGCGCAGGGCCAGGTAGCCGACATCCACGACCGGATGCCCGTGGTGCTCGGGGGGGCCGCAGCCGCCCGCCAGTGGCTAGACGCGGGCAAGTTGGCCCTCTCCGGTGACCTACGGCGAATCCCGGTTTCGCCTCGAATCAATCGGACCGAAAACGACGATCCGGCGTGTCTCGAGCCGATCGCCCAGTCTTCGTTCGACTTCGACTGAAGACGGCCCTGTGCATTGACCGGGCTACTCGCGCCCCTGCCGCCCGCTCGCGCCGTGATCGGCCCGCTCGGTTGCCTCGGCGTGCGATTCCTTGGGCTCGACGCGCACCCGGCTCGGTTGCGCGGGGACGCCTTCCCGGGCGGTGAGCTTGCGAGAGGCCGCTTCGATCACGGCGTCCACACCGACTTGGATGGCCCGATCGACCTCTCTACGCACTTGCTTCTCCCAGGTGCCTCGTCTCCTCTTCGCGATCCGCCGGCGTGCCCTCGCGCGAAGCCGCTCGCGATCGGGCATGAGGGCACGTCGAGCGCTCAGGGCGAGAGCGATGCCCCAGCCGGCAAGCACCCACTGCACCCACCATCCGGGTCCCGCCATGACGTCGATCACGAACAGCCCGGCATTGACCACGACGTACGTGTAGATCCCTTGCAGGAAGCGTCCGCGTCGCCTGTTGACGATTCGCTCTTCCTCGGCACGAACCTCTCGCTCCTCTTCGATCTGCTTGGCTGCAGCCTCGACGTCAGCCGCATCGATTCCGGCTTCGACCGCCGCATCGACGAGGTCTCGGTGCGACAGCATCTCGAGCGGCTGCGATTCGAGCGCGCGCCGTAGGATCTCCTCGACCTCATCTCGCGAATACTGTTTCACGATCAGAGCGTATCCCAGCGATACCTTTCGGCCTCGAATGCATCTTCTGCGAGACGTTTCATGATCTCGTCGTCGTTCGTGTCGATCCGGCGGAAATTGTGCTTGATTCGCACTTTGGCCGCGCGGGTGAATGCTCGAAGGATGTCGATTTCGAGCGAGGCGCCATCGACGCCCTTGTCCGTGATGGCTGATTGCACGCGACTGATCGTCGACGCCATCACGAACAGATCGATCATGATCTCCGCCAGTCGATCGCTCGCAAACTGCTTGCCGATGATGGCCTTGCCATGCTTTCGCAGAATCTTGTCGGTTGCCTGCGCGAGGTATCGCGTCTCCTCTTCGAAGATCTGCGCTTGCTCCTGAATAGCCTCGTGGACTCCTTCGAGCTTGGCCTGGCCTCCAATGCCCGTTCGTAGCGCAGCATGCTTGCGCGCATAGTCGGAAAGAAGGCCGAAGCCCTTGATGGGCTCGTTGAAGATCCCTTTCATGGTCGAGGCGAGCTCCCGCAGCTGGCTCGCCACGTCGTTCATCGCCGTGAGTGCGATGAGCAGCCGCAAGATCTCGTTCGTCCCTTCGAAGATGCGGTTGATGCGGCAATCGCGGACGATGCGCTCGTAGGGGTACTCGCGCATGAAGCCGTTCCCGCCCGCGATCTGCAAAGCCTGGTCTGCCGTCCGCCACAGGCACTCCGTGCCGTATACCTTCGAGATGGCCGCCTCGACCTGGTATTCTTGGTAGCCCGCATCGATGAGCCCGCCGACCATCGTGACCACGGCTTCGGCCGTGTAGCAATCGATGATCATCCGCGCGACCTTCTTTTTGATCAGGCCCCGGGTTGCGATGGGCTCGCCAAAGGTCGTCCGCTCGTTGGCCTGCTTGGTCGACAGCTCGATGAGATGCTTCATCGCCCCGATCGAGCCTCCGCCCAGGCCCGTCCGGCCACTATTCAAGATCGACATGGCGACTTTGAAGCCCTGACCTATCTCGCCGAGGACGTTGTTGTCCGGCACCTGTACGTTGTCGAAGTGGACCGTGGTCGTCGAGCTCGCCCGAAGGCCCATCTTGTCCTCGTGAGGACCGATGCTCACGCCCTCCATGTCCTTGGTCACGATGAAAGCCGTCATCTTTCCACGGCCGCCTTCTTCCGGTGTCTTCGCAAAGACCGTGAAGTAGTCGGCGATGCCGCCGTTGGTAACCCAAAGCTTGTTGCCGTTGAGGACCCAGTGGTCGCCTTCCTTCACGGCCGTCGTCTTGATCGCGGCGGCGTCTGATCCGGCGCCCGGCTCGGTGAGGCAGTACGCGGCGATCAACTCTCCCGAGGCAAGCCTGCTCATGTACCGCTGCTTCTGCTCGTCGGTACCGAACAAGAGCAAGCCCCGCATGCCGATGGAGCTATGCGCACCGATGGTGACCGCGACTGACGCGTCGTACTTGGCGACCTCTTGCAGCGTGCGTGAATACGCCTTGTTGCCGAGACCCATCCCGCCGTGCTCTTCCGGAATGACGAGCCCGAACATCCCGAACTCCTTCAGCTCGTCGATGAATTCTCCAGGCATCTCTCCGGCCACGTCCCAGCGGCGAAAATCCTCGGCGCGGGGACCTAGTAAACCTTCCAGTGCGCCGGCGATGTCACCCAGGGTCTCCTTCTCCGCGTCGGAAAGGACGGGAAAGGGGCAGATGACGTCTTGTTCGATGCGCCCCATGCAAAGGGAGCGCATGAAGCTGGTTGTTTCTTTGTCGGCCAAGGGTCGCTCCTTTTTTTGAGGCGCTCATCATGCATGGCTTGTGCTCATGCGTCCATCGCCTCTTGCGCAGACGCTAGGGCCAGGGCTCGCGCCGCGCAACCACGTGTTCGACCCGGTAACCCCTGCGGGGATGCGCCAACGAAAAAGGGACCGCCTGCTTGTGCAGGACGGTCCCTTTGAGTGCTCGATGCCAGAGCTATTTTCTATTCGGCCATCGGCTCTGCTGCTGCCGAGTCCGACTTATTCTTGTTCTTTCCGAGCACGCCCCAGAACGCGGTGCCCGCGCCGATGCGCCAAGCGAAGCCCGCCCCGGTGATATCTCCGAACTTGATGCCCGGGCCGAGGTCGAAGTAGAACCAAGGAGCCACGTTGTCACTGGCGTTGATCTCCACGCCCATGCGAATGAGGATGGGAATCTCGCCAAAGTTGGGGCCGTTATTATTCTGGATGTAGCCCCCGATCGGCAAAAAGCCGCCGGTGACGACTGTGACGCGCTCGTGGACGTCAATGGTGAAGGGCAGGCCGACCTCTCCCTTGATTCCGAATGTGAAGTTGTTGCCCGTGCTCTGCGAGATGAGAATCCCAGGCTTGAAGAGGAGGGCGAAGTCGTTTTGGACCTTGGGCTTCTTATTGCTGATCAAGTTCCAGCGGAGCATGCCGTCGATACCAAGGCCGATCTTGATGAAGCGGTTGTTGAAATCGGTATCGGCAGCCAGCCACGGACCGTAGACCAGTTCCCCGGAGAGGCCCCAGTCCATCTTGCCCTTACCCTTGTTCCACCACTCGTACATGATGCTCGGGTAACCGACACCACCGCTGTGGACCATGTCCTCTTGGAGTTTCTTTGCACCGATCACCGAGTTCGCCGGGCCGGCCATGGCGGGGCTCGCCATCGCGAGCACCAAAGCGAATACACCAATTGCTCTTGCTGTCATTTCCAGCTGCTCCTTCCCCGTAAGCTGGCCGAAGCCTAGGGTACAACGGCCCACGCCGCCAGAGATTATCGAAGCGTTTCACGCAGGAGCCAACTTTCCGGATTCACCTGGAATTCCGGTCAGGTGCGAGCATTCGTATACGACTTGTAACCAACGCGATCGCGTCATCATGCTCATCACCGAGGCCCCGGTGCGCTCATTGACCGCGACGCTTGCGTCCCCATACACATCGGCCAGAGGAGGTTTCATGCGTGC
Organism: uncultured delta proteobacterium; assembly: GCA_963817725.1. Taxonomy (GTDB): domain Bacteria; phylum Myxococcota_A; class Polyangia; order Polyangiales; family Houyiibacteriaceae; genus SG8-38. The sequence goes on from CAWFPD010000001.1 coordinate 174,405, forward strand.
AGCACTTGTCTTGGGCTTCGTCTCGCTGGCGGTGATCGGTTGCAAAGATCCGGGCGCCAAAGTGACCCCCGCCACGGTCGAAACGGCCGCGGAAACGAAGGCAGAGCCTACGCCAACGGGTGCAGAGAGCATTCCTGGGGCCACGGTCTTGGTAATCGACCCCTCGAACAGCAAGATCGAGTTCGTCGGTGCCAAGGTGACCCGGAGCCACGAAGGCGGGTTCACGGACTTTGCGGGGAGGGTCGAATTGGCCGAGCCGGTGGAAAGCAGCCAGATCGACATCACGATTCAAACCGCATCGCTCTATGCCGACGAGGACAAGCTCACGAAGCACTTGAAGTCGCCCGACTTCTTCGATGTCGCCAAGTTCCCCACGGCCACCTTCCGCTCGACGGAGATCGAGAAAGACGGTGATTCGCACATGGTGACGGGCGACCTCACCCTGCATGGTGTCACCAAGCGCGTCAGCTTTCCCGCGACGATCAAGGTCACCGACGGCGCCGTGAACGCGAACGCGGAATTCTCGATCAACCGCCATGACTTCGGGATCAGCTACCCTGGGATGAAGGACGACCTCATTCGCGACTTGGTCGTGATCAAGCTCGGGGTCGACCTTCCGCGCCGGAGCTAGCTTTCGGCCGTGGACGGCCACGGTTGCAGATCGAGGAGGTCTTTCACCCTGATCTGCCCGGTTTCCAACACCCCCGTCGCTGCATCGGCAATGGTCCATGCGTGGCAGGGCCTGCCCATCGGTTGCGATTCGACGAAGATGCACCGAAGCTCGCCTTGTTCGAACTGGCACTGCTGCTGAATCGAGCGAAGCAGCTGGAGATCGTGCAGGTGGCCTTCGCCGAAATTCCAGCCAACGACGACTCCGGCAACGAGCTCTCCATCGAGGTACTCGTAGGCGTCGATGTCGTCGACGGCCTTGGGAAGCAGCATTTGCAAGCACCGGCCATGGAGATGCATCGCGCGAAAGGCCATCACCTTGGAAATCGTCGCCGTGATGGTGTCCTCGTCGTAAAACTTGCGGAGCTGATCTTGGACGCGTGGCGCGCTCTTGACGAGGTGCGTGTCGAGCCTTTTCGAGCACTCGCCTTTGAAGAGCCACACGCTGTACGCCCAGTTGCCCGCATAGTACCGCATCGAGCAGAGAAAAGACGCACGTGAGGGCATTAGATTGCCGAACAAGGGCACGGCCACGAGCGCAAAGGCCAGATAGACGATCAGCAAGGGCGAGCCGAGGCTGAAGGCATCGACGTTGGCGTAGTGCCCGAAGAGCACGAAGGCGCCGTAGACCATGATCACGTTCCATTCGATTGGAACACCCATGGGGATGCTGCTCGTAATGAAGATGTGGAACACCAGCATCACGGTGAGCGCCACGGTGGTCACCGCATCCCCATGCCCAAGCAGCAGTGCGACTGGAAACCCATACTCCACTGCGGTTCCTGCGTGGGCCATGACTTTGGCCAACCCAGAGGGGCGCAGGTCGTCTGGGTAGCTGCAATACAGCAGCTTTCGCAGGGACCCAACGCGGGTCAACGGGCTGTTGCTCTGCATCACGGCGATGACCGAAGGGAAGTGGTGATTGAGCTTCGAGGTTGCAGCCCACATCCAAATCGCAACCCACACCAGCTTGGAGCCGGCAATCCAATCGTTTGCGAACAAGAAACAGATCAGGGCCGTGTAGTAGTGCTCTGCGCGGGAAGCGAGAAAGATCGTCTTGTCGGTGATTCCCAAGACAGGGAGCAAGAGCACCGTCGGTAAAAAGTAGCCGAGCGAAAGCTCCGGCGCGAGCAACGCTCTGAACAAAAAGACCATGTGCGCGGTGTACAATCCAACGTCGAGCCACGTTCGGGTCCGACCACCAAAGACCGGTAGCCCCGCGAACAACGGAACCTTCGTCGTGCCCGGTCTGCAGAAGTAGAGCGCGCCGCCAATCGGGGGGCTATACCGGCCGGTGAGCGGTCCGCTGCCGCATCCGAGCCCCAGGCCCTCGAACGCCATGCTCCAGAGCACGGCCTTTTGAAACGCGATGGGCTCGAAGTACCAAGACTCGAAGCTTCCCAGGTGCCCGAGGCCAGGTGTGAAGGAGCAAAAGAAGCTCCACATCCAGACGTAGAAGACGATCTTGAGGACGTAGACGATGTAGATCGGCCAGGGCGTTCCATAGCCCTGCAACGCCCACGATTGGCACACCATCCTGAGCCGTTCTGGAAACGGCTTGGCCTGCCATTCTCGGACGTCGTAGGGCGGCAAGATGGGCTTCGGGACGAGCATGGGCGGCATGCTAGCGATCTGCGGCCCCGCTGTCACCGCCGGGCATGCTATGCCAAGCTGAAGGGAATCGAAGCGAGGACGTCATGGCAAAGAAGGAAAAGGAGCACGCCGCCGCGGACGCCCTGTTGCCTCCTCTCGTAAGCGACGCGGTCCCGCCCAAAAAGCCCAAGCTGAAGAAGGCGCATTACGAGAAGGCAATGGCGGATTTTCAAGTCGAGCTGGTCAAGCTGCAAAAATGGATCCAGACCCAGGGCCTCAAGGTGGTCATCATCTTCGAGGGCCGAGACGCCGCAGGTAAGGGTGGAGCGATCAAGCGTATCACCCAAAGCCTCAACCCTCGGATCTGCAAGGTCGTAGCCTTGGCCAAACCCACCGAGCGCGAGCGCACGCAGTGGTATTTTCAGCGCTACGTCCAGCATCTGCCCGGGGCTGGGGAGTTGGTTTGCTTCGACCGGAGTTGGTACAACCGCGCGGGTGTCGAGCGGGTCATGGGTTACTGCACCGAGTACGAATACCGGGAGTTTCTCCGGTCGTGCCCGCAGTTTGAGCGCATGCTGGTCCGCTCCGGAATCATTTTGATCAAGTACTGGTTTTCCGTCAGCGATGAGGAGCAAGAGAGGCGGTTCCGGAAGCGGATCCAGGACCCGATTCGACGATGGAAGATCAGCGAGGTCGATCTGCTGTCGCGAGAGCATTGGGTCGACTATTCGATCGCCAAAGACGAGATGTTTGCACACACCGACATCAAGCAGGCGCCGTGGTACGTGGTCCGAGGCGATGACAAGCGACGCGCGCGCCTCAACGTAATCGCGCATCTTCTCAGCCTCATCCCTTACAACGAAGTGCCCGAGCCGCGCTTGAAACTCCCCGACCGGCAGAACAAAGTGAAGTATGTCCGCCCGCCGCTCGAAGATCAAAGCTTCGTGCCGGAGATCTTCTGAGTAAGAATTTGCCCGGCCGCTCCACGACTCTCATGCACTTTCCCCGTCCCCCTCGTCCTGGCCTTATCCTCTCGTTGCTCCTCGTCATGGCGGCAGGCTGCACGGGGTTCCTGCAAAACCTGGGGGCGCGCTGGGTGACGCGGCAGATCGCGACCGAATTCAACATGGACGAGGCACAGACCGCCGCAACTCGAGCATCGGTCGATCGGCTGATCGAAGCTGCGCCGGGAGCCTTGGCCAGCAAGGTCGACATGCTGGTGGCGACCGTCGACACTGCGATCGCCAAGGGACTCACCGAGAAAAAGCTTCTCGGGATGGAACGGCAGGTGGACGATATCCTGGACATCGTAGCCAAGGCGATCATCGACGAGGCGTCTCCCATCTTGGCCACGCTCCGGGACGACCAAATCGATTTCGTCGAGGCACGCATCGACAAGCGGCTGGATGAAGCCAGAGAAGAGATCGAAAAGCCCAAGGAAGAGCGTCTCGAGAAGCGTCAGGACCAATTCGTGGATGCAGTCGAAGATTGGGCGGGCAGCCTGACCGACGGACAGGAAGCGGCGCTGCGCAAATACGTCGCAGGGCTTCCCGACGAATCAGCCGCGCGCCTCGGGGCCGACGAGCGCCGGGTGGAACGCGTAGCCGCCATCTCCCGGACGCACCCCAGCTCCGAGGTGATCCGCGAAACTCTCTGGAAGGAATGGAAGAACCGCGAAGATTGGGGACCGGAGGCGCGGCCGCCCGCAGCGCGAAGGGCGGAGGGCCGCCAAGCTCTGCTGTTCGTGTATGGGATGCTCGACGCAAAGCAGAAGGACCACGCCAGCAAGCACCTGCACGAGCTACATGACAAGATCACGAGTTTCTTCGGCACCGCAGGCACCTAGCGGGTAAAAACCTAGAAGAGCCACCCGAGGAAGAATTTGAACACGGGGGTGTTGGTGCCGAAATCGGTCTTCGTCGCGCTGTTCATGCGGATGGTGTCGCTCGCACTCGAGCCGAGAGATTCATAGTTGACAATTTGAAGATGGATAGCTGCGAGACAGCTTGTTTTCGCTTAGATTGCGCTCATGCGTGGTGCTTCAGTCGTCGTGTTGGTGTGCGCAACACTGGCCCCCGCCGTAGCTTCAGCTGGTAACAACGACCAGGTGAACGCCGGAATCGATGTCACGCTCACGGGAGGCGCGGTCGTTGCGAACGTCTACACGGGCGCGTCGCTCTGGTACAACCCGGCAGGCATCGCGAGAATCAGCAAGTCCTCGCTGGAGCTCAGCGGCGTCACCCTGACCGTGCAGGTCGTCAAAGTCCCTGGGCTGCTCACGATCGACACCGATCCGCAGGTTCCGAGTCAGGGCAAGACGGTGAACTTCACGGTGATTCCCGAGGCCCTGACCTTCATGATTGAGCTTCGCCCGAATCTGAAGCTCGGCGTCGGCCTCTTCAACTCGTCGATTCGTCGAACGTTTCTGACCGAGCAGGTCAACACCCCCGCCGACGTCACCCCGAGCGTCACAGCGGTCGCGGGCCGGAGCTCCCGGCTGGATTTCTTCCATATCAGCAGCGGGCTCGCAGGGAAATTCGGGCAAAAGGAAAAAGTCTTGGTCGGCGGCGCTTTCGATTTCGTGGTCGCGAACAGCCGGATCAATGGGAGCAGCTCTTTTGCGTATGACGAGGGCACGAGCGGCCAGGTTGCCCAAGGCGAGGTCGCCACGCTGACCGGCTTTGGACTCCAGCTCAAGGCGGGGATTCAGTGGGTGCCGATCCCCAAGCTGCGAGTTGGCGTCTCCGTGGCCTCGCCGACCTTCTTGTTTGCCCTCGTCGACCGCTACGCCCGGACCTTCAGCCAGGCGCCGCCCGCCGGCACCATCGATTCCGACAATCCCCAGCTCACGACTGCAGCCGAAGCTCACGGGGGGCGCGGAGGCTGGTTCGGCGCCGAGCCTGGCAACCTCCGCATCGGGGTGGCTTACGTGAGCTCGTGGGGCTGGGTCGAAGGAGACTTCGTAGTCTTCTGGGGGCTTAGGGAGCCCGCCCTCGACATCGATTTTCACCCTGTTCTCAACGGCCGCCTCGGGGCTTCGTTTCGACTGAGCAAGGGAGTCAATCTCGGGCTCGGCGCGTTCACCGACTTCAGCCAAACCCATCGACTCGCGAGCTCGCAGTTCGGATCCACCAAGCTCGACTTCTACGGCGTGCACCTGGGTTTCCTCTTCTCGAATGAGGAGGTCGATCCGGATCAACAGCAGGCCCAAAAAAAGGACGGCATCGCTTTGTCGTTAGCCATCGGTATCCGATATGGGCACGGCCGAGGCGATACCGTGGGCGTTCTGGTTCCCCCGCAGTACGACCCGAGCGCGATCGAGGTGGGTCCAATCGCGACGAAGGTAAACGAAATCTCGATCAACATCGGCGCCAAGGTTGGGTTCTAGCGCGGGGGCCGTGCGCCGTTGGGGGTTCCAAGGAAACCGTTCAACCCTGCTTCTCGACCTTCCACCATTCCGTGCTGAACGAGCTTTGACACCCACTCGAGCCAAAGCTCTACTAGCTCGGTGAGTGTGACCCCCGAGGAGCTGAAGCCCAGCTTCCCGTTCTCGTTGGTGAATCGTCTCGACGGGCTCAGTCAGCGAATGATACCCATCGATGGCAAGCGAGCCATGAAGCTTGCCGAGCGAACGACGGGGCTCCGCGATTGGGGCGGCGGAGAATTTCAGCGGAGGCTCGGAACGACCATCGAGGGCCTCAGCGAGCTGGACCTCAATACGACGGGCCTGTTCGGCGCCCGTTACGTGCTGAACTGGCATCTGTCCAACCGACTCCGAGTGATCGACTTTGCAAAACGCCATCCCGAGCTCGACGACATCGAGATCGAGCGACCCCTGGTCATTACCGGCTTCTTTCGCACCGGGACCACATTCCTACACAATGTGCTGGCTGCCGACCCCAACAACCGAGTGGCCCAGGCTTGGGAGCTGGCTTATCCGGTCGGCCGTCTCGGCGACCCGCTCGGCGATGCGGCGTGGCGGCGAGCACAAGCGAAGTTCACCTTCGGGTTCAACCAGGCGGCCATCCCCGATCAGGGCGTCGCACACCACGTCACCGCCGATTCGAACGAGGAATGCTTCTTTCTTCTCGAAAACGACATGGCGGTGCTCACGTTTTGGGTGGGCTTTGCGGCGTACGACTATGCGAGAGCGATGCTCGACTGGAACATGATCGAGCCATACCGGTTTCACAAGCAGCAGCTGCAGATCCTCAGTGCGCAGCGCTCGGCCAAGCGCTGGGTCTTGAAGTGTCCTTGGCACATTTGGAATCTCGATGCCTTGATGGCCGTGTATCCCGATGCGCAGATCATCTTCACTCATCGTGACATCACCAAAGCGCTGGCGTCCCACTGCAGCTTGGCGGCCCGTCTGGCGTCCAAAGTGCTGCGAAACCTCGACGTTCGGGAGCTCGGTGCGTTTTGGCTCGACTACACCCGGATCGGGCTCGACCGGGCCATGACATCACGCCAAAAAATCCCCGACTCCCAGATCTATGACGTCCGTCTTCGCGACATGATGGCGGAGCCGATGACGGTTCTTCGCGGCGTCTATTGTCATTTCGATCTGGGCATGACCGACGAGATCGCAGATCTGCTCCAGTCTCGAATTGCAGAAAACCCCACCTCTCAGGAGGGGGCGCACGACTATCGCATCGAGGATTTCGGCCTCACCAACGAGCAGGTGCGACAGACGCTCGCAGCCTACAACGAGCGATTCGGCGTGTGAGAGGCTTGCTGGGACCCAGCTTCGACTGAAAAGCATACTATGCTCACACTGTGAGCGAGCAGGAAGAGGCCTACGATGCCGTCGTGATCGGCTCCGGTCCGAACGGCCTGAGCGCTGCAATCGCGTTGGCCCAGAACGGCGCCTCGGTCCTGGTGCTCGAAGGCTCTGACGAAGTCGGTGGCGGTACACGCACGGCCGAGCTCACCTTGCCGGGATTTCACCACGATGTGTGCTCCGCGGTTCACACGACCGGCATCCTGTCTCCCTTTTTTCGCTCGCTGCCGCTCGAAGACCATGGCCTTCGGTGGATCCTGCCCAAGGCTTCGGTGGCACACCCGCTCGATGATCAGCCTGCCGTGATGCTGTGGCATTCGGTCGAGGAAACCTCGGCTGGGCTCGGCGCCGATGCGACCAGCTATCGAAATTTGGTCACGCCGTTTCTCCGCGATCCATACGGATTTTTCGACGACGTCCTCGCGCCGCTGCGCATTCCGAATCACCCAGTGACGTTCGTTCGGTTCGGGCTCAGGGCCATGCTGCCGGCCAGCGCGTACGCCAACTGGCGGTTCCAGCAGACCCGGGCGAAAGCGCTCTTTGCAGGTTGCGCGGGACACAGCATTTTGCCCTTTCATCGCCTGTTCACCGCGGCTCTCGGACTGATCTTTTCGATCGCCGGCCACGCGGAGCCGTGGCCCGTTGCGGCGGGAGGATCGGAAGCCATTCCGAAAGCATTGGGGAGCTTACTGCGAAGGCTGGGAGGCGAGCTTCGCACGGGCACCAGCGTTCGGTCCCTGGGTGATCTTCCCGCCGCCCGCGTCTACCTGTTCGACACGAGCCCAGACCAGCTTGCGTCGATCGCAGGCCCGGTATTGCCGCGGGGCTACTGCCGGCGCCTCGGGCGTTATCGATACGGCCCCGGGGCGTTCAAGCTCGACTGGGCGCTCGACGGGCCCATCCCTTGGCGCGATCCCGATTGCCTCGAAGCTTCCACCGTGCATTTGGGCGGTACGCTCGAACAAATCGCAGCCGGAGAATCCGCAGTCGCGCGCGGTGAGCATCCGGAGAGGCCGTATGTGCTGCTCTGTCAGCAAAGCCAGCTCGATCCGTCGCGAGCGCCGAAGGGCAAGCACACCGGCTATGCGTATTGTCACGTCCCGGCGGGATCCTCGGTCGACATGACCGGGGCAATTGAAAACCAGGTCGAGCGATTTGCCCCGGGCTTCAAAGATCGAATCTTGTCGCGACACAAGATGAACGCGCAGGATTTCCACCGCTACAATCCGAACTACGTGGGTGGCGCGATCACCGGTGGCATGGCTGACGTGCTCCAGCTCTTCACGAGGCCGGTGGCGCGTTTCGACCCCTACAGCACGCCGAATCCTCGCGTGTTCATTTGTTCTGCGTCGACGCCGCCCGGTGGTGGCGTGCACGGCATGTGCGGCTACTACGCGGCACGGAGCGCGCTCCGTAGCATGGAACGCTTTGCGCCCGCGCCGCTGATCAACGGGTAAACCAGTACGCCCATGCAATGAACACCAGCTGCAACGGGAGCCTCAGCCACAATGCCCACCGGGGAATGGGCTTTTTCGGGTCGAGCGGGACATTGTCGGTGAGCATGTAGACGTTGGCCGGGAAGACCGCGATGTAGAGCGCAATCAGGCCCCATGCCGCCCAGACCCGCGTCGCGGGGATCAGCAGTCCAACCCCGCCGAGGATCTCGAAGAATCCGCTCACGTACACGAGAGTCAGAGGCGCGGGAAGGTACTTCGGGACGATGCGGACGAAAGGCTTCGGCCGCACGAAGTGCAGCGTCCCGATGCCCATCATCGCAAGCGCAAGAATCCACAACGCGACAACCTTGAACCCAGCCACGAAGACCCTTGTACCTCATCCCCCGTGCCAGCAACAGCGTCAGCGTGTAAGAGCGAGCTTACGACGTGGGTGGTCTTCCCGTGACCTTGTCCTTCGCCCTTCGGAAAAGGCGCCGCGCTTTGACTCCCACCCAGAGAAACACGATCAGCAGCACCACCAAAATCACCATGTTGACCCATGGTACGTAGACGTAATCCGGTGGGACCTCTTTGAGTGAAAGGACGTTCGGGTACGAATCGAAGATCGTAATGCGAAGACCGTAGTACCGGATCAGGGCGGTTTCTTGAGTTTCGCTCTTGGCGAGCTTCGCGGCTTCGGCTGCGATGTCGCCCGAGTCGAACTTGAAGTACCAGCCGTTGTCTTCATTGCGAAAGACGAGCGCTTTCTGTGTGTCCACCGACGTCGCGTAGATGAACCGAACGTCGCGAGTCTGGTCCCCCCCGGTCGCGGCGTCCTTCTTGTCCATCCGCTTCACGTCGGTCCCAGTCACGTACACCATCTTGGCCCGCGGCATGAAGTAGTAGAGCGTGCCTCCGATGAGCAGCGCCACAATCGCCGCCAGCACGATCCCGATCTTTCGCGTCGTCGTCATACGCGTGAGTCATACGGCCTTTTCGGCCCTGGGCGCAACCTTCCTCGCATACGCGACACTCGCTGGGTCAAAAGCTCGCGCACTGCGGCCCGAGCCATGGGCACGGCGAGCTTGGGCTTGAGGAAGTCGCTCCAAGGCGCTTCGCCCATCATGATGTCCGCCCAGGCAAAAAAGAACTCGTCACCCCGGTCGTTGGCGACTTTCGCCATCGAGTCGACCAGCTCTGGATAGCGCGCCATCAAGCGCGATGCTTTTTCAGCGAGCCCGAACTTGTCGCCGAACTCTCGCTGCCACGCATCTTGGTATGCGGATAGAAATTGCGCGTCGAAGCGGCCCGAAGCAAACGCCGCCACCAACGTTTCGGCTGCCTTTTCGGCTCCCTCCATCGCGAACTGGATGCCTTCACCAGTGAGTGGATCGATGTGGCCTGCGGCGTCACCGATGATGAGCAGATGGTCTGCGTAGCTCTTCGGGATACCGCCCAGCCGCAACCAGGCTCCCTTCATCGGCTCTATCTCGTAGCGTGATCCCAGGTGCCGGCGGATGATTGAATTTCGCTCGAGCAGGCCGTGGTGAAGCACCTTCAGGTCGGAGGGCACCGCCTCGCCGCCGGGGATGATGTACGTGCAGAAGTTCAGCTCGTCATTGGGATGGCGAAAGATTGCGGCGTATCCAGGAAGCAGCTCCTGCTCCATGTAGCAGATGCCATCGGTCTCGAATTGGTGGCTGCCGCCGTCGATGAAGGCGCGACTGCAAATCGCTTGCGGGCCGTCCTTCACGATGCCGAGCGAGCGCGCGAGCTTCGATTGGGCGCCATCGGCAAGGACCAGTGTGCGGGCTTCGACCTTTTTGTGTCCTGCGTGAGTCGTCCAAGTGCGAGATCGCTCGTCGAACGTGATCTTGTCGACCGGCATCTCTTCGAGCAGCTTTGCGCCTGCCGATTGGGCAGCGCGGACGATTCGCTCGTCGAGGATGATTCGCTTGACCGACATCGGCGTTCCGCTCGGATTTTCCGCCGAGTCGCTCAGGCATTCGATGCCGGACGGGCTCACGAATCCGCCCGAGGTCGTGAAGAGGCATTGCCCGGCCTCGACCAGCTGATCGAGCACGCCCATCCGCTGCAAGTGCCGCTGTGCGCGCGGGATGACCGCATCGCCACAAAATTTGTCACGCGGAAACTTGGCCTTGTCGATGAGCGCGACGCGGATGTCGCCCTTGGCGAGATACCATGCACAGGTGGCGCCCGCGGGCCCAGCGCCGACGATCGCCACGTCGAAAATCTCCTTGGTCATGGTCACCCCTTGATTTCGAAGGTCATGCCCGCCTTACGGAGGCGCTCGACCAACGGCATGCCCATCGCCGATGCGGGTGTCAGGACGCCCCCTTCGGTTCGTATCTCGGTTCCTTGGAGCGCTAGGCACAAGGCCGACTCCGAGAGCATGACGGATGTCGAGCCATAACCTGGATCGCGTTGGTCGGCGACGAGCCCCCGCAGCGTTTGTCCGTCGCCGAGCGCCACGAACCTTGTCTTGAAGTACCCCTTGGCACGGGCTTCCTCGCTTGGGCCTTCACCGGGCGAAGGAAGACGCTTCTCGACCAGCGGCCGCGTCAACGGAAACACCATCGCACCCATGAACGCGACCAGGCCCGCGGTGAAGGCGACCGCTCGCGACAAACCCGATGCACCCTTCCCGGTGCTCATGACTTCGGAATAGCGAAAATCCGGTCCCCATGGCTGGCCGAGCAACGCATGGCTTCGTCGGACGATGCGCGTGTTGATCGCGGCCATCAGGAAAGGTGCGGTCCACATGTCGAGGTCTTTGTCGAAGCGCACTCCCGTTTGATCGCCCTTGTCCGGACCCCGGGTTCCTTTCGGGTTCAGCGCATAAGGGTCGCCGAGGATTTTGCGCAGGCCGGGGTTCTCCTTCAGCTCGTCGACGATGTTCATCATGCTGGCGAAGGTTCCGCCGCTGAATGCGCCGCTCATCTCTCCGGCAGCCATCTTGACCTCGGAAGCGTACTTGCCGTGCCGCTGCTTGAAGGCTTCCTGCACCATCAGCGTGCCCAGATCCGATGGAATGGAGTCATAACCGCAACAGTGGACGATCCGCGCGCCGGTTTTCGTGGCCTCCTCGTGGTGTTGATCGATCATCCTACGGACGAACTGCGTTTCGCCCGTCAGGTCACAGTAGTCGGTGCCGCTGCCCACGCATGCGGCGACGAGCTCGGCCCCGTATTTTGCGTACGGCCCCACCGTGCTGATCACGACCTCGGCACGCGACGCGATGGCCCGAAGCGACGCGCCATCGAAGCTATCCCCGATCAAAATGGGAAGCGGCGGCGCTCCGATTTCCTCGATGATGCCTTCGAGCTTCTCTTTGTTGCGTCCCGCCAGCGCCAATCGCAGGCCTGTATCGCCGCCCACGTAGTGGTGGACGAGGTAGTCGGCGACGAGGCGCCCGGTAAAGCCCGTTGCGCCCCATAGGACGATGTCGAATTCGCGAGAGCGGTCGCGTGACCGAGGGATAGTCGTCATGACGGTCTCATACGGCAGGGCTGCTCCCCATGCCAGGCATCACGGCCGCATGCCCGCAGGGCGCAGCCACCCGTCAAGACGGGAATTCTACTGGACTACGACTTGGCAGCTTGCGCTGCAGCCGGAGCCCGGCATCCCGTTGTTGGGTCCCGCATCGCAGTCTTCCCCGAGGGTGGGTTGGCGGACGCCGTCGCCGCAGGTCGGACCTTGCGTACAATCGGGGCTGCAGCCGTTGTAGCCGCCCAGATTGTCGCCATCGTCACATTGTTCTTGGGGCGCATCGATTTGTCCGTCGCCGCAGTGCGGGCCGAGCGCGGAGCAGTCGGGTAAGCAATGACCGTACTCGCCGGTGTTTTGGCCGAGACCGTCATCGCAGAACTCGAAGCGGGTCACGATACCGTCCCCACACTCGTAGTCGCAGGCCGAGCGCTCCGTGACGAAGCCATCGAGCGTAAGGCTGAAGTTGGATTCGGTGACGTGTCGCTCCGCGTGGAAGATCGAGACTTCGTACACCCCGCCTAGCGAGAGGTGACCCCTGCAGGCAGTGACAATCGCTTCCTGTGTGCCACTGCCGGCTTGGGACGGGTCCGCGAAGCTCATGATGTCGGTTTTGCTCGGATGCAGGCCGCCGATGTCCAAGCATAAATGGCCGTCGACGAAGACCCACAGGTCGTCGTCGCCAATGAACGTCAGCTCCTCGTCCCCTTGATAGACGAAGACGTAGTGCGTCTCGGTCGTGAACCCGAAATTGTGATTGCCCGATAGCAACGCTTCGCCGTAGGTAGGCTCGTTTGGCCAGGTCAGGTACCCCTCCGGGGGGTCGTCGAGCTGGAAGAACGCATTCGCGACCGCTGGAGGCGTTCGGTAAACGTTGTTCCCTTGGTACTCGAGCACCAGTTTATCTACGATTTCGAGATTGCCGTCCGTCGCGAGTGACGAGCTCGTTCGGTACCATTGGTCGAACGAGGCCTGGCTGTCCGGCGCCCCTTGGTTGTCGACGTAGACCCGATCACCGGAGAACACGGGACGTCCGTCGGGACCGAGCTCCGGCTCCGTGATCCCGAAGACGATCGACGAGTTGTTCGTATTCGGCCGGTTGAAGTCGGGGTTGAATGGTCCGACGAAGCGCGAGTCGTAGCTCCGAAAATCTCGAAAGATCACGGGAATCGTGAAGGGGTCGGGAAGCGGAATGGGCTGCTCCACGCACGTGAAGCCACTCTCGACCTGACAGGTGCTCGAGCACCCGTCGCCATCACTCAGGTTTCCATCGTCGCAGGCTTCGTTCGTGCCCGGCAGAATCACCGCATCGCCGCACACGGCCTGGCAAACGCCCCCGCTGCAGTTGGGCTCGTTCTTGCAATCGGCGCCGCAGCCATCGAAGGGCGTGACGTTGCCATCGTCGCATTGTTCGGTTCCCTCGCGAACGCCGTTGCCGCAGGTGGTCGGCTCGCATGCCTCGCCGGCTACCTGGCACTTGAAGCCCTCCTCGAGCTGGCAGTCCTCCGAGCACCCGGGCGCGCTTGCATTGCCGTCGTCGCATTGCTCGAAACCGGCCACGATCCCATCGCCGCACTCGGCTGCAATACATGCCACGCCCGGCAGCGGGCAGGTCCACCCGTCTTGGCGCTGGCAGCCCGGGCTGCAGCCGTCGTCGCCGGTGATGTTCCCATCGTCGCAGGTTTCCGGTGGATCGATTCGAGAGTCTCCACACACGATCGCGACGCACAGCGCGCCGACCGTTGGGCACCGATAACCAGCCTCGATGTTCATGCAGTTCGCCGAGCACCCGTCGCCGCTTACGGCGTTGCCGTCGTCGCAGGCCTCCACGATGTCCCGCAGGCCGTCACCGCAGCCTTCATAGAAGCTGCCGCCGATCCCGCCGCTGCCTCCGGAGCCTCCGGAGCCAAGGCCGCCACTGCCGGCCATTCCGCCGGCGCCACCTGAGCCGGCTCCGCCGGCTCCTCCAGAGCCCGTGCGTGGGGATCCGGACGGATCCCCGCAGCCCGAAAACCAAGCCAGGGCAAGGCACAGGCCCGCCACGCCCCAAGGACCCCCCATGAGCTTCATCCCCTCATCTTAGATGTTCAGGGGCGTCGGTGACAAATGCTGCCCTCTGGCGAGCTCTGGCTCGCGGCATCTTGCAACTGCAGTGCCTGGCAGTGTTCGTGGAGGCAACCAGATACGGATCAGAGCGGCCGGGAGACCCAGCCGTGCCTCCACATCCACAGAAAGAGTCGTTCGCGCAGAACGGTCAGGGTCGAGCGAGGGCCGGGGGGATTCGAGGGCATGGGCTGTCTGCAAGCAAGAGTCGCGCCGACGTCTTTTTCTGCGTTTTTGCGCCCCTATGCTTGCTTCTGTGCGGCCTAGGCACACCCGCTGTGGCGCGTGACGCACACTGATCGCGTGCGAAGCTGCACCGTTCGAGACCCGGAATTCCGTGGAATGAAATCAGGCAACCGGCGGTTCACACAAGCGCAAGGCTCTGCGGCCGGTTGACGCCTGTTACCGGTCGATACAACCCCCTCCAAGCGCGACGAGAGCTTGGGCGGGGGTTTTCTAATTTGCACTCGCGTCGAGGGGGCTCATGCGTCGCTACACGGTGATCACGACTTTTCCCCGGGTGTGCCCTTCCTCGAGATACCGGAGGGCTTCCGGAACCTCACCCAACGGGTAGCGCCGGTCGATGACCGGTACGACTTGGCCGGTTTCGATAAGCTTCTTGACGAAAAGCAGGTCCTTTTTGTTTTCTTCGACGGAAAAGGCGACGATCTTCCTCATTCCCACCCTGGAAATCCACGGCCCGAGCAACGCAGCTTGGAGGAACCGAGCCGTGGTTCCTCCGACCAAGAGGTAGGTTCCCTCGGGGCTCAGAGCGCGCATGGGCTCGAGAATGGAGCGATAGGCCGCGGTATCGACGATCAGGTCATAGCGCTGTCCCAACCGCGTGAAGTCGTCTCGTGTGTAATCGATGACCAGGTCTGCGCCGATCGAGCGCACCATGTCGACGTTTTTCGTGCTGCACACGCCCGTCACCTCTGCTCCAAACGCTTTGGCGATTTGCACCGCGAACGTGCCTACGCCGCCCGACGCCCCATTGACCAAGACCCTTTGTCCTTGCCGCACCTGTCCGGCATCGCGGAGCGCTTGGAGGGCAGCGAGCGCCGACGAGGGCACGGCAGCCGCTTCCTCGAAAGAGAGGTTAGGGGGCTTGGGTGCGACTTGATCCCCGGTCACGCAGACATACTCGGCAAACGCCCCGCCATACACGCCGAGCTTCTGGCCCAAAGTGGTGGCTCCGAACACCTCATCGCCCGGCTGGAGCTCCTTTACGCTCGTGCCGACTGCTTCCACACGCCCTGCGAAGTCGGCTCCGAGGATTTCGTTCTTCGGTTTGAAAACCCCGAAGCCCATCAACCGCAAAAAGAACGGGTCGGCGCGAAGGAGGTGCCAGTCCCCCGCATGGGCCGATGCCGCATGAATCTCGACTAGGGCTTCATCATCCGCGGGAACGGGCTTTTCGACCTCTTCGAGCCGGAGAACATCGGGTGATCCGTATTCGTGAGAAACGATCGCTTTCATTGGGCATCTGTCCTATGTACGGCCGCTTGTTTCTTGGGACCTTTTTATTCTCGGGCGTGTGCGCCCCGCGAACCTGGTTGCATCAGCGCATCAAAAAGGCGCGCATGTCCCTCGACAACCGCTCGGGCACTTCGAGCTGGGGCATGTGGCCGACCCCGGTGTACAGGAGCAGCTCGCTATCGGGAAGCGCAGCGCGAAAACGGTGTGCAGCAGTAACTGGCAGCACGGCGTCCTCTTCGCCCCAGATGACCAGCGTGGGCGCGCGAATCTCCGCAACACGCTCGACGGGCTGTTGCTCGGTATTGCGCATTCGATTGCGCTTGGCTAGGGCGTCCCGAGAGCCTGCGCGCCGCAAGAAGTCGACCGAGCGTGCCACGTACGCGCTGCTCACAATCGACGGGTCGGCCACGGCCCTGTCGAAGCCGCGGCGGACCCCGAGAGTCGGATTGCCATTCCGGTAGAGCCACCGCATGACCGGTCCGGCTTCATGCTCGAGCAGCGGGGCGCTCTCATTTGGGTAGCCCGCCGAATCGATCAAGATGAGCCGATCCACCTGCTGCGGGTAGGCGAGAGCGTAGCGCCAGGCGGTGTTGCCGCCCATCGAGTTTCCCGCGAGGTGGAACAGAGAGAGTCCGAGTACGCCGACCAGCCCGTGCACGGCGTCCACTAGATCGGCCATGGCATACGTATCGCGCGGTGTGCGACCGGTGAGCCCGTGAGCGGGCAGGTCGGGCGCAATCACATGAAAGTCGGACGCCAGGTCGGACATCACCCCCTCCCACGTGAACGCGGAATCGAAGGAGCCGTGCACCAGAAGTAGAACGGGGGCGCCAGGGGACCCCGCCTCCAGGTAGTGCATCCGAGTGCCATCAGGAAGCGCGACGAGGCGAGATCGATCCGCGCGATAGCGCGCATCGACCTCGGCGGCGCTCAGATCCGGTCGCACGATCACAAACCAAGAGGCGGCCAACAGGAGCAGGATGACGACGATCCAGGCGCCCACTTCGCTCTAACCGCGCCACCGCGCACGTTCGAGAGGTACCACGATCTCGCGCACGGTTCGCTCGTTCTCGACATAGTCGCGAGCGAGCTCCGAGAAGTCTGGCTCGTGGATCAGCGACTTCGCAAAGGCAGTGAGGTTGTGGAATTCGGTGAGCTCTTCCCACTGCGTTTGAAGCCAGGTCTCGAGCGTGCGGATGGGGATCTCGTGATTGATCACGCCAGACACTTGCCGTCGTAGTTCCAGGCAGAGCTCCTCGGTGCTATCGAGAGCCAGTCGAAACGCTTCGCTCTCACGGTGATAGTTCCCCATCGCTTGCTCCATCCAGGAATCAGCGCCCGGGATCCATGGCAGATCCGGGCGGCGATTTCCAGAGCAGCTTCCGAGGTCGAGGCATTCCGCTGAACGCCCCTAGAGCACCCTTCTGACGCGCCGGCAAGATCTGCGACCTGGGTGCGTTCGACGCTTAGCCGTAGGTAGACGCGGCGCGTCAAGCTCGCAAGTTGCAACATGGGTCTGGCAATTGGCGCCGAAGTCTGGCAACAATCGCGTCCGTCCCGGTTGGGGGAGTGGGGAGGAAGCAATGGCGCGGATTGTGGTGGATCTGCTGTTGCTGGTGGCAGCGGCGGTCTTGACGTACCCCTGGTGACGAGGTCACCCAGTAGGTCACTCGTCGTCGCCCTCCCATGGCGGGTCGGAAAGCCCCGCCACGAAGAAGGCGAGCAGCATGACGCCTGCGAAAACTAGCCCACCCGTCACTTCGGCCCCCTGCGGCTCACGGATGACGTCATGCAACACAGCCTCGATGCGGGCGTGCGCTTCGAAGCTCGCGCCCTCTGCCTTCTCAGAGAGGGTGCCGTGGTGGTTCTTCCAACGTTCAAGCGTCTCAATGTTCTTCTCGGTATGGACACTCTCTGCCTTCTCCTGCGCGCGCGCCACTTCCTGCGCTCTCTTGGCTTCGATGTCAATCTCCGTCTGTCTCCGAAGACCAGCGCGACTGGTCCATTTGCGACGACGACGACGCGCAGGTCGTTCAGTGAGACGCGGGAGCCGAGGGCGAAGCCCGTGACGAAAATGGGAGAAGACGGGAGGGCTCGGGAGCTGTCCTTTGACCCACGCGCGCATGCGCTCCAGCCCGGACAGCGTGAGCGCGGATGGATCCGGGTAGCCGCCGCGTACCGGCTCTTCGTAAAACCGGGGGTAGTCATCATGCATGGGGACACCAACCCTGCTGTGTTTCCGACCCTCGTGTAAACGTGGTGCTGATAGTGAGGAAGCTACCACGACCGGAAAGATTGCGACGATGAATGCACCACGCCCGTACGCGCGGAACAGGCCGCGCGGCCTGTTCTTTTCTCCGTCTTTTTTGTCGTTTCCGGCGACGTCCCAAAGCATTCCGCGCTGGAACCAAATCATGGAGTGGCTGAGCGAAGTGCAGCGGATCCGCGAGATTGCGGGTGATGTGGCTGCCTAAGCGGAAGCACGTGTTGCTCTTTGCGCCGCGCCGGATACTCGGCATCGCCCGCGATGCCAACTTCATCGCCCCGTTGAACGTCAACGCAGAAAGCGCGCGGGTGAACAATTACGTATGCCGCATTCATTTCGCGGCCAGAGCTGCAAACGCAATGCGTGCGCCGTCACCGCAACGGTATCAGCTGAGAAAACAGGATGGCACGGCTGATGCAGCAACTCCAACCAGTAGCGCTCTGCGCTGAAAGCCTGGAGGTGGGCCATGCGTTACGTATTCAGATTCTGGTTTGCATTCGCGCTGGGCCTCGCTCTGATGACGGGGTGTGGCAACAATGAGAATGGTGAAGGCGGCAGCGGTGGAACCGCTGGGACTGGTGGGATGGCTGGAACCGGTGGGATGGCTGGGACCGGTGGCATGGCTGGGACCGGTGGAACGGCTGGGACCGGTGGGATGGCCGGAAGCGGTGGTTCTGGGAGCGGCGGCGAAGGCGGTACCGGAGGCATGGCAGGGACCGGCGGCGGCGGTGCGGGTGGCGCGGCGGGTAGCGGTGGCATCGGGGGTAGTGCGGGTGGGCACGGTGGCATGGGTGGGATGCCATCGGGCGCCGTCATTTTCTATGACCGCACCGACCCGTTACGGATGGCGCCTTTCCCCGACGACAATTGGCTCGCGCCGGACTCCTCGACCCCAACGGGGTACCGGGTCTCGCTCAGTGCGCCCCCTCGTGAAGCCGACGTCCAGGTCCTGTACCTAGCTCTCATGAACGAGACCTCAAGCCTCGATGGCTTCAGCCCGATTGGCGGCATCGTGATTCAGCTTTCGGCGGCGCCGGACACCGACCTGCTACCCCTCACACCACAAGCTTCGCTCGCGCCCTCCGCCGTCGTGGGCTTGTTCGACCTCACGCCTGGGAGTGAAACCTTCGGGCAGCGGGTTCCATTTCAGCTGACCCCCATCTCGAGAGCCTTGGAGGGCCAGGAGATCGACCATTGTCTGGTGCTCTATCCTTCAATCCCTTTGAGCTCGAAGGGACGCTACGCGGTGGTGGTCACCCGGGATGCGCGCGCAAACGATGGGCGAAGCTTCGAGCCCTCTCCCTTCATGACCGCAGTGCTCGGACCGGAGCAGCCAGGGGAAGCGATCCAAATCAGTAAGGCGCGCGAGCTCCTCAGCGATGGCGCGCTCGATGTGCTCGCGGACGAGAGCGCCGTTTCGCCTCCGGTCGACGCTGGCGATCTCGCGCTCGTGTTTCGGATCACCATACGGAGCACCGATGACATCCCGCTCACGCCGCTCTCAATGAAGGAGCAGATTCTCTCCCGGCCTCCGCCAAGCTACACGATTACCAGCGTGAGTCCGGGTGCGGGCGCCGTTGCGGCCGTCGTCCGAGGAACGTGGCAGCCGCCGAACTGGCGGGAAAACCAGTACTTCATTTCGAGGGACGAAAACGGCGACCCCCAAATCACGGGAAACCTCACGGTCAACTTCGTGCTCGCGCTGCCCGAGGCCGCGGAAAGTGGCCCCGTGCCCGTCGTCATGTTCCAACACGGAAGCCCGGGCAGCGCCGAGCAAGTGTACACGGAGGCGCTCGGGAGCCTCGCCGAGGCGGGCTTTGCGGTCATCGGCTTCACCGACACCCTGAACCGCGAGCTTGGGCAAGACCTCGACTACCAAAACCAGATCCTCTTTCAGACGCTCGTCACCCAGTTTCGGTTTCCGCACTTTCCGATGCAGACGTACGGAGACCAGATGGCCTTTTTGCGTGTTATCGAGCAGCTCGGCTCGCTCGACCGGGTCCCCCTTCCAAACGGTGACGGCGTCCCAGATCTCGATTTGCAGGCGCCGCTCACCTACGTCGGGTTGAGCATGGGCTCGGTCCATGGCTCTGCGTTTCTACCCTATGCACCGGAGATCAAGGCTGCGGCGCTTGGCGCGGGTGCCCAGCGTCAGGCCGAACAGTATTTCAATGGAGGAGAGTTCATCGACAGCTTTCCACCCGCTCTGAGAGCGCTCCTTCCTCACGCCACGCCACTCGACTATTGGGTGGGCCTGTCGATCTTCCAGATGATCTTCGATCACCAAGATGCGCATCATCACGCGGCCCACCTCTACCGCGATCGGCTGCAGGTCGTCGGGACTACGCACAAGGCAAGCGTCCTGCTTGCCGAAGGAGTTGGTGACACCCGGATGCCCAACAGCTTGACCCGCTCGCTAGCGTGGACCTTCGGGCCGATTGCGCACCTTGAGCCGATTTGGGAGTCAACTCCGATCCTCGAGCCGATCACGGGGCCGGTCACGGCGAACATCGATGCCGAAACGACGGCTGCATTCTATCAGTTCGTGCCAGCGGGCATCCCTGGTATCCCGCCGACGCCGGGCTGCGCGAGTGAGCCCGAGGCCCACTACTGCGCGCAAGATGCAGCTGAAGCGCGAAGACAGCGCGCTTTGTTCCTGAAGTCGGCTATCGAGGACGCTGTTCCCACCATCACCGATCCGTTGTCGGTCGCGCCATGACGCTCGCAGCATTTCCGAGCGGGAACCAAATCTTGGGCGTTTGCGTGAGGTGCAACGGATCCGGGAGATTGTGGGTAATGTGACTGCAACGACGTAATACTTGATGGTGAAGGAAACCTGACTGTGGACGGCAATGACGACCATGCCGTGCTAGATGTCAGGCGGTCCGCAGAACTGCGTGGGTTCACTGTTCCCGGAGGCCAGGAGGAACAAGGTTCTGGTGCCGGGGGCATTCGGACAGCGACTTCGAACGCGGGTACACTCACGATTGTCGAAAGTACGATTTTCGGCAACACCGGCGTACCCGTGGGCTCGGCGGTCGTTATCAACAGCACGCTGTCGGGCAACGTTGCGGCTTCTGGCGGGAGCGCGGTCCACGGCGCAAGCGGCGTCGCCTCACACGGAGCGTTGATTATGACGAACAGCACCGTTTCGGGAAACACAGGAGCCCCGAGTCTTTACTGGGTGTCGATGACCCTGATCAACACCTTGCTCGAGGGCGACTACGCCGAAACGCCAGACGCGGTGTCTCTAGGCAACAACATCGAATCCCCCGGCAACACCTGCGGCTTGGACCAGCCGACCGACCAAGTCAACGTCACTGCAGAGCAGCTCGCGCTCGGACCACTGCAAGACAACGGCGGACCGACCGAGACGCATGCGCTGGGTGCGGGCAGCGTGGCCATCAACCAGATTCCCGAAGCGAACTGCGTGGTTGCGGACGGCGCACCGCTGACCACAGACGAGCGTGGAGAGCCAAGACCGGCAGGAGCTGGGTTCGACGTGGGTGCGTTTGAGGTGCAGCCGTGAGCGGAGTCCAAACAGGCCGCGCGGCCTGTTCTTTTCTCCGTGTTTTTGCGACTTCGTGTGGCGTCCCCAGCGGGATTTGAACCCGCGTTACTGGCGTGAAAGGCCAGGGTCCTTGGCCACTAGACGATGGGGACGATATGTCGGTGTCGGGTGGAGGCTGCCGCCTCCGCGGTGGGCCGTCAGGGATTCGAACCCTGGACCGTCGGATTAAAAGTCCGCTGCTCTACCAACTGAGCTAACAGCCCGACGTGCGGCCCGGGGCTGTTTAACATGCCGATCACGGGGGTCAAGCCTAGGCGCTCGCGTAGTCGAACGAACAGCCAAATCGCTCATCTTGCGACGGTTTCGCCCAGCTTCCTGCGCACGATGATGTGCGGGATGCCGACCTCGTCGAAGTAGTCACCTTCCGCACTGTAGCCGGCCTTCTCGTAGAATCGGACCGCGGTGTGCCGTGCTCGGGCATACAGCTCGCCGGCGCCCATCGTCCGCGCGCGCTGCTCGCAGAAGCGAAGCATGGCGGTGCCAACGCCTCGGCTTTGAAATGTCGGGGCCACAGCCACCCGTTTCATACGCACAGCCTCTCCTTCGGATACCAGGACGCACGTGGCACAGAGCTCGGCCCCGACGAAGCCGGCGACGTGGATGAGGGCACGCTCGGCTGTCATGTCCTGCTCCGTCGTGACTACGCCTTCGGGGTTTTGAAGAATCTCGTCTCGAAGACGCACACCCGCAAGATAGGTCTCGCCTCCGTGCTCGATGATCTCGAATCGCACCTCTGGGCGCAAGACGCCTTCAAGCCAGTCTCCATCGCGTTCGACACTTCGCCTGCGACCCCGGGACGAAACGTGCTCGATGATCATGGAAGCGATCGGCGCGAGCAGCAGCGGCGGTAGATCATGGCCCATGCCGTCGATCAGCTCGAGCTTTGCGCCACGGACGTGGAGCGCGGTGCTAAAGCCGCATTCCACGGGAATGAGCGGGTCTTCTTTTCCGTGTATGACGAGCGTCGGCGCTTCGATGGTCGACAGGCGCTCCACTCGGCTGCCGTCGGCCACGATCGCAGCCAACTGACGCTTGAACCCCTCCGGATAATGACTTCGTTCCAAGTTCTCTATGATGAGCGGCCTCAACTCGCCGTCCGTGCGCGGATATTCGGGGCTCATGAGCAGGTGAAACGACTGCAGCAGATACTCGACCAGGTCGTCCGTCTCATTTGATTTTGGCCGGTTCGAAAACAGATGCTTCGTGATCTCGCGCCGTGCACCAGGTAAATCCGGGTCTCCGCTCGAAGACATGATCGAAGTCAGGGTTTTCACGCGACTGGCATGCGAAGCCGCCACGATCTGTGCAATCATCCCGCCCATCGAGGCGCCGACCACGTGAGCCGCCGGGATCTCGAGCCCATCCAATACACCGACGGCGTCTGCCGCCATGTCGTCGAGAGTGTACGGAGCCCGCAGTGCCAAACCGAAGATCCGGTTCAATAGAAACCGGATTGGGCCGGGCGCTTTGATCCCGTCGAGCTTGTCCGACAGACCCACGTCTCGATTGTCGAACCGCACGACAAAGTGTCCTGCCTCCGCAAGTGCGTTGCAGAAAGCCGGCGGCCACGCGATCATCTGAGTGCCGAGCCCCATGATCAACAGGATGGGATCAGCGTCAGGGTCACCAAACGTGTCGTACTCGATCTGTAAACCGTTCGCTGTGAGTTGCGCCATGGAATGTCACTTCTGCTGATGCAGTCTCGCCAACACTGCCGCGGTAAACGCCGGCCGCAAGTAAAAGCCTCGCGGCATGGTCCATTGCAGGGCGCCTTCTTCGTCCGGCGCCCGGCGCCGACTGCGTCCGCTTGCAGCCTTGGGCCGCACCTGTAGGACCTCCCCGAGATGGCCTGTGATATGCTCGACGTCGCCACGCGCGATCATCTCCGAAAGACGCTCCCAGTCGGCGCGCAGCATCCGTCGCTCCTCGGATGTCGGCACCCATAGGGAGGGGCGCCCGACACGCCGATCCGGAAGTGGCTTGTCCGACGCAGCCTCGACCGGCACGAACAGCACCTTGGCGAGCTTTCGAAAGACGGTGCTTTGCTCCCAATCGGTGTCCGCCATGGCCGAGAGCGAAATCGAGCACACGAACGTCGATTCCCGCGGCTTGCCGCTCGCGTCGAGGGGAATGGTCTTGAGCTCGATGCCGAGCGATACGAAATCTGGCTCGGCGCGAGATGCCGCCGTCGCGCCGAGTGCCTTTTCGAGGATCTGTCCAGCGACGCCCTTGCCTCGAACGGGCTCCAACGGCACTGCGATGCCGACTCGTGCTCCGAGCTCACCCAGCGTGAGCCCCGCCACTTCCCAGGCCCGTGTCAAGAGCTCTGCCTCGGTCTTCGGCTCGGATGCAAACACGCCTCACTCCTCAGTGAAGCTCGCAAACTTTCGCGCCGAAGAGACGCTCGAGCCCGGTGAGCAGCGCGTCGCTCGGGTCGACGAAGAGGCCAGTCTCCGCGAGGTTGACGCGCCAGCTGCCCGGGTAATCGAGCTCGAGGGAGACGGGGCAGGGCCCCGGGAACTGCTCGAGCATGGCTCGAAGCGAATCGAGCTTGACGCGATCGATCGCTTCGACGGCAAGCCGAACGGTGATCGAGGTCGTGCGCTCATGCAGCGCATCACTCAAAAGAGTCGCTTCTTCGAGCAGAATCTTGTGCTGGGTTTGGGCGCTTTCCGACTCGCGGTCTTGCTCGTGCTTCACCCGGCCGGTGAGCAAGATCGGTTGGCCGGACTGCAGGGCCTCACGCAGCCCAGCCTGCTCGAGCGGTTTCGGCCGAACGATCACCTCGACGCGGCCAAAGGCGTCCTCGATGTGAAAAAACGCCATGGTATGTCCCATCTTGGTGCGCCGCTCGCGATATCCTTCGACCGTGCCGCCCACCGTCACCTGCCGGTGGTTGTCGAGCTGCGCGACGCTTTCGGTCGTCGCGTTGCAGAACCTCAACAGCTCGCTTTGATATCGATCGAGCGGATGGCCGGAAACGTAGAAACCGAGCGTGCTCTTTTCACGCGAGAGCTGATCGCGTGAATCCCAAGGGTCGAGCACGGGAAAGCTCCCGCCAGGATGCTGATACGACTGCGCGTCTTCTTCGTGGCCCATCAATCCAAACAAGCTCTCCTGCCCGCTCGAGCGCTCGCTTTGGATGCGCTTACCGCGCTCGATGGCCTGCTCGATTGCCACGAAGGCTTGCGAGCGGTGCACGCCGATGGTGTTGTGCACCGTGTCGAACGCGCCGCACTGTACCAGAGCCTCGATCACGGACTTGTTGACTCGCCGAAGGTCCACGCGGGCGCAGAAATCGAAGAGATCGACGAAAGGGCGTTCGCTTGCTTCGTCATCGGGCCCGGGCTCGCCTTTGCGCGCCTCCAAGATCGCCTCGACGGCGGAAGCCCCCACGCCCTTGATCGCGCCGAGCCCGAATCGAATCTTGGGGCCCATCGGGTCGTGTACCTGGCCGTTGTAACAAACCGGCTTGTGCCGCAGGCGAGCCACATCCTGCGCGTCATCCGGGTTGTAGACCACGCTGAAGTCGATCTCGGACTCGTTGACGTCGGGGGGCAGGACGGTGATCCCCATCGAACGGGCTTCGGCCACCGTTCGAACCACCTTGTCGATTTTCTCCTTGTCTGCGGTGAGCGTCGCGCAGGTGAATTCCACTGGATAATGGGTCTTCAGATAGGCGGTCTGATAGGTGATCAGCGCGTATGCCGCAGAGTGGCTCTTGTTGAATCCGTACCCTGCAAAGTAGGCCATCAGGTCGAAGACCTCTTCGGCTTTTTCACGGGAATGGCCCCGCGCCGTCGCACCCTCGATGAAGACGGCCTTTTGCTTGTCCATCTCGGAGGCCTTCTTCTTGCCCATCGCGCGACGCAAAAGATCGGCGCCGCCGAGCGAATAGCCGGCCATCTCTTGCGCGATCTGCATGACCTGCTCCTGGTAGACGATCACGCCTCGCGTTTCCTGCAAGATGCCCTCGAGCGAGGGATGCGGGTACTCCACGCGCTGCCGGCCGTGCTTGCGATGAACGAAGTCCTTGTCCATTTGGGCGCCCATGGGACCCGGCCTGTAGAGCGCCACCGCGGCGACGATGTCGTCGAATCGATCGGGGCGGAGCTGCTTGAACAAGCTCTGCATTCCGCTCGACTCGAGTTGAAACACGTTGGTCGTCTCGCCCGACTGCAAGAGCGCATACGTGGCCGGGTCATCCATCGGGATCTCCTCGATCCGAAGCGGATGGTCCTGGCGGTCCGGACGGCGATCGATGAGCTTGGTGGCGATGTCGATCACCGTGAGCGTACGAAGGCCGAGGAAATCGAACTTCACGAGGCCCGCTGCCTCCACGTCGTCCTTGTGATACTGCGTCACGTAGACGTCTTTTTCCGGGCAAAACACCGGCACGTGGTCCCAAATCGGGCCCTCGCTGATCACGACGCCGGCGGCATGCATGCCTGCATGGCGCGTGAGGTTTTCGAGCGCTTGCGCCGTGTCGAGCAGCTCGTGCGCCTGGGCGTCTTGCTCGTAGGCGGTCTTGAGTCGCGGCTCCTGCTCGAGCGCTTCGCTGATCGCCACGCTTTTCCCCTGTACGGGCTCAGGGATCATCGTGGCGATGAGGCCGGCCTCGCCGGGTGTCATGCCCATCACCCGGCCGACGTCCCGCACGACGCTGCGGCTCTTGAGCTGATGAAAGGTGGCGATCTGTCCGACGCTCTGCTGGCCGTACTTGTCGCGCACGTATTGAATGACCCGATCGCGCTTATCCATGCAGAAGTCGATGTCGAAGTCGGGCATCGACACGCGTTCCGGATTCAAGAACCGCTCGAAGAGGAGCCCATGCGTGATGGGGTTCAAGTCGGTGATGCGGAGCGCCCAGGCGACGAGCGAGCCTGCGCCTGAGCCCCGGCCGGGGCCGACGGGGACGCCATTGTCCTTCGCCCAGTTGATGAAGTCCTGCACGATCAGGAAGTACCCGGCAAAGCCCATCTCGAGGATCACGGTGAGCTCGAGCTGGAGCCGGGCGTGGTAGCGCTGTTCGTCGAAGGCCTCGCCGCGGCCACGCATCTCCATCATGCGGCGTCCGAGACCGGCCACAGCGAGTGCGCGTAGGTAGTCCTCCTCGCTGCCATCGCCTGGAACCACGAAACGCGGCAGCTTCGGCTCGGCGAGCGGCGTGGCTCGGCCGGCGCACATCTCGGCCACCAACAGGGTGTTCTTGGCCGCTTCCGGCACGTGGGCGAACAGGCTGAGCATCTGATCGGGCGTCTTCAGATAGAGCTCGGAGGAATGATGATGCACGGCCTCCATCTCGCGGACGCTCCGTCCGGCGCCGATGCACTGAAGCACGAGCTGCGCGTGTGCCGATCGGCGCTCGAGATAGTGGCAGTCGTTGGTCCCGATGAGCGGAAGCTCCAGATCCTGAGCCAGCTCGTAGAGCACTTGGTTGAGCGGGCGGTTTTCGGGAAACCCGTGGTCCTGCAGCTCCACGAAGAAGTAACCGGGGTCGAACGAGCCACGAAGCTTGGCAAGGGCCTCGCGTCCGACCTCGGGGCCCTTGTTGAGAATCTCTTGCGCGACGTACCCGCCCATGCATGCGCTCAAGCCGACGACGCCCTTGCTGTGCTTTTGCAACACCTCGAAGTCGATCCGCGGTTGGTCGTCGCTCGCCATCCCGTCGACCCATCCCGCGCTTACGAGGCGGACGAGGTTGTGGTAGCCCTCCTGTGAGCTGGCCAGCAAAAGCAGATGACTGAGCTCGCGATTTTGCGGGTCCCGCCGGTCGCCCGCCGTGAAGTTTACCTCGCAGCCGAGGATTGGCTTCACGCCCGTGCCCTCGCATGCGCGGACCAGTTGCACGGCGCCGAACATGTTGCCGTTGTCGGTCAGGGCGACGGCGGACATGCCCATCTCGTCCACGTGCTCGACGAGCTGGGGAATCCGGATGGCGCCGTCCAGCATCGAAAACTCGCTGTGGACGTGAAGATGGACGAACTCGGTCCCCATGGAGGCGCTGAATCTACAGCGCCCGCCTCACCGGATCCACCGGACTTTTGACTTACAGCAATAGGTCGAGCAGGGAGCTCAAATGCGCGCGCCGCCGTTTGCGATCCTCGTCGGTATAGCGGTGCTCCCCAAAGAGCTGCTTGATGATGGGATCACGAAAAAAGTAAACGACCAACGCACCGAGTATCGTCACGTATACATCACGCAAATCCCGACCCGAGCCCGGGAGCGCCGGTGCCTCGGACCGCAGACCGGCCAGAGCGCGGGCCAATTCCTCATAGAAGCCTTGCATCGAGCGCTCCACCCGATCGGAGCCCGAGGCCATTTCCCACAGCATGATGCGTACTTGATTGGGGTGCTCCCAGAACAGATCGAAGCTCTGTAAGACGGCTTCTCGAGCCGTCAGGCCGTCAGCCCTCGAGCCCAATCGCTCGAAGAGCTCGAGGTGGCGGTTGAACAGACGCCCCACCACCTGCTCGTACAAGTGCTCTTTGGAGTCGAAGTAATAGTGGAGCAAACCGTGGGTCACCCCCGCGCGCTTGGCGATCGCAACCATGCGGGTGCCGTGAAATCCGTGCTCGGCGAATTCGTCCTGTGCCGCGTCGAGGATCTTGACCCGCGTCTGCTCCGGGTCCGCGTCTTTGGGTCGTGCCATGGCTCAGGCTCCCGCATGATCTCCCATTTGCGTCTCCTTTGCCGGTGCGGAGCAAAACCCCTCCGAGCCGAGGCCAAGGGGCTTGGCTTGCAGGTTGAGATAGTTGCCCACGGCGTTCAGCCAAGTGATCTCGACGATCTCCCGCTCCGAGAAGTGCTTCTTCAACGCATCGAACGTCTGATCGGTCGAAGTGCGCGTCGTGTTGATCTCTTCGACGTAGCGGAGCGCCGCACGCTCCCGTTCCGAGAACTCTCGTGCCGTACTGAAGTGCGGCAGGGCATCCACGTCGGCACGCGAGATCGCGCCGTGCTTGAGCGCCATGTGCGTCTCGAGGTCGTCGCAGAACATGCAGTTGTTGACCCTCGAGCCGAAGACCCGGACCAGGCTCCGCACACGTCGATCGAGCGAGAGCCCATACTCCGCGGTGCCCATGAGCATCAGGTGCCCGACGATGATGCGCGGGGCGCGCGCATAGATGACTCGTACCGGTGCCACGACCCGCCCGATCAGGACCCGGTAGATGAGGGCGACCGCCCAAACCAGGGGATTCCACGAGCGGACGACGGGGGCGAGGCGGGGCTGAGGGGAGGGTTGCGGCATGGGATCGGCCTCCTTCGAGTGCTCGAGGTGGTTGGTATTAACAGTGCTGTTAATAGTTTGTGGGCGCTTCATGTCAAGAGCCCAAGTGTCGAGAGCTTGCGCGCGGTCGGCCTCGTGCTACTCACGCGGCTCCCCGAAAACCCAAAAAGGCAGGGCATTTCGGGGGTATGGTGCACGTGATGAGCAACTCCCCTTTGTCGACCGTGAAAGAGCGCTTCGGCGACGACCCGAAGAAGGCGAAACAGAAGCTCGTGGAAGCCGTGAAAAAGGCGGCTGGAAAGGACCTGTGGCTCGAGCGGGTCAGCGCGGAAAAGGGCCTCGAGCACGTGTCGAACAAGAAACTGCTCCACCTGGAGCAGGTTTTTCAGGCGGTCAGCAAGGAAGTCGGCTCTCGCGACAAGCTGATCGGTGAGATTGCCGGGCTGCAAGGCCTGGCGAAGGACGAGGGCTACAAGGCTCGCTTGGCCGAGGAATCGACACCGAGCTTGTGGGATCGGTACCGTGCCGTACAATCGCAGGCGGCCGGGAATCCGGCGAAGGATTGAGGCACCGCCTCGGCATGGCGCCGTGTCGGCTGCTCAGTGAAAGAGTTGACCATGAGTAAGAGACTGTTCTGCGGAGGCCTCGCCTGGGGCACGACCACGGAAGACCTTCGGGAGGCATTCGAGCCTTTCGGTGAGGTCGCCGATGCCAAGGTCGTGACCGATCGAGAGACTGGCCGTTCGCGGGGCTTCGGATTCGTCACCTTCACCACGGAGGAAGCGGCTGCTACGGCGCGTGAGTCGATGGACGGCGCAACGCTTGGCGGACGCACCATCCGCGTCGATTTGGCGCGCGAGCGTCAGGGCGGCGGCGGTGGTGGCGGCGGTTTCCGGCGCTGATCACTCACCGCTGAAGCAAGCCGAAGTACCAGGACAGGATCGCATCGCCCGCGAGCAGGTATTCGAGCGCACCGAGCGCCAAAAACGGCCCGAACGGAAGCTTGAGTAGACCAATTCGGCTTGCGGCTGGCTCTTCGGGCGCCTCGATGACCTCTCCGTCGATGATGCGCTCCTCGATGTCGGGGGTCAGCCTACGGCCCGCCACGAGAGAGAAGATCGCAAAAACGAGGCCTTGGAGCGAGCCGGCGACCACGCTGAAAAGGGCGCCTTCCCACCCGACGAAGGCGCCGATCATCATCAAGAGCTTGGAGTCGCCTTCACCCATGCCGCGCCGGCCCGTCAGGCGTTCATAACCCCAGACGAAAACCAGCTGGACGGTCAAATACGCAGCGCCCGCTCCCATCGCAGCAGACCAAACCCCGGGCTCGGCACGAAACGCCGCGCTCACCAGCCCGATCGCCGTGCAGGGTAAGCTCACTTCATCGGGGATTTCCATCCACTCGAGGTCCACGAAGGTGACGATGAGCAACCCGCCGGCGAAGACGAAGTACAGGAGCGCCTCGATCGTCGCGTGCAACAGAAGCGTATCGGGCTCGGCGCGCACGACCCAAAGCTCGGCGATGGCCACGCACAGCATCGCGGACAGGAGCTCGACCAATGGATAGCGCGCCGAGATCTCACTTTCGCAGCAGCTGGCCTTTCCCCGCAAGATGAGCCATCCCAAAATGGGTACGTTGTTCCACACGCGAATCGGGGTTCCGCATGAGGGGCAGTGGCTCGGAGGCGATACGACCGACATGCCGCGCGGCCAGCGGTAGATCGCAACGTTGAAGAAGCTTCCCCATGCTGCGCCCCACCCAAAGGCCACGACCCACACGAACCAGCGGGGTACCTCGCCAGTGAGCATCGCCCCATGCTAGCAGCCAAAGAAGGACTGTCCCCTTTTTGCGATCCCTGACATTGCCCGGTTGCAGTCCCCCTTGGCGAATGCGATTCAGAGCCTGACCAATGAGCAGCGATCAGACCAGAGCTGCGCTTCGTGACTGCAAACGAATCGTGGTGAAGATCGGCAGTCGCGCCCTGTGCGCGGAGGGGGGGCGGTTCGCCCAGGTGGCCGAGCAACTCGCCACGCAAGTGAAGGCGGGACGGAAAGTGGTACTCGTCTCTTCAGGCGCGGTGGCCGTCGGTCGGGAACGTCTCGGGTTGACCGAGCGGCCCAAGACGATCGCGCTCCTGCAGGCCGCTGCAGCCACGGGCCAATCGCTGCTGATGCGGGCCTATGAAGACGCGTTCGAAGCACGCGGGATCCACGTCGCCCAAGTGCTACTCACGCACGATGTCATGAGCGATCGCCAGCGCTACCTGCACGCGCGCAGCGCCATCGACGAGCTGCTCAATCTCGAGGTGGTGCCGATCATCAACGAGAACGACACGGTTTCGATCGACGAGCTTCGCTTCGGCGACAACGATCAGCTCGCGGCGATGGTATGCACGTTGATCGGCGCCGACTTGTTGGTTCTGCTGAGTGACGTGGTCGGGATTCTCGACGACCAGAGCAGGCGCATATCGCTCGTCCACGCCGTCGAGGACATCGAGCGCTTCATCAGACCTCCGGGAGATGACGTCGGGCTCGGCGGCATGCAGTCGAAGGTGGAGGCCGCACGTCGCGCCACGTTGTACGGCCTGCCGGTGGCGATCGGTCCCGCAGCATCCGCAAACTTTCTCGACGCGCTCATGCGTGGTGACGACGTGGGAACGCTCCTGCTGCCCCATGGCTCGCCGTTGCCGAGCCGCAAGCATTGGATCGCCTACACCCTCAAGCCTCGCGGCCGGATCGTGGTCGACGCGGGTGCGCGTCGCGCCCTCGAAAAGCGTAACTCCAGCTTGCTTCCGGCGGGGGTCGTTTCGGTGACGGGCTCGTTCAAGGTGGGCGATGCGGTGTCAATCGTCGGCGAGGACGGAACGGAGCTCGCCCGCGGCCTCGCCCGCTACGCCGCCGAGGACGTGAAGTTGCTCGCCGGTGGACACAGCCACCAGATCGCCGAGCGGATCGGCAGCCATGCCGGAGACGAAATCGTCCATCGAGACGACATCGTGTTGACCAAGAATAGCGGCTGAGCCCGGAGGCTCCCGCCTGTGGCGAAAGGTGCTACCGTAACGGGCCATGAGTGAAGACCTGACCGAGCTGGTCACAGGGTTGGCCAAGCGGGCCAAAGCGGCTTCGCGTGTGCTCGCCATCGCGAGCACTGAGCGGAAGAACGCCGTGCTGCGCAGGGTTGCGGCCGCGCTTCGAGGCGAGCCGGGCGCTCATGTGCTCGAGGCCAACCAGAAGGACCTTGCGGCCGCGAAGGACATGGGGCTTTCGAGCGCCATGCTCGACCGCCTCGGGCTCGATCGAAAGCGCCTCGACGGAGTCGCCGATGGCATCGACCAGGTCGCGGATCTGCCGGACCCGGTGGGCTCCGTCGTCGAGGAGCGGGTGCTCGAAAACGGTCTTCGCGTCGGCAAGATGCGTGCGCCACTTGGTCTCATTGGAATCATCTACGAGTCCCGGCCCAATGTCACCGCCGACGCCGCTTCGCTGTGTCTCAAGAGCGGAAATGCAGTGCTTTTGCGAGGAGGCAAGGAAGCGTTTCATAGCAACACGGCCATCGCGGAGATCTTCGAGACTGCCCTCCGCGAGGAGGGTTTGCCTCCGGAAGCTGTCACACTTCTCCCTACCACCGATCGACAAGCTACTTTGGTGATGATCGGTCTTGATGGTATCGTAGACATGGTCATCCCCAGAGGCGGAGAAGGATTGATTCGGTTCGTCGCCGAGCACGCAAAAGTTCCTGTCATCCAGCACTACAAAGGTGTCTGTCACGTCTTTGTCGACCGCAGCGCCGACCCGGAAATGGCTCTTCAGATCGCCCTGAACGCCAAGGTGCAGAGGCCTGGTGTCTGTAATGCCATGGAGACATTGCTCGTCGACGAGCGCATCGCGCCGACATTTCTTCCCAAGGTTGGCGGGGCCATGAAGGAGAAGGGCGTCGAGCTCCGCGCCGACGATCGCGCTGCGGAGTACCTGAGTGGAGCCAAGCGCGCCACGGCCGAAGACTGGGATACCGAGTACCTAGACCTGATCCTCAACGTCGCGGTCGTCGATGGCATCGAGGGAGCGCTAGCGCACGTGGCCAAGCACGGCTCGAATCATACCGAGGCGATCGTCACCGAAGACGGCGCAAACGCCGATCGATGGATGCGCGAAGTCGACGCGAGTCTCGTTCTGGTGAACGCGTCGACCCGGTTCAACGATGGGTTCGCCCTCGGGTTGGGTGCGGAGATCGGAATTTCGACAACAAAACTTCACGCATATGGTCCAATGGGCTTAGCAGAGCTGTGTACGCTCAAATGGGTCGGGCAAGGCGAGGGTCAGGTCCGACAGTAAGGAGGAAGCTAGTTGCCGAAACGAGCACCAGGCGCACAACTGAAAACAAACCCGAGCCTCCCTACGAAACCCGATCCGAACGGCAGCCGCGCGCTTGCACTGAGGATCGCCGAGGCAGCGCTCGACAAGAAAGCAAGAAGAATCGAGATTATCGACGTGCGGGGCAAGGTGGATTACACCGACTACGTCGTCGTGATGAGCGGACGCAGCGATCGGCAAGTGGCTGCGATCGCGCGAGGCATCGAGGAAGACCTCAAGCGCAAATACGGAGCGAGGTGCGCAGGGGTCGAAGGCCTGCCGCAGGCCAACTGGGTGCTTCTCGATTTCGGCGATGTCGTCGTGCACATCTTTCATCAAGATACGCGCGGCTACTACGATCTCGAAGCGCTCTGGCTCGATGCGGATCGCGTCGAGTTCGAAGGAGAGCAGTCCGACGAGGGTTTCGTCTTTCCCTAGACCCTTCACATCGTGCGCATCAAAGTCGTTGCCGTCGGAAAAGCAAAGGACCGTGACTTACGGTCGATGTTGAGCGATTACTATGCGCGCATCGAACGGTACGCCAAGCTGGAGGAGGTCGAAATCAAAGACGCCTCGGCCAACGAGGTGAGGGACCGTCTCTTGCGCGCCATTCCGGACCGCTCCCGCGTCGTGGCGCTCGAAGTCACCGGCCGTGCGCAAAGCAGCCACGACTTTTCAGCGTGGCTCGGCCGGGCCGAAATCGAATCGGTCCAAACCGTCGTATTTCTCATAGGCGGCGCATACGGCTTGCCCGGCGACGTTTCCAACAAGGCCGATCTGCGCTTGTCTCTTTCCGCCATGACACTTCCGCACCGTTTGGCTCGGTTGGTGCTGGCCGAGCAACTATACCGCGCCTTCACCATCCTTCGCGGCGAGCCCTACGACCACTAGCGCGCAACGCGCCCCGTGATGCGCCGATATCGACGCATGCATCCGCTACTCGACGGCGCGCTTGGCCTCGTGGCACCCGTCAGGTGCGCGGGCTGCGACGCTCCGCTCGATGCTGCCGACGGTCTGTGCAGGGTGTGTCTGCTGCTCGTCGAGCGGTGCACCGGCTCGGGCGCGGTGTTCATCTACGGGGGGCCGGTGGCGGATGCCATCCAACGCTACAAGTACGGCGGACGAAGCGAGCTCGGAGGCTCCCTAGCTTCGATGATGCGAGCAAAGGCCCTCCAACTTTCGGGTGAAATCGATGCCGTCGTGCCCGTTCCTCTTCATTGGAGGCGCCGCCGGGCGCGCGGATACGATCAGGCGGCGCTTCTCGCGAGGCCCATCGCCAAAGCGCTGCGAGTCCCCGCTTTGCTCCGGGGGCTGCGCCGGGTGCGTCATACCCCCAGTCAGGTCGACCTCTCCTTCAGCGAGCGACGGCGAAACGTGGAGCACGCGTTTGCTCCCTATCGTCTACAAGGGACGCAACGCGTCCTGTTGATCGACGACGTGCGGACCACCGGTGCCACGCTCGAGTCCGCCTCTCGCGCTCTGAGGGCGGGCGGTGTCCGGCGAATCCATACGCTCGTGTTGGCGGCTCGCCTTCTCGATGGAGCGGCGTAAAGTACGCTGGTGCGCTTCCTCATCCTCTCGTGCGCGTGCTTGGTGGCATGCACGAAGCCCGAGCCGGTTCAGGACCCTCTTGATTACCTGCGCGTTGGCGTCGATCCCCGGCGAGAAGCCAGCGCCGTCATGGAGGATTTGCGTACGCATGGTTTCCAGATCGGGCACGTCATCGACGAGCGGGAGTACGTCGCATTCGACGCTTCGGATGGCGCAAATTCCACGGTGCGTGTGGTGACTTCGCGGGGTCCCGCGCTGTCGATGCAAGTGCCCGACGTCCGCTGGCCCGAGCGCCTGTGGGTCGGGCTTGGAGCCGGACCTCGACCGGACTTCGACGGCGACGGCCAGCGCGACGTGGTGATCGCGATTCGCGAGCGAGATCGCGTTTGTCTCGCTTGGGCGCAGGTCAGCGCCGACGGCTTCGTCTTGGAGGTCTTTCGTCCTCGCGATGATTGGGGGGACTTCCCATGTGTCATCGAGATCGACGTCGCGGGGCCTCGTGTCTTACTCGAAGTCTCGGTGCCGGATGCACCTACACCCGGTGCACGGGTTCGACTCCCAATCGAGGAACGAGATGGCGGCTGGGTCATCGACCGCTCGCCCGAGACGAATGCACGCTGGGATCGCGAGGTCGAGCAACGGCAGCGAGCGCTCGAAAAGGCGGAGACGATCGGAGATGCGGCGGCGGCTGCACGACTTTCCGCGGAGCTCGACTGGCTGGAGCGACTTCGCAAAGCCGAACAGCCCATGCTAGAGCCCGCCGAGGATGGCGAAGAAGCGCGTTGACAAAGGTGTTCCAGGGATGGAGCTCCTGGTGTGCCGCAACCCAAAGGCGGCCCAGCGTTACGAGATCGAGGAGCGTCTCGAGGCCGGGTTGGTGTTGTACGGCACCGAGGTCAAGAGCCTGAGAGCACGGCGCGCGAATCTGGAAGGTGCGTACTGTCGAATCGATGATGACGAGCTCTTCTTGTACGGCATGCACATCGCCCCCTACGAGCAGGCTGGCCATTCCGGTCACGAGCCCCAACGCCGCCGCAAGCTCTTGGTCCACCAGCGCGAGATCGAAAAGCTGCGGGGACGGCTCACGATTCGCGGTCATGCGCTGGTTCCGCTTCAGGTCTACTTCAAGAACGGCGTCGCAAAGGTCCAACTCGGTCTCGGGCGGGGCAGGAAGAAGGGGGACCGGCGCGAGACGATTCGTCGCCAGGAAGACCTCAAAGAGGCGCGGGATGCCATGCACCGCCACAAAGGATGATGGGGTGAAGATACGCCTCGAGTCCGGCGAAGAAGCCGAAGCGCGGGCCATCGATGGCAACGTCCTGAC
This sequence comes from uncultured delta proteobacterium, assembly GCA_963817725.1. Taxonomy (GTDB): domain Bacteria; phylum Myxococcota_A; class Polyangia; order Polyangiales; family Houyiibacteriaceae; genus SG8-38. The sequence continues at coordinate 210,265 of CAWFPD010000001.1, forward strand.
CCTCCACAGTCCCCGCGCATTCGCACCGGGTTCTCCGATTCGCTTTAAAGTCGAGCTCGGCGAGGGGACGAAGTCCTTGGAAGGCCGGACCATCGGGAGCAGGCGCCTCGACGAACATGGTTTCGATGTGCGGATGCGTTTTGTCAACCTGCGACGTACGGATCGCGATGCGCTTGCCGCGCGTCTGGCTCCTCGATGATGGGGCGATGCCCCTTCTTCTAGCGCGCGCGCGCGTCCAGCTCTTTGAACACCGAGGCTTTGACCGCTTCGAAGTCGCTGGGAAGCTGGATTGGCTGATTGGGATACTTGCTCTCGACGCCGGGAATCTCGTTTTCGTGGTAGCGGATCTTGAACTGCGTGAACTTGAGGCCGTTCGCAGTCGAGATGACCACGACCCGTTGACCGGGCTCGATGGTGCCCCTGGCGCGAAGCTTTTCAAGTGCGGCGAGCGCGACCCCGGTGTGCGGGCAGGTATAGCTGCCGGCCCGATCCGCCGCCGCGGACGCTTCTGCCAGCTCGGATTCCGTCGCTTGCTCGACGACGCCGTCGAATGCCTCTAGCGCACGAATCGCGCGGCGTACGCTGACGGGGTTGCCAATGCGAATGGCGCTGGCTTCCGTGTCACCGGCGGTGATCGCTTCGAAGCGGTCCCAACCCGCCTTATACGCTCGGTACAAGGGGTTGGCTCGTTCGGCCTGCGCCAGGCAGATGCGAGGACGCTTCGAAATCAGGCCGAGTTGCAGCATCATGTCGAAGCCTGCGCCGAGGGCCGCGACGTTGCCCAGGTTTCCCCCTGGAATGATCACCCAGTCGGGCACCTGCCAGTCGAACTGCTGCACGACCTCGATGGCCACGGTCTTTTGGCCTTCGAGGCGGAGTGAATTCATCGAGTTGGCGAGGTAGATTCCTTCTTCGTCGGCGAGCTTTTGGACGATGGCCATGCATCCGTCGAAATCGGTGTCGAGCGCGCAGACCAGCGCGCCATTGGCCAGGGGCTGAACGAGTTGTGCCGTGGTCACCTTGCCCTTTGGCAAGAGCACGACGGATGGAATGCCCGCAGAGGCGCAGTACGCAGCCAGCGCCGCCGATGTGTCGCCGGTCGATGCGCACGCGATGGCTCGAATCGGCTTGCCGTCCTCGATCATCTGCTTGACCGTGCTGACCAGCACCGTCATTCCCAAGTCCTTGAACGACCCGGTGTGGCTGTTCCCGCAGTTCTTGATCCAAAGGTCTTCGAGCCCCATGGTCCGGCCGTATCGCTCCGCCCAGAAGAGGTTCGTGCCGCCTTCGGCCGTCGAGACGACGGTCTCGTCTCGAAGGTTGGGCTGCACCCACTCTTTCTTTCCCCAGACGCCGCTACCGTAGGGCCAATCCCGCGTCATCCAGCGTTGGTCGAAAAGCTTGATCCAAGACGACCCGCTCCGGTTGCGCAGCGCCTCCATGTCGTGGCGCACCTCGAGCAGCTCTCCGCACTCCGGACAGGCGTAGATCACCTGGTCGAGGGGATAGCTGCCTGCACATCCAGCGACGCAGCGAAATGAAGCGCTGTAACCCATCAGACTTTCCAGTATAGAAGTTTCGTCAAGCGGCGCACCTCGCCCGATCCCGGTTCATGCGCCTTGTTTCCGGCGCGGCTCTGGCACTAGCGAGAAAGCCGGTGAGCTCGGGCTGCGTGAAAGCTCTTCGAGGTGGGCCACCATGGCGGGGTGCCTGGAGACCAACTCCTGGAATCGCCGCGCGGAAAGCCGCAAGACCAGTACGTCGGACGCCGCTTGGACCGTGAGCGGTGATGGTTTCTGCGTGAGCATCGAATGCTGGTCGAGCGGCCGGCCGAGCTTGAGGTTTCCCACTTCCTCTCCCTCGGAATTGAGCGCCACCAACTGGCCGATCATCGGAATGTAGAGGCCATCGGGGCGTTTGCCCGCCTCGAGAATGATCGTGCCCACGGTGGCACGGCGCACCTCGAACATGGCCGCTATCTCCAAGCGCGTGTGGTTTTGAAAGCCCGAAAACATCGGGGAGGTCCGCACCAACGTCGCCACCAGACGCCGGCCGAGGAGCTCCAGCAGGATATCGCCCAGCGGGGGGTGCTCGGCGACCAGGCGATCGAGCAGAAGCTTGCTGATGCGCAAGGCCCGAGCCTTGGTCTGCGCACTGACGTCTCCCTGATAGTTCACCCGGTCGAGAAGGCAGGAAATGCCCAAGACGTCGCCCTCCGACAGGATCACGGCGTCCTGATCTGCCGGACGCACGAGCTGCACGCTTCCTTCGATGAGAACGAACAGCGCGTCTGCGGTGGTGCCGCGCTCGATTAGGATCTGACCGGGCTCCAGATCCACCAGGCGGGATTCCCTCACCAAGCGCGCCAAAATGGGCTGCGGCACCTCTGCAAAGAGCGGCATGGAGGGGAGCCGGGCAAGCTCCTCGGCAGTCGGTGCCGCATCCTCGTCTTGGCCGGCCCATCGGCGCTCGTCGAGCTCGGTTTCCGAGATCTCGAGCTCGAGCGACCGGTGTCTGGCGGCAGGAGGCTTCGTGAATTTCAGTAGATCCGGCTCGGCGGACTGGTCCGCGACCAAGGGTATGGCATCGGCAGCGATACGTTTGGGCTGCTGTTCCTCTCGATCGGCATCCGCGGTGACGAAGCTCGACCGCGCCGAACGATGCAAGCGGCGGGCGGCTTCGGGACTGACCCGCTCGAGCACGTCGATGCGTTCCGGCTCCATGGCGATCACCACCTTGGCCATGGCTGCTGCCCGGGCGACGAAGCCCTGTTGGGCGTAGAGGTCCACCGCTCGCTCGTACGACCGGATCGCTTCCTGCTTGCGTCCTAGACGCTTCAGCAGGTCGCCTCTTCGATGGGGCCACCTCGGCTCGGAGGGCTCCTCGCGCTCGAGGGCCGAATAATGCATGAGCGCCTCCGCAAAGCGCTCCCTGATCAGGGCCTTTTGAAGCTTATCGCGAATGTTTCGGCTGCGACTACTCGACACAGACCGCCAACCTTATACCGTTTGGGGCCCTTCTCCAACGCGCGTTAGGGCTTCCGCCAAAGGCTGCTATCCTCCTGCTTCCAGCAATCGCATGAGCCTATTTATCCGCCTCGTACGCGCCCAACTCACCTTTGGCGCCATTTTCCTGAGCTACCTCCTGCAAGTAGCCCTGGTCAAGGTCTTCCGGCGTTGGCGGGTCGACCCGGCGACCGGGCGTGAGGAGCCCGTTTTGCCTGGGTGGTTGAGCCGCCGCCAGGCCCGGATCGACGAAAAGAACTCGAAGAGGCTCCTCGCCGGCATGCTCAAGCTCCGGGGCGTGTACATCAAGCTCGGCCAGGTTCTGTCCATCATGGGCGGGTTCCTACCCCCGGTTTACATCAAGCGCCTCGAGACCCTTCAGGATGCCGTGCCTCCGCATCCGATCGACGAGATCGAGGAAGCGTTCGTGCAGAGCCTTGGCGCCCGACCCGAGGCATTCTTCGACCGGGTCGACCGCCAGCCCGTCGCTGCTGCGTCGCTCGGGCAGGTGCATGTGGCCTACATGAACGGCCGCAAGATGGCTGTGAAGGTGCTCTACCCGGGGATCCGCGATGTCGTTCGGATCGACATGCGCGTCATCAAGCTGATGGTGCGCATCTACAAATGGTTCGTTCCCGTGCAAAACATCGAGGCGGTGCATGAATCACTCGTGGATCTGCTCCGCCGGGAGACCGATTACATCCACGAAGCAGAGTGTATGCGCCGGATGTCCGCCAATTTCGCCGACGACGACCACATCCTGTTCCCAGAAGTCATCGATGAGGTCACCACGCGCGACGTGCTCACCATGACCTTCATGGAAGGGATCAAGATCACCCGCCTCGACGAGATACACGAACGCGGCGTCAATCTTCACAAGCTTGCCGAGCGACTCGTCAAGAGCTTCTACAAGCAGGTCTTCGTGGACCGGTTTTTTCACGCGGATCCGCATCCGGGAAATTTTTTGGTGCAGCCCATCGAGGGATCCGACGACGCTAGAATCGTCGTCCTCGATTTCGGTGCGATCAGCGAGGTGGACGAAAAGACCGTCTTCGGCATGGTCGATGTGCTTCGGGGCTTTTTCGAGCAGAACGACGAGCTCGTACTGCGGGGCATCGAGGACATCGGCTTCGTGGCCGAGGGAGGGGACCGCAAGCTGCTCGAGCAGACCGTGAAGAAGTATTTCAAGAAGCTTCTCAAGCTCGAATCGCACACTCCCAAAGCGTTCATGAGCGCCAACTCGAAGGAGCTCGAAGCATTCGCTGACCCAGGCGTACAGCGTCACGAGCTTCGAAGCCTCATGCGCTCGGTTCACTATCCGGACGGTTGGTTCTACGTCGAACGCGCTTCGGTCATGATGTTTTGGCTGGCGGGGCAGATCGCGCCCGACCTCGATCAAGTCCAGGTGGGCTTTCCCTACGTGGTGCCACTGCTCAGTCAAAGGCTTGCCTCCAATCGTCCATCCCGGCCTCCCGAGGGCGAAGCACAGCCGGCTGCCAGCGGTGGGTGAGTTGAGTCGAATCGTCGGAATCGACCCGGGAGCAGCTCGAATCGGAATCGCGATTTCCGACGAGGAGGGCGCGATCGCGTTTCCTCGCGAGACCGTGTCGGCGCGGGGAGGCGATGACGACGCTGCCCGCAGAGTCTGCGAGGCGCTCACCGACGAGGAGATCTCGTTCGCCGTCGTGGGGCTCCCCCTCCGTCTCGATGGAACCGAGGGAGAGGCTGCTCGCCGCGCGAGGGCTTTTGGAGCCGCGATCGGCAGGACAATGGGGGTCGCCGTGGTCTACTGGGACGAGAGGCTCACCACGGTTGCGGCAGAACGTTCGCTTAGAGAGATGGGCAGGCGAGGGCGCAAGCAACGCGAGGTGGTCGATCAATCCGCGGCTGCCCTCTTGCTTCAGGGCTATCTCGACGCCAAAAGTAGTGGGAAGTGGAAGGACCCGATCAACGGATAGCCGTGGGGAGCGATCTAGGGCGAAGCCTCGTTCGTGCGCTGAGCCTCATCACGTTGCTTGCCGTCCTCGGCCTTCTTGGTGCCCTCGCTTGGCTCTTCGTGATCTACCCGGACACGGACGGCCCCAGTGGCCAGTCCGAGGAAGTCGTTCTCGAGATCCCCGAAGGGATGACCTTGCACGAGCTCGCCGAAGAGCTCGAGGAACGCGGCGTGATTCGGAATGCGAGTGTGTGGTCGCTCTACATGCGTCTGCGCGGCCTCGATCGAAGCCTCCGCCAGGGCAAGGTGCGCTTTCCTCTGCCCATGACGCCCGAGGGCGCAGCACGTCACGCAACTACGCAACTCGGCCGCATCCAGGTGCGCCTCTTGATTCCGGAAGGGTTCTCACGCTTCGAGATCGCTCAGCGGCTCGAGGAGTATGGGGTCTGCTCGGCGGCCGATTTTCTGGCTGCAACCGAAGATAGCTCGTTGCTGGCGAGTTATGGCGTCGAAGCGGACGACGCCGAAGGATACCTCTTTCCCGATACCTACGAGTTCGATGATCGGACCAGGCCCCGACGCGTCGTGGAGCGCATGCTTGCGAACTGGATTCGCCGCTATGAGGAGATTCAACAGGAGCACGCCAAGGAGCTCGCAAAGTTGAAGGGATGGACCACGCACGACATCATCACGCTTGCTTCCATCGTCGAAAAAGAAGCTGCGGTGCCCTCCGAGCGTGCCCGGATTGCAGGCGTCTTTTGGAACCGCCTTCTATCGAAGCGCTTCCTTCCGCGCAGGCGACTACAGGCCGATCCGACGGTTCAATACGGTTGTATCGCGGTGCCCGAAGCAGCCGAGTCATGTGCGCACTACGACGGCCGGATCACCCGCGCGATGTTGGAGGATCGGGACAATCCCTACAATACCTACCGGCATTCTGGCTTGCCTCCTGGGCCCATCAGCAATCCAGGCAAGGCTGCGATCGTTGCGGTGATCGAGCCCGAGCACCACGACTACTACTACTTCGTCGCCCAAGGCGAGGGGCACCACCATTTCAGCAAGACCCTGCAGCAGCACAACACTGCAATCCGCCGAAGCGCAGAACGATGACCAGGCCACGCGGACGTACGGGCTCGCTCTTCGGCGAGGACGAGCCGCAGCTGGGTCTCTTCGACGATCGCGATGACGCGGCACCAGACACGGCGCAGGACGTGCGGCGCGAGCTCGAGTCGATTCGCGATCGGCTTCCCCGGGCGGTCCGATTTGGCACTTCCAGTTGGACGTTTCCGGGGTGGGCCGGCCTCGTCTACCATCGCCGTTATCCGAACCAACGCGCGTTCCTTCGAGAGTCGTTAGCCGAGTACGCGAGCCATCCGCTGATGCGCACGGTCGGCATCGATCGAGGGTACTACACGCCGGTTCCCGAAGAGGATCTGGCGATGTATGCAGCGCAGCTTCCCTCAGGCTTTCGGGCGGCGATCAAGGTGTGGCAGCGCATTACGATGCCTGGGTTTCCGCGCCACCCTCGCTACGGGCCCGAGGCTGGTCAGCCGAATCCAGATTTTCTCAATGCCGAGCTCTTCGCGAGAATCGTTCAAGAACCGGTGCGAGCAGCGTTCGCCGAGCACATGGGTCCGTGGATTTTGGAAGTGGCGCCCTCACCTCAACCCGTCGATCCGGCCTGGTTCTACGGAAAGCTAGCCTCCTTTTTCGACAAAGCGCCGCGTGACTTTCCGTTCGCGGTCGAGCTTCGGGACCGGCGCCTGTTGACCGAAGCTTATGCGCGGACTCTCGAAGAGCACGGCGCATCGCACGTCTTCAACTATTGGTCTCGGATGCCCAACCTCGCCGAACAAATGCAGATCGGCAGATTGCTGCAAGGTTCGCTCATGGTGATCCGCTTGCTCTTGCCGCCCGGCACGCGGTACGAGGAGCTGAAAGAGGCCTACACCCCGTTTGATCGGCTGGTCGCGCCTCAGGCGGCCATGCGGCACGATGTGATCAGACTCGTGCGCGCAGCGCTTGACCGCGAGATGGAGACCTACGTTCTGGTCAACAACAAAGCGGAGGGCTCTTCTCCCTTGACGGTGCAGGCGCTCGCGCAGCAGCTCGTGAGGTAGCTTGCCCGCGGGTGTAGCCCGGCTATGTTGGCTTCCATGACCGCCCCCAAAGGCGAGAACCTGACCTGGCACGTCGGTGAGGTCGATCCGGAAGCGCGTCGCAGCGCCCATGGTCACGGTGGCGCCGTGCTGTGGCTCACGGGGCTTTCGGGCTCTGGCAAGAGCACCATTGCCCATCGAATCGAGCGGCTGTTGATAGAACGAGGCGTATTTGCGTACGTGCTCGACGGCGACAACATCCGCCATGGCCTCAATCGCGATCTCGGATTTTCCCCGGAGGACCGGGTCGAGAACATCAGGCGCATCGGCGAGGTCGCGCGTCTGTTCGCCGATGCCGGCGCAGTGGTCCTGTCTGCGTTCATCTCCCCCTATCGCGCGGACCGGGACCGCGTGCGCACGATGTTGCCGCCAGGCAAGTTCGTCGAGATCTTCGTCGATACGCCACTCGAGACCTGCGAGGCCCGAGACCCGAAAGGGCTTTATCGTAAAGCCAGAGCGGGGGAAATTTCGGGCTTCACGGGGCTCGATGCGCCCTACGAGGCGCCCGAGCACCCCGAAGTGCACCTCGAGACCGACGATCTCAGCGTTGACGAATCGGCCCGACGTGTGATCCGCTATCTCGAAGAACACCCCATTTTAGGAGAGCCGTGATGCCCACCCGCGAAGAAATGTGGGAAAAGATCCCAGAGCAAGTCGACGTCGTCGTGATCGGTGGCGGCATCACCGGCGCCGGAATCCTGCGCGATGCCGCGCGACGGGGTCTGAAGGTCGTGATGTTCGAGCAAAACGACATTGCCTACGGAACGAGCTCGCGGTCGAGCAAGCTCATCCATGGAGGCCTTCGCTATCTCGAAAGTTACGAGTTCAGCTTGGTCTTCGAATCGGTGAGCGAGCGGCGAATCGTCCTCGACCTCGCGCCCCATCTCGTAAATCCACTCGCATTCCTGTTTCCCGTGTACCAGGGGGCGAGAAAGAGCTTGCGGATGATCAGCGCCGGGATGTGGCTCTACGATGGTCTCGCCCTGTTCCGCTCCCCCAAGCGTCATCGCACCTTGAAACCCAAAGAGGTGGCCGAGGAAGAGCCGATCCTCAAGCAGGAAGGGCTGCAAGGCGCTCCGCTCTATTACGATTGCTCGACTGACGATGCGAGGCTCACGCTGGAGACCGTCATCGATGCGATTCGAAATGGTGGCGTCGCCGTCACTTGGGCCCGTGTCGACGCACTCACCAAAGACGATCATGGGCGCGTGTCCGGCGTCGTAGTGCGAAATGCGCGGGATGGAAGCCTGAAGGAAGTCAAGTCGCACACCGTGATCAATGCCACGGGTCCATGGACCGACGAGGTGCTCGCCATGAGCGGCCCTCGAACGGGCAAGATGCTGCGTCCAACCAAGGGCATTCACATCGTGGTGGAGAGACGGAAGCTGCCGGTCGAGCATGCAGTGGTGCTCTTTCATCCAACCGACAGGCGTGTTCTGTTCGCGCTCCCTTGGGGCGACCGCACCTACGTGGGCACGACCGACACCGACTACGAAGGCACCCCAGGTCAAGAGGCGGCGACCCTCGAAGACGTCGACTACTTGATCGAAGCTTCCAATCACTATTTCCCGAGCAATCAGATCGCACGCGACGACGTGATCTCGACCTGGGCCGGGCTTCGCCCGCTCATCGCACCAGAGCCCGAGGTCTCCGACATCGCCGAGTCGCAGGTCAGCCGCGAGCACCAGATCGTGATCGGGGAAGATGGGCTCATCACCATTGCGGGCGGCAAGCTGACGACGTATCGCAAGATGGCCAAGGAGTGCGTCGATACGGCGGTCCAGATCCTCAAGCTATCGGGGTATCTTCCCGAGCACATCCAGTCCGGACAGACTTTCAAGTACCCCCTTCCAGGCGCCGTCGGATGGCCGGCGGATGACGACCACAACAAGGTGGCTGATGAGTTCAGCCAAGTCTGCAAATGCGACCTCGGCGAGAAGACCAGGCTCCACCTGGTCGACACCTATGGGATGCGGGCACTGGAGCTCGCAGAGCTCTGCGATGAAGACCCGAAGCTGACGGAGCCCATCGTTCCCGGCCGCGTCGAAATCATGGCGCAGATCGACTTCGGCGTTCATGAGGAGCTTGCCGCCAGCGTGAGTGACATCCTGATACGCAGGACGCAGATCTTCTTCCGCGACTACAACCAAGGACTCGCGTCGGTCGACAAAGTAGCGAATCGCATGGCGGAGCTGATCGGGTGGTCGGATGCCGAAAAGCAGAAGTCGATCGACCATTACAAAGGCGAGGTCGCGCTTTCACGCAAATGGAAGGAAGAGCTAGGGGCCTAGCTGCGGTAGCTTCATTTTGAGTGCGAGCGCTCCAGGCTCGACGCGGATGGATTCGAGCTCGAGCGCATCGAAGATCATGGCCCCTGCTTGAGTCGAGGCGAACTGGCGGACGGCGGGAACCGTGCGTAGGTCGACTCGAAGTCGGCCAGGGCTTTCTCGCTCGACGATTGCACCGCCGACGTCGACCGTGCCTGTAGACCCGATGATGGGCCAGGTCGCCTTGGCGACGCATGCGGCGAGGGCGCCCACGATTGACGGGTCGTGGGCATCCGGCGGCTCGACGTCGAAGCTGATCTCCTTGGCGCCCCGCGGAGCGAAACGCACGCTACGAGGCGCCAGGCTGAACTGAACCTCTCTTCCGTTCCGCATCGACGCATCCACGTACAGACGGCCTGAGTGGCATGCCACCATCGCCGAATCGACTCCCTCCGCGTGCGCTGCGGCCGCGGTCAGTGTTTCGTCGCTCAAACGCCATCGCTGTTGGGTGAGTCGCTCTAGAAGCTGTGCCGCGGCCGAGACGATTCGAGCGTCTTTGACCCGCTGCACCGCCTGATCGGCCGCGGCGCGTACCCAGCTGCGAACGATGTCGAAGCGGTCGGTCATTCGGCAGCCTCTAGTCCCGTCCCGTGGCGGAGTGTTTCGAGATCCAGGGGTGTCACGCGCACGCCATGCCGCATCGCGAAGAATTGGGACCGAACCACGCGGGCGCAGAGATCTTCGAAGCCAGTGAGCGCGCGCAGGACCTCGCCCGGCCTCGGTGTGGTCTTCCCGTGGAGGCGAAGGGTGATGGCGACAGGCCATAGATCTCCGGTCACACCCGCCTCGTCGAGCGCGTCCCAGCCCCGTCCTACACGAATGTCGACGAGCGCGGGCGTGATCTGGACTCGCTTCTTGAGCCCACCGACGTAGCGGTCGATCTGGAGATCTTCGTGCCTCCTGTGGAGCAGGGCTCGCAGGGTTTCCTCGTCCGTCACGCCGAGGTCTGCGAGCTCATGCTTCGAGAGCGCGGCTACGTACTCCGTAGCTTCGATCACCCGGTTGAGCGCCGCGTCGCGGGCCCCCAACACGCGATAGTCGAAGAGCTCGATCCCGTCGAGAGCCGCCTCGTTGATGCGGCTGCACAGATTCTCGAGGTCCGGGGATTCGGCCGCCCGGAGGCGGACGTCGACGTGCTCGCACAGGCTGGCCGTACCGACCGGCAGCGCGGGTCCGAACGTAATCCGGGGCAGTGGGCGAAAGCCCTCGCTGTAGTAGAGCGGAAGCCCGATGCGGCGCAGCATTCGGGGGAAGCTTCGAACGAGGTCGAGATGAGACGTGTACGCCGCACGGCCGAGCTTTCGATACGCGATCCGAACGCGCACGGCCGGGCCCTGATCGATTCCGTGATAGGGCCGCCGATCGGTGAGAGTTGCTGCATTGCGAGCCTCCGGCTCAGGTCGGCACGGCTCGAGCGCATTCATGCTTTGCAAGAAACCGATGCGCTCTTCCTTCATCTTGGTGAGGTCGCATGCAATGCCGCAGTCGTAACAGATCAGCCTCCGCTTCTCAGCCAACGCATCTTGGACGTTGGTATGATGAACGAAGCTCCCCACCGTCTTGCCACAGGGCGGGCTCAGTCGGTTGCGAAGCGCCTTGCGGTACTCCCGGCCGAGGAAACCCGGCTCGAGGCCCACGTCGATATGGTCCCAAGGAAGGCGGGCCGAAACGGGAATCGTACCGAGAAACCACGCCGGGTCGATTCCCGCTTCTGCGAACGAGGCCGTCCATGTTCCGATATCGAGCTTTTCGTCCCACGAGTCGAAGCGAGCCCCGCGTTGGTACGCCCGTTGAATCACGTCACCCAGGCGGCGATCGCCGCGTGCAAGCACACCCTCCAGCCAGGAGCCTGCCGACCTGTGCATCTTGAGCTGGACACGTGTGCTCGCCGCCTCTTCCAGAAGCACGGCCTGCTTGCGTACGATCTCCTCGTGCGCGTCCATGGCGCACCACTGAAATGGCGTATGAGGCTTCGGTACGTGGGTGGAGACGCTCACCGTCACCCGGGCGCGCTTGTTGCGTTGGACTCGGCGCGCTACCTGCAGCGCGCGAGCACCGGTTCGAACGATGTCCCGAACGTCCTCGTCTTGCTCGGTGGGAAGACCGATCATGAAGTAGAGCTTCATCTTGTTCCAGCCACGCGAAAAAACGCGTTCGGCGGTCTCCATGAGCTGGGCGTCCGTGACGTTCTTGTTGATGACGTCGCGCATGCGCTGGCTGCCGGCTTCAGGCGCGAAGGTGAGGCCACTGGCGCGTTGCTGCTTCATGTCGTCGAGCACGTTTTCACTCAGCCCGTAAGCGCGAAGCGACGAGACGCTCAACGAAACGTGGTACGGCGCGAGCACGCCGATCGCTTCATGGACCAGCGGGGTGATTGCACTGTAGTCGGCGGTCGAAAGAGAGGTCAGCGAAGCCTCATCGTAGCCTACCTCGGAAACCGAGCGCACCATGGCATCGATGATGGCCTTGGGTTCACGTTCGCGAACGGGACGGTAGATCATACCTGCTTGACAGAATCGACAGCCCTCCGTGCAACCCCGCGCAACTTCGATCGAGGCACGATCGAATACCGTTTGGCAGCTGGCGATCGGTCCGTCGACCGGAAACGGGTAGTCGTTCAGGTCTTCGACGATCGATCGACGCACCGGAAACGGCGCCTGTGGATGCGCCGGCTCCACCACGTTCATTTGGGTGTCCGGAGTGGGCAGGCTTCGGTAGAGCGATGGAACGTAGAACCCCCCGAGCTTGGCGATGCGAAGCAGACGCTCTTGGCGCGGAAGATCTTGCGCTTTCATCTCCGCCCAGGCGTCCATCAGCTCAGGAACTTTGGCCTCACCGTCGCCGACGAGGAATGCGTCGACGAACGGAGCAAGCGGTTCGGCGTGGGTGGCAGTGGGGCCGCCGGCGACGACCAAGGGATCGCCGTTCGTGCGCTCCTCGGCTCGGAGGGGGATGCCGCTCAGGTCCAAAATCTGCAAGACGTTCGTATAGGTCAGCTCGTACTGCAGAGAGAATCCCACGATGTCGAAGTCGCGCAGCGGGCGAGCGCTCTCGAGCGAGCAGAGCACCTGATCGTGGGCGCGAAGCTCCCGCTCCATGTCGTCCCAGACGGCATAGGCCCGCTCAGCCAGCAGGTCGGTTCTCTCGTTGACGATGTGGTAGAGGATCTTGTAGCCGAGGTGGCTCATCCCGATCTCATACAGATCGGGAAAGGCGAGACAAATGCTGCAGTGAGCGGTGTCCCAGGATTTGCGCAGCGCACCTTGCTCGCCACCGAGGTACTGGACGGGCTTGTGAACACGGTCGATGAAGCGGGCATAGGGATGCCCGCACATGGCTCGCTCGTCGCCCATCGGCGTAGTGTGACGCGTTCCGTGCTTTTCGCCACGATCGCCGGCGGCGCTCCGAACGGGACGCTCTAAAGGAGGCGCTACAACGGGCGTGGCCCCTCCGGGGTGACCGCAAACAGGGCTGCCGAGATCGGATGTGGGGCACGGCTTGCAGCATCGGCCGCGAGGGCTGCGAGCTCGTCCGCTGCGTCGTTTCCGGCAATGAGCAAGGCGTCACGATGCGGAGTGGCGGCAAGCCAGTTGCGGGAAGGCTCGAGCCGAGCAAGCCGCGCTGCCAGATCGGGAAGCAGCAGGCGAGCCGCGTCGAGACCGTCTCCTTGGCAGACGCGCACGACCAGATCCGAAACCCGTTCCAGCCGGAGCTCCCTAGAGCATGTGACCAGATTCGCGATTGCTCGTTCCGTGGCCGCGCCGTCCGGAATCGCCCATGAGGCGACCTCGGATTGCCCGAGGTAACGCGAGCGGGTCTCATAGCGGAGCTGCAACGCGAGATAGACGTCCGCGCCGAGCGCTTCGACGTGGAGTGTCTGCTCCTTCGGGAGGGACCGAAGGAAGCCCTCGGACACCAGGCGAGGAACGATGCGCCGAGCGGCTTCGTTCCACGACGTGACTGCATGGGTGCTTTCTCCGGGCATCATGCCGAGGATGCGCCGGGCGGCTTCGATCGTCGCGCCGTCGTCCTTTGCTTGCGCGACGCGCTCCAGCCGACGTAGGTCGACGCTGGCGCCGTTGCTGAGATCGACGGTCAGCTCGAACTGTGACTCGATGCGTAGATCGGGGCGCTCACTCTCGAGAACCTCGGCGAAGACGCGGACGACGCGAGAGACTGGACCACGTCCGCTCGCTTCACGCTCTGCGATCGTGAGATACTCCGACAGACATCGTCGAGGGTCTTCGGCCGTCAGCGCTTCCTGAATGGCTTCGAACGGATCGAAGCAGCCGAAGCGTCCGATCTGGATCCGATGCATGCCATCGCGCTCCGTCGCGCGGCCGCCGAGGTGGTCGATTAGCAGGAGTCCAAGTACGGCCCCTGCTCCCTCGACGAACCGATGGTCGTCGACCAGATGATCGTCTTGTTCCAAGTGCCGTTCGAGCTGATCGGCCAACCAGCGCACACCGGAGGTGCCCCCCTTTGAAGGGGAAGGGCTCCGAGAAGCCATGAAAACGAGCGCTGCGGGCACGAAGCGCCCACCGATCTGCTCCAACGCGGTTACCCAATCCGCTCCCACACTTGCCCGTTGGCGAAGCTAACACGACTCGGCTTGCGCGAATAGACCGTACGCCGAATGAATTAGATCGTGGCCGGTCGGGCAAAGAAAATCGCGTTGGACCAACTGGTGAGGGTACTCGACCGAGTACCCCTCGTGTCGGGCATCAAAAATGATTTGGTCGGGCTTCGTTCCTTGCTGTATGAGCGTCGTGCTCCCCGTATCGCCGTATTGGGCCTGAGTGGCAGTGGACGATCGACGTTGCTGCGCTCCCTGGTCGAGCGGGGGCCAGCGGCTGACGCGCTCCGCGCCGAGCACGGACAATGGGTTCGCATCGAGCACCAAGGGTCCGACATTCGGTGGCTCGAGATCGACGTGAACGACGACGGCGCACGCTCCCAGTGGAAGAGGGCGCTAGACCAGAGAGTGCCTGATCTCGTGCTGCTCACGTTCGATTCGCGCAACGTCGAGGACGCCGTGCAGATCGTGGAGCGGGCCAAGAGCCTATTGCGCGATCTGCCCGAGAATACAAAACCGCTCCGGGTCTTCCCGGTGTTGACCCATGCTGATGCTTTCGGCCAGAACGAGCCAGCCGTGGATGCCGCGCGAGACAGGCTCGGTGGGCTGCTCCGCGAGCGAAAGTTCGAAGCAGATCCACCGCGGGCCGTGTCAGCCATCAGCGGTTATGGGTTGAAAGTACTCTCCGAAGCAATCGTGCTGGCACTGCCCGAAGCAGCACGCCTCGAGGCGGCACGCGCATTGACGCGCGCGCAGGAGGCGCGGATGCGGATCGCCGAGGAAATCGTCCAAGCGTGCACCGCCATTTCCGTCACCGTCGGGCTGACACCCATTCCGTTTTCCGATTCGGCCCTGCTCGGTCCATTGCAAGCCATGATGGTGAGCGCGCTCGCCTACCTCAGCGGCCGCGCATGGGATCGCAAGACGATTGCGCAATGGCTCGGTAGCCTCGGGGTCGTAGGTGGCCTCGGAATGGGCTTGCGTTTCACGGCGCGGACCGTGGCCAAGCTCGTGCCTGGCGCGGGCACCGCCGTCTCCGCCGGCATCGCCGGCGCGGGTACGACGGCCATGGGCCAGAGCGCGATCAAATACTTTCTTCGACCGTGAAGCCGTCGGGTGGGGCGTCGCGCCATTGCACATGCGTCTCGTAGAGCGCGGCGAAATGGTGAGCGAACGGCTCCTCGACTTCAGTCACGCCGACGGAGCGGCCGAGCTCGTTGGAAATCGAGGTGACCCCTTTGTCCTCGATGCCGCAAGGTACGATCAGGTCAAAGTGACTCAGATCGCTATCCGCATTGAGCGCGAGTCCATGCATCGTGACCCATTTGCTAATCCGGACCCCCACGGCGCCGACTTTGCGGTCATCTATCCACGCCCCATTCAAACCGGCGATCCGCACACTCGACAATCCAAAATCGGCGCACGTGCGGATCATCGCTTCCTCCAGCGACCAGACGTATTTGCGAACGTCTTTCCGGTTCGGCTTCAGGTCGATGATCGGATATGCGACGAGCTGACCAGGACCATGATAGGTGACATCGCCGCCTCGCCCGACTTCGTGGACCGCAATCCCGCGCGCCTGCAGTGCTTCGCGCGACGCAAGCACGTGCTGTCGTTTTGCAGAGCGGCCCAACGTCAGGACGGGGGGGTGCTCCAGCAGGAGTACGGTGTCTCCGACCTCGCCGGCGATGCGCCCGGCTTGCAGCGCTCGTTGCAAGCGATGCGCTTGGGCATATTCGACCAGCCCGAGGCGGCAAAAGAGCACGTCGCCCTCAACGATTCATGATGTGAATCGCCTCACCCAAGGCGCTCTTGAAAGCCTCCATCACGCCTTCGCCCAGCGTCGGATGAGGGTGAATCGTGAGCGCGACATCTTCGGCAAACGCGCTCATCTCGAGGGCTAGAGTCGACTCGCTGATGAGGTCGCTTGCTTCGGGGCCGACGATCGCGACACCGAGCAACTGGTTGTCTTCGGCATCGATGATCACCTTGATGAATCCGTCGGTCTCGCTGACTGCCATCGCGCGTCCCAAGGCCGAGAACGGATACTTGCCGATTTTAACCTTCTTGCCTTCCGACTTTGCCTGGGTTTCGGTCAGGCCGACCGTTGCGATTTCGGGGTCGGTGAAAACTACGGCAGGCATGCCACGAGCATCCTGGGCCGACTTGTGTCCTGCGATCACCTCGGCGGCGACTTCACCTTCCTTCATCGCCTTGTGTGCCAGATAGGGCATCCCGCTGACGTCGCCAATCGCAAAAATCGAAGGCACGTTCGTGCGCATTTGCTCGTCCACCACGACGTGTCCACGATCGTCGAGCTTCACGCCGACGTCTTTCAGACCGAGGTCCTTCGAATTGGGCTTGAAGCCGACTGCCACGAGAACCTTGTCGGCTTCGATTACCTGCTCTTTGCCGTCGCTTTCGATGGTGATCTTGGCTTTGCCGCCGCTCTTTTCGAGCTTGGTCGCTTTGCTCTTCACGTGGAGCTCCGCTCCGTCCTTTTCGAGGTGCTTCTGGACCACGCGGACCAGGTCGGGATCGGTCCCGGGCAAAATCCTATCCATCAGCTCCACGATGGTGATCTTGGTTCCGAGCTTCTGATAGACCATCCCAAGCTCGAGCCCGATGTACCCGCCTCCGATGATCACCATGCTTGGTGGTGCGCTTTTGAGGCTCACCGCTTCGCGTGCCGTGATCACGACTTCGCCATCCCGTTCGAAACCGGGGATCTGAATCATTTGTGCGCCGGTTGCGACGATGATGCCTTTGCTGGCTTCGTACGTTTCTTTCTTACCTTCACCATCGACCACCTCGACGGTGTTCGGTCCGGTGATCTTGGCGGTCCCCATCACGATGTCGCCTTTGTTTCCCTTCACCAAGCTGCTCACCCCGCTCGTGAGCTTCTTGACGATGCCTTCTTTCCACTCTTGCATTTTGGCCACGTCGACCTCGAGGTCTTTGACCGTGATGCCCATGTGCTCGGCATGGCGCACTTTGTGAGCCAAGTTGGCTGCAGCGATGAGGGCCTTCGAGGGGATGCAGCCCCAGTTGAGGCAAACTCCGCCCATCGCTTCTTTTTCGATGCACAGAGTCTTCACCCCGAGCTGTCCCAACCGAATGGCAGCGACGTAGCCCCCGGGGCCTCCGCCGATGACGATTGCTTCGTATTCCTTTGGCATCGCGCGCAGTCTGAAGCAGCGTCCGCGACAGCGCCAGCTTGGGCTTTCGCGGGGGCGCGGCGCTGTGGGATACGCTCCTGGTGCTATATTCGTTGCTATGCGCTATCTGCACACCATGATCCGCGTGAGCGATCTCGAGGAGTCGCTCGATTTCTATTGCAATAAGCTCGGGCTGGTCGAGACCCGGAGGCGCGACAGCGAGGCGGGCCGATACACGCTCGTCTTCTTGGCGGCACCAGAGGACCGCGGCCGGGCGGCTAGCGAGGCTTCGCCGTTGATCGAGCTCACCTACAACTGGGACCCCGAAGAGTACACCGGCGGCCGAAACTTCGGGCACCTCGCATTCGAAACCGACGACATCTACAGGCTCTGCCGCGCATTGATGGACCAGGGCGTCACCATCAACCGCCCACCGAGGGATGGGCGGATGGCATTCATCCGGTCACCCGATGGCATCTCGATCGAGCTTCTACAGAAGGATGACGCCCTCGAGCCAAAGGAGCCCTGGGCTTCGATGGAAAATACGGGGACCTGGTAGCGACGACCGGGCCGCCAACGTCGCTTTCACGTTCGGGTCGTGACCCGCCGTTAGTCGAGGGCTTCGAAGAGACCTGCGGCGCCCATGCCGCCGCCGATGCACATCGTGACGATGGCGCGCTTGCCGCCGCGGCGCTTGAGCTCGTACAGGGCCGTGGCGGTCAGCTTCGCGCCGGTGCAACCGAGTGGATGACCGAGCGCAATGGCGCCGCCGTTGACGTTGAGCTTCTCGTCGGGAATGCCGAGCTCTTTCTGAACGTATACGGCCTGGCTGCCGAACGCTTCGTTGAGCTCGATGATGTCGATGTCATCGATGGTGAGGTCGTTCTTCTTCAAGAGCTTGCGAACCGCGGGAATCGGACCGATGCCCATGATCGAGGGATCGACGCCTACCGTCGCAAACGATTTGAAGATGGCGAGGGGCTCGAGACCAAGCTGCTCGGCCTTCTTTTTCTTCATGACCAGGGCCGCCGCCGCGCCGTCGGAAAGCGGCGAGGAGTTACCGGCCGTCACGCTTCCGTTGACCGCGAACACCGGACGAAGCTGGGCAAGGCCCTCCATGGTGGTTCCAGGACGGGGCATTTCGTCGACCTTGAATTCGAACATCTCGCGCTCGCCGTCCGCGCCGTAACGGATGCCGTGGACGGGCACGATCTCGTCTTGGAATCTGCCTTTCTCGATCGCTCTGATGGCGTGCTCGTGGCTCCTGACGGCAAATGCGTCTTGCTCTTCGCGACTGACCTTGAATTGCTTGGCGACGTTTTCTGCCGTGATGCCCATCGGGGTATAGGTTTCGGGATAGTGCTCCATGACCTCGGGGGAGGCGCTCGGCTTGTTGCCGGTCATGGGAACCATGGTCATGGATTCGACGCCGCCGGCGATGACGATGTCGTTGTACCCCGCCTTGATGGAACCCGCCGCGAGGGCGATGGCCTGCAGGCCGCTCGAACAGAACCGATTGATGGTCATCGCGGAGGTCTCTTGCGGCAGGCCGCCCAGCATGCCGACCATGCGCGCCACGTTCATCCCCTGCTCGCCCTCGGGAAACGCGCACCCGAGAACGAAATCCTCGACCATCTCCGGCTTCACCTGCGGATTGCGCGCCAGTAGACCCCGCACGACCTCTCCGGCGAGCTCATCCGGGCGCCGGTTGGCGAGCGAGCCCTTTTTGGCGCGCCCCACGGCGCTTCGAACCGCATCTACGACGACGATTTTGCCCATGTTCTAACTCCTGATTCCTTGTTGGCTCGTCCCTGCCGGGTTTGGCTTAGTTTCTCAGTGGCTTATTGGTGGTCAGCATGTGCTGCATGCGCTCTTGGCTCTTCGGCTCTCCGCAAAGGCTGATGAACGCCTCGCGCTCGAGCTCGAGCATCTGCTCTTCGGTGACCTCGTGCGCGTGACCTGACGGACCTCCGCAAAGGACGTTGGCGACCTTGCGTGCGATGAGCGCATCGTGCTCGCTCGCGTACCCGCCGGCGACCAGGGTGTCGATCATCATGTCGAGCGTGGCAATGCCGCTTTCGCCAGGGAGCCGGTAGGCACGCCGCGGTGGCGGGTGATAGCCTGCCTCGGCCATGCCTACGACACGGGCCTTGGCTTCGGTGAGTAGCCGTGCCTTGTCGAACGAGATCCCGTCCGTCTTGCGGAAGTAGCCAAACTCTCGTGCCTCGCCCGCGCCCGTGGCGACTCGCGCCATCGCGATGTTCTGGAAAGTGCGCGACACGAAGGGAAGGGCGTCGACATCCGTGCCGTCCGGCACGCCCTCGAGCGCGCGCCATAACATGTTCATGTTGCCCGCACCGCCAGGGAGAAGCCCGACACCCACCTCGACGAGGCCCACGTACGTTTCCGCGGCGGCTTGGACGGCGTCTGCTCCCAAGCAGACCTCGCAGCCGCCTCCGACCGTCATCCCGAACGGTGCGGCGACCACGGGGATGGTTGAGTACTTCATTCGCTGCACCGCGCTTTGCAGGCCGCGCACGGTATCTCGCAGCTGGTCCCATGCCTTCTGCTGCGCGGCCATCATCACGGCAAAGAGGTTTGCGCCCACGCAGAAGTGATCTCCCTGGTTGTAGATCAGAAGCCCGCGAAACTCCTGCTCTGCGATATCGACCGCCTTGCCCAGGGCTTCCACGATGTTGTCATCGATGCTGTTGGCCTTGGTCGTGAACGTCAGGCCCAACACGCCATCGCCCAGGTCCCACGCCTCCGCGCCGCGGTTGCTGAACACGGGGGCATCGCCTCGCCGCATGACGGTCAGGGTTGCGTTGCGCGGGTCGATGTCGCGCGCCTCGTACTCCCCCTTGAGGAGATTGAAGACACGGTCGTCGTCCGCATAGAAGCTCTGGGCACCCGAAGCGATCATCTCGTCTACGGAGGCGGGAATCGAGAGCCCATCGGCTTTCATCCGGTCGTAGGCGGCCTTGAGCCCGATTGCATCCCAGGTTTCGAACGGGCCGAGATCCCAGTTGTAGCCCCACTTCATGGCGTTATCGACGGCTTCGACCTCGTCGGTAATCTCGCCGATCTTGCTCGCAGAATAAGCGAGGGTGCGGGACAAAACGTTCCAAGCGAACTTGCCCGCAGGCCCATCGTTCTCGACCAACGCCTTGACACGCTCGGCGGGCGAGCCCTTGAGGCTCTTGCAAAACTTCTTGATGTCTTCGTTCCCGGACTTGGGCCGGTATTCGAGCTCTACTGGATCGAAGGTTTGAATGCCTTCTTTGGTCTTCTTGTAAAAGCCGCCCTTGGTCTTGTTGCCGAGAAGCTTGCGCTCGACCATCACGTTCATGAACTCGGGCAGCTTGAATACCTGCCGCTCGGGATCCCCTGGTAGCGCCGCGTAGCAGTTGTCCGAGACGTGCTTGAAGGTATCGAGGCCTACCATGTCGGCGGTCCGAAAGCTGGCACTCTTGGGGTGACCCATGGGCGGTCCGGTGATCGCGTCCACGTCCTCGGGCGTCAGACCGGCTTCGAGCATCGCGTTCATCGTAAGTGACATCGAATAGCAACCGATGCGGTTCCCCACGAAGTTGGGGGTGTCCTTGCCGACCACGATGCCCTTGCCGAGCTGGTTTTCACCAAAGGCCTTCATGCGCTCCATGACGGCCGGGTCGGTTTCTTTGCCGGCGACGAGCTCGAGGAGCTTCATGTACCGGACGGGGTTGAAGAAGTGCATGACGAGGAAATTCTTGCGGAAGGGCTCGGCCCGGCCCTCGAGCATGTCCGCGATGCGAAGACCCGATGTGTTCGAAGCTACGACCGTGCCTTCGTCGAGCGTGCTTTCGAGCTTCTGGAACAAGCTTCGCTTGATGTCGATGTTCTCGATGATCGCCTCGATGACGAGGTCGCAACCCTTGAGCTGCTCGATGTCGTCCTCGAGATTGCCGACGGTGACTCGTTTGGCGTAGACGGGATGAAAGAAGGCGGCGGGCTTCGCTTTGAGCGCGCCCTGCAGACCGCCGGCGGCGAACTGGTTTCGCTTGGCCGGGTTCTTCTTTTCGGCCTCGCTCAGCCCTGGCGGAACGATGTCGAGCATCACCACGTCGATTCCGGCATTGGCAAAGTGGGCCATGATACCGCTGCCCATGACGCCCGCTCCGATCACACCTGCTCGCCGTACTGGTTTGGTCATACTTCTCTCCTCCGCTTCGGGCGGGGGAACCTTCCGCAAGACGTGCAAAAACGCAAGCCGTTACATCGCTCGGCTTGTTTCTTCGCCTATTTGTAAGGAGTTGCGGTCAGTGCAGCGACCAACTCATCGTGGATGAGGCCGTTGCTGGCGATGGCGCTGCCAGCGTAAATCGTCTCGTTTCCTTCGATGGAGGTGAGCCTTCCCCCTGCCTCCCGAATCAAGACGGCGGCTGCGCAGATGTCATAGGGCTTGACCCCCGGGTCGATCATGGCGTCGGACCGGCCGAGCAGCACCTGGCGGTAGCCGTCGAAGTCCGGGAAGCCGCGGGCGGAGTCGGTCGCGTCGGCAAGCCGTATTAAGGCCTCCCCGAGGCCGCATTCGGTAAACTGCTGCAGAGAGCCGTGGGTCACGGTCGCGTCGGCCAACACCGAGACCTTCGATACGGAAACGGGTTGGCCATTATGGGTCGCGCCGTGGCCCTGCACCGCCGAGAAAAAGTCTCCGGCTGCGGGCATATAGGCGATTCCCAGGACTGGATCGCCGGCAACTTCGATCCCCAGCAGCACAGACCAAGTGGGCAGGCCGCGGATGAACGCACGGGTTCCGTCAATCGGATCGACAACGAACCGGAGGTCGGGATTATTCCCGTGGGTTCCCGTCTCTTCGCCGAAAAACTCGGCGTCCGGGTACTTCGCAAAGACATAGTCGCGGATCGTCTGCTCCACCTCTCGATCGGCGGCAGTGACCGGGCTTCGATCCGGCTTCTTGTCCGGGATGACGCCGTCGGCGAAACGCTGCACCGCGGCATCCCCTGCACGGACCACGAGCTGCTCCAGCGCTCTCAAGCCGCTCCATCCCCCGATTCGAGCGATGTCGAAATTGCTCACACCCCAAGCATGACGCGTCTGCGCCAATGCGTGAAGCCGCGATGTTGCAGGCCCGTTGAGCCGTTTCCAATTGACGGGTGAGGCTTCTATCGACACGATCAGCCCATGGTGGAGCAGCGGGGGTCCATCGTGCCATTCGCCGGTTGGCGGCGGGCGCGATTCTTGGGGGAGTCTCCTCTTCGGCAGGCGATTCGCTCGGTGGGGGACCGCGTCGTTCGAATTGCCGAGGAGGTCGTCGGGCAGGATATCGACGCTCGGATCGCCGGGATCAAGACCCATCCCAACGAGATCGGCCACGATCCTTTTGGATTCGACCCCGAGACGAGCCGTTACGCCCTGGCCTTGGCCGCATTGCTGCACCGGCGCTACTTTCGGACGCAAGTCTACGGGATCGAACGCGTTCCGGCCGGCCGCGTGCTCATCGTGGCCAATCACTCCGGTCAGCTTCCGTTTGACGCCGTGCTGATCGGGAGCGCGCTCATGCTCGATGCCGCCCCGCCGCGCTTCCCCCGCAGCATGGTCGAAACCTGGACGGCCGAGCTGCCCTTCATCTCGACGCTGTATCCAAAGCTCGGCCAGGTCGTCGGCTCACCCGAGAACGCGCGCCGGCTCCTCCGCCAAGAGGAATGCCTGGTCGTCTTTCCCGAGGGCGCCCGCGGCATCAGCAAGACCTTCGACCAGCGCTATCAGCTTACCGACTTCGGCCTCGGGTTCGTCCGTCTCGCCCTCGAAACCAACACCCCGATCGTGCCCGTTGCGGTCATCGGCGGCGAAGAGCAGTATCCGTCCATCGCCGACGTCAAACCGCTGGCGCGTCTCCTGCGCATGCCGGCGTTCCCGGTGATGCCGCAGGTGTTCTTCGGCATGATCGCGCCCTTGCCGACCAAGTACCGTCTGTATTTTGGAGAGCCCTTTCACTTCCAGGGTGATCCCGACGACGACGACGCCATGATCGAGGAGAAGGTCTGGCTGGTCAAAAGCACGATCCAAAGCATGGTGAACCGCGGCTTGCGTGAGCGAAAGGGCGTGTTCATCTGACCAAGAGCACTTCCATGGCGAATCCCCAACCCACCAATCATCACAAACCGAGCGCGAGGGCGCCCCGACCGGCTCGCGAACGCCCATCGGGGAAGGTTCCGGTGGCCCGCGGGGTCTTTGGGCGCGGCGAGCCCGAGCCACAACCCCCGCAACGCGAGCCCACCACCGGCAAACGCCCGCGTCCCGTTACCGAGGGAGCGGTCCTCGTGACGGGCGTTTGCGGCCGGTTGGGCAAGCTGCTCGCACGCGAGCTTCATCGAACCGACCAGGTGGTCGGCGTCGACCGGCGGGCATTCGCCGACCGTCCCAAGGACATCGAGCACTACCAGCTCGACATGCGCCGCAAGAAGATGAAAGACATCTTTCGCACTCGAAACATCCGTGCGGTCGTGCATCTGGGTGCGCTCCACGACCCACGTCGAAGTGAGCGGGAGCGGCACTCCTGGAACATCGTCGGCTTTCAGAAGCTCCTCGATTACATGGCGCAGTACGATGTCCCCAAGCTAGTCGTCCTGTCCGGCGCCAACGTGTACGGGCCGCAGCCGAACAATCCCCAGTTCCTCACTGAAGAGGCGCCCCTTCTCGGCGCGCAGCACTTTGGAGGGCTCCGGGATTTGGTAGAGCTCGACATGCTGGCTCAGAGCTTCTTCTGGAAGAATCCGGAAACCGACACGGTCGTTCTTCGCCCCTGTCACATCGTGGGCCGTGTTCACAACGCGGCGAGCAACTACCTTCGCTTGGAGCGACCCGTCATGGTCTTGGGCTTCGATCCCATGATGCAGGTCGTGCACGAAAGAGACGTGGTGCGTGCGATCGAGCTGGCCCTTCGCCCAGGGGTGCGAGGCATCTTCAACATCCGGGGGCCCGGCGAGATGCCACTCTCGCATTTGGTCCGCCAGGCCGGAGGGCGTCCGCGCGTCGTGCCGTCGTTGCTTGCACGCACGGCCCTCGACCAGCTCTGGAGGCTCAGGCTGAGCTCCTTTCCCTCACAGGAGCTCGACCACCTGCGCTACGTATGCATGGTCGACGACTCACGGGCCCGCGCGGAGCTCGGGTACGAGCCGGTGTATTCGATCGATCGCATCCTTCGGGACGTTCGGCGGCTTCGCTATCAGGCGGCCTAGCGGCACTTGCCATCGATGCAGCTCTGCGCCGCAGTGCAGTCAGCTTGCGTGCGGCAGTCGCTAGCGAGCTCGCTTTCCGCGTAGCAGAGATTGTCGGGACCACACAGCGGCACCTGACCGTCATAGGAGGCGCAGATGTCGTCTGGCGCGGGCGCGGTGATGTCACAGGCGGTCCGGCACACCCCCTCGACGCAAACCGAGCCGTCGCAGTCTTCGTCCGAGCGGCAGAACGGGGTGGGCGCATTCGGGTCTGGGCTCGTACGTGGACGGCAGAAGCTCTGCGGCCCGCAGACCTCGATCTCGTCGTCGCAGCCTGCATCGCAGCGGCGCAGGCAGGTGCCCTCGACGCAGTGGGTCGTCAGGTCCGGGCAATCGCTGCTATCGACACACTCGCCCACGATCGGCTGGCAAAGCGCTCCCTCACACGCGGTGCCGGTCGGGCACTGCGTCTCGGGGCCGCATAGCAGCCGGCAGCGATTGTTCGCGCAGGTGAAGCCGGCCGCGCACTGGAAGTCGAACTGGCAGGTATCCTCGATCGGCGTGCACAGATTCTCGATGCAGATCCGGCCCGCGTTGCAATCGGAGTCCGTCAAACAGGTCCCCTCGGTTTGAGGCCGGCAGGTATCGCGGAAGTCGCACTCGAATCCCGACATGCAGTCACCGTCCGCCTGGCACTCGGCGATTGCGGGGATGTAGCAGCCCCCATCGGAGAGGTCGCAGTAACTTCCTACCGGACAATCGCCATCGGTTAGGCAAATTCCGAAATCGTAAGCCGTACAACTGTTTGTCGATGGATCGCACAATGTGTCGGAGGGACAGTCGTCATCGCTCTGACAGGACACCAGCACCTCCCGGTGCACTGGGTCTGGCCCGTAAACCGGGCATCCACCGAGGAGCAGCAGCAGAGGGAAAACCAAAAATGCGCGTGTTTGGGCCATGCCCCTGCGACGAGGGCCGACCCGCCGGTATTCACGCGCCGCCGCTCAGCCGAAGAAAGTGTCGTCGAGAGCCCCGCTTTGACGCAGCGCCTCATACAACACGATTGCGACCGCATTGCTCAGGTTGAGGCTTCGCACCGCGCCCAGGGTGGGGATCGCCCAGACGTGCTCTCGGCCGCGGAGCAGCTCCGGGGGCAGGCCCACCGACTCCCGGCCGAACACCAGAGCATCCCCGGGCTCGAACGAGGCCTCCAGGTACGACCTGGTTCCTCCGGCAGAAAAGAAATGAATTCGAGAACTTGAATTGGATTTCTCGAACGATTCAAATGATTCGTGTCGGTGGATCTCGACGAGGTCCCAGTAGTCGAGCCCTGCGCGGCGAACCGCGTGGTCGTCGATCCGAAAGCCGAGCGGCCCCACCAGGTGCAGCGGGCACTGCGTGGCGGCGCACGTGCGCGCCACCGCGCCCGTATTGGGAGGAATCTCTGGTTCGACCAGCACCACGTGGAACGGGGTAGGCAGGGGCCGGGCGCGCAGCTTGGGCCCTTGGGGCATGGTGCCTCTTACGATAGAAGGTAGCCATGGCAAGGTGGGTATGGCTCTCGGTCGCGCTGGGCACTGTAGTCGTGGTGGGCGCGCTCTTTGTTTGGAAGCCAGCCGAGCGCACAACGCCCGCTCTGTTGCTGCAGCAGACGCGCGTGGCCGCGCTGGCACCGCCGCCCCGAGGGGTCGACTGGCCCCTTGCCGAGGACCATCCGGCCGTACGCGAAGCCGCGAGCGGAACCGACCCGGATCGCCTGCGGTCGGCGCTACTCGATGCGGGGCTGTCCGGCCTTTGGGTCGAGGTGACACCCTACGCGGCCTGGGACCCCGAGTTGCCGCTCGAGCAGCGGTTTGCAGCCGGTGGCGTCGTTCGTGGCTTTCGGGGGCGGGTCCTGACGGCGAAGGGGTTGCTCTACGTCGTCGACGAAACCCAATGGCCCGTCGTGCTGGCAGACGAGGTGCTGGCCCGTGCTGCGCGCAAGATCCTGGAGGGCAGCACGCCCCCTGCAGTGGATGATTTTCCGCAAGCCCTTCGGCAGCCGCAGGCCGTCGAAGTCGTCGTGCTGCTCGACAGCGAGCAAGGTCCACGCCTGTGGCGCTCTGCCAAAGCCGATTCGATCGCAGAGGGACTGATCACGGCGGCCGCGGCCGCGCGCGAGCGGTGGGAGGAGCGCTCGGACACGATGGGCGGCCCCCTCGAAGAGCGCCTCGATGAGCTCGACGTCGAGGTAGCTCTCCTGCTCGACGATGGGACTTTCGATCCGAGCGCGATCTCGCTCATCGATACGCTCGTCAAACCGGTGCATGGCGTCGGGTACGAGCAGCCTTCGCGCTGGCGCTATCTTCTGCCCCGGGCCACGATGGGCGCGGGATCGCCTACCAAGGCGTTCGAGTTTCTGTTCACCGAAAACGGCTTGCCCGCGGATAGCTTCAAGCGGGCCGACCTCCGTCTGTACCGTCTGCTGATGCGAACGGTATCGGTCGATCAGGGTTTGGCCGATTCGAGGCGCACGCTCGTGCCCCCCAAGCCCGAAGAATGATCCGCGGCTGATTCGGTCTCGAGAGAGCCGAACGGCGGCTCGGGCTCCGTCGGCAGCGACACGACGAAGGTCGTGCCAACCCCCTGCCTGCTGCGCACGTCGATCCGTCCGCCAGCCTCGGACACGATCCGTTGCGAGATGGCCAAGCCGAGCCCCGTGCCCTGTTGCTTGGTCGTCACGAACGGCACGAACAGGTTGGGCAACAGGCCCGGCGCAATCCCGGGGCCCGTATCCCGGACGCTGATCTGAACCCAGCGGCGAACGCCGTCGCCCAGGCGGAGTCGATCCTGGGTACGGGTCTCGACGTAGATCTCGCCCCCGTCGTTCATTGCCTGCACGGCGTTTTGGACGAGATTGATCAAGACCTGCCGAAGGTGCTCGATGTCGATGCGAACCTTGGGTAGGGCGGGATCCATCCTCACGTGCAACGCTACGTCGGCGGAATCGCATTCCGGACGAAGGAGCTGAAGGGTCAGCTTGACCGCCGAGCTGACGTCGATGGGCTCCGGATCGACCTGGCTCGGCCGCGCATAGTCCAAGAACGAGCTCACGACGCGGTTCAACCGGTCGACCTCGTCGACGATGATGCCGAGAAACTCGCCACCGTCTTCGGCCTTCCCGGACGTTTCCGACAGGTACTGAGCACTCGCCTTGATCGAGCCGAGCGGATTGCGGATTTCGTGCGCGAGCCCCGCCGCCATCTCTCCGAGCGCGGCCAAACGATCTCGCTCCTTGAGCTGCTGATAGAGCTGGGAGTTTTCGACCGTGACCGCTGCCTGGTTGGCTAGGCCGGCGAGAAGCTGCACCTCTTCCTTTGAGAACGCATCCCGCAGGCGATCGTCACGGAGCGTGAGAAACCCATAGAGATGATCGGATTCGCCGCGAAGGCCCAAGCAAACCGACGCCTGCAGCGCGCGCAGGGTCACTGCGATGTCGTGGGCGGTTTCGGCTTCGCGGTCGTCGCCGATGAGCCTTTGCTCTTCGAGCTCGCGTTCTGCGTTCTCGAGAACCGCCGTTCCAGTCTTGGAAAGCCGGTCGAGTAGCGGGCGGGCCGGCGCCATCTCCACACGCTCGGGCGGCTTGGGGCCGAAATGGTCCTTCAAGACGAAGGCTCGCGCGTCCGGCCCGAGCAGATAGAGGGCGCCCTGAGTGAAACGAGGCGAAGCATCGAGGCCCTTCACGAGCACCCGCCCGAGCTCGTCCATGTCCAAAATGTGGGCCACGGACCTGCGAAGCGCGAGGACGGTCTGCTCCAGCTCGAAGCGCTCGTGGAAGAACACCTGGGAGATCCATTGGTGCACCTTCGTGCGCACCGGATCGAACAGGATCAGCACCACGAACGCGGACACGACGACGTGCAGGAAGAGCTGTTCGCCGGATACCAGGCGCATCAACCAGAGCATGAACGCCAGTACGAACGCGAGCGCCGTGAGCACCCCGAGGCGTCCCGAGAGCTCGTACAAATCGATGAGGCGATAACGGGTAATCGACTGTGATAGCGCGTACAAGAAGATCAAGATCAGGATCGTGCCAACCGGTGGGATGTCCACGCCCGCATACGGCAGGTATTCGACGAGCGTGAAGAGGCCCCCGAAGGCACCTACTAGAGCGATGTAGCGGAGGCGCGCGCCCTCGATACGGGAGTCGGTCTTGAAGCCCTGCCTGTACAATGAGCCGAGCGCTAGCGACAAGAACACCGTGACGTAGAGTAAGAGACCGCCGACCACGATCGCATGGTCGTAAAATGGCGTCAGCATCGCCCCGAGGAGCACGACAGCCACGGCGGCCGACGCGCGGCCCAGAAGGCGAGAACGTCTGGTTTCCAGGGGGACCAGGACCCCGAAGAATCGCACTGCCGATAGGGGCAGGAGCACCCCGCAGATCAAATACAATCGCTCCCAGAACGGAGCTCGGCCGGCCACTCCGAGCATGAATGCGCTCGCGTACCAGAGCCCGGTATTGATCGCGAGGATGCCAAAAAGCCAACGATCACGCTGGCGGTGGGTCCGCAGCAAAACGCTTGCGGCGAGCGCAAAGCATAGAAGCGCCGCGATGAACGAGGTCTGGGTTCGTGCGTCCACCGAGCAATCGTAACAGCTCCCCGCAACGGGGTCAGTTGCTACAGTAGGGTGCGCGGATGGCGATCCAGATTCTCGACGGTGCGATTGGGACCGAGTTGATTTTGCGTGGCATACGGCTTGAAGGACCGCAGTGGAGCGCGCACGCGATCTTCCATGCGCCCGAAGCGCTCGCCGAGGTTCACGCGGATTACGCGCGCGCTGGTGCAACGCTCCATACGGCCAATACCTTCCGCACCCAGCCACGAGCCTTTGGCGAAGGTTGGGAGGAGGCGTTGGCGTCTGCGGTGCGCATCGCGCGCGCGGCTGTTCCTCCTCGGTGCAAGGTGCTTGGCAGCATGGCGCCCGTGGAAGACTGCTATCGACCCGACCGGAGCCCCGGGGCTGCCGCAGCCCCTGAGCATCGCCGGGTTGCAAGGGCGCTCGCGCAGGCCGGCTGCGACATCCTCTTGTGCGAGACGTTTGCCAATCGAGCGGAGGCGGTGACGGCGGCGCGGGAAGCCGCCGCGACCGGGCTCCCTACCTGGCTGTCTCTGAGTGCCGGGCCGTTTGGCGATCTATTGACCCCAGCGCAGCTCGGTGAGATTGCCACAGAGGCCGCGTCTGTCGGGATTGCCCGATTGCTGGTGAACTGCATTGCGGCCACGAAGATTCAACCGTACGTCGACGTCATCGCGTCGCTCGGTTTGCCCGTCGGCGCGTACGCAAACGCCGGGGACGAACGCGAGGGGCTCGGGTGGACCGCGGCGAACCGCGAGGCGGCACGGGCCTACGCCGACCTGGCCGAAGGTTGGGTCGCTGCGGGGGCCACCGTCGTTGGTGGATGCTGCGGCACCGGCCCCGCGCACATCGAGGCCCTCGCCGAGAGGTTCGGCTAGGAGCTTGCCGCGTTCTTCGCCGCGCTGCCCGACTCGATCAGCTCTCGGACGGTGACGAGGAGGTCAGAGGGATCGAAGGGCTTTCGAAGCCAGCGCTCGGGCTGCCCGTTCGGATCGGTGTCCGAGGGCGGCGGCGCGCCGCTCATGATCGCTGCCCGATCGACCAACCCGTTCCCTCGCAGCTGACCGAGTAGGATGTCGCCGCGCTCGTCGGGGAGCGTCAGATCGATGAGCGCGGCGGAAAACGGCCCTTGGCTGTTTCGGGCTTCCTCCGCGCTTGCAACGCAGGTTGCCGCGACGCCGCTCAGGCCGAGGGTCATCGCGATCAGGCCGCGGACACCTTCATCGTCTTCCACCACCAGTACGTTGGCCTTTTGCGCCTGGTCGGGTTCCACGACTCGGCTGATTCGAGTGGACTTCGGGACCAGCTCGGACTCTCGCTTGGTCCCGGCTTCAGGGAGCTGAATGCGGAAATTGGCACCCCGGCCAGGGGACGTGTCGAGACGGATCCGGCCGCCCAGCGACTCCACGGTGCCGCGTACGATCGCCAAGCCGAGGCCTGTGCCCTCGCTTCGCGTGGTGTAGTAAGGATCGAAGGCCCGTTCCTTTTGCGCTTCGGACATCCCGGGCCCGTCATCACGCACCTCGAGCTCGACCAGCGTGCCGCGCGGGCGGACGTGAATCGACACCGTGCCGCCAGGAGGCACCATTTGCACCGCGTTGTGCGCCAGGTTCCATACGATCGAAAAGAGCTGCGATCGCTTCGCTTCCACCCAACAGGAATCCTCGACCTCAGCCTGAAGACGAACCCGTCTATGTTGCGCCTCGGGACGAAGGAGGCGCACCACGTCTCGAATCACCGAGGACAGGTCGGCGCGCGTCCTTTCGTGGTTGCCTTGCCGGACCATCCTCAAGAGGTCTTGCGTCGCATCGCGTGCGACTTGGGCGCTCTTTTCGATCAGCGCCAATGCCTCGTCGGGTGGCGCCTTGTCGGGGCGCTCGCGTGCGACCTGCGCCCAGCCGACGATGGCGCTCAGCGCGTTGGCGACCTCATGCGACACGCCTGCGGCGAGATCCGCGGCCGCAGCCTTCGCCTGCATGCTTTCAGCCACCGCGCTCTGGTGTGAGCTCATCAAGAGGGCGGCGCGGCCCCGACCCGCTGGCAACGCCAGCACCTGGGTGCCGGCCCGGGGGCTGAAGGCGAATGCCTCACCTGCCCGTGCGCTCTCGATGGCGTCCTCGAGCTGCGCGCTTTGCGCATCCCGGAGCAACTGCCCGGCGGCGGCGCTCAGGTTGGTTGGCGGCTGGCCGCCGAGACCCGCGAGTGCGTGCACGTTCGCCGTCACCGCTCCGCTCTCCTCTTCTTGCAGGAGCGCGAGCCGAAGCTCGTTAGCTATCCAACCAATTAGTTCTAATGACACCGCAATCGTCCGCTTTAGCCAGAATGTAGGGGCTTTCGGGGGGATCCGTCAATTGAAAGCCGCGTTTTGGTGAGTGAATGCGCACTCCTCGCGTGGCGGTGGGGATCTGCTACCTTCGGCGCCCCATGGCGGACGCGAGAATCTCCCTCGAGCAGGTTTTGCACGTCGCGAAGCTGGCCAGGCTGACGCTGTCCGACGAGGAGGCTCGCCAGATGCAAAAGCAACTGGATGCCATCCTCGGGTACATGGAGGGACTCGACGAGCTCGACGTGTCCGAGGTCCCACCCACCTTTCACTCGATTCCGATGCTCGCGCCCCTTCGGCCGGACGTGCCCACCAGGTGCAGCGACCGTTCGGAGATTCTAGAGCAAGCGCCCGAGAGCCAGTGGGGCGGGTTCGCGGTACCCCTGGTGCTCGAGGTCGACTCATGACCGACTTCCCCTGGCAAACCGCGTTCGAAATTCGCGAGCAGGTGGCGGGTGGTGCGGTGAGCGCCGTCGAGGTGGCCCGTTCGTATCTCGACCGCGCCGAAGCGCTCAATCCGACGCTGCGCTGCTTTTTGACCCTCGACTACGAGGGCGCGCTCGCGGCTGCTTCGCAGGTGGATCGCGCTCGGCAGGCGGGCGAATCGCTTGGTCCGCTCGCGGGCGTGCCCGTTGCGCTCAAAGACAACCTTTGCACACGGGGCGTACGCACGACCTGCGCTTCGAAGATCCTCGAAGGGTATGTGCCCCCCTATGACGCGCACGTCGTCGAAGCGCTGCGCGCCGCCGGCGCGGTCATCGTCGGCAAAACAAATCTCGACGAGTTCGCGATGGGATCGTCGAACGAGAATTCCGCGTTTGCCAACGTGCGCAACCCTTGGGATCTCGATCGCGCGCCAGGCGGTTCGTCGGGAGGCTCGGCGTGTGCCACCGCAGCCGGGCTCACCGCGCTTGCGCTCGGAAGTGACACCGGCGGCTCGGTGCGGCAGCCCGCGGCATTTTGCGGAATCACCGCGATCAAGCCCACCTACGGGCGGGTATCCCGCTACGGCCTGATCGCCTTCGCTTCGTCGCTCGATCAGGTAGGGCCGATGGCCCGCTCGGTCCGGGAGGCGGCCGCTCTGCTCGAGGTCGTGGCCGGTCACGATCGTCGTGATGCCACTTCGGCCGAACGCGAGACAGGAGCGTACCTCGGCGCTTGCGATCGAGGGGTGCGCAGCCTGCGAATTGGGGTGGTACGCGATCTTCTCGAGGGGCTTCAAGACACCGACGTCCGTACGCGTGTCGAAGACGCTCTTGGCGCGCTGCAAAGAGCGGGGGCGACGCTGGTCGACGTGTCCCTGCCGCACGCCCATCACGCAGTGTCGGTTTACTACCTGATCGCCACCGCCGAGGCGTCGAGCAATCTCGCGCGGTTCGATGGTATTCGCTACGGTCTTCGGGTTCCAGGGCAGGACCTGACCGAGATGTATACCAATACGCGCGCCACTGGATTTGGTCCCGAGGTGCGCCGCCGCATCATGCTCGGGACGTACGCGCTGTCGGCAGGCTATTACGACGCCTTCTACCTCAAGGCACAACGCGTGCGTACCTTGATCCGCCGCGACTACGATCAGGCGTTCGAGACATGCGACGTCGTGTGTACCCCGACGACCCCCACGCCCGCGTTCGCCCTAGGCGAAAAGACGGACGACCCGCTGCAGATGTATCTCGCGGACGTCTTCACGCTGCCTCCGAGCCTTGCTGGTGTCGCTGCGATCAGCACGCCCTGCGGCCTGTCCGCCCATGGGCTTCCAGTGGGGCTTCAACTGGTCGCTCCTCCCTTCGAGGAGGAGGTCCTGTGCAGCGTCGCGCAAGCGGTCGAAGACACTTGCGGTTTGACTGATGCCAGGCCGGCCGCGGTCGCCTGATCTCGACCGTTACTTCCCGTCGACGTGCGGCACCGTCTGGTCTTCGCCTTCGGGCGCTCCCTGCTTCTGGATGATCGTCGAGGGCTTGCCGCGGCGCTCCTCCCCGGCGACCTCGACTCGGTTGCGCCCGCGGGCTTTGGCCCGATAGAGTGCTTGGTCGGCTTGCTCGATGAGCGTTTCTGCGTTGATGCCGGGACCGAGCATGGCAAGCCCGATGCTCACGCTGATCTTCTCCGGGCCGCCGTCGACCTGAGGCATGTTGGCAAGACGTCCGCGAAGACGCTCGGCGACGATGCGGGCGGCGGTGAGCTTGATCTCCGAGAAGATGACCAGGAACTCCTCACCGCCCCAGCGCGCGACGATGTCGTTGCGTCGCACGTACTCGGTTAGCGAGCTTGCGATTTGCTTCAGCACGTGGTCCCCGGCGCCATGACCGAACTCGTCATTGATCGCCTTGAAGTGGTCGACATCACACATCGCCACACAGAGCCCGGTATTGTTTCGGCGTGAGCGCGCGATCTCCTCTTCTAGGCGCTTGCTGACATGGCGTCGATTGTAGAGGCCCGTGAGGCCATCGGTGAGCGCGAGCTGCTGGGTTTCCTCGATGAGAAAGAGCGACTTCACGACGAGCCCCATCGCATCGGCGACGAGCTCCGCGCTGCGGACGTCGGCGTCTGCGCAAGAAGCCGCTGGGCCGGCGAAGATTTTCAAGGTCCCCAGGTTCTCGCCTCCCACGTGGATGTCGAGTGTGTGCCCGCGTCCCGCCACGACCTGTCCGCCCGGGCCGAATTTCGGTTCGCGCGCCACCGTCGTACGGGTCGCGGCGAGGCTCTGCTCTGGTATGCCCAACGCGGCCAGGCCTACGGTCGCGGTGCCTTCAGGCCACGGCCCGCGGGCACGGACTGAAAAGGTAGGGCCCCCTGGACCCAGCAGCTGCAAGACCAGGTAGGGACAGCCCACCACCTCGGCCGCGAGCTCGAGCGCCTTTTCGGCGAATTCCGAACGGTTGTGTACGTGGTCCATCAAACGGCGAACCTCCGACTGCAAGACCACGTCGAATAGATGGTGGTCGAGCACGGCGCTCACGCGCTCGAGCGGTGTACCGGTGAGCTCGGGGCGCACGCTCTCTCGGGGGCTCCGGCCCTCCATGAGCTTTTGCACGATGGGAAGGAGCTCCTCGTCCATCTGCTCTTTGGCCAGATACGCGTCTGCGCCCGCGTTGCGGCCCCAGAAGCGGGTCTTTGCGTCCTGTGCCGCCGTCAGCAAGACGAAAGCAATGTCGGCCATGCCCGTATCGCCGCGGAACACGCGACACAGTTGAACACCGGTGATCGTGCCCATCTCGATGTCGCTCACGACCAGATCGAAGGTGTGCTCCAAGGTGAGGGACAGCGCTTCTTCGCCGGTGCTGGCCTCCGTGATGTCGAGGTCGAGCGTCGCGAGCGTCTGTACGACGCGGCGGCGGACCGATGGACTGTCGTCCACGACCAGAGCCCGAAATGTTCCGGGCGCTTTGCTCCCCTGGCTGCCTGACGGCATTCTTACCCGATTTCATGATGGTTAATTGGCCGTGGAGATGCCAATGTATCTGGAGCCAGGGAATCGTGGAATTCCGTTGGTGGTGCGCTATACCCGAGACGCATGACCGCGTACGAGCCCGTGATTGGCCTCGAGGTGCACGCCCAGATGCGCTCACGGACGAAGCTCTTTTGTGGGTGCCCGACTGACTACGGGGCCCCACCGAACGAGCACACCTGTCCAGTATGCCTGGCTCTGCCGGGGGCGCTTCCCGTGCCCAACCGCGCCGCCATCGAGTTCGCCGTTCAAGCAGGCATCGCGCTCGAATGTGAGGTCGCCGCCTATAGCGTCTTTGCGCGTAAGAACTATTTCTATCCCGACCTACCGAAGGGGTATCAGATCTCGCAATTCGAGCTTCCCCTCAACGTGAAGGGGCATCTGGACATCGAAGTCGACGGCGAGACCAAGCGGATTGGAATTACGCGCATTCACGTCGAAGAGGATGCGGCCAAGAACATCCACGGTGCGGGGTCGGCTGCGGTGACGGTCGTCGACTTCAACCGGGGCGGCACGCCCTTGATCGAGATCGTGAGCGACCCGGATCTTCGAAGCGCCGATGAGGCCGAAGCATACTTGCGGAAGCTGCGCGAGCTCTTGATGTTCATCGGCGTCAACGACGGGAATCTGGAAGAGGGCTCGTTCCGATGCGATGCCAACGTTTCGATACGCCCGGTGGGCCAGGCCGAGCTCGGCACGCGCACGGAGCTCAAGAACATCAATTCGTTCCGGTTCGTCAAGAAGGCCATCGAGCACGAGATCGCCCGCCAAGAGGGCGTCTTGCAAAGCGGTGGCACGGTGGTGCAAGAGACGCGCACCTGGAATGAAGGACAGGGACGGACCATCTCCATGCGAGGCAAGGAAGAAGCGCACGACTACCGCTACTTCCCCGATCCCGATTTGCCCCCCGTGGTCATCGACGACGCGCGCATCGAAGAGCTACGCGCCGCGATGCCCGAGCTCCCCACGGCCAAGCAGGCCCGCTGGCAGGCCGATCTCGGTTTGACCGAATACGACGCGAGCGTGCTGTCGAGTCACCCGAAGATCGCGACGTACTTCGAAGAGGCAGCGCTTGGTCTTGCCGAGCGTATCGGAGCGAGCCGCGCCGAGGCGGGCAAGAAGGTCGGCAACTTCGTGCAGGCAGAGGTCTTGCGACACGTCACCACCGACGGTCTCGAAGCGTCGTTTCCGGTGGCGGCAACCGCGATTGCAGAGCTGCTCGCCTCGGTCGAAGATGGCACCATCAACGGAAAGATCGCCAAAGCGGTTTTTGCGACCATGGTCGAAACGGGCAGGGGGGCCAAGGCCATCATCGACGAGCAGGGCTTGGCTCAGGTGACCGATACGGATGCAATCGAGCAAGAGGTGCGCCGCGTCATCGCGACCAATCCGTCGCAAGTCGCACAATACAAGTCGGGCAAGGCCAGCCTCATCGGGTACTTCGTGGGCCAGGTCATGAAAGCGACCAAGGGGGCCGCCAATCCCAAGGTCGTCAACGAGACGCTGCGACGGCTCCTGGACGAGTCATGAACGCGGGGCTCTCCCGCGAGCCGTTGGGTGGCGCCAGCTGGTTTTCCGTCGAGTTCGATCCGGCGACCCGAGAGGTGGTGATGCTCGACCAGAGGCTGCTTCCTGGCGAAGTCCGGTATCATCGTTACAGCACCGCGGACGAAGTGGCCCATGCCATCCGTGACATGGTCGTTCGCGGGGCGCCGGCAATCGGGATTGCCGCGGCATACGCGCTCGCGTTGGTCGCGCGCGACGAAGCGAGCGATGCCAAGATGTTTTTGGTTGCCAACGGCGTTGCGGGTCGAATTCTCAATGCGACGAGGCCCACCGCCGTCAATCTGCCGTGGGCCATCGCGCGCATGTCGCGCAAGGCGGGCGAAGTGGCCGACCGCGCGCAGGAAGAGCGTTTCCAGTCGATGCTGGCCGAGGCGGAGGCGATCCATCGACAAGACGTGGAGTCCTGTCGGCGCATGGGGGAGCTCGGAGCGGCCGACGTTCCCGATGGCGCCTTGATCCTCACCCATTGCAATGCGGGAGCGTTGGCCACGGGCGGCTACGGGACTGCGCTCGGCGTGATTCGCGCGTCGCACGGACAGGGCAAGCGGGTGCGGGTCCTAGCCAGTGAGACGCGGCCGTACCTGCAGGGCGCGCGGCTCACGGCGTGGGAGCTTCACCAGGACGGAATTCCCGTCGAGGTCATCACCGACAACATGGCGGGGCATTTCTTTCAGAGGGGCGAGATTCAATTCGTGGTGGTGGGCAGTGACCGAATCGCCGCCAATGCCGACGTGGCGAACAAGATAGGGACCTATACCTTAGCCGTGCTCGCCAACGCCCATGAGGTCCCCTTCACGGTCGCGGCGCCCTGGAGCACCGTCGACCTCCGAACGCCGTCGGGCGCCGACATTCCCATCGAGGAGCGCTCCCGGGCGGAAGTCGCTCAAGTCGGCGGTGCCACGCTGGTGCCCGATGGCATTCCATGCCGGCATCCCGCCTTCGACGTGACGCCCGCGCGATTGATCGACGCGATCTACACCGAGCGCGGGGTCGTGCACCCGAAGATCGGGGAGCGGCCGGACGTCTTGATCGGTTAGAGGCGCAGTAGCGCGGCGCCCCAGTTCAAACCTGCGCCCAACGCGAGGAAGCAAAGCAGGTCACCTTCCCGGATCTTGTCATCGCGGCGCAGCTCGTCGGTCAGAATGCCGATGGTGGCGCACGACGTATTGCCGTACCGCTCGATGTTCGAAGGGATCTTTTCAACGGGAATGCGTAGGGCCTGCCGTACGGCGCTGTTGATCCGGTCGTTGGCTTGATGCGCGATGAAGCAGTCGACATCATCGACCGATAGGTCGTGCCGCTTCAGAAGCGAAGTCACGGTGCGAGATAGAGTCTGGACGGCCTTCTTGAGTAAGGAGCCTCCGCGCATCCTCGGGATGTGATCGTCGGCGCGCAACCTCGCCTCGGTGACGTAAGGCACGTGACGAAAGCCGCATCCGGAGACGAATAGATGGTCGAACGAGGCCCCGTCGCTGTGAAGCTCGGCCCCGATGAAACCGCCCTCGTGACTTTGGCTTTGCCGAAGCACCATCGCTGCGGCACCGTCGCCAAATACGACTGCGAGCCCTCGATGCTCGGTGGCGCGCTCATATGCCTCCGGCGACACGGACCGAATCGCTTCCGAGCGCACGACGTCCCAATCGGTCCACGGCATGAACCCGGCATGGGCGTCTGCGCCCACGAGCAGGATGGTTCGTGCTGCGCCGGATTGAACGAGGCCGTTCGCCAGTTGGAGGGCGTAGGGCATCGCGGCGCATTGTTGCCGGATGTCGAGCGCAGGAACCTCGGAAATCCCGAGCTTTGCGCCCAGCAAGGGGCCGGACCCGGGGAGCAAGTAGTCCGGCGTCATGGTCGCGAAGATCACGTAGTCGATGTCCTGTGGGGCGATGCCCGCATCGAGCAAGGCGTGCCGCGAGGCTTCGACGGCCAAATCGCTCGGTCCCTCACCGTCGCGAGCAAAATGCCTCTGCCT
The DNA here is from genome assembly GCA_963817725.1 of uncultured delta proteobacterium. Classification (GTDB taxonomy): domain Bacteria; phylum Myxococcota_A; class Polyangia; order Polyangiales; family Houyiibacteriaceae; genus SG8-38. The sequence continues at coordinate 248,572 of CAWFPD010000001.1, forward strand.
GATGCCGGTGCGCTTCCAAATCCACTCGTCGCTCGTATCCATGACCCGGGCGAGCGCTTCGTTTGGCACCGGTGCGCCGGGCAGATGACGCCCGGTTCCAATGATCGTCACTCCACTCATTCGAGGATCTCACCCTGCCACAGTGCCTCTGGACCACTTCGCCGTCGTATCAGGCGTGAACGATCTCCATCGATCAGGACCTCCGGAGGCAAGGGCCTTGCATTGTACATGCTCTGCATCTCACGGCCGTAGGCGCCGGCGCCACGTATCGCGAGAAGGTCGCCTGGATGGATCTCGGGGAGCGCGCGGTCTTTGGCGACGAAATCGCCCGACTCACAGACTGGGCCCACGACGTCGACGGGGAAGAGCGCCGCGTTGAATGCGGGCTCCGATACCGGCATGATCTCGTGGTAGGCGCCGTAGAGCGCGGGGCGAATCAGCTCGGTCATCGCCGCATCGACGATGACGAATCGTCGCGCACCCTGCGTTTTGGTATAGAGGACTCGCGTCAACAACACGCCAGCGTCGCCGACGAGCGCACGGCCCGGCTCGGTGATGATCTCGATGCCAGGCCTCAGCATGTGGGACGCTTCGAGACCTTCGCGAATGGCTTGGCCAAATGCGTCGGCCGACGGGTAAGGGTCGAGCTCTTGCCCATAGTGCATGGGCCAACCACCGCCGACGTCGATCGCGCGCAAGCTGGCCCCCCGATCGATACAATGCACCGCGAAACGACCGAGAATCTCGATCGCGTCGCGAAGAGGCTGCGCCGAGGAAAGCTGCGAGCCGATGTGGCAAGCCACTGCCTCGAGCTTCAGGTGGTCGCTTTGCACGATGCGCGGAAGGACCTCCTCGGCCACGGGTATGGAGAGGCCGAACTTGGACTCTCGAAGCCCCGTGGCGATGTAGGGGTGGGTTTTGGGATCCACGTCGGGATTGACGCGAAGGCCGATGGGCAGGGGGCAGCTGAGCTCTTGGGCTACGCTTTCCACGACGTCGAGCTCTTGGATGTTCTCGACGTGCAGCGCCCGAATCCCCGCTTTGGCGGCGGCGACGATTTCTTCTCGGCGCTTGCCGACGCCGCTGTAGATGATGCGCTCTGGCGTGAAGCCGGCCTTGAGTGCGCGTTGCATCTCGCCCACCGAGACGATGTCCGCTCCACATCCCTGCGACGCGAGCCGTGCCAGGACGGACAAGTTTCCGTTGGCCTTGACTGCGTAGGCGATGAGATGCGGGGCGAACTGCAATGCTTCGTCGATCGACCGGTAGGCATCGTCGATGGCGGCCCCAGAGTAGACGAACGCCGGTGTGTCGACTTCCGCCGCGATCGAGGCGAGCGGCAACTTCTCGCATGCGAGCGCACCGTCCCGGTACGAAAACCAAGGCGACTCGGGGATGTGCACGTTGGACATGAGGGCCTCTTATGAGTTGCGGCGGGCTTGCAGTCGACCCCGCAGGTCGGCAATGGCCTCTCTCACACGGGCCCGGGCCGGGCCACCGAGCACAGCACGCCGCTCGACGGCGGTTTCCATGTCGAGCGCCGGGAACACGCTGTCGTCGAAAGCCTCGTGCGCGGCCTGATAGACCTCGAGCGGGAGATCGGAAAGCGTCTCGCCACGCTCGACTGCCTGCTGAACGAGCTTTCCCGTCACGTGGTGCGCTTCCCGGAAGGGCACTCCATGCGCAGCCAGCCAGTCCGCGACCTCGGTGGCATTCAAAAAGCCCTCCTTCAGCGCGGCTTCCATTCGCTTTCGGTCGAATGCAGCCGAGGCGATGGCTCCGCTCAAGACCGCAAGGCACTGCTGGACGGTGTCGAACGCCTCGAACACCGGTGCCTTGTCCTCTTGTAGGTCGCGGTTGTAGCTGAGTGGCAGGCCCTTGAGCATCACGAGCAAATTGACCAGCGATCCGACGACTCGGCCGGTCTTGCCCCGGACGAGCTCGGGCATGTCGGGATTTTTCTTTTGCGGCATGATCGACGAGCCGGTGGTGAAGGCATCGCTCATTTGCACGAACCCAAACTCCTGACTCGACCACAGGACGAGCTCTTCCGAGACCCGCGACAGGTTGACGGCGCAAATCGCCAACGCGCTCACCGTTTCGAGCAGGAAATCGCGGCTGCTGACGGCGTCGAGAGAGTTGCGCATGGGCCGCTCGAAGCCGAGCGCATGGGCGGTGGCTTCCCGATCGATTGGAAAGGTCGTTCCTGCCAGCGCCGCGCTACCGAGTGGGCACTCGTTGAGCCGTTTGGCCGCGTCCGAGAGCCTGCCTCGATCTCGCTCGAGCATCTCGGCCCAGGCCAGCAAATGGTGAGCGAGCCTCACCGGCTGCGCGCGCTGCAAATGGGTGTACCCGGGCATTAAATAATCGACGTGTGCCTCGGCCTTGTCGACGAGGACTTCGAGGAGGGCGTCGATGTCGGCCACGGTCGAATCGCAAGCTTGTCGCGTCCAAAGCCTCATGTCCGTGGCCACTTGGTCGTTGCGGCTCCGTCCCGTATGGAGCCGGCCGCCGACTTCGCCGATGGCTTCGATCAGGGCGGCCTCGACGTTCATGTGAACGTCTTCCTTGGCCGGATCCCAGTGAAGCTCACCTCGCTCGATAGCGGCGCCAATGCGCTCGAGGCCGGCCACGATTCGATTCACGTCTTGCCCAGACAAGATGTCGCGGTCCCCGAGCATGCGCACGTGTGCGATCGAGCCTTCGATGTCCTGCGGCCATAGACGCCCGTCCACATCCACGCTCGCGCTGAATCGCGCGGCGATCGCGTCCAGCTCCTCTTGGAAGCGTCCGCCCCATGGCTTGTCGGTCATCGCTCGGTCTCCGCTACTGCTGCATCGGCACTCGAAGGTCTACACGGCGAAGGAGGCGGGAGCCAGCCCGAAGCGCCCAGGCCTCCGTACCTAGCGCGATCAACGCTGCGGCCACCGGTGTCATCCAGCCGAGGATTGCGCCCAGAACGACCAGAAGGCCCATGATGACGCACGTGGCTACGCTCCGCGAGGTCGACCGACGCACCGCCCGGGCGATCCACAAGGCATCCGCTGCGTCCCGGACGTCCCGGCTTGCAATCACGACGCCTCGCTCTTCGAGCGCTGTGCCCATCGGCCGCAACGAGATGGGGAGATCGGATGCCGCCAGCACCGCGTCGTCTTCGCCGCCCCGACCGATGGCCGCGGTGATGCCCCCGGTTTCCCGGAGCGCCCTGACTTCAGCCACTCGCTCACGTGGTAAGAGCGGCGCCTTGACTCGTCCGGCGCCGAGGTTCGAGGCAATCCGCTCGACGGTTCGCCGGTCGTCACCGGAAAGGATCACCACCTCACACGGGAGGTCGGCGATTCGCTGCACGGCGCCGCGCGCCCCGACGTGCGTTGGATCGAGAACGGCCAACAGTGCTTCGACGTGTCCACCTACCGCGATGAAGATCGGGGTGAGTCCTTCGTTTTCCATGTGGACGGCGTCGCTATCCGCGGCTGCCACACTGATACCCTCATCCAGCAGAAGCTGGCGCCGGCCGACGACGACGGGGATACCGTGAGCGGTCACGGCAGTCACGCCGAGCCCCGCAAGCGGGCGTTCCTTGCGCACCGTGGCATCGGCGTAGTCATTGTCTTTGGCATAGCGTTGAATGGCGCGCGCGATCGGATGGTCTTCGGCCGCTTTTTCGGCGGCCGCGGCAAGCGCAATGACCCAGCTTGGATCTTCATTGCCCAACCGATGCACCTGCTGGACGATCGGCTCTCCTGCGGTGAGCGCGCCCCGCAGAAGGATGGCCGCCGTCCCCGTCCGGCCCGCATCACGAAGGGCCCGCGCGCTCCCAAAAAAGATTCCGCGGCGTGCCGAGGCAAGCGCGCCAGCCTCGGGAGGGGCATCGAGGGACGCTACGAACGCGAGCACGGGAAGCCCCAGTAGCAACGCGGCTGCCGTGCGCGGGCCCGCCCATATCAGGACGACCACGGCGGCAATCGCCAGCAAGAGCCAGCTCCAATGAGCGAGCGCGAAACGGATACGAGAGGCCACGCGGACCTCCCGCGTGCGGTTGGTCAGCTCGAGTGCCCGTGCGACGGCGCGCTCTGCACCGGCTCGCCGCACGCGAATGGTCAGCGCACCGTCGAGAACGCGAGTGCCAGAGAGGATGAAGTCGCCCCGAGCATACGGTCTCGAGTGCGCGGCCTTGGGGTAGCGGAGCGCGAGCCCTGCGCCTTCTTCGACCACGCCATCCGCGGGGACGGTCTCCCCCTCCAGAACCACTGCGAGGTCTCCAGGATGTAGCTGTGTGGCAGGCACTTCCTCATAGGCCGATGTCGGCCGCGACGGGATGCGCGCCTTGCGCGGCAAGGTGCCAACGAGCTCCCTGGCTACGGCATGAATCGGCAAAAGCATCGAGGCATGAACCCAGTTGCGGGCGGATATGGCAAGCGCCGCAATCGAAGCTCCGAGCAACGCCCAACGCTGGGCGACCGGGTCCGCGATCGAGGCTGCCGCCATCGCACAGAGCACGAGGCCGGAGGGCGCCATGGCGCGCAATGAATCCGGGGCACGAATGGTGCCGAGGGGAATGCGTGCGCCGAGTGCGGCACTCGAGACGATCAACAGCGCAGCAACCCACCCAAAGGCAGGGTGCGTGCCCAGAAAAACGACGGCCAGCGAGAGAAGGGCCAAGCCCGATGCGGCCAGAGGCTCATACCGCCGGGAGCCGTCTTGCGTTCGGTCAGCGGCCGCCGGCGGGTCGCGGACCACGGTGGCCTCGCGCACCAGGTCTGGAATCGATGGCCGCTCCGCCCGGGCTCTGTCGGAACGTGAGCGCGGTGGCGTGTCAAAATCGCGCTCGCCCCGGAGAAAACGACTCCGGCAATCTTCACTACAAAGGAAACGAGGCCCGTCTTCGAGCCAACACACCCGCGGCGCGCGCAAGGCGTCGACGTCCCGTCCACAGACGGGGCATGGCCGAGGTCGGGCCGTCGGTCGCGCTGGGAGCATCGGACCCAACCTGTTACGAGGAATCGACATCAGGTCAAGGACGCGGTAAGGGTCCGCCCGGAGGTCATATGACGACGCGTGTCGAAACCGATTCGATGGGCCCCGTCGAGGTTCCTGCGGACAAGTACTACGGCGCACAGACCATGAGGTCGCGCATGAACTTCCGAATTGGCGCCGAGCAGATGCCGACCGAGATCATTCGCGCGTTTGGAATCCTCAAAAAAGCAGCCGCGATTACGAACCACGAGCTCGGCAACCTCGATGCGGAGATTCGCGATCTCATCGTCCGCGCCGCGGACGAGGTCATCGAGGGGAAGCTGGACGACCACTTTCCGCTCGTCGTCTGGCAGACGGGCTCCGGAACCCAGTCCAACATGAACGTGAACGAGGTCATCTCGAACCGTGCAATCGAGCTGAGCGGTGGAAAGATGGGCAGCAAGAGTCCCGTCCATCCGAACGACCACGTCAACCGTTCGCAGTCTTCGAACGACACGTTTCCAACGGCGATGCACATCGCCGCGGTCTTGGCGATCGAGTCCATGCTTCCGAAAGTCCATGCGCTGCGAGATACGCTCGACGCCAAATCCAAGGCGTTCGCCCACATCGTCAAGATCGGCCGAACGCACCTGCAAGATGCCACTCCGTTGACGCTCGGTCAGGAGATCAGCGGGTGGGTTTCGCAAATCGACCATGCGATGGCTGCCGTCGAGGCGACCATGCCTCCGCTTCGCGAGCTGGCGCTCGGTGGCACGGCCGTTGGGACGGGCCTCAATACGCATCCACAATATGCGAAGCGGGTCGCGGCAAAGATCAGCGAGCTCGCGGGCACTGATCTGGTGTCGGCACCGAACAAGTTTGCGGCGCTCGCGGCGCACGACGCGTTCGTTGGGACGAGCGGTGCCCTCAAACAGCTGGCCGTTGCATTGATGAAGATTGCAAACGACGTGCGTTGGTTGTCCTCGGGGCCGCGTTCGGGCATCGGCGAGATTCGCATCCCGGAGAACGAGCCGGGAAGCTCGATCATGCCGGGCAAAGTGAACCCGACTCAGTGCGAGGCCATGACGATGGTTTGCACCCAGGTGATGGGCAATGACGTCACCATCGGAATTGCCGGCTCTCAGGGCAATTTCGAGCTCAACGTGTACAAGCCAGTCATGGCGTACAATCTGCTTCAGTCGATTCGCTTGCTCGGCGATGCCTCTCAGAGCTTCGACCACAACTGCGCCGTCGGAATCGAGCCGAATCTCGAGACGATCGACGACAAGCTTCGGCGGTCACTGATGTTGGTGACCGCGTTGAACCCCATCATCGGGTACGACAATGCGGCGAAAGTCGCCAAGCACGCGTACAAGAACAACACGACCCTGCGCGAAGCGGCGGTCGAGCTGGGCCTTCTGACCGCGGAGCAGTTCGACGAAGCCGTCAGGCCCGAGGAAATGGTAGGACCCCAAAAGATATGAGTGTCGAGATCAAAGAGCACCAGCCCGGAGAGGACCTGGAGGACTTCATTCAGGTGGCCTACGACGTGTATCGCGATGATCCAGCGTGGGTAGCGCCGCTTCAAATGGAGATCCGCGATCGCCTGACGCCCGCTAAGAATCCTTTTTTCGAGCACGCCGAGGTAGCCTTGTTTACCGCGTGGAAGAACGGAAAGGCGGTGGGCCGCATCTCTGCGCAGGTCGATCACGAGCATCTGCGGATTCACCAGGACAACGCCGGTTTCTTTGGCTTCTTCGACACGGTGGACGATCAAGAGGTGGCTTCGGCGCTGGTCGAGACTGCTGCGCGATGGCTCGCCGAGCGAGGAATGACCACGATTCGCGGACCATTTTCTCTTTCCATCAACGAGGAGACCGGGATGTTGGTCGAGGGGTTCGATTCGCCGCCGACCATCATGTCGCCGCACCACAGGCCGCATCAAGGAATGCTTGCCGAGGGCGTGGGCCTTCGGAAAGTGAAGGACTGCTACGGGTGGAAGTACCTCGTGGTGCCCGCACCGGCCCGTGCTCAGAGGGCCTTGGATGCGATGAACAGCTTGCCCGAGCTACGCTTTCGATCTGTGAAGCCGAGCAAGCTCAAGACCGAGGTCCACGACATCCTCGGCGTCTTCAACGATGCATGGCAGCACAACTGGGGCTTCGTGCCCGCGACCGATTCGGAAGCGAAGAAGATGGCGGCGGATCTGCAGCTCATCTTGGACAAGGAGCTGTCGTTTTTTGCCGAGATCGACGGCCGGCCGGTCGGGATCTGCATCTGTCTGCCGAATTTGAACGAGGTAATTCGGGATTTCGACGGTAAGTTGAGCCCCGTCAACATCGCAAAGCTCATCTGGCGCTTGAAAATTCGACGGCCCAAGTCGGCCCGCCTGATGCTCCTCGGGATTCGGACCGAGCTTCGAGGCAAGAAGCGCTATGCGCCGTTGGCGATGGCCATCATCGCCGAGTTGGTCCGGCGCGGCTTGGACCAGGGATACGAATGGGCGGAGCTCGGCTGGACGCTCGAGGACAATCGGCTGATCAACGCTGCGATTCGAAGCATGGGTGCGACGATCTACAAACGCTATCGCCTGTTTGAAAAGCCGATCGGGGCCTAGGGCGCGATCTCGAGGCGATCGCCGTCGGTGAACACCACGACACCGCCCCGCAGCTCGGTCCGAAGCACGTTCGCCCCTGCGTCGCGGAGCCGGGCGATCACGGCGGCGCTCGGATGTCCATAGCGGTTGCCGGCGCCATTGCTGATGACCGCGATTGACGGTCTGACGGCCTGGAGGAACGCGGGCGAGGTGGAGGTCTTCGAACCGTGATGCGCCACCTTGAGCACGTCGCTCGACGCAATGCGTCCTGCTCGAACCAGCCGCCGCTCGGACGCGGCTTCCAGATCACCGGTGAGCAAAAAGGAACGGCGGCCGAGGGTCACACGGATGGTGATGGAATTGTCATTGAGGTCGAGCTCGGGATCGTACCGGGGGCACGGCCACAACACGTCGAGCATCGCTTCACCGAAGTGGTGGGTCCCTTGGCAGAGCTCGGGAGCAAAACGAAGCTTGGTGCCAGTGGCCAGCGCGGCCGACGCTAGCCGTGTCATCGCGTCGTCCCGTTCCTCGACCAAAAGCTGCCCGTTGAGCCAAAGCTCACCGATTTCGAACTCCTCGAGCAGTCCTCCGAGCCCCCCATAGTGGTCGGGATGGCCGTGGGTGATCACCACGAGATCGATCCGCATGCGTCGCCGAGCGGCCAGTAGCTCCCTTAGGGCGCGAGCCGCGGGATGACGGCCTCCCTGGCCCGTGTCGACCAGTGCCAGCCGGCCATCGGGAAAATCGACGAGCGTGGCGTCGCCCTGACCGACGTCGACGAAGGTCATCCGAAGCGCTCCGTGCGGCTGCTCCCGAATGACGAGTGCTCGGTCGGCGGCGAGCCATAGCACCGCGGCGGCTGAGAGGATGCAGATGCCACGGCGCCAGCTGCGCGTGCGCAGCAAGAGCACGCACGCGACGAGGACGATGATCCCCTGCGCGATGTCGAGCGGCGGCAAACGCCGTGTGAACGAAAGCAGGGCGAAGACGTCACAGATGGAAAGCAGCAGGTCTACGGCCGCAGTTAGCGCCGGCTCCGCCCATAGGACCGCTTGGGGCGCCCAAGTGGTGAGCACAAAGAGATGCGCGAGCGGAACCAGCACCCAGGTGCCCAGCGGGAGAACCAAGATGTTGGTAAGCCAGCCGACGAGGGGAACGCCGCCAAACCACCACCAGACCATCGGCGTCGTCGCAACGAGCGTTCTGGCGCTGATCGTGGCCAAGGCTCGGAAACGAGCCCAGCGAACGCCCGGTCGATGGGGCGGGGCGCTCAGGATTGCCGAGGTTGCCACGATCGAGAGGAGGAATGCAGGACGAAGCGCCATGGAGGGGTCGGGCACCGAGAGGGCCAACGCCGCCGTGGCGGTCGCGGCGGTGGGCGAGGGCCGCCGACCGATGGCGACCATGAGCCAGGTGAGGGCCGCCGTGATCGCAGCGCGCCACGCGCTTGGCGAGCCCCCGGCAAAAAGGGCGTGCAGAAGCGTCAGCGGAACCCCGAGCGCGGCCGCGAGACGCCGCGCATCGAACGCGACTGAGCAGCCCCGGAGGACCCAGGACAGGCTACGCACGAGGGTCCCGCTCACCAGGGCGACGTGAAGCCCCGACACGGCAAACAAGTGTGCAAGCCCGACTGCGGCGATGGTCTGACGCTGTTGATAGTCGAGCGCTGCGCCGTCTCCTAGCACCAACGCGCGCGCCACCCCTGCCGTGTCCTGCGGCAACGCCTCGTTCATGTGCGCGCGCACGCGTTTCCGGGCTTCGTGAACGGCCCTCCCGAGCGGCGAGATCCCCGTTACGACGAGCGGCGTCTGCACGTCCCACCGCGCCCAACATGCTCCCGGTTTACGCGACGAGAGGTCGGGATGAGGAGACGGGTTCTGAAGCTCCGTCCGGGGCCGAAGCTCGGCCTGCAGGCGAACGAGGCTTCCCCCCGGGGGTGCGCGGCGACTCGCGATGCGCGTCTCGAGCAGCATGCCCGGTGCGACCCGTTCCTTGGAAGAGAGGACACGACCGTCGACCGTGCGTAGGCGTAGCCGCGCATCGCCCAACCCATGGCGCACCGACGTGACGCGCGCGAGGACCGACGCCTCTGCGCGCACCGAGCAGCGGGGAGCCTGTGTCGGAGAGACCCCGACCCCGCAGAGAAACCCGAGAAGCGAAAGAGGACCAACCCAAAGCCTTGCCTCGAGGTCTTCGCCATGGAGCACGATGCTCAGCGCGCCGACCAACGCGATGCCGATGAAGATCGGCGCGAGCTCCGTCTGCCATTGCGCGCCAATGAAGAGACCGCTCAGCCAGCCCCCTGCAATCCAAGGAAGCACGCGCAGCGACACGCAAAGAGCATGCCCGCCCTCGGGGTTGAGCTAGACGGGGTTTGTCGGATGCTCGACTTGGCGCCCGCCGGCGGGCCGGCGAATTCCGCCGCTAGCTCTTCCTGAGCACGCGGTAGAGCCAGAGGGCCAGCAGCGCCCCGGCGATGGCGATGACGAAGCTCCGGATGTTGAAGCCGGTCACTTTGCCGAAACCGAGTAGCGTTCCGAGGAAACCGCCTGCCACTGCGCCGACGATACCCAGGGCCGTGGTTTTCAGAATGCCGCTGGCTTCCTCACCAGGCATCAAGACCTTCGCGAGCGCCCCCGCCACCAAGCCGAAAATGACCCACGACACGATGCCCATGGCTTTCCCTCCGGCCGTAGTGTTGTCGAAGCCCACCGGAAGGTAAAGAGAACGGAGTTGGCGTCGTTGCGTGCCGGCGGCCCGTTGGCTAAAGCCTCTAGCGAACACACGCGCGGCAAGGGAGAGTCCGATGACTACAAAATGGGTGTACTCACTCGATGAGCTCGATCAGGCAGAAGCTGCGGTCGGGGGCGATTGGGATCGGGTGCTCGGCCTGCTTGGCGGCAAGGGTGCGAACCTCGCCAAGATGACCCGCCTCGGGGTGCCGGTGCCCCCAGGCTTCACCATCACGACCGAGGCATGCAACACCTATCTTGCAGCAGGCGGTGGGCTTCCGGCCGGCCTTTGGGATCAGGTGATCGAGGCGCTTCGCGCCATGGAACGAAAGACGGGGAAGCGCTTCGGCGACCCGTCTAACCCCTTGCTGGTCTCCTGCCGATCGGGTGCGAAATTTTCCATGCCTGGCATGATGGATACCGTCCTCGACATCGGCCTCAACGACGCGGTAACCGAGGGCATGATCGCGCTGACGGGCAATCCGCACTTTGCATTCGACTCGTACCGGCGGCTCATTCAGATGTTCGGCACGGTCGTGCTCGGCGTGCGGGACGAGCCGTTCGAGGACGTGCTGGCGCATCATCGGGAGAGTCGCGGGGTCAGCAGCGACGCCGACCTCACTGCGGAAGACTATCGTTCCATCGTCGGTGCATTCAAAGAGATCGTGCTGCGCAACGCTCGCATCGAGTTCCCGAGCAACGCCGAGGATCAGCTTCGCATGGCGGTTCAGGCCGTCTTTGACAGCTGGAACGGAAAGCGCGCCCGCGACTACCGCCAAGCCGCCAAGATCGCCCACGACCTAGGCACCGGTGTCAACGTCGTCACGATGGTCTACGGCAATCTCGGCGAAAGCTCCGCCACCGGCGTTGCGATGTCGCGCAATGCAACCACTGGGGAAAACGCGCTCGAGGGCGACTACCTGACCAACGCGCAGGGCGAAGACGTCGTGGCTGGGACGCGGCCGACGAAGCCGCTCGAGCAGCTCAAGACGGAGATGCCCGAGGTGTATGCTCAATTCGAGGAGATCGCGCGGCGTCTGGAGCGTCACTACCGCGACATGCAGGACATGGAGTTCACCGTCGAGCGCGGGATGCTGTGGATTCTGCAGACGCGAACCGGCAAGCGGACGGCGCAGGCTGCGGTTCGGATTGCCATCGAGCTCGCCGACGAGGGCCTGATCAGCCGGGAGGAAGCAATCCTGCGGGTCCAGCCTGAGCAGATCGAGTTTTTCCTGCATCCCCAGTTTTCGCTCGAAGCCAAAGCAGGCCATCAGGTGTTGGCGCGTGGGTTGAACGTGTCGCCAGGCGCGGCAACCGGGGTGATCGCGCTCGACGCCGACCTCGCCGAACGCTGGGTCAAGGAAGGCCGGGAGGTCCTCCTGGTCCGTCCCGAGACGAAGCCCGACGACGTGCACGGGATGCTGGCGGCAAACGGGATTTTGACCTCCAGCGGAGGGCGCACGAGCCACGCCGCGCTGGTCGCGCGGCAGTTCGGCAAGCCGGCGGTGGTCGGCGCCTCCGAGCTCAGCATCGACCTGCGGGGCCGCATCATGCGGGTAGGGGACCTCGAGATCCGCGAGGGGGAGTGGATTTCGATCGATGGCACCACCGGCGAGGTGTTCGAGGGAAAGCTCGATACCGTCGTGCCGGACATGGAGGACGAGTGGCTCTCGCGCCTGATGGGGTGGGCGGACGACTTCAGACGCCTCGGCGTTCGGGCCAATGCAGACTACCCCGAGGATGCGATACGGGCCCGAAAGTACGGCGCCGAAGGGATCGGGCTTTGCCGAACCGAGCACATGTTCTTCCAGCCCGAGCGGCTCCCCACGGTCCAGCACATGATCACCACCCGCTCGCTTGCCGAGCGTCGGGAGGCGGTCGATGCGCTGCTTCCCTTTCAGCGCGGGGACTTTGCGGGCCTGTTTCGGGCCATGGACGGGCTGCCGGTCATCGTCCGTTTGATCGATCCACCCTTGCACGAGTTCTTGCCGAGCTTCGATGAGCTCACCCGGGAGCTCGCCGATCTTCAGATTCGGATTACCAATGCGAGGACTCTCCAAGAAGTCGAAGAAATCACTGCTAAGCTTTCGGAAATACAGCTGATGCGGGATAAGGTCAGCTCGCTCCGAGAATCGAATCCGATGCTTGGCTTACGCGGCGTGCGGCTGGGAATCCTCATCCCCGAGCTCACGCGGATGCAGGTACGGGCGATTTTCGAGGCCGCCTGTGAGGTGACCCGGGAGGGCGTGAAGCCGATCCCGGAGATCATGATTCCTCTGACCAGCCATGTGAACGAGCTGCGCCGCCAGCGCGAGGTTCTCGAGGCTGAAGCCCGCGACGTGATGACCGAGCAGGGAGTCGAGGTCAGTTACCAGTTCGGCACCATGATCGAGGTGCCGCGCGCCGCGCTGACTGCCGAGCAAATCGCGCAGTACGCCGAGTTCCTGTCATTTGGCACCAACGACCTCACTCAAACGACGTTTGCCATGAGCCGGGACGACGCCGAGTCGGGCTTTCTGATGCGCTACCTCGCCGATGGAATCCTTCCTGCCAATCCGTTCGCCACGCTCGACGAAGACGGCGTTGGGAAGCTCATGCGCCTGGCGGTCACCGAGGCGCGCAAGACCCGGCCCGACATCGAGACCGGTGTCTGCGGCGAGCATGGCGGAGACCCCGCCTCGATCGCGATTTGCGACCGGCTCGGGCTCGACTACGTGAGCTGCTCACCGTATCGGGTGCCGATCGCCAGGCTCTCTGCCGCCCAATCGGCGCTGCGTGCTCGCGCTCAACTGTAGAGCGCGATGAGCGTCATCGTCGTCGCGTAGGCGAGCAACAGCACGATCGCATCGGGCTCGAGCTTGCGGATTCGAGTCTGCTCCGATTCGCCCACGATAGCGGCCACCGCAATGGCCATCAGCAAAATCGCCCCAAGCGCCGACATCACGTGCGCGTGCGAAACGGCCGAGAGGATCGGACCCTGCGAGTAGGCCATGTCTGCGAACACCAGGATGCTCATGTTGCCGACGTTGCTTCCAAAGAGGTTGCCGACCGCCATGTCGTAGGCCCCGATCCGGACCGAAGCGATCGACGCGACCAGCTCGGGCAACGACGTGGTCACCCCCAAAATTGCCGCACCGAGGAACGTCTGCGCGATGCCTGTCGAATCGGCGATCGCCTTCACGCTAAGCGTCACGATGGGCGCACTAGCAAAGATCAGCAGCGACGCGGCGCTGAAGCGTCCCCAAAGGCCGGCAAGCGAGTATTTAGCCGCTTCGGCGCTCCATCCCGTCGACTTCTGCATCGTGATGTTGGGCATCTCGAGCCCGGGCCGCGCCAGAAGCGGCATGCGGCGGAACCAGGCTACGGCGAGCACGTAGAGAACGATGATCGAGATCGGCGCGAGGCCGATACCCCAGAGCTGAGGCTCGGTAGGCAAGAGGATGCTGAACCCCACGATCGCGGTGAGCGCGATGGCCACCGCGGCGACTCGAGCATGGCCGAGCTCGACCGAGGGCCATACCTTTCCTCGGTAGAGCAAATCGATGACGGCGAGAACGGCCATGTTGGCCATCGACGAGCCCAAGAGATCACCGACTGCGAGATCGGGTGCACCAGCCCGCGCGGCGGTAACCTCCGCCACGAGCTCGGGAAGCGACGTGGCAAACGCGAGGAGCAGCGTGCCGACGAAGAGCCGGCTCATCTTCGTGCGCTCCGCGATTTGGTCCGCGTACCCGGCCAGCGCGGACCCAGCGCGAACCAGCACCGCCGCGCTCACCACGAACACCACGATCGCCTGCCAAAGCGCCATCGCCGCTTCATAGCACGGGGACACTCTCCGGGTCCCTAAGCCACCGAAGTCACTCACCCTTTCAGGCAAAGATCGCAGCGATGTGAAATTGGGTTCGCAGGGTTCAGGGTGGACGCCGGAAGACCGGTTCTTCCCGGTCTCCTTGGCGAAGCGGTTGGCGGCGGATCTGCCCAATGGACGCCTCGAGCCGATCGCCGCATTGTCGCGGTTTGATTCGTAAGGCGCTGGAATCAGCAGATTTGGCAGGACCCTGCGTGTCCCTGTCTGCTAACTAGTCGTCATGGGCCGCATGATTCTTTTCTTCGCTGCAGCCGCGATCTCGCTTTTGGTTGCGTGCGCTTCCAAGCACCGAACGCAACAGGACGCCGAAGGACAAGAACAGAGCACGGGCAGCGAGGGACGGACGAAGTATTACGAGTGGGAAGGGAGTCCCGACAACTCGGCCGCGAAAGCCGGCGCGCAGTTGGAAGGCAATTGAAGTTTCCTTTCCCAGCCTCAAGCTGAAGGCAGCCCTGCTGAGTGGTTGAGGCAATGCTTCCGACTTGGCGCGACACCCGCGAGCACCGCGGGCGCGGCTTTGACTCTAGGGAACCTGTGCTGCGGCACTTTTCCCGATCTTGAGCCGAGCCTGCGCGCGATCGCGTTCCGTGATATGAACTCCGGTAGCCAGTTGGCACGCGCGGATCTGGATTAAGACAAGATGAGTAGCCAATTCGGTAGCCAGTCGCAAAATCAGAGGGAATCGGTAGCCAGAGGACAGATACTTCAGCCCAGAAAAACAAGGGCAAAATCAATCGGGACGCGTAGCTCAGTTGGATAGAGCACTGCCCTCCGGAGCCGACATGGAATCGAGAATTCCCTGCGAAAACCTCGATCGAGCGTGTCGGGCTTGGGGAGCGCTGAGGGTGATCTAGGCGTCGGTCTTCTCGTTGCGTCTCGGCGTGCACCCTCCGCTCGCGCGCTCGACGGACCGCTACTTGGAGCTCTTCTCTCGGAGAACAGCGAGCGCTTCCTCGAGGGCTGGGATCTGGGCTAGGTCGCGCGGTCGAGCGGCCGCCCGCTTGCTTGCGATGATACGGTCGAGCGGCAGGATTTTGACTGGAATATCGTCGATCTCGATGCTCTTGGCGCGCTGGAACTCTCGCTCGAATGCGTCGAGACCGTGAGCGTGGGTGACCACATCAAATCGATCTGCTTTGGCCAAGCCGCCGACCTGCGGGGGTTGCATGCCAAACGCTCCCGAAACCCATACGCCACCGGCGGCCTTGGCTGCCTCTGCGATACGAGGATCGCCGAGATCCTCGAACCACAAATCCATGTCGACCGTCGCGATCCGCGCTCCTTGCGCATTGGCGGCACTTGCTCCGATCAACAAGTAACGAACACCCCGTTGATGAAGCTCGGACAGGAAACGACGTTCACCGGCGCTCAGCAGCATTGCCAAGTCTCGCGGCGCGAAGACCGAGCTCAATGCGCTCAGCCGGGCTGAGGTCCAAACCCCGAATCACGTTGAGGACGCCGTCAACGTCCAGGCCGTGTTTCGTTGCAATCGCTCGTGCCTCTTGCCATTGACGCACCAGTTTGCGCGCGAGCGCGCGTTCTTCGGGCGTCTCTGCGGAGGATCTGGGTGCGGGTGCGGAACGCGTCGTGCTCACGCGACGAGTATAGCAGGTAGGGCCGCATCGGCGAGATCGCCGCAGACAGCTCGCGCGGCGAGGAATTGCCTCTAGCAGTCAAGGTGGGTGTCGACGCGCATCATCCGCACTCAGCCTAGCTGGCACCGTGCCAGTTACGAAAACCTCGATCGGATGCGTCGTGCTTGGGGGGCGCTGAGGGTGACTTGAGGCGCTTGGAGTGCGTGGAGCACGATCAACCCGCACACGAGGCATTGCTGGAAGTGGCCGCCCGGCGTTAGGTGGTGTGCAGGAATGGTCGAAGCACGTTGCGGTTTCAGCAAGGTCGATAAGGAAGGCGAAGCTCGAACGCTCGAGCTGACGCCGCTGGCGCGCCTAGAGCTCGAGGCAATCGCCCCGTCCGAGGGCCTCATCTTCGGCCGCTACGACTACCGCCGGACCTTGCGAAAGGCCGCCGCCTTGGTGATCGGCGAAGAGCGAGCACAATACCTTACGCTCCGAGACCTTCGCCACGCGGCGTTGACCGATCTCGCCGAGGTTACACAGAGCGCCGGAGCCGTGGCGGCGGTTGCGGGGCATCGAGATCTCCGGACCACGAGCCGCTATTTCAATGCACGCGAACGCGCCGCGACGGCGGCTCTGCGAGCTCGCTCGGAGGCCGACCGACAGCTTGAAAGCGGTCGAATAACTGGCACCATAACTGGCACCAGGCTTTCCGGACGGTCAGCCGAAATCATTTTATCCCGGAAAAACCGGGATGGACGCGTAGCTCAGTTGGATAGAGCGCTGCCCTCCGGAGGCAGAAGTCGCAGGTTCGAATCCTGCCGTGTCCGCTGGAAATCCTGGGAGAAAAACGCAGCCCAGGGTTGCCACTCAATTTCTGTGCCGGGTTCTGTGCCGGGTTGGAACCGGTCTTCCCGGGCCCGCGCCCGCAACGCGGCTTCAGCTGAATCAGCCTGCGGGCTCACGTAGACGCGGCCGGCCATCTCCGTGGAGCGATGGCCGCCCACGTACGCGGCGGCGGCGAGGCCTTCGCGTTCGGCGATGTCGGTGAGGCAGCGATGCCGCAGGTCGCGAACAGTCAGGTGGCGGGCTCGTTCCTCGCCGACAACGGTGCGTGCAGCCGCTCGGAAGGTCTTGAGGTAGTAGAAGCCCGAGAAGATGCGACCGCGGGCGGGAGCGACCGCTTCGAGCGCCGCACGCGCCCGAGGAGAAAGCCAGAGCGGGCGGCCGTTGCCTTCCTTGTCGATGTCGGCTGAGAGGCGAAGGAACTCCGCGTCCGGCTCGTAGTGCTTCGGCACTTCGAGCTTGTCCATCGTCTCGCGGCGGATGCCGAGCTCGGCGGCAAGCGTGGCGAATGCTTTGACCGGATGCCCGGCCCGGGTTCGTTCCGGCAGGCGATCCAGAATCACGAGCACTTCGGTACGTGTGACATGTGTCTTATCTCGCCCGTCGAGAGCCTTGGTCCCCTTGGCCTTCTTCGGCAGCGTTGGAACGTTCATCGGTGCGAGATACCCTCGACCGCGCATGCTCGCCCAACGGACGAAGCGCACGAGCGTCGCGCGCTCTTTCTTCACGGTTGCACGGGAGACTTTTCTCAACCGCGCCCGGTAGTAGTCCTCGCAGGACGCCTCGGTCAGAAGCTCGATCCGCGGGAAGTGGGGCAACAGGTGAACGCGCCAGGTCATTTCGCAGCGGCTCCAATCGCCATCGCTGACCGTTCCTTCGAGGTCGGCTAGCCATTGGGCAACGATCGGGGCGAGCTCGCCGTATTTGGGTGGGTCGACCGCTCGCCGACCGGTCACCGCTTCGGCGTAGAGCTGTGCTGCTCGGACCTTAGCCTCTCCAGGATCTCGCGTTCGCGTCGAGAGCTTCTTCTCGATGCCGCGGACGTAGAAACGGCATACATAGATTCCGTTTCGTGGGTCCTTGCGGAGATGGAACCCTCCGCGCTTTCCTTTCCCTTCGCCCATCGAATGATTTCCCCTTTTTCAAACATGACCATGCGCCCGATTCTCCGCGCGTTCAACAGCGGACGCACGTGCTTGTCGAACGTGCGCAGCGGCACTCCCAAGATCGCCGCGGCGTCCGCTCGGCACAGGAGCAGAGGAACGTCCCGCAGCGAGCTCGGCTCGCCGGTGACCGTTTCTTGGAATCGATTGTGATCCGTCGGCGCCACTCCGATCTCTGTTATCGGTTTTGCCCCTCGAAAAGTTGCTCGAGCCGCTCGACCACCTTGTCGACGCGTATTGACGCAGAGCGGCTCGTTCTGCTCTTTTCTGGATAACTCTGAATCGTTTTGCGCAAAAGTGATTCGATCTGACTCACGCTGCCGCACTTTGCGTCACTACGAGGCAATAGGATTCACTTTGTTTCAGATTTGCGCAGTTCGCTCCAAACTTGTTCATCGTGCGTCAAAAGAGAGCAGACTTTGTTCGGGCAAGGTATAGTTTTGGCAGACACCAAAACTGCAGCGCCCTCGCTTCGGGCCTTCGTCCCGAGCTCAGCCGTGACTACCGCGCTCAACGCCTTCGGCTTATTCACACGTGACTGGCTCGGATCCCGAGACAGAACGCGCCGCTACACGACGTCTGGTGTGGGCTCCCAAATTGGAGCACAATGAAGGCTGGCCATGGTTGATGAACAAAGACTGCTCGCCCGGATCACTGTCAATCCCGAGATCTTCGGCGGAAAGCCGATCATTCGCGGACGACGGCTGGCGGTGGAGCATGTTCTCAGCATGCTGGCGGCGGGCGATACCGCGGAGACGATCCTCGAGGGATACCCATGGCTCGAGCGGGAAGACATCCAGGCCTGCCTCGTCTACGCAAAACGGGTCGTGGGCCATGAGCGCATCGAGCCCCTCGAGCGCCAAACCGGCTCGTGAAGGTTCTGCTGGACACCTGCGTCTGGGGCAAGGCCAAGGAGGAGCTTTCCCGCGCCGGCCACGATACGGAGTGGGCCGGAGACTGGGACCGCGACCCCGGCGACGAGGAAATCCTCCGACTCGCGCATGAACAGAGCCGCGTGTTGGTGACGCTCGACAAGGATTTCGGTGAGCTCGCGGTGGCCTTCGGCCGGCCGCACTCGGGATTGGTCCGCCTCGTGGGACTATCGGCGCGCGAGCAGGGCACGATATGCGCGGATGTCCTCGATCGCTACGGGCAGGAACTCGCCGCCGGCGCGATTGTCACGGTCGAACCCGGTCGGATTCGAATACGCCCGCCGTCAAACGAGGATGGCGGGCAACCTCCGACCTGATCGAAGCTGAGCCCTGGAGCTCCCTTGTGGTCAACTTGGTAGCCAAGCGTTTAGACTCGCGTTGTGTGGAGACCCGAAGCACTTGGAGAGGTGATCGCAGAGCGGCAGGCGACATTCGAGTTGGACCACAGATCGCATGTGGTGTACTTGCGTTTTGGAAAACCAGTCTATCCGCCGAATCCGGCGGAGGGCGATCCATGGTGGTGCCCCCTTCAAGTTGAAGGCCTGGGCTCCGGAGAGATCAGGCCGATCGCCGGCGAAGATTCCCTCCAAGCCCTTCTCCTGGCTCTTAGATTCGCCCGGGACCACCTGCAGGCGGAGGCGGAGCGCCTCGGCGCTCGCGTGTACTGGATAACCGAGGATCTCGACGCCGTCTTCGACCACCTGTAACGATTTCGTATCTAGCCGTCCGCCAATCGCCACAAGGACGATCCCCGCGAAACGCACGACCACCAAAACTACGCCCAGGCGCACTTGCTTCTGCAACCACAGGTATTCGGGACTGCGTTGCCCGCATGGATGCGGCTTCTCACCCATCCTGTGCGTGTCCCCGATTTCCGCGACCGATCGGAATGGGCCAGTTCAGTAGGGTGTCTCGACGACAATCGAGCGGCCTCGCGGGTGCCGTATGCTTTCAGTCAGGAGCGCCTCGAAGGGTTCAAGTGCCGCTGCGAGCAGTGGGTCGGAAACATGCGCCATCAGGAATGCGAGCTCCCGCTGCAGCGAGAAGGCTTGCACCTCGGGGTAGGACCAATCCTCTGTCGACGAAACACGCGACAAAAGCGGTAGCTCATAAGCCAGACCGAGATGGTGTAGTCGCTCCACAAGCCGCTCAGGAATCCAGAATTCGTTTGTGGGCGGTGATTCCTCATCTCTGGGATCCGGCTGGAGGAAGACACGACACGGCTCGTCGTTCCGATACCGCTGGCTCTGAAACCTGTCTGCGAACGTCGACATGAGACTATCCTGCGCTTTCCAAAGCAATCGCTGACCAAATGTAGCCGAAACTTGCGGCGCGGCCCCACGCACGCCTACACGACCCTGATGAGGCGCCAGAGCGCGACGACCAGCGCTTGTGCGTCGAGAACGACCCGGCACCGTGCCGGGTTTGACGGCGTTTCGGTGCATCTAACTGCGTCTTGCGGCACTTTGCCGGATCCACTTTGCGCGGAAAAACGCTGTATAAGCTTGCTTTCCTGATTTTGTCCCATCCCCTCCGGAGGCAGAAGTCGCAGGTTCGAATCCTGCCGTGTCCGCAACGATTTCAACGCGTTAGCGATTTCGTGACGCAGCGCCAAGCGCAGAACTAATCCCAATCGCGGCCCTAAACCCTTGGCAAAGTAGGGTTGGGATCCGCCTAGAACTCTGCCCGCGGCGGGCAGTTGACTACGTGGGATCTGGTACCGTCCACTGACCGAGCAGAGCTCGACGCGGTTGCCCGTGACCTGACATGCGTGGTCCATCAGGATCTATCTGCTTCGCCACGAAGTACAGAGAGCAGATGTGCCAAGAAGAAACTCGCAAGAACGAGAACGAACACGTCTCCCGCCGCGAACATCGTGGTACGATTGTAGCCTACGACCTTCACGCCTGTGTCACCGAACGCTCGTGCGAACCGGAAGAAGCCGACAGCCATAGTAAACAAGAAGGCGATGATGAAAGCGGGGTAGGGGGGAACCACTGGGTGATCAGCATTGGCAGCCGGTACCCCGCGGGACACCGGTACCCCTTTGACGGTGCCTACCTGGATTTTGTCGCCACGCTCGGCGGTGATCCGAAGCACGCACATCACGCCTGTGTAGCCGCGATCAACACGGTTAGAAGCCCGATACGTCGAAAGAGTGTCCTGCGCCGTGCACACAGCTCAAGCTTGTGTCCCAACGTCGACGGAAATTCCGATTCGCACCCGCGAAGGTATAGAACTCTTCAATAGGCATATCGCAAAGTGACAACAATGTTGACCGAACATCTGATCCAATTGCGAGAAAGGTGCGCCCCCGAACTGATAATTGAGGACACGCTAATCGTTGAAGCAGGCGCCGACGACTTTGACGACCAAGGAAGACCGATTGTGGATGCAGCCTCATTAACCGAGCCTGGAGACTATGCAGGCCGGTTCGAACAACTCTTGCGATCCGGCTACGCTTGGATAAACCTCAGCTACTATGGTCTGCTCGAGGCGCAGCATCTGGTCTGCGTCGAGTTGCCGAAGGCACCAGCTGGGTGTCTGGAGACATCCGTGAACTATTCTGGTCCCTCTAAACGAGTCCGAGAAGCACGGTGTGATGCCCGTGCCGCCATCCGTTTTCGAGGTACGTAGTCAAGGTGGTCGGATGGCACGGGCTTGTTTGACACGACCGTGCGATTGTCGGGCGAACTGGCCCCTCGAGGGAGGTGCCGACAGTAGCGCCTCCGCACTGCTTGCGCGTCTTCACAACCCTAAGGGCTTGGGCTCAAATCGAGGGGGCATTCATCGTCGGGTCTGCTCAGGCTCCATCACTCTGCTGAAGCGTGCTCAATAGCAGCCAGCGGGCGAGCGTGACTTCGCGCTCGGTGGCGCTTGAATTCGCGAACACCTCCCACGCGAGTTGCACGATATGGGGTGGGATTACTAATCCCATGGGCGCGCAAAACGGAACACTTTCGCGCGCTACGGCACACTCGCCGGAATCACGAAACCGCAGAAAACACGGGGAAAACGCGATCGGGGATTGGTCTCCGGAGGCAGAGTTCACTGCCCAACGCCATCTGAGAGACCGTGGCCTACGGCGCGGCGATGCCTGCCCGAGTGGCACCCTTTCTCGTTGACGTGACGTTGACATGCCGATGTGAAATGCCGTGATGTCGCCTGACGAACCATGAACACGAAGATGCGGCTAAGTTTCCGTCTCTCTTGGGTTTTTTGTTTGTTTTCGGTGAGTTGCGTATATCGCGAAGACCGCCTTTCTCGCCTCATAACCCGAAGGTCGTCGGTTCAAATCCGGCCCCCGCAACCCATAGCGTTGACCGCTCTTCGAGGCCCTCGGTTTGCACCGGGGGCTTTGTCGTTTCGCCAAAGAAAAGGGCGCCTCCGCGGACGGTCCAGCGGGCCCGGTAGCGCCCGTCTTCGAGGGGGTGGAGCTGAATGCCATCGTCGAGCAGATGCTTGAGCGCTTCTCGCGCGTCCTTGGGGCTCTTGTCGAAGAGCGCGCCGAGGTCACGAATCCGCGCGACGACGTCCTCGGGCCGGGGTAGGTCGAGTGGCGCGAGCATGGCTCCCAGCTCTTCGACGCGGCGAACCTGTCTGCCGGCGAGGACTTCGAGCTCACGGATCTTCTCGAGGATGCTAGCCGGCGCCGTCCCGGTGGAGGCGAGGTCGACGAGGTTGTCGATCTTGGCTCGAGTCGTGGCAAGCGCCGTTTCGGCCCCGGCGCGCTCGTCGGGGACGGTGCGCTGCACCCTCGCGAGCTCAGCTCGGGCCGTCTCGATGAGATGCCCGACGACCTCGGGCCGATCGAAGTACCGGAGCATCGCGGACGTGAAGGCCTCTCGAAGCGCGTCTTCCATCACCGTGTGCGAGTTGTCGCACTGACCGCCGTTGCCGCGGCTCGCATCACATCGGTAGCGAGGCTTTTGCGTCTTCTCGATGACCATCGGACCGCCACAAACGCCGCAGCGAATGAGGGTGGACAGAGGATAGACCCGCCGGGCGGTGCTCGCTCCGCCTTCGCGGGCGTAGGCCGAGGGGCCCACTGTGGCATGCCGCTCCCGGGCTTGCTCGTTGATGGCTTGCACCCGAGACCAGGTCTCTTCGTCCACGATGCGGAGCTCGGGCAGCGCGACCTCGACAACCGGAGACTCGGCCGGCCGCACGACGCGCTTGCCTGTCGTGGGGCTCTTCTTCCAAGAGCGAGCGCCGAAGGTCCAGCGGCCGGCGTACTTCGAGTTCTGGAGCATCGAGCGGACTCCAGACATGGCCCACCCATCGCGCCGCTTTCGCGAATCCTTCTGTCGCCCGCGGGGCGGCTCGACCCCTTCGTCGTTGAGGGTCTTGGCAATGTCCCGGTAGCTCCGCCCGGCCGCTCTCATCCGGAAGATGCGTTGAACGACCGCCGCTTGCGCCGCCACGATGACCGGGACTTTCCCCTGACCGTCCGCCGCAGCCGCCGACGTGTACCCGTAGGGCAGGGCGCCTGTCACCCGTCCGACCTGGGCCCGGTCTCGGAGACCCCGGCTCGTCTTGTCCCCCAAGTCTTTGAGGTACTGTTCGCTGAGGATGGATTTCACGCCGTAGAGGAGGTCGCCCCCGTTGCCGAGGGTGTCGATGCCGTCCGCGATTCCGATGAGCCGCACCCCCGAGAACGCGAACCGCTTCCGGATGGACGCGGAGTGCTCGATGTCTCGGGAGAGGCGCGAGAGGTCTTCGACGACGACGACGTCGAGCTCCCCGGAGTCCACCGCCGCCATGAGCGAAATCAGCCCCGGCCGCTGATTCGTGGCTCCGCTGATGCCTTCGTCACGATAGGTGTGCCCGAGGAGAGTTGCCCGCCCCGTGCCTGCACCCACTGCTGGAGACGCGCAATCTGCGCGGACGCGCTTGTCTCCGATTGCTTGTCGGAGGAAAAGCGAGCGTAGGCGCCAATCCTCAGTCCTGCGAGTTGCCGGTCCATCGCAGGGCGCATCCTATCGTTCCTTGATCAGACTTGCCACCGCCGCGCGCACCAGGATCGTCAGCGCGTGCCGCTCGGGCGCGGAGAGCCGCTCGTGTTGACGTCGGGCGTTGAATCGGTGGCCTTGCTCGCCCTGGTGCTTCGGCAGGGGCGCGATGTATGGCGCAGGTTGGCTTGTGCGAGGGCTCGTTCCGGCGGGGCGGGTGGGGGGGCGGGAGGTGGGTTTGGGCGGTCGGGGTGGTTTCGTTCCGGCCATCACTCTTGTTATCGGTTTTGCCCCCCAAAAAGTTGGCGCGAGCGTTCTGTGCGCAGGCGATCGACGGCAATCCGACGGCCTCATGCCGACTGCGCGTGCTCGGCGCGACTTGGCGCTGCTGGCGCTGCTTGGCGCTCGCAGTGCACTCGTTGTCACTCGCGCGACACTGCTTGGCGTAGACGCGACGCCAGTTGGCGCACGCGCGACACTTCGTGTCCCTTCTTGTCGTTTTTGCCAGAAAGTGTCGCGGAAGTGACAGAAAGCGACAGGTTGTGACTCACCGGGGACAACCAGCGTCAGTTTGTGACTCGCTACCGGAGGGCAAGGTGGAGTTTTGTCTCCAACAAAACTGCAAGCGCGCGCGCGAACCTTCTTGGTTCGCGCTCGGCGCTTGATCGACGTGCTCAACGCCTTCGGCTTATTCGCGCGCGTGAAGCACCGAAGCACCGATTCCTTTTTTCGACAAGGCGATGCGATCGTATGCTCCGAAGGTGGGTCCTCGAACATCGAATCACGGTGCGGCTCAGCGACGCGCAGCTCGATCGCCTCGAGCGCGTCGCAGGCGCAAGCGGCTTCACGCGCAACGAGGCTCCGACGAAGCGGGCCTGATCACCTGAACGGTTGCACGCGGTTCCACTTTTCGCTCGAACCGTCGCGGCCGACTGTGACCTTCCAGAGGCCGCGGCATTATGGAGACACTGGGAACGCGACGACGCTCGACCCGTCCCTGAGGACGATGTCTCCGCATTCAAAGTCTTCGTTTGGAAAAATGAGTTCGCCTCCAGGAAACAGCTCTTCTGGAAGGCCGGTGATGGTCACGGAGAACTGCGCGATCTCCACGGTAACCTTGTCCGAGACCGCATCGTGCGTGATCTCGGTCATCCGAGCATCGGTTTCCAAGAAAGGGGCATAAACGGAAGTCTCACTAGCCAAGGCGTGCACGATGTCCGTCGGCTCGGCGCCTTGCAGCGTGAGAACCAGCTCCACCGAAGAGGCGACCGCCTCGGAAAACGGGGGGATCTCGAAATCCGGCGCAATCCGCACCACCACCGAAGTGGAAAGTGTCGAGGTGCCTCCCATGGTTACAGTCGGATCCACATCCGCGTGGAGAGTGAATTCGACCGCGAAAGGGATACGGTTCGAAGCGTCGATAGCGACCGAGCAGTCCATCAGGTAGAGCCTTGGTTCAAACGGTGCTCCTCCGGCGCCACCAGCACCTGCCGCACCGCCGTGCCGCCCCTGCCGCCGGTCGCAGCGCGTCCCACCATCGCCACCGATGCCTGCCGAGCCGGCTTCTACCGTCTCGCCGCCGCAGGCCAGCACCAGGACTCAAGCCTGTTCTAAACGAGAAGAGACAGCGAAACAACATTGAAAACAACTATATCAGATAGATCGTGTCTGCGGATGTCCCTCTCGTTGGGCCCCAACGCACCCCCCCAGCGGTGACATCGCATTTCCACCGTGTACGGTCTTCCACGATGCGAAGTTTCTGCTCTCGGTTGCAGGTCTCACGGCCCTCTGGTTCGTGTTGCCTGAGTCCGGACTGGCAGAAGCTCCTGACGGTTATCGTGCGACGTTCGAAGACCCCGTCTCAGCGGAAGCCTCCACTATGCGAGTCATGCAAGTGGACGCCGCCTCATATGTGGAATCTCTTGCAGCTTTCGGCGCTCGGCTGCCGCGTCCCCCAATCGGCGGGAGCCGGCCACCCGCAAGCCAAGCGGAGGCTGTGCGGAAATGAAAAAGTGGTGTTGGAGTATGCACTCGACCGTTTCCCCCACGAGTTAGTCGAGGTCGTGATTGATCTCGGAGAAGTTCCGTTTCCCGAGCTCACGCAACTCCGGTCGATGGACGAGGAAACGAGGGGCCGCGTCCTTGCGGATCGCGTGGAAAGCATCGAGGCCGGACAGAGCGAATTCGTCCGGTACCTCGAGCGCATCGGAGCCAAGGCCGGGTCAACGCCCGGAATCGTGAATCACCGTCAGGCGTGGATTCCGCCGGAGGCTATCCAGGCGTGCTCGACCATCCTGACGTCAAGGCCGTCTATCCAGCATGGCAGCCAATGATTGCGCTTTACGATGGGGAAGAGGACGGGGCGGAACCTTCCTGTCGGAGTATTGGAACCACGGCATCAAGGGGAAACCGGCGGTAGGGTCAATCTCGCCCCTCCTATGGCGGAGATGACATCAAGATTGGGATGACTTGGAAACCCGCATGGATTGACCGTCTTGTCTGCTGCAGTCGAATACTAAGCGGGCACCCCGGATGGCAGGATTGGACGTCAGGGCCTTCGCGTGTGCGAATCGAGTCTGTTTGCGAGGTGATCCCCCTGGCAACGGCTACTGCACTTCGTGGCAGGACCCCCCCAACTATCCCGATCGCGCTTTTCACGGATACTGGGTCGCCTCGATTGCAGCGGGTCATAGCGCCAGGCGCAAGATCCGAACGTGACGAACTCGCTCCAGCGCAAGCGGCGAAGCGGTATCGCCCCCGAAGCTTCCCTCTTCTACCTGAGTGTTATCACTACAGGAGATCTCGCCACAGCAATCGCTTGGGCTTTTCTTTCTCATGCGGAGATCATCAATTTGTTCATGGCTATTCAAGACTGCGGTTGCGGCGCGGCTGCCGATTGCGGTGGCGTAAACAGCGTAATCAGGTGGGTCGCTTGGGGGGGCGCTCTCGTTGTGGCTGCGGTAGGGAATCTTTCGCCCGACGGCACGCCGCAATGCACCGCAACGCCCACGTGCAACGTTTGCTATCCGGCTACGCGCCCCGAAGTGATTTCCGTCGGGAACGTCGATACGCCTGGGAGCATCGACTACGATGTGGCGCAGATCGCGGACGACGACTCTGCCGGATGGGTTCGGGCCGGTGTCGGCGGCAATACGGTGGATACTTCCCGGACGGCGTAGACATCCCAGCCGTATCGCTCGCTGCTCCGGGAACTCGGTCGCTCTACTTCGGCGACTCGACCCGGACGCGGGAATCTACACATACGGGACGGAGGAGCACAGCGGAACCTCCTTCGCCGCGCCAGTTGTGTCGGGAGGCGCAGGTCTAGTGCGCGAAGAGTTGGGGTCCAGTGTCGC
>CAWFPD010000002.1:0-9897 GCA_963817725.1 uncultured delta proteobacterium
CACTACTCGAGACAAGTCATTGCATGTGGTTAGCGACTTCGCTGATCGCGAGTGATTAAATAGTGACCCTCGTCGGGTCGGCTCGGCGCTGGTTCGTCGAGTTTGGCGACCGCGTCTTTGAGTCGTGATTCGCTCAAATGGGCATAGATCATCGTCCGTTCCGCACTCTGGCCCGCGCCCTGCCGCCGCACCTCGCGGGGGTTGAGGCCCCGCGCATATCGCACTAATTTCCCACTCGCTCGGTGAACGTAGGCCGCAAGGGGTGACGCCCCTCGTCCTTGGCCCCGAGCCGCTGGAGACGAGCTTGAAGAGACTACGAATTTCGCACCGCGCGCTCATCACCCTGGGCGCTCCGATGGCGCTCTGGAGCTTCATCGGGGCTTGCGCTTCGACGCAGCCAGGGACCTTGCCCACGCCGGACAACGCGGTCGCGTCTCGCGCGCCCGGAGAGGTGCTGCCGTTCGACGACGCGCCGATGGGCGGAAAAGTCGGTCCCACGATGCAGACGTCGGTGCACAAGTGGCGCAAGACGCCAAAGCGCCTGCCGGAGGACGCCCCCAACATCTTGATCGTCATGCTCGACGATGCGGGCTTCGGTCAGCCCAGCACGTTCGGCGGCGAGATCAATACACCGACACTCTCGCATCTTGCGGAAGAAGGCATCGCTTACAACCGCTTCCACACCACGGCGATGTGCTCACCCACCCGGGCCGCGCTGATGACCGGCCGCAACCACCATAGGGTGGGCGCGGGGCAGATCGCCGAGTTCGCCAACGACTGGGACGGCTACACCGGCGTCATCCCGAAGTCCTCCGCGACCATCGCCGAGGTGCTGGGCTACTACGGCTATGCGACGGCGGCCTTCGGCAAGGACCACAACACCCCGGTAAACCAGATCGCCAACGGCCCCTATGACCGCACGCCGAACGGGCGCGGTTTCGACTATTTCTACGGTTTCATCGCCGGCGAGACTTCGCAGTGGGAGCCCACGCTGTGGGAGAACACGACCCCGATCTCGGTACCTCACGTCGAAAACTACGAGGATTTCCATCTCACCGAGGCGATGGCGGACAAGGCGATCACCTGGATGCGCCGCCACCTGGCCATGAATCCGGATCGGCCCTTCCTGATGTGGTGGACGCCGGGGGCGGTACACGGGCCTCACCACGTCGCACGGAAATGGGTAGACAAGTACAAGGGCAGGTTCGACGATGGCTGGGACGCCTATCAGGAGCGTGTGTTCCAGCGGCAGAAGGCCATGGGATGGATCCCCGAGCATGCCGAGCGGGCGCCGAGGCCCGAGGGTATCGCCGCCTGGGACGACATTCCCGACGACGAGAAGGCCTTCCAGGCCCGGCTCATGGAGGTCTACGCCGGGTTCTTCGAGCACACGGACATGCAGGTAGGCAAGCTGATCGACGAGCTCGAGGCGCGGGGGATCCGCGACAACACGCTGGTCATCTACATCGTCTCCGACAACGGCGCGTCAGCCGAGGGCATGGAGGGCAGCGTGGCGGAACTAAACGCCCAGAATGGCATTCCCTCCACGATTGCCGAGCACATCGCGGTGGTGGAGCAGCTGGGCGGGCTTGACGCGATCGGCGGACCTAGGATGGACAACATGTATCACGCCGGCTGGGCGTGGGCCGGCGACAGCCCCTTCCGCTACACCAAGCTCGTCGCCGCCGACTGGGGGGGCACACGGACGCCCATGGTCATCTCCTGGCCGAAGCGCATCGCCCCGGACGACACGCCACGGCCGCAGTTCACCCACGTGAACGACGTAGTGCCCACGATCTACGACATCCTCGACATCAGCCCGCCGAAGGTGGTCGACGGCCACGAGCAGGATCCCATCGACGGGGTGAGTTTTGCGTACACCTTCGATTCCGCGGAGGCGCCCGAGCGCAAGACGACCCAATACTTCGAGATCATGGGCAGCCGGGGTATCTACCACGAGCGCTGGATGGCCAGCACCTTCGGTCCGCGCACGCCATGGGTCGCGGATCTCTCCGGCCTCACGAGCTGGAACCCCACACAAGACGAGTGGCAGCTGTTCGATACGCGCGGCGATTACTCGCTGATGAACGATCTCGCCGCGAAGAACCCGGAAAAGCTCGAGGAGCTCAAGGCGCTCTTCATGCAGGTGGCCCGGGACAACAAGGTGCTGCCGGTCGGCGGGGGGCTCTACACGGGACTGAACCCGCAGGAGATGAAGCGCAGCACCAATACCGAGTGGACGCTCTTCGAGGGCATCACGCGCATTCCGGAGTCCGAGGCCCCGAACGTACGCAACGGCAACCTCCGCGCCGAGATCGTGGCCAAGGTTCCCGAAGGCGTCAACGGTGTCATCTTCGCCATGGGCGGCTATGCCGGCGGCGTCAGCCTCTTTGCCGTGGAGGGCACGCTCTACTACGAGTACAGCGCCCTGCTGCTCAAGCGCGACACAATCGAGGTCGGCCCGCTGCCTGCAGGCAAGGTCTCAATCGCGATGGAGATGCGCACCCCAGTGGAGCGGGCGGCTCCTTCGGAGCTGAGCTTCTGGATCAACGGCAAGCCGGCGCAAGGCGGCACCGTCCGGCGCACCGTGCCAGCCGTGTTCACGGCCTCGGAGACCTTCGACGTGGGCATGGATACGAGCTCGCCGGTGGCCGACGCCTACTTCGACCGCGCGCCCTTCGCGTTCGAGGGCACGCTCGAGCGGCTTCGCTTCGAGAACCTTGCGCAGAAGGCATCCATCCCGACGCTCCCGGACGACTGACACGACACTCCGTTGCGTCGCCGGGCGCGCGGCCCGGATGTGCGAGCACCGCGCGGAAGGCGGCGCGCCAAACCTCAGTGACCAAATAGTGACCCTCGTCGGGTCGGCTCGGCGCCGGTTCGTCGAGTTTGGCGACCGCGTCTTTGAGTCGTGGGAAACATCGGGTTCGACGCCGATGACTTTCCCAGCGGCTTCAGGAGAGACTCGTGGTGTCTGCCACGAAAGGCGGCGACCTCCCCGGCTCGTTCTTGCAGCATGTCGCGCAACGATGGGGCTCTGCCAGGCCCGGATCATAACACGCGCTGGTCCCGTCGCCGCGCCTCTCCCTTCCGTTGTGGTCAGTGACCAAATAGTGACCAGAGCCCAGGGCACGCTGGGGGATTCCAGGGCACTGCAGGGTACTTAGGTAAGAGGTCCGACTGCATGTCTTCTCAAGCGATACGCGGGAAAACCGTGCGTCCGCCTAGCTTTAGCGTATCGCTGACAGTAGGTTCGATTCCCACCGCCTCCACTGATAAGCACTCGGAATCATTTCGCTTTGATCTCGGGTGGCAAAATCACTGGCAAAAACCTGCTCTGAAACAGGGGCTATTTCGGGTGTTTCGCGTTTTGCCAGTGGCAAAACTGCGAGCTTGGTGGGCTCTAGATCGACCTCGAGCTTGCTGATCTCGTCGCAGAGCGTCGACCACTCCCACGAGGTGTAGGCGTCGATCACTTCGCCTTTCGCGTTGTGCGTCATTAGCTCGATCACCTCCCTGCGCGCCGAGGCGTTGCGGCACGCAGAGATGAACCAGCGCCGGAGGCCGTGTGTGAGCCTCCCGCGCTGGTAGATGCCGAGAGCTTGCACGTCCCCGCGGTGGTCCTTGCCTGCTTTGCTGCGTGTCCGCGCGCCCATGCTCGATGGATCGGGGGCGATGAAGTCGTCGTCGGTCGGATGCCTGCCGTAGCGCTGCGCGAAGCCGCTCAGGCGCCACTGTGCAAGCGCCTTTGCGAGCGCCGGGTGAACCGGCACGAAGCGCTCCTTCTCGTGCACGGCGCGGCCCGTCTTGAGCGGCTGGTCGTCGTACTGGCTCCAGACATGCATCGCGCCGAGCCCCGGCGTCCCCCGGTCGTAGTCACGCCAGCGGCGTCCACACGCTTCGCCGATGCGCATGCCGGTGAGGGCCTGCAGGGTGTGCAGGACCCTGCGGTCCGCCGGAATCCGGGGATCGGTCATCAAGGCGACCGCTTCGTGCAGCCGGTACGGAACCCCGCCCTTCCCTCGCTTTTTCGGGCGTTTTCGGCTTGGGATGTGCTTGACGGGGTTGTGCTCGATGGCGCCCTCGAGGATCGCGAGCTCGAAGACGCTCGAGCATACGCCGAGGATGTTCACGATGGAGCCATCGGCGTGTCGCGGGGAACCGTCTTCTCTCTTCTGACGCTTGAGCTCACGGATCATGAGCAAGAGATCGCGCGCTTCGATGTCGCCGATTCGTTTGCCTCCGATCAAGCGATCCACGTGGTTCTTGAAGCGACCGAAATCTCGATCGGCGTCGCGGACGCCGTCTGCCTGCTGCGCTTCAAACCATCGCTCGGCCACGGCTCGAAGTGTCATACGCGGGCTGGCAACCGCACCGATCGAGTCCCCTCCATCTTCCAAGCGCCGCGCCTGATGAAACTTTCGAAGCGCTCGAGCTTCGTTGGATCCGAGCCGAACAAAGCGACCATCCGCCGTCTTCATGCGGTACGAAAGCCCATCGGAATAGAAGCCAGACGGCCAACTCTTCTTTCGCCTATTGCTCACGACCCCCGCTCCTCGAGCCACTGCAACACATCAGGCTCGCGAAAACGAAGCTTACGGCCCGCTCGCACGTGCGGGCAACCGTGAAGCACCCAGTTGCGGACCGTCCGTGCGTGAACGCCGATGCGCTTGCCGAGCTCCTCCGCGCTCATGAGCTCCGCTGCAGGCGTTCTTTGATCGCTCAACGCATCCGCAAGCGCATCACGGATGATCTCGCGGAGGTCGGCCTTGGTCGTGACGATGAGTGCGTCAGGCATTCACTTGCTTGCGGACGGCTTGGCGCCGCCGCTCCCCCAGATCGGATCTCTCCACTTCAACCTCATATCTGGGTTATCGGTTTTGCCCCCCGAAAAGTTGCTCTGGGGCACTTCGGGCGGGGGTGCCGTGATACATTTCCTATCCTTTGGAGCTCCTGCTGCTAGTTCTCGCGATCCTGGCGGTCCCAATCATCACGGTCGGCCTGGTGTCCCTTTCCAGCTGATGACGACCCAATTGCGACGGATTTCACGGAGAGCATGGTTGGCGCTCGGAGTGCTCGCCTCCGTGCCGTGGCTGATTTCATACTTTTTCGTCGGAGTAGGCGGCCATGACGATAGCCACATCACCTTCTACGTGGCTCGTGAGCTCCTAAAAGCCGGGGATTACGTCAACTACAACCGCGAGTCCGTCGAGCAGAGCTCGAGCATGGGCTTCGTGCTGATTCTCGCCGCCCTTCGCTTGGTCACGGGATTGTCACTGCCGCTACTGGGATGGCTCGTGAGCATGCTTGGTGGCTCGGCCGCAGTTGTTTTGACCTACATCCTCGGTAGGCATCTGATCGAAGGCCCAGAGGAGCACAAGGCACGAGGCGCTCTTGTCGCGGCGGCCACATGCGCCACAACGTGGTGTTTCCTGTACTGGAGCACGTCCGCCATGGAGGCATCGGTAGCCGCGGCGGTGGCGCCTTGGCTCGTGATTGCGATGGCACGCTACGAGCAACAACCGCGGCGGCTTTCGCGGGTCGCAGGTTTCGCGCTCGCGTTGATCCTGTTCATCACGCTCCGCCCCGAAAACGTGGTGATCGCTCTCTGTGTGGCGATTGCCCTGGCGGCCCTGAGCTTGCGGGAACCGCAGGAGAAGTGGTACCGGTCCATGGGCTGGCTGATCGCGGGACCTGCGGCGCTGACTGCGGTGCGTCTTTTCTTTTTTGGCTCGGCTCTGCCGCACCCGGTAGCCGCCAAATCGGGCGGTTTTCATTGGCGCGCGGGGCTCGAGTATGCCGTGGATTCGATGGTGGCCAGCAATGCGGCTCTTTTCATCGGCACTTTGCTCGCTCTCGCCTCTACCTTGGTACTGTTTGCGCGAGGCAGGCTTCGCCCCGCACTCGGGGTTGCTTCAGCCATGCTTTTTTCCCAGCTGGCTTTCGTCGTAGGCAGTGGTGGCGACTGGATGGTTCATGGGCGATTCCTGGTACCCGCCATACCGCTTGCCTGCGTATTGGTGGCGAGACTTCTAACGACGGTGCCGGGCCGGTCCTTCTCTTGGGCGATGCTGATTGTGCTCTTGGTAGGCATGCTGCAGGTCTATCGCAATATCGATCGAACCCACGGGGAGATGATCTCGTTCCGCGACGGCGCGAGGATCGCAACACACTATCCCATCCTCGACTCCCGATTCACACGCACGGAGCTCGCCTGTCCGCCGCACCTACGCGATGCACCGATGGTGGTGGTCTTAGACCAATGGCTGAGCAAGCTGGAACGGCGAATAGAGGGACCGCCAGTCTTGAGCTCAGGGCAAGCGGGTATGATCCCCTACTACGCATCCAAGGGGCGAAGGATTCGGTTTGTCGATCTCTGGGATGTAACCAGCGGCGATGTCGAGAAGTGTGCCCCAGGCGCCGTGGCGCGTCGTTCGAAGATTGGGACGCAGCTCCATCTCGACTGGGTCCTAGATGGAAGGCTCGAAACGCCGTGCGGGTTGCCTAGACCGCACGTCGCATTCGGCGATCGGCTCAGCAGCTCGACCCAACAAACGCTGAACCGCAATGGCTATGAGGTCGTGTACCTTCAGCTGGGGCAACCAAAGGGCAAAGATTTCCCCCGTGGATACCAGCTCGGAGGCTACATTGCCGTTCGGAAGGACCTGCTCACCGAAGAGGAGAGGCAGGCCGGCACGGTCAGGTACACATGGCAGGAATCCCATGCGCGCTAGCACCGAGCCGTCGGGTGAACCCCCATACGGCCCCTTATCTGCGGGCTTTGCGCCGCTGCCGGTCAGATCGCGTCTCTCCACTTCGACCTCCTATCTAGGTTATCGGTTT
Organism: uncultured delta proteobacterium; assembly: GCA_963817725.1. Classification (GTDB taxonomy): domain Bacteria; phylum Myxococcota_A; class Polyangia; order Polyangiales; family Houyiibacteriaceae; genus SG8-38. The sequence continues at coordinate 6,844 of CAWFPD010000002.1, forward strand.
TGCCCCCCGAAAAGTTGCTCGAGCCGCTCGACCACCTTGGCGACCCGTATTGACGCAGAGTGCCTCGTTCTGCTCTTTTCTGGTTAACGCTGCATCGTTTTGCGCAAAAGTGATTCGATCTGATTCACGCTGCCGCACTTTGCGTCATTACGAGGCAATAGAATTCACTTTGTTTCAGACCTGCGCAGTACGCTTCAAAATTGTTCATCGTGCGTCAAAAGAGAGCAGACTCTGTTCGGGCAAGGGATAGTTTTGTCTGCCAACAAAACTGCTCGCGCTCCCTTCTCCCGCTCATCGCGTGGTCGGTCGCGCGAGTTGCGCGCTCAACGCCTTCGGCTTATTCGCGCGCTGAGAGCAGCTTTCTCTCTAGACAACACGACTGCAATGCCTAGCTGACTCGGCAAACCTCTCACAGAGCCGGCTGACACATCGGCTGCGCGCGTCGATCGATCGCGACATTGATATGCGGCGAGCGTCGTGCCGATGGCGAGCAGGGGGGACCGACTGACGTAGGTTCGGATTTTCTAGTATCGGACCGTCTTACCTCACGACGGGTACGCTACCCGACGTTCCGACGGGGCAGATCATGAGTCAGTGCACGGCACATGACGCGACGATTCGGCTCTCGCTGACTCCGGCCCGCTGCGATCAGCCGAACACGCCGACGAGTTGGCTCGACCGCGCGACGTACCTGCCGCTTGGCGACCAGAGTGAGGCCTCGGCGCTCACGTACCCGTCGACTGCGAAGACCGCGTCGACACTGTAGTACCACCACTGGTCGAGAGGCTCTCCGGCGTCGGTCGCGACGAAGTCGACAGCCCACCGGATCGTACTTGCGGGAGCCGGCATGCTGACCCCCGAAAGAACGGGAGACGGCCAGGCGTCGATCATCGCCAAGAGGCCGGGAGGATCGCCCTTTGCGGAGGTATCCCGAAAACGACACCAGCCACCCATCTCGGTCTTGAGCTCGCCGGTGAACGGGAACGCACCGTGCGTCAGTCGAATCTCGAGCTGCTTCGTGAACCGCGGCGTCAGCCCCTCGAAATAGGGCATCAGCATGCCTTCCTCGGGCGGGGGCGCTTCTGGGCGAGCTGGGCCGTCGATCGACACGCTCGACTCGCGGGGCACGCCGAACGCTCCGGTTGCCACCACCCGCTGCGTGCCTTCCTGCTCGAGGGAGGCGTGAACGAACGACGCGTTCCGCCCGGCGCGTAGCAGCCTCGTGGAGCACTCGAAGTCTGTTTCGGGCTCGACCGGCCCCGCGAACGCCATGGTAATCGACCGGAGGACCCGGTCTTCGGGAACTCCCTGAGAGATTGCGCGCGCCACGCCGGCTCCGACAACTCCGCCGTACGCACCGCGACCCTGGGCCCAATCGGGCGAGATCGCTCCGACGAACCGATCGGGTTCGCGCGGCTTCCAGTCGATGGCGTCCTCGAGACGAGCCACGGGCGCGCTGTCCTTGTCCTTGGCATCCATACCTCGATGTATGGGGCGCCTACCGGCGGTTGTCACGAACTGGGACCAGGGAAGAACGCTGCGGGGCTGAACCCAGCCTCCGAGTCGCACGTCGAAACGACGATGCCATTCGGTGAGAGCATAGCGAGTTCAAAGGCTCTCTTAGCCCCTCGGGCTCAGGCTGAGTGCCGAATTTCGCGGTACTAGCTGGTTATGTCGACTTGCGGCGCACCTCGTCTCGCGTTCGGATCACCGAACTGGATCTCCACTCCCTCGCTGAATCTCACAACTCCCTTTTCTCGCTGGACCGGTCGCGTTCCCGCTGCCGGCTCTTCAGAAGGCGAATCGCACGAGCATCGCGCTCGGCAGCGCGGGTGGCTACGAAATGATGCCAGGTGCCGGGGTGCGGGGTCTTTTCAATCCCCCAGCGCTGGGTGCCGTGCTTCTGCTTGAGGGCTCGGGCTTCGATGGTTTGGCGGAGCTCGAGCTGTCGGAAAGGACGTTTTCGGTCTGGGCCTGATACGGGTAGCGCAGCCAAAAGATGTCGCTGCTGGCTGTATTTGCTCTTGAGACGTCGTCGCTCGACAGCCGCGGTATCTCTCCACAAGCTCTGAGGTGCCCGCGCCGGCATGGGCGAGTACCGACGGGGCGCTTGGCGTGCGGCTTCCAGCTGTCGCTCCGACGCAGGCTCGAACGCTCCAAGCCGTTCGCAAAGCCGCGCCTTGCTGAGCTCCCGGCCGACGGCCGAGGCCTTCACCCGAACGCCTCGCACCACATCCTCGAATACGAGGCCGTTGCCAGGCGGTCAAATCACGACACCCAAACGGCCGCACGCTTCGTGTACATCGTCCCACCTTTGTAGCTCGGTCGCCCGGATCGCAGGCCGGAGGTTTTCCCGGGCCCAGCGCGCGAAGCTGTGGATGCCCTGGTGGGCTTCGCAGTCGATGGCTCGCTCGGGAATCCTTTCGCGGTCGCGCTTCTTCGACCGAAGCGGCGTCAGGCCGAGCTCCCTCTCGAGCGCCCGGGCCCCGGTGAAGAGCTTCTGGTGGTCCCAGGCGGGCGAATGAATCCGAAACGTCTCCGGGTGGATCTTGCTAATCGCCACGTGAATGTGCTCGTGATCGGTATCGCTGTGACGCACCGCGATGTACCGGTGTTCGGAGAACCCCAGAGTATCCACGAGCCTGTCCACAACTTGTTGGAGCTCCCGTCGTTCCAGGCGCCGATCGTCTGGGTGAAGTGAGACGACGAGATGATAGGTGCGCTTGCTACCCGCGCGCGTGTTCTGCGCTTGGACCGCCTCGACGAGCTCGCACGCGAGCTCGAGGTCGTCTCTTCCGCTGACTCCAGGCAGATTGGCGGCGTGAAACCACGTGGCGCGCGGCTTGGCGCCTCGCCCCTGAATGTAGCGCGCCAGCTCGCGGAAGCCCCGGTTTGATGAGCACTCTCGCTGGTGGCGGACGATCACCGTTGCCCCGCCAGACGATTCACCGCCCGTCGGACGTCCACAGCCGAGGCGATGAGCTCCAGGTTCAGGTGATGGTAACTCGACGGGTCCGACACGCCCTCACGAATCGCGAGCTTGAGCAGACCCGT
>CAWFPD010000003.1:0-5859 GCA_963817725.1 uncultured delta proteobacterium
CTTTGCTGCGGTCGGCAGAGGCAATGTCGCGGGAGACGTGGCGGCCGCTCCCAGGCGGCCCGCAGCGGTCACTACGTGAACATCTCGGTGAACACTACCCAAGCACTTTGACGCGTCACGACCGCACATGACAGGGCGCTAACGTATTGAAGTCGAAAGAAGAATGCATGCCCAAGAACGATCCGGCTCTCTTGCCAAGGTTGAAGTCAGTCGTTCGACGTCATTCACTTCGCCGCTCGTCATCGCGAAGGCTGGCCTGCGCCTTCGCCGCCATCTCGATCATTTCGATATCTCCGTGCTCCGTTGCCTGCTCGAGACTACGTGCGAACGCTGTGGCCGCTTCGTCGTGCTCGCCCAGCCGACGATGGACATCTCCTACTGCAAGGTAGAGAGACGCGTCTTCCGGTGCGGCTCTCAGGGCCTCTTCATAGTACACAATCGCACGCCGAAGGTGACCCCGCCGACGCATATAACTCCCGCGTTCCTGGCCAGGGAGCGGATGGCTTGGCGATCCACCGTCGCTCTTGATTTCCTCAGTCCCTGTTCCAGCAGGCCCAAGGCCTGCTGAGGGTTTCCCCGGGAAATCGCAAGAGCCCGCTTGATAGTCTCGTTCGTCTCGTCGAGTGGTGGCATGGTCATCTCCGATTTGTGAGTACTAGTGTGGATGCTCTGAGAGATCCACTGACCGTTCGACTTAGCGGGTTGTAGTTGACCTGACGTTGACGTCGCGATGTGAAATCGGGTGATACGAGGTGACGAACCGCAAACACGGCGATGCAGGCAAGTCCCGGTCATGTTTGGGTTTCTAGTGGGTTTTCGTTCTTTGCTGGCAACGCGCTGCGTTGCTTTGGGAGCATGAGGTCGCTAGTTCGAATCCAGTCGCCCCGGGTACTAGAAAAAGCAGGGTGAAACACCCGTCACCGGATTCGACGTCGAAGCTGCTGGCGCTGTGGCTGGTACCTCGAGCGGCGCGCACGGTTTCTCTCCACCCCGTAGCCTCCGAAAAGGGGAGCCGATCGAAATGTTCACCGCAGCGGCGTGACTTCGCGCCGTTCGCGGTTGGCTCCTGCGACCTCGGCTTGAATGTCGGCGGGGTATACGCTCGGGGCGTGGCCGAATCTGACGATAGTTCCTTCCCCACATGGAAGCCGATTGTGCTCGGGCTCATGGCGGCGCTGTTCCCGTTTGCGCAGCGTTGGCTCTTCCCTGGTACTCGGGAAACGATTGTCGCCGGTATTGTCGTCTTGTCGGTGGCGTTCGTCGCCTATCGCTGGAAGCCCCGAAAGAAGTGACTCGTGAGCGACCGCGAATGGTGGCGGGGCGTGCCGAACTGAACTCGCCGATCCAGGTTCCGCCGCTGACGAGCACGATGTTGCCCCTTCCCTTCGCCCTTCTCGGCTGCGCAAGCAGCCGTGGTGGGACGGTCTATCTTCTTGCCGGCGCTGCGGATGCCTTTGAACTCGAGGGTGCTCGCGGACGATGCGGTGCAGCACCCCACGCGCCCCCGATGGGAGCGGCAAAGGCTGGCGCTACGTGCAGCCGATGCGACACCATTGTCGGTGACCAAATAATGACCAGAGCGCAGGGCAAGCTGGAGGATTCCAGGGTACTGCAGGGTACGGGAGTAAGAGATCCGGTTGCGGGCTTTCGATAGCGATACGCGGGAAAACCGAGTATCCGCGTAGGGTTAGCGTATCGCTGACAGTAGGGTTCGATTCCCACCGCCTCCACTACTTAAGACAAGTGATTGCTTGTGGTTAGCGAATTCGACGATCGCGCGAGTGACCGCATGGTGGCCGTCGTCGGCTCGTTTCGGCACCAGCGCAAACCCCACCCGCACCAAGACCAGTGCGAGGATCGCTTCCGGCAACGAGATGCCTTCGAAGAACGGGCCCCTTCTATGTCTTGTTCTTGTTGCAACCCACAGCCGTCAGAAAAAGCGAAACGCAAACGAAGACGACCCACTTTGCGCTGGTCATGACTCTGGCCCCCGCGGACGCACCGAGTGTAGCGTCGCGACCGTCGAAGGGCATCTTCGTGCTCCGGTCGGCTTGCGGAGGGCGAGGCCCCGATACCAGACTACCGCGGTTCATCGGTCCCAAACATCTGCGGTTCTGCAGACCGGGCGACCCCCGAGGCGGCAAAACGGATGAGAGACACCGACTATACGATCTGGTTCGACCGACTTTCCCTTCCGGCCGTGTTCGGGCTGACGATCTTGTTCGTCTTTTTGGCCATTACGATGGGAGCTAGGGTTGGTGCGTTCAGCAGACGGTCGTCCGGCGAAGGCAAAGAAGCCATCGGCTCCGTTGTTGGAGCCACGCTCGGCTTGTTGGCGTTCATTCTGGCTTTCACTTTCGGCATGACCGCCAACCGCTATGATGCCCGCAAGCAGCTGCTTCTGGAGGAAGTCAATGCGCTCGCCACGACTTATTTGCGAGCTGGCTTGCTTCCCGAGCCACATCAACGCGAAGTCCGCGAGCTGCTGCGCGAATATGTCGATTTGAGGGTCCGCTTGGCTGCGGAGCCTCACATGATCGCTGAAGTGCTCGCGAAATCGGAGCAGATCCACGGCCGTCTCTGGTCCGAAGTCGAACAAATGAATGCGCAAACGCCGCTGTCGGTTGTCCAAGTTCTATTCGTCCAGGCGCTCAATGAGACCATCGATCTGCAGACCGCGCGTGTCGCAGTAGGGTTGCAATACCGGATTCCCGCTACCATTTGGCTGGGTCTGTATCTGGTGGCGGCTTTCGCGATGACCGCCGTCGGATACCAGTTTGCTCAGTCCGGCCATCGGCAAATTCTCGCGAGCATCCTGCTTGCGTTTTCGTTTTCTTCGGTGTTGGTCCTGATCGCCGATTTGGACCGAGCGGGTGAGGGAACGGTCCGCGTCAATCAACAGCCGCTCATTCATCTTCAGGAACAGCTTCACGCCACACCCCGAGACGGCGACCAGTAGCGTACCCCCGCGCCGTGGTCGTGCCTTGCCATCAACAGTGATTGGCTGCGTTGCCCGGCCGGAGACGTCATTCCGGAGGAGGTCCGCAAGGAGTGTTGGCCTCAAGCCGGGTGCTCAGTTCGTCGTGATCTTGTAGAAGATCGAGGCGTGTCTCTCCTCAAAACCTCGTGGAGTGCGCAATCATTGACGTTTCCATCCTCCGGGTCAGGCTCGCCACCCTGATGCGTCATCTCTTGTGCGCCCTACTCGCAACCGCCAGATCGAGCCTCCGGCCGCAGCGCGAGCTCGCTATCGAAAACCTCGCCTTGCGACAACAGCTGGCCATTCTGAAGCGCACAACCAAACGCCCCAGGCTGACCAACGCGGACCGCGCATTCTGGGTTGCGCTTTCGCGTCTGTGGACAAGCTGGCCACACGCCCTGATCCTCGAGAACCCGACTTGGGGAGCGCCTCGCATCCACGGCGAGTTGCTCATGCTCGGCTTCAACGTCTCAGAAGCCACCGTGTCGCGGTACATGCCCCGTCGGCGAAAGCCGCCGTCCCAGATCTGGCGCACGTTTCTCCGGAACCACGCCAATGGCCTCGTTTCCATCGACTTCTTTGTCGTGCCGACGGCCACGTTTCGCATCCTATACGTGTTCCTCGTGCTCGAGCATGAGCGCCGAAGTATGTCATCCGAGACCGAGACAAGATCTATGGCGCGAACTTCGTTCGTCGAGTGCGTGCGATGGGAATCGAGCAGGTCCTCACCGCGCCGCGGTCGCCGTGGCAGAACCCGTACTGCGAGCGCGTGATTGGTACCATTCGGCGGGAATGCCTGGACCACGTCATCGTCCTCGGAGAGCAGCACCTGCGGCGCATCCTGCGGAAGGCATGAGGGTGAGCTGCGCACACTGCGCGGCGCACAGGCAGATGCCGTGCCTGGCGCGCGGATGTTGAGCCGTTGGCAACGCAGGTGAGGGCTCAGGCTCCGTCCGCTTGGTCGCCTTCGCGGACACGGCGCCTATGATCCCCCGACGGATGATGTTCTGAGGAACGACAGCGAGCTGCGCAGGGGCGCTCTTCAAAATGCGTCGCCGTTTGGTAAGATCTGCATATCGAAAGACGTGGGGCTCTTTGCGGGCGGAACCTAGGGTAAGGCCCGGAGGATCGAGCGATGCCAAGAGCAATTGCCGCGCGCCTGCGCGTCCACCATTGCGCTACCCTGCGAACCGTCCGCGCAACCGGCGTACTGGTTGCACTAGCCCTGTCCGCCAGCCCCGTTCTTGCAGACGACGATCCACCGAAAGCGTCACCCCGCGCTCAGACATCGGAAGAGGCCGCATCTCACACCTGCGGCAACCCGGAAGATCATCACCCGCACGACTGCGAGTACGTACCCCAAGGCAAGCAGTTGGGCGACCTCCGCTCGCCCCAGAGCCGGAGCGCAAGCGGGAACTCGGATCTCGCTTCCAAGCTCGCGAATCCGAGCGCGCCGATCCTGCAGCTGGCCACCTTCATGGATGTCACCCAGCACGGGGGTTCCCTGCCGGGCGCGCACCGTGCATCCTACACATTGAGCGTCCAACCCGCCCTGCCGTTCCAGACCTATCGCGGGAATCTCATCCTGCGGCCCTTGATCTCGTTCGAGTTCGGTCAGCCCTACGTAACTTCGAGCGGAAACGTAGAAACCGCAGTGCAGTTTGGAAACATCGCGCTCGACAGCGTGTTCGGAAAGACCTTCAAGAACGGTTTGCTCCTCATGGGCGGGGTCAACACGGTGTTTCCGACCGGCTCCAAGCCGGAGCTCCGGGCCGACTGGACCTTCGGACCCGAGATCGTCGTCGGCTATGCCTCGAAGAAGACCGGTAACGTGTGGGGCGCAATCCTCGGCTACTCCTGGAGCTTCCCGACCGACGTGCAGACGGTGGGCGGTGAATACTTCTACGCGATCAACCTAGGTGGCGGCTGGCAGGTCGCTGCTTCCCCAACCTGGTCCTACGTTCGAGACATCAATCTGCTGCGTTTGCCACTTGCTGTGGGCATCGCGAAAACGGGCGCCATCGGCAAGAAGAATTTCCCACTCAGGCTCGCCGCTCAACTTTGGGGCTACACGCCGCCACCCGACGGAAGCGGCCCAGAATGGCAGGTTCGCATCGCGGTCTCCCCCATCTTCAATCGGCCCTGGCAGAAGCAGGGAGCGGGGACCCTTCGCAACCGTCGCACTGGCGGCCGCTAAACTTTCTTCATAGCAACTAAAGGAAAAATATGAGTGACCAAAAAAAAGAAAAAGAAGTGAGTGACCAAAAAATACGCGTGGAGATCTCTGGCGGCGTGGCAACCTTGTTCCTCGTTAACCCGCCGATGAACGTCGTGACACTGGATCTGACCCATCAGTTGAACGCGGAACTGACCCGCCTGGAAGCTGACCCATCGATAGGGGCGCTTGTAATCACAGGCGACGGTGACCGCGCTTTCTGTACCGGCTCCGACATCCATGAATTTCCCGAACTGTTGGCGGAAGATGCCGTCGTGTCTCGCAAGCTCGCTTTTGAGAACGAAACATTCACCAAATTCGCCAATTTCCCGAAACCCACAGTCGTGGCCATTGAAGGCTATGCGCTAGGCGGCGGCATGGAACTCGCAAGCGGCGCCGACATCATCGTGGTCGCCGAAAATGCAAAATTCGGCGTGCCCGAAATAAAGCTTGGCGCCATACCCGGCAGTGGAGGCACAGTGCGTATAACACGGCGTATCGGTATTGGCCGCGTCAGTGAGTTGATGTTGCTGGGCGATATGATCGATGCGCAGCAAGCCCTCGCGTGGGGCTATGCCAACCGCATTACGCCCAAGGGCGAGACGCTCGCGCTCGCGCAAGAAATTGCCGCAAAGCTTGCAAGTGGTGCGAAGCAGGCCATCTG
>CAWFPD010000004.1:0-908749 GCA_963817725.1 uncultured delta proteobacterium
CGTTTGAGATGTATCTCAGCGTCAACAAGATGAAGGACCGGAGCCGGGACACCTACCGAGGTCACTGGCGCCGGGACATCGAGCCCGTGCTCGGGCACTACTACATCGAGGAGGTCAATACGTCCTCACTCGACGAACTGAAACTCACCCTACCCGACCACCTCGGGCCGAAGTCCATCAACCAGCCGCTTTCGTTGGTGCGCACGGTGCTTCGGTTCATGTGGAAACGGGGGCGTCTCGCGTCGGTGCCATACGTCCCGACGCAGAGGGTCCCTGAGCACAGCCCCGGTTGGTACACGGAACTCGAGCGGGATCGACTGCTCGACGGGATCTTCGAGATGTACCCGCAGTGGTATCTCTTCTTCTACCTGACGACCCGGCTGGGGCTCCGACGGGGGGAGGTCTATGCCATCTCGAGGGACCGAGTTCGCGACATCCCGCCGCAGCTCATCATCGACCGAGCCGTCCAGGAAGGGAAAGGGGACCGGCCCGCACAGCTCGTCTCTCGCAAGAACAACCGAGCCCTCACGCTCGCGCTCACCGAGGATGTACTGGCCGCGATCCGGTGGCACATCCATCAGGGCTACGCGGGCCCGGAGTTCCTGTTTTCAAAGGACGGGCGCTTTCACAAACGGGTAAACGCGCACGCGCGCCCACTACGGGCCGTGCAACGGGCACTCGGGCTCCGAGAGCTCGGACACCACCAGATTGGCCGTCACTCAGTGGCCAGTCAGGCCGCGACGGCCGGCCATTCCATCAAGGCGATCCAGGCCCAACTCGGCCACCGATCGCCGCAAAGCACGCACCAGTATGCGCACCTCGGCGCGCGCGCACAGCTCCGCCTGGTGCAAGACTTGGAGCCCTCGTCACCGCCTCACGTCAACGTCAGGTCAACGAGCGCCCAAGGTTCCCAGGGGCGAACCGTGCAAGCCGCCGAAACACAACCAGAAACCGAAAATGCAACCTAGTGCCGGGGGCGGGATTCGAACCCGCAAGTGTTGCCACGGGCGATTTTAAGTCGCCTGCGTCTGCCATTCCGCCACCCCGGCGACGCGGGCAGCATCGCGTTAATGAATCAGCTCGTCTACCCGGCGTGGCATCTTGGGACCGGGCTGCTCCGGGCCCGTGTCCACGATGCGGTTCTTGCTGTCGACGAGGACTACCCGCGGCTTGTGCACCCGTGCTTCTTCGTCGCTCATGTCTCCGAAGCTCGCGATGATGGCGAGGTCGCCCGGCTTCATGTGATGCGCCGCGGCACCGTTCACACAGATCACACCCGAGCTGCGGGGTCCTTGAAGCGCATAGGTCGAAAGCCGAGTACCCCGGGTCACGTTCCAGATGTGCACCTCTTCGTGCTCCAGGATTCCAGCGGCATCGAGCAGGTCCGCGTCGATCGTGACGCTGCCTTCGTAGTCCAGGTCTGCGTGTGTGATCGTCGCTCGGTGGATCTTTCCGAGGAACATTCGTCGGCGCATCATGTCACCTCCGTAGCGTCCCGCGGCGGGTACGCTCAGATGAAGCGGGAATCTAGCCCCGGAATCACGCGGTCGCAACCGATCGATTCATTGGTGGTCGTCGGCCGAAAAGTGAAATAATTTCAGGCTGAAGAGGGCGTGATGAACTCGAGGCCGAGCAGGTATCCGTCCGGGCGGGCCTGAGACCACACCACCCTGGCATGCTCGATCGTCTGGTGGTTCGGCGCAGTCCGTACCCGAAGCGTGCAGATGTGGCCGACGGGAACACCCATATCGACGGCGACCCGCAACCCACCGACGCTTGCGTTGATGGCGAGGCCGGCTCCACGAACGGGCTGCAACATGTCGACCTCTGCATCGAGGGCCCAGCGGCGCGAGCGTCGGCGCGCGCCCCGGTGGACCGCGACATCCATACCGCCTCTGGGCAGGATGGAGGAGAGTCTGTCGACAACGGGCATGACAGCTGCACGGACTGTATCGAAGCCGATGTCCGCTGGCTAGCGTTTTCGGCCTGATCATTCCGATCGATCGCAGGCTCAGACACCCTTCGGGGGGAGAGCCCCCACTCAGTTGTGCGGTGGCGAACCAAAGCACGACGAACGCAACTCGGCGATCTGCTGGCGCAGACGCGCGACCGCACGCGCAAGGTGCGTTCCGTACCAGAACAGATCTTTGCCATCGACCGACTGGACGAGAAGCGGATGCGGTGATGCCAGGTTTTCGAGCAAATGCGCATCGTCCTCCGCAAACGCATAGGGCTCATCCGGCAACAGCACGGCGCGTGCTCCCCGCTCGACGATCTCTTCCAAGCGAATCCTGGGGTACCTCGTATCTCGCCGCTGCACGCGGTCCGCGTCCCACGCAGCAGCATCGCCGAGATCGGCGGCCAACGGATAGCGGCGGGGCCGCCCGGAGAACACGTTGTGGGCACCACAAAGCTCGAGCACGTCACTTGCGTAGGCGCCTTCGTCGAAGGTCATCCACGGTTCCTTCCAAATCGGAACGAAGACCGACAATGGCTCCTTGGGCTCGACGTGACGCGCATGCTCGACCGCAGCGCGGCATGCGGTGAGTGGGTGGGCCTTTTCGGGGTGCACGCCGAGCAGCAAGCACAGGGTCTCGAGGTATGAGAGCGACTGGTCCACCGTACACGGAAAGCTGACGTGTACCGTGAGACCCGCATCTATCAACGCCTGCACTAGCGGCCGGCTGTTCTCTTCCTTGTTCGCGAGCACCAGGTCCGGCTCGAGGGCTTTCACGGCGTCGACATCGAATCCCTTGGTGCCCCCAACCGACGGGATCGCCTCGACGAGACCTGCAGGCTCGACGCAGAAATCGGTGCGGCCCACCAGCCGTGCCGCTCCCGCCAGGGCCGCGACCGAGGCGGTCTCACTTGGGACCAGGGAAACCACTCGGGTTGGAGGCCGGTCCAGCTTCACCGGTCGATCTGTTGCATCCGTGACTTCGATCATGGGATTCTGTTCGCCTCGACTATCGGGATATCGGTTGAATACCTAGCACCAGAGCGTGGGTGAGTTGCACCTCCCGTAGCGACGGTGGTACCGTCCGCGGCCCGAAGCGCAAGGTTTTTCATGAATGGGTTGGAGGGAGCGCTGACGATTCAGGACATCCAGCAGGCCCTTGCGGATGCAGGCGTCGAAATTTACCGCGCCCATGCCCGAGAGCTCCAAATCGCCGAGCGTGTTCGCCTTCACATCATGGATTCGGGTGTTCGCATCGTCGTATCGGACGAGTTGGCCGTGCTGTTCACGGCGAGGACTCAACGCTCCGATGCGCCCTCTGCCCATACCGAGGAGCTCTTCCGGCGCGTGCGCGAAGAAGTCGGACAGCAGGCGGCAGACCGTGGGTATCGAGAATCGCTGGCCGAAGTGGTCGAGGTGAGAGATCCGGTAGATGCCGCCCGAGTGCTCGACGTGTGGCACGAAGTGACCTACCGCAAGGCGCTTGCAGATCTCGACGAAGCGGTCGCGGAAGTTCGCTGGGCTCTCGATCTCGAGAAGTACGTTCGACCCTGATACGCTAGGTCGAAGCTCGTTGCTCGCCTACTTTGACGTTCTCTGCAAACTGACCGCGCGGCCCGAGCCGCAGGTCGTATGCGACCTGCTGGCCCTCGCGCAACGTTCGGTAACCGTCACCGGAGATTTGCGAGTAGTGAACGAAGACGTCGGACCCGTCACGACCTGCAATGAAGCCCCAGCCTTTCGCATTGTTGAACCACTTGACCAGACCTGTTTCCATGACGCCCTCGCGGAACTGCATCGACGAAATGCAAATGGAGAGATTGCTGACTTGCCCCCGGTTCGATCTGAACATCCACAGTCGGCCCGGTTTCGTCAAGTGTCATCGGCGGAGCGCTACGGATACAAGCGAACGACGTGCCATCCCCCACCGTCTCGTTCGTAGAGCCACCTGTCGTGCAGCCGGTCACTTCGGTCTTCCCAAAACTCGATGGCCGTCGGCCTGATTCGATATCCTCCCCAAAACGGCGGACGAGGTACCGAAACATTTTCGAAACGTCGAGCCACTTCGGCAACGGCAGCTTCGAGTGATTCCCTGCTGGCGAGGACGGAGCTTTGCCGCGAGGCCCACGCACCGAGCTGACTTCCTCGATCGCGGGTCGCAAAGTAGGCGTCGGCCTCTGCATCGGAAACCTGGGTTACCGGCCCACGAACCCGCACTTGAACGCCGATGGTGTGCCAGTGAAAGACCAGAGCCGCGTGGGGATTCGCCTCGATGTCCCTGCCCTTGGCGCTTTCGAGATTCGTGTAGAAGACGAATCCGTCATCGTCGACGCTCTTGAGCAACACGAATCGCACGTCCGGCTGCCCATCACGATCTGCGGTGGCGAGTGCGCAGCGGCTTGCATCGAATGGTTCCGTGAGGCGTGCGCGTTCGAGCTCCTCTGCAAAGCGCGCGATCGGGTCCTCTGACATCATCGGTGGCGGCTTTCGCGTAGATGTTCCTGCGCAATGTCCGCCCAAGGCCCGTCCGGCTCGAGCTCGAGATATTGCTGCCAGTGGGGCCGCGCATCGGCCCACTCCTCCTGCTCTTCGAGCGCCATGGCCAGATTGAAATGCGCATCGGCGAACGATGGGTCGCTGTCGAGCGCTTGCCGAAACAGAGTGACCGCCGTGTCCACGTCGTCCCGCTCGAAGCACAAAAAGCCGAGATTATAGAGAGCCTCGGGTTGCTCGGGGTCGCACTCGAGAGCGCGTTGATAGTAACTCTCTGCTTCTCCGATCCGGTCGCGCCGGTACTCCAGGTTGCCGAGGTTGGTCAAGGCATTGGACAGCGTCGGGTCGAGCGACAGAGCCTTTTTGTACGCTCTCTCGGCTCGATCGTACGTTTGCTCGTTCTCGTCGTAGCGGCAGCCCTCGAGGTAGTGCTCGTACGCCCGGGAGCGATCGTCGTGATCGAAATGCAGCAACCGAACCACATCCGATTCCAAACCGTCGATTCGAAAGTCGAGCACGGCCTGTCCCGTTGCAGGCTCGTAGGTGCCATCATCGTCTTGAACCAGCACGGTCCGACCGTCGGCCATCACACGAAGCTCCGAAAGCGGACGTGCGGTCTCTGGAAGCGTCGCCCGCAACGACTCGACCGAACGGCGCACCTGCTGCAATGGCACCCCCTGCTCCAGGAGAGCCTTGGCTGCGCGGACGCCGACCAAGTCCTGGAAGGTGTAGTATTTGCGACCCGATACGCGGGCTGACGGTTCGAGTAGCCTCGAACGGTGCCAGTATCGCAACCGAGACGGGCTGAACCCAAACAGGCGCGCCACCTCGGCAACCGTGTAGAGCCCCTCACGGGGATCGCTACGGGGAGGAGCGGGCTCGGAGTAGGCCGGCTCGGGGCTCGGGGCACGCGTGAGCTTGCCATCCACCCCGAAACCAACGCGAATTACGTTGTCCCGATCGCCGCCTTCGTTCACCGTGCTCTCCCCGCTTGAGAATAGGCCGACCTTATGCACACGCAAGCGTCGAGGTCCAGCGCATGGCCCATGGCGGGTGGTGCTAGGCTTGCGGCATGGCGCATCCCCCGACGGCGACCCCGGTCGCCTTCCTGTCCGACGTGCACGGCAATCTTGCCGCACTCGATGCGGTCTTGGCGGAGCTCGAACGCCTTGGCGTGAAGCAGATTTACGTCGCAGGCGACCTGCTGCTGGGGGGCGAAGAACCGCTCGAGGTCTGGCAACGCTTGCAGGCCCTCGGAGCGACCTGCACGCGTGGGCCGTCGGACTTAGCTCTCGCTGCCGTCGATCCCGGGAGCCTCGTGCCCATCGACGACGGACAACGCCGTCAAGCCCGGCTCTTCGCAAAGACGCGGGCCGCAATCGGCGATTTGGTGGCCGAACGGCTTCGCCGCCTGCCGCAGCGGCAGCGGATCCCCCTCATCGACGGCCGGGAAGTGTTGATGGTGCACGGCTCTCCTGCCGATGATGATCGCGAGATCAGTCACGACCTCAGCGACGAGGAAATTCTCGATCTCATCGATGACGACCCAGCCGACATCATCGTATGCGGCGCCACGCACGTTCCATTTCAGCGAACCGTAGACGACTATCACGTCGTCAACGTTGGCTCGGTTGGCGCCGCGCCGGAAGGCAAGGTAGCCCACTACACGGTGCTCACACCTCGCATGAGCGGCGCAGACATTCTGCAAGACTGGGTGAGCTACGAGGAAGCGGACGAACGCTAGCCCGCTGCGGCTTTGGGCTCGTCGGGGCTCTCGGTACGGGTCCTCAGCATCTCGACTCGACGAACGTGTCGCTCGTCCGCATCGAGAACCACGACGCGATAGGGTCCGGCGTCGAGGTTTTCACCAATGGCGGGAACTTCGCCTGCCAGGTGGACCAACATTCCGCCAAGTGAATCGAAATCGCTCTTGTCTTCGCAGATCGGCTCACCGAGCTGCTCTTCTAGGTCGTAGACCGAGATGCCGGCATCTACGAAATAGTGGCCGGGCGCTCGCTCGTATACCAGAGGCGCCTCTTCGTCGTGCTCATCCTGAATCTCTCCGACGATTTCCTCGACGATGTCTTCCAACGTGACGATCCCAGCCGCGCCCCCAAACTCGTCGACGACGACGGCGAGATGAGAACGGCGTCGCTGCATCTCGCGGAGTAGTACGCCGATCTTCTGACTCTCGGCTGCAAAGAAGGCGGGCTTGCGAATGATGTCTTCGAGAAGGATGCACGATGTGTCTTGGGAGCCTCGAAGAACCTGGAAGAGATCCTTGGCGTAGAGGATTCCCTCTACCTGATCGATCTGGCCCCGATAGACCGGATAGCGGCTATGGCCCGACTCGATGACGTGCTCGAGCGCATCCTCGATGCTGGTCTCGACCTCGAATGCCACGACTTGCGTGCGCGGAACCATGATCTCTCGGGCAACCGTGTTCCTGAATTCGAGCACGCTGCGCAGCATCCGAGCGTACTCCTGCCCTATCGTTCCGGTCGATTCGCCTTGGCCGATCACGTGCTCGACCGTGAGCTCGGCGAGGCGGTCGCGGTCTTGGACTCTGACCTCGGGAACGATCTTGATGACCAACTCACCCAGCCAATGCAGTGGCGCCCCCAGGGGCGCGAGCAGCAGATCCACCGGCCGCAGCCACCTCCAAACCCTCAGCGTGGCCTTGCCGGAACGACGCCGCATGACTGCACCGGCCACCGTCGCTGCCACTACGTACGATGCCGCAACGCCGAGAACGCCCAGTGCTGCAATCCCGACTCCATATACCTGCAGGAGCGAGTAGGCCACGAAGGCGGCGGTCAGCAGCACACACAGCACCCGCCCAACCAATAGGCGCGACTGAACCGCGGACAGATCGCGCAGAACCCGCTTGGCGACGTCGGCATGACGGCCGCCCGCCTCGGAAAAGGCCTGCAGGCCCGCTTCACCGAGCGAGTGAAAGCCCGCGCTGACAGCTGCAAGCAGCGCGCCGAGACCGATGCCGCCTACGAATAGGGCGGCCAACTGTATACTTGGAACGTCCAAGACCTTGTGAGCTTCAAGAGTACCGAGTAGGAGTATCGCCCGCAACAGCCGGGGTTAATCGCGCTGGCGCTGGTCGCGAAGAGCGCGAATTCGCAAGCGAAGCGCATTGAGCCGGATGAAACCAGTCGCATCACTCTGGTCGTAGACTTCATCCGCTTCGAAGGTTGCAAACTCCGGATCGTACAGTGTGTGGGGGCTTCGCCGGCCCACTACGTTAGCATTGCCTTTGTAGAGCTTGAGTCGAACTTCTCCGCTCACGTCCTTTTGCGCGTCGTCCACGAGTGTCTGAAGCATCTCGCGCTCCGGAGCGAACCAGAATCCACGATACACGAGTGAGGCATATTCGGGAATCAGGCTGTCTCGAATGCGAAGAACTTCGCGATCGATCGTGATCGACTCCATCGCACGATGTGCGCGTTGAAGAATGGTGCCTCCGGGCGTCTCGTAGACACCACGAGATTTCATGCCCACGAAACGATTCTCGACGACGTCTACCCGGCCCACGCCGTGCTTGGCGCCGAGCTCATTCAAACGACTGATGATCACGGCGGGAGACATTCGCTCGCCATCGACGCTTGTGGGGTCGCCCTTCTCGTAACCGATCACGACGTATTCTGGTGTATTGGGCGCATCCTGCGGATCCACCGTCCACCGGAACATGTCCTTTTTAGGCTCGCTCCAAGTGTCTTCCAGCACTCCTCCTTCGTAGCTGATGTGGAAGAGATTGGCGTCCATCGAATACGGCTTCTCAGCGGTCACTTCGATGGGAATCTTGCGTTCCTTGCAGTACGCAACGCAGTCGCTCCGGGAACGCAGAGACCAGATTCGCCATGGCGCGATGACCTGGATCCGTGGATCGATGGCCATTGCGGTGAGCTCGAATCGAACCTGGTCATTACCCTTTCCGGTCGCGCCATGGGCGATGGCGTCGGCGCCCTCCTCCCGAGCCACGTCCATCATGGCCTTGGCGATCACCGGCCTGGCAATCGAGGTTCCCAAGAGATACTCGCCTTCGTAGATGGCATTGGCGCGCAACATCGGAAAAACGAAATCGCGGGCGAACTCTTCTTTGAGATCGGCAATGATGCACTTGGAGGCCCCAGTTGCGCGGGCCTTTTCATCGAGACCGCCGAGCTCCTCCCCCTGACCGATGTCGGCACAAAAAGCGATGACCTCTGCGCCGTAGGTTTCTTTGAGCCAGGTCAGAATGACGGAGGTGTCGAGACCGCCGCTGTAAGCGAGGACGATCTTCTTTGGATTTTCAGCCATGGGCCCGGATGGTACCGGGCCGACTCGCGGGCGCAAGCACCCCGCTCAGGCCACCCGGACGATGGCTTTGGCGTCGAGAAGCTCGGCAAATACGCGCAGGGCCTCCAAACGGCCCATGGCACAAACGGCTAGGATTTCGTGGACCGTGGTCTGTCCGTCGACGAGTGAAAGCAAGAAGGCCGCCTGCGGGTCGAGGCCTAGCCACCTCACCTTGGCGGGTGGAACCGCAACGTTGAACACGTGGTCGAGCGACCCGATGCGAGTCGTATATCGGGCCTCCAAACGTCGCCGGCTCTCCGTCGCGTAGTGACGTGCGCTTTGGTCGGTTGGATCGAGGCCGAGCCGCAGCTCGGCCGCGCGCAGGGCGCCGGCATAGTCGCCAAGCGCGAAGCGATCCGCGATCTCCTCGGAAATGTCGGGTGGAATCGTCTGTGGAGGCAGCTCGGCCTCGC
This sequence comes from uncultured delta proteobacterium, assembly GCA_963817725.1. Taxonomy (GTDB): domain Bacteria; phylum Myxococcota_A; class Polyangia; order Polyangiales; family Houyiibacteriaceae; genus SG8-38. Next base: position 9,214 of record CAWFPD010000004.1, read on the forward strand.
ATGCCGTCGTCGGTGCGAAGGGCGGTAACATGCTGCGCCTTTGACGGTCGACCAACCATGCGTCTGCCGAGCCAACCCCGGGTGAAGCAGCCTCTGCGGAACGCCGGCCGAGGCCACCCGTCAGATCGATACCGCCGTCGGGTCCGAGCAGTGTTGCCGGCATCGCCCGGGTCGAGTCGGCGCTACCACGAGACATCGGTCATGCCGATTTGCCCACGACGCCTTTGAACATCCGCTGGGTCCGCCCGAGCGATTCGATCTCCTCCTCGAGCCCGTCCACGTCTCCGCGTTCGAGCAAGGTCCTAGCTTTGTCGACGACGCCGCGGGCCTTGTCGATCGCATCACGTCCAAAATCGCTGCCCGCGACGATCGACTCGACCTCGGGGAAGAGGCGTTCGATCTCGGCAATCAGCGTCTCGGCCTGCTGCCGAATCTTCTCCGCTGCTTCGTCTTGACGGCGAACCACCGCGTAGTCCGAGGCATCGACCATCATCTCGTTGATCTCGTCCTCGGTGAGACCACTGGTCGCCGTCACGGTGATCGATTGTTCCTTGCCCGTCTCGACGTCCTTGGCATGCACGCTGACGATACCGTCTGCGTTGATCTCGAAGGTCACCTCGACCTCGACCTGGCCCGCCGGCGCACGTCGAAGTCCGGTCAGGATGAACTCGCCGAGCAGCTCATTGTCCTCTGCGCGGCGAGATTCGCCCTGCAGGACGAGGATCTTCACCGCCGTCTGATTGTCGCGTACCGTCGTGAACGGCTTGCTGCGTGAGGTGGGAACCGTGGTGTTCTGCGGAATGAGCTCCTCGAAATAGCCTCCCACGACCATGATGCCCAAAGTGTGCGGCGTGACGTCGAGCAGGACCATGTCGAGCTCGGGCGACTCATCGACCAACGCGGCGCCCTGAATCGAAGCTCCGAGCGCGACGACCTCGTCCGGGTGGACGCCTTTGCACGCCTCGCGTTGGAAGAACTTGCTGACCCGCTCCTGAACCTTCGGCATGCGCGTCATGCCGCCGACGAGAATGACGTCTTCGATCTCGTCTTTGGCGAGGCCCGCCTCGCCCAACGTGAGCTCGCAGATTTGGACCGTGCGGTCCACCAGATCCGCGGTGAGCTCCTCCAACGTCGAGCGCGTGAGCAGACGCTGCAGATGAAGCGCCTCGTTGCGTGCGCTCGAGATGATGAAAGGCAGATTGACCTCCGTCTCCGTCACGGCGGAGAGCTCGCACTTTGCCTTTTCGGCGGCGTCTTTCAGCCGTTGGAGCGCCATGCGGTCTTTTCGCAAATCGATGTCGTGCTCGTGCTGAAACCCCTCTACCAGCCAATCGATGACACGCTGGTCGAAGTCCTCGCCTCCGAGGAAGGTGTCGCCGGCCGTGCTGATGACCTTGAACACCCCGGAGCTCGATATTTCCAAGATGGAAATGTCGAATGTACCACCGCCCAAATCGAACACGGCGACGGTGCGATCGATGTTTTTTCCGAAACCGTAAGCAAGCGCCGCAGATGTCGGCTCGTTGATGATGCGGATGACGTCCAAGCCGGCGATGGCGCCCGCATCCTTGGTCGCTTGCCGCTGATTGTCGTTGAAGTAGGCGGGAACCGTCACGACGACCTTGTTGACCTCGTCGCCCAGGTAGTCCTCCGCCACCATCTTCATCTCTTGAAGCACCATCGCGCTGACCTCGGGAATGCTGTAGACCTTGTCGCGCATCTTGATGCGACAGTCGCCGTGCGGCCCTTCCACGATGTGGAACGGAGAAGTCTGAATGGCATTCTTGACCTGCGGAGTATCCCACTTCCGGCCGATCAGGCGTTTCGCTGCGTAGACCGTGTTCTCGGCGTTGGTCACGGCCTGACGCTTTGCGATGTGCCCCACCAGGCGCTTACCGCCTTCGGTTACCGCAACCATGGAAGGGGTGACCTTGTATCCCCCTCGGTTCGCGATGACCACGGGCGTGCCGTTTTCGACCACGGCCACGCACGAGTTGAAAGTACCTAGGTCAATCCCAATAACTCTTTCCATGCCCCACTTCCAAGCGCTCAGATGCTTCGCTTCACATCATCCCCCGAGCTGCTTTCTAAGATTTTTCACCATCTCGTGCTTGGGGTCCAGCTTTGCCGCCTCATCGAGCTCCTTGGCGGCGCTGTTTTCCATACCTGCCTGGATGTAGATCCGCGCCAAAATGAGGCGCCCATCGAGCGAATCGGGCTCTAGATCGAGGCTTCTCATCGCGAAATCCCGTGCTTTTCGAAGATCGCCGCCGGCTGCAAGAAGCGCTTTGGCCGCCCTACGCGGCGCGATTGGATCATCGGGCGCTGCGTCGGCGACTTTCGCCCAGGAGATGCTGGCGGCTGCCCACATGGCGTTTTCTTCTTCGTATCTGGCCTGGTCCCGATGAATGTCGAGCAACTGAACACGCAAGCGGGAGTTGACGCGCCGATAATCCTCCTGGAAGTCGGACCTGCTCGAATCGAGGGCAATCGCCATCCGAAGCGCTGTCGCTGCGGCGGCGAGGTCTCCCTCGGCCTCGGCCAGGCGCGCCGTTTCTACGTGATGCTGGGCGCGGTCGACGCCGCCGGTGAGCAGGGCGGTCTCTCTGAGCGACTGGGTGAGGCCGCGAAGCGCCGCTTTCTTCCCGATTTGCCCAGTGGGCCTCGGGGTGGATCGGACCTCGGGGCGCTGGGAGGCCGGCCGCATCGATCGTCCCTTGAGTCGGCGCTCGAGAAGCTCGCGTTTGCGAAGCATGCGCTCGTGCTCCGGCGAGCCTGGAGTCAGCCGCGAGGCCGGGCTACTTGGGGCGTCACCTTGGGCGGTGGGCTCGGGTGCCCAGGCCTGAGGTGGGAGAGGCCCTTCGGGCGTCGGTGCCTTGGTGAGCGCCTTCGACAAAGCCTGCGCGCGCTCCTCGACGCGATTCATCTGCTGCTCGGCAGCAGATGCGACCATACTCTGCCTCAGGTAGCGATCGTAGGCCTCCCGTTTCTTGGGTCGCCCCACTGCTTCGTACGCATCGGTAATCTTGCGGAAGATGTACTCCATCTTGGCTTTGAAGGAGCCGAGATGCTTTCCATAATAGGCGTCGGGATGGAACGTTTTGGAAAGCGCGAAGTAGGCCTTGCGAATCTGCGCCCGGTCAGCGTCGATGTTCACTCCGAGAAGCTCGTAGTGGTTGAGCTTATCGGCGCGATGAAAAACTTCGGTGATCCGCTCTTGGAGCGCGTCATCGATGTCGACATCCTCGATGAGCTCGGTCTGCGGTGGTCCGCTCGATGCCTTTGGCGTGATCCACTCGGCGGCTCCGAGCTCGACGAGACGCTCTACGAACCGAAGAACTTCCGCGGGGGGCAGCACCGTCACGTCGGCGATGTCGTCCAGGTTCAACACCCCGTCGATGCACGAGTGCACGAACGCCTCTTGCGTGGTGAGATCCAAGTTCCTGACGTCGGCGCCCTGGAGCAGTCGCGGGATCTTCTCCTCGGGCATCGGCTGCCGAGCTGCCCCCATCTTCGGAAGCTTAGCGTGCCTCCGTGTCCCTGAGCCACTTCGCGGGGTCTAAGCGATCAGCCACTCCAATAGAGCCTTCTGGGTGTGTAGCCGGTTTTCGGCTTCATCCCACACCCGGGACTGTTCCCCGTCGATGACCGAAGCGCTGACTTCTTCGCCGCGATGCGCAGGTAGGCAATGAAGAAAAATTGCGTCGCTCGAGGCACGTTTCATGGCCGCGTCATCCACGATGAAACCCGCGAATGCGCGCTGCCTTTCTGCCGTCTCGCGCTCCTGTCCCATGCTCGCCCAGACGTCTGTCGTCACCACGCCCGCATGGTCAAGCGCCTCCTCGGGCCGCTCGACCACCCGGACGCGAGCGCCCCGATCCCGAGCCTCGGCCAAAACCTGTGGATCGGGTTCATACCCCGCGGGGCAGGCGAGGACTAACTCGAACCGAGCCACGTGGGCCGCCACGATCCACGAGTGCGCCATGTTGTTGCCATCCCCGATCCAAGCCACGCGAACATCCTCGAGCGACGGACCGAATTGCTCCCGGATGGTCATCAGATCGGCCAGCAATTGAACCGGGTGAAACTTGTCGGAAAGCCCGTTGACGACCGGAATCGTCGCATGGCGCGCAAGCGTCTCCAGCCGATCGTGTCCGAACGTTCGATACACGACGCCATGAACGTAGCGACTCAACATGCGCGCCGTGTCCTCGATCGGCTCTCCGCGGCCGAGCTGTGTGTCTTTGGAGATGAGCGTCACGGGTTGCGCGCCGAGCTCGTGAATTCCGACCTCGAAGGAAAGACGGGTCCGCGTCGACGCCTTCTCGAACACGACGGCCACGGACTTCCCTCGTAGAGGTTGCGGGTGCGCAGGCGTTCCCCGGAGCCCTTTGAGCTCGGCAGCCCGATCGAGCACTTCGATCAGCTCGTCTCGGCTCAAATCGGAAACGGTCAGGAAGTGCCGCGTCATCGTTTCCTCGGAGCGTCCGAGAGCACCACCTCGAGTACGGCAAGACCCTCGTCGAGCTCTTCTTTGGTCACATTCAAAGCCGGAGAAACGCGGATCACGTCCCCTCCAGCAAGCGTCAGAAGCACACCAGCCCGAAAAATCGCAGCGAGCGTGGCGGCCGGATCGACTTCATCAGCCAAAATCAGGCCTTGCAACAACCCCATGCCACGAGTCCCTGCTGTGGCGTCGAGACGCGCATCCAACTCCTCGAGACGACCCGCCAAATAGTGTCCCAAGGCTCTCGCGTTTTCGACGAGACCTTCGTCGTCCAGGATATGCAACACGGCAAGCCCGGCGGCACACGCCAATGGATTGCCACCAAACGTGCTGGCGTGGCTGCCGGGGGGTAGCCCTTGCGCGAGACGCTCCGTCACGGCCATGGAGCCGAGGGGAAAGCCTCCCCCGATGCCTTTCGCCAACGAGCATGCGTCGGGCACGACGTCGAACCATTCTTGCGCGAGGAACCGGCCGGTGCGCCCATAGCCGGTTTGGATCTCGTCGAAAAACAGCAGCGCCCCTCGCTCATCGCAGATACGACGCGCCTCGCGGACGAAGGGCTTGGTTGCGACGATGATGCCGCCCTCAGCTTGGATCGGCTCGAAAAGCAAGGCTGCCGTCTTGTCGGTGACTGCCTCCTCGAGGGCGGCGACGTCGTTGAAGTCGATGAATCGCACGTCTTGAAGCAGCGGACCCATGCCCTTTTGGTATTTGGGCTGACCGGTCACCGAGAGCGACCCCATGGTGCGGCCGTGAAAGCTATTGTGGGTCGAGATGAACTCCACGCGCTCGGTATCGCCGCGGTCGTAGTGATAGCGGCGCGCCAGCTTGAGCAGCGACTCGTTGGCTTCTGAACCGCTGTTGCAGAAGTAAACTTTGTCGAACGGGGTTCGGGCACAGATCGCATCGGCCAGCTCGATCGCGCGATCGTTGTAAAAGACGTTTGATACGTGCATCAGGCGGGCAGCCTGTTCCCCGATCGCGGCCGCTAGGGTGGGATGGCAGTGCCCGACCGACAGGACGGAGATACCGCCAGACAGGTCCAAATATCGTCGCCCGGTCGCGTCGGTGACGTGGCGACCCTGCCCGTGAGTCAGAACGAAGGGTGCTGGAACGTAGTTGCCTAGCTGAACGTCTTTCGCGATCCGCAGCATGTCGTCCTGCCTGCTCATGGCTCCGCTTTCGGGAAGCCCGGGGATACCACCATTGTCCGGGACAGTCGACCCTCTGGAACGTGCCGCTCAGCGGGTGATTTCGGTACCGATGCCTTCGTCGGTGAAGATCTCGAGCAGCACCGCGTGACGCACGCGGCCATCGATGATGTGGGCTTTGCGAACACCGCCTGCCAACGCGTTCAACGCGCAGTCTACCTTGGGGATCATTCCCCCCTCGATGATCCCGCCCTGCTTTAGCTGGTCGATTTCCTCGGCGCTCAGGGAGCTGGCGACCTCGCCGTCTTTTCCGCGTACGCCTTCGATGTCGGACAGCAGAACGAACTTTCGAGCCTGAAGCGCCTCGGCGACTTTGCCCGCCACGGTGTCCGCGTTGACATTGAGAGACTTTCCATCCGCGTCGATGGCAATGGGTGCGATGACCGGAATGAAGCCATCTTGCACGAGCCGGCGCACGACGTCGGGGTTGACCTGGTTCACGCTGCCGACGCGGCCGGGATCGACCCATTTCCCGCTCTTGGTCTTCATCTTGTCGACCTTGTGAGCGCGCAGAAAGGCGTCGTCCTTGCCCGTGAGACCCACGGCCCGGCCCCCGTGACTGGCGATGAGCGAAACGATCTCCTGGTTGATCTTACCGCCGAGCACCATCTCGACGACCTCCATGGTGTGCTCGTCGGTGACCCGAAGCCCGTCGAGCCGCTCCGACACCACCCCGAGCGACTTCAGCATCTCATCGATTTGCGGACCACCCCCGTGTACGACGACCGGATGGAGCCCGACGTACTTCATCAGCACCACGTCACGGGCAAAGCTGTCGCGCAGCGCCGGATCGACCATCGCGTGACCTCCGTACTTGATGACGAAGATTTCCCCGTGAAACCGCCGAATGTACGGCAGTGCTTCCTGAAGAACCGCGGCCTTTTGGATCAGATCGTCCACGCGTGGCCTATAGCAGAAGGAAGGCGCTGCGCATCGGCGGCCCCACCCGTTACAGGATGTACTTTGCGAGGTCTTCGTCGGCCAAGATCGGATCGAGGGTCGATTTGACGTAGCCGACGTCGACGATGAACTTCGATTCTGCCCGCTCGGAAGCATCGAAGGACAGGGACTCGAGCAACGCTTCCATGATCGTATACAGCCGGCGGGCGCCGATGTTCTCGGACCGTCGATTGGCTTCCTCGGCATATCCAGCAAGGGCATCGATGGCATCCGCCTCGAAGATCAAGGCGATGCCTTCAGTGGCCATGAGCGCCTCGTACTGCTTGGTGAGCGCGTTTCTCGGCTCGGTCAGAATGCGGATGAAGTCACCCTTTTCGAGAGAGTCGAGCTCGACCCGGATCGGAAACCTTCCCTGCAGCTCTGGGATCAAGTCGGAAACTTTCGACACGTGGAAGGCGCCGGCCGCGATGAAAAGGATGTGGTCGGTTTTGACCGCGCCGTACTTGGTGCTGACCGTCGAGCCTTCCACGATGGGCAGAAGGTCGCGCTGCACCCCTTCGCGGGAGACGTCCGGACCACCGATTCGGCGGTCGGAGCTCACCTTGTCGATCTCGTCCAGGAACACGATGCCCGCCTGCTCGGTGCGTTGAACGGCATCGCGCTGCACCTTGTCGTGGTCGATGAGCTTTTGCGCCTCTTGCTGCCGAAGCACCTCCAGGGCGTCGGGCACCTTGAGCCGCCGACGCTTCGTGCGTCCCTTGAAGCCGGGCATCTGCGACATCATGTCTTGGAGATTGACTTCCTCCGTGCCGCCCGCACCGAAGATCGTCATGAATGGGTTGTGGGTGTCAGTGACGTCGAGCTCGACTTCCGCCTCGTCGAGCTCCCCATTGCGAAGCCGCTGTCGAACGTCATTGACCTCGCTATCCGAGTAGAAAGGTTGTGGTTGTGGCTGCGATGGCGTGACCTGAAAGCTGAGCGGCCCGAATTGGTGGGTCTGTGGCTTTGCCTCAGGTGTCTGCACGGGAGGCCGCTCCGCGGCCAGGATCATCTTGGCCAGGCGCTCCTCGGCGGAATCTTGAGCTCGGGTCTGCACACCCTCTAGTGCTTCCTTCTCGCAGATTTGAATCGCGTTCTCGACGAGATCGCGAATCATGGACTCGACGTCACGCCCAACGTAGCCGACCTCGGTGAACTTCGATGCCTCGACCTTCACGAAAGGCGCACGCGCGAGCTTCGCGAGCCTTCGTGCAATCTCCGTCTTCCCGACGCCCGTCGGTCCAATCATGATGATGTTACGAGGCGCGATCTCATCGCGAAGCTCGTTGGTCACCTGCTGACGCCGCCAGCGGTTGCGCAGCGCGATGGCCACGGCGCGCTTCGCCTTGTGCTGCCCGATGATGTACCGGTCCAGCTCGCCGACGGTCTCTCGGGGCGTGAAGTTGCCTTGCGTCATGGTCCCATCTCCTCGACCACGATTTCGTGGTTGGTATAGACGCAGATCTCTGCGGCGATCTCGAGTGAACGGCGCGCGATGTCCGCGGCAGACAAATCGCTATTGCGAATCAATGCGCGAGCAGCCGCAAGCGCGTAGGATCCTCCCGATCCAATCGCAATCACACCCTCATCGGGCTCAATCACGTCGCCGGTGCCACTGATCAGCAGCGTCGAATCGGCGTTCATCACGATCAGCATCGCTTCGAGCCGCCTAAGATACCGGTCGGTTCGCCAGTCCTTGGCGAGCTCCACCGCGGCCCGTTGCAAGCTTCCCCGATACTCCTTGAGCTTCCCTTCGAAGCGGTCGAGCAGTGTGAACGCATCCGCGGTGGCGCCGGCAAAGCCTGCAACGACCGTTCCGTCCGCGATGCGTCGAACTTTGCGGGCCTGACCCTTCATGACCGTCTGACCGAAGGACACCTGGCCATCACCGGCCATGGCAGCCCGGCCGTCCCGGCGTACCGCGACGATGGTGGTAGAATGAAAACGGGGCTGATCGGCTTGCTTCATATCGGGTCGAAGGAACGTAAGTACGCCCTTTTGCGCTGTCAACCGTTGCCGTTTTTGTCGCGCGCCAACGGGTGGGCGCGGTCGTAGACTTCCATCAAACGGTCGACGCTGACGTGTGTGTATCGCTGAGTCGTCGACAAGCTGGAATGACCGAGAAGCTCCTGAATCGAGCGAAGGTCTGCGCCCGCATCGAGTAGATGCGTCGCGCACGTGTGTCGAATGGCATGAGGATGAAGGTCTCCGCGTCCCGCACCAAGTGTTCCGTGGCGCCGTACGATGTTCTGCACCTGCCGTGCGCTGAGCTTTCGTCCGCTTTGGCCCAACCATAGGGCACCGGAATCGGGCTGCCGCGATTTGGCGACGAGGCCGAGGCGCATTGGCAAATACTCGTGGAGGGCTTGCACTGCCGCCTTCCCCAAAGGGACGACACGCTCCTTTCCGCCCTTGCCCAGCACACGCACCGTCGATTCGGCTAGATCGCAGTCTTGCACGTCCATCGAGCAAAGCTCTCCGACCCGCACTCCGGTTCCGTACAAGGTTTCTAGCATCGCGCGGTCACGCGCCCGCAACGGCTTGGAACGGCTATCCTCCTTGGGCGGCGAATCCATCACCCGGAACGCCTGCTCCACCGTCAGGAAGCGTGGCAGCGATTTGGCGATCTTCGGAGAGCGCAGCCCCGCCGCCGGGTTCGTCTCGATGATGCGGCGCTTCAGCAGAAACCTGAAGAACGAACGAATGGCGCTCATTTTCTTCTTCATCGTGCTGGCCTGATTGGACCCGAACAACGTCGAAAGAAAGCCCCGCAAGGCGACGATGTCGAGCTGGCGCGCATCTGGTGGAAAGCCCTCCTCGCGCACATAGCCCGCAAAGCTGCGAAGGTCGCGCACATAGGTCTCGACGGTGCGCGCAGAGCTTCTGCGCTCATCCGCCAGGTACTGAGCGAAGGAGTCGATCTGCTGGCCGAGCGGATCCGAGGCGCTCATCGTTCGACTCTACCACGTCGCGCAGCCACGACTGCAGATCCTGCAAGGCGCGCTCGGATTGGGCATCGCGACGGAGCCGTTTACTCAGGCGTCGGCCTTCGACCGGAGGCACCATGCTCCACATCGCATTGGATGGCTGGAAGTCTTCGTTCGGCGTACGCAGGTGACGGATCAGCCCACCGAGCATCGTCGTTGCGGGCGGGAACGAAGACCCGAGCCCACCCGCCTCGTGCGCAAGCTTGATCCCGAGCAGCATGCCGCAAGCCGCGCTCTCTACGTAGCCCTCGACGCCGCTGATCTGACCGGCCAAGTACACCTCAGGCTTCGTGCGAAGCGCCAAATCGTCGTCCAGCACTCGGGGCGAATTGACGAAGGTGTTGCGGTGGACGCTGCCATACCGTTCGATCTCTGCGTTTTCCAGTCCGGGAATCATCCGAAAGATGCGCTTTTGCTCCGGCCACTTCATCCGGGTCTGAAAGCCGACCATGTTGAATGCGGTCCCCGCGGCGTCTTCTTGGCGGAGCTGTACCACTGCGTACGGCCGCCGGCCGGTGGTCGGATCGGTGAGACCAACGGGCTTCATGCATCCAAATGACAAGGTCTGGCGCCCGCGGGCAGCCAGCACCTCGATCGGAAGGCAGCCCTCGAAATAACGCACCTGCTCGAACTCCCGAGGCTCGACTTTGTCGGCATCGAGGATGGCGTCGATGAACGCGTCGTACTGCGCTTTGTCGAGTGGGCAGTTTACATACGCTGCGTCGCCCCCCTTGTCGTAGCGCGAGGCTCGGAAGGCTCGGTCGAAATCGATCGAGTCGGCAGCCACGATGGGCGCAATCGCGTCGTAGTAGGCCAGGTGCTCGGCACCCACGGAAGCTGCGATGTCACCGGCGAGCCCGCCGGATGTGAGGGGTCCCGTCGCAATGACGACAGGACGTTGCTCCACGATCCGGTCGACCACTTCATGAACGACTTCGATAACTGGATGGCTTTCGATCCGCTGGGTGATCTCGGCGCTGAACTCTTCTCGATCGACCGCAAAGGCACCGCCTGCAGGAACCCGATGAAGGGCTCCCACTTCCATGACGAGCGAACCGGTCCGGCGCATCTCCTCTTTGAGCTGCCCCACGGCGTTGTGCAGGGCAGCCCCTCGAAAGGAGTTCGAGCAAACGAGCTCGGCCATCTGGTCCGAGTGCTGCGCGGCGGTGCGTGAGGAGGGCTTCTGCTCGATCAAGCGCACGGACACGCCTCGCTCGGCGAGCTGCCAAGCACACTCGGTGCCAGCCAGACCGGCGCCAATGACGACCACCTGTGCCACCCCGAACCCTACCCCGTCGCAGAGCCGGCGGCAGATCGAGCCTCCGGCGCTTCGTCTTCCTCGACGAGCTCGGCGGGATCGTAAGTACGCTCGAAGTCACAAGTCTCGTTCGGACACTTGAGCTTCGGGTTCTTCTTGCCGCCCATTGGAACCAGGAAGTCGCTTCCGCAACGGGGGCACTTCTCGCCCACTGGCTTTTGCCACACGCGGAAGTCGCATGGCTCTTCGGAACGATAATTCGTGCAACCGTAGAACGGACGCCCACGCCCCTTGGGCTTGATCGGGATGATGTCGCCCGTCTTGCACTTCGGGCATTTGAATCCAAGAGGCACCGGACGGGTGTGCTTGCATTCCGGGTAGCGCGAGCATCCGAGGAACCAGCCGTTGCGGCCCCAGCGTTTCGTCATCTTTGCGCCGCATTCCTGGCAGTCGTACTCGGTCAGCTCCGGCTCCTTGGGCGGCTCGATCTGCCCGTCCGGTCCGATGTTGAGCGTGTAGCGACAGTCGGGATACTTGGTGCAGCCGATGAAGGGCCCGTTTCGCCCCCACCTTTTGACCAGCGGATCGCCCGACTCCGGACAGGTTTCCCCGATCTCCTCGGGCTCAGGCCACCATTTGCCCTTCTGCTCCACCGCGCGGTCGATCTGCGACTGCAACCGTTCATGGAAGGGCTGAAGCACGTCGAGACGCTTGGTCCGCGCCTCGGCCACCGCATCGAGATCTTCCTCGAGCTTGCGCGTGAAGCCGATGTCGGCGAGGTCGAAGTTGTCGGCCACCAGCTTTTCGATGACCAGCGTGCCCAAAGGCGTCGGCACCAACTTGTTGCCCTCCTTTTGAACGTACGCGCGCTGCTCGACCTTGCTGATGATCTCAGCGTAGGTGCTCGGTCGGCCGATGCCCTCTTCCTCGAGCTTCTTGACGAGCGTCGCCTCCGTGAAGAGCGGAGGCGGTTCCGTCTGCTTGTGATGCATCTGCACGCCTGGGGGAATCACCAGGTGTAGAGTCTCGCCTTCGCGGAGCTCCGGGAGGCTGTCGTCCTCGTCGTCTTTGTCTTCGGGGCTCGGCTCTTCCCCTGCGAGGGGCTCGGTGGTCGCCCCATACACGGCGCGCCAGCCTGGAACCTTGAGAACGCTGCCGCTGGCGCGAAGGCCGTACGTTCGCTTCCCAGCCGTCGCCTCGATGTCGACCGATGTCTGGTCGAAGACGGCGGGCGTCATCTGTGAGGCGATGAAACGGTCCCAGATCAGCTTGTAGAGCCTGCGCTGCGGGTCCTTGAGGTATTTGCTGACCGCTTCGGGCGGCAGATCGAGGCGGGTCGGGCGAATGGCTTCGTGCGCGTCCTGCACGTTTTGTTTCTTGCTCTTGAAGAAGTTGGGCTTTTCGGGCACGGAGTCCTTGCCAAACTTGTTCGCGATGTACTCGCGACACGCATCTACGGCGTCCGGAGAAAGCCTCACGCTGTCGGTACGCATATAGGTGATCAGACCGACCATCTCGGCATTCTGACCGCGCCCGAGGGTGATGCCCTCATAGAGCTGCTGCGCGATTTGCATCGTGCGCTTGGGCGGCATGCTCAACCGATTGGCCGCATCCTGTTGGAGCTTCGAGGTCGTGTAAGGCGCGGGCGCCCTTCGCGACGCCTTGCGCTTGGTAATCGCACCCACGCGGTATTCGGCGGCCTTTAGATCGGAGACATAGCCGGCCGCATCTTTTTCGGTGAGCGCAGCCGGGCGGGAGCCGACCTTGTCGAGCTTCTTGTCTGCCACGGCCTGAAGCATCGCCATGAAGGACTGCGGCTTTTCGCCTTTGAGCTTGGCATCGACCAGCCAGTAGTCGACGGGGACGAATGCGTCTCGTTCGTGCTGACGGTCGACGATGATGCGTAGGGCTGGTGTCTGCACGCGCCCCGCGGATAGACCGAATGCGAGCTTCTTCCACAAGAGGCTCGACAGCGGATAGCCTCCGATGCGGTCGAGCACACGCCGGGTACGCTGTGCTTCGTAGAGGTTGGCATCGAGGTCGCGCGGGTGCTCGAGGCCCCGAGTGACCCCTCGCTTGGTGATTTCCTCGAAGAGAACCCGCTTGATCTCGGCGTCCTTGTTGGCCTGCTTCGCGACTTCCATCAGATGGTAGGCAATCGCTTCGCCCTCGCGGTCGGGGTCGGTGGCGAGCAAAACCCGGTCCGCCTTCTTCGCCGCCGTACGGATGGCCCTGACCACTTCGGGTTTGCCCTTTTCTTCGAGCAGCTCGTAGGTCTCCTGAAAGCCCTGCTCGATGTCGACGCCCCCGCGCTTGGGGAGGTCCTTGATGTGGCCTTTGGACGCAAGAACCTCAAAGCCGTCACCGACGTACTTCTTGATGGTCTTGGCCTTGGCAGGCGACTCCACGATGAGGAGGGTCTTCGGCATCGAACTCTTCCTAGTAAGGCTTGCTGCGCACTCTGCAACGTTGGTAGCGGCCACCCGGCTTCTCTTCGATCAGCCCCCGAACCAGCAGCTGGAGGATAGACCGCTGCACTTCAAACGCTGGAATTCCGGTTTGTTGGCAGAGGTCCTCGGGGTGGCGTGCCCGGCCGCGGACGGAATCGAGGATCTTCTGCTCAGAGAGGCTCAAATTATTGTATTCCTGGGACCTTTCGTTCTCAGCGGACCGGTTAGCAGCCCCACCGCCGGCCACCAGCGGGCACTCGGATAGAACATCGCTGACATTTGCGCAAATCCTCGCCCCTCCCGCGAGGAGCCGAAGATTGCCCGATCCCCGCGGATCCCAAGGGGAAGCGGGCACGACAAAAACTCCCCGGCCGAGCCGCTTGGCCACCCTGGCGGTCGATAGGGCGCCCGATCTGGCGGGGGCTTGCACCACCACGGTCGAGCGTCCGAGCGCCGCGACCAGACGGTTCCGGGTGAGGAAACGCCCAGGCCGCGCCTTCGATCCGTCGGGTACCTCCGTGAGTAGACACCCAGCGTCCGCGGCGCGCTTGAATAGGCCGTGATTCATGGGGGGATACGGGGCGTCGAGCCCGGTGGGCAGCACCACCACGGTCCGCCCGCCGCCGTCGAGGGCCCCTTCGTGGGCCGCCCGATCGATGCCCACGGCCCCGCCTGACACGACGATCAGCCCCCGAAGCACGGCGTCGCGCGCGAGCTCGTACGCAAAGTCGAGCGCCTCGTCGTCGGCGCGGCGCGTGCCGACGATGGAGACGGCACGGCCGAGGTCAGGAAGCTCGCCGACGACGCGAAACGAGGAGGGTGCATCGGGCAGATCACGGAGCCCAGACGGATAGTCGGCACCAGCGGAGGTCACTACACGCGCCCGCGTCGACAGATCCAACAGCACCAAGAGCGTATCGACCGCCAGGCACCTTCGTTGCGCTCGAGCGAAAGCCTCAAAATGTCACAGCCACCGGTGCCGCATACCGCCGGTCCCGCCATGTGGACGATCCACTCCGGGCGCTGGTCTTGGTCGAGGTCGGCTTTCGTTTGGTCGGACCCTGCAGGCGGTGTAGGCTCGCGTCGGGCGCGGGGCCAAACGAGTGGGGGATCGATTGCATGCACTTTGGGCGCTTGCCCTCGTGAGCTTGCTGGCAGCGAATGCCCGCGCACAGGAATACTCCTATCCGAGGCTTCCGCCGCCAAACGAAACCTACAGCACGCAACCCCCGCCCGCTCCCAAGCCCAAGGCGCCGGAGCGGAAGCATCGCGGGCTCCAAGGTGGCTTCAACATCGGCGTGCCCTTGTTTCGCGACATCGACAAGGACGTCGTTCGGCCCGGCGCCGACCTTCACGGCTTCGGGGGTTACGACATCGGTTACGCCATGTTCGGGCTGGACTTGGGCGCCATGTGGACGCCGATCGACCTGAACAAGGTATCGACGCCTACGTCCGGAACGAATCCTGGTAGAAGCCCCGTCACTCGTCTCTACTTTGCACCGGAGGTCCGCGTTCAGGTGCCGAACAAGTCTCCGATCCTTCCCTATGTGGCGATCACGTTCGACGCCAACTGGTGGCGTTTTCGAGAAACCGAAGTCGTGTGCAACTTCTGGTACTGCGCGCAGGTCAAAGTGTTTCGCTTCACCCCTGGGTTCACGGCCAAGGGCGGAATCGCATTTCGGATCCGGCAAGGCGTGCACGTAGACGTCGGCTTCAAGTACTCTATGTCAGGGACTGGAAATTTCTTCTTCCGGCGGGAGCAGTGGATCACGCCGTACATAGGAATCTTGGCGCGGTGAGGGGCAGGCATGATGCCATGAAGAAGACAGCCGGTTTATTGTTGCTCTGCACGCTGCCCTTGGTTTTCGGGCTCACCGCGTGCAAGAAAGGCCAAGACACGGAGACCGCAGCAGAAGTCGAGCCTACGCGCCCGCCCTCTCCCTCGGGTACGATGAGCTTGCAGGGTTACTACACACTCGTCGGGTCGGTCGGCAGCTTCCAGGTCTGCGTCACCGGTCAGCGGTGGCGAGTATCACAGGAGGGCGACATCGAGGCGCTCGAGCAAGCCTATCGCGAATCGAACGTGGCGCCTGGCAGCGGGCTCCTGGTCGACATCGAGGGTGGAATCGACGTGAGGCCGAGCCCCGACCGCGCGGGTACGGAAACCATGCTCATCGTCGCACGGTTCGTGCGAAGCTCGCCGGGCAAGGTGTGCCCGGGAGACTGATCGCTCGGATTGACGCTGGTGATCGGTCTCACGGCCACGGCGGGCTTCCCTTCTTGTAGCCTGGTCGAGACCCTCTCGTGATAGCCTGCGAAAGCGGTACCAAACGATGTCCAAATTCGAAGGTGCATCGGCGATCGTGACGGGTGGTGCTTCTGGAATCGGCCGGGCTCTCGCCGAGCAGCTGTGCATGGCAGGCGCGAGCGTCACAATCGTCGACATCGACGGCCCGTCGGCCGACGAAGTGGCCGCTGTACTATCCAAAGAGGGACATCGCATCCGCGCCGCAATCCTCGACGTGGCCGATTATGATCGTCTTTCGCACGTGGTCACCCGCGTTGCGCAAGACCACGGCCAACTCGACTTGATGTTCAACAACGCCGGAATCGGAGTCGTTGGCGAAGTGCAGGACATGACCATCGATCATTGGCGTCGTGCCCTCGACGTAAATCTGATGGGCGTGGTGAATGGTGTCGCGGCGGCGTACCCGATCATGGTGGCGCAAGGTCACGGACATATCATCAATACTTCCTCGATGGGCGGCGTCATACCGATGCCAGCCACCGTGAACTACGCCACGGCGAAGTTCGGAATCATGGGTTTGTCACAGTCTCTGCGTTTCGAGGCGGAGCTGCTTGGCGTCTGCGTGAGCGTCGTTTGCCCGAGCCGGGTGGATACGCCATTCGCGGAGAATACCGAGTGGATAAACCTCGACCGCGAGTGGATCATGGAGAACACGATTCCAGGTGGGATGATCTCTGCAACCGAGTGCGCGCGCCGGATCCTCAAAGGCGTCGCAAAGAACAAGGCCGTCATCAACGTGGGCGAGGCTGGTTTCGGCGCCTGGGTCCATCGTCACTTCCCATTCGTGACCCGCGCCCTCGCCCGCAGAGTCGGGCGGCAAGTGTCCGCCAACCGAGCCGCCGTGCTGGCAAGACAATTGCGCCGGCGTTTCTCCGATTCGAGCTCCACCTCAAACGCAAACCACCTTCAGAATACGAGGCGCGATTGAGCGAGGTCCCATTGGGCTCGCGGTTCCCGGTAGTGCGCGCGCCTCAAGGTGTCTCGATCACCCTTGCGCCCGGCGACCCATAAACTACGAGCGATACGCCGCCAGCGACGAACAAAGGTGAGACTGCAACTCCGATTTTCGCTCGCCTCACACGAAGCTCCATCTCCTCGACCGTGTATTTGTCGGACGTCCGTGGTGAGCGCGGCGCAACGCCGATGCCTTCCGGGTTTAGCTCGAGCTCAAGCGCGGGCTCTTGCCGTCGACGTGCTCTTCGTCGCCCTTCTTGGCCGACCGAGCATGCACTCTGGCGGCTCGGGCAACCCCGGGGCAGACTGATAGGGTGCACATGACGATCACAATGCTGTACGGCTTCGTGCCTGGTGCGCTCTGGGGATTCGTTGTCATGCCCTGGTATGGCTGGACTGCGCTCGGCATGAGCGGCGGGTTTCCGCTTCTCGCCGCAACCTGCGTAGTGTGGTTCTTCGCTGGGGTTACAGTGGTCGCGTATGGTCGTGCGGCGCGCAATCTGTCACGATGACGAGATCCAGAAGCGCTCCTAGCCCCCGCGGTCATTCCCCTTCTCGTGCTCCTCGCCCTGCTGCTCGCTGCCGGCATGGTCGTGTACCATCGGATCGTACAACGGTTGAAGGCGCAGAATCGCTCGCGGCTCTTGGAACGTTCCTCCCGTTGGGAGCTTCTTCGTTTCCTCTGGTTCAGCGACGAGTCTGAAAGTGATCCTGCGCTTCATTCCTGGATGCGCGTGAATCGCATTCTGATGCTCGCGTACCTGCTGGTCGTGGTGATTTGGATGGTGATCGTCTTGCTTGTTCTAGTACCGGGTTGCTGAGGCAAGCACAGCAAGAAGATCCGAGCGACTTTCACCAAGAAAGGTTCGAGCGACATGCAAGCAATGTTCCATCGGTTCTTGCCCGCTACTGCCGCCACCTACTCGAAGTCAGCTTTGATGCCGGCCTTCGTCAGCGCCGCCTGAATGTTGCCCAACACTCTCTTCTTCTCGTCTTCATCGGCAGTCGTGCCATCGGACCAGAGGCCAATGCTCGAAGGGTAGACCACGAGGTCCGCTGCTCCTGTGAGCATCTCGGCATCGATGTTCATCGTTCGGTCCCCCTCGGAGTACTGCAACCCGCTGCGTCCACGTAAGCGGATGGACAAGCCGTTTCCTTTCAGCATCGCTTCTCCACATTACCACGCGCTTCTTGGAGGCCCTGCGGCCTGCATCCCCGCCTCACGTCAACGTCAGGTCAACGAACGAGAACCGGTAGCAGCGGCAATCGCCGCAAGCACCGAGAATCACACCCCAATCGCCGGAGCCCAATTAAGAAAGGGGCGATCCGGCACGGGATCGCCCCTTGGGAAGCTCGCTGACCTTGCGACGAGGTTCTCTCGCCGCTCGGCTGTGTGTGCGCGTATACGTCGTGCACACCACGACCATCTTCGTCTGGATTTCGAGCACGAGGCTCGATGGGAAGCCTATTGAGCTTCACCAGCTTTGCCCGACATGTATCGGCGCGCTGCATTCCCCGTCGGGAAGCCTGCTAACCCCCCGCGCGAGTTGTTGGACTCGCTGGAGGAGCTTTGACCGACACGTCCCGGGCGCTGCCGTCGTACCTCTCGACATGGAAGTCTCGAGCTACCGAGGTTCGCGTAAGTCGCCCTACGCTCTTCCTTCGGACGGAACCGCAGCGACGATTTGGGTTTAGCAAACCGCCGTGATTCGATTCCGCGACGACTCTCGCCGTACCTGAACCCCCGATTTTCGGCTCATCGAGGGCGCGAGTGGGATGCGCTTTCACGTGGATCCAATGGCTCATGCCGCACTCCGTACCGCTGCCGGCGCTTTCGCCCCGTGTGCAGCGGTGTCGCGCAGCATGCTCAGGCCGACGCGTGCAATCCAGATTCCATGTTTTCAAAGATGAGCACCCCTGCCTCGTGGGACTACCGTCTCCGGCTTCCGAACCGGGTTCCCGACGGTGAGCCGACGGTGTCACCCCGTCGCGCTCGCTTCGGCGGGCGTCTGCGCCGTCGAAACAGCCAGACACCGAGCCTCTGACGCGCCGTCACGCTTGTGCCGGTAGGCCCTAGTGCCAGGTCCCTCCGGCGTCCGTCTAGAATCATCGCGGCCGCCGTGTGGTGAAACAGAGCGGCGTCCCGATTCGAGCGCGCCTTCCACCGATGCCCCACGCGTCGACGGCCCGAGTCCGAAGCTTTCGCCCCGCTCGAAACCCACGCATCAGCGCATCGGCTTGTGCAATCCTCACGACCCACGGACACACTCGGCGCTCTTTGTTGCGCCCAGACTGCGCAACCTTTCGATTGCGCCCCTCGACCCGTGAGAGTGAGAGACAACGACTTTCGTCGCTGTCGTCAGATGGGTCAGTTCAAAGAGCAACCGAGCTCGCTGTCGCGAGCTTCCGAACCCCTTTTGTCACTGATCCGTTCGCCGAGATCAACGAAATTCGCTTGTGGGAAATACGATTGTTTTTCCACAAGTGAGCCTCTTTTCGCCCATTTTATCCACACTGCCCGACAACAGCCGAATTGCGTATTGTTTCTAAGGGGTGGCTGACGTGGGTGCCACGGGAATTACTGCCGTGGTCACGGAAGTCGCCGCAGGCGGAGGCGTCGGCATGGAGTTGCTGCTTGGCGAGGAGCTGGGCGCCCCTTCCGCCTCTGCGGTCGTCGCTAGCTCCTCGACCTGCACGGGCGCCTCGAGCGGCGCATCGAAGTCGAACGGCTTAATACGTGGGGTCATGGTGCCAAAGCGGTCTATGCTCACCCACTGGCCATCGGGCATCACGTACGCACCGACGTCGTGGTCATAGCGTGGCAGGGCGACCTCGATCGGTTCTTTGACCTGTCCCCGTATTCGTCCGGGAAGCACTTCGACCGGCAACGGCTCATCGAGCACGAACTCGTAGCCTCCCTTGTCGAACTCCATCACATAGAGCTCATCCTCGTATTCAAACTCGCGTCGATACTGCATCGGCTCCTGCCCGAGGCGTTTGTGGGGCCGGTGCTCCAACACGAACGACATCAGCCGCACGGCGAGGTGATTGTGCATGCGATGACAGCCGTGTGAGTGACGGCGCATGATGCTCATGTAGTCGACCGATCCGTGTGTGCGGATCCCCTCGTCGCCGCCGACCTGCAGCGTCCCGTCTGGGGAGTAGTAGAACTTCCGATGATACGCAGCGACGAGCCCATAGGCAGAGGCATAGCTCGGGCCAGTCGTGTGGTAGTCGATGTCGTACGTCTTGTCGCGATTCTGATGCAGCATGACACGAGGCGGTGTGCTGTCGGGCGGAACCCAAATCGGCGCCGCCGCAATGAGGCTCCAGACGCGCTTCCCAACGGGCGAGTCTTTGTACTTCCACATCACCTGGCCGTCGATGAACTCGCCTCGCCACCCGCCGATCGTGGTGCCGAAGCGCGCGAGGGGGATGTTCTGATCATTGTAGCGGACGAAGATCGTGATGCGCGGCCGGCGAGCCACTGGCTGTGAGCGTGGCTTGCCGTCCTCGTCGAAGGGGAACTCGTACCAAACGTCCCCCTTGTCGATGCTCACGCTGAGGTCCATCGAGTCGCTGTAATAAGGAGGAAGCTCGACGCCCTCGAGCGCGACGACTTTCTGGGCGGGAATCTCGCCCAGAGACTGCAGCCACTCATAAGTGGACTCGGGCGTTTGAAGCCCGAAGGCCTCGATGAGCCGCTCACGAAGCTCTGCCTCGAAATTCGGGATGGGCCGTACTTGGCCGTCCTCGGTTTCGTACGTGCGCGGCTCGCCGTCTTGGAGGGTCGACGTACTGCCGTCCTCGATCACCTTCGCGGCATGCATGGCGCGCTCGGTCAACACTCGAATCACGGCCTCCTGCTCGGTTTCTTGAGGTGTCTTCCGCAGCACGTCGAGCGTATCGTGACCAATGAAACCCCAGCCGTAGACACGATGGCGTCTCTCGAACTCCGCAAGCGCCTCGTGTGTGAGCCAGTCGAAGAGGCCCGGGGTGTACTTGGCGCGGCCGGGGAAGAAACCTTCGCATTGGAGTCGCGCCTGCGCAGCGACGATGGCCTCGATCTCGGGCGCAAGCGTCTTATACTCCTCGACCTTCTCCCACTGCTCGTCGTCGGCCGCCTGATCCCGCGTGAGCTCCTGCACGCTCTGCACCCCAGCGCGTTTGACCAGCGCAGCCATCTGAGGCTTCAGCAGCTGGTAGCGCGCCAAGCGGCGAGCCGGACGGCGGCTCTTGTCATAGGCGAGAAATCCATCGAACGACTGCAATGGAGCCAGATCGAGCTCCTTGGCGCACTCGAGACCGCGAACCTCGTCGAACCGCTGCCGGAGCAAGGCGAGCGTCGGCAGGATCCCGTAGAGCTCCAGGTAACGGTCCTCCTTGGCCCGGTATCCGTGTCGATCCTTGGGAAACTCGCCGCGCGCGAGCGCGAGGTACGTCGACCGGTATGCGTTGGGCTTGGGCTCTTCGTCCGGAGAAGAACGCTCTGTCAAGATGTACGGGGTCCAGTCTTCGCCGAGATCCAACAAGAGTTGACCCTGCTGTTCCGCTTTGGCCGCGTCGACCTCGCCCTGCAGCTGGCCGTCCTTCCATAGCGGAACGGGATGCTCGAGAATCTCGGGACGCTCTTCACCGGTCTCCGCCACGGGAGAGCCCGCTGACGCAGGCTCTGACTCGCCGCGGGGGGCAGATGTCACAGGCTCCTGCTTGGGTGCGCAACCGCACACAGCGGCGCACGCCAGAACCCACAATCCCAGACGCACTCGTGCCACGATTCAATCACATTGGGGCCGAAAGCCAAGCGATGCAAGTTTCAGACTAACCCTGCTGGACCCCACCGGTTGGATACGTGCTAGATGGCGCCCCAATGAGCCTTTTCGACCGGCGTAGGGTGGGTCTAGTCCTCGCTCCGGCGCTCTTTTTGGCGTGTTGGTTTGCCCAGCTCGGATTGGAGCCGCGCGCGCAACGACTTGCCGCGATCTTTGCCGCCGTGCTGGTGGCTTGGGTCACCGAGGTGTTGCCGATCGCAGTGACCGCGCTCCTGATCGGTCCGGCGATGATCGTGGCGGGCGTGACCAACAGCCGGACCGCCTTTGCTCCCTACGCAGACCCGCTGATCTTCCTCTTCATCGGCGGCTTCTTCATTGCCCGAGCGATGACCCGGCACGGGCTCGATCGGCGCATCGCACGAGCGCTGACGGAGCTTCGATGGGTCCGCGGCTCACCGATCCGCGTGCGGATCGCGTTCATGACGGCCGCCGTCGTGCTTTCGATGTGGATTAGCAACACCGCCACGGCCGCTATCTTGATCCCCATCCTGCTCGGTACCTTGCCCGACGAAGGCGACGCGGGCTCTGGCAGCGTGCTTGCCATCGCCTACGCCGCGTCGGTTGGCGGCATGGGCACACTCATCGGAAGCCCACCAAACTTCATCACGGTCCGCTTCCTCCAAGAGCAAACCGAGGCACGCATCGATTTCGTGCAATGGCTCGGCATTGGCATTCCATCGGCCCTGGCGCTCGCGGTCGTGATCGGCTTCGTGCTTCAAAGACTGGCCCCTCCCCCACCGGTCGAAGCGAGTCCAACCCACCTGGTTTCTCCCTGGTCACGAGGAGAAAGAGTCACGGCCTTTTCTTTTGGGCTTGCCGTGGCCGGATGGACCGTACCGGGCATCCTGCGCGCGCTCGGGGCCCCGCACGCCGAAGAGATCGCGCGGGCGCTGCCCATTGGCGCCGTCGCCATACTCGCGGCGTTCCCCTTGTTTTTGATCCGCGATGTCGACGGGCAGAGCCCCATTCTGCCCTGGCACGATGCCGCGCGCATCGATTGGGGCCTCATTCTTCTCTTCGGAGGCGGCCTGTCCCTCGGCGCGCAGATGTTCGAGACCGGCCTGGCTGCTGCAATGAGTCACTGGTTCTTGGACGTCACCGGGATCAGCTCGCTTTGGGGACTCACCGCGGCGCTCATCGTCTTCACGATCTTCTTCACCGAGGCTTGCTCGAACACCGCGTCCTCGAACATGATCGTGCCGCTCGCGATCGCGGCTGCAGCCGAGCTCGAAGTGTCACCGTTGGCTCCTGCGTTGGCCGTCGGTCTGTCCGCGAGCTGCGCGTTCATGCTGCCCATCGCGACGGGTCCCAATGCCGTGGCCTACGGAACTGGATTGGTCACCATGCCGCAGATGATGCGAGCTGGCTTCGTGCTGAACATCGTGGCGGCACTGACTCTACTCTCAGTGCTGTATGCGTTGAGCAGCTTCTACGGATGGACATAGGCTTGCGGATTAGTTGAGAGTCACCGCGAGGGTCACTCATGCTTACACTTCCACACCTGGTGAGAGGCAACTATGGGAACGGTCCCCTTTCTGCTTAATCAATTGAGGCCCCTCGACAAACGTGGGGCGGCGCTGACACACGCCGTTGCGTCGATCGCTCTGTCTCAGGGTCAACCGCAAACGATGGTCGACGTCTTGCACGGTCGCGCGTTCCGGTTCTACGCGGAGGGCTTACGGCAGTATCTAGCGATTCGGACCGGCTCCACGGAACGGGCGGACCATCTTCTTTCGAAGCTCCGCGCATTCGTGGCCAAAACGGAAAGCGGCGAGCTCGTCAAGACACCGGGCGTCCGAGCGCGCCTCTACGGAGCAGCCAGAGGCTACCTACACAATCAGAGCCGATCTCAAGAGCCACCGACCGCGCAAGCGCTCGAAGCGCTCCCCTGGCGCGCATTGCCATCGGCGCATCTTTCCGCCAGCCCGCTCAACGCCCTGCGTTTCGAGCTGGGAAGCGAGGATTCGGAGATCTTGGAGCTCCATCACGCGCGCGAGCTCGGAATCGACGAACTGGCGTTCGTCTACGGCCGGACTCCAGCCGAAATCGAGCGGCGACTCGATGCAGCGATGGCGCAGGCGCATGTCATCCTGGATGAGCACGGCGTTCGCGACGCCGAGCGATTTGGCCGTGTGATCATCGAGGCCTTTGCGCTCGAGCCGGCGCCCCCAAGCCGCGAGAGCGAACGGGAGGGAATCGAGCCGCTGCCCAACGGCACAATCGTGGGCGGCCGGTACGCGATCGAGGCGCGCGTCGGTCTCGGGGCATTCGGCGACGTCTACCGCGCCAAGGACACGGAAGTGCCCGGTCACGTCGTCGCACTCAAGCTGCTCCACCAAGCCGCGCATTCCAAGACGGCGAAACAGTCGTCTCTGCGTGAATTGCGCCTCATCGCCTCGGTGTTTCACCCGTCGATCGTCCAGTTCAAAGATCACGGCTGGTTCGAGGAGCGGCTCTGGTTCGTGATGCCGTGGTACGACGGAGAGACGCTCGAGTCCCGGCTGCAGCGCGAGCCGCTGAGCCGCGCGGAGGCTCTCAAGATTTTTCAACCGCTCGCCCGCGCGCTTGCCGCGATGCACGTGGCCGGGGTTCGACATCAGGACGTCAAACCCGAAAACATCTTCCTCGCACGCATTCCTGGTTTCGGTGAGGACGAGGTGACGCCCGTGCTGCTCGATCTGGGAGTGGCGGCCACCGAGGCGGAGATGGTGGTCGCAGGCACACCGACGTACTTTGCGCCCGAGGTCGCGGCACAGTTCGCTTCGGTGGAACGCAAGCCGCCAGTCACTCCAAAGGCCGACGTGTTTGCGTTGGCGCTGGCGCTGCGCAATGCGCTCGAGCCTGAAACTCAGGAAGACGTGGCCGCTGGTGCCGTCGATACGTTCATCGAGAATCGCGCGAAAGAGACCCCTTCTGCCCCGAAACGAAGAGCGCTCCGCTATCTCAAATCGTCGTTTGATCGCTGGCTGAGCTGGGAGGCCGAGCTGCGCCCGACCGCGGAAGAATTCGCCGCAGAGCTTTCCGTGCTCTCGCTGCCCGAAGAGCGAAAAGCGCGCATCAAGACCATCTTGCGCTGGACGATTCCCATGGCTCTTGCGTTGCTCGGAGCGGCAGGAGCCGCGGTCACCGTCTTCTACCAGCAAGCGGAGACGCAGCGTGAAGTCGCCCAGCAAGCCAAGCTCACCGCTTCTGGCCTCATGCGGGACTTGGCCGACACGCGCGAAGTCGCCGAACAGCTCGAGCTCCGATACGAGCAAAGCAGGCTGACGCGAACCGAGCTCGCCCAGCGCTTGGCGCGAACGGACGGCAGGGTCGCTTCGCTGCGAACGCAGCTGAGGGACGAAGAACACAAGCTGATGCGCACCCGTGACAAGCTGGCGCAGAATCGGCAGGAGAAGGCCGTCCTAGAGCAGCAGCTATCGGAAACCGAGCGAGAGCTCTCCAACGCGGAACGTGCTCTGGAAGACACCAACCAACGACTGGCGGGCACTAGCCAGAAGCTGGCCTCGGCCGAGGAACGGGGCCGCAAGCTCGAACGCAAGCTCGAGCGCGAAGGTGAGCGAATGATGGATCTTCAAGGAGAGCTTGCGGCCATGCAGGCCCGCCTCGACGCGGAAGCCTCCAAGACCGACGATCTTCAGAACGCGATCGCTCGTGCCGTCGCGGCCCGGAGCAAGGCCGAGCTCGAGCTCGAGTTTGCGCAACAAGAGCTCGAGGCTCTGAAGCAGCGAGCGGTGGTCCCGCGTCAGCCCGATCCAGACTCCGACCCAGCAGCCGAAGAGACCGCCCCGGACAGCTGATCTTGGTCGAACACCCCCTAGCGACGATCGAGCCAGGCCTTCTGCGCTCGCTGACCATCAGGTTGGGTGGCCTGCTCGTGTTTGCAACGGCACTGCTGATGTTCGTCGACGTGCCGTTGCAGGGTGACTCGTCACCGTGGGGCATCGTGTCGTTCGAGCTGGCTGCAACGCCCCACGAAGCGCTGCGAATTCTGCTCGAATGGAAGAGCCGAGGCGCGCTGGGGTATGCGAAGCTCAGCCTAGCAATCGACTTCGTTTATCTGTCGATCTACGCACTGTTCTTTTCGTCGCTCGCGTTGTGGGTGGGCCACCATCGAGGACAGAAGACTCGGAGCAGGCGAGCCGCTTGGGCCGCTACTGCGGCGGCGGGATTCGACGTGCTCGAAAACATCGTGCTGCTGTACGAGCTGAGCCGATTCACCTCCCCGGCACCGTTTCCACAGCTGGCCACTTCGTTTGCGGCAGCCAAGCTGGCACTGTTGCTGCTGTCGGTCTCGTACAGTGTGTCCGGAGGAATCGCGTTGGTTCGAGCGCGTTAGTTCTACCTGGCCCGAGGAAGAAAACGGCTCATCGACGGCAACACGACGTTCTTGCGGACCGAACGCACCGCTCCCCCAAAGCCCACGGGAAGCGCCCGAAACGCAATGTCTAGATGCCGGGTATCGGTCTCGACGCCATGCAGCGTCACGAGTGACGTCAGGAGCGACACACCCCGGCGGACCAGTGGGTTCTTGCCGATCTTCGGGTCTCGCATCAGGTCGAGGACGATGCGGTTTCCATTGGCGCTTGCCAAAACCGGAGACCGGCGCGGCATGAAGTTGACCAAAGTTCCGGGGTTGGACAAATCGAGCGCGCCAGATTTGATCAACGCGGCCACGGGAGTGTCGGACTCCCCGTTCAACTTCAGCGAAACCTCTTCCAGACGGAGCGCCACGGTCAGCTCTTCGTCGTTGAAGACCACGCGCTCGACGTAGATCACGGCCGACGCGCGAATCGGGGTGTCCATCAAATCGACATTGCCTGCCAATCGCAGGCCCGGCGGAACCGAGTCGATTTGAAACTCTTCGACCTTTCCACTGCGCTCGGCCTGTTGGCCGAGCCATTTGAGCGCGGCCATTGGGACACCGAAACGAAGGCCCAGCGCGCTACGGACGGCACGCCCGAGCTCTTCGGGATGGGTGCGCAGATAAGTGCGAACTGCGTCGACTGTTTGCTGGGGTGTGGGCATGACCGGCGAAGTCTAATGTTCTCGGCGGCCGGCGTAAACGGTCAATTGGTATTAACGGTCGTGGGATCGCAAAAACCTCGACCGTTACCGAGATCGGTACACTGGAGCTGAAACTGCTGCTCGCCCACGGTCACGATGGGGCACTGGTTGAGAATGGTCGGATCGCAGATCCGCTGACATGTCGGCCCATTGCTGCCCTCGCCCTCACAGGTGGCCCCTGGAACGCAAATGCAGATGCCGCCGACCAGGCAGTCTAGACTGTAGTCGCAAATGGTGCCGAACTCCCGCGGGACATAGTCCGGGTCCTCTAGCTCACCGGGCAGGCACAGCCATAGCTCGGCATCCGCGCCGCCACCACCGGCGCCACCCGCACCTCCTGCGCCGCCCGCGCCGCCCGCGCCTGCGTCGAAGCCCGAGTTTTGCAGGCATGATTCCCCGTCCTCACAGCGCACGACATCGATGCTGCAGCGCTTCATGCAGAATTTTCCGTACGCCGTCTCCATGCATGACGAGCCGCCGTGGCATTCCGACGACTCGAAGCAGGCATTTCCGTCGTTGACGGGCCCCGCGCAGCCGAGCAGCATCGTAATCGCCAGTGCCGAACACAGCAGGAGGGCTCGCAAGGTCATCGAGAGGGTATGTAGCAAGAGAGGGGGGCGGACGCGATTTTTGTACAGCGAAACCTACGCACGCACGCGCGAGCCCGGGGCCTGTGCGGCCCGATAACGTTCCGTGCTCTCGTCATAGGCGAAAAGCTCCGCACCGGCGTCGAGCGGTTCGCTTTCGAGGGCGGCCTTGTCCGGACGAAAGCCCTCGGTCATGGGAATACCCTCCACCCGCTTGACCCACGCGGGCCGTTCGGGCGGGCTCAGCTCGGCAGTAAACTGATTCCACGCCTGTAAATTCAGGGATCGGTCATCGTAGGTCGCCACGACGGCCACGGGACGGTCGACCCCATCCTGACGAATCCCGAAGACCACCGTGTGGCGCAGCGCTTCGAAAGCGTAGAGTGCGTCTTCGATCGTTCGGGTCGCCACGAGGCCCTGCTTGGTCTGCAGCATGCGACTCGCCCGATCGACGAACCAGAAATCGCCGTCCGCGTCGCGCCGCAGAACGTCCCAGGTGATGAACCAGGTATCGTTTGGCTCGAAGACTCCTTGTAAGAGCCGCCGCCCGGCTTCGTCGCCACCTGTGAAGCTCGCGAGGGGATGGTCTGCATCGAGCTTGGCCAGCAGAATGCCGGGCTCTTCTTGGCCACAGTGAACGAGCAACCCGCGCTCGTCTCGAACGAACTTCTCGTGCACGAAGTCGTATCGAACGAGCTCGACCTCGGCACTGCCGGGCAACGGACGTCCCAGCGCACCGACCTTCTCACCCGAGGCATTGGCCAAGACCGCATTGCCTTCCGTCGAAGCGTAGAATTCCAGAATGCCAACCGGACCGAAGCGCTCCAAGATACGCTCCCAGACGTCCCGACGTAGGCCGCTGCCGGCGAAAAGGCGAATCGGATTTTGATTGTCGGCTGCCGAAGGCTCGGCACGAAGGAGCTCGCGCAACATCTCACCCGCATAGAAGACCACGGTGGCCCCATAACGGCGAACGTCTTCCCAGAACGTCCGAGGATCGAACCCGGTTCCAAGCGCAAGGCGTGAGCCTCCCACCAAACCTCCGCCGACGGTCACCAGCATGCCGGCCGGATGATGAAGCG
Organism: uncultured delta proteobacterium; assembly: GCA_963817725.1. Taxonomy (GTDB): domain Bacteria; phylum Myxococcota_A; class Polyangia; order Polyangiales; family Houyiibacteriaceae; genus SG8-38. The sequence goes on from CAWFPD010000004.1 coordinate 37,396, forward strand.
GCAGGCAGCAATAGACCGTGTCACGGGGGGACAAGGTGCAGGCCGCCGCCGTGCCATATGCCGAAAACGCCCAACGTTGATTGGTGATCTTCGCAGCGCGAGGTTTCCTTCCGCGTCCCGCGGTCAAAATGATCAGCGCGAGGTCCCGGGCCCGGCCGGGGTTGGGCTCGTACCACCCGGGAAGCTCGACTTCGTCCGGATCGATGATCTCCATGTCGACGACGCCCTGGGGCAACGTACGTTCTTCGCCGGCTCCTCCGAGGACCAGCACCTCGTCGCAAAGCTCCTTGGCCAGCGCAGCGCTTTGGGGGTCGGCGATGACGTAGCGGACCGCAGAACCGTGAATGGCTTCTTCGAGCGTCTCGCGAGAACGGCCCGGGCTCAGCAACATCGCGACGGCGCCGAGCCTGCTGAGCGCTGCGGTCACCGAGAGATAGCTCGGACGAGGCCCCATGAGCACGCCTACCGGCTCGCCACGCCGAACGCCGCAGCGGATCAGCCCTTTGACCACGTTGTCGACCCGGCGGTTCGCCTGTGCGTACGAAAATGCCCTTCCCTCCCACAGAAAGAAGGTGCCGTCGGGATGGGAGGTAGCCTGCTCGGAAAGTGCAAGCCCCAAGCTCACACGGGTGTCCGGATGCATCTGTTGCAGCACGCTCAGCCGCGGAACTTGCCACCGCAAGCTGTCGAGCTGCTCTCCGAGGTCGGTCGCCGCTCGCCCAAAGCGTCTCCAAAACGCGCCGACCGCACCCGTGAGGCTCTGGTAGAAGAGCTCGATGTCGAAGTCGACGTCTTCGAATTCTGCCTCCTCCGGCTCCTCGAGTGGAAGAGGGCTCTTGAGCGCTTCGGGCTCTTCACCCAGGTTCTCCCGCCACCGCACCCAGGCGGCAACGGTTGGCCAGGTGAACGACATGGCTTGCTTGCCCACCACGAGCCCGAAGTGGCCAGCACGCATCGAGACTTCGTGGAGCTCTGCGTTGGGCGCGGCGCCTCGAATGGCCCGGATGGCCGACTCGTTGGCGATGGTATCTCGCTCCCCTACGAAGAACAGAACAGGACAGCGAATGTCCGCGAGGGTCACCGTGCGACCGTCGATGACGAAGCCGCCCGACAGCATCCGGTTGTGAACGACGAACTCGTCGATGAACGTCTTGAGCGCAGGGCCAGGCCAAGCGACGAAGCCCTCCCCGCCGAGAAAACGGCGTCGCGCCTCCCGCTTTTCGAGGGCCTGGCGATCGTGCAACTTGCTGACGAAGTCGAGCAGCTGGCCCACTTCCTTGTGCACGGCCAAAAGCTTGAATCCGGTGCTGGTCAGGAAGCCTGGCAGCCCTTCGAGCTTGTCGAGCGGTGCGTCGAGCGCCTGCTGGGCGAGCTCGAAAACGCGGCCGGCGATGGTGTCGTCGATCTTGGGGAGGTTGCGGTGAATGTCGACGGGGCTGCCGAATGTCACCAGCGAGGCGATACCCTCGGATGCGCGGTATGCCGCGGTCTGATAGGCGAACATGCCGCCCTGCGAATAGCCGAGCAGGTGGACGTCATGCCCAGTCCTTTGGCGCACGAAGTCGATTGCGTCGCTCACCGCCTTGACGTGATCGTCGAGGGTGCGCTTCATGCCGCCCTCTTCTTGCTCAGGGGATCCGAAGTCGATGACCCACACGTCGAGACCCAGGCGGGTGAGCGCCGTGACGCCGCTGATGTCGGGCGCCACGTCGTAAATCTCGGCAGTCACCATGAGCGGCGGGATCAACAGGAGCGGTGCGGGTACGGTCGGCCGGTGGTCGTCTCCTCCGTACCGGCGAAGACGGGCGATCCGCATCTGATGCACGACCTTGTAAGGAGCGTGCTCTGGGTCGGTGAAGTGTCCGAGACGGGCTAGCTCGAGCGCGTTTTCGGTCGCCATGGCGACGCGCCGGAATGGCGTGAGCAAGCTCGATTTGCGCCTTCTCTTGGACATGGGGGCAAGGGCGACCCTAGCACCAAGCGTGCCGGAATTGGAGCGTGGTGCTTTCCCGTGTCACAACCCACGCCCTCATGGCACCTGCGGTCCGTATCTGCTTGCCGTCGCTCGATCAGGACGAGCGCATGGGCCTAAGGCGTTTGCAGGCAACTCTGGAACGCCACCCCTACATGCGTGCAGATCTCGGCGCATCGGACCCCTCGGCACGGGAGCTCGAGGAAGTCCTGAGCGCGCGGCTGGCCTGGCTGCATACGCAAGGCGTGCGCTGCGGCACCGAAGACCTTTCGCTGCTGGCAAAGCTTCGCGATCGGGAAGCAGAGCTCGCTCGACAGATGACCACGCGAGAGCCCTCGGGCGAAGCCCTCCTTCGCTATGAGACGACGTTGTTGTTGCATCCGGAGGCGCGGACGCCGCACGCGCCGGGTACGGTATCGGCTCGCCTCAGCAACGCCATCGAGCAGTGGGAGCGGTCTCGGCAGAGGCGCACGGTTCGATCCGTCGTCGCGGACAAGTGCCGGCAGAGCTTGGCCTTCTTTCGCCATGGGGCGATGCTTCCGTTCTACTGGGCCCGCCGGAGACGAATTCGCGCCCGTTTGCCGAGGTCCGTGCTGGCCCATCCCGCACTGCGTGAGACCTTCTTCGCGATCGAGCAGATCGGCCCGATCGTGGACAACTTCGCGTTTCGGGGCGCGACGGGAATTCCATCTTCGACCTCGGTCACACTCGCGGATGTGACGTTCCTCTACATGCAGCTAGCCGACGAATTTCTCGATGAGCTGACGGCCGCGGCAGGCGGACACCAAGAGGTCGGCCGGCTCGTAGGGGCGCTCTACCAGGCGGACGGGACTGATAGACCGCTACGGCAGCTCTCTCTCGAGCACGTCCGAACGATCGGAGTCGAGCCGCTCGACCACGCCACCAAGTTCGGCCTCACCCTCGCGGAGCTGTTCGAGGTCCTCGATGAGCTCGGGCAGAGCATCGACGTCTTGGTGCTGGAGGCCGACCGCGCCACGACGGACGCGACCCATCTTTTTCTAAATCACTGCTTTCAGACGTATTTGGATGAGATCGAGCTTTGCCAAGAGACATCAGGTTGCCGGCCCGATCGGATGCGCCTGCAGGACGCCGCGTGGCATTTCTACCGGAAGAACAACCTAGTCATGATGCTATGGCTCGAACTACGGGCGCGGCTTCTCGGGCTCGATCCTGCTCATCACGCGGATGCCATTCGCCGTTGGGGATATCTCTTGGCTTCGTTCCAGATCTTCGACGACTTGAAAGACCTCGCGGTCGACCTCGGGAAACAACCGAACTACGCCCTTCAGATTGCAGCGCACGATTTCCCGGAAGAGTTCGCTTGGATCGAAGGGAGATTCGGCGCGCGGCGAAAACAAGTCACGCGGGACGAGGTCGCTGAGGTGCGTCTCGAGGCATGCAAGACGGTTCAGCAGTGCATGAGCTGGAGCAGGCTCATCGCCCTAGCCTACTTCGACAACGTGCTCTTGTATGTCTGGGATCAGCGCTGGCGAAAGAGTTGGAGCAGGCGGCGCAATTCATTCAACCTGGAAAGCACGCGCCGAAAGTCGCGCGTGCATGCGGTAGACCGGCTGATCGATGCACTGCAGGTCATCCAGGATCGGGATGGCGTTCGTGAAGTCGACGATGCGCAGCTCGCCTTCGCACTCGATGCAGCCGCGTATGAGTGCTCGTGGCAGATCCATCTCGCGCTCTTTCCAAACGTCCGTGCGATGTATCGCTTTGCAACGCTCCAGATGTGGATGACGGCTGCAGAAAAGGGGCGGGTCGCGAAGCGGCTTCTCCGGCGCGTTCCACGGGCTCGAGCCGCCGTGCTACTCGGGCTCGGCGACGGTGATGTCGACCATCAGATCGCCAGCGATCGCCTCGAGGCTTTTTCGAAGGTCATCGAGGCGTAGCGTCTGCGGGACCCGCAGGCGCGCCTTTGCCCTAAACAGGGTGTCACCCGACCAGGGCGCTCCATCACACTCGGTCTGGAGCTCATCGACGTTTACACCCCGCGCTGCCAGCGCTTCCGAAATCTTGTGCACGATCCCGGGTCGATCGCCTCCAACGAGGTCGAGTAAGATGAGGTGTCCCTCGTTCGGCGCCTCATCGAAGCCGCGCTCGATCACGACACGCAGACCTCCCGATCGAAGCCCTTCGAGCGCTTCGAACAACGCGTCGGCATTCTCTGCTGGTACGCTTGCCCGCAAAATACCAGCGAACTGCCCCGCCAGTCGCGACATCCGGCTCTCGACCCAGCTCCCGCCGTGCTCCTCGACGACGGCAGAAACCGACTCGACCAGCCCCGGCCGATCCTTTCCGATCACAGTGACGACGAGCGACTCCATGAAGACTGGCTGATGACCCATAATCGCCCGACATTCAAAGGCTTTTCACCCCAGCGGGCCGCCGCCCGAAGTCGGCCGTGCGAGCTTTGCGGCAGAAGTGGCTAGATCTCGGACAGTTAGGGCCGTAGAGCCTGTGCGCATGTTCGCAAAGCGCACGCAGAAGGTGGAGCCGTTCTTGGCCATGGAGGTCATGGAACGAGGGATGGCGATGGCCCGTGATGGCGTGTCCATCGTACAGCTGGGCGTCGGTGAGCCAAACTTCGATGCGCCGCCCGAGGCCGTGAAAGCCGCCATCCACTCCCTCCAATCTGGAGAAACCCACTACACCGACAGCCGCGGCCTGTTCTTGCTCCGACAAGCCATCGCGCGAGACTGCGAGGAGCGACGGGGAGTCACCGTCAGCCCGGATCAAGTCGTGGTCACGAGCGGAACGTCGCCCGCGATCCTGCTGTGTCTGAACTTGCTGGTGGACACAGGGGATGAAGTCATTCTCGCCACGCCGCACTATCCTTGTTACCCAAACATGATCGCAGTCTGCGGGGGCAAGCCGGTTCTCGTTCCGACGGGCCCACGAGACGGTTTCGTCATCGACGTCTCCCGGGTTCGCGCTGCGATCACGCCTCGCACCCGGGCGATTCTCCTCGCCTCGCCAGCCAATCCGACGGGCGCCGTGCAACCGAGAGAAGTAGTCGAAGGATTGAGCGAGCTCGGCATTCCCATCTTGTCCGATGAGATCTACGATGGCCTCACCTACGACGGCGCGCGCGTCACTTCACCCCTGTCCTTCACCGAGCGCTGTTACGTGCTCGACGGTTTCTCCAAGCGGTACGCAATGACCGGCTTCCGCCTGGGCTACCTGATCGCGCCGACCGCCGCCATGCGTCCCCTACAGAGCCTGATGCAGAGCTTTTTCATCTCGACGGCGCAGTTCGTGCAAGAGGCAGGGATTGCGGCGCTGGCCCATGGGGCTGCGCACGTCGAGCACATGCGCCAGCACTACGCGATCAGGCGACGGATCCTGGTCGACGGCCTCCGCGACATGGGACTTTCGATCCCGATCGATCCACCAGGAGCCTTCTACGTGCTGGTCGACATGCGCCACTTCGGGCGCGACTCGCTCACGCTGGCGTTCGACATTCTCGACAAAGCGCACGTCGCGCTGGGACCGGGGCGCGATTTCGGAGAAGCGGCGGAGGGCTTCGTCCGCTTCAGCTTCGCGACGTCACAGGAGCAGATCGAAGAAGGGCTGCGGCGATTGGCGCGTGCCATCCCCGACCTGTAGTCACACCGGCTCAGCAGCGAGTAAGCTCAGCAACTGGGTCTCGTCGATCACGGCGACCCCTAGGGACTCTGCCTTGGCGAGCTTGCTACCGGGATCGTCGCCGGCGACGACGTAATCGGTCTTCTTCGAGACCGATCCCGAGACCTTGCCGCCTGCTGCCTTGATTCGTTTCGTGGCTTCGGTGCGCTTCAGGGTGGGCAAAGTCCCGGTGAGCACGAACGTCTTGCCTGCTACGGCGGCTACCTCTCGGACGTCGGCCGACTCGACGGTCAAGCTCACCCCGACATCGGCCAATCCTGCGAAGACCTTTCGAACGGCGGGAGAGTTCAGCTCGCAGAAAATGCTATCCGCCGATTTGCGCGCCAAACCTTCGATCACCCCGCGCTCGGAAGACTTCGCGGGCGCCACCATCTCGATCGCGTCATCATCACCCTCCGTATAGCGTGCCGCAAACGCGAGAAGCGCGTCGGCAGTCTTGAAATAGGCTGCGAGCTCCTCGGCCATCGTCTCGCCAACGTGCCGAATCGCCAGCCCGTTGAGGACCCGCGCAAGGCCCCGGCCCTTGGCTTCCTCGAGCCCAGCTTTCACGCGCTCGGCGCTCTTTCGTCCCATTCGTTCCAGTGACGCGAGCCCGTCGACCTCGAGCCGGAACAGATCATCGGGCGAGCGCACACCGAGCTTGTCGACGACCTGGTCGACCAGCACCTCACCCAAGCCGTCGATGTCCATCGCCTGGCGGCTGGCAAAATGTCGTAGCCGCTCGCGTACTTGATCGGGGCAGGCAGGATTCGGACAGTAGACGAAGATCTCTTCGCTCACCACCTCGGTGCCGCAGGTCGGGCATCCGCTCGGAGGCACGAACCGTTTGGCGCCGCGCTTGCGCTTGCGCTTGTCGACCTCGACCACCTGCGGGATGATTTCGCCTGCCTTTTCGACCAGCACGGTGTCGCCAACACGCACGTCTTTGCGCTCCAGCTCCACGAAGTTGTGAAGGGATGCGCGGCTCACCGTCGTCCCCGATACGAAGACCGGCTCGAGGATCGCAATGGGTGTCAGCTTGCCCGACTTGCCAACGGACACTTCGATATCGAGGAGCTTCGTAGGCTTGCGCTCGGGCGGAAACTTATAGGCGACGCCCCAGTGAGGATGGTGACCGGTGGCTCCGAGCCTTGCATAGAGATCGAGGTCGTCGATCTTGATGACCATCCCATCGATGTCGTAGTTCAGGGCGCTCCGACGTGCTTGATAGCTCTCGCAGTACCGAAGCGCGTCCTCAGGCGAATCCGTTTGAAATACCTCGTCGAGGTAGACCTCGCCCCCGTGATCGACCAGCCACCGCAGGATCTCGCGCTGCGTCGACGGAAGCTCCACTCCTTTCTCCCACGCCACCTGATAGAGAAACGAACGAATCCCCGTCTCCTCGAGTCCTGCAGGATCTTTTCGTTTCATCATGCCGGCGCATCCGTTGCGAGGATTGATCAGCGGTTTTTCGAGCGTGGCGTTGAAACGGGCGAACTCGCTGAGCGGCCAATAAAGCTCCCCGCGAATTTCGAGCTCTCCTTTTCGCACGCCTTCGAGCTCTAGCGTCACGGTGCCGAGCTGACGGACCTGCTTGGTGATCACGTCTCCTTTTTGTCCATCGCCGCGCGTGACTGCGCGCCAGAGCTTGCCGTCGACGTAGCTGAGCGAGACGGAGATCCCATCTACCTTGGGCTCGACGATCAATGGAAGCTCGTCCACCTCGAGCTCGTTTTTTCTCCGCCGAAACCACGCCATCAGCTGCTCGGAGAGCGGCATCGGCTCCCCGCTGCTGTCCCGGCGATTGGGCGAGAGCTTCTCGAGCGAAAGCATCGGAACACGATGCGCAACCGTCTCGAAACCCACGGTGTGATCGGCACCGGGTTGCACATCGAGTCGCTCCGATGCGTCGATACCGAGCTGGTCGGCAAGCTCCTGATACCTGTCTACCAGCTCGTCGAACTCCGAATCCGGGATCTCCGGAACGCCCGCCCGGTAGACCGCCTCGTGATAGCGAATCTGCTGGGCCAGCTGTTCCAGCTCTACCTCGGCCTTTGTCCGACCACCCATCCTCAAACTTTGGCAGAATTGGCCCCTTCTAAAAGCAGAGAGCCTCGTTTTTGGTCGGGTTAATCTCGTCTTTAGGGGTGATGTTGTGACAACGCTGTGCCGCTGAGGCAGCTTGTGTAGAGGGGATGGGTGAACGAGGGCAGCGACTCGCCGACGGCGAGCAGAAGGCAGAGGCTGGGCGCGAACGTGAGCGTCAGCGCCGCCGTGACGAGCAGACGCGGCTTCGCTCGCTCGGTGCCCTCTCCCACATGCTGCCCGTGTTGTCGATCATCTACGCGGCAGCAGCCGTGCTCTTCTTGGTCACGCCGCCGTTCACGCCCAATGAGCCGCATGTCTTGATCTGCGCCCTGTCGTCCGCACTCGTGCTCCTGGTGTGGGCGGGCATGTGCGTCGACGATCCGCGGTTCGATACGCCCATTTCCGTTGCCACGATCTCCATCGCGGCCGGCATGGGGCTCACGATGTTCGCCGTCAGCGGCTCGATCAGCAACACCACCACCCTGGCCATCGCACTCGTCGCCGCCGGTGCCCTTCTCTATCGCTTTTCGATGTACGCGGTGATGATCTGCGTAGTCTTCATGGGCTGGATCCCGCTGGCATGGGGCTCGGCACCGGGCGCTTTTAGTCTCGGTTTGTTCCATCTGTGGGCCGCGACCGTCATCGGTGGCTTGGTGCTTTGGTCCCGACGACAGCTCATGCTCACGCTCCACGAAGAGGCTGAGGAGGCCGACACGATGCGCGGGCTTGCCAACGACCAGGCCCGATCGCTCGAGCGCGCCCGCGACGCAGCCCTCGCATCGGCGCAAGCCAAAGGCCAATTCTTGGCCAACGTGAGCCACGAGGTCCGCACACCGCTCAACGGCATCCTCGGGCTACTGCAAATGGTGGAAGCCTCTGCGCTGCCTCGACCTCAGGACGACTACTTGGTGGAGATTCACAAGTCCGCCCGCTCGCTTCTAGCCATCGTCAACGACCTGTTGGACTTGTCGAAGATCGAAGCCGGCGAAATGAGGCTCGAATCCGTCCCCTTCGACATCATTTCGATGACCGAGGAGATCGCCGTCAACTATGCCTCTGCCGCGCAGGCCAAGGGCATCGAGCTGCTCACCGAGATCGACCCCGCGGTCCCGGCCGAAGTCTGCGGCGATCCACTGCGACTGCGACAGGTGATCTCCAACCTGGTCAACAACGCCCTCAAGTTCACCAAAGAGGGCGAGATCGTGATCGGGATTGGCCTGGTCGATCGTGGCGCATGGCATGCCGATCTCGAGATCCGCGTCGCGGACACCGGTGTGGGCATTCCGTCGGACCGCGCCGAGAGCATCTTTCGCCCCTTCTCCCAGGCCGACCCCTCGACCACCAGGGAGTACGGCGGCACCGGGCTCGGTCTTCCCATCTGTAGGCAGCTGGTCGAGCTCATGGGCGGGGACCTGCAACTGAGCAGCGTGCCGGGCAAGGGAAGCACCTTCGTTTTCGAAGCGCGCTTCGAGCTCGAAGAACGGCTGAGCGAGGACCTCAAAGCAGTCACCGAGGCCCTTGCCGGGATGCGAGTGCTGGTGCTCGAAGGCAACGACCGGGCGCGCGAAACCCTGCTCGCGCAGCTCGAAGCATGGAAGATGAAGACCACGACGAGCACAAACTACGACGGCGCGATTCGCGAGCTTCAACGCGAAGCTTGTCCTGACCTGGCTCTGATCGACCTTCGAAGCCTCGGAAAGGACTGGCGAACCCGAGCCATCCAGCTCGATCGAGCAGCGGCTGCACGCGGAGGCACTGTCGTTCCCATTTGCGCTCATAGGCACGAGATCAGCGAGCTCGCCGAAGCGGGAATCAGGGTCTATGTCGAAAAGCCGATACGACGAGCGAAGATCATCGCGGCCCTGCTCGAAACCCTCAACCGCACGACCTCCCCGCAACGGCATTTGGATGAGGTTCAGAGAGCCTCGTTGCCGGCATCGCCGCCACAGGAGCTTCTATCGAACGGGATGAAGGTGCTCGTGGCAGAGGACAACGAGGTCAACCAGAAGGTCATTCAGGCGCACCTTCGGGCGCTCGGATACGAGATCGACCTCGTCCACGACGGCATCGCCGTGCTCGCGGCGCTGGAGGGAGACCACCGGTATGCCGCCGTCATCATGGATGGGCAGATGCCTCGCATGGACGGCTACGAGGCCACCCGGATCCAGCGAGCACGCGAAGCCGAACACGGTCAAAGGCGCGTGCCGATCATCGCGCTGACCGCCCATGCCATGACAGGTGACCGGCGAACGGCCTTCGCGGCAGGCATGGACGACTATCTGTCCAAGCCATTCACCCAGAAGCAGCTGCAACGGGCGCTCGTTCGCTGGGCCGCTCGTCCGTCGGCCAGTATCTCCAAGTTCCCGCCTGATGGGCTCGACACTACGGTCACTTCGCAACTTCTGGAGCTCGAAGAAGAAGACCCGGGGTTTCTTTGCGAGGTCATCGACAGCTTTTTCACGACGGCCGAAGAAAGCATCGCGCAAATGAGGAACGCTATCGAACGCGGAGATCTCAAGGCCTTGCGGGCGGCGGCCCACATGGTTCGGGGCAGCAGTCAGCAGCTGGGCGTCCGACGCTTCGGCGCAACCTGTCTCGAGCTGGAGAACGTCGCATCGGCAGAGGATGCCGGCTCCATCATTTTGGAGCTGGAGCGCGACCTCGAAGGGGCTCGCGAAGCACTCACCGGGCTCGCCGACCGAGCGCTCGACGCGGCGTCCTGAGAGCCGGCTCAGTTGTCCCCGTGCACACCAGCCAGACGCGAGGCGTCGGTGATCCAGCTCTCGCGTATCGTGTGCTCCGGCACGCCTTCGACATGCTCGACCAGCCACTCCACATCCGATGCTTCGAAGCGCGCGATCTGGTGGAAATGATAGATGCCGAGCCGGTTCAAGGTGCGTTCCAGACCGGGGTCGACGCCCTCGAGGCGCTGCAAATCGTCGCGCGGGCCGTAGGGCTGAATCATGAGCCAGGCCGGAGGACGCGACTCTCCAGTGCTCTTGAGACCGAGCTCCGCCTCCCGAAGCCGTGCCTTCAGGCGTTCGATGTCGTCCAACATGCGCTCGTGAATTCCATGAAGCACCTCGAGCTCCGTTCGCAACCGTTCGCTACGCGTCTCGGCCTGTCGCAACGACGTCTGACTCTCGTCGCGCTCTCGCACCGCAATGCGCAGCTCCCGTCGCAGGTCCTCTGCCGATTCTCGCGACCCCGGCTTTGCGTCAGCCTGCAGGGCATCGAGCTTTGCGGTCATCTCGTGCAAAGTGCGGTTGCGCGCATCGAGCGTCGCCGTCAGCTGTCGCTTCGCGCGCCGCAGCGATTCGGTATGTTCTCGCTGAGCGCCCAGCTCCTTGTGGAGGGACTGAATGCGGCCCTCCTGCGCCAGCAAATCGGCGCGCGCCTCTTCGAGCTCGTATTCGAGCGTCCTCGCGCGGGCGGGCGCAACGAGCCGCCCCCAAAAGACCTGCACGAGCCACAACAAAGCCGCGCCCAACGCGGCTGCGATCAGCAACGCGCCGATCATCTGCAGCACGAGATACGTCACGTGTCACCTCCCCCCTGCCCATCGCCCACGAGCATGTCCATCCGTACGACGCGCACCCCCCGAACCATGCTCACGATGCGCTCGGCACGCTGGGCCTCGGATGCCGATGGAACCGATCCGCGAAGCTCGACGTCTCGGCCGTCGATGACGGGGATCACCTCGGCGAAGCCGGTGCGCTCGAGCACCGATGTGACCCGCGTTGCGACATCCCACTCGATCTGATGGCGAGTTGGGCCGATGGACGAAACCCACACGACATAGCTGAGGAAGCCTGTCAAAGCCGTGCCAAAGACTGCCTTCTTCCACATGGCGCGCGATGCCTACCGTCTGCATTGAACGCGATTTGGAAAAAAAATGCCACGTTCTGACCATGCGTTCCGGTACAGAGGGAGAGGCAGCGCACAATTCGCGCCACGACATCGCCCGATCGGGTTGCCCTCCGTCGCCTCAAGACGGGAGGTCGTGCTGCGCAACGATCTGAAACAGGCGTTCTTGGCGATCGTCAGACCAGGTGTAGAGGGCAACCGACCTCGAGGTGAACGAGGCTCCTTCAGCATGAATGCCCTCGGCCCACCGGAGCGCCTGCCGGCGTTCTACGGAGCTGGCGCGCCTCTGGATGCGGGCGACCGTCATGTGCGGCAGTGGAGGCCGCGTGTCCTCCGGCGCCCCGGCCGCCGCCAGCATCGGCTCCCGCGCTTGCGCGATCATCTCGCTGAATGCGTCCCGGCCCTCATCGATCATCGCTGAAAGAGCAGAGGGCTTTCGCGGATTGCCCAGCGGTACCACCCCGGCAAAAGAGCCGGTCACGGAACGAAAGGACGGGTACGTGTCGATCAGCGCCCAGGCCTTTGCCGCCTCGGCCTCTTGCACCCTACCGAGAAAGCCCAAGGTAACGTGCAGGTCCGAAGGCGCGAAGACCCGCACGCGGGCGGGCGCCGGAGGAATCCGAAAACCCTCGACTTGCATGGAAAATCCGATGAACCAATTAGGGGCCACCCGTGGAGTCTAGACCCAGCGCAAACCAACGGCGAGATCGATGCCCGTCACCGAAGCGTTCAGCGAGTCGTTAAAGGCTCACCCTCTCTACACCTGGACCGTGCTCGGCGTCGTCGCCCTGGGCATCCTGACCTTCTTTCTTCTGCTGTTCATTACGGCGCCTTATGGCCGGCACCTCCGCCCAGGTTGGGGACCGACGCTCAACGCCAGGGCGCTATGGGTGATCATGGAGGCACCCTCCCCCATCTCGTTTGCCGTCGTCTACTTCATGTCGGACAACGCGTTCGCGATCGTTCCGTTGATCCTTTTCGGCATGTACATGCTTCACTACGTGTATCGCTCCTTCATCTACCCGTTTCGGATGAGGGGTGGTCACAAGCAGAAGCCGCTGCTCACGGGTGTGCTGGCGTTCGCATTCAATACGGCCAACGGGTCGACCAATGCGTTCGCCATCACCGAGCTGGCCCCGCACCTCCTCAGCACCACGTGGCTTGGCGACCCGCGCTTCGTCGTGGGGGTCCTGGTCTTCGCAACCGGCTACTCCATCAATCAGCACTCGGACGCGATCCTTCGAAACCTTCGGAAGCCAGGGGAAAGCGGCTACAAAATCCCTTACGGAGGTTTCTATCGATGGATTTCGAGCCCCAACTATTTGGGCGAAATCATCGAATGGACGGGATTTGCCCTCGCGGCATGGACGGTGCCCGCGGCCGTATTCGCCTGGTTTACGGCCATGAACCTCGTTCCGCGCGCGTTTTCCAATCATCACTGGTACCAGGAGCACTTCGATAGCTACCCGAAAAACAGGCGGGCGATCATTCCGTTTCTGCTGTAGCTCCGGAGACTTGCATCCTCGCGCTGATTGACGCGACAATGAACAGCCAAAGGCGTACGGCGTCGGGGAGGGATGCAGGGTGGCCGATAAGCACGCAAGCTCGCGCAAAGAACGTTCCGACCTGTTCAAGGTCGATGAGCCTTCGCCCTCGCTTGCGCCGGTAGAAAAGATCGTCCTTCCTCCCGAAGAAGCGCTCAAGCGACGCATTCGCCGCTTCATCGCGGCAGCAATTGCGGCATTGATCTTTTTGTACCTGATCCACGTCGCACTCGGATGGATGCACGATGCACGCGTCGAAGCAGCCCTCGATGAGGTCATCAACGACGCGAGCCCAGACACCATCGACACCGCGCTCGCGCTTCTGCGCGATGATCCGGATCCCAGCGTGCGAGCAAGGCTTCTAGCCACGGCAGCGCTAGGCGGTGATCAGGAGAAGCTGAAAGAGGCTGAAGGCATTCTCGAAAACAAGGCAGCGCCGAACGATCCCGACCAGCGCATCGCGCGAATCTACGCCTTCCTCGCTGAAGGGGATGCGCGTGCAGCCCATGGGGAGGCGGAACGGCCTGCGAAGTACACGGACCAAGCCGACGCGTTCCTCCTGGCCCGAGCCAGGACTGCAATGGCCCGCGGGCAATGGGCTCAAGCACTCGCGGACGCGCAAACCGTCTCTGCATCACGTCCACAAGCGCCCGAGCCAGCCGCGCTTCTCGCGCGCATCACTGCACGCACGGAAGGCCCCGAGCCTGCGCTCGCCGTGCTGGATCAGATCTCGGAACAGACCGCTGCCACGACGATCGCGCGTGCACGTATCGTCGGCCTTCTCCAAGACGACCAAGAGCAGGCCATCGCGCTCGCCGAGGAAGTGTTGAACGACGAAGAAGCCACGGTGGTACAAAAAGCCTGGGCACATCTGATCAAGGGGGCGCTCGCGTACCGCCGCGGCGCAATCGGAGCAGCTTACGAACAGACCCGTCAGGCAGCCGGGCCCGAGCTCCGGGTCGACGAAATGTTGGTTCTCGACGCGGCCCAACTCTTTCTCACGCTTCGAAGAACGAGCGATGCCAAGCAACTGCTCACCCGACTTTCGAGCGGTCCTTCGGCAGATCTGTTCGAACGAACCCACCTCATCGCGTGGTGGTATGCACAGACTGGCGACATGCGAGCGGGGCTAGCCACGCTCGAAGGGGCCGGTTTTGGGTCCGAAAAAGAGGCTCAGCCGGCGTTTCGAGCGCTCGTGCTCGCGGAGCTCCTGAGGAGCTCGCCGCGTTCGGCCGAACGTGAGCGCGCCAAGGCGCTCTACCGCGAGGCAGCGGCCGACCCCGAATGGGGTGTGGTTGCATCGAACGCGCTCGCTACCTGGCTCCTCGAGGAGGACAATACGGAGCAAGCGCTTGCCGTCCTCACGGCCGGGCTCGTTGCCCACCCAAATCACCTCACACTGGTCGATACGGCGGCACAGGCGTACATCGACGAGCGACGGATCGGCGACGCCGAAATCGTGACCAAGACCGCCCTGCAAGCCTTCGAGGACGAAGGCTGGGCACACGGAAGCTACGCACGGGTGTTGCTAGCGAAGGGAGAGTTCGGCGAGGCGTTGGCCGCGCTCGATCGCGCCGTCGAGCTCAGCCCGGACGATGCCAAGCTCCACGCGCTTCGGGGCGATGCAGCGCATGCCGTTGGCTCGATCGAGTCAGCCGAGGCCAGCTACGAGAAGGCGCTCGCGCTGGACCCGAGTGAGCCACGCGCACTGTCGGGTTTCGTTGCGCTGTTGATCGGCACGGGGAACTTCGCGCGTGCCGCGGAGATCATCGAGCTCATGGACGAGGCCAAAGTTCGGGACCTCCGCGCGGACCAGCAGCGCATTCGCTTTCTGATTCGAACGGGCGCCGGGCAAAGCGGCGTTCCCACCATGCGAGGCGCGGTGGGCCGCCACAACAAGAACGTCGACCTTCGGCTCTCGGGTGCGCGCGTTTACATGCAGGCGGAAGACTACCGGCGGGCTGGCGTCTACTTCCAAAAAGCGAAACGCGATGGCGCGGACGCAAGGCTCACGGAGACGGGCCTCGCCCTCATGCAGATCTACAGCCGCCGCAAGTTGGGCGCGGAAAAGTCGCTCGAGCGTGCAGCCGAGGCGACGGACGCCGACGGCAACTCACTTTCGGCGGGGCCCCAGGTCCGGGTATGGGAGCTCATCGCCAAAGCCCGGCTCGCCCTGGCCGATGACAAGCGCGGCCTAGCCGTTCGCTATGCCGCGCAGGCCGAATCGATCCTTCCCGACGATCCAGATGTCGCGCTGCTGCAAGCCGACATCGAAGAGGATCGCGAGCGCTCTCCCGAGGAGCCCCTCCGCAAGGCCGCCAACGCGCCGGTTCCCATGCCCGTGGCCGCCGGACGGCTCGCCACGCTGCTCGGTCCGACGGAGGAGGGTTGCGAGATGGCCGCGCGCTACCTCAAAGCCAATCGCGCGACCAGGCTGGCCAACCGCGTGCGCGACGTCTACCGCCAGTGCAAGTGAGCCGCCTCATTCGGACTGTGCGAGGAGCTCGGAGACCCGCTCGACCGCGTCGATGTACTCGCTCACCATCTCCTCGACGACCTGACGCGCGGGCTTCCGCGTCTTCATCTGGCCGACGACTTGGCCCACCGGAGTCCCAAGCAGCGAGGCCGAGCCCTCGGCGCCGCTCTGAGCAAACCGGGTAATGCGCTGGGTCGCTTCGGCCGTGGCCATGAACTGCAGCGGCATCGGCAGGTAGCCGGGACACTCCGGGTCCTCCTCCCAGGCACGCGTATAGTCCGTCTTGAGCTGGCGGGCCGGTTTGCCGCTGATGCAGCGGGACCGCACGGTCTCGGTCGAATCGGCGACGAGGAGCTTGTCGACGAGCGCGGGAATCGAATCGGACTCTTCGGTGGTGAGCCAGATCGACCCGGTCCAGACGCCGGCCGCACCCATGACCATGGCGGCCGCCATCTGCCGGCCTGACCCGATGCCGCCGGCGGCCAGCACGGGTGTAGGCGCCACGGCATCGACGACCTGCGGCAACAGAACCATGGAGCCGATCTCGCCGGTATGGCCGCCCGCCTCGAAGCCCGATGCGATGACGATGTCGACGCCCGCGTTCTTTTGCTTGATCGCCTGCGACACGGTGCCGCACAGCGCAGCAACCATCACGCCACGGTCATGCGCTTGGCTGATGATGTCCTCGGGAGGCGGACCTAGAGCGTTCGCGATCAGCGCGATCGGGTGCTTCATCGCTACCTCGAAATGCGCTCTGCCTCCGGAAGCCGACCAACCGAGCAGGCCGTCGATCTGTTGCACGTCGTCCGGAAGCGGTGGCACCCCGTGCCGGTCGAGCAGGTCGTTGATCCACTTGCGGTGAGCAGGGGTGATCATCTGCTCGAGCTGGTCCTTGGTGATGTCGCCTTGGTCCTTGCCGATGTACTTGGCGGGGATCACGGTATCGACACCGTAGGGCTTGCCGTCGACGTGCTCGTCGATCCACTTGAGCTCGAGCTCGAGTTGCTCCGGGCTGTACGCCACGGCACCCAACACCCCAAGCCCGCCTGCCCGGCTCACCGCTGCGACGACGTCGCGGCAGTGGCTGAACGCGAAAATTGGAAACTCGATCCCTAACCGCTCACAGATTTCAGTCTTCATGCCACCATCCCAAAGTAGAACATGTTCTATTTTGCGAGAGGGCGCGCCAGCGGTCAATCGGAAAAAGGCACCCTTGGAACCGCAGGCCGCGGGACCGGCTTGTACCGGCTCTCATAGGCGACTCGGGTCGAGCAATGCCGAGGTCAACGGTGGTAGCCTCGGACACTCCTAGGAGTTCGAGCTGAGCAAACAAGAGCGATTCTGGTTTGGCCTGTGCGCGCTGCTTCCACTGCTCGTCTGGGGCCTTGGCTGGTTCGGGTCTGCCGAGCTCATGGGCGATGACCTGGCCCTGATCGTCCACAACCAAGCCACGTGGGTGTCCACATGGACGCAAGATTCGTATCAGGCCGTCGGCATGCAGGAAGCTCCGCCGATCGTCTACCAACCAGTGGGTGTCGCACTGCTCGGCACGCTCAAGGCATGGCTCGGAGTGACATCGCCGATCCCATACCGGGTGCTCGCTGTCCTGCTTCATACCTTGGCCGCGGCGCTGCTCGCGCTCTGGCTTCGAGGGCTCGGCCTCGCCACGGCGCGCTCGCTGACGGCGGCTTCGTTGTGGAGCGTCATGCCCATTCATGCCGAAGCGATGTATTGGGCTTCGGGGTTGCTCGACATCATGGCGAGCTGCGCGCTACTCGGCGCCCTCGTGCTCGCCATGCGCCCCTCCCGCCCGGCGAGGCTCGCAGCCGTCGGGATCTGGGTGTTGTCATTCCTGCTCGAGCAGGCGCTGATTTTCGGCTCGATCGCCCTGTTGTTGACCATGGCCTATGCCCCTGCGGAGTCCGAGCATGACGACGATCAGGCGTCGCGGCCTCCTCTGGGGATGCCCGCGGTCGTCGGCGCGCTCGCGCTCGCCGCATGGTGGACCGCGCGATCACTGGCTGGCGTTCAGATCCCCGAAAGCGTGCCGCTGCACTGGAGCGCCCTGGGCGCATCCTTTGGAGAGGCCATCGTGCGGGCGGTCGGCCTCGGCGAGGAATTTCGCGCCGGTGGCGCGCCGCTGCATGGAATGACCCTGGTGGCTGCCATCGCGCTCGCCGCCACCGCCTGGTATGCGTGGCAGGCTTCGCGTGAACCCGCCCACGTCATGCTCCCTGTCCTGTCGCTCAGTGTCATCGCAGCCGCCCAAGTGCTGTTCGGTCAAAGCGAGGTCGGGTTTATCGTCGACCCCGACCGGTACTTCTATCTCGCGGTGAGCTTCATTCCCGTCACAGCCGTCTGCGCCTGGAACCCACCGGCCGAGCGCTCGACCCGCGCCGCTGTCGTCGCGGTGGTGAGTATCGGGGTGCTGCTGGTCGTCTGGGCTTGGAGCGACATCGAGGCCCAGGCCGACTACGAAAGCTTCGACGCCATGCTGACACGCGAGATTCGCATCGGACGTGCCTCGGCAAAAGTGTACCTGCTACGCGGCCTCGAACGCATGAAGCACGACGATCCGTGCGCCGCGGAAATGGATTTTCGTTTCTCCTTTGCAATGGCCACCGAAACCGAGGATCGCGATCGCGCAAGAATGCTCGGAATCGACGCGCTCCAAGCATGCTCGGACACCAGGGCCGCAGCGATCAAAGCCAAGCGCGGCGAGCCTTGAGCCGCAGGTGTCATGCGCAAGCGCCGGGCGCCGGCAACGCGCCATCGACTTCGAAGGTGGCCCGCAAAAAGCTCGTGCGCTCCCGCACCACCGCCGGTCCAGGCTGCAGCTCCACGCGCGCCCGGGTTGCCGTGCAGATCCATTGCTCCGCATGGAGCGGCTTCTTGGTCGTGAACACCGGTTCGAACAACCCGAGGTTGGCGCCGCGATTGGGATCTCGCGCCGAGATGAAGCGAAGGGCTGCCACGCCTTCGGTGCGGAGCGCCGCGCCAAGCGGCTGCGAATCACGATAGGTGACTGGCGAGCAAATACGGTCGATGAATGCATCGAATGGCGGCTGCGTGAGATCGGCGCCCTTCCTCGTGGAGAAACGAACCTCGAATACGGTCAGCGGCCGGGTCAACGGCGAGAGGTCCGCCTCGGTGCCTTCCAGAAAGAGGAGCACGTAGTAGGCCTTCTCGGCAAAGACGGTCGACTGCGCTTCGGCCGCATAAAAGATGCCGCGCTCGCGTCTGGTGCCGAAGCGCGATCCGTAGCGCAGCGGCGGATGCCGAAAGGGCGTGGCCAGCAGGTAGTGAAGGCCTACGAATCGCCGGCCGGCAGGCCAGGGCGGTTTCACCGAGTCGATCCACGTTTCGAGCGTCTCCTGCTCGTCGTCGGAATCGACCAGCTTGCGCGTCGAAGCCACGTGCTGCGATTCGACGGCACGCCACAGCGCGCCCCCGAGCCGTCGCGGCTCAAATCGTTCCGCGCATTGCGTCCAAATATTCGGCGACATCGACCAGCCCCTCGACCTTCTTCATGCGCCGGAGCGGAATGCCTCCTACGTGATGGTTTTGGGCACGAAGCCAGGCTTTGGCGTGCGCTTCATCGCCACCCACCAGGGCATCGAGGCTTCGAAAGACGCGAAGGAACAACAACGCGAGCTCTCCCTCTTTGCTGCCTAGCGGAATCGGACCGCGCTTCCCGGTCCGGATTCGGGAAAGCGTCGACTCGCTCGTTCCGATGATTTCGGCCAGCTCGGCGGACGAGATGCCCCACAGCTCCGCTGCGCGAAAGAGCGCTTTGCTCACCACGGCGGCCTCGTCAGTTGCGATCTGGGCGGTGGCTAGGGACATGCCAGACCGGGGGGTTCCTTTCATTAGCAAAAATAGTCACAAATTCTTGCTAATGCAAGTACATTGCCTTGTTAGAGGGCAAAAAACGCTTTGATTGCAGGCAGTTGCCCTAGGAGACAACGCTACACAGGCATTCTGCGCCCCGTCGCCATCTGGTTCATTCTAGCATTCGTGGAGGGAGGCCAAGGTGTTTGAGCTCGACTGGCAAGAGATGCTGCACAACCTCCTGAAGCTCGGCATCGCATTCCTGCTCGCGCTCCCGTTGGGGTACAACCGCGAGATCTCGGACAAACATCTAGGCTTGCGGACGTTTCCACTCGTCGCCATGACCAGCTGCGGGTTCATCTTGATCGGCAACTCAGTCCTGTCGAGCGATGAAGCTCGGTCGCGCATCATTCAGGGGCTGATCACCGGCATCGGCTTCCTCGGCGGCGGTGCCATCGTCAAGCAGGGTCTGGACGTCAGGGGCACTGCGACCGCCGCGGGGATTTGGACCACCGCCGCGATTGGCGGAGCGGTCGCATGCAGTCGCTATGAAATCGCCATCAGCCTCGCCGTGGTGACGTTCGCCACGTTTCGTTTCCTTCCTTCGTTGAAGAAGGCGATCGGGCGCGACCAACGGGATTGAGTCGCCTTCAGGTGCTTGCGTTGCCGCGGCTAGAAAAAGAAGACGCCGGATAGCGCATCGGTGATGCTGTGGGTGCTCCGGGGGTTGCTCTCTGCCGCCTGCGCATCGGCGCAGATCGGTCTGAGCAAGTCACTACAACAATACAGCAAGAACAAAGCGCTTGGCACGCGTCGTAGCGGAATCAAAATCTCGTGACCCCCCGGGCTGTGTATTCTTTGATCAGCTCAGGCTGCACGATGGGCACGACGTCCTTCGCCTCGAGATCAGGCAAGCAGTTGCCGACGCCGTATTGCGGGTCTTCCAGGGAACCCGCCGTGATGATGTAGACGCCGGTGGGCGTCGGCTGCAACGCGCGAATCTCGATGCCGAGCTTTTCGTTGAGCCTCTGCACGAGCTGCGCGATTCCGTCCGACAGATTGCGTTGACCCACGCTCCGAATGCCGTCTGCCATCCCCCGCTCGAACTCGGGGACGAACTGATTGTTGCACGCCGGCTTGAACACCGAGTAACCCTCGATGTTCACACGTACATCGCTCGAGATGCGGAAGCGGCCCGTGCCGGCGGCGCTGATGTCGATGGCCCCGCAATAGAACACGGAGGCGGGGTGCGGACGGCAGTCCCCGATGCCGAACAATCCGGTGAAGCCGCTCAAAATGCCTTGGTCCCAGCGATACCAGGCGTCCGTGCTTTCATGGATGTCGTTGCTCGCCATGAAGTAGTTCTTGAGGCAGATGAACATCTCGGAGCGGCTCGTGGAATTGCCTTTCGCGTCGGCACCATGACTGACGTGAAACTCCGGGCTCACGTCGTCGCGCTGCACGACGTTGGTGATCGAATCCATGTAGAGGAACGCATCTGGGACGAGCGAGGTACTCGGCTCGGCGCCCTCGATGATGCCGTCGAGCAACACCTCGGCGAAACCGCGATTGTTCGTCTCCGCGCCGATCGCCTGCGACCAGAAATCGCCGGGGATGCGGTCCTTCCATTCCCAGGGGAAAAAGATCGAGCAGGCCCCGAGGTCGAACGAAAAATTGATGTTCTCAGGCGTGACGATGGGCGCCTGGCCAGGCTCGTAGGGATGCTCGTGCCACGACGACGTGGGTGAGCCGTCGTCGGCCGGGGGATTCCAGGTGTCGCGATTTGGAAACGCGACGCTGCCGCTCGCCAAGCGGCTCCACGGATCGCCCTTCCAAACGTAGAGCGCATCGGGGCTCGGGTAGCCAGACGCAGCTTGCGTGGCCGTGCGGCTGAGCTCGACGCGATCGGCGGGATCGGAGGCGTTGGGCGCGAGCCATTTTTCCAGCGCACGCTCACCGCAGTGCTTTCGCCCCATCCTTTGAATGTAGTTTTCGGTGCAGACGGCGAACTTACCGTAGCTGCGATTGCCCGCTTTCAAATAGCCCTTCTCGTCTCCAGCCTGTAGAAGCGCCACACATCCCTCGCTGCCATCCGGCTTGCTGCAATGCCAAACGCGCGTCGGAAGAATGTCTTGATAGGTGAAGGCGCCTTCGGGCGAAAGCAGGATAGGCTCCCACTGCCCAGCCGGTGTATAGGCCATCAGCCAACCCACCCCTTCGAGATCCTTCGTGCGTATGGTCACTGGCGACAAGATGTGCGGCACGATGATGTAGCCGCTCTTCGGCTCGGTGAGCTCACGGCAGCCGGCGAGCAGCATGGGCAGGAGCGCAAGCACGAGGCGCTGGCCTTTGAGGAGTTTCAACATAGGAGTGCCATGGATTTCACGACGAAAGGGTACCGCGACCGGAAGCGCTGCGGATGAATTTCCTATCCTACGTCGGTCCCCGGCCCCCGAGCTTGGAAAGCAGCAGCTGGAAAGAATTTGCCCCAAAAGCCTTTGAAAACGCGGTAGGGTGTCCGCCCGCTTCCGACGGACGCAACGGTCGGCGTGAGACGTCGATAACCCTTGCAACGACATGCCAGCCTTTCTGCATACGCGGCCGCCTTGCGACCGAACCGCCCGTTGCTGCTGCGGCACCCTCCTGCTCGCGGCGAGCGGGTTGCTGTCGATCGGGGGCTGCGGCGAGATCAGCTGCCCGGAGCCACTGAGCGCGGTCGGCGGAAGCTGTCAGAAGGTCGAGCCGGAGCCGGAAGTTGAGCCGGATTCAGAGCCCGGCGCGGACATCGAGCGTTGCGATGGCATCGATAACGACGGCGACGACGCCATTGACGAAGACTGGCCTATGCTGGGCGAAAGCTGCGGCGAGAACGCGGGCGTAGGCGAGTGCGTGGCGGGTCAATACGCCTGCGCCGGTCATGGAAGGGGCGTCGTGTGTGAGGGTGCGACGGGTCCCAGTGCCGAAATTTGCGACGGCAAGGACAACGACTGCGATGGCACCCCTGACAACGCGACCGGCGAAGTCTGCGATGGCAAGGACAACGATTGCGACGGCTTGGTCGACGAAGGTGTGTTGTCGGTCAAGAGTGAGGTCTTTGGGGATCGCGCGACGGTTACGGATGTCGATGGCGGATTCGTCGTCACTCGCATCATCTCGGATCAGCTGCGTGTCGAAACATACGATTCGCAGGGAAACCGAACCGGGCATCATGACGACATCGACAAACCAGTCGACGCGGTGTCGTTCATCGAGTCGGACGCCTCCGCCTCGCGCGTGCTTGTAGCGCTTGGAAAGTTCACCTTCCACCTGCTCGACGTCGATGTCGATTCCGAGCTGGTGCCGATCGTGATCGAAAGCCGAGAGCTCCATCATGACTGGCGGCAGAGCATCGATTGGGGGGTCTACAATCCTCCGTACCATCCGCGGGTGGCGGCCTCCCCGCCGCGTTTTCTCGGCTATCAGGACCTGGTGAGGTTCGCCCTGACCCCATTTGCGGAAGATGATCTTTCGGGCCTCGGCGACGCGCCGGTCACCGCAATCGAGGTTCCTCTCTATTCGCCCTTTGACGCCGCTGGCCCCTTCGTCGTTTGGCAGGAGTCCGGCAATCTTCGTGCCGGCTGGCTCCTCGATGATGGGATGTTGGTGCTCGACATCGACGTGGACCGTGGGAACACGCCTGCGATCAGCATCGGCAACGGGGGTCCCGGGGTCGCCTATTTGCAGGAAGGCGCGCTGCGTCTGAGCGAGCTAGGGGGGCTGACGCTGCAGTGCGCGCCACAGGGCTTCTGCCACGCGCCGCTCGAGGCCGAGGGGCTGGCAACCAAGCAAGTCGGGCCCACCGCCCTCGCTTATGACGGGCCCGCCGACACCTGGTTCGTGGCGGCCGGGCGCGAGCTGCTTGCCGTCGGACGCGGCGAGGACGGCCCGGTCATCCAACAGGTGGAGGTGCTCGATGCGATGGACGAAGCACCTCGTCGCATCGATGTCGCGGCGAGCGGGGGCACCGCCGCGGTCATTCAAACGTCGGAGAGCGGAAGCTCTGCTCTCACCTTCTTGGGGTGCTTCTAGGGGTGGCATGCGGTGGCTGGCGTTCGTCTCGGCCGCAGTGCTGGCGGCAGTCACGGGCTCGGCGGCTCGCGCACAACACGCACCGCCCGTCAGCGACGCATCGGCTAGGTCAAACGCGTTGCGCTGGCTGGTCCTCCCAGTGCGCATCGACCATGCCGGCGCCTCGCCCGTCGAAGTGCTGCATACAGAGGCCGAGGCCCTGCGCTACGAGCTCAGCGTGCGCGGCGAGTCGGTGTGGCGCGCCGACCGGGCCTCGGAGCGCTTCGAGGTAGCCGGCTCGGTACCCGCGCCCGAGGTCAGTCAGAGCGATATCGACCGCTGGGTGGAACGATCGCGAGCGGCGGTGCGCTATTTGGCGCGAGCGGACTACAAGGCAGCGAGGCGGGAGCTCAAGGCAGCGCAGCGGCTTGCCGATCGGGCCGCGGCCGAGCTCAATCGAGAGGCTGCCCGGGCCCAGCAGGTCCTCGACACCTGCTTATTCATGGTGCGCGCGTACGTCGAGACGAAAAACGACGCCGAGGCCCGTCGGCAGGCGCGCGAGTGCCGCCAGCTGGTGCCTCGGGTCGAGCCGACCGCGTTTCGCCATACACCAGAGGTTCGAGAGCTTCTGGCCGAGGTCGACGCGGAGATGGCCGCGGAAGCGCCGGGCACCCTGCAGGTGACGAGCGAGCCTGCGGAGTGCCTCGTGCGAATCAATGGAGTGGAATTCGGGCGTACGCCGCTTTCCGGCATCGAGCTTCCCGTCGGAACCTATCGTCTGCAGGTCGAGTGCGAGGAGGAGCAGCGTGGGCGCATTCATCGGGTGACCATCACGAGTGGAGCCAATGCGTTTGCATTCGACGGCGCGCTCGAGCGGGCCGTGCACACGCGGCCCGTGTTGTATCTGCAGTATCCGTCCCGCGCGGCATGGAAAGAGCGAATGGATCACGCAACGAAGGTGGCGAGGATCCTCGGCGGGGGGAACGCGCTCGTGGTAACTGGCGTGGGCGAGCAAGAGATTCGGGTCGACCTGGCCGCGGAGGGCTACGCGCCGGCCTCGGCGTGGTTGGCTCAGCGGGACGGGGCGCTCGACGCGGACGATGTGCGCAGGGCGATAGACGCCTTGTTCGAGGGCCGATCGGTTGATTTCACGGGCCCGCACCCGCTGGCGCGGGCGAGCTGGGCTGTCGTGCGCGAGCCGCCCGAACCGGAGGTCACGGCGGTGACGGCAGCAGTCACCGATTCCGAGCCTGAGCGGCCGAGTGGCGTGCCTCGGCCGCGTGATCAGCGCATTGCGGGCTGGACACTCTTCGGTCTGGGCCTGGCCGGCATCGGTACGAGCATCGGCTTGCACGTTTGGCGTGGCGACCTCGGCGACCGTTTCATCGCATCGCCTGCGAGCCTGAGCGCGGCGCAACGCTGGAACGACGCGCGGGTCGGTGTCTGGACCACGGCAGCATTTGGCGGCGCGGCGGCAAGCGCGGCGATGCCTCTGCTACTTCCCGACTACGAGCGGCCGCCATGGTGGGCCTGGACGCTTGGCGTGGCGGGGCTCGGGTTGACGGGTTACGCGATTTACGAGGGCGTGACCCTGACAAGCTGCCCCGAGCCGTTTCTTGCGGATGAGCCTGCGGTGCGGTCGTGCGTGACGCGGGGACAGGAGGCGGGGCGGCTTTCGCTGAGTCTCGCGGGGGCGGCGCCGCTGCTGTCCGTCCCGCTCGTGTACCTATTCCGCCCCCTGCGTGCGACGCCGTCGGTTTCCGTGAATCGAAGGGGCGCCGTGGTACAGGTGGGCAAGGCGTTTTGATGTTGGCAGTGGGGCACAAGTGGGGGATGGCCGCGTGGGCCTTGCTGACGGCGGCGCCAGTGGGTGCGCAGGAGGCCGTGGCGGGCACAGTTGCAGCGTCCGCGACAGCGCCGGTGGCGCCGCGTGCCTCGGTGTTGCTCGGGCCCGTGCAGGGCAGCGACGCGCTGCGCCCGTTGCACGGGGAGCCTATCGCAGATGCCGTGCGGCAAGCCTTGGTATCTCGGGGATATGACGTCGCCAACTCGCAGGAGCCATGGGGTCAACGCTTGGTCGAATGCCCGACGCCGGAGTGCGTGGAGCAAGCGCTGGGTGGCGCCGAAGCGGCCTTTGCCGTCGTGCCAGCTGTCTGGTCGCGCCCCCACGACGCGGTGGAGCTAACGTTGACGCTCGTGCAGAGGACGGCTCGAAGCGTGAATGTGAGCGGGGTGCTCGCAGAGGAACCGCTTTCGACGGCCACCATGCTCGTCGACGCGCTCTTGGCCCGGCGCGTCACGTTGGCCGCAGGCTCCGGACCGACAGCGGCAGCCCTTCCCCAGGGCACTGATGGCTCGAGTCGGCTTGGCGGGCCTGCGCCCTCCGAGCCGGTGCATCCCCACGCTTGGAAAGCCGGCCCCGTCATCTTGATCACAGCGGGGGCAGCCGCCTTCGTGGCAGTCGGAGTGGCAGCCGGCGTCCAAAGAGACGGCCAGCAGCTCAACGGCGCGGCGGTCGGCGCCTGGTCGGCCATAGGCGCCGCCGCAATCGCAGGCGGCATCGCTTGGTGGGTGGTGGGGCAAAAGCGGCGGCATTCGGAAGGGGCCTCTAGACGCACCCGAGGCGCCGCGCTTGGTTTCCAACCCACTCGGATTGACTTGAGGCTCCGGTTTTGAAAAAGGAAGGAAAGATGAAAGGGGTCGCTTGCTTTCTTGGGCTCTTGGCGCTGTCCGGTGGCTGCGTCCTCGAGGATAGACCGGTCGACCCTTTCGATGGCGGCGTGGAAGCGGGGCCGTGCGGCGTTTGTCCCGTCGACCAGCCTATCTGCAGCGAGGACATGCACTGCGTGCAGTGCACGGCCGACATGCACGAGTACTGCGACGACCGGATGCTGCTCTGCAACACGCAGACATCTCAGTGCGCGGCATGCCTCAGCAATGCCAACTGCACCACCGCGGCGGCGGCACGTTGCGATACGGAGATGTCCGAGTGCGTCGAGTGCAACGACAACGTTCAGTGCGGTGAGATCGACGGATTACCTCGTGACAGCAACGTCTGCGAAGAGGGATTGTGCGTCGACTGCACCCCCGATCTCGAGGCCGAGACATGCCCCGAAGGCAAGAGCTGCAACCCCAGGACGCGTCAATGCACCGACACGGACGTTGGCAGCTTGGACGTGTGTGAGGAGTGCGTCGCGGATAGCGAGTGCGGTGACGACGGCGTTCCCTCGGACGCGTTTCGGTGTGTCCCGATGTACTATCCGAACATGGAGACACGATTTCCAGATGATGGGACGGGATTTTGTCTCAAGACGACTGTTGGCGGGTGCCAACAACCGTATTCCGTGACCCTGAATGATCGTCAGAGCCTCTCGGGAGCGTTGGTGGATGACTACTGCGGAATTCGAGAGCAGCTTGCTACGTGTCCCGCGGTCAACGCGCTTGTGGAAGGCCGAGAATGCCCGAGAGGAGAGTCAGATCAATGTCCGCAACCGAGCGGGCTGTGCAGACGAGTGGGAGATCTTGAAAATCGATGTACTTATCTCTGCGAAATTGCCCAGCAATGCCTGCCTGTTGGCAACCCCAGCGATCCCAACCCCGGCTCCACCTGCAGCTCCTCCGTTGGCGGGGGCGACGACTACTGCGGCGGCTGATCCAAATCCGAGGCGGGCGGACAAGACGCGAGCTCCCTGAGCGCCCACCTCGTAGACTCTCTCCAAACCAGTTGCCATCTGCCTGAACGGACAAACACTGTCGGAACGCGACTCGCTGGAGGAAGCCATCAGCGTGCCTCGCGGCTCTCCGCCTTCTTAACGCTTGTACTTTGTCCAAACGCAATGAATCTGATCCGCTGGACTTCGCTTACATGCGCCCACAGAGTTGGGCCAAAATTCGATTTATAGACCAGTACGTAGACGCTACGTTAATCTTATCTAACGCGCTGAACGCGAAGGAGCTGTAATCTTGGCTGCCAAAACTTTGACCTACGCAAAGTCAGACCCACCCCGCTCGGGCGTGAGGGGGGCGGTCCATGCGGACTTGGAGGGGGCGCGGAACTCACACAGGTATCGCCCAACCAGATTCCACAACGAGAGCTTGAGTAATCCGATTGAGTGCTCGTTCCTGATAGAAGACGAACCCGGACGGACTGCGGCGAGCGTCATCGATGTCTCGGCGACCGGCCTAGCCATTGAGCCAGCCGAGGCGGGGGAGCGCTATACACGCGGCACCAATCTCACGGAGCTCATTGTCTCGCATCGAGGGGAGATCCTCTTTGAGGGCGGAGGCACCGTCGTCCATCAGACGCGAGAGCGAATTGGGATCCGAACGAACGCACTGATCGATCTTCACTCAGTGCAGGTTCGTGAGGCCCTCGAAGGAAGAGGGCTGCTGCAGAACCTCATTCTTTTGCGAAGTCAGTTTGATGTCTTGCCGCCTCACTGGCGAGCTGCGGTGGGTGACCTGGCGAATTTACTGCAAAGCGTCCGAGCGGTGTTGGATGAGCTGGGGCAAGAGACGCGCGCATCGAGACTGAGCGACCCGATCTCCCAAGCGAGATTTCTAAAGGATATCCTTAATGAATGGTCAGACCTGCATTTGGCGAAGCTCCGAGAGCTCCACTTGCTGTCGAAGGGTTTCAACGATCGACAGACGGAACTGGGGCGCGCGTATGCAGAGACGCTCCTGACACCCCTGTATCTGCATGGCGCCTTGTACAACCGCGCAACGACAAAGCCGCGAGGATACGCCGGTGACTATCTGACGATGCTGCTGTTCAACCAGGAAACTCCGGAGGGAGATACGCTCTTCGAGAAATTCGTTGACCTGGCATCGAAGCAACACTCGTTGAGCGCGACCGCCCTGACCAGACAGATGAGCGTGACGGAGAAGATACTGCAGTGCGTCCAAGATGGTGGCAGAAGGATAGTCTCGCTCGCCAGCGGTGCCGCCACCGAACTGGGTACCGTAATTGACCGGTTGGGTCAGGACGTCTATGGCGTTGAGCTCGTATTGATCGACCAAGATGAGGAAGCTCTAGCGTTTAGCCACGACTTCCTTCTTCGAAGGTGCTTGGAACGCGGGCTGGCCACATCGCAGGTCCGCATCGACTGCATTCACTTCTCCGTGCGACAAATCTTGAAGCCTCGTACAGGGGAAGAAATGGGGATCTTGGACCAGGTGCTGAAAGGCTCTGATTTCATCTATTCGGTAGGCTTGATGGACTACTTGCCGGACCCGGTTGCTAGTAAGCTGATCGCGGCGCTCTACAAACTGGTTGGGGACGGAGGTCAGCTTTACATTGGCAACCTTGTCGAAGCCGAAGATTCAACTTGGTTGATGGATTTCGTGCTCGCATGGCATCTCGTTTGGCGAGATCCAGAAGGCATGCGCGCGCTTGCGAAGGGTCTAGACCCGGAACCCCGCGTTACCGACGTCCGGATGGATGCGACCGAGAAGTGCTTGTTCCTGGAGATCCATGCTCCGTAGCACCGAGGGCCCGGGTTCGCAGGACGAACCCAGTGTCGGCTCGCACGGGCGGAGCCTAGACCGAGGTTTTCATGAAGAGCTCGTCGAAGAACATCGCACCCTCCTGATTCGTTGCGCCTGGATCTTTGGTGCGCTTTATGTCGTTTGGTCGTTCTTCGACTACCTGCTAGTCAGGCACGCCTGGACCCTTTTCCTTGAATTCCGTCTGACAACGTTGGCGCTCACTGTGCCAGTCGTGCTGGTATTCACGAGCCAGCGCTTCCGACGGCACGTGTCAGTCGGTTTCTGGATTTGGTTCTTTCTCCTCGGAATATGCATTGTCATCATGCTTCCGTTCACGGGGGAAGCCATGCCCACATACATCCTCGGGTTGTGCCTGGTCTGTTGGGGTGTCGGCGTACTTCCCTATTGGAGCGGCTCATGGGCGGCCAGTAACGTTCTCACACTCGCGCTGCCAGCAGCAATTGCGATCAGCATGGGTGATTCGCCAGTTGGAAAGAGTTTGGCGATGTTCTTGGTCTTGGGAACCGCGGTTGGCATAACCACAGTGAGCGCTCAGTTCAGATATAGGCTTGCCCGGAAAGAGTATCGTTCGCGGAAATTTCTTGAGAGCGAGAAAATCAAGACCCAAGCGCTTCAGATGGCTGAACGCGAGAGAGCCTCGGAACTTGCTAGAGCACTGGAGCGTGCGCAGGAAGTTGACCGCCTCAAGTCGGATTTTTTCGCAAACATCTCCCATGAGCTGAGGACCCCGCTCACACTCATCCTTTCGCCGATCGATGAGCTGCTGGCGAAGGTTGCGCCCGGCCCGGACCGGGACGCTCTTAAGGTGGTCCGCAGCAATGCGACGCGACTCCTTAGAATGATCGACGACTTGCTTGACTTGGCCAAGCTCGAGGCAGGTGGGCTGCGTCTCCGAATCATGCGGGTCGAGATGGAGAAGCTTGCAGAGAGGGTTGCGAAGAATACTGCACCCACTGCAAAAGCCAGAGAAATCGAGCTCGTTTTCTCATCAGAGGGAAGGTCTCCCGAGATCTTTGGCGACCCCCATCGCATCGAGATCATCTTGACCAATCTCATTGGAAATGCACTCAAGTTCACACCCTTCCGCGGTCGAATTGAGGTGAGCGTATTCCACTGCGAGGCTGGCACGTCCGTCGAAGTAACCGACACCGGGCCTGGGATTTCCCGCGATGAACAGCAACTCATCTTCGACCGATTCCATCAGACGGAGACGTCAGAACGGCGCCGACAAGGAGGCGTTGGTATCGGCCTCGCCCTCGCTCGAGAGCTTGCGCAGTTGCATGGGGGCTCGCTCACTGTCGAGAGTGAAGTTGGGAAAGGCTCCACTTTCACCCTCTTCCTGCAAAGCGGGAAGGATCACCTTCACACCGAGATTATAGAGAGACGACAGCTTCAGACGGATCTGCACCCAGCACGTAGAGTCGAGGACCGAAACGCTGACGTACATGCGCACGTCGCATTAGAGGCAAAACCCCATTTGCGGGAAAGCCACCGTTCGGAGGAACGACTCGTACTGGACCGAGGGCGTCTTCCCCGGATTCTCGTTGCTGAGGATGAGGACGACCTGCGGGGCTTCATCGTGAGCGTGTTAGAACGGAGCTGTTTGGTGGATGCCGCGCGGAACGGCGCTGAGGCCTTAGATCTCCTCAAGCAGAACCGGCCTGACTTAGTCCTAACAGATGTGATGATGCCGGGGGTCAGCGGCCTCGATCTAACAAGAGCAATCAAGGAGCGACCCCTCTCTTCGTCATATTCCTGTGATTCTTCTTACCGCAAGAGGAGAGAGCGAAGCAGCACTCGAAGGGTATGAGGCGGGCGCCGACGACTTCGTCTCCAAGCCCTTCCACACCAAAGTCTTGCAAGCGCGAATTCGCGCGCATTTGAAGATGCGGGGTCTCAGCCTGCAGCTAGCAGACCAAGCGCGACTTGCCTCCGCGGGTACTCTCGCCGCCGGGCTGGCCCACGAAGTGAAGAACCCGCTCAATGCCGCGGTAAATGCAGCGAGGGTGCTCCAGAAAGGCGGTTCGGCGCGCGTGTCGAGCGATAAGCTGATGGCGATAGTTATCGACGCACTCGCTCGGATCGACGGAATAATCTCAGCGCTCGATGCACATGCCCGCCCAGCTGACGGCGAAGATCTGGCGCCGTGCAGTGTCCGAAAAGCCGTCGAATCCACACTCAACTTGCTTGATCACAAGATCAAGGATCGTGTCACAGTTCACCAAAACTACGAAACGGTGGGTGATGTGTTCGCACCTGCACGCGCGTTCAATCAGGTGCTGCTGAACCTAATCGACAACTCGATTCGCTCGGGGGCGGACAATATCTGGATTGAGGTTCGGCGAACCAATGACAAGGTCTTCGTCGCCGTCTCAGATGATGGGCCTGGGGTGCCTTCCGACCTCGTCCACCGCATCTTCGACCCTTTCTTTACAACGAGAGTGGAAGGGGAAGGCACTGGGCTTGGCCTCCACTTGAGTCGAAGAATCGCCCAGGAGTGCGGGGGTGAGCTAAGATATGAGCCTAGGCCCGGTGGGGGGGCTCGTTTCGTGATGGAGATTCCCGCGATGGAGCAGGCGGCATGACCGCGCACATTTTGTTCGTCGATGATGAGGAGCCGAATCTCGTCGTCTTCGAGGCGGTGTGCGGGGATGACTTTCCGGTGCTCACGGCATCGAGCGGGTCGGCGGCCTTGGAGCTTATGGAAGAGCACGAGGTTGGGGTCGTGCTGACCGACCAGCGGATGCCGGGCATGACCGGAATCGAGCTCCTCGAAAAGGTCGAATTCGAGCATCCGGATGCGATTCGGTTGCTCATCACGGCATACTCTGATCTCCAAGCGGCCGAAGATGCGATCAACCGCGGCCACGTCCGCCGCTACATGCGCAAGCCGTGGGAGCCCGAGGTGCTGCGCGCCGAGCTGCGCGATGCAATCGATCTCTATAATCTCAATACGCGGGTGAAGGAGCTCGAACAGCGCTTGCTCGACACGGAGCGGGCTTATTCGGTGAGCGTCGTCGCAGGCGGCTTGGCGAACGAGCTTCGAAATCCAGTTGGATGGATCCGCAACAACCTGACCGTGATAGAGACCTCGGTAGAGGCCGCGGTTGCTGCGCTCGAGGAAGCGACACCAAACGTCACGCGGGCGCAGGGCACACTCGCGCAGGTGGCCAACGCGGTGACGGATGCACGCGACGGCGTAAAGCGGATCCTCGAGCTGATCGAGGAGATGGCGAAGGCGCCTGAAGAAACGCCGGCTGAGGTGGTCGATCTCGCAGATGCGGTTCGCGTGGCGCTGCGAAAGGCCGAAAGCAGCGGGCTTCGTGGACGCGCGCTGATCGAGGTGGCGACTGGCGTCGAGCCGAAGGTCATGGCCACGCGCACGAACCTCGTGCAGATCGCGCTGAACTTGCTTGCGAACGCCATTCAACGGGCCGCGAGCCGGCAGGATGCCCAGGGCATCGTGCGTGTCTCGACAGCGGTAAAAGAAGGCAAGGCCGTGCTCGACGTGTCCGACAATGGGCCGCCCATCAGCGGCGACCTCGAGGCCGTCTTCAAGCCGTTCGGTGTGGGCGGCCGGCTGCAGGGCACCGGCGTGGGTCTCGCGATTTCGAAACGGATCGCGGAGGAGCTGGGTGGTCAGCTCGAGGTAGCCGCGACCGATGACAGGGAAACGCGCTTCCGTCTGACGCTTCCCGCGGCGATTAACGGCAAAAGCCACTGACGGCGCCGCGCGCGGCGCTCATCGTTACTTCACAGCGTAGCCGGTGGCTCTGACCACGGTCTCGAGATCCGAGAGAGACACGGAGCCCTCGATGACGGCACGACTGGGTTCCAGCGTGACCGTGACCGAGGTGACGCCTTCGGTGTCGCGAAGCGCGCGTTCGAGCTTGCGTACGCAGTTGTTGCAAGTGAGGCCTTGGACTTCCAATGTGACGGCCGCGGGCGCGACGGCTCGGCGGCGTCGCCAAGACCTTCGTGCATCATCGATCGCGAAGTAAATGAAGAGGCTGGCGAGCGCGAGGGCCGATGCCCAAGCCCACCAGGGCTGCGCGTGCTCGTGAAGCATCGTGCCCAAGGCCCCAAACGGAATGAACGCATCATATACGTACGCCATGCCAACGCTGCCGACGATCACCGTGGTCAGATAGACGGCGAGGACACGGTTGCCAAAGGCGCGCTTCACGGCGCCGATGGTGGCGACGTTGGTGGCCGGACCGGCCATCAGGAAGACGAGCGCGGCGCCGGTGGGCATGCCTTGTGCGATCAACGCGGCGGCGATGGGCACGGATGCGGTCGCGCACACGTAAAGTGGAAGAGCAATCAGCAGCGCCATGAGACCCGCGAGCGCCGCATGCATGCCCGACCAGCCAGCCATCGCTCCAGGTGGAATCCATACGGTGATCGCCGCCGATGCAACCACCCCAAAGACGATCCATTTCCAAATGGGTCGAATCACATCGACCATGTGCTCGAAGAAACCCATCGTTGAGCGAGGCGCTTCGGGCTCTTGAACCGCCGGCAGGTCGTGCGCCTCGGTATGCAGGACCTCAGTGACCGCCCCACCGGCGAGCCCCATGACCAATGCGCTAACCCACTTGAAGATGGTGAACGGCCAGCCCAGAAAAGAAGCGCTGACGAGCAGCGAGTCGACGCCGGTTTGCGGCGTGCTGATCAAGAAACCCACGGCGGCGCCGTCACTGGCGCCATCCTTCTTGAGTCCGAGGCCGGCGGGAATCACCCCGCAAGAGCACAGAGGCAGTGGCACACCCAAGGCGACGGCTTTGCCAACACCCGAAAACCCCCGGAACTGGCGGCGCGCGAAGTCGCGTGGGAGCAGGACGTGAAGGACGCCCGCCACCGCAGCTCCAAGAAGAAGCCAGGGCGAAAGCTGCAGCCACACCTGCCACATCGTGCTCAGCATGCGGTCCATATGGGTCTGCTCGACAGCGCGCGCAATCCGGTGCGTCCGGAAAAGCCGAATGATTTCGCGTTGCGATCTTTTTGGGGAAAGATGTTTGATTTCAGTCGGTTACAAGGGGGGAGAGTGTCCCCAGAGGGCGCGGAGTTGCATGGAGGCGGGGTGGGGGGTGCCGCGGAGCCAGGCGATGCCGCCCTTTTTGAAGTGGAGCCAGGGGCCGTGGGGGGTGCCGGTGGTGAGCAGGGACAGGGCATCGCTCAGCCAGGGCTCGTGGCCGACACAGGCGACCCGTTTTCCTTCGAGGCAAGCGAAGAAGTCGGGCTCAGGTGACTGGGCCAAGCCCTCGGCAACCATCATGGGACCGGCGGTGATCGGCTCGAGCAGCTCGGCCGTTTGGACCGCGCGGAGCCAGGGGCTGTGGTAGACGCGATCGAAGCGGACCCCGGCCCGATCGAGGCTCTTTACCATCGCTTCGAATCGGGCGCGGCCCTTGTTGGTGAGCGCTCGGTCGGCGTCAGGCAGGCCCGCCCTCCTCTCTTCGGCGATCGCATGACGGATCAGGAACAAGTCCATGGATGCTCAGTCTGTATCGAAACCGTTGAGCTTGAAACCCGCGGCCTTTAGCAGCGGTTGCTCGCGCTCGAGATCGGCTCGCGCCAGGGGATGCGCCGCGAGCCAATCCTCGTCGAACGTGAGCCTGACTTTGTTTCCGCTCACGCTGAGCTCTGGAAGCGCCACGACTTGCGGATCGCGGTTTCGATTGAGGAGCACGGCGAGTCGCAGCAGCACGCTCAAGCGCTTGGCCGCCGGACGAAGCTCGGGCGGAAGGGATTCGAAATACGAGTCATCGAGCTTGCGGCGATGGCTGCGGATCAAGGCGGCGACCAGCGCCTGCTCGTCCCGGGAAAAACCGGGCAGGTCCGATTGGGCGACCAGGTACGCGCCGTGCTTGTGGTGGCCGGTGTAGTTCACGGCGAGACCGATCTCGTGGAGTTGGGAAGCCCACACCAGCGCGTGAGTGGAGTCGATGGGCCGCAGCTCCCAGTCGTCGACGACCTGCTCGAGCAAGCCGAGCGCGGTGGCCTGAACGCGATCTGCGTGGGCCTGATCGATCGAATAGCGCGAGGACAACATGCCAATGGTGCGGTCACGCGGATCCTCGTCTTGGATGCGGCCGAGCATGTCGTACAAAAGCCCTTCCCGGAGGGCCGTGGGCGATACCCACATCTCCTCGATGCCGAGACGCTCGAAGATCGCGCTTAGAATCGCGACGCCTCCGGCGAAGACGGGGCGTCGGTCCGCGTCGAGCGCCGGGAGCTCGAGCCGGTCCAAACGGCCCGCGGTGATCAGGGCTTGCTCCAGCTTCGCAAGACCCTCCACGGTGATGGTGCCATGCGCCCACCCTGCCTCGTTCAAGATGCCCGCCACGGACCGAATCGTGCCCGACGCGCCAATGGCGCGATCCCAGCCCTGCTTGCGAAGCCGGACCTCGACCGGTTGGAGCTCGAGGCCTGCGGCGAGCTTGGCGCTGTTCATGCGTTTTCGGCTGATCTTGCCATCGTAGAAGAACTGCTGGGTAAATCCCACGCAGCCCATGTACATGCTGTGCACGGCAACCGCCTCGAATCCATCTCCCACGATGCATTCGGTGCTTCCGCCTCCGATGTCGACGACCAGCCTCCTCGCGGGGGCCCCTGCAATCCCGTGTGACACGCCGAGATAGATCAAGCGGGCCTCCTCGCGCCCGGTGATGATTTCGATGTGGTGACCGAGGGCTTCGCTGGCGTCGTGCAGGAACTGATACGAATTACGAGCCTTGCGCAGCGTGTTCGTGCCGACCGCACGAACCTGCTCTGCCCCGAAGTCCCGCAACCGCTGGCCAAAAAGCCGCAAGCACTGCAGGCCGCGCTCCTTGGAGTCCTCATCGAGCGACCCATCCTCCCGAAGGCCCGCTGCCAGACGGACGGGCTCGCGGATTCGATCGACGATCTGCACGCCGCCGTGATCGACTCGAGCGATCACCATGTGAAAGCTGTTGGATCCGAGATCCACCGCGGCTAGCGATTCCATTTCCGCCCCGCATCTAACTTACCCTAGTTCGCCATCGGCGCTTCCGCTTTTTGAAACCAAGCGTCCGCTCTCCCGATCGGCTCAGCGTTCGATGTAGCCGAGCGCCTCGAGGTGGGCGGCCACGTCGTCCTCGACCTCGACCGAGTCGGCGGCCACCGCGTCCTTCCGAGCGTGTGCGCGCTGCTGAAGCAGCGTCTTCGTCGCCATTCGCACTTGTTCGGGGGCGGTGTGCGCCAAATTCTGCCGCTCGGCGGGGTCGAGGTCGACGCGGTAGAGCTCGACCGGTTTGAGTCCGCGTGGGTTGCCGGGATTCGCCGTGATGAGCTTGTATTCGTCGGTGCCTTCGAGCTGCCGCACCGATTCGAGCACGTTTCCTTCGTGGCTTTCCTCCGCGTAGACCACATCGGTGCCCGTGAAGATGTCCCCTCCCTGCACTCCCTCGGGGACCGGCAGGTCACAAAGGCGCAGAACCGTGGGCATCAAGTCGATGCTCTGAACCCAATGACGAACGGTGGTCCCTGCACGGCGGCTTTGCGGAAGCTTCACCAGGAGCGGGACGCGCACCTGTTCATCGTACAGGGTGGTGCCGTGCCAAAAGCCTCCGTGCTCTTGGAACTCCTCGCCGTGATCGGCTGTGACGATGATCGTGAGATCATCGTAGAGCCCGCGCTCTTTGATCCCGTCGAGCAGCGTTCCGAGCTCGGCATCCCAATAGCTGATTTCCCCGTCGTACAAGGCCGAGAGTGCCTCGCCTTCGGAAGGGTCCGGATGCTGGTGGGCAGCGCGCGCATAGCCGCTGCCGTCATAGGGATGCGCGAAGTAAGGGTCGTGAGGATCCATGTATCCGACGAACAGAAACCAGGGCGATGCAGGTCGCTGGTCGATCCAGTGGAGCAACGCCTTGTTGACCGTGGCGGCATCTTGATACGCAGTTCCCGGCAGGACCTCGTCGCGCGATGCGCGCGCCTGTTCGATGCGCTGCCTGATGAACTGCATCAGCAACAGCTTGGCGCTGGCGTCATCGGCACCAAGGACGAACTCGGGTTCGAGATAAAAGTATTCGTCGAAGCCTTGGTGAAAGTTGAAGTAGGGAGCCACGTTGAAGTTGGTGGCGTAGCCGGCCGTTTTGTAGCCGGCGCCCTTCATGGCTTCGGGCAAGGTCGTGAGCGCGTCGGGGAGCGCATCGCTCTTGGCCATCACGCCGTGACTGGATGGCAGGCGTCCGGTCAGAATCGAGGCAAAGCTCGGACGGGTCCAACTCGCGTTGCTGAAGGCCTGATCGAACCGAATCGCATCGTCCGCGAAGCGATCCAAATTCGGCGTGCTGCCCTGCTCGTAGCCATAGAGGGAGAGGTGATCGGCGCGCAGGGTATCGACCACGATGAACAGCACGTTGCCGCTCCCGCTTCCCTTGCCGAGCGCATCATGACCGGTACTCTTGTGGGGACCGCGAGCGCCGAGCGCGATGTTACCGGCGAGCCCAATCCCAAGGAGCACCAACACGGCCGTCGCGGTCGAAGCACGCGGGAGGCGGTCGAACGGCTTGCGCGCCACCAACGCCCGCAGACCCCAGGCGAGAAAGGCACTCACCCCTGCGGCCACGATCGCACAGCCGAGTAACACGGCGAGGCCGATCGCGCTTTTCCAGACCAGCTCCTCGTGAAACACATCGCGACGGATTCGGAACGCGCTCAGCGCAAACGCAAACATGCCGAAAATGGCTGCAGCGAAGTAGCCAAAGGCTTCCCGCTCGGCGAGCGCGTACCGCTTCATCCAGCGGCCGGTCAGCGCAGTTGCGAAACCGAGGCCGGTACCGAACGCGCCGCAAAACAAACCGTATGCGAGCGGGCCGTAGAGAAACACGCGCCCTGCGGTGCCGCCTGCGGAGGAGAGCGCAATCACGAGTGCTTCGCCCAATCCGACGAGAATGCCCGCGAAAACGCCTGCAGCAAAGCCGACCACGAGCCCTCGCCCCGGTCGCGGCCATGCTTCCCGGGGCGCCTTGGGAATCGCTTCGGCGACCAGCCGCTCGCGGTCTGGGTCCTCCACTCGGATTTCCGGATCGTAACCGGTCTTACGCAGCAGGAAGATGACGCCGCCGAACGCGGACACGAACATTTCGCAAGCAAAGCCGAGCGTGGGAATCAACACGGCCACCGCGAGCGGCAACCCCACGGCTGGCGACGTGTAGAGCGCTACCGCGGCAGCCTCACGAAGGCCGATTCCGTTGATCGAAGCCGGAACGATGGTTGCCAGGATTTGGAGCGACGACGCGAAGAAGACCTCGCCGAGGCTCAACTCGACGCCAAGCGCCCTCGCTGCACAGACGTAGATGAGATTGTTGAAGGCGTGGGTGCCGACGCCGAGGGCCGCAGCCTGAATGAGAAGGCCAGCCTTGCCCCGATAGGCCCCCACGGCATCGACCAGGGTCTGGATGCGCGAACGGATGCCTTCGGGCAGAAAACGCGTGAAGAACAAGAACAGCTGGGGTTGGGCGAGGAACGCAAGGCCCACGACGATGATCGCGAGGAACACCGCATTGACCAGCAATACCCCGTCGGTGCCGATGAAGCGCATTCCAAAGATGCTGCCCACCATCACCACGACCCCGAAGGCGAGTTGGCCGAGGATCATCTCGACCCCAATGGTGGCCGTGGCGCGCGCGGTCTTGCCCGTATGCTTGGCGACGTCGTAGATCCGCCAGCCTCCAAAGCCGGTGAACCCGCCCGGAGTGAACGCACCCCAGAAGCGCGCGATCATGATCGAGCCGGCCAAGAATCGCCATCGCGCGAAAATGCCCTGGCCGACGAGCAGGCGCTGCCACCGCACGGTGCTGAAGCCGATCGCGATGAGTTGCATGAGCACAGCGGCTACGACCCAGCTCCAATGGAGGTCGCTCAACCGCGAAAGAAGATCCTCCGCCCCATCGCGGCGAAGCACCTTCCGAAAGATGAACACCAACATGCCGACGGAGAACGCCAGCTTCAGAACGAAAAGGCCGATTCGTTTGGAATTGCTGCGCACGACGTTTCCCGGTCCAGTAACCGGTACACGCTAAAGGGTCAAATTGCCCGCCCAAACGTGGTCCATGGGCCGGTTGCTTGCGCGCATCGGCACCGGTTGGTAGCGAGCGCAGATGCCACATCAAGCCGTGACTGGATTTGGAACCTGGGCGGTGCTCTTGGCCCTGACCGTCCTTGGGTGTGAGAAGGCCGCACCCGCGCCCACCGAGCCGCCGCAAGCGGAGGCAACACAGGCAGGCGCAGGCAGCCAAGCTGCAAAGGAGGCTCCCGCCGAAGCACCGCAGGCCCCTACCGGAGCGAAACTGGAGGCCACCGCCGTGCCCGACTCGCTTCCCAACGGCCTGCTGCTCGCCTACTCGCAGTTCAAGGTCGTCGACGGCAAAGCCACCGCCGATCCGGGACCTGCCCGGCTGGACATCCTGACGCGGCAAGGAGGCGAATGGAAGACCGAGACCATCGAAGACCCCCAGAGCAACGTCTTTCACAAGGCCATGCTGTTTGATCCAAGCGGGCAGCCCGTCGGCATTTTGACTCTCGGTGGCACCGGCGCGTACGTGAAGCTCTGGCACCGTGCCGGCGCAAAGCTCGAGCCAACCACCCTCTGGCACGCAAAGTTCGGCGGCAAATTCGATCGCATGCGCGACGCGGAAGTCGCCGACCTGTACGGGGACGGCACCCTAGCCGTGGCTGTCGCGACGCATGACCAAGGGGTCGTCGGGGTGCTCCGGCAACAAGGGGACCGTTGGAAGGTCGAACAAATCGACCAGAAGAAAGACACGTTCGTCCACGAGATCGAGATCGGAGACCTCGACGCCGATGGAGTCCTCGAGGTGTACGCCACCCCGAGCGAGCCGAACAAGCTCGACGCCGCGCAGCATGGCGAAGTCGTGCGCTACGTGCCGAAGAAGGGGGAAGGACCGACCATCGTGGCAGACCTGGGCAATCGCCACGCCAAGGAGATCTACGTCGGCGACGTGGATGGCGATGGAACCGACGAGCTCTACGTCGCGGTCGAGGCGCTCACCAAAGGGCGAGGAGCGGGCCTCGAAATCGTCGAGCCAGTCGAAATCCGGCGATACGAAGCGGGCACCAAGCCGGACGCCAAGGTGATCATCGCCACGATTCCCGATCGGCTCTGCCGCTTCTTGACCGTGGGAGACGTCGATGGTGATGGGAAAAAAGAGATGGTGGCGGCTTCGTTCAGCAAAGGCCTGTGGCTGCTCCGACCTGGAAAAGATCCAAATTCCGAATGGGGCTTGGAAAGCATCGACCGCGATTCGGGCGGCTTCGAGCATGCTGCGCTACTGACCGATCTCGACGGGGACGGGACGGACGAGCTCTATGTGGCGGCAGACAACCAAGGCGAGCTTCGCCGCTACGTGTGGGTGCGGGGACGGCCCAAACGCGAGGTCATTCAGAAGCGCGACATTCCGATGTCCCGAATGACTTGGAACATCATGCCGGTGCCGGTCAGCGCCATCGCTCACTAGAGCGGCTGACCCTCCTGAAGGCGCGGAATCAGCTCGGCGAAGTTGCAGGGGCGGTATCGTATGTCGAGCTGATACCGGAAAATCCCGTCCCATGCGTCCTTGCATGCGCCGGTCGAGCCAGGCAGTGCGAAGAGATAGGTGCTGCGGGCGACGCCTGCGCAGGCGCGCGACTGAATGGTCGAGGTGCCGATGTGCTCGTAGCTGAGCATTCTGAAGAGCTCGCCAAAGCCAGGTATCGATTTTTCCCACACGGCCTCGAAGGCTTCAGGCGTGACATCCCGCCCCGTGACCCCAGTGCCGCCGGTCGCGATGATGACCTCGACGTTGGGTTCGTTGATCCAGCGGCGCAGTTGAACCTCGATGCGCTTGCGGTCATCGGGAACGATCACCTTGTCCATCACGTAGTGGCCTGCCTCCTGAGCGCGTTCCACGAGATAGGCGCCGGACTTGTCGGTTTCCTCGGTGCGCGTGTCCGAGACGGTCATCACTGCAATGCGCAGTCCCTTGAAAGGGATCGACTCGTCGAAGCGCGGCCCCGCCATGTCAGCCCCCCATCTCCTTACGCAACGCCGCTGCGAGCCTGACTCCCTCGGCTTGATCGAGCTTCGCGGACCGCCATTCGATCCCCAGGCCCTGATCGACGCTCGGCTTCGGAATGATGTGAAAGTGAACGTGAAAGACCGCCTGGTGCGCCATCGGACCGTTGTTCTGAAGCACGTTGAACTGCTCGGTGCCCGTGACCGCCTTGATCGCCCGGCAAAGGCGCGGGAGCACCCGCCCGAGCGCGGCCGCGCTTTCATCGGATAACTGATCGAGCGTGGTTGCTTCTTCTTTTGGGATCACCAACGTGTGTCCAAAGCTCAACGGGCCGATGTCGAGAAAGGCAAAGACGAGGTCGTCTTCGTACACCTTGTGACTCGGGATGTCCCCGCGGAGAATCTTGCTGAAGATCGTGTCCGCCATGCTGCGGAGCTTATACGTTCTGCTGGCGTCCATCCAGGCTCATCGCCCAGAACCACCGGGAGAGCAGTGGCATGGGCGATGCCTCGACTTCGAGCGCACGCCCGAGCCACTGGTCGACGAGGGCGCGGTGCTCACGCCAAGCGCGTGCGGGCTCTGCGGACGGCGACAAGCAGTCGTCCTGAAACCGCTCTAGATCTTCGGCGAAGGTGACGCGGCGCGCCTGGTAGTCGGCGAGACAAGCCCGGTGAAGCTTCTCGTGCGCCCACCAGAGCTCCCCTTCATCGAAGCGGGCGTCCGCAATCGGCCGCGGTGGAAGCAACGAAGAGTCGAAACGAGCGGGCTTGAAGACACTCAAACATGGGGACGAGGTGCCGGTCGCAAGAACCATGGGACCGTTTGGGTCGAGCCGCGCGATGAGGGAGCCGGTCGTTTGGGCCGCGGTGCGCGTAGGAAGCCAAGAAGCGTGAGCACAAGGAGACTCGCTTCGCAGGCCCTTGCCCGGCTCGACCGCACCGTGATCGGTCAGGGCCCCGATGAAATCCGCAGTGGCCGGCTCGACGATGCCCGCCAGCGAGCGGGCCGTGCAGGCTCTGCGAACGCG
Source organism: uncultured delta proteobacterium (assembly GCA_963817725.1). Taxonomy (GTDB): domain Bacteria; phylum Myxococcota_A; class Polyangia; order Polyangiales; family Houyiibacteriaceae; genus SG8-38. Next base: position 79,454 of record CAWFPD010000004.1, read on the forward strand.
GGCGCCGGCCAGCACGCTCATCAGAGGGTGCGAAAAGGCGCTCGCAAAGCCAAAGCCGCCTGCCGATTTCACCCACCCTCGCTCCTTGGCAAGGGGATACGCCCCCGTGTGGATCTGATCGAAGTCGTCCTCGATGGTCAACGCGTTCGAGATGGTGGCCGGGCCGCGGACGCGCTTGGCTGCCCAGTAGTTTCCCGCCGTCTCGAGCACCCAGGCGGTGGTCGGGTCCGCGATCAAGAACGAGCTGTGGTAGCGGAAACGGTGGTGCCGGTGCCCCATGGTCCCACCCTGCGTGAGCTGCTCCGTCAGCTCGATGAGGTGCTCGAGCGCATCCTCCGCGGTGCGGTTGTTCGTGAGCGCCACGCGCTGGAAGTCCATCCCGGTATATCCGGACTTCGGAACCGGGATCCGGGTGAACACCGCCTCGTTGCCGATGGCGAGACCATGCTCGTTGACCCCCATCTCACAACCCCACATCCAGGCGGGCCTGCTGACGATGGTCCGGAAGCGCGCAGAATCGAGAGGCAAGCCATCCGGCACGCCCTCAGCTGCGGAGACGTCGTGACATTCGACGAACTGCGCCTCGCTGGGCTCCCGATCACTGTTCTTCGCGAACCAAACGGGCCCGTGCTCCGGGACCACTACGACCGTGTCGCACACGCCCCACGGTACCACAGCCGCGCCGGCCCGAGCTAGGTGCCGTGACGGCCGGCGCCGTCCCGAAAACGCTGCGCTCCACTGACCGTCTCCCCGCTTTCGATGGTGTCGAGTCCGAGCCGGAGCTCGTTTCGCATGGCCTCATCTTCGGACAAGTCCCACTGCTCGAGGGCGGAGCGCCGGTCGCCCCGCATGCAACGCTGCGGATGGCTCGCGATCTCCTCAGCCAAGTCGATTGCAGCATCGAGCGCTTTTCCGGCGGGGACGACACGGTTGGCAAGCCCCATCCACGCCGCCTCTTTGGCCGGGACGGCGCGCCCCGTGAGGATCAGATCCATGGCGCGGCTATGGCCGATCAATCGGGGCAGCCGAATCGTACCGAGGTCGATCAGCGGAACCCCAAAGCGCCGGCAAAACACCCCGAGCACCGCGTCTTCCGCGACCACACGCAAATCGCACCAAAGCGCGAGCTCGAGCCCGCCCGCGACGGCGTGCCCCTCGATGGCCGCGATCACCGGCTTGCTCAAGCGCATGCGCGTCGGTCCCATCGGCCCATCGGCATCGGGGGAGAAGTCGCGTTGCTCCCCAGCCGCCACGGCCTTCAGATCGGCGCCTGCACAGAAGTACCCGCCCGCGCCGGTGAGCACGGCAACGAGCGCCTCCTCGTCGAGGTCGAAGCGGCGAAATGCATCGGCTAGCGTGCGCGCAGTCGGAGCGTCTACGGCGTTGCGCACCTCAGGGCGGTCGATGGTGACCACGGCGACACGGCCTACTACTTCGTATTGAACGCTCATGCATCAGCTCCGCAGGTGATACTCGGTGGCGTAAAACGTCTCGGTTCTCTTCATATCGAGAAAGCCTTTGATATCCTTGGCGACACGCAACATGTTGGGGACCATCTTGAGCGCGCCACCGAAGAAGCGAGCCGGGTTCAAGAGATCGCCACGCGTTGGGCACGCTTCGAGGACGATGCCATCAGACGGCTCAGCGTCCTCGGTGACCGGCGCGCGAACGACATTGCGTTGGTAGTACCAAAGTGGGTGGATCTCGAGCGAGAGCGGCGTGTGCCCTCCGTGCCAGCGGCGAATGTATTCCTCGGCGCTGATTCCGGGCTTTTTGTGGAGCATGGTGAGGAGAATCGGGGACGGCGTCGGCTCTCCATCACGCCAAGTCTTTTCATAGTCGACCGGATATGCTTGCTCTACGTCGTAGCCCGAGACCGATGCAGCCGCGTTTTGAAGCGCCTCGGTGTAGCGGGAAGGATCGCCCGCTGAATCGTGGATGTTGAAGATCGCGATCGGCTCGCGTTTGAACGGAAAAAGCGAAGCTTTGGGTGGCGCCGACTCGGTGACGGTCAGCTGAAGCTTGTCGGGGCCGAGCGCCAACAGGCGAGGCGCCACCTCGTGTCGCATGCGATGGCCCCAGCCCTCGTGGCTTTCGCCGCCCCCACGCAGCACGTAGATGTATTTTCGCTCGCCCATTCGGCGGATCTAGCCGTCTTGCAACGCGACGGCAATAGGCTCCGCCTTTAGGGCGACAATCCTGCGCTTGAACGGACGGCTCGGGCAGACTAGCTTCGGCCGCCGGAGGTCTCATGAGACGCAATTGGCTTATTTTCCTATCGGCATTTTTTGTGGTCGCTTGCAGCGACTCGAACGGTGGCGGCGGTACGGGCGGTACGGGAGGCGCAGGCGGTACGGGAGGCGCAGGCGGTACGGGGGGACAGATCGGTGGCATTACCTACCCGCTGCTCGACTGCGACCCACTCGTCCCTGAGTTTTGCGGTTATCCTTTCCCGTCGAATGTCTACTCGGTCGAGGACTCGACCACGCCCACGGGCCGTCGTGTGGCTTTCGACTCGCAGCTGTTGCTTGGCAACGACCCAGCGCCTTGGAACAAGAGTGATGGCTTTTCAGCCGGCTCTCCGCTGCTCACCTATTTCCCGGGAATGGCGCTCGGACAGTTTGCGGGGCCGGACGACCTCGAGAGTGAGCCTTGGCTCGCGGAAGACTCTCCGAGCATCGTGCTCGATGCCGAAACGGGAGAGATCGTCCCGCACTTCGCCGAGATCGACATTCGCGCGCCCGACGCGGAGCAACGCTCCACGATGATTCGCCCGGTCGTTCGCCTACGCGACAACGCTCGATACATCGTCGCCTTCCGCAACCTGATGAACGAGGATGGCGAAACCATTCAGCCATCACCGGTATTCGCGGCTCTTCGCGACGGCACTTCCAGTGATGAACCGTCGGTCGAAGCACGGCACGACCTTTACGAGGACATCTTCGCGAAGCTCGATGCAAAGGGTTGGAACCGCAGCGATGTGCAAGTCGCTTGGGACTTCACCACCGCCAGCGACGCCAACAACACACAATGGCTGTTGCACATGCGGGATACCGCCTTTCAAATCATCGAAAATAAGGGCGGATTCGATTACACGTACAATTGTGACCAGTGCTCCGTCGAGACGAGCGACGATCCAGGAGCCATCGACCCGGCGAACATCGCGTTCCGCATCAAGGGCACGTTTCAAGCGCCCAATTTCATGACTTCGGTGAACGCCGGCTCGTTCCTCGTATTCGGCGAAGACGGCCTACCGGCGGTCAACCAGGACACGCCATCGATGGACGTACCCTTTGAAGTGCTGATTCCGCAGAGCGCTACCGCTGAGAATCCTGCCGCCATCATCGAGTACGGCCACGGACTTCTCGGCTCTTTCCAGGGAGAGGGCGAATCGGGTCATCTCCGCAGCTTCATGAACGGGTACAACTACACGTTCTGCGGGACCGATCTCATCGGCATGTCGGACTCGGACGAGGTCGCAATCGGATTGTCACTCGCTACCGGCAACATTTCGGCGCTCGAGACGATGTTCGACCGATTGCATCAGGGCTTTCTCAATTACCTGCTGCTGCTTCGCATGATGAAGACCAGCTTCGCCAACGACCCTACGTACGGTCAGTACATCAATGGCGACGAAGCATATTACTATGGCATCAGCCAGGGCGGAATCATGGGCTCGGTGGTCATGGCGACGAGCCCGGACATCGACCGAGGAGCGCTCGGAGTGATGGGGCAACCGTACAGCTTCCTTTTGTTCCGGAGCGTCGACTTCAATCGCTTCCTCAACATCATCAAAGGGAAGTTCGAAGACTACCGTGCGCACCAATTCCTCGTGGCGCTCTTTCAAATGTTGTGGGACCGGGTGGAACCGAATGGGTACACCCACCATATCCGCGAAAATCCGCTTCCCGGTACGAACGCAAAGGACGTGTTGATGAGAGCGGCGATCGGCGATCACCAAGTCACCACCTATGCGGCCCACCTCATGGCTAGAACCCTCGACGTTCCACACCTGACCACGGGACTGCGCAGCATCTGGGGGCTCACGCCGGTCGAGTCGACCGAAAGCGGCAGCTTCTACACCGAATACGATTTCGGCATACCCGGCCAGCCGCCCTGCAACCTTCCCCAGTGGCTCTGCGAGGATCCCCACGAATATCCCCGCCGGCGTGAAGCTGCCCGCAAGCAGCTCGATGCCTTCCTCCGAACCGGGGTCGGGACGAACTTCTGCATGCCGGGCGACGCAGATGAGTATCAAGCAACTGCCGAAGGCGTGTGCAGCTATCCGTATCTCTGCACCATGGGCGAAACCGAGGCAGATACGCAGGCGCTTTGCGCCCCCGGTTCAGCACCTCCTTTGGACTGAGACGTGCACGCCAAGAAGAAGGCATGGCTCGCCATCAACGTCGTGGGTGGCGCAGCCGTGCTGGGCAGTTACGTCCACGGACTCGCCACGCATCCTGATACGCGTAACGCGCTGTGGGGGACGATCCCCGAAGAGCTCAAAGCCGTCTACGGAATGACCATGTGGCTCGCCGCAGGCGGCTATTTTCTCTTCTCGTACTATTTCTTGTTTCGAACCGATCCAGAGACGGTGCGATTTGGCAAGCGATTCGGCTTCGGGTTGGTCAACGCGCTTTACGCCCTCATCATGGTGACCTCGGCGCTGTGGATGCCGTTGACCTTTGCCTATCTACGAAGCCCCGAGCCCTGGCTATGGCTCACGGTTCGCGCCGATCTGCTCGGTGTGGCCTTAGGCTCAATCGGACTGATGGTCTCGCTGTTCACGATGGAACCCCGAGCTCAGGGAATAGCCGGCGCGCTTGCTCTAGTTGGCTTGCTTCTTTTTTCTTTGCAGACGGCGTTTCTCGATCCGCTCGTCTGGCCCCAGTTCTTCTAGCTTCTCAGCTCGTCCGCGCCTTCTTGGGAAACCAGGGAACGATCGCGCTGACCCGCTTCATGTGCTCGGAGTATTCGGGACGCCGCTCGCAGCTACGCCGATCCATCCAAGGGATCGACACCCCGAGGAACATTCCGGTCATCATGATCGGGCCAATGACCGTCCAGTAATGGCCTGGATCAGCCGCCAAACCGAACAAGTAGAGCCCCCACCAAAACGAGAGCTCTCCGAAATAGTTCGGGTGGCGGGAATAGGCCCAAAGCCCGGTTTTCATGATCTCTCCAGGCCTCTTCACCCTCGAAAATGCCAAGAGCTGCTGATCGGCAACGGTTTCAATCGTGACGGCGGCCGATGCCACGGTGAGCGCAACGAGGTCGAGCCAACAAAGCGCCCGGCTCTCCTGGGTGAGTGCAACCCATGCACCCCCGAGCGCAAGCAACACCTCGATCGTTGGAAACAGGTGAATCCCGAATAGATCGGAAAAGAACCACAGCGACGGGGCCTTCTGCCTGGTCGCCTCGTAGCGCCAGTCCGTGTGATGAAGCCCCGGCCAGCCGCGCGCCCAGTTGTAGGTGAGCCGGGCACCCCACCACGTTACGAGGAACAGGACGGCGCCTGCGCGAATCGGGTTCACGCCCTCTCCGGCCTGAAACACCCAATAGAAGACGATGGCGATCGGGGCGACCGACCAGTACGCATCGTACATGCTCGAGCACTTGAGCGCGCGCGAGAAGCCGAAGACCACCACGGTGGCCGCGACGTCGGCCGCGGCCACCGCCCAAAAAGAGCTCCAGTCTTCGGGCACGAAGAGAAGCGCGACCGAAGCTACGGCGAGCGCAACCGCATAGGCGCCTGCGACCCAAGCAAACGAGGCCCGGCGGCTCCAACGTGGCGCGCTCATGCGAGCAGGCTCAGCCCTTCAGGTTTTGGTTCGCAAAGTCCCAGTTGACCAGTGAGTCCAGGAACACCTTGATGTAGTCCGGGCGGGCGTTCCGGTAGTCGATGTAGTACGCGTGCTCCCACACGTCGATCGTGAGAAGCGGTTTGGCGCTCGTGGTGATGGGGGTCTCGGCGTCCTTCGTCTTTTGGACGGCAAGCTTGTCGCCTTCTGCGACCAGCCAGGCCCAACCCGAGCCAAACTGCGTCGCGGCCGCGTTGGAAAACTCCTCGCGAAGCTTGTCGTAGCTGCCGAAGCTACCCTTGATCGCATCGGCAATGGCGCCGCTCGGCTCGCCGCCTCCACCGGGCTTCATGCTGTTCCAGTAGAAAGTGTGATTCCACACCTGAGCTGCGTTGTTGAATGTCGCCCCACCCTCACGGATGATGTCGACGAGGGATTTCTTGGCCAGGTTGGTGCCCTCGATCGCAGCATTGAGCTTGCTCACGTAGCCAGCATGATGCTTGCCATAGTGATACTCGATGGTTTCCTGGCTGATGTGTGGTGCGAGGGCATCTTTGGCCCATGGAAGCGCTGGCAGTTCAATCGCCATATTAATATTCTCCCTTCTTTGTTAATGGCTTAGCGCGACACCGAACGATGTCCAGGCTCAGGAAGCGAGCGGCGGTGCGTCCTCGTTGGGCTCCTCGGGTCCGCTCATTTCCATGATGTAGTTGTCGCCGTCGTGAACGGCCCAGCTGGCATCGAGCGTTTCCATTCCTTCGTCCGGGCCGATTCCGTCCAACAAGTACCAATCCGCTTGTACTTTGTCGGCCTGCACATCGAGGACGAAGTAACCCCTCCGTTGTGATTCGGCGTAGCGGATGTGAGGGCTCCCCGACTTCAAGCCATCGATGAGAGCGGCCAGCGTGCCATCCGGTGGAGAGGTAATCCCTGGCCCCACGAACTCGACGGCCACGGCCCCCTCTCGACTGGAGGGATCGTAGCTTCCGTCGCCAATCGTGACATCCATGGCCCAGGAAGAATGCACGTCCCCCGTCACGACGACAGTGTTGAGGACTTCGTTGTCGCGCAGGAACGTCAGAAGGCGTTCGCGGCCCTCGCGATAGCCGTTCCATTGATCTTCATTGACGTTGGTCTTGCTTCCGTCGGCATTCGAGAGTTGCCACAGGCTCATCATCACCTGGTTACCGATGATTTTCCACTTGGCCGTGCTGCTCGTGATCTGGTCTTTGAGCCAGGTTTCCTGCTCGGTGCTGATGATGTTCTTCGGAAGGTTGGGCTCATCCGCAGCGAAGATCTGAAACTCGTATTGTTCTTCACGACCCTCGATCCTCGTGTCGAGCATGATGACGTCTGCCAGGTCGCCGTAGTGGAACGAACGATAGAGCTGCCGGTCCGGATTCTCGCGAATTGGGATCCACTCGAACAGGGCCTGCCGGGCCGCCGCAACGCGCTCGTCCCAGGGTCCTTCCGTCGCGGGATCGTGGTTCTCGGCGCCTCCCATCCATGAGTTGTTGGCCGTCTCGTGATCGTCCCAAATCATGATGAATGGATGCTGCCGGTGACACTCCTGCAGGTGTGGATCGCGACGATACAGGCCATAGCGCGTGCGGTAGTCGTCGAGGGTCACGGTTTCGTGCGGCGGCTCCAGCATACGGACCTGTTCTTCGGAGCTGGGGTAGTTCCCATCGCCATATTCGTAATAGTAATCGCCGAGGTGCAATACCGCGTCGAGGTCGGCGCGGGCCGCCATTTGGCGAAAGCCGTAGAAGTAACCGAAGCCGTAGTTGGCACAAGAGCAGACGCCGAATCGAAGCTTGGTGGTTTCGTTCGGCAACGGGGCAAGACGGGTTCGTCCCACCGCGCTCCAACGGCCTTGCAGAGCGAACCGGTAGTAGTAGGTCCGCCCCCAGACCAGGCCCGGTACGTCGACCTTGACCGTGAAGTCACGCGAGGCGTCGGTGGTGAGGGTGCCCTGCGCCGTGCGCTGCTCGAAGCTCTCATCGAGCGCCATCTCCCACCAGACCTCGACCGAATCGCTAGTCACCTCTGGAGAGACTCGCGTCCAAATGACGACGGCGTCGGTCAGCGGGTCGCCGCTGGCGACGCCGTGCTCGAACAAGGTCTCCGGCCCAGGGGTCCCGCTGTACTCGTATGCCGGAAGATCGGGAAGCGGTGGGAGACCACTCGAATCGCTGCCACACCCAGCGGCGAGCAACGGTGTGAGCCCCGCCGCTCCCATGCCCTTGAGAATCTCTCTACGACTGAAACCCATGTCTTCCTCTCGTGAGCTTCGTGACGCGCAACTCTCTCATGGGCGCTCCGAGCGCGCTGTGACGGTCGCGCAACAGAGTCGTCCGATCGAGGGCCGCAGACTATGCTCATTCGAAAAAAAGTGCTAGGCGTTGTTCTTCGTGGGCCTCAGGTCCCGAACACACGTACCACCAATGCAAACGTCGCGATGGCGGCCCCTGTGATCGACGCCGCCTCGACGACGGTGCGCTCCACCCCTCGGCGGCGAAACCACTGCAGCAAGGGCCAGAGGGCTGCCACGAGGGCAAGCTGACCGATCTCCACTCCGATATTGAAGCCGAAGAGCGCTTGCACCAGCTGCGGCCGCGGCAGCTCTTGCTCGAGCAAGATGCCGGAAAAGCCGAGACCGTGAACGAAGCCAAACAGGCAAGCAATTGCCCAGCGGAGACGCCGGGTCCCGCCCAAAGTCCGCAGAAGAGCAAAGTAACAGCCGGTGAACAAGGCAATGCCCCAAAAGGCCGGCAAGCCTCCGAGCCCTGCGCTCGCGGCGAAGAGCAAGAGCGCGCCGCCGATGACGATGCCGCCGCCGCGCACCTCCTCCATGCCCATGTTTTCGAGCGCGACGATTAGAATCGAAGCAGCGATCGTGGCTTCGACTGCCCGCGCATGCGGTATCACCATCCCAAGCGCGGCAGCCGCGAGGGTCACACTGTGCCCGACGGTGAATCCGGTCACGAGCACGGCGACTTCTCGAAGCCGGCGAGCCACGACGATCAAGAGCAGCAGAAACGCGAGGTGGTCCCAGCCGCTGAGGATGTGCGCGATCCCGAGGCGCACATAGCTGCCGATTCCGCCTGGGGTGGACTGCGCCGAGGCAGCGATGGCGGCTTCGGGCGACGTTCGCGACAAGACCACGTCGACGGGATGGGGACCACGAATCGTCGCCAAATGGACATGATTGGTGAGTGAAGTGAAAAGCTCGCTATGCAGTCGTACGGGCGGCGCCACGCACCGGACGCGCCACTCGACTCGAGCCCAACCGGGCTCCGCGGGGAGCCATGTCACGCTCGATGCCAGCGGCTCGCATGGCCCGGACACGGATTCGAGTGTGAGGCTCCGTTGGAGATACGAAGCCACCTCATCCCGGTCGAAGGGTGCCCCACCTTCGTCTTTGAAAAAGGGAAGCGAGGTGAGCTCGAGCCAGCGGACGCGCACCTGAGCGATGGCGTCGTCGTCGATCAGCTCCCACTTCGAGTACGACATGCTCTTCTGATGCGCATGCGAGGAAGCTGGGAGACAGAAGCCGAGCAAGACGAGAAGCAGCAGAGCTCGCATCATCATGGCTCGATCTCCACCCGGATGTCGGTGTGCTTGCGGGCGGTCTCGAGAAAATCACGCACCGCCGCCTCGCTTCGCTCCCGAAGATACGCGGCTTCCACCGCGGCCCGCGCCTCTTCGAAAGGTACGATCTGTCCTTCCCGCTTTTCCAACAATCGAACGGTGACCTTTGGGCGCTGGTCTGCGATGGCCACGGATTGGCCGACCTCGAGCGCGGCCACCTGACGTGCAGCCCTCGGCCCCAAGCGTTGCTCGATGTCCTTTGCGAGCAAAAACCCGTCCGGCACGGGCATGGAGCCTCCTTCGACGCGGATGCGATATTGCGGGCTGCGTTCGAAGCGAAACCGTTGCTCTTCATAAAACGCGCGTAAGTCCGATTCACTCGCAGCGCTCGCCTCATCCTCGGCCCGGCGGGCCAAAAAGTCGATCATGGCGGTTGCAAGCTGGTTTCGAATCTGCGGATCTCGCTCGTGAAGCCCGAGCTCGATGGCGCGATCGATCAAGAGCTCTTGATCGATGAGACGCTGGAGCACCCGCTCCCGATCGTCGGGTCGGAGCCTGCCCTCTTTGCGATCAGTCGCAACTGCCTCTAGCGCGCTCTCGTAGGAGGCCCGTGCGATCGGCCGGCCATGCACCCATGCAACGGCGTCGGCCGTAGGCTCGATGCTACCGGGCAAGCGAACGATGTAGAAAACGGCCAAGGCTGCACCGAGCAGCATTCCTGCCAGCAAGAGCCAGGTGCGGCTCATGGTTGCGGCTCGGCCAGCAAGAAGATGGGCGAGGACCAGGCGCGCTCTTCGGTGTCCGTGAGGCAGTCATCCTGTCTTGGAGTCCGGTAGTTGCCGTAACACGGATCGCACTTACCGTCTTTGCATCGCAACCCCCCTCCATTCACGGTGGGCGTCGGCTCTTGAATCGCGCGAACGTAGTAGAGCGCCTCACGGCCCAGCTTGGCGTAGGACGGATCCTCGAACTCGACCACGCACAGATCCCGGCCCCGCGGACAAGGGATCGTCTTCCACGGATCCTCGATGAGACCTTCGACCGGCTCGTCCTCCCGGAGCTGACGCAGGATGCGAACGACCTCGATACGCGTGATGCGGTGGCGGCGGTCGCCTGGGTTGTAACACTCGCCGGCGCAAATCCGCTCGAGCCGCTCCTCTCCGACCGCCTGCACCACGTCTGGCGGACAACCGGGCTTCTGCTCGAAGGATCCTGCAGCGCGAACTTCGAAGCGCGGATTGACGGGAAGCTCGACTTCGCTGCCCATCGGCAGAACGCCGTCTGGGCCGTTCAAGAGGTCGAACCAGAGCAGAATTCGATCGCCCGAGGTTCCATAGACATTGCGGCTCTGCAACGCATCCCAGATCGCCTCCCGCGATCGCTCGGTGGCGTGCACCGCAACTAGACCGCCCGTCACGAAAAACGAGGCCTGACGTTCCATCCACATGAGCTCGAAGGGAGGCCGTTGCATGAGATCATCGATCGTGTACGTGACCGATGCCGGATCACGCGAGCCCCGCTCTCCGAACATCGCAGCACGCCATGATTCATCAGGAGCGCCGCGCGCTTCGGTCATGCGCAAACGCGCAAACTCTTTGTAGCCGGTGCCCGGCCGCGCGCTGTGGTTGTCGCTCGAGGCGATGAAACCCATGGTGCTGTGCCGTGGGTTTTCCGGGTCTTCGAAGTCGCCCTTGGCCATGATGTACTGCACCGAACCGCCGGGCCGGTACTGATAGGCGGACAGGTAGCAGTCCGTGCACTGCCCGCAGTCCTTCCAGTCTGGTACGTCTTCTCCGGGAATCGTGACGTGCCCGGCGAGACCCACGCGAAGAAAATCAGCCCGCGCTTTTTCCACGCGTCGCTGGCAGTCGTCGGAGCTCGGATCTTCGCACCGCTCACGAATCATCTCACCGGCGCGCCAGCAGCACGCTTCGTAGCCTTCGGTGGGCTCTGGGCAGGTCGATCCTTCGTCGGTTACGATGGCCGAACGGAAGCTTCGATACTCTTCGGAATTCCCGTGGCCCGAAAAGACCTCGATGAGCCGCTGCAAGCTTTCGTCGTCGAGGTCGGCACGCAACTGCTTGTCCCAGGTGTACCCGAGAGGGGTGTAGAAACCCCAAGTGGTCCCGTGGGGAATCACCAACGTGTCGAGGTTCCACTCGTGAAGCTTCTTGAATAGAACATCGGGCGTGGATGCCTGTTCTCGGCAGTCTGTTGGCAAGTCGGTGCTGTTCATCCCTTCGGGGCAGAACGGGTAACGCCCGTTTTCACGGACATGGCGAGCGAAATCGAGATACGGTTGTTGGTGGGGGAACGCACGTACCGGAATCGTGAGCAACGGCCAGAGCGCGCTCAGCTTGGAAAACGCACGGGCGGTGATGCCGGGCGCGGCGATGGGGCGGGCGGGCAGTTGGTCGTCGTCGGTATATTCGAAGATTACGTTTTTGTGACCGAAGTGCTCTTCGGGGGTCAGTCCGACCTGCGACCACTCGAAGCCCGTGAAGGCGATCAGGTCCGGCTGGTCGCTCCCGGCTGCCACTGCGTTGCATTGCCGCACGGCGTCCTTGCTCATCTGCCAGGTGCGCGGGTTGAGCGCCTCGGCATGATCGGTCAGGGCATAGAAATCGAGCTGAGAGCAATAGCGGGCGAAGTCACAGGCATCGGCCGGGGGATGCACGCCCTCACCTCCCATCAGCGGGAGGCCCCACATGAAGGCATCGACGGAGAGCGTCGTATGGACGTGGAGATCACCGAACAGGATTCGGTTCGTCTCGTGGGGTGCGGTCCTCTTCTGTTCTGCGACACGGTCGGTGACGTGCTCGGGCGCCAAGGGCTCCGGCACGATCTCGCCGTCGACTTGCTCCTTGGCCCCCCCGTACACGAGCCAGAACGCCAAAACCAACAAGACCAGTCCAAGAACGACCGAAAGGCAGCCTTTTTTCCACCAAGCCACGCGGCCGGAAGCATAGGTCGGGAAGATCCGGTGTCCAGATGATGTCGATGGTGTCGCGCCGTCTTGAGATTTCGGGCCGGGCCATGCTACCTGAGCGGAAGGTGGGAAGCGTGAACATGCCCGATACGGCAAGACATCCGGGCAAGCCGCGGGTGGCACACGTCACTACCGTCGATCTGTCGCTCCGGTATCTGCTTCTCAACCAGCTGCAGAGGATTCAAGAGGAAGGCTACGACGTCTACGGTATCAGCGCGGCAGGGCCGGACGTTGCGGCGGTGGAGGCGAGCGGCATTCCGCATTTTGCGGTGCCGATGACCCGCCGGTTCACGCCCATGGCGGACCTGCGAGCCCTGTGGTCTCTCGTCCGCCTGATGCGGCGCGAGCGCTTCGATGTGGTGCATACCCACACACCAAAGGCAGGGCTGCTCGGTCAGTTGGCGGCTCGAATCAGCGGGGTGCCGGTCGTGGTGAACACGCTGCACGGGTTTTACTTTCACGACGACATGAAGCCGGCCCCAAGGCGCTTCTACATCTGGATGGAACGGATTGCTGCTCGCTGCTCCGATACGATCCTCTCGCAGAACACCGAGGACATGGCCACTGCGGTCAAAGAGCACATTGCAAGCCCGAACCTCATCAAGTGGCTCGGCAACGGCATCGACGTTCGCCGCTTCGATAGGCGACGCGTGTCAGAGCAGGCGCTCGATGCCCTGCGCAAGGAAATCGGCCTGGATCCGGGCGCGCCCGTGGTCGGCTTCGTCGGCCGACTGGTCGAGGAAAAGGGGATCTCGGTTCTTCTCGAAGCCGCGACGAAAGTATTGAAAGAAATTCCGGACGCACAGTTTCTCATCGTCGGTCCGTACGACGAGGAAAAACCTGATGCGCTTCGACCCAGCGTCGCAGATCGGTATGGGGTGACTAGACGCTGCCACTTTCTCGGCATGCGCCAGGATATGCCAGAGCTGTATGCGCTGATGGATTTGTTGGTCCTTCCGTCGTATCGAGAGGGCTTTCCGCGCGCGCCGATGGAGGCTTCGGCAATGGGTATTCCGGCGGTCGTGACGGACGTTCGAGGTTGTCGCGAGGCGGTGGAGGACGAGGTCAACGGGTTGCTGTTTCCCGCCGGTGATAGCGAGGCGCTGGCACGTGCGATTGTCGATCTCCTACACGACGAGGTCCGGCGAGCCGAAATGGGCACAGCAGGTCGTCGCTTGGCAGAGGACCGGTTTGACGAACAGAAAGTATTCGACAGGGTTCTGCGAGAGTACGAAAGGCTCTTGTCATGACGTTTTACCAGCGAATTGGAAAACGTGCTCTCGATCTCGGATTGACGGTCCCGGCTGTCATCGTGCTTGCTCCGCTTGGATTGGCAATCGGCGCCCTGATCCGTGTCAAGCTCGGAAAGCCCATATTGTTTCGACAGCGACGTCCTGGGTACCAAGGCCGTATTTTCGAACTGATCAAGTTTCGTACGATGAGCGATGCCCGCGATGAGACCGGAGAGCTCCTGCCGGACGACCAGAGGCTGACCCCCTTCGGCCAACGTCTGCGGCGCACCAGCCTCGATGAGTTACCGACGCTCTGGAACGTCATTCGGGGGGACATGAGCCTGATTGGGCCGCGTCCGCTGCTCGTGCAGTACTTGGATCGCTACACACCCGAGCAACAACGTCGCCATGAAGTCCTCCCAGGCGTCACCGGCTGGGCTCAGATCAACGGGAGAAACGCGATTACCTGGGAAGAGAAGTTCAATCTCGACCTTTGGTATGTGGACAACATGTCCCTTCGAACCGATGTGTTGATTCTTCTCCGGACAGTCGCTGCTGTGATGAGTCAGCGAGGCATCTCGGCCGAGGGACACGTGACGACGACGGAATTCATGGGTAGCGACGACAAATAGCCTCCACGCCCGCCAACCTAGCTCGGAGACTTCGCTCCTAAGTCGGGTCTTCGGTGGGAAACAGCTTCGCGTTCAAGACGTCTTACGCAGCAAGAACAGTTGGATGGGAGAATAGGTGCCCCGCGGTGGTTGGTCCGCAAAAAATCGCACGAAGTGAGTATTGTACTTGACGTCAGCCCGAGTTACGGCCGGATAGAACACGCGGCTGATGAAATAGTACGAACTGAGAAAGTGTTGGGGAATACCGGCGAACGATTGAGTATCGATCACTTCGAAGTGGTTCGAAGCCTCCTTTCTGAAATCTGCTTCATCGAACCAAAGGTTGTGATGAGCTTCTTGATTCGGCTCGAGCCCAAGTTCGAGGCGTGCCTCGTTGAGCGACGCGAGGCCGTCTCTAAACGCTTCAATGCAAATGTAATTGCCGCCCGGCCGAAGAACGCGCGCAACTTCTGCAAGTGCCTGCCGCTGATGCTCGCGATCCATGAGATTAATGATGACCCTTTCACCAACCACGAGGTCAAAGGCATGGTCCTCAAAGGAAAGCGATCGCACATCTCCCTTCGCCACGTCGCAATTGGGAATGCTTCTGCTTTGCGCAAGCTGGACCATCGGCTCACTGAAGTCGCGGCCGACCAAAGCCAGGTGCGAGTAGCGTCTTCGCAGCAAGTCCAGCAAAAACCCGTTTCCGCAACCGATTTCGAGCAGATGACTGCTCCGCACAACCAGCTTGTCGAGCAGCTTCGTGATTGCCTCAACTTCCTTCTCGCGCGTGGTGGCATCCTTCATCGTCGACGTTTCGGATAGTCCGTCCTGCTCCGCCACTTGCTCGTAGTGGCTTGCTACGATTTCCTCGTATCGTTGGCTCATCTCATCTCGCTCCGTTGTCACCACGGGATAAGTCTTCGTGGGTGGGAGCGCAATCTGCAATACGTCACCTCGAACCGCAAACGGGGCGTTCGGTTTGCCGGCGGACGGTCGACCATGCCACGCTTCGACCAACACGGCGACAGCCAATGAAGCCACGCATCTACCTTTCTCCCCCCGACATGAGCGCTCTGGAACGAGAGCACCTGTTGGCCGCCTTCGACTCGAATTGGATCGCGCCCCTGGGGCCCGAAGTCGACGCATTTGAACGCGAGCTGGCAGCGCGCATAGGAGTTCAGGATGTCGCCGCGCTGAGCAGCGGTACCGCAGCCCTCCATTTAGCTCTGGTGCTCTTGGATTTGGGACCAGGGGACGAAGTGTGGACGTCCACCCTGACGTTTGCCGCCACGGCCAACGCCATTCGCTACGTGGGCGCTACCCCGGTCTTCATCGACAGCGAGCATGAAAGCTGGAACATGGACCCAGCGTTGCTCGAAGAGGCGCTCCACGAAGCCGCCAAGCACAATCGGCTCCCCAAAGGGATCGTGGTGGTCGACCTCTACGGGCAGTGCGCCGACTACGATGCCATCCTCGACGCATGCGCCGAGCACGGCGTCCCGGTCATCGAGGACGCCGCCGAAGCGTTGGGGGCCACTTACCAGGGCAAGGCGGCCGGCTCCTTCGGTGTGGTCGGTGCGCTGTCATTCAACGGAAACAAGATCATCACCACCAGCGGCGGAGGCGCGCTGGTCAGCGATGACCCCAAGCTCACGGCGCGTGCCCGCTACTTGGCCTCCCAAGCACGGCAGCCCGCGCCTTACTACGAGCACACGGAGCTCGGATACAACTATCGGCTGAGCAACCTGCTGGCAGCCGTGGGCCGAGCCCAGCTCGCCCGCCTCGATGGGTTCGTCGAGCGGCGGCGCGAGATCAATCAGAGCTATCGGGACGCGATAGGGGGCCTTCCGGGGGTTTCTTTTCTATCCGAGCGGCTCGGTAACCATTCGACGTGCTGGCTGACCTGCATGCTGCTCGACTACACCCGCCTGGGAGTCGGGCCCGACAAGATCCGTCAGCACCTCGAGACACACAACATCGAGGCGCGCCCCGTCTGGAAACCCATGCATCTACAGCCCTTCTATGAGGATTGCCGCATCATCGGCGGTACGGTCGCCAAAGAGCTCTTCCACCGCGGCCTGTGCCTGCCGAGCGGCTCGAGCCTTTCCGAGGCCGACCAAGAGCGTGTGGTCGGGGCATTTTTGGAGACGCCGGGGTTGAGGCGCGGCGCAGGAGACTAGGTGATCTCCAGGCTCGGATGGACGGAGTCGCGTGGTGGCACCACGGGCTGCGTCCGCACTCGATAGGCAAGCTCGATCGAGGCTCGAGCGTCATCGATACCGTGACCACGACCAGCCAGCGTCTCGCGATAGACCTTCGTATGGAGCTCTTGAAATCCGTTCGAAAACTCGATCGCCTCGCCGTCCATGAGGAGCGAGCGACAAGCATGCCCTCCTTCGTTGCGCACATCCTCCGGAAGGTCGCTTTCGTCGATCGACAGAAACCATCGGACGTTGGCGTGCTCTAGTTCCATCACTCCGCTGACGCGATTCGGTTCGCGCGCGTGAATCTCCAGCTCGCTCACGCGCCCGAACAGCCAAATCATCACATCGAACAGATGAATGCCGATGTTCATCGCAAGTCCGCCAGACTTGGCTTCCGAGCCTTTCCACGAATGCTGATACCAACGGCCGCGACGAGTAATATAGCTGAGGACCACGTCCTTCTTCGTCGAGGGGGGATTCTTCCAAAGTTTTTCCCGCAGCCTCAGCAACGTCGGAACGTAGCGCAGCTGTAAAACCGTCCGAATGCGGGTATCATATTCCTGCTCTAGCGTCTGAAGCTGATCCAAGTTCCAGGGGTTGATCACCAATGGCTTTTCGCAGATCGCGTGGGCGTTGAGACGTAGAGCCAGTCGCACGTGCGCATCGTGCAGATAATTCGGCGAGCAAATGCTCACGTACTGGGCGGCCCTCTCAGGGCCTTCGCGCCGCCTTTTCTCAAGAAACCTGTCGAACCTCTCGACCTCAGTGAAGAAGGCAGCATCAGGGAAATAACCGTCCATTACACCAACAGAGTCGTGGGGGTCGCAAGCCGCGATGAGCGCGTTGCCGGTGTCTCGAATCGCCCCGAGATGTCGCGGTGCCACGAACCCGCCTACCCCTAGGAGCGCGAAGTTGGCCATGTTGCCAGCTATCATGAGTCACCCTCCTTTTCAAAGTAGTCTGCCAAGAGACGGTCAGCCGTTTCGAACACTGGGACCGGCTAGCAGAGGACCTTTTGGAAGAGCGCGTCGTACCGGCGAGAGGCGGACGCCAAGGAAAAATGCTCTTCGGCAATACGCCGCGCACGTATGCGGGTCTCCATGTCGGGGCGGCCCGATACAGCGAAATCGGCCGCGCGCTCGAGAGAGGCCGTGGAAAGGTCTTCTAATGCCAGTCCGCTCCCCGTCCGTCGAACCCAATCTGCAATCTCTGAGTTCGCGCCATGGGTGATAGACGTCACACCGGTTGCGAAGAACTCCCCGAGCTTGGTCGGCATCGATGCCCGTTTGGCTCGAATCGACCTGACCAGGAGCATCAAGCCCACATCGATCCACGGGAGCCACTCGTGGATCTCATCGTGGATGACGCTCCGCACGAGGTACCGGTGAGACGGAATGGAAAGCTCACCGACGAGCGCGTTCATCTGCCTTACCTGAGAGGTCAGCGCGAGAAATTTCGCCTGAGGATTTCGCTCTAAAATCAATGCCGCAAGACGTAGAGACTTGCGATACTCATACGAAGCGTTGAGCGAGCCGACGTAGGCGACGATCAGTCCGTCGCGCAAGAACTCATCCGGCGGTGCGCCTCGCTCGATCTTGAATTTATCGTAGTCTACGCACGTGGGGATGCAGATCGAGCGGTCTGCTGAATGCTGTCTTCCGAAACGGCCCCTTCGTACGTCCTCGGCGGCCAATTCGGTCAGACTCACCGTGGCGCTGGCTCGATCGTAGAGCTCGCGTTCGATCCGCCGGGCGATCGCGCGAGATGCCGGGTCCTGAAACCAGCGGCCAGCTTCAATCTTCTCGTCGATCCAGTATCCCCTGGTGTCAAACACGTAGGGAGCGCTCCTAAATATTCCAGCCACCGCTGGAAAGAATGCGCCGAAATAGCTTCGGCAATGGAACAGATCCGTACGGCCCCAGATTTGCTTGATCATTCCGGACATCGACACCGCATTCCTGGCGGCCCCGATACGCCCTAGTTGATAGGGCTGGTGGTACCAGCGCACACCACTTGCGGCCATGCGCGTCTGGAGCCGGTCGAACACTGCAGACGCCGGCTCGAGAGAAAGAATCGTACATTGCCAACCCATCGACTGAAGGCGCTCGCTCACGGCCAGCACTTGCGAACGACCCAGGTCCGTCGATAATCCGTCGAGCGTAATGTGCGTAACACGGCCGCGCATCGTCAGTTGGAGAGCTTTAACAGAAGCCTCTCGGCAAGAGCCTGATACCCAGTCCCGCCATGATGGGGATTGATGGTGGAATGCCTCACTTGTCGTGTGGATTCTTCCGGCATAGATTCCACGGGTCCATGGGGGTGAGAGGTGGATTGGACAAAACAACTGGCAGCTGGCAACTAACGATGTAACACCCAGGGTATCGGGGCAAAGTTTTCCCCAGGCGCGATGCGAATTCTCTTTGTCTCCCCGTATTTTCCTATTCCCCAGCGCAGCGGCGGCAAAGTTCGGGTCTTCCACGTCTTGCGTGAGCTCGCTCGTACTGAAAGAGTCACGTTGGCCTGTTACGTGAGCCGAGAGTCTGAGCCGTTCGTTCGAGACGTCGAACGATGGGGTGTCGATGTCCATTGGATTCCCAGACAGGTTCGGCGAAGACCTCTCGTTAGACATCTGCGCTTCCTTCCAACTTCGATCCCTTTTTCCTTGGTCGACCCTGATCGACGGATGCGAGACCTCGTATGCAAACTTTGGGAGGAACAGCGTTACGACCTCTTACAAGTCGAATTTCTGGCGATGGGGTACGTTGCCAAAGGATCCATGTTCGAGGGTCGCAAGTTCCTCACCCATCACTATTCCGCCACGGACCATTATCGGCGCGCTCTTGGGATTTTGCCTAAGTCGTCTCCGCGCCACTGGGTACAGTGGATCGACACCGCTAAGGTCCCCCGGTATGAGCGCCGGATGCTGCAACAATTCTCGGGCGTCTTCGTTACGTCAGATCAGGATCGCGAGTTGCTTTCTGTCGTCTCCCCTCGTGCGAGGTTACTCGTCGCCAACAACGGCGTCGATGCCGACTTCTACCGAAGCGCCCGCCATGGTGAGAGCCAACCATCAAAACTCCTGGTGAGCACGTGTAGCTTCCTAACCGACACGAACATCGACTCGGTGCTCTGGTTCGTGGAGGAACTCTGGCCACGCATCTTGAGAAAGGAACCCGAGGCCCGGTATGAAATCATCGGCTACGATCCTCCAGGGATCGTGCGGCAAGCCGCGGCTCGTGCGCGCGGTGTTACCGTCATCGGTGGCGTGGACGATGTTCGGCCCTACCTGGATCGTGCCGCCGCCTCGCTTATTACCATGCGGGCAGGTAGCGGAACCAAGATCCGTGCGCTCACTAGCCTCGCCATGGGGGTACCGATAATTGCCACACCCCTAGGCGCCGAAGGGTTGCAGGCAGGCGCGGCGGAGGGCGTTTTCGTGGCGGAATCGCCCGAAGCGATTGCCAGCTCGGCAGCCCGACTTCTCGCGGAAGGCGTCCACCAATCGACTCGAGAGCGTGCGCGCCGGTACGTCGAGCAACACCATTCTTGGAAGACCGCTGTTGACACTATGAGACACACGTACAGACAGACGCTCGGCCGATGAGGAACCTGGCGTCAGACTGTAGGTACCGCTCGACCGCGATCGCGTTCCGCGCTCGGATACCGAGCCGTAAGGGCGTCGAATTGACTTGCTGGCAAACGCATGATCCACTGGCCGAACAGCGGAGACTGCCAGCCGCAACTGCTGGTGACAGGAGCGCGACTAGGTCAAAATATTTGCCACAGGTTTGGCTCGGCTGGAACGACAGAGGAACCTTTCGAAATGACGCCCGAGGCCGGACCGCTCAAACAGAGCAAGCATGAGCACGCTACTGAATCAAGGGAGCGTCCACTCGTAACCTTTGCGGTGTTCGCCTACAATCAAGATCGGTTCGTTCGAGAAGCGATCGAGGGCGCTTTCGCCCAGACATACGAGCCGCTTGAGATAATTCTTTCCGACGATGCTTCCACGGACCGAACGTTTGAGATTATGCAGGAGATGGCGGCAGGCTACGACGGTCCGCACGACGTCTCCGTCCGACGCATCGTTCAAAATATTGGCCTTCTGAATCATGTGTTAGATGTCGCCAGCGTTGCCAAAGGCGCTTTGTTGATCGTGTCCGCTGGCGACGACATTTCCTTGCCTGAGCGCGCTGCCACCCTAGTCGAGTCCTGGCTAAGTCGAAAAGGCGGCGCGCTTTTCTCTGCATATGTGCCGATGGGCAACGATTCCAAACTTCTCGAAGAAGATCCCAAACCTCAAGGGCTGGATAGGAAGATTCCCTATTTGGGCGGCTCGGGGGAGAGCGTCCCATTGGTTCTCGGCGCGACGGCGGCCTACGATATCGAGCTGCTGAGAAATATACCGAGGCCCTCTGCGAGAATTCTTCATGAAGACATCGTCTTCACCAATGTGGCGCGGCTACGCAGACAGGACATTTCGTATGTGGATAACCCTTTGGTTATGTATCGGTTCTTGGATCTGTCTCGGACGAAACGCGGGACCATAAGAGACACGTTCTTCTCGATTCTCGACTGGGAAATGCGCGCAAACCACCGAATACGGGACTACAGGGATGTCTTAGACTATATGGAGGCCCTCTTCGCTGCGGAGGATGGTTGGCAGGAAGGAAGTGTTCTGTCGACGCAGCGGTCGGAGAACGCCTTCATGAACGATTTCGTGAGCGGCTGTCTCTTTCAGCGGTTGCATCTGATCAGCGCTTGCCCAAACCGAGCCTTGTTGCGCTGGGCGTATCCTCGCCTCTTCGGTCTGCGGGTATTCTCGGCTTCAAAGGCCGTGGTCTTGCAAGTCCGCGAACGAACTGTGTCTAGAACATGAATTGGAAGAAGGCCACGATAGGCATCTTTGCTGCGGGTCTTGTCATCTCCGTCGGCGTCGTTTGTTTCGATGTGCTCGCGTACTTTTTCGTGCCTCAAGACTGGCTGGAATTCGTCCCTTACTACCGGGCGGAGCTTCAACCGCGAAAGTTACCAGCCCACGCACGCGGTTATCCACGCGGATACTTCCGCGCGGACGAGCAACTTGGTTTCGACATCCAGGAAGACATAAACGATGCGGTGCACGTGTTTCCCGAGGCATCGGTCCAGATCTTTTCGAATGACATCGGATGCTTTGATCGCAATCGTCTCGAAGATTTCCAGCAGAGTGGCTCTTTTGATTATTTCGCGGGAGATTCTCAGACGTGGGGCTACGCCAACTACGAGAGCAAGTTTCCGACTGTTTATGAAACCAAGACTGGGCGCATGAGCGCAAAGTGTGGAGTTACCCATACCGGACAGCTCCACCAATACGACAAATTCAAGAAGATCGTGAGTTTGATAGGACGCTATCCCAAGAGGGTTTTCGTCGGCTATGTGGGGAATAATCCCTCGAATGATTTCGCATATCCCCACACCACGGTCATCGAGGGCTTTCAAGTCGATACGGTCGAGGTGGATGGCACTACTCTTGTTAAGAGAGATTGGGACCGATTCGCGACAAGATCCTGGAGTGGCTAGCAACGAGTCCCGAACCTGTGACACCCCTCGAGTCACTCAAGGATTTTCTCAGGAAATGGTCACTCAGCGCAAACCTGATCTACGTCGCGAAGGAACGGCTGGCTTCGGCTTGTTACGACGGCCCACTGCCAATCTATTCTTTGGATACGCTCTACGACTTCAAACAGGATTACGCTTCGAATGACATCACGGCGCGTAATAGAGAAGCGATTCGAAAGTGGTCGCAGGATGCAAGAGAGCATTCCTACGAGCTGGTGTTTCTTTTGTTTCCACCCAAGCATCGTTTTACGGATACCAGTCATTTCTCTGGTCTCCGCGAGTTTCTCAAGAGCCATCACGTCGAATTCGTTGACTTTGCGTTTGCTTTCCGGGAGTCCGGCAGGGACGCCGACAGCCTTTATTGGCCCGTCGATCATCACTTCAACAACGAGGGAAATGAGTTTGTGGGCGCGTACCTGTCCGATCGATGGATCCTAGGTCATCAGTGAGATTAGTGAACCATGACACCCGTGAGAATGAACCCTTTTGGGCGCGTCTGGACTGAGGTGCGGCGGGATGTGGTGGCGGCCACCGAACGTGTCGGCGCCAGCGGTTGGTACGTGCTCGGGAGGGAGCTCGAAGCCTTCGAGACGGCGTTCGCACAGTTCTGCCGTGCCCCATACGCAGTGGGGGTTGCCTCAGGCCTTGACGCTATCGAAGTGGGCCTTCGCGCGCTGAATACGCACCCGGTCAACCTGTGCTCACGACTCCACTCACGGCCTTTGCGACCACTTTGGCAATCCTCCGAGCAGGAGGCGTCCCGGTATTCGCCGACGTCGACGAGCACGGAGTCTTGGATCTCGATCGATGTGATGCCCTTCTCCGAAAGCGAGAGGATATCCGGTATTGCGTCCCCGTGCATCTCTACGGCCAGAGCATCGATCTGCGCAGACTTCGAAAACTCAAGCAGAAGTTCGGGTTGCGCATCGTCGAGGACGCGGCCCAAGCACACGGAGCAAGCTTCAAACGTGAGCCGGTGGGCTCCGTTGGCGATGTCACCGCCTACAGCTTCTATCCGACGAAGAACCTGGGCGCCCTGGGTGATGCAGGGGCGATCGCCTGTCATAGCGAGTTGGTCGCGGCGCGCGTTCGATCGTTGCGAGACTATGGACAGTCCGCTCGCTACGTTCACAACGAGCTCGGTCTAAACAGTCGGCTTGACGAGCTTCACGCCGCCATCCTCTCGGAAGCGTTCTTGCCTCGACTGAAGGCGTGGACGGAACGACGCCAGCAGATTGCCCGTCAATACTGCAAGGCGCTAAGCGGCGCTGCTGTGGTGCCACTCCCGATCGCCGACGTCGAAGGTTGCGTCTATCACCTGTTTCCGATTCGGGTCAGAGCAGGAAAACGCGATCATTTCCGTGAGTTCCTGTCGGTCGCTGGGATCGACACGGGGGTGCATTATCCGACTCTGACGTTCGCACAGCCCGCGATTGCGGATGACTACAGGAGTGCGGAGGCGCCGATGGCCGCGGCTATCGCAATGAAGAAGTGTCGCTTCCCATTCATCCGTTGATCACGAATAGGAGATCTTGCACGTCGTCGAGCGTTGCCGGGCGTGGGAAGCCCTTCACGGCTGATGAGTGCGTATCGATGCGATCTCGTGATTCCAGGTCTCCCCAAGTCGGGAACCAGTAGCTTTCACGAATACCTCGCCCAGCATCCTGCCATCTGTATGTCTTTGCCGAAAGAGACCCATCATTTCGCACGAAGCGATCGGTGGGTGCGCGGAGCCGACTCGCACAATGCAATCTTCGAGCACGCGACGGGCACGGAGCGATACTGCGGCGAATCGAGCACCACCTATTGCATTTGGCCCGTGGCTGCGAAGCGAATCGCCGCCAATCTGGAAGGGCCGAAGGTGATCATTCTGATGCGTCACCCCGTTGAACGAACGCTCTCGCATTATCTGTGGATGCACCGGCTGGGCTTCGAGTCGCGTCCGTTCTCGGAGGCGTTACGCACGGATGGGGAGAGCTTCCACCCGGATCGAGATGTGCACGGGAATTACGGGGCTATCTTGCGTTCAGCCGATATGCCGACCACGTGCCCCAATAGGGAGGAGCTCTTCGCCGCCGAGGACCTCCTCCTGGTATCCACATCCGATCTGGCGGACTCTCCCGAGACCACTCTCGCCCGTGTTCACAAGTTTCTTGGGCTTCCGGTGCAAGGGCTCGTCGAGACCAGAGCAGATCAACCGAACTCGCGACCAGCAACCCGTGGGGTACCGGCGCTGGGCATGGGTCGTGTGGGCTGCCATCCCGAGGGGGCTCATTGAGCCGCTGAGGCGGGTCCCGGGTTTGGTCGACCTGTGGTCGCGTACTTCGCGCCCGGCTGTGCGCAACCCGGCCAATCGGTGAGGCCGATTTCGCGTGGCTGGACCATGCCCTCGAGTCGCACATTCGGTTCTACGAAGAGCGCTTGTGACCCAGAGTTATCGGCAAATCGTGAAGTCGACTGGGCTGGTCGGATCGGGCAGATTTTCGCAATCCTGATCCAAATGGTGCGGGTGAAGGCACTCGCCCTGCTGGTGGGTACGGCAGGCATGGGTATCGCCGGACTCTATCTCTCTGCGGTCGATGTCCTGTGCACCGTGAGCGGCATGGGCATCGCGGTCAGCGGCGTGAGGCATATCGCCGCCACGGAAGACGAGCAACAACGGGCGTCGACTATTGTCGCCGTACGGAGACTCGCGCTCGTGCTGGGACTCCTGGGTTCGGCGGTGGGGCTCGTGCTGAGCCCGTGGTTCGCCGAGATCGCCTTCGGGGCCGAGCTCGAACCCCACCACGCAGTCGGCATGGCCATCGTCTCGCTGGCTGTGCTGCTTCGGAATGCTTCGACTGGTCAGGTCGCCGTTCTACAGGGGCTGCGAAAGGTCGCAGAGATGGCGGCTGCAAAGGTCTTGGGGGCGCTCCTGGGGGCCATCATGGGCATCGCTGTCGTCTGGATCTCGGGGCTAAAGCGATCCCAGTCTACCTCGTTTGCGTGGCCGGTGGTGCAACGCTTGGGAGTTGGGTTTTCGCACGGCGACATGCGACCGCTGCCACGGCAGGCGACTGCGCCGCACTATGGGAACGGTCGAAGAAGGTCGTTGCGACCGGCAGTGCTGCGATGGGCGGTGCGCTCGTGACCACTCTCGGCGCCTATTTAATCCGGCTCATCGTGCAGCGGAGCATCGGCCTTTCCGCCGTCGGCATCTACCAGGCAACCTGGGTTGTCTGCTCCCTCTATGTGGGCGTCGTTCTGGAGGCGATGGGCGCGGACTTCTTCCTCGCCTGTCAAGCGTCCAGAGCGACGATGAGGCCTGCCGACGAGTCATCAACGAGCAAATGGAGGTAGGTGTTCTCTTGGCCTTCCCGGGGGTGCTCTTTCTCGTCCTGGCGGCCCCGTGGGTCCTCGAGCTGCTCTACGCGGCCGACTTTCGCGAGGGTACACGCTGATGCGATGGCAGCTCCTTGGGGTTGCCTTGCGAGCCATCTCCTGGCCCCTTGGATATCTCGTCCTCTCGCGAACAATGAATTGGACCTTCCTGGCCACTCAGATCATCTTCAACCTCGTGTATCTCACGTCCGCGTGGATGGGCGTGGAGCGCTGGGGCCTCGAGGCTGTCGGAGCAGCGTTCACAGGTGCCTGCTTCGTCCTACTGGCGGTTCAGTGGGGCATCGCCCGGCAAGCGATCGGGTTCCGCACCAGCCGGGCGGCCAGGTGGACCATCGGTTGGTCCATTCTTGTGCTGGCAGGCGTATCGGTCGCGTTTGAGGCGACCCCAACGCCGTGGGCCTATGGGCTGGGGAGCATGGCGCTGGTGACCTACGCCGCCTGGGCCCTCCGGCGCCTCCTCCTGAGAACGAACCTGAGCCTGACGGAGGCATGGAAGCGGGCGCGCGGCAAGGTGGGCTAGCCGCTCGGCCTGGCTATACTCTAGCTCCGACAGAGGAAGGCGAGAGGAAGTGAGTGAACCACAATCCGTCCCCTTCGTTCATCCGGAGGGAATCTGCGAATCGAAGAACGTGGGGGCCGGCACGCGCGTATGGGCGTTCGCCCATGTATTGCCGGCGGCGAAGATCGGACGGGACTGCAACATCTGTGATCACGTCTTCGTGGAGAATGACGTGACACTCGGCGACCGCGTTACCGTCAAGAGCGGGGTTCAGCTCTGGGATGGCGTCCACCTCGAAGACGATGTCTTCGTCGGACCGAACGTGACTTTCAGCAACGACCCCTTCCCGCGAAGCAAGACACGCCCCGAACGCTTTGCTACGACCAACGTGCGTTCGGGGGCGTCGATCGGCGCAAATGCCACCATCCTGCCCGGCGTGGAGATCGGATCCTTCGCCATGGTCGGCGCAGGCGCCGTCGTGACCCGCTCGGTGCCGCCACGGGCAATAGTCGTGGGAAATCCAGCTCGCATCGTTGGCTATGTGCAGGCTGACGGCACGCGGCAGGATTTCGTCGTGACCGAGCTCGCAACGCTGAAGCCGGTCGGCGCCCCTAGGGTCGAGGAGCTCCCGGTCCGAGGCGCGACACTCCACTACCTTCCAGCATTCGAAGATATGCGGGGGGCACTCTCGGTCGGAAACGTCGGCTCAGACCTCCCCTTCGAACCGCAGCGTTACTTCCTCGTCCACTCCGTCCCGAGCATTGAGGTTCGCGGTGAGCACGCCCATCGGAGCTGCCATCAGTTTCTCGTGTGTACCCACGGCGCGTGTTCCGTCGTCGTCGACGACGGCCAGTCGAGCGTCGAGGTCCGATTGAATCAGCCCTCGCTGGGGATCTACATGCCGCCGATGACGTGGGCAGTTCAATACAAATACACGGCCGATGCAGTGCTCATGGTCCTGGCGTCTCATCCTTACGATCCCGAGGACTACATCCGAGCCTACGACGACTTTCTCGCCGAGGTCGAGGGCCATCCGGCCCATCACGGGGACTGATCAGCGAACCCAGAGACGCGCTCGGGTCGCACCCAGCCCACCAGCGTCGCTGTCTTTGTACGCTGGAATGCCACCATTCCATGGAACAGGCGTCCCGACGGCCCACCACCAACAGGCGCTCCCGGTGTCGCCGTCCAGCGTGGCGGTTCCGTCGCGCGCAGCCAAGCCGGCGAATGCCGTGCAACCCGTCTGGTTGTCTGGGGACTGAACGACGCTGCTGACCGTCCCCCTTCCGACGAACGGATTCTCGGACTGCTCCCACCGCACGAAGCCAGCGCCGTCCTCCGGCCAATCGATGAAAACTCGTAGCCGGCCGAAACGCCCTCGAACGCTCCGGTCAGATGGAGGATGCTGTAGTGGCCCATGTTGGGCTCATCGATGTTGATGCCAGTGCTCCAAGCTCCTGTCGAGGCGTAGCCCGGGGCAGTATTGACGTCCTGGTCGTAAAGCTGCGTCCAACCACCCCCGTCGGTGGTCATGTCGCAGTAGACGAGCAACGGGGCGCCGTTGACCTCGATTTGGTAGGTGCCATCGACGTCGATGCCGCCGTTGCGCAAATCGAGGCAGCTCGAAGCTGGGCCTGGCATTCCGCCAGCACCGCCCATGCCGCCCATGCCACCAGCACCGCCCATGCCAGCTGCGCCGCCCATGCCAGCTGCGCCGCCTATGCCACCAGCGCCGCCCATCCCAGCTGCGCCGCCTATGCCGCCAGCGCCGCCCATGCCAGCTGCGCCGCCTATGCCACCAGCACCGCCCATGCCAGCTGCGCCGCCTATGCCACCAGCACCGCCCATGCCAGCTGCGCCGCCTATGCCACCAGCACCGCCTGTGCCACCAGCACCGCCCATGCCAGCTGCGCCGCCTGTGCCAGCTGCGCCGCCTGTGCCAGCTGCGCCGCCTATGCCGCCAGCGCCGCCCATGCCAGCTGCGCCGCCTGTGCCAGCTGCGCCGCCGTCGCCGATTGGACCGCCATTTGCGTCAGCGCACCCAGAAGCGATCAAGGCCAAGCTCAAACCGATCCACACCCACTTGTCCATGCGGCAAAGAATACCAGTCAAACAAAGCCAGTCCACAAAAGGAGGCATAATCACGGTTGCTGCCGACAACAGGCCAAAGCCTCCTCGACGAGCTGCGCAACGCGTGGCCCCTGCACTTCGGTGCAATATCGCTCTTTGACGAGCTTCAGGCCATTTTTGCTCAGTTTTCGGCGAAGCTCCTGTGAGTTGAGGAGCGTCTTCAAATGCCGATACCAATCCTCGGGGCTGTGAGCGACGAGGCCGACTTCGCCGTCAATGACGAAATCACGCGCTCCCCCGACCCACGAGGAGATGAAGGGTACGCCGACGGCCATATATTGAAGCTGCTTGAAGCCGCACTTGCCCTGGTAAACAGGCTCAGCGAACATCGGTGCAAGCCCGATATCGATGCGCCGAAAGTCGTCGATCTCCCGATCGAGACGCCATGGCCGCGACTTCACCTCGACCGTACGAAGCGCGAAGTCCTGGCCGGCCCCCACTACGTGGACTTCGAACTCATGGCCCTCTGCGCGAAGCTGACGAAGCGCGGGCTCGACGAGCTCGAGTTGATCCGCGGTCGTGTGGGTTCCCACCCACCCAATGCGGGGAATCTTCTTAACCCAGAATCGTCCGTCGAGTCGGCACGACGCTGGAGTCCAGCTCTTGGATGACACCACCGTCGGCACGATCTCGACCTTGTTGTTGACTTGGCGCGCTCGTTGCGCGAGGTAGCTCGAACCCGCAATGATGCATGCGGCACGACGCATGGTGTACCAGGTCTTGCTCGGATTCTTGAGAATCCGTGCGGCGACAGGATGTGCCGATCGCCGAAGGTCAAGATCCCAGATCGCATCATCGAAGTCGAAGATAATCGGCAAGCCTTTCAGTGAGCTCAAGATGAACTCGGTATAGGGAGGGCCGATCAGCGCGGCCTCCCGCTGAATGAAGACCGCGTCAACGTCCGCAGCGGCAATCGCAGATGCTAGCCGCGCCAGCGATCGATACGTCAGATATGCAGCCTTCTCTGATCGCCCCCCCCTCGTATAGAAACCGCGCAGGAACTTGTCGTCGACGAAGGGCTCGAACCGCACATCCCATCCGCGGACCCGCAGGTAGGGAAACATCTGTGTGACGCGAAACCGCGTCGCCGCCGCGCTCTCTGGATAAGTGGCCAATGCCAGGAGTCTTGGTTGCCTACCCATGATCATGCCGCGCCTAGCACAGCCCCCGAACCTCTGCGAACCTCGCTCGTAGGCGATTGGTCAAACCCAGTATCTGCGCTCGGAGGACGACGATGAAGCATGCATCAGAGCGGGCTGATGTCATAAAAGGATTCGGAGAGGAATGGACCCGATTCGATCAGACCGGTCTCAAGCACGAGGAGCGCATGACGGCCTTCGAAGCATACTTCGAAGTGTTCCCATGGAACGATCTACCCATCGACCCCACGGGGTTCGACTTAGGGTGTGGCTCCGGCCGATGGGCCGCTCACGTCGCTCCGCGGGTCGGCACGCTCCACTGCTGCGATCCGAGCGATGCGATCGAAGTCGCGCGTCGGAATCTCTCGCATCTGGACAACGTGGTTTATCATCGCCGAACAGCCGCTCAATTGCCTTTCGAACCCGAGTCCATGGATTTTGGCTACTGCCTCGGCGTTTTGCATCACGTTGCGGATACGGAGGGGGCGTTGCGAGCCGCTGTGCGGACACTCAAGCGGGGTGCGCCCTTGCTATTGTACCTCTACTATGCGTTCGACAATAGACCTCAATGGTTTCGGATGCTGTGGCGTGCAAGCGACGTGGCACGTAGGGTGATCGCCCAGCAGCCGACCCCGGTGCGCCAAGCGATTTGCGAGGGGCTTGCCGGTGGCGTGTATTTTCCGCTCGCGCGGGGGGCGGCCATAGCAGAGAGGCTCGGGGTGAACGTAGAGCACTGGCCCCTTTCCGCATATCGACACCGATCGCTCTACACAATGCGGACCGATGCACTGGATCGATTCGGGACCCGTCTCGAGAAACGGTACACTCGCCGCCAAATGGAGGCACTGATGCGCGCTGCCGGACTCACGGACATTCGCTTCTGCTCATCGGTTTTCTGGTGCGCCGTAGGCACCCGATCGGCGTAGTCGGGCAGGTTCGGGGCGAGACCACTCCGGACTTATCGGGGTACCCCGGCCTTCGTGAGCTTCTCTCGCGGAAGAAAGAGCGCGACGCGGCCGGCCCAAAACGAGAAGCAAGACGGCGAAGAACGGCAGGAGCGGGCTCCTGTATCTCGCCAGAGTGCCCATGTTGCTCGCAGCTAGGCCCGTGGCGATCCCAAACGCGATTACGAAAACCACGCAGAACACCAGTAAGGGGCTGTCCGTGATCTCGCGGCGCACGCGGGCGAGGTTTCGAGTGAAGAGAATGCGGGCAAAGAGAAGAGTAAACACCGTCGTCTCCACCGCGTTAGCGAAAGTTGGTATGTTGTGAACCTCGAAGAGAGCAGGCCGAAAAAGCGAGGTCAGGAGCGCAGCGGGTGCGTATGCAAACTGGCCGACAAGCGTGGTCGGAGCCCCCTCCGTCAGCGCAAAAGCACTGCCGCCGCGGCGGCCGAGTTGCTGAAGATCTGAGGTTCGGGCTGTGAAGTTTTCGATGGAATATTCGGGGAAATAATGCCCCAGCATGACAATGCCGCCAACGCCGACCAACGCCGCCACTACGAAATAGGCTGGCCGAACGCGCACTCGGCCCCGCTTCAGACTGCGAGCCCAGTAGTACCAGGCGCCACCTGCAAGGACGAGCGGGAACAGGATGTATGGCTTGGTCAACATCAGTGGGACCGCGCCAGCGAGCATGAGCGCCCATCCAGCAGCCGGGCGACCCTCACGAATCCAAAGGTGAAGACCAAAACAACTCCAGCCGAATCCAGCCACGACGACCGCCTCTTTGATTACGCCTGAAGACCAGAACACGAATGAGGGCACAAAGAATGCTGCGATCGCCACTGGCCAGAGGAAAGATGGATCTACATTCGCTCGAAAGACGCGGTAGATTCCGATCTTGCCGCAAAGCGAGAGCACGGCGAAGGCGACACAAGCGGCGTACTGGGAGGGACCGAGCAAATAGAACGTCCAGGCGGCCAATGCCGACATCGTGCCAGTGCCAGTTCCAGCGCCGATGATCATCAGTGGAAGACGAGGTTGCTCGCGCAAGAGAAGCGCAGTCACTTCGGGGATAACGTGAAGCGGATCGCGTTCCATCATTCGCGCGAGGATCTCCCCATAGCTGAAGTAGAGAAACATGTCTCCCCCGCCAAAGAAGCTCAGCACGAGTGGAACCTGGGCACAGGCAAAAGCCACATGCATGACAAATGAGGCCGTCACCCATTTTTGCTCCTGCCGGGAGAATCCCACCGAGGCAACCGCAACTAGGATTGCGCCCAGCAAGACCACGACCAGCGTCGGAAACACGTCGTTCATCGCCCCGTCATCAAACGTAGCGCCTCACGCCGAAACCTTGCGCCGGTTGAGCTGCCACCACGATTGGAACATTAGGATAGCCCAGAGTCGGTGTTCGTGATTACCGCGACCTGCTTGGTGTGCGCCCCACGTATGCGTGACGACACGGGAGTCCAGGATGCCATCGGCGCGGATCGCGCTCTCGTCCACTAGGCCAGCTGCCCAGTCATGAAGAGGGCCGCGGAGCCACTGACCCACCGGCACCCCGAACCCCATTTTAGGGCGATCGAAGAGCGCTTCTGGAACGTGACGCCCGAGCACCTGCCTCAGGATCCACTTTTGGGTTCGGCCCCGGATCTTCCATCGGAGCGGGATCCGCCAGGCAAACTCCACCACCTCGTGGTCGAGTAGTGGAACCCGCGCTTCAAGTGATACTGCCATCGAAGCACGATCGACCTTGGTCAGGATGTCGTCAGGCAAGTACTCAATCAAGTCGTCGAGCATCATCTGGTCTGCAAAGGACCCGTCGAAACGGGTGGGTCTTTGTGGTGTTTGCGTAGCAAGGTGGCCAACCATGGCGTCTTCGGGATTGGCCCAGAGAGACCGTAGCCTTCCATAGAACTCGTGTGGCGTATCGACGTCGGACAGGGCAGCGATCTTATACAATTTGTCACCGGGAAGCCTGATCCTCTCCCCCAACCCAATTGCACGAAAGACCCGATCCCAATCGTCTACCCGGATCAGCTTGAGGACGCCTAGCGCTCTCCTTGCACTCTTGGGTAGAAGATGGGCAAGCTCCCAGAGTCGTGGAGCCCAAGCGTGCCGGTTGTAGCCCGCGAAGAGTTCGTCGCCACCGTCACCGGATAGCGACACTGTCACGTGCTTGCGGGTAAGCTCCGATACCATGTACGTCGGAATCTGGGAGGAGTCCGCGAAAGGCTCATCCCAGTATTGGGCGAGGTCAGGAACGATCTTCAGCATATCAGCGGGGTCGGCGATCAAAGTGTGATGCTCACAGCCAAGATGCTCAGCCACCGCCTCGGCGTGACTCGATTCGTCGTACCCTGTGAGAGTGTTCCCAATGCAGAACGTCTTGATGGGGGTTGAGGCGTCCTGCTGCATCATGGCGACCACCGTCGATGAATCAATGCCCCCTGACAAGAAGGCACCCAACGGAACATCCGATCGCATCCGCAACAAGACCGATCGCCGGATCCGTCGCTCCAGCTCTTCGATCGCGTCTCGTTCGCTTCCTTCAAATGGGTGACTCAGTCCTTCGTGTGCGACCTGCCTGGCAGACCAGAAAGGGTGACCTATGCCGCTGGATCGAGGTCCGCCAAACCGGACGATCACGCCCGGTGGCACCTTTCGGACCCCGTCGACGATGCACTCGGTGCCCGGAACGACCCCGTAACGGAGGAAAGCGGCCACCGCTGCGCGATCGAGTCTCGGTTGAAACGGCGAAAACTCGTAAAGAGCCTGGAGCTCGGATGCGAACGCAATGCCGAAGTTACCTTGGAGGTAAAGCAGCGGTTTGATCCCGAGGCGATCCCGAACCAGAGACAAGTGTCTAGCCTCACTGTCCCAGAGCGCAAAGGCGAACATTCCGCGAAACCGCTGGACGGCTTGTTCCAATCCCAGCGCTTCGATCGCTTCGAGCACTACCTCGGTGTCTGAGTGGCCCCTCCACCCGATGCCCAGGCGCTGCTCCTCCAAATATGCGCGGATCTCAGCAGCATTGTAGACTTCACCGTTGTACGTGATGCAGCAGCGACCCGATTGCGACCACATCGGCTGCTGCCCCGCATTGCTGAGGTCGACGATCGATAGACGTCTATGTCCGAACCCAAGACCGGTTTCGTCATCGAAAAAGGTTCCGGACCCATCTGGACCGCGGTGAGCCAGAGTGCCTGTCATCCGTCGGATCCAATCGTGAGCCGTGTCCTCAGCTACGGAATCCGCGCACCACAATCCTGTTATTCCGCACATGTCGGCTCGCAAACCCCCGCAATGGCTGATCGCGTTGCAATTTGGGAGAAGATAGCTGCAACTGGCGAAGGTCGCATCCCGGTACGGCCCGACGCTTTGAGTCGGTGGCGTCGCCGGCTTACGCTCCGCGGACCTCTACTCGGATGAACGCACCTCACATCGATAAACGCCTTCCGCTTGCGCCGGACACAATTATGCTTTGCGCGACAATCCTCGTCGCGCCCCAGCTTCTTGGTGGGGCTTTCCCTTGGTCGGTCGTCGCGATCGCAGGGCTGTGTGTGGTCTCTCTCGGCACGGCATTGTGGGTCCGCCGCTCCACCGCAAGCCGTGTGGTCGATGGCGTACTTCTTCTGATGGGCGTCGCATGGCTCTGGACCTGCCTGCAAGCTGCCCCGGTGCCCTCGGGGATCGCACACGCCTTTGACTTGGCATCCGTCCAGAGCGCGGAACGCCTCCGAGGCTTGTCTTGGGCAGACTCAGTTCCTTTCACCATTTCCTATGACCCCGGTTCGACCCATCTCCAGATCCTGATCGGCATTGGTATTCTCTCGGCATTCCTCGCCGCGCGACTCGGCGGGCCGTCGGGGCTGAAACCGATCGCCGTGGCGACCGTCGCATCCGCTGTATTGCTCGGTCTGATCGGATTTGCTCACGAAGCTGCTGGCGCACGTGTGTTGTTTGGGCTCTATGCACCAAGATTCACCGCGACCCGCTTGCTCGCACCGCTTATGAACGGCAACCATCTTGCCGGCTTCTCTCTGGTGGGCGCTTTGATAGCCGCCGGCGTCTCGACCCAAGAGCTTGGACGGCGAAGACGAATCGCCTGGATCGCTGCGTCAGTGTTCTGCACCATCGTTGTAGGGTGGACCCTCTCCCGCGGCGCGATCGCGGCACTGTTGTTTGGCTTCATGATACTTGCCGGGTGGCTCGTGAGCCGGGACCGATCGCGAAGCCGCGAGGGGGGAATCCCAGGTGCGGTGGTGGGGGCTGCTGTCGCAGGAATCGCAGCCTTTGCAGGCCTCGAACCGATTCTAAGGCGCTTCCAGGCGCAAGATTTCGACAAGCTCGAGGTAGCCGCCAGCGGTTTGCGCTTACTCGATGGCTCCGCATGGTGGCTCGGCATTGGTCGAGGCGCCTTTTCCCAGGCCTTTGTGGCTCACCAAGGATCCTTGGATCGCTATACCCACCCCGAGAACCTGGTGGTTCAGTGGACGACCGAGTGGGGAATCCCGCTCACGATTGCACTGCTATTGGCGTTGACATCAGCCTTGTGGAAACGATTCCGGACAGCTCAGGAGCCGCTCGTTGCAGCGATATGTATAGCGATCTTTGCGTTGACCCTTCAGAACCTGGTCGACTTCAGCCTCGAGATGGCCGGGGTGGTGGTGGTGGTAGCCGCGTTACTTGGAGCGGTGTTGCCGGCACGGGGCGTGGTCCGTCCTGGACGCTCCCCGAGACTACTACTTGCGTCATTCGGGGCCTTCGTCACCGTATTGGTTGCCTTGGGCCCCCAGGTTCTTGGAAGCGACACGCAATCAATCGTCGATCGACTGACCCTGCACGCGCAAGCCAAGGACCAGGCGAGGTTCGAGGCTACTCTACGGCGAGCGCTGGCGCTTCATCCGGCGGAACCAGCCCTCGCCCTTCTCGCCGGGAGCTACGCAGGCTCCAAGCGGCACCCGGACGCGGGGCGTTGGCTCTCAATCGTGATGGAGGAAGCACCAGGTTGGGCAGCTCCACACGTATTCGTGGCACGGTTGCTGTTTGAGGAGGGCCGAATCGACCAAGCTCTGCTCGAGGTCCGCGAAGCTGAGCGACGCCAGGGCGGCAGCGCACGCGAGGTGCTTTGCGAGGTCCTCACTCGCTTCCCGCGAATGGAATACATCGAGCGAGCAGCGCCTGGAGGGGATCGGCGTATCGGTTATCTCAATCGGGCCTCTTCCTGCATTCAGCTTTCTCCTGAGGTGCGTGCACAAGTCGACAACGCAATTTTGCGCGATAACCCTACGGAGCCACGAGCGGTACTTCGCGAGTCGCAGCGACTCGCCGCGCAGGATCGAATTGATGCTGCCATTGCACTCCTGGACCGGGCCCTCCGGGATCATCCCGATGACGCGAGACTCTGGGAGGCGCTGATCGGCCTGCATCTGAACAATGGCGAACCCAAGCGTGCCCGGATGCTCGTGCGGCGAGCGCGGTCGAGGAATGTCGAGACTCAATCTTTGCTCAGGGCGCAAGCTCGTATCGATGCAGCGCTGGGCGAAGACGATGCGATGCGTTCCAGCATCGCACGCCTACGCGGACAGGCGAGGGGGGACCTCAAGCTGATTGCGCGGTCCTTCATGCTGCAGGGCGAGCTCGAAGCCGCGATGGGCAACGTCGATGAAGCCCTGGCGGCCTATGTCTCGGCTGACGCCGCCGACCCGAACACGCCCGCGCTCCAGCGTGCGGCGGACCTTGCGCTCAAGTCCGGCCGAGGCTCCCGCGCGCGTCGGCTGTATCGGACCCTGTGCGGCCGCGGCCCCGAGGGCGCCGCGTGTGCGAAGGAGGAAGAGCTCGCCAAAGAAATGAGGGAGGCGACGGTGCGCGGGTCCATGCCTTGACCCCCCGGTCGATTTCGAGAACGCTAGGGCAGAGGGGCGTCATTCCGGAAGGCCGTCCACGAGATTCGATGGAAGAACCAGAGCTCGACCTACGAGAGGTCCTGCACGTCTTGCGGGAATACAGGTGGGTCATCGCGGGCCTCACGCTCGTGGTGCTGGCCCTCGGTGTCGTCTGGACGCTCCGCACCCCCAAAGTATACGAGGCGACTAGCACGATCGAGTACGACCCCGCTACATCGAAGCCGTTAGGCGGCCAGGTGGAGGACGTAGCCGACCCGATTGGCAACTACTGGGCGACCCGTGAGTTCTTTCAGACGCAGAATCTCGTGATTGCGAGCCGCGGCATCGCCGAGCGGGTCGTGCAGAAGCTCGGGCTGCACGAGGACCCCACCTATCTGGCTCAAGATGACGACGCCACCGGGCCCACCGGAGACCTCGAGGCGGCCTCCCTCGCGCTTCAATCGCGACTGACCGTGGAGCCGGTGCCCGAGACGCGAGTCGTGCGAATCCATGCCCGCGATGTGAAACCCGAGCGGGCAAAGCTCATCGCCGACGCGGTTGCGCAGGCCTACATCGACAAAACGATCGAGGACCGGCTCGCCTCGACCGACCGCGCCAGGGATTGGCTCGAGCACCAACTCACCGTGCTCCGGAAGGAGCTCGACGAAGCGGAGCTGGCCCTGCATGACTTCAAGAAGGGACACCACGTCCTATCGGTTTCGATGGAAGACCGGCAGAACCTCGTCGCAAGCGACCTTCAAGCGACCCACGACCGGCTCACCGAGATTCGAAACCAGCGAATCGAGCTCGAAGCGCGGTGGAAGCGGCTCAAGGCCTCGCTCGGCAAGAATCCCGACGAGATCGACCCCTCGGTGACGGCCGACCATCCGGAACTCAGCGGGCTGGTCGTCGAGCTCCGAGAAAAGAAGAAAGAGCACGATGCCCTTGCCGTGAAATACGGAAACGAGCATCCCACCATGCAGACTCTGGCGGAGGAAATCACCGTGCTCGAGCGGCAGATCACCCGGGAAAAGGCGGCGATCCTCGCGTCCGCGGAACGTGACGTAGAGCAGATTCGAGCGGTGGAATCGGGCCTGCGCGCCGCGACCGACGAGGCACAGTCAGCGGGCCTCAATCTGAATCTCCGTGAGATCGAATATCGGCAGCTCCACCGCGATCGGGACAACAAAGCCAAGTTGTACGAAATCGTTTTGCAGCGCCTGACGGAGACCGACCTCACGCGAATGCTCAAGACCACCTACGTCCGACTCCTCGACCGGGCCTTGCTTCCGGTCCAGCCGGTGAGCCCCAATCTCATGAAGAACGTAGGCACTTCCCTGCTCGCCGGGCTCTTGCTCGGGTTTGCCGCGGCGTTCGTGATGAGCCGCTTGGACCGAACGATCCGCTCCGTCGAATCGGTGGAGGCCCTCGGCATTTCCGTGCTCGGAGTCATCCCACACTTGGGTCTGGGGGCCGAGACGCGAGCCGAGCCTGGTCCCAAGCAGGTCGGCGCAGGCCAGCCGCCCGATGAGCTCATCGTCGTCCAAGAGCCGATGTCGCCTGCCGCCGAGACGTTCCGCATGATTCGCACGAATCTGGCGTTCATGTCCCAGGAAAATCCGCTTCGAAGCGCCGTCATCACCAGCGCCATGCCCCTCGAGGGCAAGACCACGATCGCCAGCAACTTGGCGGTCACGTTGGCGCAGTTCGGCCGGTTGGTGCTGCTGGTCGACTCCGATTTGCGGCGTCCGAGGCTGCACCGAGTCTTCGAGATCGACAACCGAACCGGCCTGAGCACATTGGTGGAGGGCCGCTCGACCGTGAGCGCGGCGATACACGAGACGAAGATCGAGGGGCTAAGCCTGTTGACCTCGGGTCCGATCCCACACAACCCCGCCGAGTTGCTTCACTCCGAGGCCTTTGCCCGAGTGAACCAAGAGCTCTTAGAGAACTTCGACTACGTTCTGTTCGACAGCCCCCCGATGGGCGCAGTGACCGACGCCGCGATTCTCGCGCCGCAAGTCGACGGTGTGCTGCTCGTGGTGAGGGCCGGGACCAGCACCGTTCACTCGATCGCGGGTGCCCGAAAGCAACTCCACAGCGTTTCGGCCCGTCTTCTCGGCGCCGTGCTCAACGACGCAGACCTGAGGGTCAAGGGTTACCGCTACGGCGCAGGCGGGTACGCCTATCGAAGCGCAGGGGGATATGCCCCGGTCGAACGAGATGCCGACGCTGCCGCCTAGGCGGTAGCAGCATTCGCGCGTCACCAGAGCTCGTTCTGCGCCCGCTCGAACCGAGCCGCCCTGGCTTTCGATGCGATGTCGAGGAGCGCGCGGTCTCGCAGCCAGCGATCGCGTTCAGCATCCGGCGCGGCTTCCAAGAGGCGGTCGAAGCGGTCGCTTTGGAGCGCGCTCTTCACCTGCTGAAGGACCCCGTGAAGGACGACATGCACACGCGGATCGAGAGGAGGTCTTTGTCGAATCGCATCGAGGGCTCCGAGCGCCGCGCTGAGCTCTGCAACGAGCTCCGCCGAGCTGCCGAGTCGCATGGCCAAGCCCACGACGTAGCCGAGCGCGGCACCCATCACGTGGATGTCCTCGATCGTTCGGAACGGCTTCACGTATCCGAGGTATCCATCTCCAGGTAACCGCTCGTCGGACGCTACCGCAACCCCGTCGAGCTCGACTCGCGCATGTGGGACCTCAGGCGCGAACGGAGTCGTAGGCAGCTCGATCAAGACGATGCCTTCGCGGCTGGCAGGGATTCGCACGACCGTCAGATCGGGACGGCCGTCTGGCTTGTCGCCCGCGCGACAAGCAATGATGAGCGTCTTGGCCAGCGTCCCAAACGTGACGAAGGTCTTCTCGCCATTCAACCGATAGCCACGTTCCAACGGCTCGAGGGTCGCGGCGATCGACCGCGGGCTGTTACCCCCAGATTCGGTGACGCACAAAGCGCAAGGCACCTCGATCTCCCCGACCATGTGCTCCAAGGCCGCGGGGTAACCCACGGCAAAGGCATGGCCGAGACGGTCGGCCCTGGAGGCCACACGGACCGCGGCGGAAAACGGCGAGCAACCCAAGGTGCGCTGCCTTCCATATGCGGCCCAAAGCGCTTGCAGATTCGAAAATGCCGTGTCGTGGACGGGATCGCCGGCGAGCACACCGAGCCACGTCGAGCTTGCATCGGCCATCGACGAACGGTAGCACTACTCTTCATCGGCACGGAACGCTTCGTGTCGTCCATCACATGGGAGGAAAACAAGCCATGACCGAGCTCAAGGGCAGCAAGACCCACGAAAACCTCAAAGCCGCGTTTGCCGGTGAGTCCCAGGCCAATCGTCGCTACCTCTACTTTGCCAAGATCGCGGACGTGGAGGGCTATCCGGACGTTGCGGGCAACTTCCGAGAGACGGCCGAGGGCGAGACCGGGCATGCGCACGGGCACCTCGACTACCTCAAGAAGGTGGGTGATCCGGCAACGGGCAAGCCCATCGGAGACACGGTTCTCAATCTCGCGGCTGCGGTGGCAGGCGAGACACACGAGTACACCGACATGTACCCAGGTTTCGCGAAGACGGCGCGCCAGGAAGGTTTCGACGAAATCGCCGACTGGTTCGAGACTTTGGCCAAAGCGGAGAAATCGCACGCCGGCCGTTTCCAGTCGCTTCTGGACGGTCTCTCGTGAGAGTGAGGTTCACACCGCGTGGGTGAGGAAACCAAGAAGCAGACATCGTACTTGCCAACCGATGGGCTGAGCTACGACCCAACCGAGGCGAAGTACTGGGACGAGGACGCGCTCGACAAGGAAGTCGGGCGCGTCTTCGAGGTCTGCCACGGCTGTCGCATGTGCTTCAAGTACTGCGACTCGTTTCCGATCCTCTTTGGCGCGATCGACGAAAAATACGATGGAGACGTGGCGAAGCTCACCCCGCTCGACAAGCAGCGTGTCATGGACGCATGCTTTCAATGCAAGCTCTGCGAGGTGCAGTGCCCCTACACGCCACGGGATGGGCACGAGTTTCAAGTCGATTTTCCCAAGCTGGTCCACCGTTACGATGCGATCCGCTATCGAAAGGGTCAGCAGCCCCACAAGCTACGGCTGAAGGTCCTCGAAGACCCCGACCGCGCAAGTGCAATGGCCCGCGCGAGCTTTGGTCTGGCCAACGTCATGAATCGAGTTGGGATTCACCGTTGGTTCATGGAGAAGCTGGTAGGCATCGACCGCCGAAAGCTGCTGCCCGATTTCGCTCAAACGACGTTTGAGGCATGGGCCAAGGGCGCGGGGTTGATGGAAAAGGGTGTCGGCGGTGAGGCCGTGCTCTTTCAGACTTGTTACGTGCAGGGCAACGACCCGCAGATCGGCGTGGATACGGTCGAGGTGCTCGAAAGAAATCAGGTCGATGTTCGGTGCGAAAAGGGCCTCGAGTGTTGCGGCATGCCGGCCTGGGAAAGCGGCGACCTCGAGCTGTTGAGAAAGAAAGCGCACGTCAATCTCGACCGGCTGATGCCCTACGTCGAAGCCGGGGCCAAGGTGCTTGCCCTGAACCCGACTTGTTCGATGATGCTTCGCCGAGAATATCCCGAGCTCCTCGAAGGCCGGGATCGCGACCGTGCCGGACGGCTGGCCGAGGCAGTGGCAGACCCGAGTGAATTCCTTTGGTCCCTACGCGAAGAACCGCGCTTCAACACCGATTTCAAGAGCTCCCCTGGCGACAAGGTCGCCTATCACGCCCCGTGCCATTTGCGGACGCAGGGGGTCGGATTCAAAGGGCGCGACCTGCTCCGAAAGATTTCCGGCGTGGTGCCATACACCGTCATGGAGTGCTGCGGCCACGACGGCACGCATGCGATGACCGTCGAGGGTTTCGAGTATTCCATTCGCGTGGGGCAAAAAGCATTCGATGAAATGAAGAGCGCAGGCGCTGAAATCTGGTCGACGGACTGTCCGCTTGCAGCCCTCCAGTTTCAGCAGCATGCAGGCGTCAAGCCGATGCATCCCATGTCGATTTTGGCCCGCGCCTACCGAGAAGATGGTTTCGCGCAACCCAAAGCGTTGCCCCCTGGGGAGCCCTCCGAAGGAGGTCCGAGATGAAGCCAGTCGATCGATCGGAATTGCTCGATTACGTGACCTATGGAGAAAAGCGGGACGAGATCCGCGCTGCGGCGCTGCGCGCCAAATCCATGCGGCGGATCCTGGTCGGCGAATACTTCACGTTTCTTTTCGAGAATCGCGAGACCGTGCGCTACCAGATCCAGGAAATGATGCGCACCGAGCGGATGGTCAAAGAGGACGACATCCAGCACGAGCTGGACACCTACAACGAGCTGCTTCACCCGGCAGGACAGCTCGGGTGCACGTTGCTGATCGGAATCGACGACGAGTCGGAGCGAGAAGAAAAGCTTCACGCATGGATCGGTTTGAACGACACCATCTATGCCAAGATGCCAGACGGAAGCGAAGTCAGGCCCACCTGGGACCCTCGACAGGTGGGCGAGGGTCGTCTTTCGTCGGTGCAATACCTCACGTTCGATTTTGGCGATGACGCGCCCACCGCCATGGGGATCGACATGCGGGGGGCTGAAAGCGAAACCGAGCTATCGGAGAGTCAGCGCGAAGCTCTTCGGAACGATCTAACTACGGATTAATCCCCGCGAACTGACCCCGAAGCGATGGCGGCCCGATCGCCTTCTCGTGAAAAGCTCTGGGGAGGCTGCAATGTGAGCCCCTGCAAAATCCGCAGGGCGGGAATAGGAAACCGTGCTCGGCCGTATTGTCTCCCGGGCGGACGGGCATTAAGTTTCCGCTTTAGGAGTACGCGAATGCTGAGAATTGCTCTGTTCATAGCGACTAACCTCGCCGTTTTGTTCGTGGCAGCCATCGCCATGGCGGTTTTGACGGCGTTGGGCATCATTCCGCCGAACGCGCCCTACATCCAGATGCTGGTCTGGTGCGCGATCTTTGGCTTCGGGGGGGCGTTCATCTCCCTGGCCATGTCCAAATGGGTGGCCAAGACCACGACGCGCGCTCGGGTCATCGAATCGCCGTCCAACGAAATCGAGCAGTGGCTGGTGAGCACCGTGCAACGGCATGCTCAACACGCTGGCATCGGCATGCCGGAAGTCGCCGTGTACGACTCGCCGGATCCGAATGCATTCGCCACGGGCATGTTCCGGAACAACGCGCTGGTGGCGGTCAGCACCGGTCTGCTGCGCCTGATGAGCAGGGAGGAAGCCGAGGCGGTGCTCGGACACGAGGTGACGCACGTCGCCAATGGCGACATGGTGACGCTCACACTCATCCAAGGCGTGCTCAACACGTTCGTATTCTTCCTCGCCCGAGTCATCGCGAGCCAGTTCGAGCGGGGCCGATTCATGATCTACATCGCGTTGCAGATGCTGTTTGGTATTGCAGCCAGCATGATCGTCGCTTGGTTTTCCAGGCGGCGTGAGTTTCGCGCAGACGCGGGAGGGGCCAAGCTGCAGAGCCCGAACGCCATGGCAGCGGCCCTTAACCGATTGCGAGCCATGCGCGATGCCCCTTCCCAGCTTCCCGAGAACATGACCGCCTTTGGAATCCGCGGTGAGGGCATGCTCAAGCTGATGGCGACCCACCCTCCCCTCGAAGAGCGCATCGCCCGGCTTCAAGCCATGTAGGCAAGCAGGAACCCGTCCACCGCCGCAGTGCAGCTTCTTGCCAGGGCCCTCGAGCTTCGGTAGGACGCTTGGACATGGGGTGGCGGAGCTTACTTTGCGGGATCGGGATCCTTTGGGCTCCCATTGCTGGGTGCCACGAGGCCGAGGCGCCTCCGGATCGGATCGAGGTCGCTTCGGAGCACCGGTCTTGTGAAGAGGGCGACGCTTGCGCAGTGGTTGAGACGAGCTGTACGTCGCGGGGGTGCGAGTGCGGCGTAGCCGTCAACGAAGCCCACCTGCTCGACTACCAGAAGCAGCTAGCCGAGTGTCGCGGGCAAAGAGAGCTGGCGACGTGTGACTTCCAGTGTGAGACCCCGTTTGCCAAATGCTTCGAAGGCGCCTGTGTCCTCACCAGCGAGCCGCAGGAGCTCTTTCGGCGAGGACGAAGCGTCCAAGCTCTGTGCGAAGGGTCGCGGGGAAGCTATGTCGGTTGTCCGAAGTGCCCACCCAACCAGCGATGCAAGTCGTGCAATCCCTGCGAATGCCCCTCCAGCCACCGCTGGACCAGCAAAGGCTGCCGGGCGGTGGTCCAGACCGAGGCCCGTGAGATCCAAGTGGAGGCGAGGCCTCCTCGTTTGACGTTCGACGACAAGATCAAGGCCCGAGTGACCAACGAGTCGAAGAGAAAAATCTGGCTCAAGACGGTGTGCGGAACGCCCTTTTACCGGGTGCGCAAGAAGGAAGACGAGTGGGAGACGCAGTACGATGCGTTTCGCGATCGCAAGTGCCGGTTGAGCTCCGTCGAGATCGCGCCTGGGTCGAGCCGTCATTTCGTCATCGACAACCTCGACGAGTTCGAAGACCCATCGGGTGCAAGCCTGCTGCCTGGCACCTATCGCTTCGAGCTCACCTACACCGACGGAACCGATAGCTTCCGCTATCATGCGCTGGTTTACTCGGTCGAGCTGGAACTAGTGCCAAAGCTCTCGCGAAGATAACGCTCCTGTCAGGCGGGTGCCCCGTCGACTTCCAGGAAGCAGACGCTGAACCAGTCGCGCTCGTCGCTCCAGTGCTTGGTGAGCCGGAAGCCCGCCTCGCGGGCCATGGCCTCGAATTGTTCCAGGTCGTACTTGTGGGAGTGCTCAGTCACGATGTGCTCGCCCGCGTAGAGCGCGATGTCGGCTTTGCCGACGCGAGCTCGCTGATCGATCTTGCTGATCAGCCGCATCTCGATTCGGCCCTCCGTTTCGACGTATGGGGCATGATGACGGAACGCACCGAGATCGAAGTTGGCGCCGGTTTCGTTCAGCCTGCGAAGGATGTTCAGATTGAATGCGGCGGTCACGCCTAGGGGGTCGTTGTATGCCCGCTCGATGATTTCGGGGTCTTTCTTGCGGTCGATGCCGACCAACAAACCGCCGCCGTGTCCGACCAGATCGGCCACCCGCCCGAGAAACCCAATCGCCTCGGCATGCGTGAAGTTCCCGATGGTGCTCCCCGGGAAGAACGCGACCGTTCGGGAGCTCGGTCGGCGAGGACGCGGTAGACGAAGCGGTTGTGTGTAATCTGCACAAACCGCGACCACCTCCATCTGCGCGTAGCGGGCTGCGAGCTGGCGAGCCGAGCCCTCTAGAGCCCCCTTGCTGATGTCGATGAGAACACACCCGCTCGGGTCGATCAGTGCATCGAGAAGCTTCTGGGTCTTGAGGCCTACGCCCGACCCGAACTCCACCAACGTGGCGTGCGCGCCTACCGCGTCTGCCATTTCGTCGACCCACCGGCTCATGATCCCAAGCTCGGTCCTCGTCGGGTAGTACTCGGAAAGCTCGGTGATCGCTTCGAAGAGCCGTGCGCCCAAGCCGTCGTAGAAGTACTTGCAGGGAAGCGATTTCGGGGAACGCCGAAGCCCCTCGGCTGCCTCGGTGCGGAGGTCACCGACATCGGG
Source organism: uncultured delta proteobacterium (assembly GCA_963817725.1). Taxonomy (GTDB): domain Bacteria; phylum Myxococcota_A; class Polyangia; order Polyangiales; family Houyiibacteriaceae; genus SG8-38. The sequence continues at coordinate 124,047 of CAWFPD010000004.1, forward strand.
ATGAAGATCGACGATACGAACGCGTTCCTCTTTCCCAAGCTTCTCGAATGCAATCATCGAATCACCCCGCGTCCCGGGCCAGTCGGATGCCGCTGAGTTGCCAGCGCGCCCCGGGCGGAAAGAAGTTGCGATAGCTCCGGCGCGCGTGGCCCGCCGGCGTGAAACAGCTGCTGCCCCGAAGCACGTACTGGCTGCACATGAACTTGCCGTTATACTCGCCGATGGCGCCAGCCGCGGGCCGGTAACCCGGATAGGCTGCGTAGCTCGAGCTCGTCCATTGCCATGCGGCGCCATACAGGCTCGGCGCAGCGGGATGAAACAGCGGGCCACGGCCGCACAGGGGTGCAGGCTCGGGATCGGCTGTCGCGGCCTCCCACTCATGCTCGGAAGGCAAACGCGCCCCGGCCCAGCGCGCGTACGCGTCGGCCTCGTAATAGCTCACGTGCACGACCGGCTCGCGCTCGATTATCGGAGCACGACCTCGAAGCGTGAAGGCACTCCAGCCGCGTTCATCGCGCCGCCAGTACGCGGGAGCGCGCCACCCGTGGTCCTGTGCGGCCTGCCAGCCGTCACTGAGCCATAGCTCGGGCCGCTCGTATCCGCCATCGTCCATGAAGGCCAGATAATCGCTGTTCGTCACGAGACGCTGCGCGATCTGAAAGGGCTGCAGAAGAACATCGTGTACTGGGGTCTCGTTGTCGAAGGAAAAGTTTCCTGGTTCGCAGCCGATGGGCACGATCCCACCCGGGTGACTCGACCAGCGCATGGCAGATGCCGGGCTCCCGTGCTCCGCCTCTGCCTCATCGCTCAAGTAGGCCGGATCGAGCGGATTGAGCGACAGAAGATGCTTGATGTCGGTCAGCAGGAGCTCTTGGTGCTGTTGCTCGTGGTGAAGACCAAGCTCGAGCCGAGCGGCTGCTTCATCCACACCCGATGCGAGGAGCTCGAGCACCGCCGAGTCGATGCGATTGCGGTAACGCGTGACCTCGTCGCAGTCCGGGCGGGTCAGGAGACCACGAGACGGTCGATGATGTTGCTCACCGACGGCATTGTAATAGCTGTTGAACAGAACCGCATAAGGGGCGGGCGAGAGGCCATCGATACCGGCAGGGCCAAGGACGAAGGTTTCGAAAAACCAGGTCGTGTGCGCACGATGCCACTTGGTGGGGCTGGCGTCCGGCATGCTCTGAACGCATTGATCTTCGGCGGAGAGAGGCGCAGCAAGAGCTTCCGTCTGCGCGCGCACACGCTCAAAGTCGTTCGAAAGCCCCGGGGCCACCATCGCGTTCTTCATAGGTACCAGCTTGAACGGGTCAAGAGCGTTCTTGTTACCAAAAAAGGCGTCGTGCGTCATCACCATGCTAGAGTTCCAACCGAGGGGAAAGCGGCGCTTTTGCCGCTCGAGGAACGATGAGACTAGGCATCATGCAGCCGTATTTTGCCCCGGCGCTCGGCTACTTCGACCTCATCTCACTATGCGACAAATGGGTGGTTTTCGACGTCACGGACTTTCGCCCGAAAAGCTGGATGGTGAGAAATCGTATCCTGCACCCCTCGTCGGGTTGGCAATTCATCAAGGCCAAGACCGGAAAGGTGCGTCGCGGAACGCCCATTCGTGATGTGCGTCTGGCCCCCGAACGCGACTGGCGCGACCTGATCCTCCGGCAGGTAGAGCATTACAGAAAACGGGCGCCGTACTTCGAAGACACCTTCGAATTGCTGCAGCGCGGCCTCGACGCTGACACGGACTCACTGGCGAAGTTGTCGACGCACATTCTGAGCGAAGTGTGTCTGCGGCTCGACATCCCTTTCTCTCACTCGTTCCTTTCGGAGATGAATCTCCCGATCGGGCCGATCCAAGGGCCTGGCGACTGGGCGTTGCGCATCAGTGAGGCCATGGGCGCCACCGAGTATGTGAATCCGCCGGGAGGTCGGGACCTCTTCGATCCCGACGCATTTGCCAAGGCCGGCGTCAAGCTCACCATTCGAGAGTTCGAGGAGCTGCACTACCAGCCTCGCGGATACGAATTCATTCCGATGCTTTCGGTGTTCGACGTCATGATGTGGTGTCCGGCAAGCGCCATCAGCGAGCATCTCGCGCGCGCGCGCGCCGACTTCGAGCGGGTCGAAAGATGACCGTCGAAAAGGAGCCAACTGACGAGCGCAACTTCATCCGGGACCGAAGGTTCTGCGCCCGCGCTCGGGACGCATTCAAGCACTTGCTCGCTCACCGCTGGCCAGGAGGCTCCGCAAGGATCGTTCTGCCGGCTTACATCGGTCATTCGCCCCTGGAGGGCTCAGGCATCATGGATCCTCTGACCGAGCTCGGGATTCCGTATTCATTCTACCGTGTTGATGAGCGCCTCGACGCCGACCTGTCGAGCCTCGAGAGCGAGCTTCGACAGGGCGAGGTGTTCGCAAGCCTGATCATCCATTATTTCGGAAGCCAGCAACCGGAGATGTCGAGAGCGAGAGCGCTGTGTCATGGCGCAGGGGCGATGCTCATCGAAGACTGTTGCCATTGCTTGGACTTATCTGGTCGAGGCATCGGGGAGGTCGGAGACTACGCCCTTTTTTCGATTCACAAGGTGCTCCCCTGCACTGACGGTGGGATCTTGCAATCCAATCAGGGTGCCCTCGACCCTGGCGCGCCCCCTGCCGACTCATGCGCGTCGAGCCTACCCATTCGCCTCTGGTGTGACGCTGCATTCGATGAGATCGCAGCGCGGCGCGTACGCAACTACGAGCTGCTCGCGGCAGAGATCGATGAGGTTCAAGGAGTCAGGCTATTTTGGCCGAGCCTTCCGAAAGGTGCGGCGCCCCTCAATCTTCCGGTTCTGATCGACGAAGTCGATAGGTTCGGCGTGTACAAGCGAATGCGAGCACGCGGCGTCGGCGTAGTCGCTCTCTACCATACGCTGGTCGATGCGATCGAAGCAGAAGCGTTCCCAACGTCTCATGAAATCTCGCGGAAAATCCTAAACCTACCGATCCACCAGGACGTAGAAAGCGAGGACGTGGGGATCATCGCCGGAGCGTTGAAACGGGCTATCGCGGAAAGCTAGCCTGGAAGGAAGCGGAACGAAATGATCGACTGGCGCGAGTACTGGACCCAATTCCCCCGAGAGTTCGCCGACGACGATTTTCGCCGGCAAGTCGGAAGGACCGCCAACGGTGGCCTCCCCACACCTCCGCTAGAGCTCGATAGAGTCGTCGACGAGGTCATCTCCTGTTTGAGCTTGAGCCCGGACGATCGCCTTCTCGACCTTTGTTGCGGCAACGGGCTGCTGACCGCCCGGTTTGCGGAGCGCTGTCGAGATGTGGTTGGGGTTGATTTTTCGGAGCCGATGATTCGCGTCGCTCGCACCCATCACGCGCGAGCCAACATCGAATACTTCGAAGGTTCGGTGCTCGAGCTCAGGCAACTCATCGATGGGGCCTTCGACAAAGTCTGCATGATCGAATCGCTTGCGTACTTCAGCCCTAGCGACCTAGGCCTGATTCTTCGGGGCATTTCGCCCAGCCGTCCGCCACGTGCCAAAGTTCTGTTCTCCGGAGTGCTGGACGAGGAAGCCAAGTGGAGCTTCTTCAACACGCCCGAACGACGGGCAATCTACGAGCAGCAGCGGGAGGAGAGAAAAGAGGTCATGGGCAGATGGTGGACACGTGCCGAGCTGGAGAGAATCGCGGAACAGCACGGCTACAAGGCTGAATTCTTGCCCCAGGATGAGCGGCTCAACACTGCTCACTACCGCTTCAACGTGGTCATGAAGCCGGGTTCGCCATGATGTATGAGCGCTTGGCTGCAATCACTGGCATGCCGCGCTCTGGAACGAGCTGGATCGGCCAGATCGTCGACAGCAGCCCGGAGGTCCGATACAAGATGTCGCCGCTGTTCTCGTACGAGTTCAAGAATCGGATCAAAGAGGGAGCGACTCGCGAAGACTGGGAGAAGGTCTTGCGTGGCGCCTACCTATCCGAGAACGACTTCATGAACCAAACCACCAGGAGAAAGGCAGGGGAGTATCCGACCTTCGTGGGCAAGCAGCCCCATCCGCCGCTCCTCGTGATCAAGTACAATCGATTCCAGAATCTCACGGAGGAGATGCTCGAGCTGCTGCCTGAAATGAAGGTGCTTGCGGTTGTTCGCCATCCATGTGGCGCGATGCACTCTTGGCTCACCGCCCCGAAAGAATTTCCACCCGACGCGGATCCGCTGGAGCATTGGCGCTCGGGAGCCGCCAAGAAGTGTGGCTATGGCGACTTCTTCGGATTTGACGACTGGTGCTGGGTCACTCGACTGCACGTCCGGCTGGCAGCGGAGCGTCCCGAGCAAGTTCGACTGGTCCGCTACGAAACGTTCGTCAACGACGCCGAGGCAGAAACCAGGGCACTGTTCGACTGGCTCGGTCTCGAGTACACGGAGCAGACCGCGAGCTTTCTGCGACAGTCACAGACGACCTCAGTCACGGGGGACTATTCGGTATTCAGGTCGCCCGGGGTAAAGGACCGATGGCGTTCGGAGCTGCAACCGGAGATCCGAAATGCCATACTCTCCGAGCTTGAAGGCACTGACCTCGCCCGGTTTTTGGCATGAGAAGCAACCCCGATCGATGGGAGGTCGGCTCCCTCTTTCATGCTGCCGACTTTGGAGTGGGCCCAGTGTCTGCTTCACGGCCTTGGGAAAGCGGGCTGCTCACGGGATGCGGACGCGATGCGCTGCGACTGATCGCGAAGCTCGGGAGGCATCGCCGCTGGTGGCTTCCAAGCTACTTTTGTCAACAAGTCATTCAAGCGGTTGCCGACACCGGCATCGAGCTCGCGATATACCCGGATAGCCCGCTCACCGCTGAACTGGACCTGTCGATCATCCGCGAGCAACCCGGAGATGCGGTACTAGTCGTCAACTACTTCGGTCTACGCACGGCTGATGACGTTTCGATCCCGGGCGAATTCCGTGCTGAGGTAATCGAAGATCACACCCATGCACCCACCTCGGCGTGGGCGTACACGTCGGAAGCCGACTTCTGTTTTGCGTCACTGCGCAAGCTCTACCCGCTCGCGGATGGGGGCGCGGTCTGGTCGCCTCGAGGACATGGCCTGCCCAATTCCCCCCGAGTTACCTCTGCTCTTCAACTGGGAGCATTGGAGAAGTTGTCGGGCATGCTCCTAAAACGTCTCTACCTGGAGGGACACGCGACGACCAAGCAGGACTTTCGACCGATTCTCGAGTCAGGCGAAGATCGGCTGATGGGATCGGAAATCTCGTCGATCACGCCGCTTTCCCGAAGTGCCCTCGTGGCTTTTCCGCTGAGCCTCTGGGACGGCATCCAGACGCGCAACTTCCAAGCCCTGGTTCACCAGCTGCCGAAGGTACAAGGCTTTCGAGTAATGGAGCCGAGATCGAGCGCCTCGGTGCCTTTTTCCGCATTTTGCGTCTTCGACCGAATCGAGGAATGCAATCGGGTGCGCACAGCGCTCATTGCAGAGAGGATTTATCCGTCGCGTCTGTGGCCCCTCGACGAGCCACTGCTCGAAGGTGTGCCGGAAGAACATTCACAGCTATCGCGCCGATCATTTTCGATTCCGGTCGATATGCGCTACGAAGCCACGGACATGGAAAAGGTAGGCACCCTCCTGGCCAAGCTGCTGGGTGCTTAGTCGCCCCGGGTCACGTGGTCGCGATACTGAGCGACAGACCGCCATCCCCGCCCCACCTCGAAGATCGATTGAGCGACCGCCGACGGACGGATGGCCTTGGAGTTGCCCGTCGCTCGCCCTCGCGCGACGAAAGGCACCTCCCCGATTCGAAGGGAGGGATTACGCAGGATGGCTTTTGCGATTAGCTCGGAGTTGAACGCGTGGCCGGACGCCTCCACGTCGATTCCCTGGAAGACGCCGGCACGAAAGAGCTTCATTCCATTGAGATAGCGAAACGAAAACCCATAGAGAATTTGCACAGTTCGCATGTAGGCAACGGAGAAGAGTCTGCGTCCAAGCGGACGAATGACAGGGTTCTGAAGGTAGCCAAGTATCAGATCGAAGTCGCTCCGCATGGCGACGAAGCCCTTGATGGAGGCAAAGTCGATTTCGTTGTCCCCAGGCATGATCGTGACCCAGCGAGTCGGATCGATGCGCTTGTAGGCCTCGAGCAGCGACCACCCCACCCCTCGGTTCTTTTCGTTGTAAATCGCCGAATAGCCGTACCGTTCGCAGAGGCTCTCGATCTTTGCTTTGGTGCCGTCCGATGATCCGTCATCGATCAACAATACCTCAACCTCCAGCGGAAGCTCGGAAGCGACTTCGCGAATCGCGCACACGGTCTGATCGATGTTCGCTTCTTCGTTATAGCAAGGAACCACTACGACGAGGGCTTCATTGGAGGAAACGATGTTCGTGTTGCTCATGGTGAAACGCCTCCCGATAGTAGCAACAGACTGGGTTTCCACCCAAACAACGACGTCTTCTCCGAAACGCGGAAACACCAGCTGTCGCGATCGGCATTCTTTTTCGGCCGAGACCATGCTTTCAGTTAACATCTGCGCGACTTGACCACGCGACGAACCAACACACCTGCCCTGCTGCTAGTGCTCCTAGGACTTTCATTTTGGGCGGCCTTTCAGCTCATGGCTCCCGCGAACGAGGGATACGCGTTGGGCCTAGGCAATATCGGCTTCCCAAGCTACCGCTTCGTCGCCTTCACCATGTTTTATGCGCTCCTGGGAGGCGCCGGTGCAGTGTGCATTGCAGTCGGATGGACACGCGGATTCTCCGCGACCTCGCTCCGCGAGGTCCCTTGGTTCCTGGTCGTCGCAACTGCGCTGGGAGTCCTCATCCCAGTCGTCATCCGGTGGTTGGTCCTAGCCGGCGGCGTCGTAGCCGATGATGAGTCAGTCTACCGGTTCTCGGCCGAGCTCCTGGCGTCCGGCCGACTCACGGCTCCGTCACACCCGCTGAAGTTGTTCTTCGATCACCCCTTCATGGTGAACGACGGGAGAATGTTCTCCCAGTACTTCCTCGGATGGCCCGCGATCATGGCGCTCGGGGTTCCCTTCGGCGCGACGGGCTACGTCAACGCGTTGGTTTCAGGCGCCACGGTACCAGCTCTCTATCGCCTTTTGAAAACCGTTTCGGGAGTGACGTGGGCCCGCCTGGGTGTCCTCGTTTTTCTCACTTCACCGATGATTCAGATCGCGGCGGCTACCGAGATGTCTCACACCTCGGCGCTCGCTGCTCTCGTCTATGCGATGTGGCTAGTCACCCTGGCGCTTCGCGGCGGTGGTCCTGCCACCCACTTCGGTTTTGGATTGGCGCTGTCCATCGCGTTCTTCATTCGGCCCGCATCGGCAGTGGCCGTCACGTTGCCATGGGGTGTCCTCTGGATGGGGACGCAACTCAAGAACCGGGCGTTCAGCAACATCCTGTGGTTCGCGATTCCGACGTCGGTCTTGGGCGGCCTCTTTCTTTGGGTCAACGCGGAGCAGACCGGGTCCATCTTTGGAGTCGCATATCAGCAGGCCTTTCAGTATGCCATCGAGAACGGTTTGCGCTTCTCCCACGTGGTGCCCGAGCGCGCCAACGCGACCGTCATGCTGGCTTCGGGTGGTTTCCCCGAGATGCTCACCATGACCGCCGTCGGCCTCTTACGTCTCAACATGTCACTCTTCGGCTGGCCGCTCTCCTTGGGTCTTCTGCCATTGGCGATTGGTCTTCGACCGGCCAACTGGTGGTGGGCAAGTGTCGGAACCTATGTCTTGGTTCATCTCTCGTTGTTCGACGCGGGCATCGACACCTTTGGTCCAACACATTGGTTCGAAATGGCGTTGCCAGTCCTCGTTCTCACCATGCTCGGGTGCAAACGGGCAGCGGGATGGGCAAGCCAGAATCTCGACCAACGCTGCGCCCTTCCCGCGGAACCTCGTGCTGACGTTCGTGACTGCGTCGGTATTGCTGTTCACTCCGTACCGCCTCAAGGCGGTTCGCGAAATTGCGGCGATGACCCGCAGGGCGCCCGACGCCGTGGACCGGGCCCACGTGCACAATGCAGTCATATTCGTCAACCGCCCGTGGGCAGCCACTTGCAATACCGGGCTGGGATCCCCACCGCGCCATTTCGTGTTTTGGTGGCCGGTCAACGACCCCAACTTCGAGAACGACGTCCTTTGGGCCAACCACCTTTCTGTGAAGCAAGATCGAAAGCTATTGGACGCATTTCCCGGTCGTGAGGGGTACATCACCTGGTGGAACGAGAAGCCTTGCGAGCTGGAGCTCATTCCGATCGAAAAAGCGGCCACTCTGGAAATCCCAAACGGGAACATGGGGCCCACGGGCCATGTCGAAATTTACACGGAAGAGCACTCACCTACGGGCCAACTGCCGAACTGACTCCAAGCAACCGGAGGATCCGCGACGCGTCCAGCCGGGACATGAGCTGCGTGTCGGCGTCGATCCAAATAGGCCGCTCCTTTGCCAAGACTGCGACTCGCATCCCCGCGGCCCGTGCAGCCGTCCAACCGTCGCGGGTATCCTCGATCGCAAGGCAGCGACCAGGAATGACCCCGAGACGCTTTGCGCCGAGCAGGTATCCCTCCGCGGACGGCTTGGGTGAGGAGACATCGGCCCCTGAGACGACGACCCGTATCTGCTCCGAGATCCCGAGCTTCTGGAGCCAGATCTGAGGAGTACGGCTATTGGTGACGACGGCCATCGGAATGCCGGCGCGACTGAGCGCCTGCACTGATTCGATGGCCCCGGGCATGCTGCAATCCGGGTGATCCCGGAGCAGTCCTCGCAACGCCTGCGGCTTGGCCTGCGCGAGCTCCTCCTTCAGGGCTTGCTCGGCCCTCGGAAGGGCGAGGCTCAAGACCTCAGAGCGCGACTTGCCGCTTCGAACCGCATTCTTCGCTGCCTCGCTGAAGGCAAGCCCCACTCGGTCGAAGACTTGCTCGTACGCTCGCACGTGCAGAGACGCGGAATCGACGAGCACCCCATCCATGTCGAAAAGCACCCCAAATGCCGTCATTTTTCATTCACTCGCTGGATAGGATATCTTATCGAAAACCAGGGGTAGGAATGTCCGACAGGAAGATACTCGTGACGGGGGGCGCGGGCTACATCGGTGCGGTGCTCGTACCCGAGCTCGTCAGGCAGGGTCACGACGTGACCGTGCTCGACGCATTTCTCTATGGGACCGATCCCAGCGTGGACCCAATCGCACACGATCGATGCCAGAGGCTGCGCGCCGACATTCGCGACTTCCGCTTCGTGGACTCCGTCCTGAAGCAAGGCCGTTTCGATACGATCGTTCACCTCGCCGCGATTTCCAACGATCCGAGCTCTGCCCTCGATCCGGAGGTGACGAAAAGCGTCAATCTCGAGGCGGTCGAGCATCTCATGCATTCCGCAAAACGCCACAATGTCAACCGATTCCTCTATGCGTCCTCTGCAAGTGTCTATGGAATCAAAGATACCGAGAACGCGACCGAGGACCTGCCGCTCGAGCCGATTACAATTTACGCCGAGTGCAAGGCCCGCGGAGAGGCGATCCTCAATCAACTGACCGATGACGGTTTCGTCGGAGTATCGGTTCGATCTGCGACGGTTTGTGGCTACTCCCCCCGATTGCGACTCGATCTCACGATCAATCTTCTCACCGACCAAGCTCTTACGGCAGGTCGGATTCGCGTGTTCGGAGGAGCGCAGATGCGGCCCAACGTGCACGTCCAAGACCTGAGTCGGTTCTACAGGCTCTTGCTGGACGCGCCGGCCGATGTGATAAACGCAGAGGCCTTCAACGTCTGTCGTGCGAATGCGTCGGTGATGTCGCTGGCCGAAATGATCCGAGATGAGCTAGATCCGTCTCTGCCGATCGATACCGAGCCAACTGACGATCCGCGGTCCTACCATCTCTGTGCGAACAAGGCCCGTGACCTGCTCGGGTTCGAGGCAAAGCACGATCTGGTCATGGCGGTTCGCGAACTGAAAGACGCCTACGAATCGGGCCGGGTTCCAGACAGCCACTCGACGATCCATCGGAACGTAGCCTGGATGAAGGCACACCCCGACGCCTGGAGAAACCTCACAAAGCGAGCTTCATGACTACGGTACCGTACGTCGACCTCGTCAAACAGCACGCCGCCTTGCGAGCCGAAATTCTCGAAGCCGTCGACCGAGTCTTGTGTCATGGGCAGTTCATCAACGGGCCTGAAGTCGATGCGTTCGAGAAGAACCTTGCACGGCTCCTCGGCGTCGAGCACGTCATTGGAGTCGGTTCTGGCACGGCTGCTCTCACGTTGGCAATGCGCGCATTGGGCATCGGTCCTGGCGACGAGGTCATCACCGTGGCGCACTCTTACGTCGCGACGGCGACGTCAATTCTCTTGGTGGGAGCGAAGCCGGTCTTCGTCGACATCGATCCGGCCACTGGGCTCATGGACGCGAGCTTGCTCTCAGCGGCGCGCACCCCGCGAACCAAGGCTGTGATGCCCGTGCATCTAGGTGGGATCGCGTGCAATATGGACCCCATCGAGCGCTTCTGCAGCGAGCATCGGTTGCACCTGATCGAAGACTGCGCTCAGGCGATCGGGGCTACCTACCGCGGCCGAAGCGTTGGAAGCTTCGGAACTGGCTGTTTCTCCCTACATCCGCTGAAGACGCTGGCATCGTGCGGTGACGGGGGCTTCATCACGACCGATGACGGCGACCGCGCTCAGCTACTGCGAAAGCTGCGCTCGCTAGGGCATCGCGATCGGGACCACGTGGATTTTGCAAGCGAGAACGGCCGCCTCGACACATTGCAAGCGGCCATCGTCAACGTAAAGCTTCCTCTTTTGAAGGACTGGATAGCCGCACGGCGGCAACACGGTGCGGTCTATCGCGACGCGCTGGCGGCCCACTTCGAGCTGACCGCGGTCACCGAATCATGCGAGCCTGCATTCAGCGCGTTCGTCATCCGACACGACGAGCGAGATGAGCTGATCGCGCATCTGGCCAAGCACGGCTTCGAGGCCAAGGTTCACTACCCCGTTCCCATCCACCAGCAAACAGCGCTGAAATCCGTCGGTTCGGTATCTCTGCCTCGAACCGAGGCCCTGGTTCGTAGGATCGTAAGCCTCCCGGTATCCCCCGAGCTCGATCCGTCGGATCGGGACGCGCTCATCGGCACTCTCCTCACGTGGAGTAGGACACGTGCGAACGCCTGAAGTCGATCGCAAGATCTTGTCCGTTGCCGACCTGGCCAAAGAGCGAGAACGGCTGCGACAAGAGGGCAAAATCGTAGTCCAGTGCCATGGCTGTTTCGACATCGTGCACCCCGGCCACATTCGCTATCTCAGATTTGCGCGAAGCCTAGGAGACATCCTGATCGTCACCGTGAGTAGCGACGATGTCGTTATGAAGGGTTACGAGCGGCCATACATTCCAGAGGACCTACGGCTCGACAATCTCGCCGAGCTCGGTTGCGTCGATTACGTAGCTCTGAGCGAAGACGAGTGGGCGGGGCCGGTGCTCGAGGCGATTAGGCCGGACATCTACGTCAAGGGCCGTGAGTACGAATCGAAGAGCGATCCCCGTTTCGCCAAAGAAAAGAAAATCGTGGAGTCGTACGGCGGACGCGTGGTCCTCGGATCGGGCGATGTGATCTTCTCCTCCACCGAGATCGGCCGACGCAAGCGCAATTCGCTCGATATGGAGCAGCAGAAGATTCAAAGCTTCTGCCGAATCAACGAGATCACGCCTGCACGGCTCAAGAACGCGATCTCTCGATTCTCCGACCTACGAATCTTGGTCTTGGGCGATGCAATCATCGACCACTATGCCCATTGCGAGGGCGCCAGGGTTGCCTCCGAGAGCCCGATCGTTTCCGTCAAACCCGTGAGTGAAGAGTGGTTCGTGGGTGGGGCGGGATTGATTGCGCGGCAGGCTGCGACCCTCGGAGCCAAGGTGACTTTCGTCACCTGCTCCGAGGAAGATCATGAGCTCGACCGCATTCGCAGAGAGCTTGGGATGTTCGACGTCAACCTCCACAATCTCGCGGTGCCCGGGCGGGGTGCCTACACCAAGACGCGATTCATCGTCGGGGGGAAGAAAGTCTTCAAAGTCGATCGCGGGAACCCCGCGCCGATTCCGATCGAAACGACGACGGAGCTGATCGGGTTGCTTCGCGAGTTGTTCGAGACCCACGACGGCCTCATCGTCACCGATTTCGGCTATGGGCTCTTCGGCCCCACTCTCGCCGAAGCCATTCCCGAAATCGCAGGCGAAGCCGGCAAGCCGTATTTCGCGGATGTGAGCACCAACGGCCAAGCCAACATACTCAAGTTCCGCCGTCCGCAGCTGACCACTCCCACCGAAGACGAGCTTCGGTTCGCCATGGCCGACGCAGAGAGCGGGATCTCGAACCTCGCAAGCCGGTACTATGCCGCCAGCCAGGCAAGCGGCCTGATCGTCACAATGGGGCCGCGCGGCTCTCTTGCATTCGAGCCACCGACGAAGAAGGGGCAGCGATTGCGGACACACTATCTGCCGGCGCTCGAAATCAACGAGGTCGATGCAGTCGGAGCGGGGGATGTCTTCCTAACGGGTGTCAGCCTGGCGCAGCTCGCTGCAGAATCAGTGCCAATGGGCATGTACATCGGAAGCTCGATGGCCTCGATATCGGCGAGCGTACTTGGAAACGAGGGCGCTCCGCTTCCGGAGCTTTACGATTTCTTCGAACGGCGTTTGGAGCTGGCAGGCGAATGACCTCTTCGTCCTACACGCGGCGGCGGATCCTCATGGCGGTTGGTTTTGCGCTTTCCGGTCTTGCGCTCTACTACTTCTTGAGGCGTGTCGATGGGCGACAGCTGCTCTTGGCTCTGGCGTCGGCGAACCTTTGGATTTTATTGGCTTGCGTAGTCACGAAGGGAGCGGTCCTATCCCTCAATGCCACGCGAACGCGGATCCTTCTCCTTCCGCTTCGACGCTATCGCTTCCTCGAGTGTTTCGTGCCGTGGCTCTCGGGGTTTGTCACCGATAACCTGCTTCCTTTTCGGCTGGGTGAGCTGGTCCGAATCGACCTACTCGCGCGCGCAGGGAGGATCTCGCGAAGCTCGACGACGGCTGTGGTGGGGCTCGACCGCCTCCTCGATTTGGTGTCACTCCTCATACTGCTCGCGATCGCAGCTCCGGTCTCGACCATCAATCTGGCCGGCGCCGGCCGGCTTCTCCTCGTCGCCAGCATCGTCGTGGTTTGCGTAGCCGTGGTGCTTTGGCTCGCCACCCATCCAGCGGCCATCTCCCGTGTCGTGGCGACGCTGGTCCGGCCGATGAACGCAGGAGCCCAGGAGTGGCTCATCGAAAAGGCACAGCAATTCTCAGAGGGCCTAGGAGGTCTGCGGTCTTGGAAGATGGTGCTGAGCGTCCTCACCGTGACCCTGCTCGCTCGTGCTGTTGGAATGCTCACGATTCAGTGCTGGCTATGGGCATTCGGGTTGTCGCTGCCTCTTTACGCTCCTCTCGTCGTGCTTCTCTTCATCTCGATCGGAACGATGATCCCGTCCTCTCCTGGGTTTATCGGCACTTTCCATGTCGCCTGCGCATACGCGCTCGAGCTCATGGGCGCCACGCCGGAAGTCGCGGCTTCTGTGGCCGTCGCCGGTCATTTCATGGCGACGGTGCCGTGGACGATAGGAGGATTGTTCGTGAGCTTTCCTGGACTTCGACGGGTCTGGCAACAGCAACGAGGCTCCATACGGCCCGTCGAGCACGTCGCGAGCACCTAGAATCAGCTCTTCCTCCGCAAACACGCCCCCCTCACTCGGGAAGCTTCGCTCCAGCATGAAGGACCCGGACTACGGTGTCTTTCCATCCACACGTCAAGGCCGAGCAGACAGTGAAGCGGGCTTTGCTGATGAGCCACTCATCTTGCACTCGCCGGTATTCGTCGTCGTAGTAGCCGCCGACCATGCTGATCGTTCGCGCCTCGGTATTCATCAAGTGGTACACGAGCTGCCAGCGCGCACTCGCCTCATCAGGCATTCGAACCTCGATCTGGGGCGGCCCGCCGTGATGCATCTCGACGATGTGCAGGTTGCAGGCGACGTCCTTGAACACTTGGTACAGGCCGTCGCGGTGATGCACCAAGCCGACCGGGCCATCGTAGTGGATCTCGATCGGCCCTTCGACGAAGCAGTCCCGAACGCCCTCGACGTCCTTGTGGTCGCAGCAATACCAGTAGCGCGCCTTCAGGTTCTTGATCGCCTCGATTGCCTCCAGCCGGGAAATGCGAGCTTCGAGGTCGTTTTGGAGGGATGAGCTCATATCGAATCAGCTCCGTTATTCATCGGACTGGCGTGGTCCTAGCACACGCAGGAGCGGTCCGTCGGGTGCAAGCTCAAAGTTGCGAGCAAGCTGGGCAACCGGGGCATAAGCGTAGACTGGCCGCCCCGACCTCATGGCGGCGGGCGCCACATTCGGGTCCACCGCAATTACGACGTCCACGTCGGTGCGCTCTTGGAGCACTTTTTGGACGTACATGCCGAATACGGCGTCGAGCTTCCACTCGGGCGGCGTCGTGTAGTTCAAGATGACGGCCCCTCGTGGAAGACCGTTCACGAGCGCCGCTATGAATTGGTCGGTCTCCTTGAAATTGCTCATGTCGACCGCCCGATAGTTTCCCATCGCCAGAGCAGCAGGAAAGAGCACGAGTGCGGTCTTGGTGATGTTCTGCATGGTGGTCGCTCGAGCCTTGCTCACAACCCTAGCCACGGCGTCGATGACACCTTGCGCGCCTGCGGAGGCCAGACAGCACAGAATCAGCGTCGTGGGCAGGAAGAAGACCGCCAAATCGTGAACCTGATAGCGAAAGAAGAAGCCGACATTGCCCACGGTCATCAACAGTAATGATGCGCATTCGAGGGCACGTCGTCTCCAGAGCCAAACGATCCCAATGACGGCCAATGCGCTTCCGACGAAGAGCAACTGCTCGTTGAACGCTGCGGCGATGGCGCCCGCACGACGGAACCGGTCGAGGTCTTGGCTAAACCAACCCTTGTAGGTTCCACCGGTGATGACCCATCGGAACCGCGCGAGGTTGGACGGGTTCCCGAAGTTGAGCGGCGGATTCTGTGCTGCACGCAAGGGCAGGTAGAGAAACACGAGACTTCCCAGTAGAGCCATGACTCCGGCCACGAGCGATCTTCGCACGCGGGCACCGAGCTCCCTGCGCGCAAAGAGCGGACGGAAGTCGCGCAGCTGGCCAACCGGTGTGCCAAACCCCCAAACCAGGAGTGCGAGCCCCAAGCCCAGAGTCGCGATCGACAAGTGAATTCCGAGCCCCAGCCCGGCGAGGAAGCTTGCGAGAGCCGTCAGGCGAAAGTTCTCCTCCTCTCGCGAGCGAAACATCAAGTAGAGAACCAGCGCAACCACGGCGAGGGCTGGGCAATAGACCTCGGCGACCACCGCGTTCGCCCAAAACAATTTGCCACCACCCAGAGTCGCTGCCCCGAGGCCCGCAGGAACGCGCCCCACACCAAGCCGGCGGCACACCAAATAGGTGAGCGCGACCGCGATGGCGGCGAAAGTCGCGCTCATCGCGTTGACGGCAATGGCCGGGTCGATGGGTAGCAGTGTGAAGAGATGACCGATTAGGGTATAGAGGGGATAGCCGGGTGGATGTGGGATCCCCAGCGTGACGGCAGCCGTCACGTACTCGGCGCTGTCATACCAGAACACCGTCCGGCACAGCGTGAGCAGATAGAGCCCGAAGTACACGAGCCCCACGGTCGCCGCGATTGAAGCATCGAGCGCATTTCTATCCTCCGACCCCCGCATGAGCACGAGGATTCTACCGTCTGCGAGACGAAGCGCGCAGTAACTGCGACCCGAGGGCGTCACCTCGTGGGAGGCAGCGTGTCACGGCCCGGCGGAACCTCGAGAATGGCGCGCAGGACGTGCTGCTCGACCTGGCGCTCGAGGCGGGTGGGCGTCGGGATCCGGAGCAAGATGTTGACGGTATTCTTGTCGACGACTTGATAGGTGACGCGTGGATCGACGATGGGTGGATTCAAGCCATGTCGGCGATAGCGGGACGCGATCGGTCGGCGAACGTCTTCTAGAAAGCTCGCGCAGGCCTCCTGGGCAGCAGTGAGCGCCCTTCTTTCCAACTCGGCCAGGTCGGCATTCCGGTCTACGGGAATCGTCATCAAATGGAGCATGTACTCGCCGGCCAGGCTTTCGTTCAGCACGGGCGTGGACATGAACAGGCTATTCGGAATGCTGATCGTGCGCCCGGTGCGCTGGTGACCTTCGCCGACTTCGAGGACCGTGGTGCTCAAGAGCCCTGGGTCGATGACATCTCCGCGGACTGCCCCCACGTTGATCCGATCACCCACCTCGAACGCATTGGAGCTCAGTCGATAGAGAGCGCCTTGGACGCAAGCGATGGTCTCCTTGAGCGCCCACACGATGGCCATGGCCAACACGACGAATGACACGGCAAGCGCCTGAAGCTCTGCCGCCCAAATGACGAACAAACCAAAGCCGAGGATCGCGTACGACAGACCTCGAATCTGCGTGGCCCAGCGGAGCTGCAGTTTGTCGGTGCTCGGAAGCCTTCCGCGGACGAATCTGAGAGTGAAGTGGCGCAGCGCCAGGACCGTCACAAACAAGATCACGGTTGCAATGACGTCCCTGAGCAACAGGTCATTCTGGAACACCTCCGGAAACGTGGTCTGTATGGGCACGTCGCTATCTCGCCTTCACCGAAACCCCATCACGCACGCTGTCGCTCGGATACGCGACCACCTCGTCGCCCTCGTCCAATCCAGAAAGGACTTGGGTTTCGAGCCCGTTGCTTTCGCCGATCTCGACCGCGCGAAGCATGGCCGTGTCGTCCTCGACGGCGAAGGCCGCCCAGGCTTCCTCGGAGCGAAACACGGCGCTCGCGGGAACCTTGAGGACGTCCTCTCCCTCCCAAACCGAAATCCGCGCCTCGACCCGGTACCCATCTCCGAGAGTCGACCAAAACTCCCGATCATCGTCCAAATCGATGATCACGTTGACTCGCTGTTCCTCGACGCCGAGCGCGGATAGCTTGGTGAAGGCCGAAGGCTCGACCACCCTGACATGGCCGTGGAGCGGATTCTTGCCACCCCAACGTTCGATCACGACCGGAGCCCCCGGGCTGATGCGCGTCGCATCCTGGCTCAGCACGTCCACCACGATTTCGAGCGCTGCGGGATCTCCCACTTCGAGGATGGGCGTCCCGCTCTGCACGACGCCCTCACTCTCCTGAAACACCTCGAGGACTTGCCCCGCCACGGGAGACGTGATCTCGAGATGCTCCAGATCTTCGCCGCGGCCGCTCAGTTGCATGAGGGCCGTGCGCGCGACCTTCAGCTCGTACTCGGCAACCCGAGCCCCGAATTCGGAGGAGTTGAGCGCCTCCTCACTGCTCCGGTAGGTGGAAACCGCCCGATCTGCATCACTTCGCGCCAGACCTCCCTGCTCTACGACCGCGAGGGCCCGGTCGGCTTCCTGTTTTGCAAAGTCGCGCTCATACCGCGCGCGGTTGACCGCGGCTTGGGCCTGGCGAACGGCAGCAGCTGCAGCGTCCACCCGTGCCTTGGCCTCGGCCTGGCTGCGGGAATCGAGCAACGGGGGGGGCAGAGGCACCAAGCGTGCCAGCACTTGATTTTCCTCGATGGGGTCCCCGGCTTCGAGCTCGATCCTGCCCAAGTTTCCGGCGACCGGCGCAGACACGATGTAGCGATCCTTGACCCGCGTCCGCCCATCCTCGTTGACGGTGACCACGAGCGCTCCGCGCGTTACCGTTGCAACCTCCACGACGACGGGGGCCGGCATCCATGCCACGACGATGATGCCGACGACTGCAAGTGCCGTCAGTGCGATCAATACTCTCCGGATCCACTTTTTCACACCAAGCTCCGCATCGCTTTGCTGATTGCTCCCTACTCCCGCGTCTTGAGCACGCCAATGAGATCGAGGGTGTCGAGCTTTCGCCGAACCAACAAGGCGCTCAACGCGGCGGCGGCCAAGATTACCACGACGGAGAAGGCATAGGTCTGGGAGGAAATCAACATCGGCATCCGAAACTGCTCTGGGTCGGCCTGGAGCTCGATGAGGACCTTGGCACCCAGGGTCCCAAGCACCAGCCCGAACGGAATTCCCAACACAACCTGCACAGCCTGCTCACCGAGCAAGATCGCCGAAATCTCGGTCCGGGTGAACCCCAGGACACGAAGCGTGGCCAGATCTCGGCTGCGAACCGAAAGGCTCACCCGTGCGTTGTTGTACACCACGGCCACCGCGATGGCCGTGGCAAAGAGGGTCAAAATGAGCGTGATCACCTGCATCGTTCGACGCGTCTGCTCTTCGAACCTCTCGAGTAGAGTCCGTTTGCGGTGGATGCTCTGAACCGTGGGGATGTCGGTAAGACGCCGGTGCAGCTCCGCTTCCCACTCGGGGTCCACCCGGATCAGCGCCGTGGTGATCGTAGGCTCCTCCCGGAGCAGCTCGTGCAGCCTGTTCTTCTGCATGTAGCCCTGAAGGCCGAAGGCTTCGTCGATGGTGCCACTGATCGGAACCTGGCGCGTGCCGCGGTCCCCTTCCTTGAGCTCGATTTCGATCATGTCGCCCGGCTTGGCGCCGAGGATGGAGGCGAGCACGTTGGTGATCATGATGCCGTCACGGGGAATCTGTACGGGTTGAAATTGACGGTTGAAGAGCCGACGCAAATGGCTGTCGGGGGGCAACCCGACCACGACGCTGTCGCGCCAACGCGGCCCCAAACGGAATCGGACCGGCGTCGCACGATAGCCGTCCACTTGGTCGACACCTGGCAAATGCGCCAGGTATCCGAGAGCTCGCTCCTCTACTTCCTCCGTGAAATTCACACTGATGTCTTCGCGCTGCTGGCGCCCAAACTGAAGATCGATGATCGGGCCGTGCGCGTCCTTGCCAAATCGGCCCAAAATGATGATCGCGAGAGCGAACGCGATGCCCGCGGCAGAAAGCGCGGTGCGCAGGGGCCTGCGCCAAATCTCGCGAAAGACCATCATCGTGGTTTGGCGAATGCGCCGAAGCCCCGGTATGCGTTCGACGGGAGAGGCGTAGTAGCGAGTGGGTGATGGTGGCCGCATGGCCTCCGCCGGTGGAAGGGTCACCGCAGCACGGATGGCGAATCCGATGCCGGCGACTGCGGCCACGAAGCTGGCCATGATCGCGTTGATCGCCACCGGAAGGTCGATACGGCCTCGTATCATCGGGAGCCGGAAGAACTGCCCGTACAGATCGAGCATGGCGTCCGCCAGCCACGCGCCGAGCCCTACCCCCAACAAGGAGCCGATCAACACGATGATGGACACCATCTTGAAATAGTGGAACGCGATCGTGGTGTTGCGATATCCGACAGCTTTGATCACGGCGATCTCGCCGCGCTGAAGCGTAACCAGCCTGGAGAACACGACGTTCAACAAAAACGCCGCAACCGCCAAGAAAACTCCTGGCAGGAAGAGCACCATCGCCTCGATCTGCGCGAGCTCTCCGTCCAAGATCGAATTCGAGATCTGCAGCTTTCGTCCATAGGCGCCGAGGCCGCCATACGGCTCGAGGATGCGATCGATCGCAATCAAAATGGCCCTCTCGTCCGCGCCCGGCTCCAAGTGCAACACGACGTCGTTGAACGCACCTTCCATTTGAAACGCCGCCGCAATGGCGGTCCGGGACATCCACATGGGAGCGAAACGCTCGTCATCCGAGGTGATGCCACCCGGCTCGACGGCAAAGACATACTCGGGAGACAAGGCGAGCCCGACCACGAAGAGCTCGTGGAGCTTGCCATTGAGCACCGCAGGTATCGTCGAGCCGGGGGTGAGATCATGCTCTTTGGCAAACGGCTCGTATACGAGCACTTCCTTGCCCCTTCCAGGCTCGGGAAACCGGCCCGCCTTCAGATAGACGTCGTTCAACGGAGGGCGGCCATGGATCGGCAAGGAGATGATCTCACCATGCGCGGGGGTGAGCATGTCGTCCATCGGCAACAACACCTCCTCGATGACCCGCGGGTAGACGGAGGCCACGCCCCGCACGTCCTGGATGCGCTCTACCACCGAGTCGGGCGCGCGTTTGAGCCGGGCAAACACGTCTGCGAATCGGTAATGCTCGTAGTACGCGACCCGCGACATTTCGAGGGCGCGCCATGCGCTGCGGAGCGTGATGTAGTTCGCAACACCGACGGCGACGACCAACGCGATCGTGAGCGCTTGCCCTCTGAGATGCAGCAGATCGCGGAGCAACTTGCGATCGAGGACTTTCACCATGTCAGCTCGGACGGCGATATCTTCTTTTCGTTCTCCTCTTCGCCGGCCACCATGCCATCCGAGAGCGAAACGACGCGATCGGCGATCCGCGCAATGGGGGCGTGATGTGTGATGACCGCCGTGGTCGTTCCAAGGGATCGGTTGACCTCGTCGATCACCTCGAGGACCCGTATGCCCGTCTTGAAGTCGAGGGCGCCCGTCGGTTCGTCGCAGAGCAGAATCTCGGGCTGCTTCGCGACCGCACGGGCAATCGCCACACGTTGTTGCTCGCCGCCGGACAGTTGGGCTGGAAAGTGGTGCATGCGAGCGGTGAGCCCCACGAGCTCGAGAGCTTCGCCGGGGTCCAAAGGGTTGTCCGCGATCTCGGTCACCAGTGCGATGTTCTCCCGCGCAGTCAGGCTCGGAACTAAATTGTAGAACTGGAACACGAAACCGACGTGCGCGCGACGGAAGCGTGTCAGCTCTTTCTCGCCCGCAGTTGCGATGTTATCACCGCGATATAGAACCTCTCCTGAGGTGGGCACGTCGAGCGCCCCCAGAATGTTGAGCAAGGTCGACTTTCCGCTGCCAGACGGGCCGAGAAGAACCATGAGCTCGCCCTCGTAGAGATGGACGGTCACCCCTCGCAAGGCATGCACGTCGACGTCTCCCATGCGGTACACCTTCGTCACATCATGAGCGGCCAGAATGGCGGAGCGCGTACTGTTTGGGTCGAGCTCTGGCATCGCAGCTTCCAACTCGTAGCCGTTCGTACGCGTTCCGCTGATCGAGGTCAACTCCTCCTTGGACGCTCCGCGCTGGCGAGGCTATGACTCGATTTGAGGAAAGCATGCTGGTCGAATCCGAATTTCACAACGTCACGCGTGGGGGCCAAACGTGGCGCTACCACGACTCCGGGCAAGGGAAACCCATCGTTCTATTTCACGGATTCCCCGACACACCGCACTCCTTCGCTGGCATTGCTCGAACACTCAACGAAGAAGGGTACCGAACGATCCTACCGTACCTGCGCGGATACCACCCGGACACTTTGGTGGCGAGCCGTCCTTACGATGCAGTGACACTCGCCGAGGACGCCATCGGCTTGCTAGACGCGCTTCAGTTGGACTCGGCCGTGCTGGTCGGACACGACTGGGGCGCGACGTTGGTTTATGGCGCAGCGGCGCTGGCGCCGGATCGAGTGAACGCGATCGTGCCCATCGCGATTCCCCATCCGCGAACCTTGAAGCCCAAGAACGCCCTCGAGACGGCGGGCCTGTTCGTCATGGCGCGCCACTTCGTCTATTTTCAATTGCCCTGGGCGGAAGCGGGAGCTCGCCGGAACGATTTTGCGTACATCGAGAAGCTGTATCGGCGCTGGGCGCCGGGTTGGCGAGGACCAGAGCGCGACGCGGCACTGGCGAGAGCAAAAGAAGCGTTCTCGCAGCCGGAGGTGCTGACCGCCGCGATCGACTACTACCGGGCCATGTTCGGCAAAGTCGATCGCCGTCTCACCGGTCCGCTCCAGACGCGAGGGCTCATGATCGCCGGAGGCAAGGATTTCGGTGGACGTTTGGGTCCCTACAAGAAATCGCAGGACCTATTCGAGCAAGGCGCCGATCTGATCGTGATGCCGGATGCCGGCCATTGGCCCCACCGGGAAAACGAGGCCGAATTCACCGAAGCCCTCCTCAACTTCCTAGGGGACACGCAGCCAAATATTGGTTGACAGCCTCAACTAATTGGTTGTATAGTGCAACTATCGGAGGCTGACATGGACCGGGAACGAACACACGAGGTAGTGAAATCTGGATACGCCCAGGTCGCGCGCCAAGGCAAGGGTTGCTGCGGATCCGCTTCGCAGCAGACATCGGAGACGGCAGACGGAAGTGTCGATCGACGCGCCAAGACCGCCACCCTGCTCGGCTATTCTGAGCGGGACGCGACAGGCATCGCAGCGGAGGCGAACCTCGGGCTCGGGTGCGGCAACCCCACCGCGCTCGCCAGCCTCGCGCCAGGAGAGATCGTCGTCGATCTCGGTTCTGGGGCTGGATTCGATGCGCTGCTCTGTGCCGAGAAGCTCGGTCCGGAAGGCCGGTTCATCGGGGTCGATATGACGCCGGAAATGCTCGAGCGCGCCCGCGTCAACGCGGTGAACGCCGGATACGCCCGCACGGTCGAGTTCCGCGAGGGGCTCATCGAAGAGCTCCCCGTGGCCTCGCACAGCGTTGATGTCGTGATCTCAAACTGCGTGATCAATCTGAGCCCCGACAAGCCTCGAGTCTTTCGCGAAGCCTTTCGTGTGCTCAAGCCCGGCGGGCGACTCGCGGTCAGCGACATCGTCTTGAGCGAAGCGCTGCCAACGGATGTATCAAAGCTCGCGGAGAGTTGGATCGCCTGCGTTGGGGGGGCTTCGACTGAGGAAGAGTATCTGGGTTATATCCGCGCGGCCGGCTTCGCAAACGTCGAATTCACGCGCAAGCCTGCTGCGCCGATGCTCACCCCGAGCCTGCAAGACCCGATGTGGAAAGCGGCGGTCAATCTGCTTGGCGAGGACAGGATTGACGAGGTGTCGGGAACCATCTTCAGTTACTCGATTACCGCCCACAAACCATGACCGAGGTCGTCGAAGACATCGTCGCCTTTTTTCGCATGTTCTCTTCGCTGGAGCGGGAGCAGATCTGCTGCGGCACGGTGAGCACGGCCCAATGCGTCCTTCTACAAACGCTGTTGGAGGGCGAAAGGGACGTGAGCAGTCTGGCGGCACAGACCAGAGTGACCAAGAGCGCCATGACGCGCCTCGTGGATGGGCTCGAAGCGCGGAGCTGGGTCACTCGCGGCAAGGGACCGAACGACGGACGCCGCGTCCTCGTTTCGCTCACTTCCGACGGGAAGAAAGAGGCGCAGCGCCTCTTGCATCTCACTGAGAAAGGTATCGGAACCATCCTCGACGCGATACCCGCGGCCGAACGAAACCAGGTCATGCGAAGCATCCATCTGCTGCGCCAGGCGGCAGAGCAAACGCGGAACCAGCTCGATTGCTGCTAGAGCCCGCGGTCATCCGCTAGGAAACCACGATTGGCGTGAGGTCGCCGACGGAGTGCCGCTTTCGGAGCGCCTTCTTGTCGAACTTGCCGACGCTCGTCTTTGGGATCTCGTCGATGAAGACCCACCGCTCGGGCAACCACCATTTCGCCACTTTGCCCTCGAGATAAGCGCGAAGCTCATCCGGGCTGATCGAGCTCCCCTTCTTTCGGACGACGCAGGCAAGCGGTCGTTCGTCCCAGGTGTCGTCGGGGACGCCCACCACGGCGGCTTCCACGACCTCGGGATGGGCGATGATTGCATTTTCGAGCTCGACGGAAGAGATCCACTCGCCGCCGGATTTGATCACGTCCTTGGATCGATCGGTGATCTGCGCGTAACCTCGCGGGTCCACGAAGCCCACATCGCCGGTTCGCAACCAACCATCATCAAACTTGTCGGACGCGTCCACGCCATAGTAGCTCCCGGTCACCCAAGGACCACGCACTTGGATCTCGCCGACGGACTTTCCATCCCAGGGCAGCACATGACCCTGATCATCGACGATACGGAGCTCGATGCCGGCGACTGGCCTTCCAGTGCGGACGCGGTACTGCCAGGCTTCTTCTCCTTCGATGTTGGGGGGCACCGATGCGACGGTTCCCAAGGGGCTCGTTTCGGTCATTCCCCAGAGCTGAAGGATGGTGACGCCGTAACGCTCCTCAAACGCGCGCATCAGCGACTCCGGGACTGCAGATCCCCCGCAGATGACCAACCGGAACGAGGACAGGTCGATGTCCCTGTCCTCTCCATAGTGGAGCACCGCGGTCCAAATGCTCGGCACGGCGCCGGCGAACGTGGGCCGGTGACGCTCGATCATGGCGACCAAGGGCGCGGGCTGGAGGAATCGAGTCGGCTGCAGGAAATCGGCGCCAACCCACCAGCCTGCGTAGGGCAGGCCCCAGCAATTCGCGTGAAACATCGGCACGATCGTGAGCACCATGTCCCGCTCGTTGAGGCCCGTCACAGCACCCGAGCTGATCCCATAGGAATGAAGCACGGTGGAACGGTGGCTGTATACGACGCCTTTGGGGTCGCCGGTGGTTCCACTCGTATAGGCCATCGAGGCTGCTGCGCGCTCGTCGAGCTCCGGCCATCGGATCCCTGGCGACTCGCTCGATAGCAGCTGTTCATAGCGGTGCAGGGAGGCGCGCGGGGCATCGCGCAACGGTGCATCGTCTCCGTCACCCACCACGATGATGTGCTCGACCGTCTTCATGTCTTTGGCAACCTGAGCCAATACCGGCACGAGGGTGTCGTCGACGATGATGATTTTGTCTTCGGCGTGATTGATCACGAAGGCGAGCTGCTCTGGAAAAAGACGGATGTTGAGCGTGTGCATCACCGCTCCCATCGAAGAGATGGCGAAATACGCTTCGAGGTGCTCCTGGCTGTTCCAGCAGAAGGTCGCCACGCGATCCTCAGGCCGGACACCTAGCCGTATCAGCGCCTTGGCCAGCTGCTCGGTACGGTCACCGACCTCTGCGTACGTGCTGACTCGATCGCCCGCCTCGCCAACCGTGATCACACGGCTATGGGCATACAAACGCCGCCCGTGCTCGAACAGGTCCGAGATCAGCAACGGTCGGTCCATCATCGTCGAGAAGCTCACCCTCGCCTCCTATCACGCCCGGGCCCAACTCAGTCGGCTTGAAAACCAGCGCCCTTGTGGCTGCCATCGCAAAAGGGCTTGTTGTTGGAATGGCCACAACGGCAAAGCGCTGCCTTCTTGCCCCTCCAAGCGCTCCGTCCACTGGCCGCCACGATAGTGAAATTCCCGCTCAACAAGAGTGGCCCGTTGGGCGCACGGCTCACTTGGAGCTTGCCGCCAGGTACATCGAACCCCTCGCCTTTCTCGCCGACCGCTCCATAATCCCGAAAGCCGGCGGCCTCGTGACTGTTATCGCAAAAGGGCTTTTGCTTGGACTGTCCGCACCGGCAAAGGGCAGACCGGAACCGTACGCCAGCCATGTCTGGGGCGGCCCCGTCGATCTGCAGATCGCCACGGACATACAAGGGTCCATTGTACATCACCGACACCACGTTTTCGTCATCTGCCGTCTCCTGGGGACCTCCATCCTTGCGGCGGTAGGTCAGCGCGCCGCTGGGGCATCGCAAGACGACATCGGCAACCTCGTCGGCGCTCGCACGATCGGGCTCGCACCACGGCTGCCGGCCGCCGACGAAGATCTCATTTTGCGCCCGTCCGCATTCCCCGACGTGAATGCAAAGCCGACCGTCCCATTGCACGTCGGCTTGTCGTCCCTCGTAGCTCACGGGCTTTTTTTCGCTCATTGGGTTCCTCCTGCGCTTTCCGCGTTGATCGGTACCACCCCGAACGCATCAATTACTACAGCCACGCGCAAACCTCTACATGAACCAGGCGCGCATCGATCCATGCCGCTCGTCGTGGTAAAGGCGCAGTCGCGATGGGACACGAGCATCATCACCACGCCCCCGCCGACATAGTGGCAGGGAATCGCAAGCGCCTGACCTTCGCGCTAGTGCTGACCGCCGCGTACATGGTTGCCGAAGTGGTCGGCGGCCTGGCCGCAAACTCGCTGGCTTTGTTGGCCGACGCAGGTCACATGTTTTCCGATGCGGCCGCCTTGGCGCTTTCGCTCGTTGCGGTGGTCCTTGCTCAGCGCCCGGCCACGCCGCAACGCACGTATGGCTTTCATCGAGCCGAAATCCTGGCCGCCCTGACGAATGGGGCTGCCCTGTTGGTTCTTTCCGTGCTCATCACCCGCGAGGCCTGGGAACGGCTCTCTTCGCCGCCGGAGGTACAAGGCGGCCTCATGCTCGCCATCGCCTTTGGGGGGTTGGCGATCAACTTCGCCAACCTCGCCGTGCTCAGCGGAGGCCGCAAACAAAACCTCAACGTCCGTGGGGCTTGGTTGCACGTGCTGGGCGACACCCTGGGGAGCGTGGGAGCCATCGCGGCCGGCGCGGGCATTCTCTTGTTCGGGTGGACCTGGGCCGACCCAGTTGCCTCGTTCATCATCGCGGCTCTCGTCCTCTATTCCGCCTGGGGCCTCGTGCGGGAGACGCTCGACGTGCTGATGGAAGGCGTTCCCAAAGGCATTTCCGTCGACGAGGTCGCCACCGCCCTCAAAGAGCTGCCAGGCGTGCTGGAAGCGCACGATCTACACGTGTGGGCTTTGACGAGCGGCAGGAACATCGCCACCACGCATTTGGTCATCGCTGCAGACGCCGACCATCAGGGCATCATCGATGCGGCCAATCGGATCTTATCCGACCAATTCACGATCGATCATGCGACCATTCAGGTCGAGCACGACGAGCTGGCGAACAAGTGCAATCCGTGTGGGCCAACGACCGTGGCGGGCTGACACGGCGCACCACCCCTCAGCCTGCGTCGGCCGACCTAGAGGCGCAGCGCCGGCAGATGCATACCTTGCCGCGCGCCTCCGCGGGAATGCGTGCGATGGTCTCCGGATCGATGGTGACGGACATACACCAGCACAATTCGGCGCTTCGACCCGCGGCAACGGCGCACTCGTTGGGCTCCCCGCACGAGGGGCACCGCGTCGGATCATCGAAGCTTGGCTGCTGACTCATTTGATTCTGGTGATGCTTTCAATCTGCTCGTATTGATCCTTGTATAGCTGGTCCATGTAAGCGTGCATCTCGTTGAGCCTCGTCAGCTGTTTTCGTGGCGAGGCTTCCTTCTCGTTCGCATCACACAGGGTTGCCAGCTCGTCGACCGCTTCGAGTGAGCTCGCCGCCCGCGTGGCCGAGATAGCCAGCAGCGCGGTCATCGCCAGCGCAGGAAGCGCCACCATGAGCAGCCGCGGCCATACACCAGGCGGCGTGCGTTGCACCATCCAAGGCGACATCAACACCAACACCAATGCGGCAAGGCTCGCCAAAACCCACGGACCATGGCGATGCCATACGTGACGCCATGCGCCTGCACTGCGTTCCGTTCGGGCTGCGTTGCACGGATCGGAGTCCTTGAGCTGGCGGAGCTCGTCCTCCACGGCGCCTGCGAGCTCGTCTGCGAGGGTCTCGTTGAGGCTCACCTCGGAGAGGTCGACCGCCCTAGCCTCCGAGCGTTTCTCGGGCGGCACCATGGAAAACCGATTCACATAGACGGTTCGGCCGGCGTCCGAGGTGTACGAATAGAAAACCGGCGCGCTTTGGGCCTCGGCGCCCGCGGCAAAGCACAGCAACAAAAAAGAGAAGCAGATTCGCATCAGGTCGATTTCTTGGTCACGAAGGAGAGAATCAGCATTCCGAAAATCGCACTGCAAAACGATCCGACGATCACGCCGATCTTGGCTGCGATGAGCAAATCCTCAGAGAGG
Source organism: uncultured delta proteobacterium (assembly GCA_963817725.1). Classification (GTDB taxonomy): domain Bacteria; phylum Myxococcota_A; class Polyangia; order Polyangiales; family Houyiibacteriaceae; genus SG8-38. The sequence continues at coordinate 151,759 of CAWFPD010000004.1, forward strand.
CCGAGCGCGGCGATGAACAAGGCCATGGTGAATCCGATGCCCCCGAGGAAAGCCGCGCCGCCGAGGATGGGCCAGGTCACACCGGACGGTCGGACCGCCCACCCGAGCTTGACCGTGAGCCAGGAGGCACCGAAGATCCCAGTCGTCTTTCCGACCAGCAGCCCCGCAGCGACCGCGATCGCCACCGGCTCCCCGACGCTTGCCAGATCGATGGGGACTCCCGCGTTCGCCAGAGCGAACACCGGCATGATGGCGAACGCAGACCATGGATGAAGCGACATCTCGATGCGCATCAAGGGCGCGACCGCCTCGCGAGAGGCAAACGATAGGTCCTCCACGATGGCACGGGCTTCCGCAATCGTCGTCTCTTTCCGGCGTAGCGTCTCGTCGCTATGACGCAAAAAGCCCATGAACGTCTTTCCGCCCAGCCAAGGCTGCGCTGGGGTCAAGATACCCAGCCCGACGCCCGCAATCGTAGGATGAATGCCGGACTTGAGCGTGCAGAGCCATACCCAGATTCCCACAAGAACGTAGATTCCGACCGACCGTACCCCCAGCCGGTTGATGGCGACGACCACTCCGAGCCCCACCAAAGCGCCCGCCAACCAAGTCGTGCTGATCGATGACGTATAGAAGAGCGCGATCACGACGACCGCCACCAAATCATCCACGATGGCTAAAGAGAGCATGAGTATCTTCAGCCCATGGGGAATGCGTGAGCCAAGCAACGACATGCAACCGACGACGAAGGCGATGTCGGTGGCCATGGGGACGGCCCATCCCGCCGCCCCGGGTTGGCCGCGCTGAAGCGCGAGATAGATGGAGATGGGCACTACCACCCCGCCCAACGCGGCCGCCACGGGCAACACGACCTTCTTCGGATCGCTGAGCTCGCCGATCATGAGCTCGCGTTTGATCTCGAGCCCGATGACGAAGAAGAAAATCGGCATCAGAGCGTCGTTGACCCAGTACCAGAGTGGATAAGAAAGCTCGAAGCCGGCAATGGCAACGCGAAGGGTCTGGTCCCAGAACGCCTGATAGGCGTCGGCGTACGCCGAATTCGCAGCGATGAGGGCAATGGCGGTGCAAACCAAGAGGACGACGCCGCCCGCCGACTCTACGTGGATGAAAGCCTGCAAAGGCCGTTGGAGCCGCTGAATGGGCCGCTCGGGCAGCTGGGTGATTCGCGAGTAGGAGAGCTCGGGCTCGGCCATCGGCAACCGACTTATCGCGGAACGTGCTAGAAGGCCAGAGTCGATGTTGGCGAGCCCGACCATCGTTGCCTGGTTGTTCCTGGCCGTAAGCCTAGTCGGTGCGGTTTTCACATTGAACGCCTTCATGCCGGTGCGCCGAATCGCTGCCCTGTTCGTCCCGAGCTTTTTCGGCTCTTGGCTCACCGCGGAGCTGGCGTTGCATCACATCGTTTGGCAGGCGCTCGCGACCATCTTGTTCGTGCATTTTGGCGCCTTGTCCAGATGGCCCGGAATGATCGGGATGGGGATCACGGTGGCCTCGTGGCTCGGTCTGCTGGTGCTCTTTCACGACGGGCGGCACACCCGCGATATCTTTGAACAAGCGCTCTCCGGATTGCCAAAGCCCGCCGACGCCGCCCGTCTTCCCTTCACGCAACTCCTGATGCCCTTTCGTTTCCGACGGCGCGGCGTGAAGGTCGTTCGTGATGTCACCTACCGGAAGATTGCCGGCAAAAGCCTCAAATTGGACGTGGCGATGCCCGAGGCGCCTGGCCGAGGCCGGCCCGCCATCATGCAAATTCACGGCGGTGCTTGGATCATCGGTGACAAGCGAGAGCAAGGATGGCCTCTGATCGGTCATCTCGCTGCCAATGGATGGGTCTGCTTCAACGTGAACTATCGGCTGAGCCCGGCCGCCACATGGCCCGATCACCTGACTGATTTGAAGTTCGCATTGCAATGGATTCGTGAGCATGCCGACGAGTACGGCGTCGACCCGAGCTTCGTCGCCGTGACCGGAGGCTCTGCCGGTGGACATCTCGCCGCCATGATGGGGCTGACCGCCAACGACCCGGAGTATCAACCTGGCTTCGAAGATGCCGACACCACGCTTCAGGCGGCGGTGCCCGTCTACGGCGTCTATGACTTCACGAATCGGCTAGGCACCATGCTCGTGCGCTTCCGCCGGCAAATGCTCGAGCCAATGATCATGAAGGCGTTTCTCGACGAAGAGCCGGAGAAGTTTCATCGCGCCTCTCCGATCGATCGCGTCCACCCGGACGCACCGCCCTTCCTCATCGTGCATGGAGACCGCGACACGCTTGCACCGGTCGAAGACGCGAGGCTGTTTGCTGAAAGGCTTCGCGAGACGTCCCGATCGGAGGTGGTCTACGCAGAGCTCCCCGGCGCTCAACATGCATTCGACATCTTTGCGTCACCCCGCACGGCACGGATGCTCGATGGCACGCTCCGCTTCCTAACTTCCATGCATGAGCGTGCGAAGACTGCGGCGGATACTAGCTCACGGGACGAACGAGCTAGTCGTAGATCAGCTTGATGTCGATCGTCATAGGGCCGCCTTCGTATCGGAAGGTCGCGTCTTTGTATGCGGGCGGACCAAACCGTTTCGGCTGGGCGTTGTTCGACACGCCCCAGGGTTCCTCAGGTCCACCGATCACGCTCGTATCGAGCTTTCCGTTTCGGTTTCGGTCTAGAAACACCGAAGCGGCATACTCACCGAGGCCGGTACGCTTGAAGACGCACTCGACGACTCTCTGTCCATCGACTTCCACCCACGTTCTTCGAAGCGCCCGGCGATGCTTGCGTGGAAAGCCTTTGTTCTGCCAGAACAGCGCACAGGCCATCTTTCCTTTTTCGTTTTCCTTTAGTCCTGTGATCTTCAGGGTCAGAGTGTTCTTGGCAGCGGGGTCGTTGTCGTTGGCCTGTGCAACGCTCTCGGTCATGAAGAAGGCACCTGCCAGGGCCGTTGCCAACAGTGCCGTGCTCGCCACTTTCGTCCAAACCATCGACCGCTCTCCCGATTTTTCTGCGCGTCCCGAGACCTCGTGCATACCGGTTCGACGCAATGTCGGGGCCAATGTTTAGACGACACCGTGATTTTTGCCAATTCCACGCGTAAATGATGCGCGACGGAGCGGACCATGGACGGCGTCTCGAAACGAACCTAGCCTCCCGGCAGTACCGTCCAGGAGCTGCAAGATGTCCAGAACGATGCTGTTTTTCGCCGTTCTTGGCGCGGTCATTTGGCTGCTCGCAGGATGCACGGGCTGCGAATCGGATTCGGCACCGCCAGAGGAAGCGAGATCTACTGAGCCTCGACCAAAAGGTGCTGGCGACGTTCCCGGAGCTCGCGCCAGCGTCCACTTCCGATGGCAAGGAAGACGTCGAGCTGCGCGACCTCCTGACGATGACCTCGGGTTTGGATTGCGGACGGATGCCCGGCGAGCCCGAGCTCTATGAAATGATCGCGAGCAGCAACTGGATAGAGTACGCGCTCAGCATCCCGATGGCAGTCGCGCCGGGAACTGGGTTCGCGTACTGCAGCCCCGGCCCCATGTGTTGTCGGCCATGGTGACGAAGGCCACCGGAAAGTCGGCGCTCGACTTCGCCCGCGATGCGTTGTTTGAACCGCTCGGCATTCACGAAGCCAAGTGGCCCGACGACCCGCAGGGCCTCAACCGTGGATGGGGCGATCTGCAGCTCCACCCGCGCGACATGGCGAGGATTGGTCACCTGTTTTTGAACGAGGGCACCTGGAACGGTGTGCAAGTGGTGTCCAAGGAATGGGTCGAGCAAGCGACCCGGCATCAGGTGACGGCCGCGACGGACGGGACGGGCTACGGCTATCAGTGGTGGGTGTTGAACGGCGCGTTTGCAGGCCCCTACGAGGCGCGCGGTCGCGGCGGCCAGGCCATCACCGTGTGGCCCGACAAAGACATCGTCGCCGTGTTCACGGGACACGGCGGCGACGATGTGCGGGGCGAAGTCGCCCTCTTGCTGGCAGCGGCATTGAAGTCCGACGAGCCGCTCCCACCGAATCCCGATGCATCGGCCAGGCTTGCAGCAGCCATTGCCACCGCCACCGAGCCCCCGGCAGCCCAGCCGGTGCCTCCGCTGCCGCCGACGGCCGCCCAGGTCACGGGCAACGTCTACCGACTCAGCGCAAATCAGCTCGATCTGCGCTGTTTTTCCCTCGCCTTCGTGTCGCCTTCCAATGTCAGCCTGCATCTGACGATCGGCTCGGCGCGGTTCGACTTCCCAGTCGGCATGGACGGCGTCCCGAGGTTCTCCGAAAGCGGACCCACGGACATCCCCGTCGGGATCGCCCGGGCGTGGGTCGAGCCAGGCGCGTTCCTGGTCCACTACGACGAGGTGGCGGGCCCCAACCATCTGGTCATTCGCAGCGATTTTGTCGGGGATCCCGAGGCCGTCGCCATGGAGATCACCGACCCGAGCGGATACTTCCCAGCGGAGTCGGTCGCAGGCGCCGTCGTGCCAAGCTGCACCTGAACCGGCTGAATTCATTACGAAAAGAAAAAAGAGCATTTCTTTGTTGACGAAACGAACGTTCGTACTATTATCTCTGGCATGAGCAAGGGTGACGAAACAAAGCAAGCCATCTTGGACGAAGCGATCGACCTCGCCAGCACCGTTGGGTTCGAGAAGCTGTCGATCGGCTCTCTCGCGAATGCGACGGGGATGTCGAAGAGCGGGCTTTTCGCGCACTTCCGATCGAAGGAGCAGTTGCAGCTCCAGGTCCTCGAAGAAGCGCGCCGGCGCTTCGTCGATCTGGTCATCGCGCCCGCTCTCAAGAAGCCGAGGGGCGAGGCGCGCATTCGGGCGATCTTCGAGAACACCATACGCGAGTGGGAACAGAATCTGCCCGGCGGGTGCATTTTTTACGCGGTTTCGGCGGAGCTCGACGACCAGCCGGGCCCGGCGCGCGACTACTTGGTACAGATTCAACGCGACCAGCGCGACGCACTGAAGCGAGCTGCGCAAATCGCCATCGAGGAAGGTGAGTTTCGCGGCGACTTGGATCTGGACCAGTTCGTGTTCGACCTCGGCTCGATCGTGGGCGCCTATCATCATTTCGGCCGCTTGCTGCATGACCCGGAGGCCGAGCGCCATGCCTTCCAGGCCTTCGAGTCGCTGATCGAACGTTCGCACTGAGGAGGGGAAGATGAGCGAGGCAAGGCATACAAATGGTAAGAAAAAAGCACGAACGATCGTTTCATTGATCGGTCCTTCGTTTTTCAACGCTCTCTTCCACGCGGGCTTCAACGGCCCGTCCGTAACTTCTTTCGAGTGGAAGGAAATGCCCCGAGCAAAAGGAGAGCAAGAGCCATGCGACGCAACGTAATCACAGTGGGTTTCTCGATGGGCAGCCGTGTCGCGCCGAGTCTGACCGCAGCGGCCGCCGAACGGCTCTTCTTCGCGACACGCCGAAGTCAGCCCCGACCCGGGGAGCGCGACGTCCTCAAGAGCGCGACGACCTCGCGGATCGCGGGCATGCAGGCATGGAGCTGGGGACAGGGCCCGACCGTGCTGCTCGTCCATGGATGGAACGGCAGGGCCACCCAGCTCGGAGGCTTCGTGAAACCTCTCGTCGACCGCGGTTACCGCGTGGTCGCTTTCGATGCCTTCGGCCACGGGCAGTCACCAGGCCGCCGGCTGTCGCTACCCGAGCTTGCCGTCTGCGTACGCCAGGTCACGGACGAGCTTGGTGGAGTCTACGCCATCATCGCGCATTCGCTCGGAGGGGCAGCGACGACACTAGCGCTCGCCGAAGGGCTCCTGATCGAGCGAGCCGTGTTCATATCCCCACCCGCCGATCCGCGCGCCTTTCTCGAAACGTTTGGCTCCGTGCTCGGGATCACCAGCGACGTCCGAAGTCGGCTGAAGCAACGAATCGAACGTCGACTGGCCATGCCGATGGAGGACATGCTGGTGAATGTGATCGCGCGGTCGATGCGCGTGCCTGTTTTGGTCATTCACGATCGAGACGACAAGGAAGTCCCGGTGGAGGCCGGCCGGAGCATCGCGGGAGCGTGGCCAGGCGCCGAGCTCCTCATCACCGAAGGCCTCGGCCACCAGCGAATTCTGCGTGCAGAGCGCATCGCCCATGTTGCCGTTCGCTTCATCGATGCCGCAAAGCGCTGGAAGCGCGCGGCTTGAAACCACAAAAGAAAGGAAGAGACCCATGACTACCCAAATCAGAGACCCACAGTTCGCAAACTACGTAGACGCCATCGCAAGCTCGATCAGCTGGCCTGCACCCTCGTTCCGGCTCACGCTCTGGGAAGCGTTCGTCGGCACGGTGGTGGCCTTCTACGACGGGATGTCGACCCCGAACCCAGTCATCGTGCAAGCCGCCTTGCGCGGGATCGCGCTCTAGGTCGAAAGATCTCAGGATGCTTCAGGACCGATGCAGACGTTCACGAACGTAGGACTTTCGCCCGACAAAGGGGGTGGCGCCTCCACCACGGGTAAGCACTCCCAATCGGTGCGACAGTCCTCGCTCGCGGCGCAGCGCACCAGGCAAATCCATCCTCGATCCAACGCCGCGCAGAAAGAGCCCTGCGGGCACATTCCCGAGTTGCCACACGAGATGGTGCAGACGTTTCCGGGGAACTGGGGGCCTGTCTGACAAAGTAGCTCGTCGCACTCCGTGCGGTTCATGCACGTGCCGCCGACTAGGCTGCTGTCGTTTCCAGCCGTTCCCGCGGGTCGATCGTCGCCACAGCCGGCCACGATGAGAATACCGGTCAAAACCGCTACAGGGGGGAACTTTAGAATCATGGCGGCCGGGACGATATCTCAGAGACCGGACACGGACCAGCGCTCGCCGGGCTCCGCATGTTACATTCACGTCACCTTTTCTTCGAGTCGGCCGGCGCTCAGTGACACAGACGCTCGTGAAGCTCGCCTTCGCCAGGGTCTCGTGGGAGACAAATCGGGGGCTTCACGCGAGGCGTCTTTCGGTTTCCTGAAGAGCCTGACCGGGTTGCATCTGACTCGCCGGGACCGGCTCGACGCAAAGGGCACGCATCGGCATTTCTTCTTCCGTCTTCCAACGGCACAGCTCTGCGGTACGGCCCGTTCCCTCGGCGCTTGGGCGGATCCATACGAATGTCTGCTCTCCGAGCCGCACACGGCATTCGGGATCTGCAAAAGCCAGGGACCAAAAGCCCCCGTTGTAGAGCGTCACGGGGCCGACCTGCTCACACTTGGGTTCGTGGGTGTGCCCAAACACGACTCGCCGCGCCCCCGTGATCTTGAAGATCAGCTCGGCGAGCCGCTCGGTGAGCAATGGAGTCTGAAACACAGTCGGGCGTACTGATGCTGCATAGGCGACGTAGGGAAGCATGAAGATCAACGTCGGCACGAACACCCAAAACGGGCTGATCGGCCAGGCGATGTTGATGACGAGCACGATCTGCCAGGCGAGGAAGAGCGCAGCCAAGAGAAAGAACGCCCGGTCGAGCCACAGCTCTCTCGCGATGCGAAACGGATTGTTGGTCGCCGCGGGTACGTGTAGGGCATTGAGCTTGCGGACCATCGAGGGAGTCGCCTGCGACCGGAGCGCAATCGACCGGACCTTGTCGTCGACCAGCAGCGGGTCACGCATCGGGTGGAGCCAGTGGGTCCGGAGCGAGATCCACAACGTCGCGTAGGCGCCCCAAAACCACGTCCAAATCAGCAGCGGCTGCGTTCGCAGCATGTAGCGAAAGAAAAATCGCAGGTACGCGACAGTGCTCATGATGTAGTTCTCGGACTGATGTGGGTTGAAGTAACCCATCCCATTGAGCATGTAGCGCGCCGCCAGATCTCCAAATGGGATGCGCACGCGGGGCTCCCCGTAGACTTCGACCAACGGGTCGATGGGATCGCGCACGACGCAATTGGGGTCGTACTGCTGACCGTGACTGATGTACGTGTCGCCTTCGCTCAGGTAGAACCAGTTGCAGAACACGACCGGCTCATCCTCTCTCTCTTCACCGATGTTCGCGGGAAAAGGGGCACCGAGGGCGTCGCAAACCATCCGTTGCACGGAGGGCCAATAGAGCTCCACGTCGTGATTGCCAACGACGAAAATCGCGCGATGACCACGCGCGACGAACCGGCCGAGTGCTTCGAACCACCGGGGGTGATGGTCGATGATCACCTTCATCTTGAACTGGCTCTTCCATTCCTCGCTCCCCAACCCCCGGGCGCGCTCGAGCCAGTCGATGTTCCCACCGTCACTAGGCAGGGCAGTCACACTATCGAAGTCGAAGATGTCTCCGTTGAGCACCAGCTCGATGGGTCCGTCGGTCGTTTCCTCGATGTGCTCGAGGAAAGCTGCGAAGTCCGCGTCGATGAAGAACTCCCGGCGCTTGTACGCCATCCACAACGGCCGCCGCGGGTCGATCTCCTGCGCCTCGGTGAGGTGCATGTCCGAGACGATGAACGTATGGAGCTGGGATTCCACAGGGTCTCCATTGTGTCAGGCAAAGGGCCTCGACTCCAGACCCTGGAGCGCCAGGCGGTCGACAATCAACGGACGACGAAGAGAGCCTGATCTCGCGAGGGCGGAGACTATTTCCCCCCGAAGCCCCGGACAATCTTGACCAACTCGTCGACGACCTCCGGCTTGTTTTCGAGGTCGGGATTGGGAGTCATCCCCGCAGAGAGGCCCACCGATGGACCGCCGTAGACGATGACCTTGTGCAGATGCTCGTCGGTAACCGACTTTTGCCAGTCCATGGAGGTGTAGTCGCGCGGCTTCGGATTGAGGGCGGCGGCGCCGGGGCCATCGCCCTTCCCGTCCTGCCCATGGCACACGGCGCAGCGATTCTCGAAAATCTGCTTGGCCTCGGCGGCCGGGTCTGCCGCGGCTACTTCCGTTTTTTCAGGCTCCGGCGTCGACGGCTCAGCCTTGGTGGCTGCGGCAGCGGCTCGGCCTCTTGCTCAGGAGGTGCGGTTTCCTTCGAAGTGCAGCCGAATGCTGCCAAGCACCCGCCAACGATGAGAAGCCCCACTAAGTTCATGCGCATAACGCCTCCTGTTTGCGCGGAGCATAGGGTCATTCGACCAAGAGGCAACAGCCCGCCATCCCGTCAGGCGCCCATCCGTCTCACATGCTCGCGACGACCTGCAACGAGGTGCGCGAAAAGCAGCAGCGTCAGCCCGGCGGCGAAAGCGGTCACGTACCACGTACCGAGGCTCGGGCCCGCAGCCGTCATGAAGTTTGCAATCTGCTTGTGACCCCACATCACAGGCGTAAACGGATCGACCGTCACTGGGGCCCTGGGGTCCAAATCGTGCCCAAACGTATAGAGCTTGTAGAAGAGGCGCCCGAAGCCGAAAAGACCCGCGTACGTCGTGAGCACCAAAAGGTCGACTAGGGAGCTCACCTTCCCGATGAGAGCGGTTCGTAAAGCGAGAATGATCAAGCCCGCGAATAGAAAGGGGATCCAATCGAGGTCGGTGAGCGCGGCGCGATCGATCGGCGCCATCCCGATGTAGTGGTTGAGCGTGTTGATTTCCTGGACGTCGTTGCCCTCGTTGCCGCCATCGACCTTGTACGAATAGATGTAGAGATCGAGCCCCTCGGGATATTGAGGCGCCACCATATTGATGTGCCACATCGGCGCGGTGAAGCTCAAACCCACGAAGATCGTGAGTAGCGCCAGTACGACTCGTGCCCACGGAAAGATCGGCTCATCCAGGAATCGATAGAACGCGTCCAATGTGTTTGCCATCTTTGTTCCTCCAGCCGTTCACGGATTACACCACGTCACCGTGACGTAGTCTCCAAAGTCCAGCCCCCCAAGCGAGCGTCCCGAGCAACATCGGCCAAGCGACGCCCAATGCGTACAGGGCAGTGCTTCCGATCCGGTTGGCCAGATAGAATCCCACTGGACCGAGGGTGCTGAGCTCCGGGTCGGCGGACGAAAGCAGGGCCATTCGAATGCACTGCACCGGGTTGAGCGTGGCCAACAGAAAGACCACTCTGGGCTCGATCCGCCATTGAAGCATCATGCCCGCAAGCGCGAAGTCCAAAAGGGCGATGCCTGCGATCCAGATCAAAAGGAGATACATCGTCGCGCGTGCGGCGTTCTGAACGGTCGTCGACACCCACAGGCCTAACCCACAGAACGTCCAGATCAGGACCGAGCAGAGAACCAGGCAATGCCCGATGAAGACCCAGGCGATCTGTTGACCGAACACCAACCGGCCGAAGAGTCCAATCGCTGCCATGAGCAACGCGAGCGGCACCAACAAGACCAAAAACCGAACGCTCGAGATCGCGCTGAAGAATGCGCCCCGGGAAATCGGCTGACTGAAAAGCAGCTCGAGCGTGCCATCATCACGGCTCCTATTGACCACTTGTCCCGTCGCAACCAGAGCCATCAAGGGCAGTAGCACCAACAGTGCATGCACGTACGAGATGAGCACCCGGTCGGTCCCGGTAAAACCGAAAACCGTCGACTCCCGCATACCGACCAGCAAAAAGACCCCGGCCAATACCGCATACACCACGATGCAGAACAATAACCACCGGGACCGAAGCACTTCGGCCAGGTCGAGCCGGGCCACCGCCCAAAAAGATCGAATCTGGCGGCTCATGAGCCTCCGTTCGCCTCCGCACGACGACCTTCCGCACGGCTTTTCGCCCACGCGATGTCCTTGGCCCCAGGGGTCGACTTGGATACGGCCCGAATTCCGTATCCCATAGGAGAATCATCCACCGGCAGGAACCCCGCTTCGTCCCCGGAAAGCCAACCACTGCCGTCGTAGTCTCTGAAGTAGAGAGCATGAACCGGCACGTGGTGCGACTGCATGTACTCGAAAAGACAGCCTGGGTCGTCGAAGCTCACCACCTCACCCTCCGAGGTTTGCAGCTGTGCGGCAAAGCGCGGGTCGCCGATATGCATCTTACAGAACGCGCACACCTCTCGATCCCAGACGATGGGAACGGGACCGTCCGGGGGCTTGGCCTCGTTGAGGCGGACGATCGCAGCGACGACACCGGCGACAACCATCCCCACGAGCAGCCAACGGATCACTCTAGCCAACATCGCCCCCGTCTTTCCGGGCTTCCGGTTGCACGGCTTCCGCGTCTCGCACCAGCAGATTCGTGATCTGGTTTCCGAGATCGCGAGCGATCTGCTCGACGACCGAGAGCTTCTCGGAGCGAGTCGCCGTTCGGCTCCACCAACCTGCGACGCCGGGGCGGAATCCGAGCTCGATCAAAGCGCGACCATCGACACCATCCCTTGCCTGGACCTCGATTGTGCTGAGGGTCATCTGATCGAGGTACTCCTCGGTTGGCCCGAAATAGACGAGCCGCCCCTCCTCGAGCACCATCACGCGTTCGACGAGTGTGCGGATCTCTTCGAGCCGGTGCGAGCAGAGGATCAATGTGGCGTGCTTGGCGCGCTCCGAAAGTAGCTGAAAAAGGTCTCTTCTCGACTGGGTGTCGAGACTCGCCGTCGGCTCGTCGAGCACGTAAAAAGAGGCTCGGCTTGCAAGCGCCAGTGAGATCAACGTCTTCTGCTTGGCTCCGCCGGACAGGTTGACGAACGCCTGCCCCCGGACCGCACCAAGGTCGATTCCCATTTCTGTGCCACAGGACAGCACGTCCTCAGTCGGGATCTGACGAACCCTGGTGATCGCTTTGACCACTTCGTCGACCGTGGCGCTAAACTTCGGAGCAATCTGAGGAACGTACGCGATCCGGTCTGCAATCTCGACTCCGCGCTTCCTCTCGCCATCCAACAAGAGCTCTCCCTCGCAATGGAGCAGCCCGAGAACGATCCGAATCAACGTGGACTTGCCGGATGCGTTGGGTCCGATCAACCCGACTTTTCCGCCGCTTGGGATCTCGAAATCGAGACCGCGAAGCGCTTCGATGCGGCCGAACCGCTTCCGGATGGCCTTTCCCTCAACGTGCATCGAGGCCGTTCCACTCGAGTCTGGCCATGCTGGGCCGAGGGTCGATCAGGATGGTCTTCGGCTCCATCATGGGAAACAAGGCGCTAATCGCATCGAGGAGCTCGAGCGTGACGCCGCCACGAAAAAACTGGAGCTGCGGATAGGTGCTCTGAAGCTGAGTGCTGAGACGACGCAGCTCGTAGGGTATGTCTCCGAACCCATCATGGTCGAGATCATAGCCCTGGTAGTCGTCGAAGGCGTTGCCTAGCCATTTCACCCCCAACGCATCTCCACCACCCTCGACCTGCACCTGGGAATGATTGCTCACGAACGTGTTGCGCAGGAAAGCGTTGCGATCCTCGCTCGAGTGCATGAGCACTGCGACCTCCGAATGGAAGAACGCATTGCCCTCGAAGGTGTTGAAGTCGTCGGGTTCGAGCGGCGATGTGTCCATGTAGACGGCCTTCGTATTCGCGATGAAGGCGTTGTTGAGCACCGTCAAGTTGCCTGATTCCTTGCTGCCGAGTCCCATACCGCCTGGCCCGGAGGAACGAGCCACCAGGTTGTCTCGCAACGTCACATTGCGGCTGTACATGATGAACACGCCGACGACGTTGTCGAGGTATCGGTTGCCTTCGACATAGTTTCCGTGGCTGTACATGAAATGGGTTCCGTAGCGACTGCGAACCACCGTGTTGCGGATCAGGCGGTTGTTGCTGGAATACCAAACCACCATGTCTCGAGATCCGATGACTTGGTTGTCACGAATCTCCGAGTCTCGGGTCTCCCAAAAACGGATTCCATCTCCGCGAAGCCCAAGCGGACCTTCGTCCGGACCTTGGATGACGTTCTCGACGATGTGTGCACGGTTTGCTTTTTCGACCAGCAATCCAAACACGGCGTTTTGCACGCGCACGCCCTGGACCCGGACATCGTCAGCGACGACGTGGACGGCAGCGTCGAGCGTATCGAAGCGCCCACCGCTACCATCGACCGTCACCCCGAGCAGCGCCGCCCCGTTTCCCTGGATCTGGATGGTTGTTCCCTCCCCCGACGATTTGATCACGGCGTCACGCGGACCCCATATTTCAATCTTCTTTGCCAGAACCAGCGGCCCCTCGTAAGAGCCTGGCTGCAGGCACAAGGATGATCCAGGGGCGGCGCCGTCGATGGCTGCTTGGAGATCCCCTCCGGCGACCGCAATGCAGTCGGCTGGCGGCGCGGGAGGTGTTCTCGCCTGCCGCTCATCGGGACGAGGGGCAGCCTCAGGCCCGCAACCGTTCAGCGTCACGATGAGTCCCAATATGCACACGCATGAGCGGCCGGGTGCAAGGAGCCCCCGGCCGACACCTGCGGCGCACGGGATCATCCGGGTTCCACCAACAAGTAGCCCGCCATCTCGAGGTGGAGCGCCGAGCAAAACTCCGTGCAGTAGAAGGGAAACGTACCGGCCCTATCCGCGACGAACGTGATGTCGACGTGCTTGCCGGGCTCGAGGCTGCTGTGCACGTTATACGAGCCTACGGTGAAACCATGGGTCGCATCATGGGCTTGCTCCACGTTGTCGATGTGGAGGTGCACGGTATCGCCCTTCTTCACCCGGATGATATCGGGGGTGAAATGACTTCGAACGGCGGTCATGTACACGTGGACGTCCTTGCCGTTGCGCTCGATGCGCTCTTCTTTGGCTTTGACCGCGTCCGGGCTGTGCTCGTCGGCGACCGCATCGAAGCCAGGCTTGTACACGTCGATGGGTGACAGCTTGTCCGCTTTGATCATCTGCGCGTAGTGCGGCTCCCCGAGCGGAAGCGGCATGTCATAGATCAACTGAACCGGATCGCTATCGATGTTGATGAGCTGGAAATTCTGTGGAAGCAGCGGGCCGACTTTGTTGAAGCGGTCGAGCGCCCACTTGTTCATGGCGATCAGGTACTTGCCATCGGGGCTCACGGTGTCGCCCTCGGCCGACACGATGTGGCCGACGTTGTAGTGAACCTTGACCTTCTGGATGACCTTGAGATCCTTGAGCGACCACTTGGCGACCGCGGACTCGATGAATAGCGACGTGTATGCGTTGCCTTTGTTGTCGTACTGCGTGTGAAGGGGACCCAGTCCGAGCTCTACTTGCCCTCGAATGCTGTCCTCGAACGGCAAAATCGGAACGCCGAAAGGATCCTTGCCTGCGTAGTTCTTTGCGTCGATGAGGCCTTTGATCTTTTCGAAGCTGTAGACCGTCGCGTGCGTATCGAGCTTGCCGGAAACGACGAGCTCTTTGCCATCTGGAGTGACATCGACCCCGTGCGGGCTCTTCGGCTCTCCGATCAAATGCAGCAATCCCTCCTCGATGGAGGTGCTGAGGGGAATCACCTGCATCCCGGCGATCTCCTTGGTCTTACCGTCCTTGTAGACCTTTTCAGCTGCCTTCAGATTGATGACGTGAAGGTAGTCCATGTCGTTCTGAGAGGCGCCGGACTCGAGCGGCGGTTCACCTTCCATCGTGCCGCCATGTGCCATTTCGGTGTCGAACGAGTTGATGAATACCCACCCCTCGCTGACGAGCTTTCCCGCATCGGAAAGGTCTTGCATGTACGGTGGGAGCTCCATCGCAAACGAATTCGCCGGATCGATGCGTCCCTTGTCGCGGTCGAACTTCCAGAAGATCACCGCGCCCCGATACTTCTCCTGGTAGTCCTCGATCGGGGCGTAGCCGCCACCGAGCGGCGCTGGGTACTGGCTCGATTCGACGACGTACTCCGTGTTCGGCGTCACGAAGGTCGCCCCGTGGTCACTTTGAATCAGAGTCGATGTGACGATCTGCTTGGTCACGAAGTCATGCAGATCGATCACCGCGATGCGAGCGTTGGCCTTGTCATTGATGAACAGGTATTTGCCGTCGTAGTCACCCTTGCTCTCGGAGAGCGCGGGATGATGCGTGTCGCCCCATGTCATCTTCTTGTCGTAACGTTTCCCTTCATCCAGGATCTGTCCCGACTGATCTCCATACCCGTAGCCTTGCCAGGGCTCTGGCGTGAAGACCGCCACATACTTGAGTATTCGCATCGAGGGCACGCCGATGACGATTATTTGGCCCCCATGTCCGCCCGATGCGAACGTGATGTACTCATCCTTCTGCCCCGTGGGCGTGTAGGTTTGAAGCGCCGCGCTCACATCGGCCTCGCTGAGGCCTCGCTCCTTCATGAGCGCCGCGGTAGAGCTTGCCGGCGCCTGTGCAACCTGCTGTGCCTGCTGCGGACCACACCCAAAACACGTGGCCGTAACCAGCAAGATAGCTAGACTCGATGCGCTGAGCGCACCCTTCGCGTTGAAACCCATGGCCTTCCCTCGCGTTCTTAAATGAACATTTCGCGCTCCGATCGAAGCGCGCCTTCCCGGTACGGCATACATAGACCAGGCCTCACTCGCTTGGCAAGGCGGCAGAGGCGAAATGGGAAGCAGATGGAAGGGTCAGAGTTGGCCCGGAGAGCTCACTACTTACCTTCCAGGCTTCGTACGATCTTCACGACCTCATTCACGACCTCGGGCTTGGAGTCGAGATCGGGATTGGCGGGCATCGCTGCCGACTTCCCAACTGCCAAACCTCCATAGACGATGATCTTCCGCAAATGATCGTCTGTCACCGACTCTTGCCAATCGACCAGGGTGAAATTGCGGGGCTTGGGGTCGAGCGCGGCCGACCCGGGTCCATCACCTTTGCCTTTTTCGCCATGGCACACCGTGCAGCGATTCTGGAATATTTCCCTTGCCTCTGCGGCCGGATCTGCAGCTGCAACCGCGGGTTTTTCAGGCTCAGCAGCAGATGGTGCGGCCGCGGCCGGCTCTGCCTTTTGCTCGGCGGGGGCGGTCTCCTTCGAGGTACATCCCCCAAACGCCAAGCACGATCCCATCATGAGAAACCCAATCCAGTGTTTGCGCATACCGCTTCCTCCGTGCGCGGATTGTAGGGAGACTGATGCTCTTGGCAAACGAGCAGAGGAGAAAAATCTGCGCGCGGCTCTGAAAGCGAACGAAAAATTTGCGCCCGGGTTTTCCCTTCCGGCATGGCCGCCCAAGTGTCTATACTCCCGACGCGCTGCGACTGATTCGTCGAGGGGAGGATGTCATGAGAAAAGCGTTGATCGTAACGGCGGCCGCCAGCCTGTGCGCCGCGATAGTGACTTCGGGATGCAAAAAGCAAGAAGCCGCCCCTGCCGAGCCCGCAGCCGCCCCTGCACCTGCGAAGGAGGCGTCGAACATTCCTCCGCTCGACGAGAACAACATCGTGAGCATTGCAATCCGCTCGAAGGACCACACAACGTTGGTAACCGCCATCAAGGCTGCCGACTATGTTACCTCTGTTGCGGCTTCGGGCCCCTTGACTGTGTTCGCGCCAACGAACGCCGCGTTCGATAAGTTGCCGGAAGGCACGGTGGAAAATCTTCTCAAACCCGAGAACGTGGCCACGCTCAGGAACATTCTGCAGTACCACGTGACGACATCGGCGATTCAACCAGAGTGGTTCAAAGACGGCCAGACCCTCGCGATGGCAAACGGGGAAAAGACCACGATAGGTGTGAAAGACGGCAAGGTCACGATCAACGGCGCCAACATCATCGCGTCGATCCCGGCTGAAAACGGAATGGTCCACGTGATTAATGCCGTGCTTCTCCCCCCGGAGGAGTAACGGGTGTCGAGGCGAACGAGCTCCGCGTTTGCCAGAGCGGGTGTCGTCACGTGGCTCGCGCTGCTGGCTCTTTTGTCAGCCTGCAACGATGCCAGCAACACGACCGCTCCCCAAGAGCCAGCCGAAGACGGCACTTATTTCCTTCATGACGATGATGGCCTCGTGCTGATCCTTCGCGGCATGAACATCATGAGCTCGTCGAAAGGCGACCCCGAGCGGCTGCCCGACCTGACCGAGGCGGACGTGGAGCGTTATGCGGGACAATGGGGCTTCAATGGCGTTCGTTATCTCCTCTTTTGGGACGCGGTAGAGCCGTCACCGGGCGAGTACGACACGGCTTACTTCGACAAGACCGAAGAGCGGCTCGATTGGTTTGCAGCGAACGGGGTGCACGTGATCCTCGACATGCACCAGGATGTCTACGCGCAACGTTTTTGCTGCGATGGCGCCCCGGAATGGGCGATCGAAGACGATGGCCTGCCCTTCGAACAAGCCCCCGTGTGGTCCCTCAATTACTTTGCCCCCGCAGTGATGGCCGCGTTCGACAATTTCTTCGATTACGGGGGAGAGTATCCTTACCTGCAAGACCACTTTGCAGGAGCTTGGGCGGCGGTGGTCGAGCGCTTCAAGGACCATCCGGCGGTTCTCGGTTACGACATCTTGAACGAGCCTTCGCCTGGCTCAGCGTACAGCGCCGCGGACATCAGAAACACGCCTGCCGACGGCGCGGCCGCTCAGTTCGATCGGACGTCGTTCACCGATTTCTACGCCCGGATGATCGAGACGATTCGTGGAATCGACCCGGACGGCTGGATCTTCTACGAGCCGCGCGTCGCAGCTCCGGCCAATGGGCAACCCTCGTTCATCGAGGTGCTCGACGATCCACGCGACGGAGATCCCCGTCTAGCGTACGCACCGCATTTGTACTCGATCCAGTTCGAGTTCAACCAAGAATACTCACCAGAAACTGACGTTGTGCTCGAAAACTGGGAAGCCAATCGAAACGTCGAAACCGAGGCGCAGAAGGCGCCTTTGCTCCTCGGCGAATGGGGCTTCGATCCAACATGGCCGGGTGCGGACCTCTTCATGCGACAACTTCTCGACATGGGCGATCGCATGATGCTGAGTTGGACCTACTGGTCCTACGACCCCGGCGGCTGGGGGATCTGGGAGCGAAACGACCAGGGCGAGGTCATCGAGCGCGACAACGCAGACTCCTTGATCCGGCCCTACCCGCGACGCGTCGCTGGGATTCCCCGCGCGTTTAGCTATGATCCCGACAGCCGCGTCTTCGAGCTCGCGTTCGACCCGTCTCCGTCGGCTACGCTACCGACGGAGGTTTACGTTCCAGCCGCCCGTCACTACCCGAGCGGCTGGACCTTGGAAGGGTGTGAGGAATCCGAGGGTTGCACGTTCACGTGGAACGCAGACGCGAACATCCTGGAAATCTCGACGACGGACCGGTCCGAGCGGGTCGTGATTCGGCTCCTCCCAAATCCGTAAACTCCTGGTACCATCGATTGGTAATGAACAGTTTGCAGGGAAAGCGGGTCCTCATCACGGGAGGCGCCCAAGGCATTGGTTTCGAGATGGCGAAGAAGTTCGCCGAGCACGGTTCCGAAATCGTCATCGCGGACATCGACGACGAAAAACTCGCCGAAGCTAAAACCAAGCTCGAGGAGCTCGGCGGCGCCGTCTGGTGCTTCCGCGTCGACGTCACCAACCCCGCGAGCATTGCCTCGCTCAAAGCACAGATCGCGGCTGAAGCCGGTCCAATCGACGTCCTGGTCAACAACGCGGGCGTCGTCTTCGGGGGACCCTTCACCGAGACTCCACTCGATGATCACTTCAAGACCTACGAGGTCAACGTGCTTGGGCTGGTCGCCATGACCCACGCGTTTCTTCCCGATCTCATTCAGCGCCCCGAGGCGCACTTGGTTCACATCGCGAGCGCATCGGGTTTGATCGGACTGCCCTACGGCTCCACCTACGCCTCCAGTAAATGGGCGGTGATCGGATTCGGAGAATCGATCCGGGCCGAGCTCAAGTTGATGGGACACGAGCACGTGCACACCACGATCGTCTGCCCGAGCTACATCGGCACGGGCATGTTTGAGGGCGCCGAAGCGCCAAAAGCGACACACATGCTCGAACCCGAAGGCATCGCCACGAAGATCGTGCACGCCGTAGAGCGCAACAAGGTCCACGTGCTCGAGCCGTTCATGGTCAAGCTCACCCCGCTTCTGCGCGACCTCTTACCTACCGCGCTTTATGACCGACTCTCTCACCTCTTTGGCGCCGACACGTCGATGGCCCACTGGAAGGGTCACGGAGATGAGGACGAGCAGGCGGAAGAGCGCGGCCTCGACACGAAGACCGAACGCGCGCGCCAGCCGGAAACGAAATCATAGCGAGCGTTTGCGGATGACCAGCGTCTGTAGGCTGCGGCCGATGGGTCCTCGTTGGTCGTAGAGGCGCGTATCCGCCACGCCGACGCCGCGGTCATCCAGATCGGTGCGTGCCCCGAGGCCGATCCACTCACCCTCCGGCTGCCGGTGCAGGGTCACCGTCAGATCGGGATTGACGAAGGTGAAGTCTCGCACATTCAAACGCTGGCTCACGCCGTTTCCGCTGTCCGCTGCGACCATCACACGCTCGATTGGCGACGGCCTTCGACCCCAGATCAGCGGAATACGCATCCGAAGCCACGCCATGACGTCGCCGTCGCCAAAGGCACCACGGGTGAACCGAAGCTCCATGGCGGCCGCGTAGTTGGATTCGGGATCGAAAAATGGAAAGTCCGCGGCCCGGCCGGTGCTCGCCAGGGCTTCATCCATCACGGGCTGCGGGGCCTCGATCCCGAGCTCCACCTCGGCCAGCGCCAGGGCCTCCGCGGACAAGACCAGCTTTCCGTCCGCGTCCAACAGTCGCCCCGTGAGCACCTTGACCGAGCTACCATCCCGACGAACCGAACGCTCGATGCGCAGCCGCCCGACGGGCACCGGACGCGGAATCTCTGTCGACACGCGGACGATGCGGAAGGCTTCGTCCAGCATCGTCTCGAGGCGCCCTGCCACCAACGCCGCGGGAGGCCCCCCATGCTGGTGCTTGGGGCTCCAGGGGCCGCGCGTCCACTTCGATGCTTCGAAGAGGTCATTGCCGAGCTCCTGAAAAAAGGCTTGGCCCTCCATGAAGGGAAACCCTGCCACGATGCGACACAGTCCGCAGCGTGGAGTGGTGTACCCTGAAGCTACCGCTGTGGAAAAAGGCCTTCGGACGCCTTGGCCCAGATGCTTGACAGCCTGCGAAGGCGAGCTATCCCTGCCAGCCATTCCAGCGTAGCTCAGTTGGTAGAGCGGGCGACTGTTAATCGCTTGGTCGTAGGTTCGAGTCCTACCGCTGGAGCCAGTAAGGGCGCGCGTTCACCGTGGAAGCGCTGCTCTGCGCGGCGTCAAGCGTTCGATCCGCTCAGGAATCCACGCACTGCAGCGACGTCGAGCACCGAACGGATCTGCATTGGCGATCGCCAAAGCCCCCCGTGATTGGCACCGCTCATGAAGAGCTCCAGTGGATGGGCCAGGGGCATCCGGGGGTTGGCCACCGATTCTTCGGAACACAGGTCATACACGAGCAACGCGCCCATCAACGCGTTCGTGGTCTCCGGGGCGAAAATCTCGGCTCCATAGTGTCGCGCGCCGGCATAGGCCGCTGCGAACGCCCGACTGCTCGTAACCGAGTTAGTCATGCTTGGCGGAGCCACGTTGGCCGAGACTCGATGGTCTGTCGTTCGCACAGTCAATGCACGCCACTTTTGGATTCGTTTTGCCAACGCGTAGTTTGGCCCCTGTCGGATGACGAGCCCATCGTAGATCCCGTAGCGCTCGCCGGTAGCCGAAGTGACCCAGTCCGGAATGTTGGGAGCATACAAGCGCTGCCGAGTGATCCAGCGGGCTGGCGACTGCCAAAGTCGCTCAGCGCCCCGGGCACCGAACCTCTCATGAGCTCTCCGCGCCGTCTCCTCAGGCACTGCAAAAGCATCGGTGGGGCTGGCCAGGTAGGCGAACGCTGCACGTGAAGCTTTCGCATGCAGCCGCTGTACGAGCGCGTCCATGGCGACAGCCACACGTAACGTGGTCCTTACCATCTAGATAGGCGTAACAACCGATAGCGGCCGGGTTTTCGAAACGCTCGAGCCATGCCGCGAGCTCTGGCGTATCTCGTAGCAGGTCGGCACCTGCCCGCTTCGCAAAGTCATCCTCCGGCACATTGATGCCGTCCTGCGTTCGCACCGGAGCGTGCAACACACATGGGGATCGCGCGACCAGCTCCAAGATTCGCGTCCAGAGCCGAGGCCGGTTGAGATCCACTGCCACGATGTTCGCGCGATGGGCGGCAAGAAACGAGAGCGGTCCGATTTCCGAAGCTGCGCCCAACAATAAGAACGTCCGGTCCGAGAGATCCAGCCAATCCGGATTGTGCATGACAGTGCGGATCGCTTCGGCGTGCGAAGGCTCGGTGATGCCGCGACTGCACCATACGTCGAGTTGACGCAAGAGCCTGTCGCCCACCAGGCGTTCGCCTCGATACGGTACGTCCAACGGAGGCCCAACAAACTGCGACTTGCCGTGGACGGTTGCCGTGCGGAAGGGCGACTCCATTGACTCGTCCATCGCCTTGGCGAGAGGCGACGCCACACCATCGCGAACGAACTCGAAGCTATTGTGCACAGCTTCGAGACCGTCGGCCGCGATGTTGGTCGCCGTGTCGGCGTCGCGTGCTGCCAGCTTCACTTGGTGAACCAGGTGAGCCGGGTAGCGCTGCCGCCACTGCCGCTCGGCGAGGAGCGCCCCAGCGGCTTGCGGGTCGATACGCCGCACCGCTTCGGCGAAAATGTGCTTCGCCGTATCCGTCGAGCTGCGCTTTCCTTCGCTTGACTCCGGAAACGAAATCCCGGCTACACGCTCGGTGCCAGTGTTCGCGTGGACCACCTCCTGTCTTTCGTGTGCGGCAACAAGCGGTCTCATGTCAACACCTTGCTGCCAACAAAGCTCCCCATCTGTCGAAGGCACGCATGCGGCGAGCTCCCTTGTCGAGGCACCTCGATCGCGGGTCTCGATTTTGGGACACTTCGTTTGCGCTTTCGAGTCTTCGCCCGAACGGGTTCGATGTCCTTGATGTGGTTGACCGTTGATGTAGTTCAACCGCCCTGGCATCATCTCACTTTCACACACAGCGGCCGCGCCGTAGGGGGATACACGATGAAGTTCATCTCCAAGTACACGATTCGCCCCGAGCACAGAAACGAAGCGATCAAGCGCTTCCTCGAGGGCGGGGGTCAACCACCCGCTGGCATCAAGATGATTGGCCGGTGGCACAGTGTGAGCGACCGCACCGGCTACTCCCTCGTGGAGGCAGAGGATGCAGTTCTGATGGGCAAATGGTCTCACCAGTGGTCAGACCTCCTCACCATCGAGACATCCGTCGTCCTCGACGACGCGGAGTTCCTGAAGGTGCTCAGCTGAAGTCCTTCTGGAGACCCAAGACGATCGCAGCAGCAGCGACTTTCATCACCGGAGGTCGAAGCGGTCGAGCTCCATCACCTTCGTCCATGCCGCCACGAAGTCCTCGACGAACTTCATGTGCCCGTCCGAGCTTGCATAGACTTCCGCCAGTGCACGGAGCTGGGAGTTCGAGCCGAAGACGAGATCGACGCATGTGCCAGTCCACTTGAGCTCGCCTGTCTCGCGGTCGCGCCCTTCGAAAAGATCCTTGTCGTTCGACACCGGCTTCCATTCCGTGCCCATGTCGAGCAGGTTTGTGAAGAAGTCGTTGGTCAGCGTCTCGGGCCGCCCGGTGAATACGCCGTGCTTGGAGCCGACGTTGGTGTTCAGAACCCGCATGCCGCCCAGGAGCACCGTCATCTCGGGCGCGGTCAGTGTCAGCAGTTGCGCTTTGTCGACGAGCAGCGCCTCTGGCGTCGCGGCGAGCTCGGCCTTCCGGTAGTTGCGAAAGCCATCCGCGGCCGGCTCGAGCGGCGCGAAGTTCTCGACGTCGGTCTGCTCCTCCGAGGCATCCATGCGTCCGGGCGAGAAAGGAACCGTCACCTCGTGACCGACTTTCTTCGCGGCTTGCTCGACGCCCGCGCACCCGCAGAGCACGATTAGGTCCGCAAGGGAGACCTTCTTGCCGCCGGCCTGCGCACCGTTGAACTCGCCCTGGATGCTCTCGAGGGTCTTCAACACCTCTGCGAGTTGCTTAGGCTGATTGACTTCCCAATCTTTCTGCGGTGCGAGACGAATGCGGGCGCCGTTCGCACCACCACGCTTGTCCGAGCCTCGAAACGTAGACGCCGATGCCCAGGCGGTCGCCACCAGTTGCGCGATCGGCAGGCCTGATGCCAAAACCTTGGCCTTGAGGGCTGCAGCGTCGTCATCATCGATCAGCTCATGATCGACTGCTGGAATCGGGTCCTGCCAGATGAGTTCTTCCGCGGGAACCTCCGGGCCGAGATACCGTGCGCGCGGACCCATGTCGCGGTGCGTGAGCTTGAACCACGCCCGGGCAAATGCGTCGGCCAACTGGTCCGGATTCTCGTAGAAGCGCCGGGAGATCTTCTCGTACGCAGGATCGAACCTCAGAGAGAGGTCCGTTGTGAGCATGGTCGGTGGGTGACGCTTGTCGGGGTCGTGCGCATCGGGAACCGTGCCGGCGCCCGCACCGTCTTTCGGCACCCACTGATGCGCGCCGCCGGGGCTCTTCGTCAGTTCCCATTCGTAGTCGAACAGGTGCGAGAAATAGTCGTGGCTCCACTTCGCCGGCGTCGTCGTCCACGTGACTTCGAGGCCGCTCGTGATCGCGTCGCCGCCCTTGCCGGTGCCGTAGTCGCTCTTCCAGCCGAGGCCCTGTTGCTCGATACCGGCTCCTTCGGGCGCGGGACCCAAGTGGGAGTCCGGTGCGGCACCGTGGGTCTTGCCGAAGGTGTGTCCGCCGGCGATCAACGCGACCGTCTCTTCATCATTCATTGCCATGCGACCGAACGTCTCACGGATGTCCTTGGCCGCTGCGACGGGGTCCGGCTTCCCGTCCGGGCCTTCGGGATTCACGTAAATCAGGCCCATCTGCACGGCACCGAGCGGCCTTTCGAGGTCGCGCTCTGCGGAATAGCGTTTGTCGCCGCCGAGCCAGGTTTCCTCAGAGCCCCAGTACACGTCTTGATCGGGCTCCCAAACGTCCTCGCGGCCGCCACCGAAACCAAACGTCTCGAATCCCATCGTTTCGAGAGCGACGTTACCGGTGAGGATCATCAAATCGGCCCACGAAAGCTTGCGGCCGTACTTTTGCTTGATCGGCCAGAGCAACCGACGCGCCTTGTCGAGGTTGGCGTTGTCCGGCCAACTGTTGAGCGGCGCGAAGCGCTGCTGGCCTCTGCCGCCGCCGCCACGGCCATCACCGATGCGGTACGTGCCGGCGCTGTGCCAGGCCATGCGAATGAAGAAGGGCCCGTAGTGCCCGAAGTCCGCGGGCCACCAGTCTTGGGAATCGGTCATCAGGGCTGCGAGGTCCTTCTTCACCGCGGCGAGGTCGAGGCTCTTGAACGCCTCGGCATAATTGAAGTCGCCACCCATCGGATCGGACTTGGCGGAGTGCTGATGCAGGATGTCGAGGCGCAACTGGTCCGGCCACCAGTCATGGTTCGACGTGCCGTCGCCTGCGGCATGGTAGAAAGGGCAGTTCGTTTCGCTCGTCATCGTAGTCTCCTCGGGGAGCCGTGAACATACGATCTGAACAAGCATCGCTCCAGACGAGCGTGCCGTCACGACATTCCACGGGGCAGAAGCCCGGACTTTTCGTAGATGGCGTCGATGACCGTCAGCGTACGTGCGGCCTCGGCCGTCGTCGTGAGCACGGGGACGCTGTCGCGAATCGATTCGGCGAAGGCCGCGAGCTGCGTGCGGTAGGTCGATCCGCCGGGCACGCGCTCGACGCGACGGCTCGATCCGGTTCGCACGACGAGACGGTGGTAGACTTCGGGCTTGATGAAGTTCAGGAGATCGATGCGACCGCGCGTACCGACGAAGCGCATTTGAACCTCGACCGGCCGGCGAACAGAGCGCATGCTGACGAAGAGGCGGACATCGGGCGCGTTGGGGAATGCGAGCGTGGCCTCCATCGTGCCGTCTACCCTTGGCGCGACGAGCTCGGCTCGTGCGCTCTTCACGGTCGGCTCGGTGCCGAGCACCGTTCGAAGGAAGGCGACGGGATAGCAGCCCATGTCGAGCATGGCCCCGCCGCCGAGCTCATAGACGAAGCGGAAGTCGCGCTTGGGGATGAAAGCGCTGAAACCGACTTCCACTCGCTCGATGTCACCGATCTCGCCTTCGGCGAGGATCTGACGGAGACGCGCGACGAGCGGGTGCTGGAGAGAGTGCATCGCTTCCGCGACGACGAGACCGCTCTTGTCCGCTGCGGCGTCGATGCGTCGCGCCTCCTCGGCATTGCATGCCAGAGGTTTCTCGCAGAGCAGGTGCTTGCCCGCGGCGATGCAAGCGAGAGCCTGATCGGCGTGCATGCTCGTCGGGAGGGCTAGGTAGACTGCGTTGATGGAGGGATCGGTGAGGAGCGCGTCGAAGCGACGGTGGATCTTAGGGATGCCGTGCTTCTTCGCGTAGGCGAGTGTCGCTCCGTAGGATTGGTACTCTTCGGCGACAGCGGCGACCTCGACTCCGTTCACCTTGGGCACCTGCTTGAAGAGCGAGAAGGGTGCGATGCGTGCCGCGCCGAGGGCGCCGAAGCGAATGGTGCCGGGGAGCCGCGGAGGCTGCGGGGGACCGAGCTCGGCCGGCCACCGAGTGTCGGTCAAGGCCTCACTCAGGGCCCAGAGAGCCGAGCCGAACCGCGAATCCTTCACGCGCTCGGTCATTTCCGTGCGCTCACCACGCATGAACAGTTGACCGGTCACGGCCGACAGATCGGGCATGGTCGCGAGCTCTACCGGGATGGTGATGCCGGCTTCCACCGGATCGGCGATGCGGCTCCAGAAGAAGTCGGCGACCGCCTTGACCACGCCCGAGTTGTTGGAGAGCCCGAGGTTCGTGTAGTTCATCCCCGGGTTGTAGGCATTGACGCTGACGCCACGCGGCGAAAGACGCTCCGAAAGCATCTTGGTCAGGCTGACGAGGGCCAGCTTCGAGGCGGCATACCAGCCGAGTGGATTGAAGAAGCCCGTTTCGGCGCGTACGTCGTCGAAGCGCAGCTTGCCTCGGGGATAGATGTCCGAGGCGGTGTGAATGATCATCGCCGGCCTCGATTCGACCAGGTTCTCGAGGAGGAGCCGCGTGAGCAGAAAGGCCGAGACGTAGTGGACGGCGAACGTCTCCTCGATGTCATCGACCGTCATCCGCCGGTGCTGGTTCACCATCCCGGCGTTGTGAAGGAGCACGTGGAGCGGGAGGCCGGTCTCGAGAAATTCGGCTGCAGCGCGCCGCACATCCGCTTGGGAGGCCATGTCGGCGACGAGCGTGACCGGCGCCGGGGCTCCGAGCGCGACGCATGCGTTGGAGACCTCGTCGAGCTTAGCCGGGTTTCGGCCGAGCAGCGCCAGCTGGTGGCCGTGCTTGGCGAGCTCTAGGGCGATGGCTCGACCGAGGCCGCTCGTCGGACCGGTGATGAGGGTAACGCGGGGATGCATCTCGGTCATGCCGGAGGCAGTATAGCCTTGACTAATTGAGGCGAGGACCTTGAGTTTCGGAGAACCGGGATGACTACCGTGGATCGCGTGCGGCAGCTCGTAGACGAGCGCCCCTGGGGTGAGGTGTTGAAGGCTGGGAGCGCTACCGAGGCGGTCGAGGTTGCCTCGCGTATCTACATGTCGCCGGGCACCTCGAATTCCTACATGGTCCTGACCGACGCGGGGCGCGTCATCGTCAACACGGGCCTCGGCTTCGAGGCGTACACGCACAAGCGTCTGTTCGAAGCCATTTCTGCGGGGCCGACGACCCACATCTTCGTCACGCAGGGGCACGTGGATCACGTGGGTGGCGTCGGCCTCTTTCGTGATCCGGGAACGCTCTTCGTGGCGCAGGCAACGAATGCCTCCTGCCAAGCCGACGACAAGCGCATCGCCGAGCGCCGTCAGGGCCAGAGCTACGTGTGGTTTGCCGACGTCATCGATAGCGCGCTCCAGGTCGCCAACGAACATCCCGACGCCGTGGTGCAGGACGCGCCGACCCCGGACCTGACCTTCGGGGATCGTCACGAGCTCGAGGTGGGCGGCCGACGCTTCGTCCTTCTCTCGACGCCGGGGGGCGAGACCGTGGACAGCTGCGTCGTCTGGCTCGCGAACGAGGGCATCCTCTTCACCGGTAACCTCTTCGGCCCGCTCTTTCCCCACTTCCCGAACTTCAACACCATTCGGGGCGACAAGTACCGCTTCGCCGATGCCTACCTCGCCTCGCTAGCGCGCGTCCGCGACCTCGAGCCGGAGGTCCTGATCACGGGCCACGGGGAGCCGATCCGAGGCAAGGACCTGATCCGCGAGTGCCTCGATCGCCTCGAGGCAGCAGTTCGCTACGTGCACGACAAGACGCTCGAGGGCATCAACCAGGGCGAAGACATCGACGAGCTCGCGGCCCGGATCACGCTGCCGGACGAGCTCTACGTAGGGCAGGGATACGGTCGGGTCGCGTGGGCGGTGCGGACCTTCTGGGAGAGCTACCTCGGCTGGTTCAAGCTCCGCTCGACTACTGAGCTCTACCCGCGATCACCGGTCGCCCGCACCCTCGCGAGCCTCGCCGGAGCGTCCGCGACGGTCGACGAGGGACGCGAGCTAGTGGAGAGAGACCCCGTGCTCGCGCTGGGTCTAGCCGAGGCAGTGCTCGAGGGATCGCCGAACGACACAGCTGCGCTCAGGCTGGCGCGCGACGCGCACGAGGCCCTACTCTCCAATCAGGACGACGCGCGAAACTTCTGGCTGGGCGGCTGGCTTGTGGCGCAAAAGGCCTCGCTCGAAGAGCGACTGTCGGCGAAGCCTGTCGAGCGGGTGAACGCCGGGGAGGTTCGCACTCTGATGGAGGCGATGCCGAAGCGGTTCGTACCGAACGCGGCCAAGGGGCTCAGCGCCGTCTACCAATACGAGCTCGCGGGCGCCGAGCGCGGCACCTGGTCCGTGATCGTCGAAAACGGCACCTGCCGCGTTCAAGAGGGGCCGCATCCGTCGCCCGATTGTCGCATCACGATGAAGGACGCCGACTTCCTGGCGCTGAACTACGGTGAGCTCCATCCGCTCAAGGCGGCGATGCAGGGCAAGATCAAGTTCGAGGGCGATCGGAAGAAGGCACTTCCGCTCGACAAGATCTTCGACAAGACGAAACGCCCTTCGAAAGGCGTCGCCAACGGTGCGGGAGCCAAGGTCCTCTTCATCGACGATCTGAACGCGCCCGTGCTCTCGCCCGCGCAGCGGTCAATCAAATGGCTTGCATCCAAGCGCCATACTGCGATCACAGTCGAAAGGGTGCTCGCAGGCGCGAAGCGACGGACCGGCCTGCGCGATTTCGGCCTGCGCGATTTCGAGACCCGCCTTCGGCTCCTGGTCGACGACTACAACGCGGATGCAGGGATGGGGGAGGTCGGCCGGCGAACTGTCTTGGGCGACCTGGTCCGCTACGCGAGCAACCGCCTTCTGATTCAGGACTACCTTCGGCGTCATCCAGAGGCACTCGAGGAGCACGTCCAAAAGCCCCTGATCGTCGTCGGTCTTCCACGCAGCGGGACCACGCACTTGGTGAATCTTATCGCGGCCGATAGCCGATTTCGCTCGCTCCCGCTTTGGGAGGCAATGCAGCCGGTGCCGAACCCGCGAGACAGGGCGTCCTCGTCGGCAGCCGACGCGGCCGTTCGTTCGATCGACAGTGCGCTTCCGCGCAAGGCGCGCGACTGGCTAGGTGTCGACCACCTCGTAGCCGACCCGCGGTACTTGCGCTGTGCTGCAAATTGGGCCGCCATGCGTACGATGGTCCCCTACGTGGCAGCGATGCACCCCATGAATCCGGACCACGTGCACGAGGAGCTCGAGCTGATGGGGCCTGATTTCTCCTCCTACATCTTCGAGTGGACGGGCCATGTGCCCCACTACCGCGACCACTATCTCACGTCGGACCAGACACCGCACTACGCCTACCTGAAGCGCGTGCTCCAGATCCTGCAACATCGCGATGGAGGACCACGCAAACCCTGGGTGCTGAAGTCCCCACAACACCTCGAGCAGCTGCCGGCGCTCCTCGCGACGTTCCCCGACGCGACGATCGTCTTCACGCACCGCGACCCGGTCGCCGTGATCCAATCGACGGTCACGATGCTGGGCTATTCTCACCGCATGGCCCGCGACATCGTCGACATGCCGGGCCTCCTCACCTACTGGACCGATCGCATCGAGCGACTCTTGAAGAAGGGCGTGGCCGAGCGACCGCTCGTCCCGGCCGACCGCTCCTACGACTCTCTTTTCCACGAGTTCATGGCGGATACCGAGGGCAAGCTCGACCTCATCTACAGCACCTACGGCATGCCGCGTACCGAGCGCTCTCGCGGCGAGCAGGCCGCGTTCCTCGAGGCGCATCCCCGCGGCAAGGGGGGCCGAGTTCGCTACGACCTCGAGGGTCAGTTCGGCACGAAGCCCGAGGTCGTGCGGGAACGCTTCGGCTTCTACCTCGAGCGATTTGCGGTCAGGGTCGAACCCTGACCAAAAAACGGAAGAGGCGGAAGATCCGACCGGAAAAGAAGATCCGACCGACGTTGCCCGATATGGGGCAACCGGTCGGGAAGATCCGACCGACGTTGCCCGATATGGGGCAACCGGTCGGCGATTCCGTGCGTGGTCGTAGACTGGCGGCCGCTGGCGGATCGCGGCGAATCGCCAACAGATAACCTACTCCTCCAAGCAAATCCCTGGAGAAATGGGTTTGTAAGCACAGGCATGCTTCTGGCTTCGGCTCAGGCAATGACCCGACGACGCATCATCGAGCCTGGCAAAACTTGGGCCCTCTCGCGCCGCACCACGCGACGGTACTTCCTGCTCAATCCCGACCAAGCCCGAATGCTCGAGCGATGCTACTGGTATTGCCTCGGCCTCGCTGCACAGCGCCACGGCGTGCGCGAATCGAGCCCATCACCGCCCCGATATTCGAAGTCTATAGCTATTCGGCTTCGCAGCGGGTGTGCTCGAGCTTGTGTCGCGATCGGTCACGTTGGTCGATCAAAATGCAGTCGCCGTGGTTGATGACCAAGCGAAATTGGATCGGCTCCTCGGTGGTCCGGTCTCGAGTTGGCATGCCTTGCAGGCTTCGCGGTGGGCTGCGTTCGATGATCAGCACGCTGCTTTCGGTCAATGCACCATCGGCGAGTGTGACCTCGGTTCCGAGCACATCGTTCACGACGCGCTGCAGTGACGCCCGACTTGCTTCATCGGGAGCGATGATTCGCGCCGCCTCATCCTGCTCGGTCGCCGCGGTCTTGCAGCATCCTCCCGCGGAGCATAGGGCCGCAAGGAGCACGAGGTTCTTCGTCGTCTGGTAAATCAAGGCAACATGATCCTGTTCATCTGCCATGGAGACTTGGGCGCGATGCCATCCTTGGCGATTCGTTCAGCCGATTTGGTCCCCACACCCGTCAGGAGAGCCGGCGGCTCTGGGCAGCTTTGCTTGGCGCGATACATGAGCGCGGCGGCGAGACGCGCCTCATCGGGATCACCGAGCGCGGCGCTGAAATCATCTGCGACTGAACATCCTGGGACGGCGACACCGACCACTCCCCCCGTGTTGGCTGGTGAGAATCCATCGCTGTAGTCTCCGAAGCCCTTGTCGTTGACGCCGCGGAACTGGATCGTGAAGTAAGTGGTGCCGCAGTTGTCCACTGGATAGAAACCGTACGGTTTGCCGCAAGTCGTGGATCCGATCTGGATGACTTCGACGTCGACGCCGCGTAACGAGTTGATGATGGATTCGCTCGCAGAGCACGTGGATGAACCGGTGATGACGAAGACGCGGGCCAGGCTCAATGTCGGCAGCGGCTCGTCCGCGGGCGCACTGAAGGGCGGGCCCAACGTCGTATCGTAGAACGGCGTCGGCGAGATTCGACGGCCAGTCACGGGGTCTTCGGCCGGATACTTGTCGTTGAACTGCGTGAGCTCGAACGTTCGTTCCGCCGTGGCGTCCGGTCCGGCGATCATGTACGCAAGCTCACTCGCGAGCGCGAGAAAGCCACCGCCATTGTAACGGATGTCGAGAACTAGGTCGTCGACGCCCTCGCCTGCATTGAGCTGGTTTACCGCCTCGACCAGAGCCAGCTCAGCGGTGGCGATGTGGTCGTTGAAGAGCATGTACCCGACCCGCCCGATCGGCGTATCGAGGACCTTCACGTTCTGCACGGGCTCTGATTGAACGACCGCGGCAGTCATGGTGATGGACCGGCTGCCTTGCGCGCCTCGGTCCTGCACCGTGAACGTGTGCGTTTCGCCAGAAGCGGAAGGAAACAGCGCGGCATTCAGCGTATCCAGTGACGTTTGCGTGTCCGCATCGATATCGATCCCATCCGCCGCGAGTACCCTGGCACCGCGCATCAGATCGACCTCAGGGGCCGTCGCAGGTGAACCCGGCTCGATATAGGCTACCAAGACCTCTCGTGGTGGAGTCGTGGAGAGAAGCACCCATTGTGCGCCATAGCCCACGGAGACACCGGATTGCGACAGGCTAAACCATTCCTCGGAGTCGACGGTAAAATGGAACTTGTCCTTCGGCTGGCCGGAAAGCGTGAGCGCATCGGTCTTCAGCTCGTTGAAATAAAGGACCGCGCTATCGAATAGCCCCGGATTCTGATCGATGATCTCGTCGTACCAGAGGTAGGTATCGTTGCTGTACGAACGGAGGAAGTTGTTCTCATCGATGGTCGTTCCCTGAACGTCGGGGTACGGCTGGCTGGTTGCGGGATTGACGCCGGTCCTCGGTTCTTCACAAAGCGCGCGAAACGTGGCGGCGGGCTGGAACACGCCAGACTCCCAGCCACCACCGCCCGCACCCGGTGGAGGGGGCGCGCCATCACCGCAGCCCGTCATCCAGACTGCCAGCATGGCGATCGACACGTAGCAGGCCCTTGCTATCAAGCGTCTATCCATCCCCTCGTACATAGGTTAGGTGCACTGGGGCATCCTGTCGATCTTCCCGCCAGACAATTCTCGTCGCGCGGCCGCCATCGGGAACGTGGCATTCGAGGTTGACGTTGGCCGCGGAGTGCGCCAATGGCAACCAAGGTCCTGCCGTGCGCGGCCACAGCAACGAACATGAGGCCCACGACACAAAGCAACTCCGAGACTGGCTCCGCAACCGACGAGTCGCAGCCCTCGGACAAAGAAACCGAGTGGCAGCGAAAGGTCCTTTACCACCACCGGACGCGAACCGCGCTGGGCAACGAGCGCAAATACCTCGGATGGCTTCGAGTCAGCCTCGGAATGATTACGCTCGGGTTCGTGGTAGAGCGCTTGGACCTCTTCCTTGCGCGGATGGCCGGCCTTCCTCCGCCGGAGGTCCGAGGCGTGCTCCTTTGGGCGCCTCTCGTGATCTACGGGCTTGGCTGCGTGACCATCGCGGGCGCCACTTGGGAATTCTTCACGGACCGCAAGCGAATTGCTACCGAGCAGCCGCGCGGCTCGAGCGTGTTGCTCGCCCTCATCTTGATGACGTTGGGCTGTGTCGTGCTGATCGCGGTGCTCCTCTGGTTTCCCGGGGTGGGCCACGTTTCCCCCTGAGGGAGCCGAGAGCCAGTCACCGCGCATGTCTGGCGGGGAAACGTTCACTGAACCGCTCCGCCAAGGCAGCAATGGTCAGTGAGGGATTGACCCCGACGTTCGCCGGTATCGCTGCAGCATCGGTGACAAACAAGCCGGGATGGCCGAACACCTGGTGATCGATGCCGATGACACCATCCTCGGGCCCGGCTCCGATTGCGCAGCCTCCCAGAATGTGCGCAGTCACCGAGGCATTTCCGAGAGTCTCCAACAGGGTGTTATGTGGTGTCCCGCCGATGTGGTCCGCGAGCTTACGAGCTGCCTCGTTGGCTTCCGGTATGTAGGCAGGCACCGTTCCCCCAGCAACGTCCGAAGTCAGCCGCCGCCGGAAAGGCCGCAGTAGACCTCTCTTGAAACGAAACGCGATTTGATTGTCGAGCCTTTGCATGACCGTCAGCACGACGATGCGCTTGTGCCAGTTTCGAGCGAACCAGCTTCGCAGGGAACGCACCGGGTGAATCATGATGGCAGCCAACGTGCGCATGGCCCGCAGCATCGGCGCCGAGCCATCCACCAGGGGTCCCTGGTACCAGCGCATGAACTGATAGCCCCGCGGGAACCGGTTCTGAGTGATGTGCGTGTGGCCACCCACGTAGAAGTGCGATGAAATCGCGGCCCCGTGGGTCAAATCCTCGTCCGCGTTCGGAGCCAGAGCGGCCACGATGGCTTCGCTGTTCGTCCGGGCCACCCCACCCAAACGGCTGGACAATCGTGGCAGCGTTCGAAGCTCGTCGCGGCACCGGAACAAGAGCTCGAGCGTGCCGACGACACCGGCCGCCACGATGACGTACCTCGCACGAAGCGGCGCGTGCTTCCGAAGAGGCCAATACGGACTGACGGTTTGAACCTCGTAGCCGCCGCCAGGCAGCGGGCGAATCGAAACGGCTTTTCGCTCGGGGAGGATCTGCGCACCCTTGGCTTCGGCCAAGTAGAGGTAATTCTTGTCGAGACTGTTCTTTGCGCCTTCTGCGCAGCCCGTGAGACATCGGCCGCAACGCGTGCAACCGGTTCGCTCGGGCCCATCGCCGCCAAAGAATGGGTCCGGCACGCTCTTGCCGGCCGTGCCGAAGTAGATCCCCTGCTCCACGGACCCGAATGTATCCCCTGCATCCATCGCCGCGGCGGTCGCCCGGAGCCAGTCGTCCATCTTGCCGTGATCGGGATTGGTGACGACCCCCAGCATGGTTGAAGCACGATCGTACGGTGCTGCGAGCTCCGCTTTCCAGTCGACACCGAGGTTCGCCCAGGCCGGGTCCTCGAAAAACGAGTCGTCCGGCTTGAGCAACACGGCTGCGTAGACGAGACTCCCTCCGCCGACGCCGACGCCACCCACGATGCCGACGTGCTTGAAGGGATGCTGGACGAAGAAGCCGCGAAAACCGAGCTTCGGGAGCCAGAACAGCTTGCCGATGCTCCGATCGGCCGCGCGCATGTCTGCTGGTGTGATGCGACGGCCCTGCTCGACGACGGCGACTCGATAGCCCTTCTCAGTCAGACGAAGCGCCGGCACGCTGCCTCCGAACCCGCTCCCAATGATGACCACATCGAAGTCCGGCGGTACTCGGGCCTCTGCAGGTCGGCTGGGCACCTTGGGCCTCATACCATGAAGACGCCGAAGAGCTACAGGTGCCCAAGCGTATGCAGCCCCGCGGCTTCGCTCGCATCCTTGAAGCTGCGCGTCCGCTCAGAACAAGAGCTGGATCTGGAAACCGAGACCCACGCCGTTGCGACGTCCTTGTGCCCAAAGCTGTGATACCCAGGCGAACTCTGCGATGACCTTGAGACTGTTGCCGATGATGTGCGCAGTGCCCGCGAGCGCGAGCTGATCATTGGTGACTTGGTTGCCGTTTTGTTCGTATTGCATCATTGCGGACTCAGGGTCCGTAGCGTTCATGATCTGAAACTCGCCATAGCTCCTCGCGTCGCTTCGCAGCCAAGGGGTGAGGTAGGTGATGCTGTAGCGAATCGCGAGCTCCCAAATGCTGGTGAACCGATAACCGGCTTCGGCCATGAATCCCATGGGCCCGAAAAGCATCTTGCCCCCGTCCCAGGGACTATACCAAGCCAGGTAGGTGATGACGTTGATGTCCGCGTGGCTGATCTTGGCGAGCCACTCGAGCGAAAGACGAAGAGGAAGGTCCTCGATGGGGGTGGGACGTGCATCCCAAGCGATGCCTACACCCAAGCTTTGACGTAGCTGCTTGGTGCCCAAGACGTCACTGTTGGTGTCCGTGTCGATCTCGCCGAAGTTCTTGGCGACACGCCCGACGAGCGCTGGGTGAAAGGTGCTGAAGACCTCACCCGAACCCAAGTTGGACGGATTCGTGGGCGTGTCTCCGTAAACTTCGGTGAGGCCGACTGCAAATGAGGCCCTGGCATTGGTCCCGGTGAAGATTCCAGCCGAATACTCGAGACCGAGGAAGCCGCCGAGCGCGAGGAACTCAGCTCCCACCTGGCGCTCCGACCCGAACATGCGGGTCGTGGGCGCCCAGTCGATGAAGGAAAGCGCCGCAAACGATTGAGCACGGTAGCGGTCGTAGGGGATCTTGAACTGTCCGATGCGGAGCGTGGCGTATTTGAAGCGCGTAAACGAAAACCACATGTCGATCAGCTCGAAGCTGCTCGGCGTCAGATTGATCTGGAACCGGCTCTGGATCCTTCCTTCGATGAACGAGCTCGAGATGATGAGCCGAATTCGTCGAAATTGCAGTGTCTCCGTGTTGCTCTTGTCGACGCCGCCGCCTGCGAGCTGCTGGTCGTACTGGAACTCCAATTGGGAAGCAAAACCGATTCCAATCCAGTCCTCGGTTTTGCCAACACGGATTCGAACCGGCCCGAGGCGTGCGGGTAGCTTGCGCGCCTCCGGTCTGGCGGCCGCCTTGGCCAGGGTGGTAGTGCTCGGCTCGGCGGCAAGCGTATCGCCTTCGGAAGTCTGCACGGCAGGCGCGATCGCTCCGGTTTCCTTCCCCACTTCCAACGTGCGCTTCTTGCTCTGCTCCTCTTGCTCCTCGGAAGCGAGCTGTGCCTCCAGGCAGTCGAGGTCGCACTCTTGGTCTTGCTCCGGCCGTGCGGCGGCCCCCTGCTTACTTTGGGCCTTCGGGATGACCTCGGTCAGTGAGGGTTCCCCGCCAAGCTGCATGTTGTCTTCGCGGGTGCCCTTGGGTTTGACCAGGCGTGGATGCTTATCGTCCGGTGCCGCCTGCTTGGGGTAACCAGAGGGTTGTTCCTCGGGTGCGCCGGCATCCTGACCCTGTGCGGATGCCGCTGAAAGGATCCCGAGGGCGAGAATCGCGATGATCAGTGGTGCACGGACCCGCATGAAAGAGCCTAGTTTCCAATATGGGCCGTCACACCGAGGATGGCGCCGTAGTACTTGTTCCTGTTTGGTTGTGTGAGCTCTTGCATGGTTTCCGGATCGAGCACCGTTGGCGAGCTGCGCGAATAGTAGATGTCCGTACCGGCACCTTCGACTCGCCCCTCCAAGCTGAAAACGAGATACTCCACCGGCTTGTAACGGACGGTGAGTGTCGTGGTCCATAGAAACCGGTAGGAGTCGCCCTTGGGGTCGCCGAATTCCCGGTAGTTCTGGTTGCCACTCAGATGCTCTGCGCGGAGGCCGATCGACCAGTGATCGGAAGCATCGAAGATCAGTTCGAGGCTTCCTCCGTACGCGAAGACCATCTGTTCGGTGGCGCCGGTCACGGGATCGACGCCGTGGGGATTGACGATATAGCTGCCGTTCAAGATCACGGTCAGCCACCGGATGTCGAGCTCGAGGATGAGGTCCAGGAACGATTCCCAGTCCTTGTTTCCGTTGTCTCCATTGGGTCCGTGATTGCCGCCAATCAGGAAGCGCACGAGGTCGGAGGGCGTCACGGAGAGCTGCCAACCGATCGCTGGAACCTCGTTGAAGGCCACGGGGGTTCCCCCGAGAACGTTCCCCTGAGTGACCATGAAGCGCAGCGTGAGCTTGTCGCTGAGCGTAGCACCCAGTCGAATGCCCAGGTGGTTGAAGGGTTGTCGAAGGAAGTAAAGAGCCCCCCGCGTGTAGTTCGCGTTGGTCCACTCATCGACGAACTCCGCACCGAAGGTCGTGTCGAAGAAACCGAAGTCGAGCGTGAGCCGTTCCAGGGGCAACCAACTCACATAGCCCTGTTTCAGAGGCGCGATTGGGGTCAATAGAGGAACGGCGGTGCCCCAGCGCAGGTCGAGTCGGAGAGCGAATTTCTCTCCTTGATAGCCCACATCGCCACCCACGAAGTTGAGACCGAAGCCCATGTAGTTTGTGTACGGGTAGTTGTCGCGAAGCGCCGGATCGGGGTTCAGATCATTGTACGGTCCGGCCACGCGATAGCCATTGAAGAGGTAAAAGGCACTTGCCAGAAGCTGCCACGACAGGCCCTGCAGGGACGGTCGCTCGTCAGTGGCTCGCGGCGTGCCGCCGTTCATCTCGGGATCGGATGCGGTCTCCGTTATCGCCTTTGGAGGTTCTTGGCCGAACGCCCCTACAGGGTACCCTGCCCCCAACATTGGGAGCACAACGATCATCCTCCACGGGATCGAGCCGGCGCGACATTGCATTCAACGCCGCTTGTATGTAAGTGGGGCGGGTTCGACAAGCGCCTTGTGGAGGGAAGGTGTAAAGCGGTCAGGATCTCGTGGGAATCGCGGTTTCCGGCAGCATCAACAGAGATCCACTCAGAAAACAGATCGCGCCCAGGAGGGTGAACATGATCGAAATCGGCGCAGCACCGAGCGCCTGCGGGGAAACGAAGGCGAGCATGGCCGAGGCCATGAAGGCCAGACATCCGACCAGATTGATGAAGGTGACCCACCAAGAGATACTCTCGAGCTCGAAAGCCCAGTATCCATGGCAAGCCTCGGCGAAGGCCAGATAGCCGGAAACCAAGAACAGAATCGAACCCGCCAAGTCGGGAATCCAGATCTCCAGGTCTTGCTGGAGCCAGTCCAGCCCCGGCTTCGTTGCGTCAAAGGTGTTGAGGTTGAACAGGACGGTTCCCGCGAATTGGAGCGCGCAGCTGAGCCAACCGATGTTGCGCGGGTGCCACCCGAACCAAACCGGATGACGCGAGGGCTTGCCGCCGGGCCGGAAGGGATCGGTCGCGTTTGCGGCCTGAAAGAGCTGTAGGTATGCGGCCGTCGTGAAAGGGATGGATCCGGCAAAAAAAGTGGCGTTGATCTCGTTTGCGCCGACCGACCACGATCGAGCTAGCGAAGGCGCCAAGCTCAGCAAGCTCCCAAGGGCGAAGAGCAACGAGCCTGCGGCAAACACGACGCCGATCCACCAGCTCATGTGCCACGGCATCCACAGGGAGCGCAGAAGCAAGACGCCCCGAGACACCGCCTCCGCGGGTCGCTCTTTCGGAAGTCGCTTGCGATGACGGCGCGACTTCCACACCTCGTGGGAGCCATCCGACAAACGGTAGACACGTCGCGTCGTGAAAGGTCCCGGCCCGACTGATTCGATCAGCTCGCGCTTTGGAGCGCTATGACGTGTTTCAACCAAGAGCTTCCATCCGCAAACTAGACGGAACTTGTGGCCTCAGTGGTGGAACCCAGACGCTTCTTCGCCGGTCAAGGAGGACTGCACGGGGTGCCGCTCGAAGTACTCGAGGGCTCTCTTCATATCGTCGATCAGCAGCGATCCCAAATCACGGCTAACACCGTGACGTACGAGAATGCGCTGGATCGCGAGATCCTGGCAGTTTGCAGGAAGCGAGTATGCAGGAACCTGCCAGCCGCGGCTTCGCAATCGGTCCGCGAAATCGTACAAGCTGAAACCGGGATCGACTCCATCTTTGATTTTCCAGCAAAGTGCGGGAATGCCCGTGTTCATGTCCCCGGGATAGATGACTTCGAAGGGGCCGAGCTCGTCCACTTCGCCGGCAAGGTAGTTGGCGGTCTCGTAACAGGCGGTCTGGATCCGCCGGTACCCTTCCCGGCCCAGACGCAGAAAGTTGTAGTACTGACAAATCACTTGTCCGCCTGGCCGCGAGAAATTCAGCGCGATGTCGCGCATGTTGCCACCGAGATAGTTCACCCAGAAGACCAGCTCGTCTGGAAGGTCTTGCGCGTCTCGCCAGATCACCCAACCGACTCCGAGCGGCGACAAGCCAAACTTGTGTCCCGAGGCGTTGATCGAACGCACGCGCGGGAGACGAAAGTCCCAGAGCAAGTCGGGCGCGCAGAACGGAGCGAGGAAGCCGCCGCTTGCGCCGTCGACGTGCAACGGAATGTCGAGCCCGGTCTTCTTCTCGTATTGATCCAACGCCTCCGAGACGGCTTGCACCGGTTCATACTGTCCGGTGAATGTCACCCCGAGGGTCGGCACGACACCGATGGTGTTTTCATCACATCGTTTGATCACCTCTTCCGGCGTCATGAGTAATCGGCCCGATTCCATGGGGATTTCACGGTGCTCGATATCCCAGTAGCGGGTGAACTTGTGCCAGCAGATCTGCACGGGGCCGGTGATCAAGTTGGGCTTGTCGATCGCCTTACCCGCCGTTTTGCGCTTGGCTTCCCAACGCCGCTTCATGGCCATGCCGCCCAGCATGGCGGCTTCACTCGAGCCCGTTGTCGAGCATCCGATCGTGTTCGTAGCTTCCGGCGAGTTCCAGAGATCGGCCAGCATGTGGACGCATCGCGCTTCGATCTCGGCGGTCTGCGGATACTCGTCTTTGTCGACGATATTCTTGTCCATGCACTCGTCCAACAGCTTGTGCACCTCGGGCTCCGCCCACGTTTGGCAAAACGTCGCCAGGTTCTGGCGCGAGTTTCCGTCCAGCATCAGCTCATCATGCACTGCGGCGTAAACGTGCCTCGGCTCCGTTTCAACATTGGGAAACCGATACTTGGGCATGGTGACCAAGAGCTCGCCAGATGCATATATCTCGTCATCGAGCTTCTCTCGAATCGAGTCTTTGTCGTGCAGTGCCATGTACGTCTCCTATCGCCGGTCTTCGAGCTCGCGCTGGGCGACGAGCGGGAGTCTCGCTTCCCATCTCACGATGTGCAAGCAGTCGTTCTTGCTCGCTGAGCGTTACGTGTGGAATGGTTGAGCGCCAATGGCACGAGACCCGGTAGCAACGATGTCCCTCTGGGTGGTGGTCTTTACGGCCCCAATAGTCGCCATCGGCTCCACCGCCCATGCGAGTCCCTCGACCCAACTGCGCGGCGAATCATCCAATCAAGGGTCAGCGAAACTCACGAAGCCACCGGCGATCATCGGGGAAGCATGGCGCAACGGCCGAGCAGAGGTTGAGGTCGGACAGGGAATCCTAGGTCAAGCCATCCCAGAAGCGATCAAGTGGCTCGGGGAGCACGGCGTTCAACTTTTCGGATGGTACATGATTGCGCTGCAAGGCAATGCGGCAGGGGGCCTCGATGAGGCGTTTCGATACACCGGGCTCTGGGACTTCGGGATGGACCTCGACATGGAAACCATGGCCGAGGTGAAAGGCTTTTGGATTCACGTGTCCGGCTCGTGGGCGAGCGGACGAGATCTCACCCAGGATGTCGGCGCGTATGCACCGGTGAATGCTGTCTTCAGCGGGGATTCCCTTCGCCTGTTCGAGATGTACCTGGAGGAACGCATCCTCGACGACCGCTTGTCCATCCGAGTGGGGCGTCTTTCGATCGGATGGGAATACGGCTTGGAATACGACTACTTCACGCAGTACCTGAGCGCCGCGTTTCGCTTGAACGTCTTCGCGCTCGATGCAAACGACCCGAATTATTCGGTGATTCCATTTGCAAATTGGGGCGCGCGAATTCGATGGACGCCCAACGTGCACTGGCGGGTGCAGGCCTCGTGGATGAATGGTTATCCGCGCGATTTTGCGGACGACGACAAACATGGGGTGGACTTCACGTTCAAACCGACGCAGGGATCTTTCTTCATCCTGGAGGTCAGCTATCAGTGGGTTCCGACCAAGGAGCTGCGCAAGCAGAACCCCGATCGCCTGCCGGGCCGAATCTCGTTAGGAGGCTACTACGATACGGGCACGTTCGATTCCCTCGATGGCTCCGGCAATACGGACAAGGTTCTTGGGTCGATCTACGTCCTCGGGCGTCAAAAAGTGTGGGAGCCCGAGCTAGCATCCGATCGGGGCATCACGTTGTGGAGCTCGTTCGTTTTCGGCGGTAAGGCGACCATCGTTCCGATCAGGTACTTCTGGAGTGGGGGACTGGTGTGGACGGGTCCGTTCCGCAAACTGCGGGAGGACGTGCTCGCGCTCGGTTTTGCCACGCAGTTCTTCAGCAACGCCCTCGCGGACCAGACGGTCGAGACGGTGCTCGAGGGTGCTTACTCGTTCAACGTCAGCAGCTGGCTCACGATCACGCCTGACCTCCAGTACATCATCAAGCCGAATGGGATGAGCAGCACAGACAATGCCTTTCTGGCTGGCGTTCTCATCTATCTCACCTTCTGAAGCGCACTCCATGGCGTGAGTGGATCGACTCGTTCAGAACCCGAAGACGATGGCCAAGACCGGGCCGTGCATGATGACATCCCAACCGAATCCGCCACTCTTGTAGTTCGGTGCGAGCGCCCGATACGCAAGGTCGATCCCGATGTCGAGGCGGCGAAGAAGCCAACGGTAGCCCACACTGCCTGTCGCGGCCCATGCGATTTTCGAGCCTACCCCCCACCCGCCAAAGTCACCTCGCACTAGAATCGGCACGTGGCCCCGCGCGAGTTCGAATCGAAACATGAGCCCCGCGAGCGGATCGACCCAGGTATGGTCTCCCTTCTGGTCGAACACGCCGTTGGAGCCGTTGGCGGTCAGCTGCATCCACCATATTCGTAGACCCAAGAGGGCATCGATCGAGATGCGACTCTGACCAGCGCCTTCTCGGTTCTTCTGAAGGAAGGTGTAGAATCCCGTAGTCTCCGCGATGACGACATGGGTTTTCACATGCACGTCGGTGAGTCCCAATGGCCCCTGGCCTTCAGCTCCAAGCTTCATGTAGAGCGGGTCCACGAGAAACCCCCATCGGCCCTTTCTCGCGACGAAGAGCACGTCAAAGGCGAGGAGCGAGTCCGTGGCCTTGAGTATGTCGATGAACGTGGCGTCGAGCTGGATATCCTGGCCGTCGATCGTCGCGGTGCCATTCAACGCCGTGGTCCAAAGGTACGTTCCGAGCACAAACTGCCAACCATCATCTGCCTTGCTTTTTGCCTGCGTCGGAGCTGCGTAGGCGAGCGAGGCCTCGTTGCTGCTTTGCGCTTTGGCGACACCCCCGGACAAAGCAACGAACGCGAGCATCCACGCTAGATGGCCCACAATCCGATCGCCACCCGTCCGCTTTCTGCAGTCGCCAAGCGTGCCGAGGGTGCGGTGAGCACGAATCGAATGCGTGGCCATGAGGATTCGGGGTGAATCTATCAAGCGACGTGGCTCGGTTGCAAGGGATTGGGATCGACTGTCTCGCCGCCGGGCTCCGCGTGCTCGGCGTAAGTGCGTACAATTGGCAATTGAGCCTGGAATGGCTCGAGGCTCCGACGACCCGATCGTCGGCGTGCGTCGTTTCGCTGTCGACGCGAATGATTTTCACGGCGCTTTGGTCGCTTGACCTCTCAAACCGATCGGAATACAGACGGCCCATCCGACAAGCCGGCCTATGTGGTCGGCTCCCTCGGCGCTCGGCGCGTTCTGGCTCATCCAGCGTCTCGGGGCGTTCCTTGTCGCATGACAAATCTCTGTTGACGAAGTAACAAGAGCGCAGGAGTTGCTGACATGAAGATAGAGAATCCCTGCACGAATCGATTGCCGATCTTTCGCTTGCTATTGGCCACAGTCTTGCTTTGCTCGATGCCCGCTCGGGCGCAACAGGTGACGGGAGTACCCGGATCGCCCGACGCCACCACGACTATCAGCAACAAGCAACTTCCGCCGCCCGACCCGAAGTTCGGCGGCGTCATCAAGGACGACGCGCTGCACTCGAAGCCCTGGTGGCCGCCGCGTGTGGTGCCACCAAAGAGCGCGCCGAACGTGCTCCTGATCATGACCGACGATGCCGGATTCGGCGTACCCAGCACCTTCGGTGGTGTCATCCCGACTCCGACCATGGATCGCATCGCGCAGGAAGGGTTGCGCTACAACCGGGTATTTTCCACCGCGCTGTGCTCCCCGACGCGCGCCGCGCTCATCACCGGACGCAACCACCATTCGGCCGGCTTTGGCGTCATTTCGGAGCAATCGAGTGGCTTTCCCGGCTACAACAGCATCATCCCCAAGGACAAGGCCACGATCGGGCGCGTCCTGCTCGACAATGGATACGCCACGTCCTGGTTCGGCAAGGATCACAACACGCCGGTCTTCGTGGCCAGCCAGGCCGGACCCTTCGACCAGTGGCCGACCGGCATGGGCTTCGAGTACTTCTACGGCTTCATCGGTGGGGACGCCAACCAGTGGGAGCCCAATCTATTCCGCAACACGACGCAGATCTATCCATTCCGAGGCGCGCCACCCGGCACTTGGAACCTCGTCACCGCGATGGCGGACGATGCGATCGACTGGATGACGCGAATGCATCAGACCGATCCGAGCAAGCCGCTCTTCGTCATGTACGCGCCCGGGGCGACCCACGCGCCGCACCACCCGACCAAGGAGTGGGTAGACAAGATCCATGCGATGCACCTCTTCGACGACGGCTACGAGAAGCTGCGCGAGCGCATCTTCGAGAACCAAAAGCGGCTCGGCGTCGTCCCCAAGGACTCGAAGCTGACGCCTTGGCCGAAGGACCTCTTGAAGCCCTGGGACCAGTTGAGCCCAGATGAGCAGAAGCTCTTCATTCGACAGGTCGAGGTCTTCGCGGCCTACGCCGCTTACAACGACCACGAGATTGGACGCGTGATCCAGCAGTTCCAGAACCTCGGCAGGCTCGACAACACGCTCGTCATCTACATCAACGGGGACAACGGCACCAGTGCCGAGGGCGGGCCGCTCGGTACGCCGAACGAGGTGGCGTTCTTCAATGGCATCAACATGATGCCGGTCGAAGAGCAGATGAAGTTCTACGATGTCTGGGGCACCGAAGAGACGTACAACCATATGTCGGCTGGCTGGTCGTGGGCTTTCGACACTCCCTTCGACTGGTTCAAGCAGAACGCT
This sequence comes from uncultured delta proteobacterium, assembly GCA_963817725.1. Classification (GTDB taxonomy): domain Bacteria; phylum Myxococcota_A; class Polyangia; order Polyangiales; family Houyiibacteriaceae; genus SG8-38. Next base: position 195,325 of record CAWFPD010000004.1, read on the forward strand.
TCGAGGCTCGGCGGCACCAACCAAAACATGGTCGTATCGTGGCCGGCACGCATCAAGGACAAGGGGGGCTTGCGCGAGCAGTTCATTCACGTGATCGACGTCGTGCCGACCATCCTCGAGGTCAGCGGCATCCGCGCTCCCAAGCTCATCGACGGCATCAAGCAAGCACCGATCGAGGGCACGAGCTTTGGCTACACGTTCGATGCGAAGAACGCCAAGGCGCCGTCGCGGCACCGGACACAGTACTTCGAGATGATGGGTCAGTGGGCGCTGTACCACGACGGCTGGTTTTTGAGCACCCAAGTCAACCGCGCGCCCTGGCAGGCGTTCGGCCCGGCGAACCCCGATCCGTTGAACAACCAGGTGTTCCAGCTCTACAACCTGACCAAAGACTTCAACCAAACCGATGATATCGCCGCGAAGTATCCGAAGAAGGTCGCGGAGATGCGAAAGAGGTTCGTCGCGGAAGCGAAGAAGTACCAGGTCTTCCCACTGGATGCGTCCGTGGCGGGGCGTATCGTGGCGCCGCGACCCAACATCACCGCGGGGCGCACTGAGTTCGTCTATACACGGCCGATGACCGGGCTGCCGCAAGGCGATTCGCCGCTGCTGCTCAACACCTCGTATACGATCACGGCCGACATCGAGGTGCCGAAGCGAGGCGCCGAAGGCATGATCCTGACCTCGGGCGGGCGGTTTGCGGGCTATGGCTTCTATCTTCTCAAAGGCAAGCCCGTGTTCCTGTGGAACTTGGTCGACCTCGAGCGCATCAAGTGGGAGGCTCCTAAGGCCCTTGCGCCGGGACGGCACGAGGTCGAGTTCGACTTCAAGTACGACGGAGCCGGTCCCGGCACGCTCGCGTTCAACGACTTCAGCGGCGTCGGCCGGCCTGGCATCGGCACCTTGAAGGTGGATGGCAAGGTGGTCGCCACCAAGAAGATGGAAAAGACCCTACCGATGATCCTGCAGTGGGACGAAAGCTTCGACATCGGCTCCGACACACTCACCGGCGTGAACGATTCGGACTACCAGCCCCCGTTCCCGCTGACGGCCAAGCTCCACAAGCTGACGATCAAAGTCGACCGCCCGAAGCTGACACCGGACGACATCAAAAAGCTCAAAGCGGCCATGATCGAGAAGGCGAAGAGCGATTGAGCTCGATCCAGTACCGGGTCGTTCCGTATGGAATGGGGTGCCTATGGACCACGGGATCAAAAATACAGCTGGACCGCTGGCCCGAGCGTTTGAATGCGGTCGGTGAAGAATTGCCCATTGGGTGAACGGCCCACGTAGTATCGGAGGAGAAAGTCGACGCGATAGCTGGAGTCTCCGATCGGATCGAGCGTCACACCGGCAATGAAGGACGCATCGGGGATCCAATCGCTTTGTTGCCAGAGGTCCAGGTTGACGGCCATCAAGATCTGAAGTCGACGTTTGGTTTTGGCAGTGAAAGGTCGGATCTCACCGCCGGCCTGCAATGACCAGCGATCCAAATCGGAGGGATCGCGGCGCACCATGACGCCGGCGCCTCCATAGACCCTCGCCCATGCACGCACATCGTAAGAGACCAGCACATCGAGCTGTTCAAACGAAAAGTTGATCCGATCGACTTCGTTGTTCAGCAGGTACTCGTCGCCGAGATGGGAGCTCTGATGGAAGATTCGAGTGAGTAAGGCCAGCGAGTCGAGCGCGTAGGTAAACGTGAGCCCGCCGAGATAGTCAGCGTTCACCAAGTCGCTCGACGGTGCGGTAAAGTCGAAGACGGAAAAGATGCCACCCTGAAGGCCGATCTCCCACGTGCCTCGACGCCGGCCCTTCTTTTGCACGATCGGGATCGAAGCTCCTGCATCGGCGGCGCCGACGTGGGTGAACTGCGAGTCGCCAAAGTAGTGCACGTAGGCGACCGTGAACTTGGGCCAGCGGGGATCGGCCGAAAGCGGAGCGAACAGCGCCACGCGAGGGAAAACTCGAAGCGCGGGCTCCCCGGCCGATTGCGCCCACGACTTGCCAGCTGGCAGCGCGGTCACTGCCGCGGCCAACACCGCGCCCGCGGCAACCCGGGTCCAGCCGCGCTCCGTCCAAGATGTGCGGATCATCGGGTGATCCAGGCCCAGTCTTCGCCGAGCAGCCTGTCGGCCTCCGCTGGACCCCATGTCCCGCGATCGTAGCGCAAGGCTGGGGCGTGCTCCGCGAGCACGGGCTCGAAGATCCGCCACGCTTCCATGACCCCGTCCTGGCGCGCGAACAGCGCAGGGTCGCCTCGCAACGCATCGCCGATCAAGCGCTCGTACGGGCCGCGGCCTCGGATGCCGTCCTGGTCCAAATGGAGCTCGACGGGGCGGCTCACCATGGCCTGACCCGGTTTTTTGGTTTGCATCGATAGGCTGATGCGATCGCCCGGCTTGGTCCGAAAGGCCAGGCGATTGGACTGCGGCCGGCACGTCGCGTCGGCGAAAAGCGGTCGCGGAGGGCGGGCAAATTCGACCACCGCTTCAGTCACGGTTCGGGCGAGGGCCTTGCCCCCTCGGATGATCCACGGCACTCCGGCCCAACGCCACGAATCCACCTGGAGCCGAACGGCGGCGAACGTCTCCGTGTCCGAGTCCGCCGCGACACCGGGCTCCTGTCGATAGCCGGCGTACTGCCCGCGTATGACGTCATCGGGACCGAGCGTCCGGACGGCCCGAAGCGCTTTGAACCGCTCGTCGCGCAGGGCGTCCGGGTCATCGGATACGGGCGGCTCCATGGCGAGCAGCGCCAGCATCTGAAGCAGGTGGTTCTGCAACACGTCCCGCACGGTCCCCACTTTGTCGAAAAAGGAGCCTCGGCCTTCCACCCCAAACTCCTCGGCCATCGTGATCTGCACCCCGCGCACGTAGTGGCGATTCCAGATCGGCTCGAGCACCGTATTGGCGAAGCGAAAGATCATGAGGTTCTGAACCGCATCCTTGCCGAGGAAGTGATCGATGCGGTAGACGCGCTGTTCGGGAAAGTGACGGTGCACGATGTCGTTGAGCTCGGTAGCTGATCTCGTGTCGCGCCCGAACGGCTTCTCCAAGACCAAACGACCCCGATCGTGCAGACCCACCGATGCCAAGCCCTCGACGACCGCGCTGAAGAGGTCGGGCGGGATGGCGAGATAGGAGACGGTGCAGCAGGGGGCTCTTCCCAGACGCTTCACGATCTTCTCGAAAGTGGCCGGATCCCGATAGTCGCCGCGCACATAGCGGAGATTTTCGGTCAGGCGCACGAGCACGGCTTCGTCGATCGACACGCCCGCATCGGTCAGTGCCTCGCGTGCACGTCGGCGCAGGGTTTCATCATCCCAGTCTCGTGAAGCCACCCCGACCACGGGCATGTCGAGGCGATCGGTGGCGGTCAACGCGTAGAGCGCCGAAAATAGCTTCCGGCGCGCGAGGTCGCCACTGATGCCGAAAAGGATGAGTGCGTCGGCGTAGTTGCTACTCATTATTGATCATTTCGGCTCAGGTCCATCTTTGGCGGGCCTGCCCATTAAGACATTCCCCTCACGATAATACCCGCTATCCTTGGCGCCACTCAACCCGCCGTCGTCTCCCGCTCCATGGACTATCTGAAGTCGATCCCTGCCGCCCTTCGTGAGTGGCTTCCCTCCCTGGTCACGCTGCTGATCGGGATCCTGATCGTCACCGCGGTGTATCGGCTCGTGATGAAGCGGAAACCTCCCACGTCGGGCAGCCGAATCTCGCGACAGCTTCTCATTGCCGCGCTGGCAGGTGTCTTCGTGATCCTGGTCATCCTGCAGCTACCCATCGCCGATGCGGCTCGCGGACAGCTGCTGAGCTTGTTGGGGATTTTGGTCACCGCTGCCGTCGCGTTGTCTTCGACCACGTTGCTGGGCAATGCCATGGCAGGCCTGATGCTGCGCTCCATTCGCAATTTCAATCCGGGCGATTTCATCGTGGTCGAAGGACACCGGGGCCGCGTGTCCGAGCTCGGGTTGCTGCGAACGGAGATCCAAAGCGAACGACGCGATTTGATCACCCTTCCGAACCTCTATCTGGTCTCGAATCCTGTCACGGTAGTCCGTCCCTCTGGCACTTTCATCTCCGCGACAGTGTCACTCGGCTACGACGTACCCCGTGACGAGGTGGAGAAGTGCCTCGTCGACGCGGCGGAGCGGGCGGGGCTGGCCGATCCGTTCGTCTTCGTCATGGAGCTCGGTGATTTTTCGATCACGTACCAGGCAGCGGGATTTCTGGAGGAGGTGAAGTACCTGATCAGCGCCGAATCGAAGCTTCGCGCATCCATGCTCGATACCCTGCATGAGGCCAAGATCGAGATCGTTTCGCCAACGTTCATGAATCAACGACAGCTATCCGAGGACCGAGTCTTCATTCCAAAGGCGGAGCCTGCCGCCAAGACCGAAGCGCCCGCAGCAGAGGAGCCCCGGCCCGAGGAGCGGATTTTCGACAAGGCCGAGCTTGCGGAGACCGAAGCCAAGCTCGAGCAGCAGCTCAAGGACGTCGTCGACGAGATCGAGAAGCTGAAGAAGAACGAGGCGCCCGACGTGGACAAAAAGACTGCCGAAGCCCGAATTGGCCAGCTCGAGGCGCTTCGGACCGAGCTCAAGGCTGAGCTGAAGCGTCGTCGTGAAGAAAAAGAGGAGCCCGACGCCGAGCAGGACTAACCGAGAACATACGAACGGCCCACCACGGCCACACGTGCATCCCTTGCTCTCTACGCCCTGAGCCTTTCAACCACTATGGCCACATTCGACGCGGGTCGTCGTGTCCCAACGGGTTCGCTCGATCTCGGCAATCGCCATGGCCTCGATGAGCTGCATGCGCGCCATGGCAGCTTGCTGTTCCCGGAGGTTCACGAAGATCAGGTTGCTAGCGCCCACTTCGAATCGGCGGCGTTCACCTTCAGCGAGCTCCGCAGCGGTTCCGACGACTTGCGCAGTGAGCTCGACGCGCTCCTCGGCGGCACGCACCGCAGAGGCGGCGTCGCGAACTCGGGCGCTGAGCTGGTCCTCCAAGAAGCGAAGCTCCGCTTGGTTTCGTGCGACCTCTGCGCGCGCCACGCCGAGGCGGCCCCGCTCAGTACGAAACGGCAAAGGCATCGAAAGCTCGATACCCGCTTTGAAGACGTTTCCCGGAAGCGTGAAGTCGAGGTCGGTGCCGGTGAGCTCGCCGAGGTCTCGGGAGTACTCGAAAAGGCCCCTGATTTCGGGGGCGAGCTGGTTGCGGGTCAGCGTGATATTTACCTCGGCTGCCTCGATCTCGGCCCGGGCGCGGCGCACGTCTGGATGGCACAGGAGCACTCTTTCCATCACCAGCTCGTCGACGGGATCTCGCTCTTGCATCGAGCTTTGATCCGCAGGAAGCCGACTCGGCTCAGGCACCACGGATCGGCCCCTCGCATCGCGAAGGAAGAGGGAGAGCTCGAACGCGGCTTGCTGAAACCCCCGCTCCGCCGCGACGAGCAAGGCGCGGCGCTCCAACAGGATCCGCTCGTTGTCGGTAACGTCGAATTCGGCAATGGACCCGGCCGCTAGGCGGCGACGGAGCTGCCCATCCCGCTCCTCAGCAAGCTGAACAAGCGCTCGGGTAACCCCCAGCTTCTGACCGGCGCTCACCCACTTCCAGTACGCGCCGGCGGCAGCCAACTCGAGGTCGAGCCCTGTGCCTGATAAGTCGTGGCGTGCAGCCTCCTCGAGGTGCATGGCGCGCGCCCGCTTGGCGCGTGGCTCGTCGATCAGACCACCACGCCAGATCGGCAACTCGATTCCCGCTCGCACCTCGCCGCCCGAAAGTGTCTGGTCTTCGAAGTACGTAGGCCAGCGCTCATTGATCCCGAGGCCGACTCGATAGCCCACGTAGATCTCGGAACCCCAAAGCGTGGTCGGTTGGCGAAGCTCGACGTTTGCTCTCCTCAAGTCGTAGTAGCCCCCCGTGCGAAGCCCGAGGTCTCCTTCGAGCCTGGGATCGAACGCACCGCGCGCTTGCGTCGTGGTGCTCTCGGCTCGACGCAGCCCCTCGACCGCCTTTCGGATGCGAGGATCGTGAGCCGAAACGGAGTGTAGGACTTCTTCGAATCGCAGCGGAGCGCTTCCCCCCTCACTGGCACGAGCCGTCGGGGCGAGGAACGGTCCAAGCAAGACGATGAGCCACGCAGATCGTCGGGTCATTTTGCTCCCTCGTTTGACGTGGCCATGGGCGGTGGATCGGTCGTTGGCGGGAACCCATTGAATTGACGCCAGAGCTCGAATCCCAGGCGGACCCGATTCAAAAGGATCCACCCCTTCGCGAGAACTCCCTGGCGTAAATAGCTGGCGGCCGGCCACGGGCCATCGCCCGGATCGGGCACGACGAAGATGCGGAAATCACCCCGGCCATCGTCCGTCGGATCGACGAAGGCGACTCGGCCTCCAAACGTTCCCACGGCCACCGACGGCCAGCCCGAGAACTGCACGGCAGGCCATCCTTCGAACTGAAGCCGAACCTCGCTTCCAGGCTTGATCAGAGCTGCATCGTTTCCATCGACATAGAGCTCCACGGCCCGGTCTTCGGTTTTGGGCACGAGCACGGCGAGGACCTCGCCCCGCGAAACCTGCTCCCCGCCCAGTCGTCCGACGACGCGCTGGATCGTTCCGTCGATGGGTGCGTTCACGACCTGCGCCTCCTGCCGCGCGATATCGACTTCTAGACGGGCCAGTCCGCCACTGAGAGAGGCCACATCGGTCTCGGCGCTTCGGAGCGAGGCCTCCGCGTTCTCGATCTCCGCGTCAGCGGATGCGGTCACTCGGCGAAGAGCCGCCCGGCTCTGGGATAGCTTGTTCTGGGATGCCTGGAGCTTGGCTCGGGCCGAAGCCACCTTCGCCTTGCTCTGTCGCGCGGCGAGCTCCGCAAGCTCCAGCTCACGTTGGGAGGCGAGACCGTCCTTACGGAGGTCGGCTTGCCGCGTGAAATTGAGCTCATTGGTCTCCAGCTCGGCCTGCGCGGCGGTGAGCTCCTGCTGCGCGGCCGCCACCTCTTGGTGCGCGATGGCGACATTCGCTTCTGCGGCATTGATCTCGGCGCGCTGGGAACGCCGGAGCGACTCGACACGCGAAGTCAATGTCTCCACGCGTTGTGCCTGCGCGACACGTTGAAGCTCGATGGCAGAACGTTGGGTTCCGAGCCGCTCGAGGATCCGCAGATCGTTGTCGGCAAGCTCAACGATCGGATCGCCTTTGCGAACCTGAGATCCTTCTTGAACGAACCATTTGGCAATGGTCCCGGAAATCGTGGCTTCGATGGTCTGCTGCCTTTGATCGGGGGAATAGGCGACGACACGGCCTCGTCCGCGAATGTTCTGGGTCCACGGGGCCAGAAGCGCCGCCACTGCAAATAGCAAGAACATCGCGACCAGAAGCTTCGCTACGGTAGCCGCCCGCTGCGGAGCAGGAACGTCCAGAGCGGCTGGGAGGGAATCTCGTTCGAAGCCGTCCCAGGGCCGATTCGTCGTAGATGTCTGGCTCATGCTGCTTCTCCTCGTGGGCTGACTAGCGCGGACAGATCGAGATGATCGTCGGTTCGAGCAATGAGGCCAGGCTCGTCCGTGATCAAGACAACGGAGAGATCGCGGTGGGAGAGCAGCGCATCGAGGACCTGATCCCGCTCGCGGGGACCCAACCAGTCCAGGGTTCGGTCGAGCACGAGGACGGACGGCTTCACTGCAAGCGCCCTCGCGATGGTGAGCCGGAGCGCTTGCGAGCGCGACAAAGGCTCTCCGTCTGGCAAGAGCTCGGTATGGAGACCCTCGGGCAGAGACTTGATGGGATCCTCCAAACCCACACGACCGAGGACCCTCCAGGCTTCATCCGACGTGAGCTCGGCACGCGCCGCGCGAAGGTTGTCAGCGATGGAGCGTGGCAAGACATCCACTCCACGAACCAGAGCGATGCGAGATCGCAGCTCGCGCAGCGCGAGGTCCCGCGCGTCGTGACCGTCGATCTCGATGAGACCCGTCAGAGAAGGATTCAAGCCGAAGATCGAATCCACCAGATCGGAAGTAGCGCGATCCGACTCACCGCTGATCGCGAGCCATTGGCCGGATCCAAGGTTGAATGAAACTGTAAGCGGCTCGGCGTGTGCAGTCGTGTCGATCTCCAGGTCTCGAACGCGGAGGCGTCCCCGAGCCTGCGATCCTGGAGGCGGGCTCTCGCCTGTGGCGCGCTCCAACGGAAGGTCGAGAATTTCTCCGAGCTTGTCGACCGCTGCCACCAGGTCATAGAAGATCTCGACTTTGCCGCCGAGCTTCGCAATCGATGCGACCACGGCAGTGACGATGAGCTCGGCCGCAACCAGCTGACCAATGGAAAGCTGACGTTCGATGACGAGCAAGCCACCGAGGGCAAGCAATGCGACGCTTGCAACGACTTCGATGGTGAGGGCGCCGATGAGCTGACGGAATACAACGCGGAAATGACGATCCCGTTCGTCCAGATAGGAGCGGGCAAGCCCTTGCACACGCCCAGCTGCAAACTCCCCACCGCCAGCCAGTTTGAATGAGAGCGGGTGGCGGGCCATCTCTTCGAGCCAGCCGGCGACGGCGTATTTGGCTTTCGATTCCGCCACGCTCGTCCTGGTGCCCCCGCGCCCGAGCGGAATCAGGACGAGCACCGCGCCGAGAACCAGGACGATGTCGAACGCCAACAGCATGGGATGGTAGAACGCAAGCACGATCATCCCGACGAGCGCGATCAGTAGGGCGTCGGTGCCACCGAGAAGAAGCGAGGCGACGCTCTTTTGCGTGGTGAACACGTCGAAGAAGCGGTTCAAGAGCTCAGGCCCGTTGGCTGCGCGAAGCGCCTTGGCGCTGACTCTCGGCAGGCGAGCCCCGATTTCGGTCACGATCCGAACGAACAGGCGCCGCTGCAACATCTCTACGATGCGTACCTGCAGTGCCCGCAGGACCGCAGACCCGGACAACGCGATCGCGAGTAGAACTGTCAACACGACGAGCGGCTGGATGAGCGAGCCAAAGGCCACCGTGTTCACCAACGACTGTACCGCGATCGGAACAGCCAGCGATAAAAGCCCCAAAGCGACGCCATAAATGACGATGACGGCGATGTCTTGTTTATCGAGGGCCAAGAGCTGTCGCGTTCGCCTGAGGGGCGAGGGCCGTGACACCGTCGGGCCGGAGAGAGCCTGATTCATGATATTTGAAGCATGATATTTTTTTCCTGCTTGTCAATACGTGAGTTGTGTTTTATGTAAGAAGAGACGGGTCAGCGATGATCATCTCCGAAGAAAGCACCCCAGCCTGGACTTTCCTGAGTAATCACGGACACATACTCCTTTGCATCGCACGAGACCCGGACATCCGTGTCCGCGAGATAGCACGAGCAGTGGGAATCACCGAGCGGGCGGTGCAGCGGATCCTGGGCGAGCTCGAAGAAGCCGGCGTCATTTCGCGGCGGCGTCAGGGCCGCCGCACGCACTACCGCATCGACGAGCGTCTTCCCCTTCGGCACCCCATCGAGGCGCACCACTCGGTGGGTGAGCTGCTTCGCCTCGCAGGGTCGAGGGACTGAAACGTCCCCACTCAGGACGGACGACGACGCTAACCGAGCTCCAAGCTGATGCCTACGACCAGCTGGTAGTCATTCTTCTCGATGGGGGGATCAGCGGGATCTGGTGGAGGCCCAGGATCCTCGGTCCGAAGAAAGAGAAACGCGATATCGAGATCCAACACGCTCGTGAGCTCGATGCCGAGGTCGGCCTTGCCGGTATGGTTGGTATTGCCAATCGTCGTCACCACCAGGTTGGTCAGCCAACTCAGCGTGAGATCGATGTCACCGGTGATGTCGAACTCAGCGTGGGTGAAAAGTGGGATGAAGAGGTCGCTTTGTGGATTGCCGTCGTCTTTGTATCTCAGGAATTGGTATCCCATACCCGTCTGAAAATCCCAAGTCACATTGTCCTCATCGATGATGTGGACGCCGGCACCGGCAGCGGGAGTGGCTCGAAAGCGAATGTTTTGAAAGCGATCGTTGAAGAGCTGTCCGAACAACGGCGAGACGAACCAACGCTTCGAAAGAAACACCTTGAAGTCGAGGTCCCCCAGGTGCCGATTGACGTTCTGGACACCATCGGTACGGCCGAAGTTTGCGTTGTAGCCGATGTTGAGGAGCGTGAACTGGTTCTCTCGACGCACATTGAACATGATGTCGTAGGTGAGCTGGTCCGTATTGCCCCTGTTGAGGGTGAGGCCGAACCGAAGCTTCATCGACCACCAGTCCTTTTCTCTCTCACCTCCCTCGACGATCGAATCGAGATCGCTGCGCGAAAAGACTTTGGTGCCCTCAGCCGTCTCGACAATGACCTTGTCCTGCGTGATGATCGCCTTGCCCGTCGCGCTCACGCGCTGGTCGAACCCATAGGTATTGATTTGCGGAGAGTGCACGAGCGTGACGTCTGCAAAATCGATGTTCAACATGTCGAGTTTGTCGCTGTCGAACTCGAGGTTGTCATTGCGCATGCGTTTGATCTCGCCCTTGACCCATTCCCCGGAGACGAGTTGTATCCAATCGAACGTGTCCCCGAACTCGATCACATAGGTGCCGCCAATTCCGGTTTTCGATTGCTCTTGAACCTTGGCCATACTCGCCTTGACCGACTCGATCGCGAGATCCGGATCGATCGACTTGACGGGCACGCCCCCGGGGGCGGTGAGCAGATCCCGAAGGCTCCCTTCGCCCTTGGCTTCGGACAGTGCCTCTTCCCGGGTCCGTGGAACGTCCTGTTGCTCGTCAGCAGTTGGTTCCTCACCATCGACCGGCTCGGAACGAGCCTCTTGCGCACCGGCGAATGTGGGAATGGACGTGCACAGCGCGGCGGCCATCAACAGGGACCAGAGGGCGCTGCGGTTTGGACTGGCAGACTCTGCGTACATATTTCGCGCCTGTATAGAGGGGCCGGCCACGGGGGTAAAGGTCCTCGGGCTGTGTTTGTGATGACGGGTGGGCTCCTTTGCGCTAAAGGCGGACCCCGAGGGAGAGCCTGTGACGAGCAGCCAACTAAGCAAGACCGATTCCGCGATCGTCGCCATCCTGACAGGCAGCCCCAGCGACCTTCCCGTCGTGCTCAAAGGGCGGGATGTCCTGGACAGTCTCGGTATTCCGAGCGACGTGCGTGTGCTGTCGGCACACCGGACGCCGCACGAGACCGCCCAGTACGTCGCCGCGGCCGAGGCGCAAGGCGTCGAAGTGTTCATCGCCTGCGCAGGAATGGCGGCTCACCTGGCCGGCGTCGTAGCGGCGCATACCACGCGCCCAGTCATCGGCGTTCCCATCGCCTCGGGCGCGCTGCAAGGCGTCGATGCATTGCTGTCGACCGTGCAAATGCCCCCCGGGGTGCCGGTCGCCACGGTCGGCATCGATGGAGCAAAAAATGCGGCGTTCCTGGCGGCCCGCATCGTGTCACTCACCCACCCGGAAGTGCGCCAGCGTCTGGTGGAGCAACTCGAAGAGAGCAAAAAGCGCTACGACTCGCCCGATCCTTCCGTGCCAGGTCAGGCGGCGACTTGACGTGCTGACCGCCCATCCTTAAACGCTTTGACACGGCGCATCATGTCGCTCGGCCGCATCGTCATTTTCTTCAGCGTGATCTTCGGCCTGACGGTCGGGACTCACTACTACCTCTGGGCGCGGCTGATCCGCGATCCGATGTGGCCGTCACCCTGGCGTCAGATCGCTACGATCGGCCTAGTCGTGCTCGCGCTCTCGATCCCGGCATCGATGTTGGCGTGGCGAGTTCTGCCGCGGGCTGTGGCCATTCCCGTCTCATGGGTCGGGTACGTGTGGATGGGCTCGATGTTCTTGCTCCTGGTCCTGCTCTGGGGTGGTGAGCTCGCGCGATGGAGCTGGGTGAAGTACGCGAGCCTGGTCTCGATCGATGGCGGGCGGCGTCAGTTTCTCGCCCAAATTCTCGCCGGAACCGCGGGGGCTTTCGGTCTTGCGCTCTCCGGCTACGGGGTTTGGTCCGCCGTGCGCCCGGTCGAGGTGAAGCGCGTCCGAGTGCGCTTGAAGAAGCTGCCGGAATCGATGCGAGGGCTCCGGCTGGTGCAGCTCACCGACATGCATGTCGGCCTCACCATAGGACGGGACTTCGTCCTCGACGTCGTTCGCAAGGTCAATGCGCTCGAGCCCGACATCGTCGCCATCACGGGAGATCTCATCGACGGGTCGGTCGAGGACTTGGGCAGCGCGGTGGCGCCTCTAGGGGAAATTCGTGCGGCGCTCGGCACCTATTTCGTGACGGGCAATCACGAATACTACTCGGGCGCGGACTCGTGGCTGGCGTTTCTCGGAGGGATCGGCATCCGCGCGCTCCGCAACGAGCACGTCGAGGTCCACAAGAACGGCGACTCGATCCACCTCGCTGGGGTGGACGACTGGACGGCGCATCAGTTCGGCAACGGGCACGGCGCCGACATGGCACGCGCGATGAATGGCCGCGATACCAGCAAGACCGTGGTGCTACTGGCGCATCAGCCCGTGCAGTTCGACGAAGCTCGTGAGCACGGGGTCGACCTTCAGATTTCCGGTCATACCCATGGCGGCCAAATCTTTCCTTTCGGTTTTTTGACGCGACTGGTGCAACCGTTTCTCTCAGGGCTGCATCGCCGCGGTGAGTCGCAGATCTATGTGAGCTCGGGAACCGGATATTGGGGGCCTCCCATGCGTATTGCCGCACCCTCCGAAATCACGCTGATCGAGCTCGATCGGGACCCCGTCGGCTAGCTCGAAGGGCACCGCAGCGCGAGGTCGCGCGCGATCGCGGCAACCCAGGGGTCGTCGCGGCTCTCGGGATGCATCCGAAGTCGCTTGAGCTGCGCCACGGCGGCCCGTCGTTCCTGCTCCCCGCCAGCCCGGAGCGAGATCTCGAGCAACACGAGCGACGTCTCGCGCGTTTGGCCCCCGTACATCGCGCGCCCCACCGCCCGTCGGGCTACAGCCACATCACAGGCCGCCAGCGCGGCCATCGCTTCGTAGAGCTCGATCGTAGTGAAGCCTGGATATCGGTGCGCAGGGATGGAAATGAGCCGGTACGCAGCCCGTGCTCGCTCCTGCTCCGAAGCGCTCCGGTACATGCGGATACCTGCCCGGCCGCCGTCACGCGCCAACGGCCGGAGCAGCTCGAGCCCTTGATGCCACGCATGAATGGCCGCGGTGTTCAACTGCGAACCGAGACGACCCACCTCTCTTTCCACTTCTGAATCGGGGATGCGCGGGTCGAGAAGGCGACCCGTACGATAACCCGGACCGGCGATGACGAACGGCTCGAGCGTGGGCGACGCGTCGCGCCGGACGAACAAGGAGTGTCCATCCTCGACGAAGCCAAGTGCCCAGTCGCTACGATGGACCAAGTGCTCGGCCGCGGCGACGTGGTCCGAGCGGGTATTGTCGATCACCACCGTATTGACTTCGTGCTTGACCAGCTCTGCGGCCAGCAGGCGTGGGTCCGCAAAGCTCTGCCCGACCTCCCGAATCATCTCCGGCCCGTAGAAAGGAACGCGGCCGTCGATGAGGAGCCGGGCGCTGGGCGCCGCGAACATGAGAAACCAGCTGTCTTCGATGCTTGCGAGAATTCTCGGATGCTCGACCTTTCGTTCGATGAGCTCAGCCGAAGCCCAAGGATAGCCTTGTTTGTCTTCACCGGCACCAAACCCCAGCGCGGGCACGAGCCGTGCCATCCAAGCCGCCGACACCGCCGCAGCACCGGCGACTGCGACCAGAGCCACGCCACGGCGATCCATCCGAAGGCGCGGCATTCGACAAAGGCCGGCAGCGACGAGGGGTGCGCAGAAAAGCAACTGATGCGCAACGAACCTCATGGACCGAAAGGCCATCAGGCTCACCAGCACGCAGAACACGGCGTAGGCCACCCCGAAGCGTGAGGATCGGGTGACGGGGCGCATCGACACGACCACCAGAAGCGCCATCACGACGGGAGCAACCAGAAGCCGCAACGGATCTTGCGCGGACCAGGGCCCCCACTCGACGACGAGCTCCCGATATCGGGGATCGAGCACGTGCGAAAGCGCATCCGTGACGATGGCGATTCCAAACGGAGTGCAAGCCGTCGTAGCAACTTGCAGCGCCAACAGCCCCAGCATCCAGCGGAACGCGGCTGCACGTATCGAGAAAACTGCAAAGATGGCACTTAGGGCCAGACCAAATAGATGAGAGCCATGGGCGTTCACCCAAACGAATTGGAGCAATGCCAGGCCTCCGAGGGTCCAGGACTTTCTTCGGGTCGAGGCGCGGTCGCTGAACAGGGTGCTGAGGCCAAGGAGCAAGATGACGGGAAACAACAGGCCTATGATCTGGGGACGAGTGGTGAACCGGAATCGGGCTACTGGCAGCACCAACAGGAGCGCGGCAAGCGTGATCGGCCCTGCGGCCTCAGCACCCTCTGATAGCTGGCGGCCGAGGACCACGAGCAAGTACCCGAGCGCGCTCAAGGCGAGGCACTTGACCAAGACCAATGCGCTGGCTCCCCAGTGGTCGTAGACCAGCCACGTGACCAAGTCGTACGCCCACTCGTAGTTTCTCCAGGGCTGCGGCTCGGGCTTCCAAAAGGAAAACAGATCGACTTTCGGCACCGCGCCGAGGGCTGCGATCTGCCGTCCCTGGGCGAGGTGCCCGTAGGCGTCTGCGTTGAAGAGCGGAAATAGCCCAGTGAGGAAGAACGCGAGGGCCGATGCCCATGCGCTCCAAGACGACGCCACCCTCGGCACGGCCCAAGTCTCCGCCGAAGCACAGCGGCCGGTCAAACAAGGCGCAACGTCAGAGAGCCGAGCGAAGCGCGGGCTCGAGAGTCGGATGCTGCCATTCGAAGCCATGGGCGTGCAGCTCCGCGGGGATCACGCGGGCTCCGCCAATGAGCATCTCGTTGGCCATCTCCGAGCCCACGGCGAGCCGCAACGCGAACTTCGGGACCGGAAGCGCGGCCGGGCGCTTGAGCACACGACCGAGCGTGGTGCTGAAGTCGGAATTGGTCACCGGCGTCGGGGCGACGCAGTTTACCGGCCCCTCGAGGTCGTCACGCTGAAGCGCAAACACCATCGCCGACACCAAATCCGGCAAGCTAATCCAGCTCATGTATTGGGTTCCGTCGCCGATGCGCCCACCCACACCGAGAAGGAAAGGGATTTTCATCTTTTCGAGGGCGCCCCCTTCGGATGCGAGCACGACGCCGACGCGAGCGAGCACGACACGAATTCCGGCCTCTTGCGCAGGAGAGGTCGCAGCCTCCCAGTCGCGACAGACGGAAGCGAGAAAGCCGGTTCCGGACGCGCTGCGCTCGTCCAGCGTCTCCGATCCCCGTGTCCCGTAGTACCCAATGGCGGATGCGGAGACGAGGACCCGGGGCTTCGGCGAAAGACCCGCGAGCGCGCCCGCGATGAGCCGCGTGCCTCGGACCCGGCTATCGCGGATTTTCGACTTTTTCGAGTCCGTCCATCGCCCGTCGGCGATGTTGTCGCCGGCCAGGTGGACCGCCCCGGTCACGCCATGCAGCGCCTCGGTGTCGATCGTCCCGGCGTCGGGGTCCCACCGCGCCTCGTCCTGCGCCGCTGCCGTGCGTCGTACCAGCCGCAAAACCTCGAAGCCGTTGTCGCGAAGTGCGGGCACCAGAGCTCGCCCGACCAGCCCAGACGCCCCCGTGACGACGATTTTCCCACGCCCAGCCATCCGGTCCCATCCTGTCGCAGGAAGCGGTTTTCGCAACCGGGTTTTTCCAAGTGGCCGCGGCTCGGAACAATCGCTATGGTCCAGCACTTTGCGACTTCTGTTCATCGCCCCCCAAGCATTCACCTCGACCCAAGAGGCGCGCGACGTGCTGACTCTGGCCAAGGTCTTGCGCCGCGCGGATCACGGCGTCGAGCTCGTATCCCCGCTCTACGGCCATATCGACGTTGCGAAGCTGGCTCTGGCACGCCGACTGACCAAGCTCGAACCCGAGCTCGGAGGCCGGACCTGGTCTTGCGAGCTCTACACGGGCCGTAACCCCGATGGTGTCGACCTCACGTTCATCGGGAACGAGGAGGTTTTGCTATCGGCCGGTTCGCTCACGGGCGAAGGGGAGCAGCTCGAAGCATCGCGCATCGGCCTTTTCGCCGCGGCAGTGGCCGAGCGCGTCCGGGAAAACCGAAGCGAGTACGATCTCGTCCATGCGCACGGCTGGGCTGCAGCCGCGGCGGTGGCGCGCTTGCGGTCGGTGGTTCCCGGTCTGCCCAGCGTGCTCACTCTGTATGACGCGCAGCACCAGGGCAGGTTCGATGAGCGGGACGCGCAGTGGCTCGGTCTGGGCGAGGAAGCGCGCGAGGATGGCCATGTCAATGTACTGAAGGCCGGGCTGCTCGATGCGGATCGCGTGACGGCTCTGTCCCCGAGCTACGCTCACCGTCTTCAGCGGGCGGATAGCACCAACGCCCTGGCACCGGTGTTCCGCGAAATCGCATCCAGGCTCGTCGGCGTGCGGCACGGCATCGACCCCGCTCGGTGGAATCCCGCAACCGACGGTCACCTTCCCGCCCGTTTCGACCCGTTCGACATGACGGGCAAAGACGAGTGCAAAGCCGAGCTACAACGTGAGCTGAGCCTCCCCGTTCGGAGCGACGTACCTTTGTTTGCCGCCATCGGCCGCGTGGAGGGTGATGGGATGGACTTGCTGGCCAAGATCGGGCCGGATTTCCTTCGCAACGACGTGCAGTTGGTCGTCCAGCTGGAGGGTGGCGGAGAGCTCGTGGCGATCTACGAGGAGCTTTGGGACCAGTGGCCCGATCGCATTCAGATCAGGACCGGAAACGAAGAGGCATTTCGGCACTCCCTCATCGCGGCCGCTGATTTCGTCGTCGTGCCCGGCCGGGAAGCACCTACAGACAACATACAGATGCGCGCGCAGCGATACGGCGCCCTGCCGATCGTCCACCGGGAAGGCGGCCTTGCCGACGAGGTCGTGGATTGCGAGGCGTCCTTGAAGACCGGCTCCGGGCTTCTGTATGACGCGCCCACGGAGAGCTCGTTGCTCGCAGTGTTACAACGTGCCGCTGCGGCTTTCGCCAATACCAAGGCGTTTCGCGAGCTGCAAAGCCGCATCATGCGAATCGATCATTCCTGGGAACGCACCATCCGGCTCTACGAGCGCACGTATCGCGATGCGATCGCGGAACATGGCGGCTAGCCCTTCGTAGTATGCTTGGTGCGAAGCGGCCGTTCGGGAAGCTTCGCATCGCTCGCGCGAAGATACTGAGGCTCGAGTGCTGCTAGGTCCGCAGGCCCCTGCGTGTCCATGACGAAATGCACCTCGGCAGCAAGCGCCTCGGGAGTGACGGTGTGTCCCTCGCCCCAAACGGAGATCGGCCGATTCCCGATCGCCTCCCGGACTACTCGCAGGACGTCGGTCGGGCTGCCAGATCGTGGCGGTACGATCTCTTCGAGCGAGCCATGGCGCACGACATACGCCGCAGCGAAGACGTCGCCACGATAGGCCTTGATGACAGGCACCCGCACCGAATCCGCTGCAGCTTCGATCGCCCGGGCCATGACGCGAAGGGAGCTGACCCCGACGATGGGCAGATCCAAGCCGAGCGCCAAACCTTTTGCAGTGGCGAGCCCGACACGAAGGCTCGTGAAACCGCCGGGGCCCATGACGACGCCGATCGCGGAAAGCTCGCGAGGGGCGACCCTCGCCCGCGACAGAGCCGATTCGATGTATCCGAGGAGATTTTCGCCGTGCCGCCCTTTCGAGCGCCACCGAACGGAGCCAGCGACATCGCCGTCACGGCTGATCGCGACAGTCCCACATTCGGTTGACGTATCAATACAAAGGATCTTCATGGGATTGCTTGACGCATGCCTACGCGCAGACTAGCGTCCGCGCCAGCAAAGTGCCCGCCCGGACTGCTTGCCGGTGATCCCGCACGAATGAGCAAACGACCAGACAAAGCCGCTTCGAAAGGGGCGCGTCAGGCTAGGACGGACAGTTGGAAATCAAATCTGCTGACCATCGGCGGCGCCTTGTTGTTGGCTCTGGTGATCCGGATAACTCTGTTCGAAGCGTTCGCCATCGACGGGCCATCGATGGAACCCACTTTGCTCGATGGCGACCGGGTCGTCGTCGCAAAGTATCCCTACGGCCTGTTCTTGCCGTTCACCAACGAGGCGATCATCAACTGGGGCGGTCCCGATCCGGGTGACGTGATCATTCTGCATAGCCCCGCAGACAACGAAGACATCGTGAAGCGGGTCATCGGGGTGGGCGGAGACGAAATCGTCATTCGCGACGGAAAGATCGTTCGCAACGGCAAGGTTCTGGAGACGGTCGAGCTTGGCCCGTGCTCGAGGGACGAGCAGCGAAATATCGACCCCACGTGCATGCTTTACGAGGAAAGGCTGGATGGGATTTCACACCGGATCAGCCACTCCAAGCATGACTTCCCTCTCGACCGACTGCCTCTCGAGGTCCCGGAAAACCACGTGTATGTCCTCGGTGACCACCGTGACAGCTCCAACGACAGCCGGAACCCCTTGGTCGGCGCGGTGCCCAACTCGCGCATCAAAGGCAAGGCCCTGTTCATATACATGTCGTGGAGAAACACGCGCGAGTCGCTCTGGGATCGCATCCGCTGGTCCCGCGTCGGAACGGCCGTAAACTGAACCGCTGTTTCGAACAATGGGCTGAATAGTGGGTTTGGAGCGACAAATCGCGGCGCGCATGCGCGACGAGGTCGGGGCGATCGACAAGGAGGCTCCCGAATCGGTCGCGCTCGTCTACCCGAGCCCGTACCGCGTGGGCATGTCCTCACTGGGCTTTCAGACCATCTACCGCGGAATCAACGCCGCACACGGCCGCGCGGCGCACCGTGCTTTCTTGCCTGATGACGTTGCAGCATGGCGGCAATCACGAGTGCCCCTGCTGACCTACGAAAGGCTGCGACCGGTGTCGAACTATCCGGTCATCGCCTTCTCGGTGGCTTATGAGACCGAGTTGGCCGGCATCATCGAAGCGTTGGAGCTGGCCGGCTTGGCGCCTTTGGCAGGCGATCGGGACCCGCACCATCCATTCGTGCTCATGGGAGGTCCGCTCACGTTCAGCAATCCGCTCCCTCTTGCTCCTTTTGCCGATGCGGTGATCATGGGCGAGGCCGACGAGTCGATCCATGATGTGCTGGGCGTCATCTTTGGCTCGGATTCGAAGAGCGGCGCGCTCCACGCGCTTTCTGCTCTCCCTCACGTCTTCGTACCGGGCCTTCAAGGGGACCATCTCCCCCCCATCGACAAGGCGGGGGATGCGGCGCTTCCAGCATTCTCTCAGATCATCACGCCCCACACCGAGCTCCGCAACATGTTCTTGATCGAGCCGGAGCGTGGATGCCATCGCGGGTGTACCTATTGCGTGATGCGCCGATCGACCAATGACGGAATGCGTATCATGAACAAGGAGCGTGTTCTCTCGCTGATCCCGGATCATGCAAAGCGAGTCGGTTTGGTGGGCGCTGCCACGACGGACCATCCTCAGATCACGGACATCGTCCATGCGGTCGCCAGCTCGGGACGGGAAGTTGGTTTGTCGTCGCTTCGCGCAGACCGCCTAGACGACGACTTGGTCGCGGCACTCGCTCGCGGCGGTCATCGGATCTTGACCACCGCCAGCGACGGGGCGAGCCAGCGGATGCGTGACGCCATCCAGCGCCGGACCAGCGAGGCACAACTTCGGCGGGCGGCTGAGCTCGCGCGCCGTCATGGCATGAAGCGCCTGAAACTCTACGTCATGGTCGGGCTTCCCGACGAGACCGACGAGGACATCGACGAGCTGATCGAGCTGGGTAAGGAGCTATCCGCGATCATTCCCCTATCCCTCGGCGTGGCTCCCTTCGTGGCAAAGCGGAACACCCCGCTCGACGGCTACCGATTCGCAGGCATCCCTCTGGTCGAGTCGCGGCTTCGCCGGCTTCGTCGGGGTGTGCGGGGTCGAGTGGATGTGCGTGCCACGAGCGCCCGGTGGGCCTGGGTCGAGCACGTGCTCGCGCAGGGAGGTCGGGACGAGGGGCTGGCGGTGCTCGAAGCAGTCGCGGCTGGAGGCCGGTTCTCGGACTGGAAGCGGGCGTTCGATGCGCTTCCTGCGGACCGCCCTCGCCGGTTGTTGGTTCGTCCGAGCAATCGCCTGGGCCGCGCGAGCTAGCTCACGAAGCCCGTCGCCGCGGACATGGCCCAGTCCAAGTACCGGCCTGGCGTGATTCCCATCCTGATGACGTAGTAGCCAGCCAAGACCAACGCGACGACCACGTACGTCGACTGCATGGGTACGGCGATCGGGCTGCCCTCCTCGGGCTCACGCATGAACAGATAGACGATGACCTTGAGGTAGTAGTACGCGCCCACGGCACTCGCCAAAACACCGAGCACCGCGAGCCAAACGAGCCCTGACTGAACCGCTGCGCTGAACACGTAGTACTTGCCGAAGAACCCCGCGGTCGGGGGCATCCCAAGCAAGGAGAGCATGCCGATGGCGAACGGCAGGGCAGCCAGCGGGTGACGGCGGCCTGCGCCGGCCAGATCCTCGTAGCTCACGGCCTCTTTGCCCTTCGATCCCATCAAAATCAGCGAGCCGAACGCGAGGACGTTTGAAACGGTGTATGCGGCCATGTAGTAGAGCACCGAGCTCACGGCGAAAGACCCCGCTTCGTGGACGGCGGCCAGGCCCACCAGGATGTAGCCGGCATGCGCGATCGACGAATACGCGAGCATGCGCTTCACGCTACTCTGTGCAAGCGCGGCAATGTTTCCAAATACCATGCTGGCGACCGACAGCAGCACGATGACCGGCGTCCAGCCGGTATGAAGGCTCATGGTCGAGGAATCGCCAAAGGCGCCCACCAAAACTCGGACCAGCACCGCGACTGCCGCGGACTTCACGCCTACCGACATGAAGGTGGTCACCGGAGTGGGCGCGCCTTCGTAAGCGTCGGGAACCCACATGTGAAAGGGCACGACGCCGACTTTGAAAGTCAGAGCCACGATGAGCATGATCAGCGAGAGAATGGCCAGGGTCGCGTTCGCCTGGCCCGCCGCGATGACCTGACGGATACCCGCCAGGTCGGTGTGGCCCGTAGCCCCGTAAAGCAGCGCACTTCCAAAGAGCAAGATGGCCGCGGCAAAGGATCCCAGTAGGAAGTACTTGACCGCTCCCTCGACCGCGCGGGCGCTGGTGCGGCGATATGCGACCAGCGAATAGGCCCCGAGAGACATCGTTTCCAGGCCGAGAAAGATACTCAACAGATCGATGGCGCGAGCGAGCACCATCGCCCCAAACGCCGTGAAGATGATGAGCACGTAGAACTCGCCTCGCTCGAAGCCGTGCTCGCGCAGATATCCTCCCGCCAGCAGGGCCGAGAGCCCGGCTCCGACGCAAATGACCACGTCGAAGAAGAGGCCGAGGCGGTCGACCGCGAGATAGCGGGTGACGGCCTCCGGAGCTGCCGCCGGCTGATCACCCGCGAGCATCGCGCCAGCGAGGGCAGCGGCGATGAAGAGCGAAACCGCGCTCACGACGGCGAGCTCAGCTCCGTCACGGCTGAACGAATCGATGACCATGATGCTGAGACCTGCCACGAGGAGCAGGAGCAACGGCGAGATGCCCATCAAAGGACTCATGGCTGGTCCTCCCCTTGGTCGGAAGGCTCGATCATGGCGAGCCCGCCGGCCTCTTCCAGCCGCTGCTTCAGAAGGTCGAAGTCCACTAGATGGGCCTCCATCGTGCGACGGCCTTCGTAGTAGCGAACGGTGAAGTCGGTCACGAACTCATCGGCGGCGGGGTACAACCTGTCCAGGAAGAACTTCGGGTAAAGGCCGATCCAGAAGATCACGAAGAGGAGCGGGAGGAGCGATAAAACCTCGCGCCGATTGATGTCGGGCAGCGTCGCATTCTCCTCGTGCACCACCTTACCCCAGAACATCCGCAGCACGGCGTGTAGCATGTATACAGCGGCAAAGATCACGCCCGTCGCCGCCAGCAACGTCATGACGAACCAGGCCGTTCCAAAGCCGATGGGTGTGCGTGAGAAGAAGGCCCCGGCCAAAATCATGAACTCGCCGATGAAGCCGTTGGTGCCCGGAAGCCCGATCGAGCTCATGGTGACGATGACGAAGAAGAGAGCGTACCAAGGCATCACCTTGGCGAGCCCACCGAAGTCGTCTAGCAGGCGCGTATGCCTCCGGTCGTAGATGACTCCCACCAAGAGGAAGAGCGCGCCGGTCGAGACGCCATGGTTGATCATCTGGAGCATGGCGCCCGAGACGCCGTTTCGATTCATCGCGAACAGCCCGAGCACGATGAAGCCCATGTGGCTCACGGAGCTGTATGCGACGAGCTTCTTCAAGTCCCGCTGCACCCAAGCCGCATAGGCTCCGTATATGATGCCGACGATGCCAAGCCCTGCGAGCACGGGCCCGATGGCCTGGCTGGCCACCGGGAACAGCGGCATGGCAAACCGGACAAACCCATAAATCCCGAGCTTCAGGAGCACCGCAGCCAAGATGACGGAGCCTCCAGTCGGCGCCTGGACGTGGGCGTCAGGCAACCAGGTGTGAAACGGGAACATGGGTACCTTGATGGCAAACGCCAGTGCGAACGCGGCGAAGCACAGGTACTGCGGTGAGGCCGGCAAGACGAGGCTCGAAAGCTCCTGAAGATCGAACGTGTAGTGCGCGGTTAGCTCATGGTAGCTCGACACGATGTAGAGGATGGCGACCAGCATCAATAGGCTGCCCACCATCGTGTAGAGGAAGAACTTGACGGCCGCGTAAACCCGTTCTTTGCCCCCCCAAATACCGATGATCAGGTACATCGGCACCAGCATGAGCTCCCAGAAGACGTAAAAGAGAAACAGGTCGAGCGCGACGAAGGCGCCGAGCATGCCAAGCTCGAGGAGCAGAAACGACAGTGCGTATTCTTTGATGCGAGTCGTGATGCTGCCCCACGAGGCGTACAAGGCTATCGGCGACAGCGCGGTGGTCAGGATCACGAGCCAGAGGGAGAAGCCATCGATGCCGACCTTGTACGAGATCCCCAGGGACTCCACCCACGTCACCTGCTCGACGAAATGGTATCCCGCAGTCGAGTAGTCGGCGAAGACCAAACGGAGGCTGATCACGAACTCGAGCAACATCGCGCCGATGGAGAAGCGCCGCACCGTCCGTTCCCAAGGGCGCGGGAGGATCAACACGACCAACGCACTGAGCGCCGGAATCACGAGCAACCACGATAGAAGGTGCAGCGTCATCGGAGCACCTCGTCACGGGGCGGCATCAACGATGCATGCGAGGGCTCTTCGACCGAGAAAGGCAGCGCGATCTCCGTTGAGCCGCGCCGGGTGGTTCCAAAGGCGTTGCGAACCTCGACGGTGGCTTCGACGACCGGACGAGCAAAAACGCGAGCCTGACCCAGCCTTCCCGTCCGTCCCATTCGCAGGCGCATCTCCTGACTTCCGGTTCCGCGAGTCAAGGCAAACGCCTTCCGGAAAAGCAGATCTTGTCCATCGACGCGGACTTCGAAGCCGCGCTCTTGCGGAGACAAGCGCTCGAGCGGAACCACCGACTCGATCGGAAGGGGCGTCCATTGTGAGGTGACCGCAATCCGTCGCTCGATGCCGGATTCGACGTTGCCGAGAAATACTGCCACTCCTCGAACGTCGTCGCGCCCGTACTGGAACGCGGTGGAAGCGGCACTCGTCCACGGGGTCTCGAACCGTCCGTCGGAGTTGGCGTCCCAGCGGTACTCGTAACCGAGCCCCTTCGACGCCGCGAGCTCGACGTCTGTCCCGTCGAACTCGGCCTGGATACTCGGGTGGGGAGTCCAGAACCAGGCCATCACGCCGACGAAGCCGATCACCATCACGGCGCCATACATCTGCACGACACCGTTCTGCAGACGGGCAAAGGCCCATCCGGCTTCGCGAAGGTTGAAGCTCGGGAAGCGCGTCATGAGCGCATCGACGAAAGTCATGTCCGAATGACCAATTGCCGTGGCGATCTTCTTGATCGGATTGACGATGATTGCCCCGTACAGCTCGTCTACCCGCCACTTGTCGAACGCGAGCTGATAAAGCCGGGATGGAATCGCCTGCGCCAGCGCGTCCTCGCTCTTGTTTCGATACAGCACCCAGGCCGCCCCGATGCCCACGGCCATCGCCGCAAACGCGAGACCGGAAGCCAGATTCACGACGCTCAGCTCTTCGGGCGCCGGTCGGGCGGCGACGGACGCCTCCATCCAATGGTTCCACCAATTGGGAAGGTGGGTGCCCGTGATCGGTACGATGTGCGGTAGCCCTAGGAAACCAGCTACGAGCGCTCCCGTTGCGAGGACCACCAGTGGAATGGCCATGCTGGCAGGAGATTCGTGCGGATGGGCGTCATACGAATGATCACCCGACTGGTCTTCGCTTCGATAGCTTCCGGTGAAAGTCAGGAAGTAGAGCCGGAACATGTAGAAAGCCGTCATGACCGCAGCAAGCGTGAGACCGATGAGCGTGAACCACCCCACCGACCGCATGAGCACGTCGTCCGCCCGATAACTCTGAGCAGCAGCACCCAAAAGGATTTCGTCCTTGGAGAAGAAGCCGCTGGTCAAGGGAAAGCCTGCAATCGCCAAGCAGCTAGCAAGGAAGGTCCAACGGGTGATGGGCAGATCCTTTTTGAGGCCGCCCAGCTTGAAGATGTCGGCGTCTCCGTGCGCATGCACTGCGTGCATCACCGAGCCCGCACCGAGAAACAGGCAAGCCTTGAAGAACGCGTGCGTGAAGACGTGGAAGAAGCCCGCGGCGAAAAACCCGACGCCGACTGCAGCAAACATGAAGCCGAGCTGACTCACGGTGGAGTAAGCAAGAATCTTCTTCATCTCTCGCTGTGCGATTGCAATGGAAGCGGCGAGCAATGCGGTCAGCGTTCCGATGATGGCAATGATCGACATCGCCACGTCCGACGTGATGAACAAGGGAGACAGGCGGCAACACAGATAGACACCTGCAGTGACCATGGTGGCGGCGTGAATCAGCGCCGAGACCGGCGTCGGGCCCGCCATGGCGTCCGGAAGCCAAATGTAGAGCGGTATCTGCGCGCTCTTGCCGGTACAGCCAAGGAACAGGAACACGCAGGCCACGGTGGCGAGGCTCGGAGCGACCCCGAAGATCCACACTGGGAAATCGGCTCCAAACTGACCGTCCACGGCGGCGGCATTGATGTCGCTAAACTCGAAGGAGCCTGCCACCCCGACCAGGATGAGCATGCCCACCAAGACGCCGAAGTCGCCGATCCGGTTGACCACGAACGCCTTTCGTCCTGCTGCGGCGTAGTCGCGATTCTGATACCAGAAGCCGATCAGCAAATACGAGCAAAGGCCGACGCCCTCCCAACCTACGAACATGAGCGGGACACTGCTACCGAGAACGAGGATCAACATGGAGGCCATGAACAAGTTCAGGAAGCTCATGAACCTCGGGTAACCCTCGTCTTCCCCCATGTAGCCGATGCTGTAGAGATGGATGAGGCCACCCACGCCGGTCACCACGAGAGTCATGACGCCGCTCAGCGAATCCATGACGAACCGGACGTTCACCGGCACCACGCGCCCTCCGGGAAGGCCGAGCGAGAACCACTCGTAGAAGTGATACATCAGCGACGCATGCTCGGACTCGTGTACAAGACCGTAGAGCTCGACGAACGACGCGGCCGCGAGTCCGAACGAAACGGCGACGGAGCCGACGCCCACGAGCGTGACGAGACCCTTCGTCATGTAGCGCCCGAGCAACCCGTTGATGATCGCGCCGCCCAGTGGGAACAGGAC
Source organism: uncultured delta proteobacterium (assembly GCA_963817725.1). Taxonomy (GTDB): domain Bacteria; phylum Myxococcota_A; class Polyangia; order Polyangiales; family Houyiibacteriaceae; genus SG8-38. The sequence goes on from CAWFPD010000004.1 coordinate 221,205, forward strand.
GACCAATAGGAGCATGATCTGCTGAGGGGCTTCTAGTTGCATGGATTCAATACTTCAGCAGGGTTGCATCGTCCGTATCTACCGTCCTCTTGATGCGGTAGTACGCAATGAGAATCGCCAAGCCGACGGCGGCCTCGGCCGCCGCCACCGCAATGACGAAAAAGGCAAAGACCTGGCCATCGTGATTTTCCGGACGGGCGCGGTTGAACGCGAGCAGAAGCACGTTGACGGAGTTGAGCATCAGCTCGATCGACATCAGCTGAACCAACATGTTCCTTCGGCTGAGAAACCCCGCCGCGCCGATTCCAAACAAAACCGAGGCCAATGCCAAATAGGTGCCGATGCCCATCATCTGGTCTCACTCCATGCGGCTTCGGGCTACCGCAATCGCGCCGACGACCGCGACCAGTAGCGTGACGGACACGATTTCGAACGGCACCAGCGCGCCCTGGTACACGGCCATGCCAAGCTCCTCGACCGTGCCAAAGCCCTCGGGGACCTTCACCCAAGGAGCGTCGAAGTAGGCGAGAGACGTCGATACTGCGAGAACGATGACGATGGTCAAGGCGATGCCCAGCGTACGCGAGGTCACGCCGCCCTCCACGGGTCCCACTTCCGATGCTGGGCCGATGAGCATGATCACGAATACGAACAAGACCACGATCGCCCCCGCATACACGAGGAGCTGAAGAGCCGCCAGCAGCTGCGCGTTCAAGGTCAAGAACATACCCGCGAGCGACACGATGTGGGCGAGAAGACCGATGGCGGCTCGAAGCGGTCGCCTAGCCGAAATGGTCACGAGGCCGCCCGCCATGGCAAAGATGGCCGTCACGACGAAGAGAGCTGCGCCAGGAATGCTCACGTTCGCACCTCGATCATGCTGCGGATGCTGTCATCGTGCCGGACGCCATCGGCGATCCCATTGACTGCAGCGTCCATGAACTCTTCGCGGAACTTCTGCACCATGCCGAGCATGGGCATCGCCGTGCCGTCGGCAAAGGCGCAAATCGTGTTGCCCATCATCTTGTTCGAGATGTCGACCAGCAGGCCCACGTCCTCGGGCTTGCCTCGCCCGGCGCACAGATTGTCGAGCACGTCGACGAGCCAGCCGCAGCCTTCGCGGCATGGCGTGCATTGCCCGCATGACTCGTGCTTGTAAAAGCGCATCAGGTTTCGGCAGGCATCGACCATGTTCACGGTGTCATCCATGACGATTGCACAGCACGTCCCCAACATGGTGCCGAGGGCGCGGTACGTGTCGACGCCCATCGGCACGTCGATTTCCGTCATCCCGTGCCACTGGTGCAGTGGATGGTCAGGCTTTGGCGCGTCGACTTTGCGCCGCGGATCGAGCACGGGGGTCGAGGAGCCTCCTGGAATCACTGCCTTGAGCGGTCGATCCCCGAGCATGCCCCCCGCGTACTCGATGAGCTCGCGCATGGTGATGCCGACCGGCGCTTCGTAGAGGCCCGGGTTCTTGACATGGCCGCTCACACCGTAGATGCGCGCGCCCCCGTCGCCTGGCAGGCGGCTGAGCATCGCCCATGCATCGCCCCCCATGTCGATGATGTCTGGGATCGAGGCGATGCTTTCGACGTTATTGACGATGGTGGGCATCCCAAAGACCCCTTTGACCGCCGGAAATGGCGGCTTGAGCCTCGGTTCGCCACGGCGGCCTTCGAGTGAGTTCAACAGCGCCGTCTCTTCTCCGCAAATGTAAGCCCCCGCCCCGAGGTGAATGTGAATGTCGATCGGATGATCGATTCCGAAGGGCCGTGGACCGAGATAGCCGGCCTCTTTCGCCTCCGCAATCGCAGCCTCGAGCCGGGCGGCAGAAAAGGCAAGCTCGCCTCGCACGTAGATGTACGCGATGTGGGCGTCGATCGCGAAACAGGAGAGGATTGCTCCCTCGACCAGCCGGTGTGGATCCAAATCCATGATGCTGCGATCTTTGAAGGTGCCCGGCTCGCTCTCGTCCGCATTGATGACGAGATAGACCTGGTCGCCCTCCTGCGGATTTAGGAAGCCCCACTTCACACCGGTGGGGAAACCCGCCCCGCCACGTCCACGTAGGTTGGCCTTCTTGACCTCTTCTTTGAGCTCTGCAGGCTTGCGTTCGGTGAGCGCCTGCCTGGCGACACGATAGGCGCCCGCCCTTTGTGCGTTCGTCAGCTTCCAGCTTTCATGGATGCCGTATCGCGAAGTCAGCAGCGGCTCGAAATTCGGTGTCATGATTCGTCACCCTCGGTAGGCGGCGCCTCTGGCGGCGGCTGCGAGGCGAGTCTCACGGCCTCTTTGCTCGGCGGCGGGGGCGCCGATGTCGACCCGGCCCGTTCCGCGGGGCGGGACGCCCGAAAGGTCGCGTGCGTGGCGAACTCCTCGGCGGCGGCATCGGCACCTTTGGTGAGATGTGCTTCGATGATGCGGTCCAGAACGTCCACGTCGAGATTTTCGTAATAGCGGTCGTTGATCTGGACCATCGGGGCCTGCCCGCAGGCCGCGAGGCACTCGGCCTTGAGCAGCGTGAACTTGCCATCCGGGCTGGTGTGCCCAGCCGAGCACCCGAGCTTCTTCTCGAGGTGATCCTGAATCACTTTGCCCCCCCGCAGATCGCACGAAAGAGTCCTACACACCCAAATGATGTTCTCCCCGACGGGCTCGTCGAAGAACATCGTATAGAACGTGACGACGCCCTTGACCGTGGCCGTGGACAGCTCGAGCCGCTCGGCGACGTATTCGATGACGTCCGGGCCGATCCAGCCGTTCTGTTGCTGACAGAGCCACAATACCGGCAAGAGCGCCGCTCGGCGCTCCGGATATCGGGTCAGGGTCTCGTCGACCTGTTTTTCACGGTCCGGCGTTAGCGCAAATGCCATGGCGGGGCGCGGGGACGCTAGGCCCGGCGAAGCCCCCTGTCAAGCTCGACGGAACAATGGTAATCCCCGCCGAGATGACGGAAGAAGCACCCTCGCCGCCTTCGCGAAACGTCGGTCTCTGGGTGGGGCTCGGATGCCTCGGCGTCCTGGTCCTGTCTTGCTGTCTGTTCAGCTATTGGGCTCAAGTGTACGGCTGGCGCTTCATTCTCAGCCAAGGGGATGAAACGAAAATGTGGGCCTCACGGACGATCCTCGCAGGCGCGCTCGCGAGCTCTGCGAAGAGCTGCAAGGACGATAGGGTCGGCAAGGATGCCCTACCGTGGTTTCACCCGGACATGCCCGCGCAGTCTCGCGATCTCGCATGCAGCCTCGACGAGGCGAGCCTACAAGAGCTCGGCTCACCAGAGCGGTCTTCGACGCGGTTGCTGAGCGACACCAATCGCGCCGATCTGGCCGCGCATTTCGGCATGGATCCTGCTTTGTGCTTCGAGCATAGCGCCGGAGGTGTCACCGCTGTCGGCTGTTTCAATCCGGACGCTGAGAGCGGAACGATCCCTTACCAGATCATCGACCTGAGTCTTCATCAGCCGTGACCGGCGTCCTGCGAAAGGCCACGGTGAGGCCGGCGCTTCCCGGATAGTCCCTAGGCCGGAGCTGCAATAACACACATGGCTCGGAGCCTTCCTCGGTGAAACAGTTGGCAAGGCCGGTGAAGGTTCGAGGTTGTCGCAAACCGTACCATCGAACACCAGCCGGTAGCTCGCGGTCGCGGGGATGCCGGAAGGTGGATGTAGAACCGTCCTTTTCGAGAAATACGATCTCGGCCTGTAGGACATTGGGGCCGTCCGAAAACGAATAATCGAGCATGCGCGAAAAGAGCGCTTCCCCCTCCCGAAGCTGCTCCTCGGTGATCGTCGTGCCCTCGGCGCGCATGCGCTCGAAGACCGGACGAAGATTCTTTGGGAGCGTATCGACCCCGTTCTCAGCGGCCTCGGCGAGGAGGCGCTTGCGCTCGATGTCGGCGCGAAGCTCGAGAAGGCTCAAAGCCCTCGTGCGGAGCTCATCGAAGCGCTCGATGTATGGTTGCGCCGCGCGAACCGCCTCGGCTTTGCCGGTGCAGCCCGCCAAAAAGGCGCTCAGGAATAGCCATCGAAGGCCACAGCGCATGATCGCTACAGTAGTCGACGTGACGCACAAGCCCAACTAAAGTTGCGCCGATGGCGCTCATCGAGTTTCACGGGGTCGAGAAGGCCTTCGGTTCGAAGGTCGTCTATCGTGACCTCAATCTCGAGATCCGCGAAAGGGAAGTGATCACGATCATCGGGGGCTCTGGCCAGGGCAAGAGCGTCATGCTCAAAATGCTGATCGGGCTTCTCGACGTGGACGCGGGGGAGATCTACTTCGACGGCCAAAAGATCTCTGGAATGACCGAGCAAGAGTATGCTCCGGTACGGCGACGGATGGCGATGCTTTTCCAGGCCGGGGCGCTCTTCGACTCCCTCAATACCAAAGAGAACGTCGCGTATGGTTTACGCGAACAGATGAACATGAGCGAGCGAGAGATCTCCGAACGCGTACGAGAATCGCTCGAGTACGTCGGCCTCCCCGGAACGGAGGAGACCTGGCCTGCGGATCTTTCGAGCGGGATGAAGAAGCGCGTGTCTCTGGCTCGCGCTCTCGCCATGCGCCCAGAGGTGCTGCTGTACGACGAGCCCACGACGGGCCTCGACCCCTTGAACGTCACCCGGATTGCCGACCTGATCCAACATCTCAACGAGAAGCTCGATGTCACTTCCGTCGTAGTCACCCACGACATGGACACCGCGCTGGCGATCAGCGACCGGATCGCCATGATCCGCGACGGGTATGTGATTTTTTCGGGCACTCCGAACGAGTTACAAGCTTCGGAGGACCCGCGCGTCCGGGACTTCATCGAGGGCAACGCTCCAGTCGACGAGGACACCGAAACTCTGCTAAAGAGTGCAGGGTAAGGGGCTGGGGTTGAGCAGCAAATGAGGACCACCGCCGGTACTCGCCTTCGCGTTGGCATTTTCGTCTTGGTCGCCTTGGTCATCGGGGCGAGCATCGCTTTTGCGATCGGTGCCCAGGAGAACGTCTTTGCGCCGAAAACGAAGTATCACGCCATCTTCAGGAACGTGGGTGGCCTGCAGAAGGGCAACACGGTCCGGGTGGCCGGCGTCAACGTCGGGTCGGTGACGGACGTGATCATCGGAGAGTCGGGAAAGATCGAGGTGTACTTCCGCATCATCGACGATGCGACCCACCTGATCCGCGGCGAGCCCGGTTTGGCGGTCGACAGCGACGAGCCGCAGCCGAGCTACGCTTCCATCGGAAGCAAAGGCCTGCTGGGTGACCGGTTGATCGAGATCTCGGTCGGCGCGGACGAGTATCCGGAGTGGAATCCCGATGAGCCGATTCCCGTCGAAATGGGCGGCGGCATCATGGACTTGGCGGAGCGAACCTTGGAAGAAGTCGAAGGCACGGCGCACAACCTTCGGCTGGCGAGCGATCCCTTCGCCGATCAGGAGTTCTCCAATGACTTGAAAGAGACGGCCCGCAATCTGGCCAAGGCCAGCGGCATGGTCGCCAGCGGGGACGGGACGATCGGGCGTCTAGTCCACGACGAGGAGCTCGGCCGCGACGTGAAAGGAGCGGTTCACGAGCTCCGGGCGGCGGGCAAACAGGTAGCCGCGCTCGGAGAGAACCTCAACAAGATCACAAAGGACATACAAAGCAACGAAGGGACCGCGCATGCGTTGCTCTACGGGACCGAGGGAACGGAGGCCATTCGCAACATCCGAGACACCTTTGGCCAGCTCAACAGCATCTTGACCGAGGTCCGGGAAGGTGATGGCGCGGTCAACCAGCTGATTTACGGCGATCTTAGCGACTCGTTCATGACCAACCTGCAAAATGCGAGCGAGGACATCGCATACCTCACCAAAGAGGCCCGCGAGGGCAAAGGCACCATCGGCGCCTTGCTGACCGACCCCTCGGTCTACGAAGACATCAAGCGCCTCCTCGGGGATCTTGAGCGCAACGACATCCTGCGTGCGCTCGTGCGTTATTCGATTCGCCGAGACGATGCGCGCGAGCCGGTCGAAGTGAACGAGCAGTGATACGATGCGAGCGTACCTCGATCTATTGCGCAAAGTTTTGAACGAAGGGGTTCAGCGGGAGGATCGCACCGGCACCGGCACCCGAAGCCTATTCGGTTATCAGATGCGGGCTGACCTCAGGGAAGGATTTCCACTGCTGACGACCAAGAAGGTTCACCTGAAGTCGATCATTCACGAGCTCTTGTGGTTCGTTCGGGGCCAGACGCACGTCAGTCATCTGCAAGAAGTGGGCGTCACCATTTGGGACGAATGGGCAACCGGAGAGCAGACCGCGCGGTTCGGCAGGAAAGAGGGCGACCTCGGGCCGATCTACGGGCATCAATGGCGCAATTTCGGAGCCAGCCGGCGGGAGGATGGCACCTATCGCAACGATGGCTACGACCAGCTCTCTCACGTGGTCGAGCAGATACGCAACAATCCCCAAAGCCGCCGCTTGATCATCTCAGGCTGGAACCCGGTGGAGGCGGAGCAGGTCGCCCTGCCCCCTTGCCATACCCTGTTCCAGTTTTACGTGAGTCAGGGCCGCTTGAGCTGTCAGCTCTACCAGCGAAGCGCCGACGTTTTTCTCGGGGTTCCCTTCAACATCGCTAGCTACGCGCTTCTGACCATGATGATCGCCTCGGTCACGAATCTGGAACCGGGGGAATTCATTCACACCTTTGGCGACGTCCATCTCTACAGTAACCACGTCGAACAAGCGCGACTTCAGCTTTCGCGCCGACCCCGGCCTCTGCCAACGATGTTGATCGACCGAACCGTGGACAGCCTCTTCGACTTTCGTTTCGAGCATTTCCAGCTGAAGGACTATCACCCGTATCCACCGATCAAAGCACCGGTGGCGGTATGACCGGTGCGATCACGACGCGCGCCCCGCTGGCTTTGATTTTGGCGGTGGCGCGCAACGGAGTGATCGGCAAAGGCGGCGCGTTGCCGTGGCATTTCTCTGAAGATCTCCGGCACTTCAAGAAGACCACCATGGGTCACGCGGTCATCATGGGTCGCAAAACCTACGACTCCATTGGCCGGCCTCTACCCAAGCGTCGCAACGTCGTCGTATCAAACAAGCCGGCCGCGACGTTTCCCGGATGCGAGACTGCAGGCACGCTCGAAGAGGCCATCGCCCTCGCACGAAAGACCGATCCTTGCCCGTTCGTCATCGGTGGCGCGAGCCTCTACGAACGGGCCCTCCCCCTCGCGACGGAGATCCACCTCACGATGATCGACGAGGACGTCGAAGGAGATGTGTACTTCCGCGCCGACTTGACGGATTTCGAGGAGGTGGAAACTCGGGCGGGACAAACTCCGGGCCTCGCGTTCCGCCTCCTCAGACGCCGTCACTAACTCCGACGCCGACCCGGTCACGCGCGGTCACGATCACCGTCCTTCCCTACCGCACGAGGACCTCGCTCCCCCCTGCAGGCAAATCGAAGATCATCCTGTCCTCGGTGAGCACCGTAGTGTCCGGCATGCCGCGCAGGAAGATCTTCTTCATGAGGACGTTCCACGGCGCGGGCACGAGGTGGTAGAGCGCTAGCTTGTGCACGTCTGCGCGCTGTGCAGCGTCGGCAAGAGAAGAAGTGCTGGCATGATATTCCTGGATATCGTGCAGAATCTTGGCTGGACGATCGCGTCCCGCAGCACGCGCGCCGTGTTCCAGCGCCTCGACGATGGGTAGCGAGATGGCATCGGCCAGCAACAAGTCGGCCCCACGCGCCGCTTCGATGAGCCCGTCGGTTACGATGGTGTCACCGGTAATGACCACCGATCGGCCTCCGTATTCGAAGCGGTAGCCGACGGCTGGTTTCACCGGGCTGTGATCGACCACAAAGGCCGTGATGATCAGTCCCCCGTCGTCCAACACCACACCGGGCTCGATGGTGCGGGCCACGAGCTCGTGGAGCTCCGGCGGCAGGAAGCCTGCGCCGTGATGCTCCACCCGATACGCACCATCCAGCGCGTACATCTCGTTCAGCCCGGAGACGACCCTCTCGATGCCCACAGGACCGAGGATCTCCAGCGGACGTGGACGGCCCGCCACCCACGACGCGAGGTTGAAGTCGCCGACGGCGGCAATGTGATCGGAATGAAAGTGGGTCAGCAAGAGCGCACGCAGCTTCTCGAGCGGTAGCCCACCGAGCAAGGCCACCTGTGGCGATCCGGCTCCGGATGAGAACCATGATCCAGAGCGAGCGTCGCACGTCGATTACCTTCCTATCCTCGACTTCAGCACCGCATATGCGCGCTGAGCCTGCAAATCATCGGAGAAAATGGCTGGAGAAGGGGCCCGTGGCAGCGGCGCTTCCGTGATCGAGGCTTCTTCGGGGCTGGTGGGCGCGGACTGGGCCGCCAGGTGCCCCTCGAGCCCTTCCTCGCGGAGTGGCTCCGGCTCGTCGTCACCACGGGGTTGCTCGGCAAGGAGATTCGGAGTCACGCCCTCGGCTTGAATCGAACGACCAGAGGGCGTGTAGTAGCGAGACGTCGTCAACTTGAGCGCGCTTCCGCCAGGAAGCTCGAAGATGTTTTGCACGCTTCCCTTGCCAAACGAGCGAACCCCGACCAGCACGGCCCGCCCATGATCTCTCAGCGCCCCAGACACGATCTCGGCCGCGCTAGCGGTATTCTCGTTGATCAGCACGACGATCGGCCACTTCGGCCGCGTGCCAGCGCGCCGTGCCTTGTACTCGCTGATGATTTTCCCGTCGCGACCTCGCGTGCTTACGATGACACCGGCGGTCAAGAACTCGTCGCTGACCCAAACCGCCTCCTGAAGCAGACCGCCACCGTTGTCCCGAAGGTCCATCAGCAGGCCCTTCACCCCACCGCGCTCCTTGCACTGATCGACGGCCTCATCGAGTGCCTTGCTCAAAAGGCGTGCTGTCCCGTCCTGGAAGGCTTTCACTCGGATGTAGACCACACCGTCATCGAACACTTGCATTTCGATCGGATCGACGTCGATGAAAGCCCGCGTGAGCGTGCGCTCGATCTCCTTTTCCAGCCCCTCACGGCGGATTGACACTTTCACGCGCGTTCCAGGCTCGCCCCGAATACGACGGACGGCATCGTACAAGCGGACATCCCTGGCGTCTTCACCCTCGATGCTCAAGAAGCGGTCGCCGGGTTGCAGGCCTGCCTGGGCCGCGGGACCGCCCTCGAATACGGAAAGGATCGTCAGCCATCCATCGCGGAGCGACACCTCGACCCCGATGCCTGCAAAACGGCCCTCTGCATCGCCCTTGAGGATCTCGTATTCGTCCCTGTCGAGAAACGCGCTGTGCGGATCGAGCGCACCGGCGAGGCCGCGAATCGCCCCCTCCACCAGCTTCTGTTGATCGATCGGCTCGACGTATGCGAGCTCGATATAGGAGAGCGCACGGGCAAACACCGCGAGTGGCTCGAACGGGCTGCTCCGCGCAGGCGCCTTCGAAGCCCACGCCACGATGAGCATCAATGCCAGCACACCGATGCCGACGAGGCGAAGAGCTTTCCTTGGTGATTTCTGATGGAACACGAGGATCAGACCTTTGGCATTGACACTGCATCTATCCCTGGGTAGGACCACCTGATACACGCGCAGGGCGCGACCGAATCGAGGTCCCGCGTCCGCATGGAGGATTCTTCACGATGTCCACGACCGATAAGCGAAAGCAAAGTCTCTACTTCCCGGAGTCGATGCTACACGACATCAAGCACGAATCGGCAAGGTTGGATCGCTCGCTCTCGTGGATCGTCCAGCGCTGCGTAAAAATCGCCCTTCCTGAAATTCGGAAGCTCCCCTCCGTCAACGACATCGACGATACTCCCGAAGAAGTCGGCAAGAAGTAAACTTCCGGAGAGTGCAATACGAACACGAGGGCTTTGTCGAAGCAGGGGACGGCACCCGCCTGTTTTTCGAGGTTGCCGGTGACCGGGAGCCGCCAATCGTCTTGACCGATGGAATCGGTTGTGACGGATTCGCATGGCGATACCTCGCCCCGCGCCTGGCGCAATGGCATCGCGTCGTGCATTGGCACTTCCGGGGTCACGGTCGGAGCGGACCCCCGCGCAACCGGGATCAGCTCTCCATCGAGATGTTGGCCAGCGACCTTCGAACGATCTGCGAACATCTCGACGTCGAGCGTCCCACCATCGTCGCACATTCGATGGGAGTCCAGGTGGCCCTCGAATACTGGCGGCAAAACCCCGATCGGGTCGCGGCACTGGTGCTGATGTGCGGCACCTTCGGCCGGATCACCACCACGTTCCACGGCACAGATCTCTTGGACCAAATGCTTCCCAGTCTCGTTCGCGGGGCCAAGATGTTTCCGACCATGGCTCGTGCAATCTGGGGTCGGGTTCCGGCCGCCGTCGCTTTTCGCATTGCATGCGCAGGCAGAGAGCTCGACCGGGAGCGCATCCGAGAAGAGGACTTTCAACGCTATTGGGAGCACGCTTCTCTGATGGATCCAGACATCTTCCTGCGCATGTTGCAACAGGCTGGGATGCACGACGCGCGAGGATTTCTCTCGGATGTCGACGTGCCGACTCTCGTCATCGCGGCCGAGCACGATACGTTCACACCGATGTCGCTCGCTCGAGAAATGGCCGACGCCATTCCGAATGCCCAATTGGAGGTGATCGAAGGCGCGAGCCATGCCGCTCCCGTCGAGCAGCCGGACAGTATCGCCGAGCGCGTGGAGGACTTCTTGTCCTCTCGGCTGGGAGTCACTCGGATGTCCGGTCAGTAATCGGCTCGAAATAGCTGTTGTCCCATCAAGACGAAGGTGCCATTGGGCACGTAAGATTCGTTGGATACGCGGACGAACGTGCCGTTGGAGCTGCCCACGTCGGTCAGAAAGACGTGTCCGACCTCGGAATGGATGCGGCAGTGCAGCCCGGACACGTAGCCATCCTCCGGGAACAAGACGTCGCCACGCTCCCTGCCGAGATGAATCCCCTGCGGGGGCACCGGATAGCTATTTCCCGTGGCTTCCCGGCCGATCACGAGCGATACGCGCCCCAGGAAACCACGATGGGGGCTCCCCATGTGCTGTGTTCCATCCGGATCGGGATCGGGCGCCAGCGGCGCCTCGAACCGCAGAATCTCCTGACCGATCCGGAAAATGGTTCCATCGAAGAGCTCGATCGGTACGTCGGGCTCGATTCGGACGTAGATCCCGTTGAGGCTTTCCATGTCTTTGACGACGAGTTGGTCGTCCTCGAATCGAAACTCAGCGTGCTCCGGCGACAGGTATGCATCGTTGGCAAAGACACCACCGGTGCTGCGACCGATCAGGGTCTTTGCGCCCGACAAGGGAAAGGCTTCGCCCTCGGACCCGTCGGGCTGAATCAGCACCAGGCGCGCTCGATGCGGCTCGTGCTGGGGCTCCGCTACGGCTGGCGCTGAAACGCGCTCGGCCGCGGCGCCCGAAGATGGCGCTTGAGCCTGCCCCTCGGCATGTAGGTCGTGCCCGCAGACATGACAAAATCGAAAATTCTCTGGTACCTGCGCTCCACAATGGGAGCAAGGAGTGGTTTCTTCCCCGAGAGGCGCCAGCTCGGGCGGCAGGGCATCCTCCCTTTTCTCGGGCTCTGCGGGCACCGGAGGCGCCGGTCTCGGATCGATATCCATCCGCGGTGCCGATGCGAGAGCCTCGGCACGCGCCCCCCTGGCCGGCGGTGCGTTCGTGATCCGCCCCTGGGAAGAAGAGCCGCTACCCTGCGTCTCGGGAACGGAAAACGATTTCGGCTTTGACGTTTGACGGGGAAGCTCCGCGCCGCACCCAAGACAAAACTTGTAGTGATCTTGGTTTTCTTTGCTGCATCGGGAACAAACGATCACGCCGTCACCTCCACTCGGAGCAGGTTCCGGCCGAGAAAGAGATAGTCTCCATGGCCCAGCTCTCGCTCGCCTCGAATGCGGACATAGGTTCCGTTCTGAGAGCCCTGATCGACCAGGGTGAGGGTTTCCCCGGACATCTCGACGCGGGCATGCCTCGGAGACATGTAGACGTCGTCTGGGAAGTTTAGGTCGCACTCTTCCCGACCGATTTGCACCGTTTGCTCGTGGGCGCAGCAGACGATGCCATCCATCCCACCTTCGAGGACCTGTGTGACTCGAAACGCGCTCGGCCGTCTTGGGGAGGAATAGAAGTAGGTCTGGTCGGCCTCGGGTCCAGAGCTGTCCTTGGGCGTCGCGTCGATGCGAAAGAGCTGCTGCCCGCTCATGAAGCGATCCCCAATCTGGATCGGCGACGGTCGGCGAATCCGAATGTATACGCCGTTGAGACTGCCCTCATCCCGAACGAAGAGCTTGTCCCCGCGGTAGAGGAAGTTGGCATGAATGGGGCTCAGCCAGTTGTCACTCGGAAAAGGAATCTGATCCGCCTCGCGCCCCGCCACATGCTCGGTAGCTTGCAGCAGATAGCTGAGCCCTTCCCCCATCGCCTCGTCGCCGCGTACGACGATGAGGCGCGCCTTGCCGGGTGTTTGCAATGCCCCGAAGAATCGGGTCTCCAGAGTCTGGGCCTCGATTGGAACAGGGGCCCCGCAGGCACCACAGAACTTGTGTCCCGACGGAACGGAGCTCGCGCACTCCGTGCAGACGTAATTGCGAGCTTGTTCCATGCCCTCGTTGCCCCTCTTCACCTCGCCGCGGCAGCGGCAGGGCGTGGGCCAGTTGTAGGCCATCGGATCACCCCTAGTCAATCGCCGGAAGCGCGGGAAATCCGGCCGGCCACACGGCTTTGCTTGTCCGGGCGCTGCGACTACCATCTCGCCGATGCAACTCTTTGCGGGCGCTCTGTTGGAAAGGCCTCCCGGCCGGAAATACACGTCGGAGCTTCGTTTCGCGGAGCTGGCGCCGAAAGCGCCACTCCCAAAGCCCACGACGCTAGCGAAGTGGCGAAAGAGCCTTCCAGCCGGCTTCGAGGTTGGCTTGCGGGCCCCGGAGGAATGCTGGCGTTCGACGGCCGGACCGCTGCGCGCCACTGAGGACCTCCGCGCAGCATTGCGATGGCTTGCCGAGGCGATCGACGCGCTAGAGGCCTCGATGGTGGTGATCTCGACGGGTCCGGCCGTCACGACCGGCGTTCGCGATCGAGAGCGCGTGCGGCGGTACTTTGCGGAGATTCTGCGCACGGAGGGCCGTCCGATCGTCTGGAGGCCGACGGGATTGTGGGAGCCCGCAGCGCTGCAGCGGATGGCGAGCGAGCTGTCGATCATCGGAGGTATTGACGCCATCGACGATCCAGTGCCGAGCGCCGATGTCGTGTACGCGACATTGGTTGCCGAAGGGCTCCGACGTTCATTTTCGCATGCGCAGTTACTCGACGTCCTCGAAAAGCTCCGCGATTCAAATGCATCGCGCGCCTTTGTCACGATCGACTCGGCTCAGTCCTTTCGGGAGGCAAGGCTCCTTCAAGCGCTGTTCGAAGGCCGAGCGTGAATGCCTGGACTCAGAAAGTCGCGCGTGTCGACCAGCCCTTCCCTGGCCTTTTGGCGTTGTCTCTTCGTGGTCCGGGCTCTTCCGAGGTGTTGGTCTTGGTGACCTTTCCGGGAGCTCTCGGGGTCGCGCTGATCGAGACGCGTCCACGTGGCGCGAGAGCCGCTCCCGCCATATCCCAGCTTCGCCGCCACCTAGAGGGAGCGTCCATCGAGGCGGTGGAGATGAGCCGCCGGGCCGTACGCGTCTCGCTCGCGCATCGCGGCGAATCGTATCTCCTTCTCGCGGCGGCCACCAAACCGTACGGCGCTTGGTGGCTGTGCGCGCGCGACGGTTCGGTCGTGATCCGCTCGCCCGGAGCGCCCCACCACGTACCCGACGAGGACATGCACCTCGAGGCAAAGTCCCCGGACGAGCTGCGCGCGGGTAGCGCTTCGACGTTGGAGGCGCACCGCGACGCATACCGCCGGCAACTCGAGCGCATGCTCCAGTCGCAAATCAATCGGCTGCAGAGAAAACGCGAAGCCATCCTCGAGGATCTCGAGCGTGCCAAGGCGGCCGAGGATCTTCAGGAACGAGCAAGCCTTCTCCTCGCACATGCCCACCAAATTCCTCCGGGCGCCACTCATTTCGAAGCGACGGCCTGGAGCGATCAATCCCGAATCGTGCGAATTCAGCTCGATCCGCGCAAGAGTCCAACCGAGCTGGCACAAGATCTCTTCGCGCGGTCCAAACGCATGAAGCGAGGGCTCCAAGTGGCGCCGAAGAGGCTCGAGGCGGTCGAGGCTCGACTCTGCGAGCTGATGCGCCTGCGAGAATCGTCGCAAGCACAGCCACCCGAGCAGCTCGCAATCGAGCTCGAAGCACTTGGCATCGAAACCACCGCGCCGAAGGAACGGGAGCGAAAACGCAAACGAACCGGGACGCGGCTGCCCTACCGCAAGTTCGTGACGGCCGACGGAAACACGGTGCTTGTCGGTCGAGCGGCGGCCGACAACGATCGGCTCACACTCCAAGTCGCGAGGCCGCACGATCTATGGCTGCATACCCGTGGCGTCACGGGCGCACACGTCGTCGTGCCCCTCGACAAAGGCAAGACTTGCCCCCCCGAAACCTTGGTCGATGCGGCCACGCTTGCTGCGCATTTTAGCGACCTCCGCGGGGAGCAGGTCGTCGATGTGCTGTATACGCCGCGCCGGTTCGTGCGGAAGCGCAAAGGGAGCCCCGTTGGCTCGGTTACACTCGAGCGGGAGAATGTGATCGTGGTACGGATCGAGCCAGCGCGGTTGGCTCGGCTGCTCCATTCCGAAGAAGCGGCGCCTTCCTGAACCTGGGCCCCAAAAACCAACGCCCCAGCCGGCTAGCTGGGGCGTCAGCAGACGAACGCCCCCCCACAAGAAAGAGGGATCGCCACGACAGACCGCGCGAAGGCCCCGAAAAGCCGGGGCCTTAGGCCAGGGGTCACCTTTCGGGACCCCCCGGCAGACCTAAAAGGCCTACCGCCGAGAAGCTTACTTCTTCTTTCGAGTCGTACGCTTCTTGGAAGCCTTCTTCGAAGCGCGCTTCTTCGAAGCACGCTTCTTGGTTGCCTTCTTGCTGGCGCGCTTCTTCGGTGAGCGCTTCTTGGCTGCCTTCTTCGTCGAGCGCTTCTTCGTCGATCGTTTCTTCGTCGATCGCTTCTTCGCCGAACGCTTCTTGGCTGCCTTCTTGGTTGTGCGCTTCTTTGCCGCGCGCTTCTTCGCTGGCCGCTTCTTCGCAGCCTTTTTGGTTCTTTTCTTTGCAGTCGCCATTTCGACCTCCTCCAAGGTGGGTCAAGATTGCAGGTGCACGTACCGTATTGTCACGTCACTTCACGTGTCAAGCGGAACCGCACATGAATTATACATAAGTTTGCTCTATTTAAGCGAAAAGTTTTGCAATCTAAATACCTAACTTGTCGAAATTATTGAATAAGCTATACATATCAGACCACGCTGAAAAGCTGAAGAAAGTTCGGATCGCACGGATCTCGGCTGCGATCGCATCCCTCGATCGGAGATCGCGACCGCCCTCTGCGGGCCCCCGGATCGCGTTGACCTACACCCCCGGCCAGACTAGATTTCCACCCGGCTGGGGACCTACCCTGGCTTGACCGAGAGGGCGGGGACGCGCGAAGTGCGACGCTGAAGTCGGAAACAATCACTGCGCAGCGCCCGTTCAGCCCGCGCCCAACAAAACGGGCGTTTGGGCACATTTTGGCGAAAACAAGGAGTCCCGATGCAAGCGGGAGCATACGAATTCAAGGTTGGCGACAAGGCCATCTATCCCAAACAAGGCGTAACCGAGGTTGTGTCGATCGAGCAGCGCAAGATCGGCTCGACGACAATGGAATTTTACGTGCTGAAGCCTCTGGATGCGAAGAACAACGACAGGATCCGGGTGGCCGTGGCACAGGCCAAGAAGGTGGGGCTTCGTCCCCCGATCTCCGAGACCGACATCAAGGAGATCTTCGCCCTGCTCGGAGAGCAACCTGTCGTGTTCGACAATCAAACCTGGAACCGCCGTTATCGCGGGTTCATGGACAAGATCAAGACCGGCTCAGTCTTCGACGTGGCCGAGGTGATGCGAGACCTCTATCGGCTTCAAGTCGACAAGTCTCTGTCCTTCGGCGAAAAGAAGATGCTGGAAACCGCGCGTAATCTAGTTGTGAAGGAGATCGCCGTTGCGCGCTCCAAGAGCGAAGAGAGCACGCAGGCCGAGATCGAGCAAATCTTCGAGAAGAACTAACTCTTTCGAGGAGCTCTCGAGTTGGCAACGCGCGCTCGGCACCACCACGCCGGAACGGGCACACCGTTCCGCGAACAGTCGACCTGGAGCCGCGAGGCTCGGTCGGCCGCGCCTGACGACTGCGAACGCTCACAACGGAAATACGAATGGCGAAAAATTCACTTCTGATCAACGTCGACATCGGGGAGACGCGGGTTGGTCTCATTGCTGATGGAGTGCTTCGCGAGCTCTACGTCGAGCGGCGGCATCATCGCTCCCCGGTGGGGAACATCTATCTAGGCCGGGTGACGCGGGTCCTACCGGGTATGCAGGCGGCGTTCATCGACGTGGGGCTCGATCGTGCTGCTTTCCTCCACGTGGAGGACCTAATTGCCGAACCCGGCAGCGACGAGGAGGCAGAAGGAAACGGCAAGGGCGGCGGCTCCCGGGGCGGACGGCGGAACCGAGCCTCTCGGAAGACTCCCATTCGCGACCTGCTCAAGGAGGGCCAGCAACTCATGGTGCAGGTCTCCAAGGGCCCCATCGGAAGCAAAGGGGCGCGCGTCACCAGTCATGTCTCCCTTCCGGGCCGCTACGTCGTATTCATGCCCACGGTCGATCACGTCGGCGTCTCGAAGCGGATTGGCAACGAGCTCGAACGGCGCCGTTTGAAAGAAGTCATCGACTCGGTCAAGCCGCCTCAAGGCGGCGTCGTAGTACGAACGCTTGCTCAGGGCTTGACCAAGAAGAAGCTCAAAGCCGACATTGGGTACTTGGTCAAGCTGTGGGAACAAACCGAAGCGGCCCGCGGTGCGGTCAAAAAAGTTCCGGCGCTCGTGCACGAGGAACCCGATATCGTAATTCAGGCTGCGCGCGACCTGTTCACGGAAGATGTCGATGAAATCGTCGTGGACGACCGCGATGAATATCAGAGACTCAAGGAGTTTTTGACGCTGTTCCTGCCGGAGCGTGCCAATGACGTGCGCCTCTACGAAGGCTACGAACCGCTCTTCGATGAGTACGGGATCGAAGAAGAAATCACGCGCGCGCTTTCGCGCAAAGTCCAGCTTCCCTCCGGTGGACACTTGGTCATCGACCAGGCCGAGGCCCTGACGGCCATCGATGTGAACACAGGACGCTTCACGGGCAAGGGACGCGATGTCGAACAGACGATTTTACAGACCAATCTCGAAGCCGTCCGGGAGATCGCGTATCAGCTCTTGTTCCGAAACATAGGCGGCCTCATCGTGCTCGATTTCATCGACATGGAGCGTCACGCCCACCGTGAAAAGGTCTTCAAGGCCTTGCTGGATGTCCTTAAAAGCGACAAGGCGAAGACGACCGCGATCCGTATCAGCGATCTCGGTCTGGTGGAAATGACTCGAAAGCGAACCCGGCAATCGCTTGGCGGGACGCTCTATGAGGCGTGCTTTTTTTGCGACGGCACCGGACGCCTTCAGTCCAAGGAAACGATCTGCCACGAGATCTTCCGTCAGATGCGGCGCGAGCGAGACTCCCTACCCGGCTACAAGATCGTCATCAGCGCCCATCCGGCGGTGTGCGACATGCTGGAGCGCGAAGAAAAAGTCTCGCTCGAAGAGGCCGCCAGCCGGTTCCAGCGCCGTATCGAATTGAACCCCAGAAACGACTATCATCTCGAACAGTTCGATTTGACTGGAGGCTGACCGGTCCATGAGCAGCGACGAGCAACAACGCATCGAGAAGCGGATCACCATCAACAAGGAATTCGAGTCGTTCGATGCATTCGTTCACGAATATGTGACCAACGTATCGCGCTCGGGTGTGTTCATTCGGTCCAAAGACCCACTGCCAGTCGGAACCAAGGTGAATCTCAAATTCACGGTGATCATGGGCCACGTAGAAGTCATCGAGGGCACCGGCGAGGTGGTACGAGTGCAGGATGATCCACCAGGAATGGGTGTCGCGTTCACCGAGCTCACCAAGTACTCCGAAGACCTACTCGTTCGGTTGTTGACGCTTCATGGCGCCGTAACTCCATGAGCCGATTGAGCGACGGGGAATTCGGGCCTTCGGGCAAGAAGCTCGCCGAGCTCACCGACCGGGAGCTTCTCGACGAGCGCAGTAGACGCCGCGGCGATCCCGCGAGCGATCAGACCCAGCCCGGCTGGAAACGTGTGAAGCAATATTTGGCCAATTTCGAGCTCAGCCCAAGCGCGACGTGGCAGGACGTCGAGCGTGCGTACGTTCGCATGCTCGAACGCTATCGCCCGGACAAACATGCGGCGGATCCGGAACGCCACCGCGCAGCCCAAGAGCTCACGGAATCGCTGACCAGCGCGTACCAAGCGCTCCAACGGTATTTCGACCGGTCGGAGAAATGACAAATCAGAGCGTGGGCCGCCTGGATTCCGTGGGGTCTGCCAAGCCCAGGGGACTCGGATACTCGTCCCGCGAGAGTTCCTCGCGATCACTCGGCCACGAGATATCCCTTTTCCAAGAGTGCAACGACGACCTCGGCCACTTCGGGATCGGGCTTGCCGCTGTGGTTCATCATGTCGACCAGCGTTTCGTGATTGAGCGCGAGCTGGATGACGTCGAGCTCTTCAGGCAGAGCATCTCGAAGAGGCTTGTCGAGCGGCATCGCGATCGAGACACGGGATTGCAGTGAAGGCAGCGCATCGCCGAGACGGCGGATCTCGTCGAGCTGCCGCATGCCCTCCATCAAGAGGCCCTCGATGCTGCTGTGAATTTCCGTCGGGAACTCGCGCACGGCTTTGGGCAACAAGTCGAAGGTGCCTTTGTCCCAAACCAGAATCCGGTAGAACGATTTCTCTGGGGGGACTGATTCGTCGCCATTGACGACCGCGAATCTCACTTTGCCGTCTTCCAAGTAGATCGCGCCGACGTCGGTGGTGCTCGTGATCTGCAATACGCCCGTCTTCTTCGACGCGGAAAACAACTGGAGCAAGTCAGGAAGGGCAACCTCGGCGATCGAGCCGGTCATCGTGCTTGCGGCCGATGGGCGAGCGCTTGCGGCGGCGTCCATCTTGGCCTGCGCCTCCTTCACGGAACCAGAGCCATCGGAAGCAACGACCTTGATGATGCTCGTCCCGATCAGAATCCGATCTCCCTCGGCGAGCTTGGTGCGGGTAATCTTTTCGCCGTTGACGAAGCTGCCGTTCGTCGAACCTAGATCCTCCAGAAAGATGTCGCCGTCATGCACCGAAATTTTCGCGTGACGGCGCGACACCATGTCCTCCACGAGGACCATGTCGAGCTCACTCGAACGCCCGATCACGATCTCTCCAGACTCAGGAAGGGGAAACTCGCCTCCCTGATACTTGCCGGAGATGAACCGCAGCGCCAACGGCACTGACAGACCCTCGATCACCAACTCCCCTCGCTCAGACCTCATAGTCGCGAAACCGACGCCCCCCCAATCACCATTAAGGCTAGGAGGTGGCGATACGGGTGGTCAAGCCTTTGACCGAAAGCCCGGGTCGAACCCACAGTTGTGGGAAGGTGCCGGGGCCGTGCTAGAAGGTTCGGGATGTCCCGCGCAGCCGCTGCCATGGCTTGCCTGCTGGTGCTTTTGGCAGCGATTCCGGCCGGGGCTCAGACCAAAGACCTCGGCAGGCGCTGGCGCACGGTCCGAGGCGAGCACTTCGAGGTCAATTACCCAGAGCCCCTGGGCCTGGTCGCCCGGCGAGTCCTGGCAGTGGCCGAGCGGGCCAATCGCCGCCTGGTGCCCGTGTTTGCGCATCAATCGAAGAAGCGAGTCCAAATCGTCCTCAACGATGACGTCGATACGGCAAACGGCAACGCCACGGCCATCCACTACAACGTGATCCGTTTGTTCGTAAGTGCCCCCGACGACCTTTCCGTGTTGTCGGACTTCGACGATTGGCTGACCATCTTGGTCACCCACGAACATTCCCACGTCCTGCATCTCGACAACATCGGCGGCCTGCCGCGCATCATCAATGAAGTGTTCGGCAAGATCTGGGCTCCGAACGCGCTGCAACCACCGTGGATCATCGAAGGTATCGCGACGTATTTGGAGTCGAAGGAAAGCGCCGGTGGACGCATGCGCTCTACCCAGTTCGAGATGTACATGCGGATGGCATTTCTCGAGAACAACTTGCTCCACTTCGATACCCTCAACAACCGTACGGACTACTGGCCGCACGGGGACATCTGGTACCTGTATGGCTCGCGCTTCATCGCATGGCTGGTGGACCGATACGGAGAGGAGATCATCACCGAGATGACCCAGTGGTATGGTCGACGCGCCATTCCATTCAGCGTCAACCGCATGGGAAAGCGCTTGACCGGCAAGACGTTCAGCGAGCTCTACGAGATGTGGGTGCAAGACATGCGCCGTCACTACGGTAGTGTAGAGGCCGCAGTACGGGAGGGTGGGGTGATCGAGGGGCGCCGAGTGACGTTTCGCGGAGAGACGGTCCGCGGATTGCGTTTCGCCGATGACCGAAGGCTCATCTACTATGCGCGCGACGGGAAAAGTGATCCGCAGATCCGCTTCCTCGACCTCGAAGACGACAACCGAGTTCAGCGAATCGTGAGGAGCGCCGGCGAGAGCTATCCGGTCGTGCATCCCAATGGAGATCTCTATTTCGAATCGCTCGATGCATACAAGACCGACATCTACACCTACTACGACCTATTTCGGTTCGACCGCACGGGTGCATGGAAGCGCAAACGGCTAACCCACGGGCTTCGGGCCCGGTATCCGGACATCTCTCCCGATGGGCGTCGCATCGCATACGTTCGGAACGACTCGAGCACGCAAACGCTATGGATGTCGAGCCTCGATGACATCGAAGGGACCCGAGAATTGCTCGTTCCGAGCAAGCGATTCGAGCAAGTGTATACGCCAAGATTCTCGCCCGACGGAACCAAGGTCGCCTACAGCGCTTGGCGTCAGGGAGGGTACCGCGACATCCAAGTCATAGACCTCGAAACGCGCGAAATCGTCGAGGTCACCCACGATCGGGCCATGGACACGGGCCCCGCCTGGTCTCCCGATGGCAGTCGGCTTTTCTTCTCGAGCGACCGAACGGGGATTGCGAACATTCACGCCTGGGAGCCCGCCAGTGGCGAGATCGTCCAAATCACGAACGTGGTTTCCGGTGCATATACGCCGGCGCCGTCTCCGGATGGAACCCGACTTGCATATATCGGTTACACGAGCCGAGGGTACGACATCTATGTTCTCGATTTGGCCTCACAGCCCGTCCGACCCGCTTCACCGTATGTCGACGATCGGCCGCCACCGAGCGATGCCGACGCGCTCGTCGCAGACAGCTCGAACCGCTATGTCGGCGCACGAACGTTGTATCCCCGATTTTGGGGCCTCGACTTGGAGGAAGATGCGTTCGGACGCCAACTCGGAATCTTCACGCGCAGCGAGGACGCCGCCCAGTTTCACAGCCTCTATGCACGACTCGGCATCAGCCTCACGGAAGGCTACGTCAATGCAGACCTACAATACACGCTCTTTCGCTTGCCGCCGAACCTGAGCGTTTCGTTTTTCCGCCGCGTGACGCCTCGTGGTGGCTTCGTGGTCAACGGTCAGCGGCAACCTTACGTCGAGGACGCGTACGGCGGCCGCATCGGAGTCGGTTACGTCGTTCCGCGCTCCTTTCACGCGAATCGCATCAGCGCGAGCTACGGGCTCACGTGGACCCGCTCTCTCTCATCGTTCGAAGGGGCGCTCGATCCGAACTTCTCGCCTCCCATCGTGCCCTCGACCGGCCTCAACGCAGACGTCGGTCTTTCGTGGTCCTACAACGATGCCCGGCGACACCTTTACGACTACACGCCCTCCGAAGGGCGAACCTTGGGGGCGTCGATCTTCTTTGCGCTTCCCGCAATTGGCAGTCAATTCAAGAGCATCAGCGCGTCCTGGTTCATCCAGCGGTTCATCGAAATGCCGTGGGCCCAACATCACGTGCTTGCGTTTCGATATGGCGGTGGCGCGGGCGAAGACAGCCGCGGCGAGCGCGGGATCTTTTCGCTGGGCGGCTTTCCGGACGTTTCGCTGATCAACCAGGTGGTCAACCTCCAAGAGCAAGGGGGCGTGGCCCTGCGCGGCTATCCGGCATTTTCGATACCCGGTGACCGTTTTCAACTGTTGCAAACGGAGTACCGTTTTCCGTTGACCCGCGTGCTGCGAGGTCCGGGCACCGTCCCGGTGTTCTTCGACCGCATGTATGGCTTGGTGTTCTTCGACTACGGAAATGCGTATTTCGGGCCACTGGACTTCAACGATTTTCGCAAAGGGACGGGCGTCGAGCTCTTGATGGACTTCACCCTCGGCTATGTCGAGTCGCTGTCCTTGCGCATGGGATTCGCGTATGGCTTCGACGCCGGCGGGGGCGCCACGTATTACGTGAGCTTCGGAAGGCCTTTTTGAAAGCCCGTCTGCTCACACCTCCAGGATGTCGGCCTCTTTCTTACCGACGATCTCGTCCACTCGGTTCGTGCCGGTTTTGACCACTTCCTCGAGCTCTTTGCGAGCGCGTTCGGCGTCATCCTCACCGACCTCGCCTTCCTTTTGAAGGCTGTCGATCATGTCCTTGGCGTCGTGGCGCGACTTGCGAATCGCGACCTTGCATTCCTCGCCCGCCTTGCGGGCGACCTTGACCAGCTCTTTGCGCCGCTCCTCGGTCAGTGGAGGCATGGGAAGTCGAATGATCTCGCCGTCGTTGGACGGATTGAGGCCGAGCTGCGCCTCCATGATCGCCTTTTCGATCGGCTGCATCTGGCTCCGATCGAACGGCTTGAGGATGATCATTCGCGCCTCGGGCACCGAAATCGAAGCGAGCTGCTTCAGTGGCGTGGGCGTGCCGTAGTACTCGACTCGTACGCCGTCCAAAATGGCGGGATTGGCACGCCCTGCACGAATCCTCGCGAGGTCGCGTTTGAGCGACTCGTGTGCCTTTGCGATGGCGTCGTTCAACTCTTCGAGTGTTTCGCTAAGCATCGGGTTCCTCGGCTCGAGGGGGAATCAGCCCTCGGCTGTCACTAGGCTACCGACGTCTTCGCCCATGACAACCCGTTTAATGTTGCCAGGCTCACCCAGCTTGAACACGCGGATGGGCAAGTCATTGTCGCGGCAGAGCGCTACCGCGGTGGCGTCCATGACGCCGACCCGTTCCATCAGGAACTGGTCGTAGCTGAGCCTCCGGACCATCTTCGCGTCGGCGTGCTTGCTCGGATCCTTGTCGTAAATCCCCTCCACCTTGGTGGCCTTGCAAAGAGCGTCCGCGCGTATCTCCATCGCTCGAAGGGCAGCCGCAGTATCGGTGGAGAAGTAGGGATTACCCGTGCCCGCGACGAAGATCACCACGCGGTCCTTTTCGAGATGGCGCACGGCCCTGCGCCGTATGTAGGGCTCGCATACGGCTTTGATTTCCAAAGCGCTCATGACGCGAGTGTTTATACCGGCCTTCTCTAGTGCGTCTTGCAGCGCAATGCCGTTGATGACCGTGGCCAGCATGCCCATGTGATCGGCGGCGGTGCGATCCATCCCGCTCGCACTGCCCTTGAGGCCGCGAAAAATATTGCCGCCACCGATGACGATGCCGATCTGGCAGCCGCTCGAATGGACCTCCGCGAGCTCTTCACTGATGGCCTTGAGAGTCGAAGGATCGATGCTCTCGCCCGCGGGCCCCCCGGAGAGCGCCTCCCCAGAAAGCTTCAGCAGCACCCGCGTAAGCTTCGCGCCCTTCGACATGACTCAAGAGCCTTTTAGCGCTTCAGTCACCTCGGCTGCCAGGTCTGATTTCTTTTTCTCGATCCCTTCGCCAAGCTCGTAGCGGGTGAATCGTCGCACGTTGATCTTTTCGCCGATTTTGGCGCTGAGCTCCTCCATGCGCTGACGAACCGTCTTCTCGTCGCCCATGATGGATTGCTGATCGAGGAGGCAAACGTCCTTTTTCCATTTGGCCAGCTTGCCCTCGACGATCTTTTCGACCGCTGCGGCCGGCTTTTCCTTGCCGCTCGCCTTGGCTTCTTCCTCGATCTGGCCCCGAAAAATGGCGGTCTGAGCGAGTAGCTCGTTCTCGGGAATGTCGTCCTCGCTGACGAACAGAGGGGCCTCTGCAGCGATCTGCATCGCCGTCTCCTCGACGAACTGTTTAAAGTCCTCGTTGCGGGCCACGAAATCGGTTTGGCAGTTGACCTCGACGAGGACACCGACCCGGCCCGCCCCGTGGATGTAGGCGTGCACCAGGCCGTCCCCTGCGATGGCTCCGGCCTTCTTGGCTACCTTGCTGAGACCCTTCTTTTGAATGATTTCGATTGCCTTGTCTTCGTCTCCTTCGGTCTCACGAAGGGCATCCCGGCACGCCATCATGCCGGCCCCCGTGCGATCACGGAGTGACTTGACCATGGATGCGGTGATTTCAGCCATCATTCGCTTCCTCCTGGAGCTGCGGGGGTTGAGCCGCGCTTGCGAGCGAACTCGACCCGAACCCCCTCGCCGGCTGCCTCGGGCGCCTGCGCCCCCTCGTGCTGGAGAAACTCGCGGTGCCGTTGGCTACCTTCGATACACGCGTCGGCGACCCGGGAGGTGATCAGCTTGATCGAGCGAATGGCATCGTCATTGCCGGGAATGACGAAGTCGATGAGATCAGGATCGCAATTGGTGTCGGTGAGCGCGACGATCGGAATGTGAAGCTTGCGCGCCTCGCTGACTGCGATGTGCTCGTTCTGCGGGTCGACTACGAAGAGCACCGAGGGAAGGCTGTTCATCATCTTGATGCCACCGAGGTATTTCTCGAGCTTCTCCGCCTCGCGGCGCAGCGACAGCCCCTCCTTTTTGCGGAGCGCGTTGATGGTCCCGTCCTCGATTTGTTGCTCGATGTCCCGGAGGCGCTCGATGCCTCCCTTCATCGTGCGAAAGTTGGTGAGGGTCCCACCGAGCCAGCGGCCAGTCACGAAAAACTGCCCGGCGCGCACGGCTTCCTCGCGCACGACCTCCGCGGCTTGGCGTTTGGTGCCGACGAAGAGCACGTGTCCGCCGCGAGCGACTGCATCGGCCACGAAGTTGTAAGCGCGCTTGAAGAGCTCGGCCGTCTGGTCGAGGTCGATGATGTGAATCCCGTTTCGGGCCCCGTAGATGTACGGGCGCATTCGTGGGTTCCAGCGCTTGGTCTGATGACCAAAATGAACGCCAGCGTCGATCAGGGCCCTGAGGCCAATTGGAAGATCGCCCGAAGCGACTTCGGGCCCGCCCAGGGCCGCCAACTCCGGGGCTTCCTGGATTTCGTGTGTAGGTTCGGCCATTGCTCGTTTCTCCTTTCGGTTGCGCTGCCATCCCCCCAGACGAACAACCCCCAAAAAGAGGCACCGGAACGTCTGATCGAGCCGGGAGATGTGTGTGATTTCGGCGCCCGAGGGGCACCGGCTTCCGAGAAAGCGGGCGGCATATACCACGGGGGCAAGGGGGTGCCAGCCGCAGGGCCGTGACAGAGCCAGGGGGTCGGCGTCAGCGCGAGAGCCAGCGCCCACATCGGTGACAGGGTATTACCTCTCGAATTCCGACCATATAGCTGGGCACGCCGAGGATGGGTCTTCGGCACCGAGCTCGAAGGCTGCCTCGATGACCGTCGCGGTTGCTTCGAGCCCCGCTCGCAAATGAGGAGCCCAGGGTGGCTGCGCCGATCGGCGAGCGCCCAACCTCGCCATCTTCGTGGCGGGATCATCGTCGTCAGTGAGCGGTTCCGCGGGGAGCTGCTCGTAGAAACCGCGAAAATCCGTGGTGGGGGCTAGGACGACGCGCAAGCCATATTGCCCCGTGAGCCAAGCCTGAAGGCGGAGACACGCGTGCTCGCGTTCCACGTCCCGCTCGCTTTCGTTGTCGAGCCCGAAGTCCACCAGCCGCAGACTCTCTGGTCCCTCGACCAGTGAGTGACAGAGCTCGTGGAGGATCATCTGGGCCAAGCAGTCGTCCGGATCGAGTGTGGTCGGGTGGCCGATCGTCATCAGCCCCGTTCCACTCGTCGATGCGTACACCTCGGTCGATCGCTGGACGCGCAGACCGATGCGGCGCGCAACGGTCAACCAAATCGCGTCCAGTGGATCGAGATAGATGTGTCGGGCGGTTCGTTCCACGTCAAAGAAACTTGTGAAAGCGATAGAAGAAGTCGTCTAGCATTCGCGCCGAAAGGGCGCGATCTCTCCATTCTGCGTACGAAACCGGCTTTGTATTGGCGAGATCCTCGGCAAAGCGCTGCTCCATGGCACCGGCAACGGCGGAATCCTCGATGGTTGCGACCACCTCGAGATTGAAGCGAAAGGACCGGGAATCGAGATTGTAGGTGCCAATCGTGCACCACTGCCCGTCGACGACCGCAGTCTTGGCGTGGAGCATCGATCCCTGCCACTCGTAGAGCTGAATCCCGCTTTCCAGCAAGCGCCCATAGAGCTTGCGCGCCGCATGCCATGCAGCGGTCACGTCGCTTCTACCGGGGATGATGATTCTGACCTCGACCCCCCGCGAGACGGCCCGGGCGAGCGCCCGCTGAATCGGACCGTCCGGCACGAAGTAGCTGTTGGTGATACAAACCAACCGTCGAGCGCCGTGGATGCGGCGAAGGTAAGCGTGCCGTATGACGCGGCGCTCTCCCGGATAGTGGTTTGCCAAGACCAGGACCCGGCTACCGCTGCCATCCCCTGCCTTCGCCGGAAGTGACCGCGGCTCGATCGCAGTCGCGGACCCAGCGATGAGGCGCCAGCCATGCTCGAAGACGAGGCGCATCTGTTCGACCGCCGGCCCCTCGATTCGAACGGTGTCATCGCGCCAGCCGCCCCCGCCAGCATCGCTCGGCGCCCATTCGTCGCCGAGGTTGACACCACCCGTGAAACCCACCTGCCCGTCGACCACCAGCAGCTTGCGATGGTCGCGGTGATTGACCAGACCCACCTGGAAGCGGGCTCGCCACGGTGCGATCGGGTTGAACTCCTCGACCTCACAGCCCGCATCGCGCATACGCGCAAACATGCGTTGGTCGCTTTGGATACTTCCAACTGCGTCGTAAATTACCCGCACTCGAACGCCCTCTCCTGCTTTCTTCATCAGCGCGTCCGCGAACTGGCGGCCCGTTCGGTCAGAGCCGAACCAATACATTTCCAAGAGGATCTCGCGCTCGGCGTCTCCGATCGCCTCGAGCATCGCAGGAAGCGCCTGTGCACCGTCGTGGAGCAGCGATACGTGATTGCCAGAAACCGAGCCCTCGAAGCCGCGGGGATAGGCGAACAATCTGCGCCAGGGCTTGAAAATATTTCGCGGTGGTCGGGGCGTCACTGCTCCTCGCTATCCTGTGTTATCGTCCCTGCCGATGAAAGCCGCCCAGCGTCCGATTTGCAAGAAGCAGTGGTCCGCGGGGGCAGATAACACATGGGGGAGCTCATGAAGTATGCACTTTGGTTGATCGCTGGATCGGTCGTGCTGGGGGGCACCGCCTCGGCCCAAGAAGAGGTCGGAACCGTCGATGATTCACAAGCCACCGCAGCGGAGTCAGACGCAGCGCCCGCCGCAGATGCCCCAAAGGAGGAGGAAGAAAAGCGCGGTCCCTATTATCGCAAGGTGCAGGGCTGGCTGTGGCTCGAAGCCTTCGCGGGGCCGTCGGGCTATGATCCGGATGCGCATGGAAGCCTGAGCCTTAGCGGCACTTCCTTCAACGCGCCCAAGGTCAAGGGACCCGAATACGGCTTCGCCGTCGGCACACCCTTTGGCGGTGGTTTTTTCCTGGGCTGGTTTTATCGCCGTGCAAACTACGACGGCTACGGTCTGATGAAGACGGGTGTCGAGTTTCAGCCCACGATTCGCATTCCCTACGTACACATCATGTTTCGAGTCGACCTCGGGTACGCAAAGATGGTGAACGGCAACGCCTACCAGAACCAACTTACCAACGTAGACAATGGCGGCATCGTCGCGACGGGTGGCGTGGGAATTCGGATTCCGATCGTCCGATGGATTTCGTTCGTCGGATCGGTCGATTGGAGCTACATCGGCATCTCCATCCGAAGCAACCAGGGGAGCGCGTGGGTCTCGGGTCGGCAGGTCACGGGCACGTTCGGGCTGACCTTCCAGTTCATCGGCGTGCGTAAGAACTAGCGCGCGCTGGCCTCGTGCACGTAATCGACCAGGGCCCGCGCTTGGTCCACCTTCGCCTGCGGCATGATGCCATGACCGAGATTGAAGATGTGGCCGGGGCGGCCCGCGGCGCTCTCCAAGACCTGGGAGGCGCGGGCTCGCAATACCTCGGTCGACGCGAGCAACGCAGCTGGGTCCATGTTTCCTTGCAAGCCCACGCTCTTGCCTAGCACGGACCAGGCGTCGTCGATCGAGATGCGCCAGTCAATTCCGATCACATCGCCCCCGGCTTCTTTCATCGCGGGATAGATCTCCGGATTTCCGGTGCCAAAGTGAATGGCTGGCGTGTTCTTGGGTAGCGCATCGAAGATCGCTTTGGTGTGCGGCAGCACGTAACGCCGGTAGTCGGCGGCCGAGAGGCAACCAATCCAGCTGTCGAACAGCTGCACCGCTTGCGCGCCGGCGTCGATCTGCGCGATCAGGTAATCGGCAATCGCCGTCGACAGCTTGCTCATGAACGCATTCCACAGGCCCTCGTCGCCGTACATGAGCTTCTTGGTCTCATAGTAGTCCTTCGAGCCACCGCCTTCGATCGCATACGAGGCCAAAGTAAACGGCGCGCCCGCAAAGCCGATGAGCGGCACGGAAAGCTCCTTTTGTGTCGTGCGAATGGCCTCCATCACGTAGTGCAACGAGCCCGCCGCATCGATTCGCTCCGGAATCCGATCGACCTGCGTCGCGTTCCGAACAGGATTCATGATGCGCGGGCCCCGATCGTCCGTAAACTCGAACCCGATCTGCAGCGGCTCCAGAATCAACAGAATGTCGGCGAAAATGATGCCCGCATCGACGCCGAGCTGGTCGACAGCCCGAACGGTCACCTCACAAGCAAGCTCGGGCGCTTTGCATAGCTCGATGAAGCTCACGCGCTCGCGTAGCGCGCGATACTCGGGCTGGTAACGCCCGGCCTGGCGCATGATCCAGATCGGAGTGTAGGGGGTCGGCTCGCGCCGACAGGCCTGCAAGAACACACTCATCGGCGCGTTTGTAGCGCAGAACCCTTCACATTGCGATGGGAGGATCGGTGCGCACGTTTTTGACGATCGCGCGAGCTTCCGAGACGAGAAAAATCGATCCCGCCACGACCACGAGACCATCGGGGCCCGCAGCCCGTTTGGCGCGGGCCACGGCGTCACGCACGCTCCGGGCCGTCGTTCCCGCGCGGATCTTCGTGAGACGGTCAGGCCGCTCCGATCGATGGACCGCAGGCGCGGCATACACGCGGCGGTCTACCAGACCATCGAAGGCGCCGAGCATGCGCCGGTGGTCCTTGTCCCGCATGGCGCCGAACAAGAGCACGACACGGCCATTGAAGGCGAGCTCCTCGAGATAGGACGCCAGGGTTTCGCAACCCGCCGCATTGTGGGCGGCATCGAACAAGAACGGAGGGCTGCCCTCGATCCACTCGAGCCGGCCGGCCCATCGCACACGTTCGAGCCCTGCGCGAAGGTGTGCCTCGGATACATCGAATCCTTGCTTTTCGAGCTCGACGAGAGCCGCTACCGCACACGCGGCGTTGTCTGCTTGATAGCTGCCGCGAAGGCCGAGACGTAAATCGTCCCATCGTCTATCCCCGACGCGCACCGAGAGTGACCCGTCTTTCCAGACGCTCTCGAAGTCCTGGTCGATCCAACGAAGCGGCGCACCCACCTCACCGGCTCTCGTCCGAATCGTACGCCTCACGCTCTTCCCGCGCGCGCCCACGACGCAGGGGACACCGGCCTTGAGCACGCCGGCTTTCTCGCGGGCGATCTTGGCGAGGGTATCGCCCAAAATGCGTTGATGCTCGAGGCCAATGCTCGTAATGACACAGGCCTCGGGCGTGACGATGTTGGTGGAATCGAGGCGGCCACCGAGCCCTACCTCGAGAACCACGATGTCGCACTGGGCATCCCGAAAAGCCTCGAAGCCGAGCAGCGTCGTGTACTCGAAGAACGAAAGCGGGGGCAACCGCGTGTCGGCCCGGAGGTCTTCAATACGCGCTGCAGCCTCCCGCTCGGTGATGGGCCGTCCCCCGATGCGGATACGCTCCACGTAGCGCTGCAGGTGAGGTGAGGAAAAGAAACCGGTTCGATAACCCGCGGTCCGCAGCGCTGACTCGACCATTGCTGCGACGCTGCCTTTTCCGTTGGTCCCGGCTACGTGCACGTAGCGCGATGCGCGCTCTGGGTTGCCACGTAGCTCAGCCGCAGCGACGGTGCGCTCCAGCCCGAGCTTGATGCCACGAGACTCCAATCCATAGAGCCATCGAAGCGCTTCCTTGTACCGAGTCACGCTGCCAGATACTCGACCATGCACGCGATGTTGCGGCGCATGTCCTGACGCCTGGAGATCATGTCGACCATGCCGTGCTCCAGGAGAAATTCGGAACGCTGAAATTCGGCTGGGAGCTTTTCGTGAATCGTGTCCTCGATGACGCGTGGCCCTGCAAAACCAATCAACGCGCCAGGCTCGGCGATGTTGACGTCACCTTGAAGCGCAAAGCTTGCGGCCACTCCACCGGTGGTAGGGTTGAGCAGCACACTGATGAACGGCACTCCAGCATCGCGTAGCCGACCGCGCGCAGCGACCGTCTTGGCCATCTGCATGAGCGACAAAGACCCCTCCTGCATGCGTGCTCCACCTGAGCACGACAGCAAGACGACTGGACGCCGATGCTCAACGCCGCGTTCCATCATTCGTGTGATGACCTCTCCGACCACCGAGCCCATCGAGCCCCCCATGAAACGAAACACGAATACACCGAGCTCGACCGGTCGCCCCTCGATGCACGCCTCACCGGCCAGGATGGCATCGTTGACGCCGGTCGCCCGACGCGCGGCTTCGATCCGGTCCGGATAGGATTTCGAGTCGACGAATCCGAGGGGATCAGCGGACACCAGGCCGGTGTCGAGCGCCTTCCAGGTGTTTTGGTCGGCCAGCAGATCGATCCAGCGCTCGGCAGGCAAGTGAAAGTGGAATCCACAAGCCGGACAAACCTCGAGGTTGCGCTCGAAGTCTTGCTTCTTGACCGCGTCGCCGCAGGCATCGCATTTGCGAAAGAGACCGTGACCGAGGGTCTTCTTCTCGGAAGCATCGACTCCGGCTTTGGTCTTGGCGAAGTCCGCCATGGACTGTGGGTAGCATGAAGCGACAACCCGAGCGACAAGTGAAGCCTCGAAGCCGAACCCTCAACGCGGCGCCCGCGCAACGATCACCGACAGATGCCGGCCCGTTCTCCCCCGGTCCCGGCGGTGCGAGAAGAACAGGCCCGCATCATCGTGTGTGCAGCCGCCCACATCGTCGATGGCTCCTGCGGGAATCCCACGGTCCTGAAGCTGCAAGCGGACGAGGGTAGTCAGATCGCCGTGCGGCTTGGCGTTGCTACGCACCACGACTGGGCGTCCGCCGGCCGCGCGCTCCATCTCGGACGCCACCTCGTTCCCGATCTCGAAGGCACGGGCTCGAATGTGCGGGCCGATCGCTGCGATCATCTGTGCGGGGTCGTGCTTCATTCGTTGCACGGCTTGGCCTGCGACATCCGCGACCGCGCCGCGCCATCCTGCATGCACCGCGGCCACGTCGCCGCTCGGCGGGTGCGCAATCAGGATCGGAACGCAGTCGGCCGTCCGCGCGGCGACGCCGAGCCCCTCGTCACGCGCAATCAGCGCATCGCCTTCGAGGTTCACGACCTCCGCAGTCCGGTCGGAGCGCGTGACCTCACGGGCCTGGTTGCCATGTACCTGCCGTTGCTCGAACAGGTGGTCTACCGAGAGACCCAGGCTCTGTGCAAAGCGTGCGCGGTTTTCCCGGACCGCCTCATCATCGTCGCCCAAATGAAATCCAAGATTGAGCGTGTCGAAAGGAGCCGCGCTCACACCCCCTGCACGTGTCGAAAAACCGTGCTGGAACCCATGCCGATCGAGAAGGATGGAATGGAGCACACCCACAGCGCGGCTTGTAGCACGGCATCGTTGCGCAAGCTGAGACTCCACGCTAAGGAGCCCACAGTCCGGGCATGGAGTTGGCTATTGCATCGATTTCCCTCCGCGGAATGGGCTGCGGCCTATCAAATCGCGCTGAACAACAACCCTTCGTACCGCGACGCCGGCAAGTGCTGGACGTTTGGCTCCGTGGCGATGGTGGTGCTGGGCGATCCGACCATCGGCCTCGCCTGTGACGTCGGTGTGGTCCTGGACGTGCATGGTGGAGAGTGCCGAGGGGCGCAGTTCGTCGAAGGCATCGACAGCTTGAAGGCTGCGGAATTCACGTTCGTAGCGTCATACGCGCGATGGCAAGAGGTCATCGAAGCCAAGCTCGACCCGATCAAGGGCTTGATGGAGGGCAAGCTCAAGCTCGCGAGCGGAGACCTGTCGACCATCGTTCGCTTCATAGAAGCCGCCCGACAGCTCGTGGTGAGTGCGAGCCAGGTCCCCACGAGCTTCCTCAGCGGGGGACCTTGACAGACAGCCTCGGTTGGCTAGTTTCCGCCCCTCCCATTCCTGCGGAAGTGGCGGAACTGGCAGACGCGCTAGACTAAGGATCTAGTGGGGTAATACCCGTGGAGGTTCGAGTCCTCTCTTCCGCACCGAGCTCTCTGTAAACGTTTCACACGTATCTACGAGGACATCGAACCGACGGTGTACTCAGCCCCTTCGGGGCCTGCGTACTGCGCCTGGAATCCGACAATTCCGTGGACCTAGTCCACGAACATCAGGATCGAGTAGCGCGCGAATCGCCGAAGACGGTAGCGGCGAATAGGCAGACCTCGCGCGGTTGTCCCGACAATGGTGCCTGCGTGAGGTTGATCGAGGGCCAAGGCGAGTCGTTCCTCGAACTCGTCGAGAAGGGCGTGGCCGAGGCGTTCACGCTACTCCTCGTACCAACGCGAAGCGTCCCGCAGCTCTTCCCTAGCTGGTGGGAGAATGCGGTATCGTCTCATTTGGAGCGGACGGTTCGAAGCTCCGCCCGAAGCTTCGCCACCGCGGAGGCTCCGTCTTCTGCCGTGAGGTCGCCCCCTTCCAGCGCCTCCGCTCGCGAGACGGCTTCGTCTGCCCAGGCCTTTTCGATCTCAGCCTGCTCCCGCTTCGTAAGCCGGGGAAGACTCGTGAGCAAGAGCTCGGCCAGGTTCTCGCGCTCGGACTCACTGAGCGCCATGGCCTCGCTGAGCACCTTCTTGGCTTGGTCGTTCACCCGCTGAGTATGTGCTTGGCGCTCCTGATGGTCAAAGCTCGTGTGAACAACGTCGCCGCCATTGTCGCTACACCTCAAAGCAATAGGATGCGTATAGCTCGCGGATCCCTCCTTCGGGCAGGTCGCTCGCTTGCTCGACGACGCATGGGAGCCAGCAGAATGCGAACATCAGGCGAATCGCATCCGACGGAGGCGAAGGTGGCACGTAGTCGCGCCCATCTACAGGATGCCTAGCACAGCGAGACAGTCTAAGTTCTCAGTCCCTGGGCTTGCAGTGGAAGCTCGGGCGTCTCCACTGATTGGTCCAGACACGCGACGAATATCATGCCGTCGGAAAGCGGAGTGGTTGCGCAGCTTGAACCAATCTGCACTGCGGTCGCCGCCCGAGGCGAGCACGACAACGACCAAGCACCAACACCGGCTCTATTCTTACGGGCACCCGGTCGGCGGCCCCATCAAGTGCTCGTCGTCGCCGCACTCCGGCCAGGTGCATACCATGCGCTCGTACAGCGATGCGCAGTTGCCGACAACGGACCAGAGCATCTCGCCGCTCTCGGGATCTCGGTTGCATATGAAGAACGGGCCTTCACTACCGTCGGGACCCGACACGAAGCAAGAACCTAAGCAGCCGGGCACCCATTCATCGCCATCAGCGTTGACCGCAGTGCCTGCCCAGCAATCGCCGCAGATCGCGTCGTAGTACTCTCGTGGCTGCGTGCAGGGCACCGGATCGAACGTTGGGCAGCCGTTTGGATCTTCGTAGAGGATGACGGGCTCGACGGGTTCGACACCGACGAGCTCCCCACAGGAGCGGAGCAGTTCGGGACGCTCCATGGGTGTCGGCCCGGCGTCGTTGCAGCCAACCGCGAATAGCAAGGAAGCGATGACCCGAACGGCAAAGGTGTCGGACCGGCGCTTGTTGTTGGCTATTTCTTGATCGCTTGTGATCACGGCATCGTGACCGGTTCGCAGTCGTCGAGTGTGATGTCCGCTTCCGTGTCGCCGACTTCTGAGACCACAAAGTCTTCCTCTTGCACGCAAATCGTCTCACCCGTGTACTCGTCGCGGAGGGTGATGAGCAACGTGCAGGGTCCGGGGGGGAGGCCGTAGAAACATGACCAGTCACCGGTGACGGCGTGGACCTCACACGGGTAGCTCACGTAAAACTCACCCCCTGAAGGTGGCGGGTCGTTTGGACACGATACTCTGGTCTCGGGAACGATGTCGGGGCCCGGAAAGGCCAATGTGACCACCGTTTGTCCCTGTCCCTCCACGGGTTCGCCGCAAGCGGCGACCATGAGCAGCGCGCAAGCCAAGAACCATCGCATTGAAATCTCCTCTCGTGTCCAAGGAGAACGACAATACCAGAACAACCAGATCGAGAGAACCGACTGAGCCTCCTCGAGATTGGGTGCACGAATGTCTGCGAGGTGTTTTCGAATCAAGACACAACAATCCCGTTCGCGATCTCTTCGGTGACACGACCCACCCGGCGGACGCGCTTCCGCCGGAGGAAGAAGTGGCGGGATTCAACAATCAGGCGGCTGCGCTCACTAGCAGCGATCTACTAATCGAGCAGTACATGAAGGTCGCTGAGCAAGTCGCTGCGCGCGCGGTCGGGAACCTGGACGCGCTGCTGCCAGGGTGTAGCCCCGAGGTCGACGGCATGGATGAGTGCGCGACCTCGTTCATCGAGAGCTTTGGCCGACGGGCATTTCGGCGGCCCCTTTCGCCCACCGAGGTCGACCGGTTCAAGGGCCTCTTCGACTGGGCGATCAACGACCCGGACCTCGGTCGCTTCGAAGACGGAATCGAGGTCGTGATCACGGCCGCGCTCCAGTCGCCGTCGTTTCTCTACCGTGCCGAGCTCGGTTCCGAGTCGCTCACCCACGCCATGGGCAAGCCGGTCGACACGTTCGGTGTTCCCCAGTACAGACAGGGACCGCTTGGCGGGCTCGCTGCGTAGGTCCATATCGAGCGCCGCTGAAGCCAAGGCGGCCGCCGATGCGTGGAACCTCGACGACTATCTGCAAACCACGGTCTCTGGTACGGTCTCGGCATGAGCATCAAGGTTCACCACCTCAACTACTCTCGCTCTTTGCGCGTTTTGTGGCTCCTTGAGGAGCTCGGACTGGAATACAGCATCGAGTCCTGGGAGCGCGACAGGAACTTTCGAGCTCCGTCGGAGGCTGCTCGCGTGCATCCTCTTGGACGTTTCCCCATGGTGGAAGTCGACGGGCGGCTTCTGGCGGAGTCGGGCGCGGTGCTCGAGTACTTTGCCAACCGTGAAGGAAAGCTCAGACCGACCGACGAGGGGGAGAACCTCGAATGCACCTTTTTCCTGCACTACGCGGAAGGCTCGGTGATGCCCCCGCTGTTGGTACGGCTCATCTTCTCGAGGCTGCGAGCGGCGCCCATGCCTTTCTTCATCAAGCCCATCGCGCGCGGCATCGCCGACAAAGTGGATGGGAGCTACACGAACCCCGCCCTCGAGCTGCACCTCGGGTTCGTCGAGCAGACACTGGCAGAGCGTCCCTACTTCGCAGGCGAAACCTTCTCGATCGCCGACATTCAGATGTTTTATCCCGTGGAGGCCGCGCTCTCCCGAACGAAAGGCGAGCACCCCAGCATGTCGGCTTGGCGTGAGCGCGTGACGAGTCGCCCGGCCTATGAGCGCGCGGAGACTCAAGGCGGCACCGCGGTCCCAACTGGCAACCGTTGAGAAACCACCATTGGGTTCGCAAAGGCCCTGTCGGGATCGCAACGCTTGAGAAGTGGGATGATGTGTCGGGCCAGTGGAAGATGTCCCCAATCCCCGCGTGCCGCGCTCAACGCCTTCGGCTGTTCGCTTCGGAGGGCGCACTGGCGCACATATGGGCGGCGAGATCACAGCAAGTGTGGCTGAAATGGCACACGACGCCTCGCCGAAAACGAAAGCCCCCGTGTTTTGGGGGATCTGGCCGTCGGCACAGGGTTTGCAAAGCAAATCGTTATGATGCCACAACTCTTCGCATGCGCGGTCCTGATCTGCATGCTCCTCTCGAGCCTCTCCGCAAGCGCTCAGGACGCATCCAATGGCTGTCTCACCGAGCAGGAGCTCGTGGTCACCGGTCGGCACTACTTGGCGTGCGGTCAGGAGCTGATCGTCCGCTCCGAAGAGGACCCTTCAGTCGTACTCGAACGTCGAGTCGCGCCAAGCGCCATCGTGGGCCTCTTCGAACGAGATGGCGAAGTCTTCGTCGAGCTGCACGAAGTGGTCCTCCGCCCGGCCTCTAGCCTCGACCTGGTCTCGACCACGATGACCCCGGGCGCATCGGCGATCTCCGCAACAGCGCCCGCAAGTCAGCGGATCCGACGCAGCGGCGAAATCGTTGCGGTCGAGACGTCGTCGTTTCTCATTACGTTGGGAACCCAAGACGGCCTGGCCGTGGGTGACCGAATCGCCGTGCTCGAGGAAGCCGAGCAGGAGATAGCGGGACAGCTGGTCCGCACCGAGCGCGTTTTGGTGGTGGGCGAGGTCTTTGAAGTCGCGCCCGAGCATGCTCGAGTTCGGCTCGGAGTCAACGAGACGGTGGAGCTCGGCGCGGAAGTCCTTCAGACCGATGCAAAGCCTGCGCGCCTGATCAATCGCCCTCGGTTCAGCGGCCTGTCTCTCGGTGTGTCGCTGCAGCCGTTCCTTCCGGTCAACGACGACCTCGCATTCGCCACGCTCGGTGACGCGCATGTGACCTATCGCTTCAAGAAGCCCGCGTACGTGCGCGCAGTGGTAGGCGCCTTTGGCGGACTCGTCTCGGGGCAACGAAACCAAAGCGTCTTCGATGGATGGATCGATGGCGGCTTCGATCACCAGTACTTCGAGATAGGCCTCGGCGTAGGGGCCCTACGCACCGAGGGCGACGACCAGGGTCAGGGCGTGCAAGCACGCTTCCTGCCCACTATCGCCCAAACTGTGCGCTTCGGACCGCTCGACGGTCTCCATTTCTCGGCGAGCACCCGGGCAGCAATCGAGAACAAAGAAGTGAAGTTTGGAGCGGTCACAACCTCCTTTTGGGCGCCTGTTCACCGGCGAGCCACGCTCGTGTTCGCAGGCGGAGGAGGCTCGCCCGCACTCTACGCCTTCGCCACGGGGGGGGCGAGGTTTCTGGTCAAAGGGAACGGCGGCTCCGGCACACTTTTCATCACCCCTGCCGTCGGCTGGGCGATGATCAAGCGGTTCGAGGACCAGGGCAGCTTCGTCGACGAGAACAACGTTGGGGGCCCATCCCTTTCCGTAGCGGTCGAGTGGCGGCCGTAACTGCTTGCGGCGCCATAGCGGTCGTCGATGCTAGCCGTCATGGTGCTTGAGATCGCAAGGGAGATTGAACTCGTCGCCCCCGAACGAATGCTGTTCGCGGGATGACACGCACTGAATATGGTGCTAAATACGGTGTCATGGACGCTTCCAAAGACATCGAGCCGATCACGACACTCAAGCGTGATGCGGCGGAGCTCATCGCCCGGGCCAAAGAGCGGCAGAGCCCGATCGTGATCACTCAGAATGGAAAGCCTACCGCGGTTCTGCAGGATGTAGCGGCATATGAGAGACAGCGCCAAGCCCTGTTGCTCCTCAAGTTGATTTCACAGGGCGAGCAGGACTACGAAGCGGGCCGCACAAAGACTTCGGCGCAGGCGCGCGCGCGAGTTCGCAAGCAGCTTGCCAAGCATCGATAGTGAGTCGTCGATTTCGAGTCATTTGGACTGAGGTGGCGATCGCCGATGTCGAAGGCATCGTCGACTACGTGGCGGTCCACGACAGCCTTGCCGCCGCGGAGAGGCTCTACGACAAGCTCGAGACTTCGATCGACAAGCTCGCCACTGCTCCGCGACGGGGCCGAGTTGTGCCTGAGCTCCGGGCAGAAGGTCTGGAAATGTACCGGGAGCTGGTGGTCAGCAAGTATCGTGTCCTGTTCCGAGTCCGGGACCGCGACATCGTCTTGCTCGGAGTCCTCGACGGCCGGCGCGATCTCGCTGAGCTACTGGTCCAACGTGCGATGGGCGACGTGCTCTAGGAGCTTGGGTCACCGTGCGACGCACTTTCTGAGACCGGCATCGCGGCCTTCCGAAGCTCCCCGACTCCGACGATCGGCGAGTGCGCACTGGGACACCGTGTCGCGAAAGGATCGCTGCCCGTCCGAGCGGGCTATCTGAGCGAGTTCTTCCTGAGCTGCGACGTTCCCTGATGGAGCAGGGCTGAGCCTCGCACGGGGCAATTCCTCTTCACGGGCAGATCCAAGACGTCACCTTCGCCCTCACGAAGTGATGCGAGCATAGCGACGACAGGAATCAAGGGTGCGCGCGCCGCGCACTCCTCGGCGGTCGTTCGAACCCGCCCTCCACAAAAACGGACGCGGGCGCGACGATTCCCGCCGTGCCCGCGTCACTCGAAGAATCAGCCGAGCGTCCGTTAGGCGCCCACCTCCCCGGCACCGCCCATGATCTCGAGATCCCGCGGGTAGGCCTCGTTGCCGTGCTCGTGGATGTCGAGACCCTCGATCTCCTCCTCGCG
Source organism: uncultured delta proteobacterium (assembly GCA_963817725.1). Lineage (GTDB taxonomy): Bacteria > Myxococcota_A > Polyangia > Polyangiales > Houyiibacteriaceae > SG8-38. The sequence continues at coordinate 260,272 of CAWFPD010000004.1, forward strand.
GCTGGTCCGCAGACCCACCGTGGCCTTGATGAGCCGGAAGAGGATGGTGGCCATCCCGAAGGAAAAGACGAAGGCGGCGAGGATGCCGATAGCCCGCGTCGCGAGCTGGGCCGCCGAGAAACCGCCGTGGTTGAAGATGGCCGCGGCGAGGGTTCCCCATGCACCGCAGACGCCGTGCACGCTCACCGCGCCGACGGGATCGTCGATCTTGATCTTGTCGAAGAACACGACCGAGAAGTAGACGATGACGCCTGCGATACCGCCGAGGATGACCGCGGAGAGCGGAGAGACGTTGGCGCAGGGCGACGTGATCGCGACCAGGCCCGCGAGGACGCCATTGAGCGTCATGCCGATGTCGGGCTTCCCGAGACGCCACCAGCTGACGGTCATGGCCATCACGCCACCAGCGCAGGCCGCGAGGTTCGTGTTGACCGCGATGAGGGCGAATGCCTTGCCAGCCCCGGCGTAGGGATCGGCGCCGGCCCCGGTCGCGCCCGTGGTACTACCCGGGTTGAACCCGAACCAACCCATCCAGAGAATGAAGACCCCAAGCGCCGCGAGGGTCATCGAGTGGCCGCGGATCGCCCGAGGCGTGCCGTCGGGGGCGTACTTTCCAATGCGCGGACCGAGCGTCATGGCGCCGGCGAGGGCAGCCCAGCCGCCGATGCTGTGAACGACCGTGGAGCCGGCGAAGTCGATGAAGCCGGGCAGGCCCAAGTTTGCGAGAAAGCCCCCGTCCGGCGCCTCGAGCCAGCCGCCGCCCTGGAAGAGGCCACCCCAAGCCCAGCTACCGAAGATGGGGTAGATGACGGCGCTGATCACGACCGAGTAGATGAGGTACGAGGTGAACTTGGTCCGCTCCGCCATCGCACCCGAGACGATCGTCGCGGCGGTCGCGGCGAACACCGTCTGGAAGAGCAGGAAGGCGTAGGTCCAGGTGTCGTCTTCGTAGCCACTCAGGAAGAATCCCGTGGTGCCGAAGACGCCGTTGGTCACGCCGAACATCAGGCCGAAGCCGATCATCCAGAAGGCCAGCGACCCTATGCAGAAGTCCATCAGGTTCTTCATCAGGATGTTGACGGTGTTCTTGGATCGGGTGAATCCCGCCTCGACCAACGCGAAGCCGGCCTGCATCCAGAACACCAGGATGGCGGCCACCACCGTCCACACGTAGTTGACGGGGAATCCACCGGTGTTCCCCATTGGGGTGTCCTCGATCGATTCGACCGTGGTGATCCCCATCTGGTCTCGGAATTGCTCCCAGGTGATGGCTGTCTCGGTTTCATCTGCATGGGCGACGGGCGCGCACGCGCGAGCGAGACCAGGAATAGAGGGCGTTAACGGCTGACATGCTTCCACCTCCTACGGCAAACTGGAGGGAGCATTGATCACGTTTGTTTCAGGGATGATTCAGAGTCGTTTCTATGTGGGAGCATCGACTGCTTGGTCCGATTGTCAACGAGCTCTACCTTCCCTACCCGCGCTCGGGACGGCTCCAAGGAACCTCGTTACAGATTCCCAACGAAGCGCTCGTGGGGTCATCGAATCCTCCCGGTGTTCCCGGAATCTAGCCGTTCTGCCCATGTTTCCGCCCCCAAGCTCGGCCAGGGGTACGCTATCCTCTCGATCGGATGTCCGACGAAGAGCAGATCGAGGAGCTTGTGCGGACGCCCACTCTCCGAATCGAACGGATCGTGTCGACTGGCCAAGCATCGGCCGAGACGCTTTGGTACGACCAACCCGAACACGAATGGGTGATCGTATTGAGCGGCCGCGCGAAGCTACGCTACCAAGACGAGGAAGGCGAAGTGGAGCTTGGCCCGGGCGATGCCGCGTTCATTCCGGCGCGCCGGAAGCATCAGGTGGCATGGACGAGCCCAGACGAGCCTACTGTCTGGATCGCCGTGTTTTGGAATGAATCCTGACGCGCAGAAGCTGAGGGGAGTGCGCGGCGCACCTCACAAGCGCAGTCCGTCTGCGTCGTCCCGTTGGAGCCGTTCATCCAACAGCTTGTTGACCGATTGCGTGACCTGGATCACTTCACGAGGGGCCTCCACGAGTCGGCAGCGGCGCAAGCGGTCTCCTTGCCGAGCGCTCTCGAGAACTTGATAGAGGTCGACCAGAGGCCGAACGAACCGGTTTTGGAGGCGCACCACGACGAACAGGCTCAACAAGAACGAGAAGAACCCGACGAGAACTGAAGCCCAAGCTCCCGCGCTGCCAAGCCGTCGCGCCTCTTCGTCGACAGACCTCATCGCTTCCCGATTGATCCGTATGATCTGCCGTATGTCGCCGACGACTTGGCTCCGAGCTTGCGGGTCTCCGCCCATTGCCTGCTCGAGATGGCGTTCCAGAGAATCGAGCACGGGGCGTTCGGAAGGTTCGGTCACGTTTTTCTTGGCGTTTTTGAATGACTGTTGAACCCGGCCCCGAGCATCCGCCGACAGAGGCGCGCCTCCTGACTCGGCGAGCTCGGCAAGCATCTCTTCGCCGGCCATGATCGAGTAGACGTTCTCCTGAAGAATGCGTTCGATTGCAGGTCCCATGCGTACCAGTAGTCCGATCGAGCCGAACGCAAGGAGCAGGTTGAGCGAGACGAGCGCGCCGACGGTCAACAGAAGCTCACGCCGCAGCTCCATCGTCAGCTCTGCTCCATCATCTGCGATACCGCACGTTCTTTGGCCACGACTACCATCACGTCACCCTCCTCGACGCCAGAATCGGGCCGTGGCATCACGACGGCGCCGGTGCTTCCCTTTCGTATGGCTACCACCGTGACGCCGAAGCGTCGCGGTAGCTGCAGATCGTTCAACGTGCGGCCCAAAAACGATACCGGCACTGAAATCTCGGTGATCAGGACGCCTTCGCCTAGGGGCATTTCCCCCCGGATCCGCTCGTACAAGATCTGGTTGGCAAAGCGGTCGCCGAACTCGCGCTCCGGGTTCACCACGTGACTGGCTCCCACGAGCGTCAAGATGCGCGCATGGAGATCGTCGTTCGACCGCGCGATCACGCGACGGGCGCCCATCTGTTTCAGCAAGGCCGTGCAAATGATGGAGGCCTCCTTGGCCTCGTCACCAATGGCGCACAAGCACACGTCGCGCCGCTCTGGGGATGTCCTGGCCAACGCCGATTCGTCAGTCGCGTCGAAACACGCGGCTTCGGTGACGAATGTAGCGGCCGTTCGCACGCGATCCTCGCTGACGTCGACCGCCAACACTTCGACCTGTCGCGCCGCCAACGCGCGGCAGACCGACATCCCAAACTGGCCTAGCCCGATGACCAGTGCTTGTCGTTTCATTCTTCACTCCGCGAGCAACTATCCAACATCGATTTCCTCTTCGGGGCGCCCGATTGCCGGAAGAGATCGTCTGCTACTCAGAAACATCAAGAAGGTCACTCCGCCGACACGCCCGACAAACATGCACACAATGATGATAGCCTTTCCGATGCCATCCAATTGGGAGGTTCCACCAATCGAAAGACCGACGGTTCCCAGGGCTGACACGACCTCGAAGATCGCAAGCCCCGTGGACATGCGCTGGGTCAGCTGAATCGCCACCAACGCCATGAGACCGGTTGCGGCGGCGACTGCGACGATTACCGCTGCCTTGGTCCGTGTGCGCTCGGGAATCGTCTTGCCAAACGCCTCCAAAGTCCACTGTCCACGGATGGCTTGAACGACCGACAACAACAGTACTGAAATCGTGGTGGTCTTGACGCCACCCGCGGTGCCGCCCGGACTGCCGCCAATGAACATCCACAGCAACATCAGCGTGAGCGTCGCGGGGCGTGCGGCTGCGATGTCCACCGAATTGAAGCCCGCAGTTCGAAGAGTAACGGACTGGAACCAAGCGTTGTGGATACGGTCGATTCGCGGAAGGGCGCGCAGAGAATGATTCCATTCGAAGGTGAGAATGAAGAGAAAGCCAACGACGAGAAGCACGCCCGCAGCAGCGAGGCTCAGACGCGCCTGTGCCGAGATCGGTTCCGCAGAGCGCTTGACGATGGCAGGAAATGCAAACACGGCCAACGGCGACAGGCCGCCTAAGATGATCAGCACTCCGACTACGTGCAGCACGAGAGGAGAGTGTTGATAAGGCACGAGACTGTTGCTCTGGAGCGCAAACCCGGCGTTGCAGAAAGCCGAGACCGAAGTGAATACCCCGCGCCACAACGCAGATCCCAGGCCGTCCCCGTGGCTCACGAATGCTGCGGTGAGAATGAGAGCCCCAATGACCTCCGAAGCGACCGTCAATTGAAGAATTTGCTTGGCCGTCGCAAATAGGCGACCCCGGTCCTGGGTGCTGATCAGGCTGGCCACCGCGCCCTCGTGTCGCAGACTCATGCGTCGACCGAGCGCCCGCAGAGCAGCGGTGGAGAACGTCATGATCCCGAGTCCGCCCACTTGGATCAGCAGGAGGATGATCAGTTGGCCAAAGTTGCTGAAGTCGACAGGCGTATCCCGGACGATCAATCCCGTGACGCAGACGGCGCTCGTGGAGGTGAAGGCTGCATCGATGAAGCCAATGCTCCGTCCGAAAGCGGAGCTTTGTGGCAATGCCAGCGCCACGGTACCGGCCACGCATAGAATCGCGAAGGTCCCGACGAGGAGTCGTTCCGGATGGCCTAAGAGAGGTTCCCACCAGCTCGTTTGCTCCATTTCCAGCCGACGCGGTTGTCTGAGGAGCACAGCAGTGGCGAATGCGATGCCTGCAAATGGACTCATCGTCCACCACCAGTTCCCCCAGAACGCCACCGCGACCGCGCATGCGCCAGCGACTGCGATCAGCAGGGTCAGCGCGCGGCCCGTGCGTGTGCGCAGATTTCTCAGGGCCCACTCGACGTCGAGAAGCACGGTGATGGTCAGTGCCCAGCCGACCGCCAGTGCCCAGCCCATCGTCGGCGCATTGTCGAGGGACCGCTCGACGCCTGCGAAGGTCCATAGAAACCAGAGCATGGTCGCCACGATGGCAGCGCCCTGAGCCTGGCCTTCGTAGATCGGGCGGCGACGGATGCGGGCCCAGACCAAGAGCGGCCCACCCACCTTCCAGAGCAAAGCAAGCGCGGCAGTGCCCGCGATCAGGGTTGCGAGAGCGGCGAGTGGTGCTTGGATGAGATGAGGCGCACCAAGACCGAGCGCGCCAAGAATCCCGATGGTCGCGACGACTCGACCGAATCGCGGCCGCCGCATGATCAGCACGGATGAAAGGAGGATCAACCCCGTGACGCTGGCGGTGCTAGCTTGCAACCACACGGGCGCGTCGAGCAGCGAGCCCGTAGTCGCGTGGGTGAATCCCAGCGGCGCTGCGGCCGAGGCAAACAGCATTGCGCTGGTCGTGACATGCGCGCGCAGCCGCTCCCGCCCCCTTGCGAGCCGCGGTGGTTCCTCCAGGCTCGTGGTTCTCAGGCGCTGAGTCACGGCCGACGATCGCATTGGGCTAACAGAATCGCAAGTTTAGGAGAGCGCTCCGCAGAAGCGGAGCGGCTGCGCTAAGTCCACGCGTGAGCGTCGCGAAGTCGTGCAGCGCCTTTCTGGTTTGAGATACGACTCACCCTATTGACCGTTGGACGAATCCGCGCACAATCCGTCCGGTTATGCTCCAGGCCGCGACGCCGTTCGTTCAGCGGTCCACGAAGTGGGGCGCTCGCTCTTCAGTCCTTTGGCTGGCGTCGATCGTACTACTGCTTGCAGCCCTCCCGTCCTCGGGGCTCGCGCAGAAGACGAAGATACTCGGCGAAGAGTCCGCGTCGATCGAGTACGTGACGCCGGCTCAGGCCGAGCCGCTCGCTCACCCCTGGGCGGAGAAGCGCAACGCGGACAAAGAAAAGTTCAAGCGTCCATGGCACAGCAACACGAAGCGCGGGCGGTGGCGTGCCATCGGAATCGGTACCGGCGGGGTAGCCGCCGCCTTCATAGCCCACGAGCTGGGCCACGTCCTCATGAACCTGGCCTACGGAAACGTCCCCACCTTCGAGGGGCTTCGGTACGGAGGTTTCATTCCGTTTTTTCGGATCTCGCCGGGTGTGAGCTGCAACGACGTCGGTTGCTTCCACGAGAATGGCGAACCGTTCAAAGGCGGGAGGACGGGGGTGTACCTCATCACATCGGCCGGATTCAACGTCCAGCACCTCGTGTCGGAGCTCATTCTCTCGATCGATCCCCAGATTCGCTATCACCGCTCCCCCTTTCAAAAGGGGATGCTCTTCTTCAACCTCTCGCTGTCGGCCGGATACGTGCTGTCTACCTGGTTTCAGGTGAAACCTCCCATCGGCGACATCTATGGCATGGCGAGCGCCGCGCAGCTCAATCCCAACTGGGTCGCGCTTCTAGTCATGATACCCGCGGGTTTGAATCTATATCGATTCTTCGTGCCCGATTCGAAGTGGGCACCGTGGGTGAGCCGCGCCTCCGAGGCCACGTTCCTCGGGGTGAGCTTCGTATTCTGAGAATCCCGGCGCCGGTGCCGGGTTCTTGGGCCTTCCAGCGATCAGGGTGGAGCGCCTCCCTATCTGCGTGATAGAAGGAAGCCATGCGTACTGTTTTCTTCTCGCTCGCGGCTTTGCTCGCTTTGTGTCTTTCCATCGCCGGACCCGCCATTGCCGAGGAGCCCGAATTCGTCATGGAGGTCGGCTCCACAGCGCCGTCCGGGAGCCCCTGGGCGGCCGAGCTCAAGCGCTACAAGAAGGTGGTCGAAGAGCGCACCGGCGGCCGGCTGAAGGTCAAGCTCAGACTCGGTCGCGGAAATGAACGTTCCATGACGCGACGCGTGCAAATGGCGTCCATGCAGGCCGTCGCCGGCTCGATCGGCGGGATGAGCTCGATCGTGCGCGAGGTCAACGTGATCGAAGCGCCGTATCTGTTCGACGACTACGCTGCGGCGGACAAGGCGCTCGATTCGCCGGGGGTTACGGAGCAATTCCGTCAGCTCCTTGCGAAGCGCGGATTGATCTTCGGACTGTGGGCGGAAAACGGATATCGCTCGTACTTCAGCAGGCACAAGATCCGGAAGCCGGCTGACATGAAGGGCGTTCGCTTCCGGTCGCAAGAGTCACTCGCCCATGTCGAAACCTACCGAGCCTTTGGAGCATCGCCTGTTCCCATCGACGTAGGGAATACGCTCATGAGCGTTCAGACCGGAGTCGTCGACGGCTTCGACAACACGCCCCTATTTGCGATGGCGGGGAGTTGGTACCAAGGCCTGCAGCAAGGCGAACGCAACCTCTTCTTGAGCCGCCACTGCTACCAACCAGCGGCGCTGGTGTACTCGAAGAAGTGGTTCGACACCCTTCCCAAGGACATTCAATCCGCCCTCACGCTGGTCGATCAGGATCTCGTCGAATGGGGAAGAAAGCAGGTGCGCGTCATCGAACCCGTGCTGCTCAAGAACCTCGAACGCTACGGCTACGACGTGTACGACCCGTCGGCTGAAGAGCTGAACGCCTTCAAGGAAGTACAAAAGAACGTACCCGAGAAGATCGCCAAGGAGACGGGTCCTGCTGGGGTCGCCCTGCTCAAAGCGATTCGCGAAACCATGTAGGCCTTGGGAAGATTGCCTCGCAACTCCCAGTCGAGCCGGGCGTTGCGTGCGAGAGTGCATAACCCGCTCATTCTCGAAGATGAGCGGCTCCACTGCTGCAGTTGCAGAAACGTTAGTCATCGGCTACCCGAGGGTAGTATTCCGTGAAACGCGCTTGGCCTCGATTCCTCAAAGCTCTCCTCGTTGTCAGCTCGGCCGCCATCATCGGGGTAGTCGCCTTCCGATTCGTTGCGATGCCGGCGTGTCGTACCCGAATGCGTCTCGATGCTCGACGCAACCCGCTGGTCGTTTTCGTGGTCATCGACGCTCTGCGTCGCGATCACGTGAATACCTTGGGCTATGACCGAGCCACGACACCCAACCTGGACCGGCTGGCGAATGAGGGTTTCGTTGCCAGCGGCATGCTATCGCACGCATCGCAGACCGCCCCGTCGGTCGCGTCCATGTTCACCTCGAACCCCCCCCACGAGCATGGGGTGCAGTTCGATCCTCGTACCATGCGTTTTGGGAATCACGGCGAATCCAAGGCGCCTCTCCTCGTCGAGGGCAACCTCACGCTTGCCGAAGTCCTGTCGAGCGAGGGCTACTTCACCGCGGCGGCGGTCGCCAACCCTTGGATTCGCAGGAAGTTCGGATTCGCCCAGGGATTCGATCACTACGTCGAGATCTTCTGCCACAGGCGCGGGGATCGCGTATGCGACGGTGCACGGATCAACGAAGAAGCCTCGAAGGTCATTCGCGAGCACGCGGCGGAGAAGACCTTCCTCTATCTGCACTACCTCGATGTCCACAATCCGTACGCCCACGCGGGGAAGCTCCCCCCGGTGTTCCGCAAAGGCCCAGGCCGCGTGGTCTACACCAATGGTCCGAACCGTGGCGTCTCCGCAGAAGATCTCGCGTATTCGATCGAGGCATACGATGATGGGCTGCTCTACACGGACACCCTGATCGGAGAGCTAGCGCGGGAGCTCGAAGTCGTCGCCGCAGAGCGTGATGTCTTGCTTCTCATCACGAGCGACCACGGGGATGAATTCTTGGAGCACGGTGGGATGGGTCATGGCACCACGCTCTACCCGGAGCTGATCGAGACATTCGCGATCTTCTGGCGGCCTGATAGCCGGATGCGGCGCTCGCGAGACGAACGGTTGTCGGGAACGATCGACATCGCTCCCACACTCCTCGATCTAATTGGCGTGCACAAGCCGGAGGAGATGACGGGGGGGTCGCTTCTCGAGCACTCATCCGACGAAACGGTCATCGCGGAGCTGGCAGGAAAGAAAGCGGCCATCAAGGAGCACTGGGGCCTGATTCGCGATCTGGACTCCCACGAGGACGAGGTGGTCGCATACACGGGTGCGGCGGGGTCAGGCCCTACCCCGGCCCTCCTCGCGGAGCTCGCTGCGCTCCTGGACTCGCTCAAGGTCGGGGAGACGCCGATCGACAGCAGTGCTCCCGATCCCGCGATCGAACAGCAACTGAAAGCGCTCGGGTATATCGAGTAAACGCTTGGTCGAGGCGGACGACGCGAGACCCACCCTTTGACTCCCAGTGGGCATGCGGCTAGCCCCCCGAGGGTGAAGATTTCATCCCTGCCGAGCTGGCTTCGGAAGTTCTCGCGCCCCCAACTCGTCTTGACGATCCTGCTGCTTGCAGCGGGCGGTCATTTCCTGTGGTGGGTGAATCGGCTGTACCCGATTCGAGATTGGCTGTTCTGGCATTACCTAAGCTACTGGGTGCTCGTGGCAGGGTGGACCCTCGGATTGGTGAGCACGGGATGGGCCCTCTTGAACAAGCTCCGTCTCGATCACTGGAGTGTCGGGGAGCGCCTCGTGGTGGCGCATGCGGTGGGCTTCTACGGGTTTTTCCTGCTGATGTTCGTGCTTGGGCTCTTGGGCTTGTACGGAGGCGTTCTCTTCTTTGCCCTCCCCCTCGCCATGATCGCCGTCGGGGTGCGGCCCTTGTGGCGCGAGCTCGCTCCGCGGGTCGCGACCTGGCAGCGAACCACGAGACCACCGAGCTTGTTGCGTTGGGTCGCGATCGCCTTTGGGGCTCTGTGCCTGGGCCTCATTTACTTTGCGATTCTCACTCCAGCCAATGTGTCCTTCGACTCGGATTGGAAGCATCTAGGCATCGCGCAACAATATGCCGCCTCCGGCGGTATCGTGCGCTTCAAAGAAGGTTGGCTGCCTGGCACTGCCCCCCAACTAGCGAGCGTGATCTACACGTGGGCTTTCCTTCTTCCGTTGGGAAATCTGTTCGATATCGTCGAGCTCGCTGCCCACCAAGAGTTTGCGCTTTTCTTGGTCACCCTGGTCGCGATCAACGTGCTCGTGGGTCGCCTGGTGCCTTCGAGCACACCTCGCGTGGCTTGGGTCGTACGGTTCTTGTTCCCGGGCGTGATGCTCTATGACTCGTCCTTGAGTCTGGGCGCAGACCACATTGCTGCCATATGGTCAGCGCCGATCTTTTTGCTGCTGATGCGCTACTGGGATGAGGCTTCGCCCAAAGTCGCGGCGCTTCTCGCCTGTGTGATGGCGGGCGCCATGCTTACGAAGTACTCCGCGGTGCTTCCCCTGACCCTATTTCCCATCGTGGCGGTTGCGCTCCGAGCTGGACTGGGCATCTGGAGAGCCAAAGCCGGCGACGGATCTATTTTGCGCCAGGCGCTATTGGGGCCGGCCGTAGCCCTCGGAGTCGGCTTGATGCTCACCGCGCCCCACTATCTCAAGAATTGGATCTTCTACGCGGACCCTCTCTACCCGATGCTCCACGCCTATCTGCCTTCGACACCGTGGGGGCCCGAGTCGGCGTATTTTTGGGCCGACTCCATGGCGGGACGCTGGAAGCCAGCGCCCGGTTGGGCGGGCGTATTGGAAACTCTCGGTGCGCTGTTTTCCTTCTCTTACGTCCCTCACGACTACCCCTCGTTCCACCGAAACCTGCCGGTGTTCGGCTCCCTGTTCACCATCCTCATGTTCGCTCTGCCGTGGTGCAGCCGAAAAAGCCGGTGGCTCTGGGCTGCGGTGGGCTACGTGTTGAGCGGCATCGTGCTCTGGTACGTCAATCACCATCAGGATCGCCACCTGCAGATGCTTCTTCCCACCATGGCGGCATGTACCGGCGCCATCATGATCCACGTCTGGGGCTATGGCCGCGCGGCTCGTGCCGCGCTGGCTGGGCTCGTCTTGCTGCAGGTGATCTGGGGCTCGGACGTCTACTTCTTCCAGACCCACGCCATGGCCCGCTCGCCCGCCAAGAAGTCCATCGACCTCATCTCGGCTGGCTTCGAAGGCAAACGGGAAGAGCGTTTCGTTGCCGGGCAAAAGCGTTTGGCCGCCATCTCGGATCGACTGCCGGAGGACGCGGTGGTCTTGTTGCACCAGGGCAGATTGCGTTTGGGGTTGCGCCGCCCGATTGTCGTCGACCGCAACCGTTGGCAGAACCGAATCCGATATGACGAGTTGCGGGAGCCGGGAGCGATCTACGATGAGCTTTCAGGCCTGGGTGTGACCCATGTGATTTGGTCCGACGTGAGCCGAGCCGAATCCACCCTGGCTAGCGACCTGGCTTTCTACGGGTTCGTGACCGAGTTTGGAGTACCTCAGCGCGGGTCCGGGTCAGAGAAACTGTCCGCCATGCCTCCGCACAGACCTGCGGTCCAGTACGGAGACGCCCAAGTGGCGTATTCGGGATGTAACAAACGCTACCCCAGCGGTGTTTACCATCTGTCGGACCTTCGGGTCCCCAGCAGCGGCCCCCGCAGTCATGTATTTCCGAAGCCAGAGCGCCCGGCCCCCCCAGGGCGCTTGTCCGACCCAAGCTGGTTTGAAGGCGTGACCTATGTCGTGACCGAACGAGGCTGCGAGCCTCCGCCGAATCTGCTCGAGGACTTTCGGCCCATTGGGCGTCGTCAGGGGCGCGGCCTCAACCAGCGCCTGTACATACGCCGTCGATCGCGGTGAGGGTTGCGATCGGCACGCCATATGTCAAAAGGCCCCGACGGTAGGGGGGCCGGCGATTCAATCCCGCCCGTGCCTACTAGGTAGCGGGCACGCCGGGCTGGGAAAGGGACAAAGCAACTCCAGATGCGAGATCGGCGCAAGACGTTGGCCCGGATCGATGGTTGGGTGCTGCTGTTCATTCGCTTCTCGAAACGAGTGCTGCTTTGGCCGATCCTCTACACGATTGCTTGGGGCGCGACTCTCTGGTCGTTGACCCATTCGGATAGAATCCCAGCATTCAGCAAAAACGGCCTGGACCAGTCGGAGCGGGTCGAGCAGCTCTTCTATTTGCTCGGTACCGCAGGGGCCATGGCGATCTTGCTGCTCGGGTTTCTCTCCGCAGGCCGTGCCATCTACGGCGATTGGCGGGTCGAGGAGCGGGCCCTTCGCTTCAATCGGTTCTTTGCTTTTTCGCTCGCTGCTCCGTTTTTGGCGGCTCTGACGCTGCCAGGAGTCGAGTCGTCACGACCCATCCATACGCTGTTCTTCATCGTCTGCGCGACGCTCAGCTTGATGCCCACCGTGGCATTTCTGTGGGAGGGGTTGCACGGTGTGTCCGCGGCAGAGACGCCCGGGCAGCCTGCGCGCCTTCGAACCCTTGGAGTGATCGTTGCCGTCGGTGGACTGTTCGCCGCCTACAGCGTTTGGTTTTCACACCTCGCAATCAACAATCATCACGCGCTGCAGACTCGCCTTCTGGACCTCGGAATCTACGACAACATTTTCTATCACTCGAGCCACGGCAACTTTCTCGGCAGCAATTTCATCCCAACGAACAATCACGCGAACGCGCATTTCGACGCCATCCTGGTCTTGCTCTCCCCGCTTTACTACATCTACCCACGGGCCGAGCTCATCTTGGTACTGCAGGCGGTCTGGTGCGGCGCCGGCGTGATCCCTGCTTACCTGCTCGGGCGGCATCATTTGGGCTCGAGGTGGGCAGGAATGACCATGGCCGTCGCGTGGGCTCTCTACCCCGCCCTACACGGAGCAAACCTCTATGAGTTCCACTCCCTGACGCTGCTCGCCATGCCGATGATGTGGATGTTGTATCTGCTAACGGCTGGCAAGCTGCGCGCTTTCTTCATTCTGTTGCCCTTCGTACTCTTGATTCGAGAGGACGCGCCGCTGCTGATCGCCTGCGTGGCGTTCGCGGGAATTCTCACTCGAGACCCTCGCCTCGTGCGGGCTGGCTGGATCACGATCGGGGTCGCCGGCCTCTACTTCATCTCGATCAAGACACTCATCATGGGCAGCGCCGATCCCCTGGGAGGCGAGTACGGGTTTGCCTGGTACTACACGGACATGATCCCCCACCACCTGGGCCTCGGGGATCTCGTGATCTCGCTGCTGACGAATCCCACCTTCGCGGTCGACCTTGCCCTGCGCGAGGCGAAGCTCGTTTATCTGCTAGAGCTCCTCGTGCCGCTCGCGTTTCTGCCGATATTTGCCAAGCATTGGCGCTTCGCGACTGCCTTTGGCCTCTTCTACATTCTATTGGCGACTCGGGAGCCGGTCTTCTCGATTCACTTCCAGTACTCCGTCATGCTCTTCCCGGTGCTCATTGCGCTCACACCGATCGGATTGCGCTGCTTGCGGGATGGCGATCTGGCGAAGCGCATGGGGCTCGCCAAACCCCAGCTGGTCACGATCCTGCTGGCCAGTGTGTTGGTATCGAGCTTGCTAATGAGCTGGAAGTTTGGCGGCGCCGTGACCAACACCTCCTTTCGGGGCGGGTGGGCCCGGATTCCGCACACGCTGACTCCGGCGCAGGAGGAGCGGTACGTGAAGTTCCGCAAGCTCGTCGAGCAGGTCCCTCCCGACGCATCGGTTACGGTAACGAACACGATCGGCCCGCACATGAGCAACCGTGCCGAGGTCTGGAATTACGCAGACAAGAAACAGTCCGAGTACCTGATGATCGACACGCGAGACATGAAAGGCTGGCCCCGAAAGCATCATCGAGACAGAGTCGCCGCCGGGAAGCTGGAGCTGCTCGGGACCGAAGGGACGTTTCAGCTGTTTCGCGTCAAGGAATGAGGGAATCTCAGCGCCATGGAGAAGCGACGACTCGTCTTCGGCCTCAAGCTCCTGTGGGGCCTGGCGCTCGTCGCGGTGGTCGCCTGGTTCAGCGATATCGGCGAGTCGTGGAAAGTGGTCGAGAGCGCGCATCCTTGGCCCTTGGTGCTCGCCACGTTGCTGGGTGTGTCTTCCGTGGTCCTGGCTGCCATCGGCGTGACGCTCGTCGGCAGAGCGGTCAGCGATAAACTGGGATGGCTGGCCGGCATCAAGGGGTTTTGTCTCGCTTGGGTCGTAGGCTTCTTTCTGGGCCGGGTCTCGGAGTTTTCCTTACCCGTATTTTGGCGCCGTCATCTTTCCGTCCCGCGGGCGGCGGCGGTGGTCTTGGTGGACAAGCTGGTTTCACTCTCATGGATAACCGCCTTGGGCTCACTCGGACTCGGCCTCCTCGTCGACCCCGTGGCCGGCTGGCTCGCCGGCGGATTGGGCGCCTTGGCGCTGGGCGGAGCTCTGGTCGTCATTCGATCCCCGTCGGCGCGACGGGTTGCAGGCAAGCTCCTGCCCGCTCGTTGGCTCGAACGAGTGCGGGAGCTTCCGGAGACATTCCAACTCGTAACGCAGGGTCGGCGCGGCGCCGTCGCAGCCAACGTGATCATCACCGGTATACGCGCTCTGCTGCACGGCTTCATCTTGACGCTATTGATGGTGGCCATCGGAAGAGACCTCAGTCCGATCACCGGGACTGCCATCCAAGCAATGGTCAGCCTGACCTCGCTCATTCCCGGCAGTATCATGGGGCTCGGCTACTGGGAGTCCGTCTATGTGCTGGCGCTCGGCCAAGCCGGCATCGGTACGGCAGATGCCCTCGCGGCGGCATTGATCTGGCGCGCTTTGAACCTAGCCATCATGCCGCCAATCTTCATGTTCGGCTGGACCCAGCGCGACGGCGGCCGGGTCGAACCGGAGGATGGCGTCGCTTGATGCGGCGCGCAGCAATCGTTTCGCGAAGACCCTAGGTAGTCGACAGCAGCTCTCTCAGTCGGGGGAGAAGCTCCGTCTCGACGATAATCCGCGGCGTACAGCGCTCGCGAAACAGCTTGGCGCCATTGTCACCGAGGCGCTGGCGCAGCGCAGGGGACCGCTCGAGCTCCACAATCGAATTCGCAATCGCCTCCCCACTGGCCATCTCACAGAGCAAGGCGTGCTCGTGGTCGACCAAGAGCTCCTCGCTTGCCGGAGAGCGCCCAGTGACTACCGCTGCGCCCGCGGCCAAGCACTGGTAGACCTTGTTCGGAATCACACGTCGAGCCTTGGGAGTATCCCCGAAGATTCCGAGGCAAACGTGCGCCTCGCGAATGGCCTGGCGCAACTGCTCGGGCTCGAGCCAAGGAATGAGCTCCAAGTTCTCGAGGCTCATCCGCTCCGCATACGCTTTGCTCGCGTCGAAGGTCTGGCCGCCCCCGACGATTTTCAGAACGATTTCCGGCTTATCGCGCAGCAAATTCGCTGCATCGAGGATGTAGGGCATCCCATGCAAAGGCGCGAACTTGCTGTAATGCAGGACCACGAAGCGATTCGGATCGGGCGCGATCGATTCCGCGGTCGCGTAGGATTCGTCGGCGCCGACGAGGACGCGCTGGAACTTCGACCGAGGCAGGCCGAATTCGTCGCAGAAGTACCGGATGTGTTCGTTGGTATCGAGGAGGACCAGATTGGAGAGCTTGCACGACCACCGATCGACTTGCTTCAGCAAAGTCGCGGCAAGGCTATCGCGCCGAATCACCTCGCGGTCCACCACCGAGGTATCGTACAGAGAAACGAACGCATCAAAGACCAAAGGCTTACCACGCAGCCAAGTGAGCGCTCGTGCCAGGAACACGTCGAAGTGGCCCAGGTATCCCACCAAGACGACGTCGTGGCGCGGTGCAACCAGGTATCGAAAACAAAGCTTCGCGTAGCTGAGCCCGAGCTTTAGGACGAGAGCCGCATACTGGGCGGGGCCTTTGAGAGCGCTCGTCTTGTAACGCATGTTCTCCCACAATGGGACGTGGCACTCGATCACCTCGATGCCGGCCTCGCGCATGCCGCGCATCAGCACCTGATTGCGATCGTAACGAGCCTCGTAGGTTCCGAACATACAGACGCGCATGAGCCTCCTTATCGCCGTCGGGCTAGGGCGATCAATCCGTTGCCGAAATCCGTCTGCAGAAAGAGTTTCTGAGTCGCGGAGAACATACGGATCATTCCGCTTCCCACCGGACCTGCATAGAGCGGAAATAGGCGGGTCTCCGTCGTCCGATCGACACCACTCTGGGCGGTACGAGCCTCTCTATCCTGATGCTCTTCCCCAGAGAGTTGGCGAGCACACTGCGCGGCACGCACTCGCTCGAGGAGATTGGCCAGGGGAAACCCGTAGCATTCGATCTCCTCTACTTCCATGCCCGCGCCCTCCAAGACATCGCGTAGTTGCTCGCGCTCGTAACGCCTCACGTGTCCAGCCCATTCATCGGTCGCGTTCCAGCGCTGCGGATGCGCCGGCACCGAGAGCACCATCAAACCACCCGGCCGCAGCCACTGCCGCCAGCGGATCAAGGCGGTGCGATCGTCCTCGATGTGCTCGAGGACCTCGAATGCGAGCACGTAGTCGAAGGCCGCGTCCCATTCCGCAGCCTCGGTTCGGATTTCCGCGTTGCCGTCGTTGATTTCGGTGGCCAAGGCCGCAGCAGCCGGGGAGTGCTCCACGGCAGTGCATTCAAATCCGTCGTGAGTGAGCTCGTAAACGAGCGCCCCAGCCCCACAGCCGAGCTCCAGAACCCGACCCTTTGGCCAGTGGCGCGCATGCTCCAAGATGCGAGCACGTCGCAAAAGGTAACGCGGCGAGGGGACCCAACCTCTTTCGGGCGCCACTACACCGAAGCGCGGATGAATCTGCACCGTCACCGTCGAGCTGCCCTAGCGCGGATCACCGACGACCTCGCGTACGGGCAGGAGCTCGCGATCGTGCTTGCGGTGGTACTGGAAGGTCATGAACTCCCCCAGAAGCCCGATCGAGAACGACTGCACGCCGACCAGAATCAGCAGCACACCGAGCAACAACAACGGTCGCGAGCCGATGGGTTCTCCCTGCAACCAAAGCACGGACAGGTATGTACAGATCGCTAAGCCCAGCAAAGTGAAGAGGAGGCCAAGAAGACCGAAGAGGTGCATGGGCTTCCGTGAGTATTTCGTGAGAAACGAGACGCTCAAGAGATCGAAGAAGCCCCGAAGGATTCGTTCGAGGCCGTACCGAGACTGCCCAAACTGCCTCGGCCGGTGATTCACTGGCATCTCGCCGACGCTGAAGCCCTGCCAGGACGCCAGCACCGGGATGAAGCGAAACAGGTCTCCATAGATTGGAATCGACTGCAGCACTTCGCTCCGATACGCCTTGAAGCCGCAATTCATGTCGTGCAGCCGCACCCCGGTCACGTAACCGACGGTACCGTTGAAGATGCGCGAAAAGACTCTGCGATTGAGTGGATCGCGCCTCTCGACCTTCCACCCGACCACGACGTCGAGGCCTGCTTCGATCTTCTCGATCATCTTCGGGAGGTCTGCTGGGTCGTCTTGGAGGTCCGCGTCCATCATGACTACGATGTCGGCGCGGGCGCGCTCGAACCCTGCCGCAAGCGCCATGGCCTTGCCGAAGTTCTTTCGGAGCCGAACTCCACGCACCCTGGGGTCGTTTTGGTTCAGATCTTGGATGACCTGCCAGCTATCGTCCGTGCTGCCGTCGTCGACGAAAATCAACTCGTATGAGGCCTCCGGCTCGAGGGCCTCCTTCACCTGCGATGCGAGCAGCGGTAGGCTTTCGGCTTCATTGAGCCCTGGCACGACCAGGGTCACTTTGGGCACGTTTGATCCCGGCACGATGGCCTCGAGGGTTCCTCTCAGCTGGTCTCCCACAATCGTCACGGGGAGCTTTTAAGCTCCCGGGGGCCAACACACAAGCGGGCGGGCGGGCGGCCCTGGGCTCCCGCACCACGCCTGTGCAATGCGCAGTGAGCGCCGAAAACTGGGCGAAGGCCGAAGGTCGTGGTTTGCTCGAGCCCAATCCGCATGGGTCGTCAATCCACGTATCCTCCGAGCCCGGTGGCGCTCGACCTGGCCCTGCCAGCGCCGGTTCCGGTCAGGCCACGGCCCGAACCGGGCGTGCCGCAGTTCACCCATGCGCGTGATTCGCATCCTGGGTGGGTGCGCGTCCTCAACAAGCTCGGCGGTTCCCTCGAGCTGGTGGGCCGCCCGTGTCCGGACATCTACTGGGAGCGTGCCCAACGGTTGAATCCCGACGCCGGGGATCCGACCCCGGAGACGCAGGCTGCGCTGACTGCGCTGACCGAATCGTTGAACGAAGAGGCTGCACTGAGCTTTATCGGAAAGATCGCGGCATGGATCGACTGCACGCGGATGGCCGCGACGCATCTTCGGGTGGAACGAGCCCTTCGCGACGCCCCGGAGGTGGAAAAGACAGAGCTTCCCGATCCGGTGTTCGTTCTAGGCCTCTTTCGAAGCGGCACGACGATCGTGCACCGGCTTCTCGGGGAAGACCCCGACAACCGCACGCTGCCCCACTGGGAAAGCTTCGATCCCGTCCACACCCCCACGGGTCCCGCGCCTCGGCAGCGCAAGCTCGCCAGAATGCTGATGCTCGCCGACATGGTCTCGCCGAGCATCAAGGCGATCCATCCGATGGACGCTTACCAAACGGACGAATGCCGTGCGATGTTCACCAACGTTTTTCGAACGCCACAGTTCAACGTCCAATATAGAGTCGGCGGTTACGTCGAGTGGCTGCTCGCGCAGAACGCAACCATCGCCTACCGTCACTACCGTCGCCAACTTCAGCTGGTCTACCACCACCGGCCTCACGGACAGCGCTTCGTCCTGAAGGACCCAACACACACTTTCTTCGTAGATGCGATCCTCGAAGTGTTCCCCGATGCGCGCTTCATATTCATGCACCGGGATCCGGCAGAGACCCTGAGCTCCATCTGCAGCCTCCACGCGTACACGAGGTCGGTCTTCAGCAGCGATGTCGACGCCCGCGAAATCGGGGCTGAGCTGAACGACAGCTACATGATGCGATGGCTCGATCGGGCCGTAGCTTCCGTCGACCAGCTGCCTGCCGGACGAGTTGCCCACGTGCGCGCCCCGGACTTGAGCCGGGACCCGGTCGGCTCGATCGCGGAGGCGTATCGAGCCCTCGGTATGGATCTCGTTGACGAAGCGCGCGAAGCAATGAATCGGTACATGCGCGGGCAACAGGAAAAGCGCAGCCCGCGTCATGTCCATACCGCCGAGGGTTTCGGTCTCGATCCAACCGAAATCCGCGAACGGTTCGCCAGCTACTGCGACCGCTTCGACCTCCTAAGCTGACCGGCCTTGCCCGCATCAGGGCGCAAAGATCACCCAGCTAGTCTTCCACAAAGAGAGAAAGCGTCTGGCGCTTCACCACTCCGACATGGGACCTCAAGACTTCGCAAAGGCTCAGCCTCCGTGCTAGTCGTGTCTTAATGGTCGATCTCATCCAAATTGGATTTGACTCGCGGAGCTGCAGGCTATCGTGATGCGGTACTTCCTTTGCATCGGTCTTTTCGGCGCAGTGCTGATGGTGCAGTCGGCATTCGCGCAGAGCTTCACCCTCCCTGGGTCCCTCGATGAAGTCGTCGGCAGTCCAACGAGTGTCGCTGCGTCACGCGAAGATACGCTGCTGGACATCGCCCGCCGGTACGATATCGGGCAAGAGGAGATCCTGATGGCAAACCCCTCTGTCGATCGCTGGTTGCCGGAGGACGGCGCCAAAGTCACCTTGCCGACTGCTTACATCCTGCCGCGCGCGGAGCGAAAGGGCCTAGTGCTCAACGTGCCGGAGATGCGCCTCTACTACTACCCGCCGCGCACCTTCGGTGAGCCTGGGTTGGTGCAGACCTACCCGGTGAGCATCGGGCGCATGGACTGGGCGACCCCGCTGGGCATCACGCGAATCGTGGAGAAGATCAAGGACCCAAGCTGGCGACCGCCAGACTCCATCACGGCCGAGCGCGCGGCCGACGGTGAGAAGTTGCCGAACGTCGTGCCCCCCGGACCCGACAACCCGCTCGGCAAGTTCGCGTTGCGGCTTGGCCTACCTGGTTACCTGATCCACAGCACCAACAAGCCCTATGGAGTGGGTATGCGCGTCACCCACGGTTGTGTGCGGATGTATCCCGAGGACATGGAATCGTTATATCCGCTGATCTCAGTCGGCACCCAAGTGACGATCGTCAATCAACCGATCAAGCTGGGGTGGCTCGGCGACGTGCTCTACATCGAAATCCATGCACCTCTCGAAGAGGAAAAGGCGGAGCGGGGATTGAAGGAGCGTGTACTGGATCTGCTCAAGGCCGAGTCCGAGATACGCCGACTCGTGCTGGACGATTCCGCATTGGCCAAGGCCTTGAAACTACACAACGGTATACCGATGCCTATTGGCCGCGCGAAGACGCCAGCAACCGCCACGAATCCCTGAAGCCGGTTTGGGCTCGCGGCGGTCGCCAGGCGCGCTCAACCTCACTTGTGCATCGCCTTTTTGAACATGCGGTCGAGCTTATCGCTGTTTTCCTGTGCCATGGCTTTGGCTTCGTCCGCCGTGGCCTTGGCATCGTCCGCTGTAGCCTTGGCGTCGGCTGCCGTGCTGCTGGCCGACTGTGCCTCTTGCTTGGCGTCGTCGGCGGTACTCTTGGCGTCGTTGGCCACTGTCCTCACGTCGGCGAGATCGGCTCGGAGCTTGTCGATATCCGACGAGGCGCATCCAGACAGAACCGCCAAGGACAACAAGCCTGCCGCCAAAAATCGCATCACTGATTTACTCTGCATGACATAACCTCACGTGTTGGAATTCGATGGGCAAAGTCCCAAGGTTGGGGCAGGAGTATATCTGCGCATTTCCCGCAGACAACTCCACCAATTCAGCGCACTTCTACTCGCATACCCTGGAAGATCCAGCGCGAGAGTCGCGTGACCTGGGCATTGGTCAAGGCGATGCAGCCTTGCGTCCAGTCGAATCCGTCGTGTATGCGTCTGTCCCCGGCACCGAGGCCGTGGATACCGAGGTAACCGCCAAGCGGGGTGTCCTGGGGCGGTGGTCTCCCTTGTCGGAAAGCAAGCACGATCCGCCAATAGTCATCGGGGTCGATGCGGCCGGCTTCGAGCGCCCGCTGCGCTTGCTCGGGTCCCGGATAGTCGATACCGAAGAAGAGATGAAATCGCGATGAACGTTTGATGCGGTCGATGTGAAAGGTTCCAAGCGGCGTGGTGCCATCGCCGCGAACCCTTTCCTCGGAAAGGCCCCCACGCCCGAAAGCGACGTTGTGGAAACGCTCTAGCAGCCGATCGCGCCTATAGACCGACAGTGTGTGGGCCTCGGTATCCACGAGAATCCAGGTGTCGGCACCGGGGCTCTCTGCCCTTGCCGCTGGATGCATCATCCCGAGGGAAGAGCACAACGCGAGGGTCCACCACAAGGCTGTTCGCCGAGTACCCGCTCTGCGCGGCAGCTGCGTGGAATGACGCGCGTCCCCCATACATACATGAAAACAAGTCGATCGGGTCATGTCAAAATGGGGTCGCCGCTCGACACCGACAGTGGCACCCTCCTTGGAGACCCCCATGTTGCTCGAGCACTATCAAGCGATGGCGCGCTACAACCGATGGATGAATGAAAAGCTGTACGGCCTTTGCGCGAAGCTGCCCGAAGAAGCACGAAAGCGCGACATGGGCGCGTTCTTCCGCTCGGTGCACGGGACGCTCAATCACATCCTACTCGCGGATCATGCGTGGTTGACACGTTTCACGGGCGACGCGGAGACGTATCGGTCTCACCACGAAAATGGCGAGCCCATCGAGGTGCGTTCACTCGATCAAGAGCTCTACGCGGATTTTGATGCGCTCAGGGCGGTTCGCGGCGAGACGGACGAGCGGATCGAGCGATGGACCGCCGGACTGAGCGAGGAGAACCTCCGCGCAGCCCTGCGCTACAGGACCAGCAGCGGTGAGAAGCATGATCACCCCATGTGGTGGGCCGTAAGCCACTTTTTCAACCACCAGACCCATCACCGCGGCCAAGTCACCACACTGCTCAAACAGCTAGGTGTCGACCCCGGAGTCACCGACCTCGCGGTCATGCTGCGGCAGCAGGGGGCCAAAGGCTGACCGGGAAAGCACGACATGGACGACCGCATCGACACAATTTGGAGCTTCTGGTTCGGGCGTCTCGATGCGCTGGGGTGCGCGAGCCCCGAGCAACGCAAGCGCTGGTGGACCAAGTCCGATGAGTTCGACCAAACGATCAAGTCAGAGTTTCTGGAAGACTACGATGCGATCGTCATCGGCGAACGTGAGATCTGGCGCAGCTCCCCCCGCGGCGCCCTCGCCTACATCATCGTCCTCGATCAGTTCTCGCGGAACATGTTCCGCGGAGCTCCACAGATGTTCGCGGCGGACCCTCTCGCACGCGAAGCCTGCCAAACGGGCCTCCGCGAACGCTACGATGCAGAGCTAGCGTTCGACGAAAAGGTCTTCTTCTACTTGCCGCTCATGCACAGCGAAGACCTCTCCGATCAACGCCAGTCCGTAGGGCTCTTCCAAGCCATGGTCGAGCGGGCCCCGGAGGCGCTGAAGGGCGACGCTGAATACTACCTCGACTTCGCCGAGCGCCATCACGCCATCGTCGAACGATTCGGGCGCTTCCCCCATCGAAATGAAATCCTCGGCCGCGCTTCCACGGCTGATGAAGCCGCGTTTTTGAAGGAGCCTGGTTCGTCCTTTTAGGCATGCGCCGTCGTGCAGATCCTCATCAAAGGCGCTCGGACTTCCGACCATCCTTGTGCAGCACGGCGTAGAGATCTTTGCGGCGATCGGGCCACGTCCGGACGGTGCCCGTACCTTCGGTTCGACGCAGAAGAGCCAAGTCTAAATCGTGAACGATCATGGTCTCCACGTTGACCGTTCCTTCCGATGCGATGCCATCTCGGGCAAAAGGAATGTCCGATGGCGTAAGAATCGCCGCCTGACCGTAATGAATGTCCGCGCCCTCTACCTGCGGCAGATTTCCCACGGCGCCTGCCATGACCACGTACATGTGATTCTCGATCGCGCGCGCCTGGGCACAGGACCTGACGCGGATGTGCCCCGATCGAATGTCCGTATTGTAGGGAATGAACAACACGTCCGCCCCCTTGGCTTTGGTGATACGCACCCACTCGGGAAACTCGACGTCGTAGCAGATCGCGATCGCGATCTTTCCGCGGTCGGTTTCGAATACTTCGATCTCGCGGCCCGCGGTAATGCCCCACCATCGCGCCTCCGCAGGCGTCACATGGGTCTTATATTGCTTGTCGATGCGGCCGTCGCGATGAAATAAAAACGCGATGTTGTGAAGGCGCCTCTTTTCCACCGTCAAGTGCGACCCAGCAATGATGTTGACGTTATACTGGATCGCCATGGCCGAAAAAAACGAGACATACCGTTCGGTAAACTGATCGAGCGCCCGGGCCGACTGTGCCGGGCTCGCTGCAGTGACGAGGTTCAACAACTGGGTCGTGAGAAGCTCGGGGAACAGCAAGAAATCGACCCTGTAGTCGGCTGCAGAGTCGATGAAGAACTCGCACTGGGTCGCGAACTCCTCGAAGCTGGCTATCGGACGCATCTGGTATTGGACGGCAGCCACGCGCATCGAGCCCGTGGTTCTTCGTCGGGGGTCGGGCGGAACGAAACCGGGGTTGCGCCATTCCATCAGCACGGCGTGCCCGCTCGACTCTTTGTCACTCGGAAGGTAGTCTTCGATGACTTCCCGCGCGATGAACCCGTTGGCAATTTGCGCGAGAATGACCGGATCCCGGATTTCCTTGCGCAGAACCTTGGTCAGATACTCCTGCGGCGTCATATCCGAAGCATAGCGACTGTACCTCGGCATCCGGCCCCCGAAGATGATGCCTCGCAGGTTGAGCCGCTGCGCAAGCTCTTTGCGGGCATCGTAGATACGACGGGCGAAACGCTGGCCACGAAACTCGGGATCGACTGCGATGTCGATGCCGTAGAGCGTGTCGCCGTCCGGATCGTGCGTACGGATCATCCCGCTTTCGCAGACGTCGTGATAGGTGTGACTCTCCGGCAGATCGTGAATATTGACCAGGAGTGAGCTGGAGGTAGCGACGACTCGGCCGTCCACCTCGACGCAGAGCTGTCCTTCCGGAAACAACTCGAGCTGGCTATTGAACTGCTGTTGGGTCCATGACTCCATCTGAGGGTAAGCACCGCGATGCACGCGCTGCACGTCACGAAAGTCTGCTTTCTTGAGTTGTCGAACGACGACTCTTGGTTTGCCTGGAATTGAGCTGGACGCCATGGGCGACGTTAGCAGGTGCGCAACGCGCCGCCATCCCTCTCCGAAGCCGGCACAACGGGTCGGCGTGGCCAGCTGACCGCTGGCTCGCTACGAGCGCTGACCCAAGACCTTTCGTCGGAACTCGCGAATGACGGGGATCTCGTCGAGCCATGCGCTTGCATCTGCCCTGTCGTCTTGGTGCTCGCTCTGCTCTCCCGCGAAGCCCTCGGGAATCTGAGTGAAGTGCTCCGACTCATCCGCGTTCTCGTCGAAGTAATGATATTCGTACCCAGGCACGAAGAGGTCTTCATCGGCAATGACGTCGATCGTCCGAACGCCGTAGGTGGAGAGCTCCGTGGTCAGCGCCTGCGGCGGGATGATCCAGACGTGCTTGGGACCCGAGAAGAACATGTACTGAATCTTCCGGTTACGCGACAGGATCCGATACCTCTTCAGGTCTCCTTGATACAGCACGCTCTTCAGCTCACTGACCTCGATGATGCCGTCCCCGAAATCAGGCTCGAATCCGTCGACGATTCGAAGCGAAGTGGGATCATTTTTCCTGGTGAAGCGTGCGATCGAACGGCCCCCATGGATGAGATTGCGGCGATCGGCGGCCGCCACGCGGCGGGGCTCGGTGAAGTCTCGATAGGGAACGACACGACTGGGCGGCCCGTTCCGCAACACCAGGAACAACGCTTGATGATCGATGCGTGCGTGTCGTGTCCGCTTGTTGACGCTTTCGAGCGCCGTTTGAATCTCGAGGGGCAGATCCGTCGTGGATTCCACACAGTGCGTAATCTCGAATCCACCCCGTGTGACGGTGGTGACATCGCCCTTCCCGATCCAGAAATCGCCGTCGGCGGCGATCATGTGCGAGGCCGCACGCCAGATCAACGACAAGTCCTTGTAGAAGATGCGAGGAAAGATCTCGACTCGCCCTGTCGATGGATGCGACTGCGTCACGTAGGCAACGAGAAAACGGATGGCAGGATTTTTCCGCACGTTGGTCAAGTAGAAACGAGTGCCGAATAAAGAGAGCTCGTACTTCGGCGTGTAGCCCGAAGACAGAAGCTGCATGGGATCGTCCTTGGCCTCTCCCGCCGGACGAAGCTTCGCACCGGAATCGAGGAGCTCGTGAAAATCGCTCGCGACCTGCCTCGGGCTGGAGTCTGCAAGGCCCACGCTGGGTACGATACGAGTAGGGATGACAGTGCTCATGCTGGCGCGACAATGTTGACCGCCCCACGGCGGAGCGCAACTCTGCCCACCGGATGCGTCCAGCTGCAACAATGATAGATCCAACCCCACCATGAGCAGGCGCCCCACGAGACCGGATACATCTGGGAAACCGGGCTATATCACCCTCGAGGGGTATCGCCGCTTCGAAGAGGAAGCAGACCGGCTCTGGAACGTGGAGCGGCCCAAGATGGCCAAGGCCGTGCAAGTTGCAGCTGCGGAAGGGGACCGTTCGGAGAACGCAGAATACCAATACAGCAAGCAACGGCTCGCTGCGATCGACCGCCGGCTTCGCTTCCTCGGGCAACGACTGAAGGTATTGACCATCGTGGACGAAGCGCCCCCTGACGATGGCCGCGTATACTTCGGAAGCTGGGTCACCCTGGAAGACGAGGATGGGAACATCCAGACCTATCGCATCGTGGGCCCCGACGAAATCGATGCAAAGAAAGGGTGGATCAGCATGGACTCTCCGGTCGGAAAGTCGCTTCTGACGAGGGAGGTAGGAGACGAGCTGACCATCCGGCGCCCCAAGGGCGAAGTCAGCTACGAAATCGTCGAAGTGCGCAATACACCTTCCACTTGAGCCTCGTCGAATGATGCTACCATGGCTCGTCCATGTTCATCACCAAGCCCCGATTGGCCGCGTCGGCCATGCTCTGCGTCCTGCTCTGTGCATCTTGTAGCGGCAGCGATGCCATCGTAATCGACGCGGGCGTGGACAGCAGCTCGGATCCCGACGGCAGCGTGCCAGAGCAAAAATGCAACGGGCACCAAGCGCTCTGCGATCGACGCTTCGATCAAGTCGCCTACCCCATGACCCACAACGCGATGTCCAACGCCGCGGCGGGGTGGCTTTTGATAAACCAGAATTTTGGAATTACGAGACAGCTCGACGATGGCATTCGTGGTCTGATGCTCGACGTATATGAAAAACAGGGCGATTTGTTGCTCTGCCACTTCCTGTGTGGAGCTGGCAGCCAGCCATTGGTAGAGGGGCTCGGAGAGATCGACGGCTTTCTCCGGTCCAATCCGGACGAGGTCATTTCGATCATTTTCGAGAACTACGTCACGCAGGCCCAGATGGCCGGCGCCTTCGAGGAAAGCGGGCTGATCGATTTCGTTTATGCGCATCAGACCGAGGACACCTGGCCGACGCTGGGCGAGCTGATCGACGCAGGCACCCGTCTCGTCGCGTTCCAAGAAAGACTGCCGCAGGAAGCAGAGTTTCCGTGGTTGATGAACATCTGGGATCACGCGTGGGAAACACCTTTTTCGTTCTCGACTCCGGAGGATTTCGTCTGCGATCCGAATCGGGGTGACCCAGCCAACCCGCTGTTCCTGCTCAACCATTTCCTGACGGGTCCGTTCGGAGGCAACCCGGATTTCGCCGAAATGGTGAACTACAATCCATTGTTCATCGATCGAGCACGACAATGCGAGCTTGAAGGAAGCACTTTGCCGAACTTCGTAGCGGTCGATTTCTACGATATCGGCGATTTGTTCGAGGTAGTCGATACGCTCAACGGGTTCTGAGAGGTCGGTGCAAGTCAGTAGAGCCGTCTAAGCACGGCCTCGTTGAGCTTCTGCTCGAAGCCCTCTGGCGAGAACCCCACCTGGACGATGTCATCGATCCGGAAGGTCGGGACGCTGGCACGAGGGTTGATCTCGGCAAGCCTTCGTTTGGCGCTTTCATCCCGCTCGATGTCGTACTCGGTGTACGCGATGCCGTTATCGTGCAGATACTCGCGAGCGCGGCGGCAAGATCCGCACCACTCAGTGGCATACATCTCGATCCTAACCTGTCGCAGGGCCGCTTGCGCGTCTGCTTCGCTGATACTGGGTTCCACGGGTGCGCTAACTGCAGGCGCGGAAGGCGACGCGACTTCGCCAGAGATCGGCGCTCCCGATAGCTCAGAGGGCGTGACCGGCTGCGGGGCGGAAGGAAGCGCGCGCTCGGCCCTCGCTGGCTCGTCCGCCCTGGCCGTGGAGGGTGGCGACGCCGAACGGCCGGGCACGCCGCGTGCCGGAACCACCGGCTCGAACCTCGAAAACGATGCGAAAGCGAAGGCGCCTCCCCCGAGGGCGAGCACGCTGGCGGCCAACGCGATCCACAAGCTTGCCCGCGAGCGCGGCGGCACGGACGCCATCTGGCTCAGCCTGCAGAGCTCACACTCTCCGCGCCGGTCCAGAGGCAGCTGATGCTTCTCGCAACTTCCAAGCGAGCCCACGGTCATCCTCATTAACGATATCATCTCGCCCGTCCGACTCACACGATGTGTGTGATTGTGGGCTTTCCACGCATGCAAGGCAGCCGATAGGATCGGAGAGTCCGGTGCGCGTAACCTCGGGCCGGGTTGGGGGATTCATGATTCGATGGATGAGCGTGGCGGCTGCGTTACTGTTTGTGGCTACCGGTTGCTCGAGCGGCAGCAGCACGTGTGATCCGGTCGCACAGACCGGATGCGACGAGGGCCTGGTTTGTGAAGAGGTCGTCGGCGGGGATCCCGGTTGCTTTGCGCCGGTGGTCGTCCGGGGTAGCGTCTTCGATCTCGCCGATGACGGCGCAGTCCAGGGAGCGACGGTCGTCGCCTTGGACGCCAACCGTGCGCCCGCGAGCACGGTGGCCGTCACGGACCTGGTAGGTAACTACGAAATTCAGGTGACCAGGCAGCGTGACACGGACGGAAACCCCGTGGGCGGGGACATCACGCTCCGCGCCGATGCGGCGGGCTTTCAAACGTTTCCGTCGGGTATTCGCCAAGCGCTACCTGTCGACCTATCGGCCCCGGTCGACATGGACGGGTTTTTCGTCGTCCAGAATACGGCGACTGACATAGGTCTGATCGCGCTCCCGTCCGGCGCCGGAACCAACGAGATCTTTGGAACCGTCCAGGTGCCGAGCACCAGCACGGGCGTTCTGGTCGTCGCTGAGACGAACTCCGGACAAGGGGCGAAGGGCTTCACGGCGATTGCAGGTCGCGAAGGAGCCTATCGGATCTTCAATCTCCCGGACGGGGACTTCTCCGTAACCGGGTACGCCAAGAACGTGAGCTATGCCGCCGAGGAGGCTTCCTTGAGTGGAGGCGAGGAAGCGCAGGTCGATCTCTCGCTTTCGGAGGAACAGAGCGGGACCGTGACCGGCAGTGTGCAGATTGTGAACCCCGGTGCCGGAGACGGAACGTCGTATATTCTCGTGGTCGAGTCCACCTTCGACGAGACACTCGCACGCGGCGAGACACCGCCCGGCCTCCGCGCGCCGGAGGGCACTGCTCTCATCGACAGCGGGACGTGGACAATCGAAGGGGTGCCAGCCGGAAGCTACAAGGTCCTCGGCGCATTCGAGAACGACCGCCTCGTGCGTGATCCGGACTTCGGGCAAGGCAACACGGAGATCGTTCGCGTCGATGTCGTCGCCGGCCAGTCCGTCGAAGCCCCGAGTTTCAAGATTACCGGCGCGCTAGACGTCATCGCACCGGGTGCCGAAGGCGCTGAGGAAGTCTCGGGGCAGCCTGTCTTTTCGTGGGTAGACGATAGTGGAGAGGATCGCTACGCGATCGAGGTCTATGACGCCTTGGGCAGGACCATATGGACCGATTCGAACATTCCCGGATCGAGCGGCAGCAACCCGCAGGTGCCCTATGGAGGACCGGCGCTGCAACAAGGCATGTTCTATCAGTTCCGGGTGACGTCCTTCGACGTCAACGATCGACCTCTTTCACGCACCGAGGACCTGAAGGGGGTCTTCTTCCTGCCTTGAACGGCACATTGCCCTAGCCTAGCCGAAAGGCTCGGGCTTCCACATACGGATTCCGAGAAGGAAGGGAATCACCCAGTACGGTCCATTGAATGCCCAGAACACGAGCGCATTACCTGGTGGCGGGCCGATCCAGTATTCGTAGATGAGGAACTCGGTGCAACCGTGGAGCATGGCGCCGACGTACACGAGCGCCATCGGCCGAATCCAGTTCTTTCCTTTGATGAAGGCGTAGACGAGGACGAGATAGAACGGTCCGTAGATCATGCCCGAGATACCGGTATTGACCCGGACGAACTCGTGACCCTCCATGAAGAAGTAGTCTTGCGCGATCTCGGCGTACCAGCGGTTGGCGCGCGACCAGAAAGCATCGCCCTCGAGAAGGCCCAGCGCATGCCATGAGTCCGAAAAAAAGGAAGAAAACGCAAAAAGCGAAAAGCTGATGACGAAAAATATGTCCCTTTTTCTTTGACTCAGGGGCAACCCGTCGCTCGTTCCAGCCATCTCTCCTCCAGGGAAAAGCGGCCCCACGTATAACACCGATCGGGGGCTGCACGGGATGCTAAACTCGGCCTGTTTCGAAAATCGGTAGCCGATTGCAGACACGGAGAGCGATGGCGAAGCAAACCTCGAAAAACACCTTCTATTGGGTGATTGCCTTTTGCCTGATACAAGCCGGCTGCAGCAGCAACGGCTGCAGCTCAGGCGATGCCGACGGGGGGCCGACGGGCATTGTCTTGCAGGCGGACGACTTCTTGACGGGCCTCGACAAACCCTGGGACATCGCCTGGCTTCCCAACGGCACCGTAGTGGTGACCGAGCGGCCGGGGCGCCTCAACGTGTACGTGGATGGACCGAATGCCAAGCCGGAAGTCATTCCGCTGCCTGACGTGGTGGCACGCGGTGAAGGTGGGCTGATGGGGCTCGAGGTCGACCCGAGCTTCACCGACAACGGCCTTATCTACATCTGCACCACTTCGAGCGTCGGAGCACAAACCGACGTGCGAGTGGTCAAGCTCACCATGCGCACGCCCGATGGTGGAGCGATGCTCCGACGCGATGACATCGTGACGGGCCTACCCTACAGCACAGGGCGCCACAGCGGATGCCGCCCACGTTTCGGTCCAGACGGTTTCTTGTGGGTGGGCACGGGTGACGCGGCGATCGGCACGAACCCACAGGACGACGAATCTCTCGGTGGCAAAGTGCTGCGCATCGATCGAAGCGGTGCCGCCGCTCCAGGGAATCCCGGCGGATACCGGTGGTACTCGAAGGGACATCGCAACGTGCAGGGCATCGCCTTCCGCTCGGACGGGCTCGGCATGTCCGCTGAGCACGGCCCGAACGTGGACGACGAGATCAACCTGCTCGTGTCGGGCAACTTCGGGTGGGATCCCGTGCCGGGATACAACGAATCGGTGCCGATGACCGACTTGCAGAAGTATCCGGATGCGATCGAGGCGGTCTGGTCCAGCGGCGCTCCGACGCTCGCTTTGTCGGGAGCGACCTTCGTGGAAGGCGATGCATGGGGTGACTGGGACGGAGTCCTGGCAGTGGCCACCTTGAAGGCCGAGCACCTGCACATCTACTTCGTGGATGGGCAAGGCAACGTGACAGGTGAAGAACGGGTGATCGAGAACGAGGGGCGCTTGCGGTCGGCCCGACAGGGCCCAGACGGCCTCCTGTACATCACCACGGATGGAGGCGGAAACGATGGCAAGGTATTGCGTGTAATCCCCGTCCCAGCTCCGTGAGCTACGACGGCCGCGGGCTACGATGACGCGCTCGACGAGTCACTGCGTCGAAAACGCGCGCAAAGAGCGCCGCATCGCGTGAAACCGGTTCACGCTGATCTTTCTTGTCGCCGGACTCTGGATACAGCTGGTAAGCCGCATTGAGAATCCGTTCCACGGCTCGCGGCGCAACGCCGTAAGCCAGCTCGAAGAGGTTTCCCACGGTCATGGCGACCCGTTTCGGCTGCTCGAGTATGGCCTCGACGATGAGCTCGGCCGCCTCTGTTGGAGTACGCATTGGAAACGCATCGTAAATGGTCGTGGACGCCATCATGGGTGTCTTGACGAGCGGCATGTAGACAGTCGTCACTTTCACGCCATCTCTGAGCGCCTCCACGGCGAGCACTCGACTGAACGCGTCGAGGGCAGCTTTGCTGGCGAGATATGCACCGTAGCGCGGCACGTTTACTTGGACGCCGATGGTGGAGACATTGATGATTTGCCCTTGCTTTCGTTCGCGCATGCCTGGCACGAAGCCCATGATCAATCGCACTGCACCCAGGAAATTCAGTGCCAGCGTTCGCTCGAAGTCGTGCATTCGATCGTAGGACCTCGCCACGCTGCGACGGATCGAGATTCCTGCGTTGTTCACGAGAACGTCGACTCGACCGTGGTCGGCGAGGATCGCGGCGATGAGCCGTTGCGTGTCCTGCGCATCGGAGAGATCGCCCGGATAAACGGATGCAGAGCCATCTCGGCCTTCGATGTCTCTTTTGATTTCTTCGAGTTTTTCCCCGGACCTGGCGATGAGCACCACGGTGGCTCCTGCCCCGGCGAGTCGGTAGGCAAGGGCCTCGCCGATTCCGCTCGAAGCCCCGGTGATCGCTACGACTCGACCAGAGATTCGTTGGCGCAACTGGTCGTCCTCCGATTTCATGGCAGCCGACGTTGTTCGTCTGGTAGATCGAGGGCGAGCGTGCCACCCGGATTGAGCACGTCGTGAGGATCGAAGTGACGCTTGAGCGCACGAAAGACCTCGAGCTCGTTCTTGCCGAGCTGCCCTTCGAGCCAGGGCGCAGTCATCTTTCCGATACCGTGGTGGTGGCTCATGGTCGCACCGGAGGCCTGGATCGCATCGAGCATGCCGCGATGGAACTCGACGAACTCCTGGTGGTCCATCTTCGCGATGAAGATGAAGTAGAGATTGGCCCCCTGGGGGTAACAGTGCGACATGTGCGTCATGCAGATGGTTCGGGGACGGGCTTTGACGTAGGCGCGCACATGCTCGTGCACCTTTGGAAGCTGCTCCCAGTTGGTCGCACACTCGAGAGTATCGATCAGAACCCCAAAATCTTGGAGGTCCTCGCGCATGTAAGGGTCGGTGAATCGACCGTGCTCCCATTTCTTGGTGATGAAGCCGGTGGTGTACATTCCGCCATGGGCCTTGCAGACTTGACGGACACGTCGCTTGACCATGGAGGTGTAGGCCGCGTCCCCGTCGGCGGTGCCTAGCATCAGGCATCGCTGTCCCCTCTTGAATCCACGCAGGCTGACCATGCTATCGATGGGGGTTCCTTCGACGCCATAGAGCTTGAAGGCGATGTCGGTTTCCTCGGGATCGGACAAGCGAAACACAGACGGAAAACCGAATTCTCCTTGCATGATCTCACGCGCGGCAGCGACTGCGCGAGGCCAGTCTGGAAAGATGAAGCTGAAGCGACGGGTGTTCTCGGGTTGGTAACGAAAGATCTTGAGGGTGACTGCAACCAAGATTCCGTAAGCACCTTCGCTTCCAATCATGATCTGGTCGAGGTTCGGTCCGGTGGCGTAGGCCGGCACGTCCACCGTGTGGATCGTTCCCACAGGTGTCACCCATTGTTGGCTCAGCACCAGGTCCTCGGCCTTTCCGTAATACGTGGAATTCTGGCCCGCTCCGCGCGTGACGACCCACCCACCGACCGTGGAGTACTCGAAGGACTGGGGAAAGTGACCGCACGTATAAGCATGCGGGGAGTTGAACCGTGTTGGAGCATCACGGAGCGCGCCCTCCAGAACGGGCCCGAGGATTCCAGGCTCCACGGTGACTGTCTGATTGACGGCGTTGACCGAAAGAATTCGGTTCATGTGCGTGCCCAGATGGATCGACACGCCCGCTTGGTAGCATTCGGTCCCACGAGTCACGCTCGATCCCGCGCCATAGGTGTACAGAGGGATTCGATTCTCATGGCAGTAGCGCACGATCTCTTCTACATCGCCACGGTGACGCGGATGCAGGACGAGGTCGGGCAGATTCTCGACCTGGTGGTCTCGAAGGCGCAGCGCATCCAGCATGGTCTTCCCGTACGACACGCGGAGCCGGTCATAGACGTCGTCGCTCACGTTCTCCTCGCCGAGAAGGCCGCGAAAGAACGCCACCTGCTCAGCCGTGAGTGAGATTGGGGCATCTGCTTGCACCTCTTCGAGGCCCAGCTTCTGAGGCGTTTGGAAGTAGTCGTCCTCGAGACCGAAGGTCTCCTTCATCAGCGCGTACAGACGTGGATTCGGATGCTTATAAGCCTCTGGCGCTCCCCATTTGAATGCCGATCGATACGAACGCTTGGGGAGTGACCCCTCGAACCATTGGGGAGGGAAAGATTCCTTGCTAGTCATGACGGGCTGGAAGATACCATGACACCGGAGGCCTCGAGCCTATAGACGAGAGCATTGAGGGTAGGGAGCCGGCGATGACGCCACGGGAAGTCGCATTAATCACTGGAGCATCGATGGGGATTGGCGCTGAGCTCGCGAAGCTTTTCGCCGCGGACGGTCACGATGTGGTTCTGGTGGCCCGCAGCGAGGACAAGCTTCGAAGCCTCGCGCAAGAGCTCGAGACGGCGCATGGTATCGAAGCGCACGTCCTGGCATCGGACCTGTCCAATCCGGCAGCCCCGGCCGAGCTGTTTGCCGAGCTCCAGAGTCGGGGAATCGAGATCGATTATCTCGTCAACAACGCCGGCTTCGGCGCCACCGGGGCTTTCGCAGCGCTTCCTCTTCAGATGCAATTGGACATGATACAAGTGAACATCGACGCGCTCGTCGCTCTCAGCCATCTTGCTTTGCAAGGGATGCTCTCCCGAAAGAAGGGCCGGATCTTGAACATCGCCTCCACGGCAGCCTTCCAACCTGGTCCGGACATGGCGATCTATTACGCCACCAAGTCCTTCGTCCTCATGTTCTCGGAGGGACTCGCCGAAGAGGTCAAAAGCCGAGGTATCACGATCACTGCGCATTGCCCTGGCGCCACCGCGACCAACTTCTCGCAGACGGCCGGCAACGACGAAAGCTTCCTGTTCAAGCTCGGTGCAGCGCCGCCGGACAAAGTGGCTCGGGATGCATACCGGGCGATGATGAAAGGCAAGGTCGTCGCGATCGAAGGCTTCATGAACTGGCTGGCAGCCTTCAGCATCCGCTTCACGCCACGCGCCCTAGCAAGGAAGATCACCCGCTGGCTCAATCAGAGCGGGTAGACCGAGGTCACGCGTATTTCTTCAGCTCGAGCCTGGCCACCATGCCCCGGTGAACTTCGTCTGGGCCATCGGCGATACGCAGGGCTCGCGCCATGGCAAGCAGCCGCGTGAGCTCGGGGTCAGCCATGCCCTCACCCCCGTGGATCTGAATCGCGGCATCGACGACCGACTGCAGCACGTTGGGGGCCACCACTTTGATCGCCGAAATGTCGACCAGTGCGCCGAACGTCCCGTAGGTATCGAGGGCCCAGGCCGCCTTCAGCGTGAGAAGTCGCGCCTGATCGATCGCCATGCGGGAATTGGCGATGATGTCGCGATTGCCGCCCAAATTGGCGAGCGGCTTGCCGAACGCGATGCGGTGAATGGCGCGTTCACAAAGTCGCTGGAGTGCTCGCTCCGCAGCGCCGATAGCACGCATGCAGTGGTGTATGCGACCGGGGCCGAGCCGTCCCTGCGCGATCTCGAACCCTCGTCCAGGGCCCGCGATGATGCTGCTGACGGGTAGACGCACGTCCTCGAATAGGATCTCGGCGTGCCCGTGGGGCTCGTCGAGATGACCGAACACCGGCACCATGCGCAGAATCTTCACGCCCTGTGCGTCGGCCGGCACCAGCACCATCGAATGCCTCTCGTGGCGACCGGCCTTCGGATCGGTGACACCCATGAAAATGTAGAAGCCGCAACGCGGATCACCGGCGCCGCTAGTCCACCACTTCTGCCCGTTGAGAACGACCTCGTTGCCGACGACCTCGCAGGTCGCCTGCATGTTGGTGGCGTCGCTCGAGGCCACGGCGGGCTCGGTCATCGCGAAGCCGGACCGAATTTCGCCTGCGAGCAGCGGCTCGAGCCACTGCTTCTTCTGTTCCTCGGACCCGTATTTGACGAGCACCTCGGCATTGCCGGTATCTGGCGCGCTGCAGTTGAAGACCTCGGGGGCCAAGAAACTTCGTCCGGTGATCTCCGCGATGGGTGCGTAGTCGCGATTGTCGAGACCAGCGCCATAGCGGTCGTCCGGCAAAAACAGATTCCAGAGCCCGAGCTCTTTGGCTTCGGTCTTGAGCTCTTCGATGACCGGAGGAATCTTCCAATTTCGCCAGTCGTCGGTTCCCACGAGTTGGTCGAGGTAGGTCTGCTCGTTCGGGACGACCCGCTCTCGTACGAAACGCTCGACCTGGTCCATCAGGTTCTTCGCCCGCTCCGAATGCTCGAAATCCATGGTTGCTCTCATACCGCATGCATCTCGATAATTCACGCGGGAAGTAGGGGAACCTGCGTGCTAGGGTTCGCCGCGCATGAGAAGAGCATGGCAGTACGAAGCAATCCTCTAATCGACGACGGCCTGGTCGACTTCCTCCTGTATTTCGTCCTCGATGCCGAATCCCTCTGCAGCCTCGAAGCCTACGAGCAGCACTCGAAGGAAACGTTCGACCTCTACATCGACAGTGTTCGCCGCTTCGCGCGTCAAGACTTGCTCCCCACCTACAAGCCCATGGACGAGGATCCACCCGTGTTCCGGGACGGGCGCATCCACACGCACGCCGCCCTCCCGGCTCTGTTCGAGCAGATGGTCGACCTGGGCGTGCTGACCGCAACCCGCCCTGAATCAGCGGGCGGTCAGCAAATGCCGATGCTCGTGCACACGCTGGCGACCGCGTATCTGATGGCAGCAAACCTCAGTGCGTACGGTTTCATCGGGCTCACCCACGGAGCAGCGCACCTCATCGAGGCTTTTGGCAGTCAAGACGTCAAGACGCGTTTCATGGAACGCATGTATTCAGGCGAATGGACCGGCACGATGGCGCTGACCGAGCCCCATGCGGGTAGCAGCCTCGCCGACATCACGACGACTGCCAAGCCCACCGGGCACGATCACTATCTCATCAAGGGGAGCAAGATCTTCATCTCGGGCGCGGACCACGGCATCACGAACAACGTGGTCAATCTCACTCTCGCCCGCATCGAAGGCGCACCTGAAGGGACCAAGGGCATTTCGTTGTTTGCCGTGCCCAAGATGCGCGAGGACAACGGCGCCCTGGTTTCAAACGACGTCAACGTGGCCGGCCTGATACACAAGATCGGCTGGAGAGGGCTGCCCAGCCTTGCGCTCGAGCTCGGTGACGAAGGGGATTGCCGAGGTTGGCTGGTGGGACAGCCGAACCAGGGGCTTCGATACATGTTTCAAATGATGAACGAGGCCCGCATGATGGTGGGCGTCAATGCGGCCGCCACGGCATCCGTCGCCTACCACGAATCTCGGCTGTACGCGCTCGAGCGGAAGCAAGGGCGAAGGCTCGGCGCCCGAGGAGGCGAGCCTGTGCCCATCGTCGAGCATGCCGACGTTCGGCGGATGCTGCTCCGTCAAAAGGCAATCGTGGAAGGCAGCCTCGCGCTTCTAGGAACCGTCGCGAGATACGCGGATGTGGCAGAGCATGGATCGACCGAAAAAGACAGGGAACGAGCCCAGCTACTACTCGACTTGTTGACGCCAGTCGCCAAGACCTTCCCGGCGGAGCGTGGCTTCGAGTCGAACGTGCTCGCAATCCAAATCCACGGGGGATACGGCTATACGAGCGAGTATCTTCCTGAGGCCTTCATGCGCGACCAGAAGCTCAACAGCCTCCACGAAGGCACCAGTGGGATTCAGAGCATGGACCTGCTCGGGCGAAAGGTGATGTCGAAGGGCGGTGCACCGCTGCGCGCCCTGGCCGAGGAGATCGGAAGCACTATCGCCCGTGCAAGGGCGGCGGGCTTCGATTCAGAGCTTTGCGGTGCGCTCGAAGACGCCGTGGCGACAGTCGGCTCGACGACCATGGAGCTAGGGCAACGCGGGATGTCGGGCGACGCCGACGACATGCTCGGTCACAGCTGGGACTATCTCGACATGTTCGCGACGCTGGTCATCGGCTGGCAGTGGCTCAGCATGGCCGCAGCCGCACGAACCGCCCCCCTTTCCGAGCAACGTAGGAACGGCATCGAAGCGGCGACGAGCTACTGGATCCGCACCGAGCTTCCCCGCATCCGAATCTTGGCCGACCTCTGTCGTAGCAACGAACGCTCGTACATCGATGCGCAACCCGAGTGGTTTTGAGCAAGCGCTGATTGGCCAACGGGGCTGGCGGGTGTCGCTGCCCCTGTGGCGTCGGGTGCTCACCCTGCGCTCTTCGACCGCTTCTGCGCTATTTTTTGTCGGCACACACGGTTGATGAGCCGTAGCTCTTCGAGCTTCTCGTCGATTTGACCTTTCTTGGCTTCGAGCTCGGCGATCATCTCCTCGCTTTTCGCCACCGAGAGCTCTAGCTGCTTGATGCGGCCCTCGCCGTGCCGTCCGTATAGCTCTAGATAGCCCTTCGTTTCCTCGAGAGTGTAGCCGAGCGATTTCGCGCGAACGATGATGTGGAGACGGGCACGGTCGCGCCGGGAGTAGATGCGCGCCCCACTGAGACGCTTCGGCGCCAGGAGCCCCTTGGACTCGTAGAAACGGATCGCGCGATGGGTGATCGAGAACTCCGCCGCCAGCTCGGAAATCGAGAAAAAGTCCGGAGTATCGTCATGGCCGTGAGCGGCAACGAACGCCTTTGCCGCGTCGGTGCGGGCGGTACTCTTGGTCGCTGAACCCATGCTGGTTCACCTTAACGCCCTATGCTTCTCGTGACAATAGAACATTCACTTGCAATGGAGATGGTTTACGTATACGTAAACTCTCCGAATCGCTCCGTCGAATTCCTGCATCGAGAGAACGACATGGACAAGGCAATCATCACCTGTGCGCTGACTGGCGTGCTGACGAATCCCAAGCAACACCCCGTTCCGGTGACCCCGGCGCAGATGGCGGCCTCCGCGCGCGACGCCTACAACGCCGGCGCATCGATCATGCACGTACACTTCCGCCGTCAAGAGCCCGGCATGGGGCACTTTCCGAGCTGGGATCCGGACCTTGCAGCCGCGGCGAGCGATGCCATTCGGGAAGCATGCCCCTGTGTGATCATCAACCAGTCTACGGGCGTGATGGACGACGACGTCTCCGGGCCGGTTGCATGCCTACGGCGCATCAAACCCGAAATCGCTGCCTGCAACGCGGGTAGCTTGAACTATCTGAAGCTCAAGAGAGACAACAGCTGGGCGTGGCCCCCCCTGGTGTTCCTAAATAGCGTCGACAAGATTCAGAAGATGCTGGACGCAATGGCGGAAACCCACACCATCCCGGAGATGGAATGCTTCGACGTCGGAATTGTCCGCTCGGTGGGTCTGTACCTTCGAGCCGGCATGGCCAAGGAAATGCACTACAACTTCGTCATGGGTGTTGCCTCTGGTATGCCGTGCGATCCCGAGTTGCTCGATCTCCTGATGAAATACAAGAGCGGCGATGCGCACTGGCAGGCGACTCTCATCGGACGCGAAGAGATCTGGCAAACCCACCAGCGTGCCGCAGAGCTCGGCGGCATGCTGAGGACCGGCGTCGAAGACACCTTCTACTTGCCGAATGGAGACAAGACGACCGGCAACGGCCCACTCATCGAGGCCCTCGCCCAGTGTGCTCGCAACGCTGGCCGAGAGATCGCGTCCCCCTCTGAAGCAAGGGAAATGCTGGGCCTCGACTGAAACCCCGGATTGTCATACGGCGAAGCGGAAGGTAAAGACGAAGCGTATGGTCAACAAGTTGTATCCAGATGCGACCGCAGCCCTCCATGGGCTTCTCAAGGATGGCATGACGCTGATGTCCGGAGGGTTCGGATTGTGCGGAATTCCCGAAGCGCTGATCGAAGCGGTCGCAAAGTCAGGTGTCAAGGATCTAACCGTGATCTCCAACAACGCCGGTGTCGACGGCATCGGTCTCGGAGTGATGCTGGAGACACGCCAAATCCGTACGATGGTCTCGTCTTACGTCGGCGAGAACAAGCTCTTCGCCAAGCAGTTTCTCGACGGCGATCTCACGGTGGAGTTCAATCCGCAGGGCACACTGGCAGAGCGAATCCGCGCCGGCGGGGCGGGAATCCCCGCCTTCTACACGAAGACCGGCGTGGGCACGGTCGTCGCGGAAGGCAAAGAAGTGCGGGAGTTCGACGGCGAACGATACGTCATGGAGCGTGCGCTCTTCGCAGACGTTGCGATCGTTCACGCATGGAAGGGTGATGCGGAGGGTAATCTGATCTACCGAAAGACTGCGCGAAACTTCAATCCCATGATGGCGACAGCTGCGAAAGTCACGGTCGCCGAGGTGGAGCACCTGGTCGAGCCGGGCGAGCTCGAGCCCGACCAAATCATGACTCCGGGAATCTACGTCGACCGGATCGTGCACTACCCCCACCCCTCGAAGCACATCGAGCAGCGGACCACGCGTCCGCGCCCCTGAGGAGGAAACGATGGCCTGGACCCGCGACCAAATGGCAGCCCGTGCCGCAAGAGAGCTTCGAGATGGTTTCTATGTGAACCTCGGCATCGGCATTCCAACCCTCGTGTCCAACCACATTCCACCGGGGGTGCGTGTGCAGCTCCAGAGCGAGAATGGAATGCTCGGCATGGGTCCGTTCCCCTTCGAAGGCGAGGAAGACCCCGATCTGATCAACGCAGGCAAACAAACCGTCACGGAGCTGCCCTCGACGAGCTTCTTTTCAAGCGCTGAGTCCTTTGCGATGATCCGCGGGGGACACGTCGACCTGTCCATCCTCGGCGCCATGCAGGTCGCGGAAAACGGCGACCTCGCCAACTGGATGATTCCAGGCAAGATGGTCAAGGGTATGGGTGGTGCCATGGATCTCGTGGCGGGCGTGAAGCGAGTGGTCGTGGTCATGGAGCACACCGCGAAGGGTAAACCCAAGCTGTTGAAGGAGTGCACCCTACCCTTGACGGGAACGCAGGTGGTCGACTTGGTCATCACGGACCTCGGCGTCTTCGAAATCGACAAGAAGGGCGAGGGCGGAATGAAACTTATCGAGTTGGCCGAGGGTGCGACACTCGACGAGATCGCGAAGAGCACCGAAGCCGCGTACCAGGTCGCGGAAGGTCTCTAAAACAGCGACCCCAACGAGACGCGCCGCCCCTCTCAAGCGAGGACGTCGTGGCTCGACCTTTCCCGCTCGAACATACGGGTGGTGAATGGACATTCGGAGCGAATCTTGGTGCCGGTGTCCCGTGCCCACGCCACCATGCCCTCGAAAAATCGTCGGCCGCCATGCTTTCCGCGAAGCGATGGATCGACCTCCGTGTGCTCGATCACAACGAGATCTTTTCCCTCCCTCCGATATCGCATCTCGCCGAGCTCGCGACCCGCGTCGTCGATCAAGACGAGACGGCCTCGCGGCGGCTCTTCCTCTTCGATCTCGATGCGCAGGTGAATCTCTTCTGCATCTTCACTCATAGTCTGTCGACAGTATAGGGCGGTATTGCTTCCGCTCCACCGCCGTCCTCGTGCTGCTTCCACTTGCCAGCATTGCATTCGGGGCGCAGCATCGGTCGATACTCATGGATGTCACCGCTTCCCGCGCTGCGTTGCATCGCCAGCACGCGACTCCGGTCCCGCCTGGCTCTTTCGAGCCGCGAAACCACTTCTACGCCCGGGTGCTCAATGCGCAGATTCACCCACTGGTTTCGTTTTTCCTGCGCATGTCCAAGCGGCGAATCGTCAACCGGTATTGCCACTTGAACCCTCGGGTCGACCCGGATGCGCTCGAAGAGGTGCTCAGCTACTCGCCCAAGTATTTCCAATGGGCCGGTGCAGACCTCTTCTGCACCACCACGGCCGCTGGAAATCGCAGGCTGGTGGTGCTCGAAACCAACTCCTGCCCATCAGGCAACAAATCGATGCCGATTCCGTCCGACGACGACGAGCAGGCGGGCTACCGAAAGCTCATCGAAACAGCGTTTCTTCCGCTCATCGCCAGACGCAAAC
Source organism: uncultured delta proteobacterium (assembly GCA_963817725.1). Classification (GTDB taxonomy): domain Bacteria; phylum Myxococcota_A; class Polyangia; order Polyangiales; family Houyiibacteriaceae; genus SG8-38. Next base: position 301,356 of record CAWFPD010000004.1, read on the forward strand.
CGGCCTCGGGAGGCCTTGCGGTCTTGTTCGACAAGAACCACATGGAGGCCTCGGGTTACGCAGCGGTGATCGCCGACCTCACCGGAGAGCACGTGTTCCTGACTCCCTTCCCGGACGAGATCGGGAATCCTCCTGCGAGATTTACCGACGGCTTGCTCGAAGTGAGGGACGCCGAGGGCCGGTGGCGGCCAATGCGAGCAGCCTTTCGCTACGTGACACAGAAGCCATGGAACCGAATTCCGATTCGCACCCGCACCCGCATCTTGAATCCGGTGGTCACCTGCCTTTCCGGAGGGCGAAACAAGCTCGTCGCGATGAAGGCCTACGAGATCTACAATGCCGAGCTCGAGGCATCGGGTCTTCAGATTCGAACGCCGCAAACGATCGGAGACGTAGCCAAGCAAGAAGTGCCCCTGTGGGTTCGCCGCTTTGGCGGCCAAGCCGTCGTCAAAGTGCCCTACAGCAACGCCGGCCAGGGTGTGTTCACGATCGTGAACGAACGGGAGCTCGATCGGTTCATGGACATGGAGCACCCCTATGACCGCTTCGTGGTGCAGAGCTTGATCGGGAACTACGTCTGGAGCTCCGTGGAGCGCGCCGGCCGTTTTTACCACGTCGGCACGATTCCGGACCGACATGGCGACATCTACGTTGCCGACCTGCGCGTCATGGTCTGCGGCGGTGCAACCGGGTTTCGCCCTCTCGCCGTGTATGCGCGGCGCTCGAGAAAGCCTCTTCCCGCCGTGCTCGAGGAGGGCGAGTCCTCGTGGGAGGTTCTGGGAACCAATCTCTCGGAGCGTCAGCCGGATGGCACCTGGACGGCTTCGACCGATCGACTCCTCTTGATGGACCGGCGGGACTTCAACGTGGTCGGAATCGGTATCGACGATCTGATCGAGGCTTACATCCAGTCCGTGCTCGCAGCTATCGCGATCGACAAGATGACCGCCATGCTGTTGACGCAAAAAGGCGAGCTTCGTCGCGGCTTGTTCCGCTCGCTCGACGACGATCCGGCCCTGTTCGAAGAGATCAGACAAGGCGCCAAAGGCGCCAAGGCGATCGTTCCGGACGGACCGAAGGCCTGACCCACCGTGACGGTCATGGTTCGCGCTCGAATGCCTCGATCACCGCATTGCTGAAGTCCTGCCCGTAGAGATGCTCGCTCGGGTAGAGACCGCCCGGGCTGAATACATTGAGCTCGAGAATGCGGCCCCCCACGAAGTCCACGCCAACGTGAGCCAGACCTTCCTGGCGTAGATACGGGGCGATTTGCATGACGGCTTCGCGCATCGTGTCCGTGACGTCGGTCGCGCGCGCCACGCCCCCGGCGTGGAGGTTGCTTCGAAAGTCGCTCCCGCTCGGCACCCGGGCCACCGCGGCGGGCCGGCCGTCGATCTCCAGAATGCTGCCGTTTACCACCGTCACCCGGACGTCCCCTTGCTCGGCACCGGGTACGAACTCCTGAACCATCGCGTAACCCCGCCGGAGGACCACCTCGATGATCTGCTTCACGTTGGCTCGGGAGCCCTTCCGCTCGAGCACGAACACGTCCAACCCTCTGGTTCCGTCGAGAGGCTTGATGACGATCCTGTCTGGCTGCTCTTCGAGAAACTGCTCGATCGCCGCGACATCGCGCGTCACCAGGGTGCGAGGCCTCGAGCTCTGCGGCAGCTCGAGAAGGGAAAGCTTGGTGAGCGCGCGGGAAAGGCCGCGCGGACGATTGATGACCCGAACGCCTCGATCTTCCAATCGCTCGAGGAGACGAAGCGCCGCAACGTGCTCAGCCCGGCGTCCCTCGTCCCTGCCTGGATTGGTTCGAATGATACATAGGTCCTGCTCGTCCAGTCGATGGCTCGACGCTGCGTCTGCCACCAGCCCTCGAACCACGGTGGCAGGATCGTCTCCTCCCGCGAGGCAGCCCCGAACCTGGATCGCCCCTTCGTCTCCCGCGGTGAAGTCGCCGACGCCACAAACCACGATCTGATGCCCTCGCCGCGCGGCCGCGCTGATGAGAAGCGTCGTGGTTTGCTCGACGGAAGGCTCGCGCCGTTCGTTGACGACGAAGCAGATCCGCATCACCGGCTCACTTCCAGGACCGGAGGCCCCAGTGCGCGTCGTTGGAAACCATGCTCCGGCGAAGCAGGGATCCCGAGGTGCAAAATGCGCGCGCCGGTCTGACCGACGGGATTGACGCTCTTGCCGATGACGATCGCGTCTTCTGGCGCGTGGTATTCGCGAATGACGTCTCCGAAGGCATTCCGAAGGACGGCAACGCGCTCATCCCGGCTGACTAGCTCGGTGGGACGCGGAAGAACCTCCAAGAGACCGCCGCGATCGGCGTACATCCAGTAAGAGCGCTCGCACAACACGGGCTCGGTACCTTCTGCCACTAGCCGCCGTGGGAGCATGCCGGCGGCTGCAAGCACGGTTCGGAGGCCGATTCGTGATGATTTGACGAAACCGGGCTGAAACCTCTGGGGATCGCCGACCTCCAAGGTGATCGAGGGAATACCGAGATCCATCGCCGCGCCCCGCAACGTATAGTCCGACGGCGGATTGTGCACGATGATCTGCGGGCGTTGGAGGTAAGCCATGGTGGCTGTCGACAGCTGCGTCATGTCTGCGCGCACGTAAAGGGAGTTGACCCGGCCGAAGCTCGCCGTGTGCAAGTCGACGAGATAGTCGAAGCGATTGACGATGCGGTCGAGGATTCGGTGAGCGTAGACTTCCGCCACGTTGCCGTCCTCCCGACCCGGAAAAATGTGATTGAGGTCGCCACCGTCGACGAACTCTCGCTGATGGCGGTGAAGGCCGGGCACGTTGACTACGACGACAGCCACCAACGCACCCGTCAGCTGGCGAGGGTCGATGTGGTGCATCAGGTCGTGGATTACGCGAATCCCGTTGAGCTCATTGCCGTGAACCGCCGCGGTCAACCCGAAGACCGGACCATCGCGCCTGCCCCGCGCCACCAGGACCGGGAGCAAGATATCCTGGGCGAGCCCATTGGCGACCAGGTCGACGTAGAGCCGCGATACCTCACCCCGTGGGAAGTCCTCGATGACGAGCTCGCGATTCCGGAAAATGGGACTGGTCGCGCCGTTGCGAAGGTCGCCTTTCATTTATCGGGCGCAACTCTGACACTGCGACGCGCGGAACGCACGCGGGCACCTCTGGAGCAGCAGACCAGCGCTCGGGTGCAAGCCTTGCACGCGGGACAAGGGCAAGTTTTGCACTTGCCGCGGTTTCAAGCCCTGCTTTTGCAGCTCTCGACGCCGGCACGGTTTGGCACCGTTCATGCAAGGCGCGCGTCACCGTGGGAGCTGGCAACGGATACGAATAGCAATGGGCCATCGACGTGATTCATCCATCCACTGAACTCCGGTACATCGACGATGTGGTCGGGTTGGGCGTTTTCGCCTCCGCTCGGCTGGCCAAGGGCACCATCACGTACGTATGGGATCCGTTGGAAATCGAGATCCTCCCAGACGACCCTCGGCTGCAAGACCCCACTTTGGCCGCGGTCATCGAGCGATACTCGTATATCGATCCCAACGGCGTCCGAATCGTGAGCTGGGACCACGCCAAGTACGTGAATCATTGCTGCCAAGCCAACACGATGAGCACGGCGTACGGATTCGAGATCGCAGTCCGTGACATCGAAGCCGGCGAGCAGATCACCGACGAATATGGAATGTTCAACTTGCCCGAAGCCATGGATTTGCGGTGCGCCGCGGGCCCTTGTCGCCAGAGGGTCCAGGCCAGTGACCTCGACCGCTACTGCGAGCGGTGGGACACGCAGATCAAGTCGGCATTGAACCTCGTCGAGCAGGTCGAGCAACCCCTTTGGCCGCTCGTAGACGTCGTCACCGCCACCGCGGTGGAACAGTTCGCGCGGTGGGGCAAGGGCTATCGCTCGGTACGCGCGTTGGAGGCGTTCAGCGACGCTTGCGCTCAGGGGAACGGCACCGCCTTATCGCAATGAACGTGAGGTCGTCGGGCTTGGAGGGGGCGCCGTCGGTCGATGTTGCCATGCGCTCCCGGCCGAGCGCGGCTAGCTCGGCGACGGCCTTCGACAGGGGTCCCTTTCGGATGCGCTCCACGATCTCGTCGAGATGGAGATTGTCGCTCAACCCATCACTGGCCAAGACGACCGTGTCCCGAGGTGAAAGCTCGAGGGATGCACCAAGCTCGATACGCATTCCCTGACCCCCGAGCAGGTTGGACACCAAATGAAGGTCTTCGTGATGCAGCGCCTCGCCACGATCCAGCAATCCCGCCTCGACTGCATAGCCGACAGGCGAGTGGGGAATCGTCAGCCACTTGATCCGGCCGCGCTGCCCGGTCACCAGCACCATGGAGTCTCCGGCATGATAGGCCCGCATGTGCGTGCCCTGAATTTCGACGACTGCAAGCGTGGCGGCGGCACCCGTTCCCAGAGCCGAGATGGCCCGGTCCGCCGATTCGAACCCGTTGATGATCGCCTCCCGAAGCGTTCCGAGATCGCTTCCCAGTCCTGCAACGGCGTCGCACACCGCTCGCACCGCTAACGATGCCGCCTCTGCCCCCCCAGGATGGCCGCCAGCCCCATCGGAGACGACGGCGACCGCTGCCTGCTGACCCAGGGAGACGAGGGCTGCAGCATCCTCGTTGGGTCCATCCTGCCCGGGTTTGGGAATGCTGAGAACGACGGCCTCTCCGGCGCCGAGCTCGAAGCGCTCGCCCTGCGTCATGGCCACATCCGTGAAGATGTGGGTCTCGTTCACGTCGCCGACCTTCTGCCGCGCGTCGACGCCCGTAGGGCTCGTGGCTTCACGGCCTGGCAGGCCCGCTCCATCTCGACGCCATCGCGATACCGCTTGCGCTCGCGGAGCTCGATGGCCCGGCGGAGAAAGCTGATGAAATCTCGACTAACCGTCCGACGGAGCCGCTCGGCCCCTGGGAGCGGCCAGTCGAAGGGCCACTCAGGTAGCTCACCCGCGAACATGCGGTAGATCAGCAAGCCCATCGAAAAAACGTCGGAGCGGAACGACGGCTTTCCCATGGCCTGCTCGGGCGCCATGTAGCCGACGGTGCCCTGTCCCGAACCCATGATGGTCCGCGTTCGGAGTGCCACCTTCGCGATTCCAAAATCGGCGAGCCGGACCTGGCCTTCGGGAAACAGGATGACGTTGTCCGGTTTGATGTCGCAATGGATGATCCGATGCTCGTGCGCGTAGGCCAGGGCGGAAAGCAGCTGCTCGCTGTAGGAAAGCGCCGTCTTCGGCCCCAGCCGGCGGTGCAGTCGATCCGTCAGGGTCTCCTTCCCGAGCGGGGTGGCGATGACGAAATAGCCGTCGATCATCATCGCATTACGAAGAGGCAGTATGTTCTCGTGCTCCAGACGGGCCGTGAGTCGAACCTCGCGCTGGATGAGATTCAACGACTGCTGGTCCAGCTGATCGAGGTGAGGGATCTTGAGCGCGACCGCAATACCCTCGATCGTGTCGTATGCCTCGTACACGGTAGCAAACGCCCCGACTCCGATTCGGCGTCGAATTCGGTACTTGCCCAGCGTCTGCCGCGCCTTGAGAGGCGGGAAGGCAGGCCTGTTCCCTGTGTTTCGAAGAACGTCCCAGCGCATGACGAGCGAACGCAAATCTGACACCCACTCGGATTTGGCGCACGGCCTTTGTGGCTCGCATAGGCATGGACGGGCCCCGGATGGCAGGCCATCCTTGTCGCCATGGCCGCGCAGCAGATTGGCCGGATCCTCGTGGTCGAAGGCGATGCCGAGGTGCAATCCGAGCTGGAGCATCAGCTGACGGCGATCGGGCACGTGGTGGATACCGCGCCAGATGGAGTTGAGGCTCTAGAGCTCCTGGAGCGCTCGATCCCCGACGTGGTCCTGGTCGCGCTGGACCTCGAGGGAATGGACGGCTTCGAATTTCTCCGGCAGGCCACGGTTCTCCTTCCTTCGACCTCCTTCATCGCGGTGGCCAACTCGGGTTCGACCGACACCGCAGTGAAAGCCCTCAGTTGCGGAGCCGATCGATGCCTCACCCGCCCGATCCGGCCTGATGCTCTCGCCTTGGTGGTCGAGCGATCGCTCGACAAGACCATCCATGCGAGGGACGCGATGGACGCTCGGGCCGAAGCCGCCGCAACGCTTCCCACGATGCGCCTCGATCACATCGTGGGAGCGCATCCGTCGATGCAGCGCCTGTTCAAACGAATGCTTCAAGCGGCCAAGAGCCGGTCGACCGTGCTCATCCAAGGCGAGACCGGGACTGGCAAGGAGCTGATCGCAAAAGCGGTTCACGAGCACTCGTTGCGCAGTGAAGGTCCTCTCATCCGGTTGAACTGCGCTGCGCTCTCCGAAAGTGTGCTCGAGTCGGAGCTCTTCGGGCACGAAAAAGGCGCGTTCACCGGCGCCGTCACACGGCGAAGCGGACGATTCGAGCAAGCAGACCGAGGAACCTTGTTCCTCGATGAGCTGAGCGAGATGCCTCTTTCGGTGCAGGTCAAGCTTCTCCGGTTCCTGCAGGAGCGCGAGTTCGAGCGTGTCGGCGGAAACGAAACCGTCAAGGTCAACGTCCGCGTAGTCGCGGCGACGAATCGAGACCTTAGGACCCTCGTCGACGACGGAAAGTTCCGCGAGGACCTGTATTTCCGGCTCAAGGTCGTCGTACTCGACGTTCCACCGCTCCGCGCGCGGCCGAGTGACATCCCCCTGTTGGCAGACCACTTTCTGCGGCGCTACGCAGAGGAGAACAGCAAGCAGTTTCACGGCTTCTCATCGCGTGCTCGCGAGGCCCTGCTCGGTTACCCTTGGCCCGGCAACGTGCGCGAGCTGCAGCACGCCATCGAGCAGGCGGTGGTGCTTTGCGAAAAGGAGCTGATCAGCATCGAGGATCTGCCGATTCAGCCGGCCGACCGGGAACTGGAGCCCCTGAGCCTGCTAGTACCTGGAGTGACCTTGGCCGAAGTCGAGCGCTACACCATCCTCAAGACGCTCGAAGCCGTCGGCGGATCGCCCACCAAAGCAGCCGCGATTCTGGGGATCAGCAAGCGAACCATCCAGTACAGGCTCCAGGAGTGGAGCGGCGCCAAACGCAGCTCGTGGCCTACCGAAAAGTGAACGCTCCATCATCTTTGACGGCCCGCCGGCAATACATCATCGGGGCTGAGCACATCGAGAACACCGTCGATGAGCAGCACGTGCTTTCGAAGGGCCCGATCGAGCTCGGCGGCGATAGGGGCCGCTTCGTCGAACCGTCCAGTCTCGATGCTTGCTTGAACGCTCTGCGTCCTCTCTAGAAGCAGGCGATTCTCCAAGCGGATCTTCTGCACGACTTCAGGCGTGACCAGATCCAGATGCGCGCGAGTCATCGCGTCCTCCGGGCCGTCGCGTCCAAAATCAACGCTTGTTTCGGTTTCTTCGGCAAGGTGGGCGAGGTCTCTTCGGCAGTGGACATGCGCGTCTCCGTAGCGTCGAAGAAGCAAGTGTCGTGCCGCGCTAGATGTCATCGCAACCCGCCGCAAAACCGGCAAGGGCGGAAAGTCCATGTTCCGCCGGTGCAAGTCCTGCATTCGTCCTTTGGCCGACCGGTGCAGGTTCTGCACTGGCAGAAGTGAGCTTGGCTTTTGGCCTGTGAAAACATCGTGATGCGCCGGTGTCAGGCTCGCGACAGGCGGTGGCACGAAACGTGCTCCGCCCGGTGAAGGGTTCTTTCCAACACAAAAAAGGAGGAATGCCAATGCGAGGAGACAGGACGAAACACGAACGGAATCGGAACCGCAATCGCGACCTCGATTGGTTCGCGGAAGACCCATGGTCCGAGCCCGAGCTCGCCTCTTTGGAGGACAGCCAACCCGGCTGGGAGCCTGACCTGTGGGGCACGAACGACGAGGAACTGGACGAAGGCCTCGACCTAGGCGACGCGCTCGAGGACTGGGACGAAGAGGAAGAAAGAGAGACGATAAACGGGGATGACTACGACGGATGGGGGCCAGTACGCCGGCGCACCAAGCAACGTCGCGAGGATTGATCACCCTTTAGTCCCGATCTCGTGATGGGAGCGTTTGCGCTTCGTCTAGGCTCTGACAGGAGTTAATCCATGGACCTAGACGCTGGTGCCACGTGAGTGACCTGACGAGCATAGGATGGCGTGAGTGGGTAGGCCTACCCGAGCTCGACATCTCCAGGGTCAAGGCGAAGGTCGATACGGGCGCGCGCAGCTCGTCGCTCCACGCCTACGACATCGAGGTGTTCTCGCGAGGGCGGCGCGACTTCGTACGCTTCGTGGTGCACCCGGTGCAGCGTGAGACGAAGACCACGGCGCACTGCGTCGCAGAGCTTCACGAGCATCGACACGTCAAGAGCTCCAGCGGTCACCGCGAGTATCGTCCGATCATTCGGACCTCGCTAGAGCTCGCAGGAGAGCGCTGGTTGATCGACCTCACGCTCACGACGCGCGACACGATGGGATTCCGGATGTTGCTTGGACGCGAAGCGATTCGCGGAAGGTTTCTGGTAAATCCGGGCCGTTCGTATCTGTGCCGGGAGTTGGTTCCCAAACGTAAGAAAGGAAAGAAAGGCAAGAGGCATGAAGATCGGAATCCTCTCTAGAAACGCAAAGCTCTATTCGACCCGGAGACTCAAGGAGGCCGCAGCCGAACGAGGGCATACGGTGCGAGTGGTCGACTATACGCGTTGCTACATGAACATCACCTCGCATCGGCCGCAGGTGCTTCTTGCCGGGACTGAATTGCAGTTCGATGCCATCATTCCACGTATTGGCGCCTCCCATACGTTTTACGGCGCGGCCGTCGTGCGGCAGTTCGAGATGATGGGAACCTTTCCTCTCAATACCTCGCAAGCCATCTCACGGGCGCGAGACAAGCTGCGCGCGCTACAGCTCCTCGCCCGGGAGGGCATCGGCTTGCCGGTCACTGGCTTTGCTCGCTCCACCAAAGATATTCAGGGTTTGATCAAGCTCGTTGGCGGCGCGCCGCTGATCATGAAGCTCCTGGAGGGAACACAAGGCATTGGAGTAGTTCTCGCCGAAACCGACAAGGCGGCCGAGTCGGTCATGGCGGCGTTCGGCCAGCTCGATGCCAACATCCTCGTCCAGGAATTCATCAAAGAAGCAGGGGGCGCTGACATTCGCGCCTTCGTCATCGGCGACAAAATCGTCGCGTCGATGATGCGGCAAGGGCCGAAAGGTGAATTTCGATCGAATTTGCACCGTGGAGGTAGTGCGACCCGGGTCAGGCTCACGCCTGAAGAACGCAGCACCGCGGTGCGTTCCGCGAAGATGCTTGGTCTTCGGGTCGCTGGCGTGGATATGCTGCGCTCGAACCATGGTCCTGTGGTCATGGAGGTGAACTCTTCCCCGGGACTGGAAGGCATCGAAACGACGAGCGAGAGAGACGTCGCTGGAGCGATCATCGAGTACTTGGAAAAACATGCCAAGCCGGGAAAGACCAAAGACCGGATCGAAGGCTGAGTCGCGGGCTCCGTTCGAGATCGGCGGGGTTGCCGCACCGGCGGGCAAGCTCACCGCGGTCGAGCTCAAGGTGGCGCGTCTGCCGACGGGACTCTGGCTTTCACTTCCGGTCGGAGTGCTTCACGGGCGGAAACGCGGCCCCGTGATCTGGCTCAGCGGCGCGGTCCATGGAGACGAGCTGATCGGCGTACCCATCATCCGACGCGTGCTCGATCGGATCGATCCGAACGACCTCTCGGGCACGGTCCTTGCGGTGCCGGTGATCAACGTATTCGGTTTGATTCAAGAGTCGCGCTACCTGCCAGATAGGCGCGACCTGAATCGCAGCTTCCCAGGTTCCAAGCGGGGCTCCACTGCATCCCAGCTCGCTCATCTCTTCATCAAGGAAATCGTCGTGAGCTCCGAGGTCGGCCTGGACTTCCACACGGGTTCGGGCGGGCGGGTCAACTTACCCCAGGTGCGATGCGACCTCGATGAGCCGGAGACGCATCGGCTGGCGCACGAATTCGGCGGCCCGGCATTGCTTCATTCGCGCTTGCGGGACGGCTCCCTGCGAGCAGCGGCAGCGGAGATGGGCAAGACCGTCCTGCTCTACGAAGCGGGCGAGGCGAATCGGTTGGACGCCGAAGCAATCGCCCTCGGCGTCGGGGGCGTGATGAGGGTAATGAAGGCCCTCGACATGATCGAATATGGCGTCGAGGCTTGCGAACGACCGCCGCGAGTGTACCGAGCCAGCTCCTGGGTTCGTGCGCGGCGCACCGGCTTTTGCGAGATGATGGTGGGTCTGGGCGCGGAAGTCGCGGCTGGAGAAAGCATCGCCGTGATCTTCGACGCGTTGGGACGGGACCGTGCAGTAGTCAGGGCGAACCGCAAGGGGATCATCATCGGGCAGACCACGTCGGCGCTGGTTCACCGTGGGGATGCCATCGCGCACATCGCCGCGCCCAGCGATTAGTCTGACCTCGCCTCCGCGCTCTTGCGCGATCCTTAGGAAACGGAAGGTTCTCACGTATACTCCCACCGTTCTTCATGACGAAAGCTCGCCGCAAGCACCGCCGCCATTCACGCCACTACCTCGACCTCGGCAGCCGCTATCGCGTCGGCTCTCCCCCGGGAGCCCTGGAACCCCATCCGGAGGCTGCGCCGACGGTGCTTCGGCGAACGACCTACGACGCGAACACGGTGCACGAGGAGCGTTTCGAAAATACCATTCCGAAAGACAAGCTCGCCCGGGAGCCGAACCGGGTGCTGTGGCTCGACGTGGTGGGGTTGGGAAGCGAGGAGGCCCTGAAGCACCTCGTCGAGAGCTTCAGCCTCCATGCCCTCGCCGTCGAAGACGTTCTTCACCAGCGCCAGCGCCCGAAGGCGGAGGTATACGGCGACACCTTGTTCATCGTCGTCCGGATTCCGCACGTTCGAGAAGGCGGCATGGCTTTCGAGCAGGTGAGCATGTTCCTGGGCCGCGACTTCGTCCTTACGTTTCAGGAAGAAGAGGGAGACTGCTTCGACTCGGTCCGAGAGCGCCTCCGGCGCAAGCAAGGCCGGGTTCGCCAAAATGGCCCGGACTACCTCGTATATACCCTCCTCGATTCCGCCATCGATCAGTATCTCCCGCTCGCCGATTCGATGGGTGACCGTCTCGATGAGATGGAGCGGGAGGTGTTGTCGAGCTCGGATTCCGCCGTGGTCCAGCGCTTGCTCGATCTTCGCAGCGACCTCAATCAACTCCGTCGCAACGTAGCCCCGGCCAGAGACGCGGTCGCGGCAATGGCGTCACTCGCCGGCACGCTGGTTTCGGATGAGACCAAGATCTATCTTCGAGACTGCCAAGACCACATCGTGCAACTCAACGAGGTCACCGAGAGCTATGGGGACACCGTTTCCGCCTTGGTCTCGATCCATTTGAGCCTGGCGAGTCACCGTTTGAACGAAGTGATGAAAGTGCTGACGGTCTTTGCTTCACTGTTCATGCCCTTGAGCTTCATCGCAAGCCTATACGGAATGAACTTCGACCCGGCCGTTTCTCCCTACAACATGCCTGAGCTCAAATGGGGATATGGATATCCCGCCGTGCTCCTGGCGATGTTGCTCCTGGCCGGGGGCTTGGTGTTCTTCTTTCGTCGCCGGGGGTGGTTGGGCGGATCCGAGTAGGTCGCCGGCCGCCCCGCGCCTCTTGGCGGCGGAAAAGAAGAGGGGTTCGGAGAACTCCTTGCACACGAAGGGCCTCTTCGGTAGTCGTATGCGATGACGTGCAAAGGCTCCTGTGTGTGCGGTTCGGTCGCCTTCCGGATCGAGGGCCCATTTCGGGGCTTCCAGTACTGTCACTGCAGCCGATGCCGCATGAAGACGGGCTCGTCGTACGCAGCGAACATCTTCGTTCCGGTCGAACAGTTCCACTGGGACCGCGGGCAGGACAAGGTCAAGCGATACGAGCTGCCCAGCGCAAAGTACTGGAGCACGGCGTTTTGCGCGGAGTGTGGCTCGGCCATGCCCTGGCTGACCAAGAACGGTAAAATCATGGTGGTCGGCGCTGGCACGCTCTTGGACGACCCAGGTATTCGGCCGCAGCTCAACGTGTTCTTCGGATCGAGAGCTCCCTGGTACGTTTCCGCCGCCGATCTCGACACCCACGAGACGCTTCCCAAATCCTAGGATACGCTCGTCGAGCGGGCAGAGATGGCGGTGAGATGGTCGAGGCTGGTCTGGTCGACACTGCCCTGCGTCTCGGCCAAGACGCCATCCATCCGTTCCTCACCGTGACCGCGGAGACCGTCCAGACGCCAGGGTCGGCCAGGGCGCTGCAGCCTCGATTTCCAGGGCGAGCTCGAGCAACGTCCGCTCCCGGCCGAGACGTGCTGCAAATTGAACGCCGATGGGAAGACCGCTGCGGCTTTTCGAAAGCGGGAGCGAGATGGCTGGCCCGCCGTACACGTTCTGCACGGGTGTGAACGGAATGAACCATTTCAAGCGCTCCAGCGCGGTGTCGAAGGGGACCTGAGGTCCTATGAAACCGAGCTCGGGCGGAGGCATGGCCAGCGTCGGGTTCATCAGAACGTCGTAACGGTCGAATTGGCGATCGTGCCGAGCTGCGAATCTGCGAAGGCGCCAGATGGCCATCGGCACCGCAAGGGCATGGTCTTTACAATAGCGCGCGAGCCCCTCGGTGAATGGCTCGACTTTGGTTCGGTCGAATGCGGGATGGATCAGTCGTTTTCCGAAGCGGGTGATCGCGAACGCCATGGTGGCCCACAGCAAGAAGAAATCCTCGTGGAATCCATCATCGAACGGGATGGCCACCTCTTCGACCATATGGCCGAGGCTCTCGCAAAGCGCAGCCGCGTCGTGGACTGCAGCCACGCACTCGGGGTGTGCTGGTGTCTGGTCGCCGAGCGCCGCGAAAAAACCGACGCGCAGCGGCTCCCCCGGGTGGGTCACCAACCCGATCTCGGGAAGCTTTGGATTGCGCCGATACTGCTCGGCCCCATGAAAGAACGAGGCAGTATCGCGAACCGTGCGGCTCACCATGCCCTGGTGAACTATCTTCACGGGAAAGAGCTCGGATCCCTCGATCTCCGCCACACGCCCGCGCGACGGCTTGAGACCCACGAGGCCGCAACAGGACGCGGGAATCCGAATCGATCCTCCCCCGTCGTTGGCGTGGGCAATCGGCACGACTCCCGCAGCGACGAGAGCCGCCGACCCGCCCGAAGAGCCACCGGGAGAAAACCCACTTTTCCACGGATTGTGGGTCGGACCGTAGACGAGCGCTTCGGTGGTCCCGGTCAGTCCGAACTCGGGCGTCGTGGTCTTGCCGAGATTGATGAGCCCGAGCGACAGAAACTGCTCGACGAACGGCGAGTCTTTTTTGGAAGGCTCGTGGGGCAAACCCCGCGAACCGAACAACATGGGGGCGCCTGCAACCTCGTCGGTGTCCTTGATGAACGACGGCACCCCTCCGAAAGCGCCCGGAGGAGGGGCGGAAGCGCTCACGCGCGCACTTTCGAATAGGGGCGTTGCGATTGCGTTCAGGGACGGGTTCACGTTCTCGGCTCTCCGGATCGCGGCCTCGACTGCCTCGCTCGCGCTGATTTCACCGAGCCTGATCCGCCTGGCGATCTCGACGGCATCCGCCGCCCCGAGCACGTCGTCACGGAATGCGCTCACGACTTCCCCTGGCTCGACAGACTGCGACCGCACCAAGCGTCCATAACACATGTCCAGACCGGCGGCTTTTCCCCTCCTCGATCATCGGCTACCAATCGACGAGGGAGAGAGCGATGAAGAGCTTCGAAAACAAGGTAGCTGCCATCACGGGTGCGGCGTCCGGTATTGGACGCGCGCTTGCGCTCGAGCTCGGAAGCCGGGGTTGCGGCCTAGCGCTGTCCGACGTGAACGAGGAAGGATTACAAGAGACAGCGGACCGAGCGCGGAGTCTAGGCGTGCCCGTGACGTCCCAAAGGGTCGATGTCGCAGATCGGCAAGCGGTGCATGCATGGGCCGATCGCGTGGTCGAGGATCATGGCAAGGCAAACCTGATCTTCAACAACGCGGGAGTTGCCTTGAGCAGTACAATAGAAAAGATGCGGTACGAAGACTTCGAGTGGTTGATGGGCATCAACTTCTGGGGCGTCGTCTATGGCACCAAGGCATTCTTGCCACATCTCAAAGCATCGGGCGAGGGTCACATCGTGAACATCTCGAGCGTCTTTGGACTGGCTGGCATCCCGAGCCAGGCTGCCTACAACTCTGCGAAGTTCGCCGTGCGCGGCTTCACGGAATGCCTGCGCCAAGAGCTCGACATCATGAAGTGCGGCGTGAGCGCCACCAGCGTCCACCCGGGGGGCATCAAGACCTCCATCGCGCGATCTGCCCGCGTGGACCCGAGTGTGCGCGACCTCGGTATCGACGAAGTCGCTGCCGGCGAGAAATTCGAGAAGGCGTTCATCACGAGCGCGGACAAGGCGGCGGACGTGATCCTCGACGGCGTTCGAGCGAACAAGCGGCGCGTCTTGGTGGGTCCCGACGCGCGGGTATTCGACTGGATGGTGCGACTGCTGCCTTCCAGCTACCAGGACATCACCAAGGGCTACACCAAGTTCACGGCGAAATAGAGCCTGCGGTACTCCGTGAAGCTCAAGTACATCCCCAACCTGATTTGCTTCGCGCGAATTTTACTCGTTGCGCCGATCATCTGGAGCCTGCTGGAGAACGACTATGGGCTCGCGTTGCTTCTCATCCTGACCGCCGGTCTTTCCGATGCCCTCGATGGGTACCTGGCGCGCCGCTTCAATTGGCGAACGAGGCTCGGCGGGTTGCTCGATCCGGCTGCTGACAAGCTGCTGATGTTCAGCCTGTTTCTCACCCTCAGTTGGCTCGGTTGGGTGCCTGTGTGGTTCACGGCAATCGTCATCGGGCGCGATGTGGTCATCGTGGCCGGCATCATCGCTTACCAAGCGCTCGTCGAGCCGGTGCACGGCGATCCAACGCTTGCAAGCAAGCTCAATACGGTCCTTCAAATCGCGTTTGCGCTTCTGGTCATTGCCCACGCCTGGCGTGGGTGGCCGCCCGCGCTCTGGCTGGAAATACTTGGGGCCTTCGTGCTCGTCACCATCGTGGTCAGCGTGGCGCAATACATCACCGCTGGAGTTTCGGCCCTGCGAAAGGTGAGGCGCTCCGAACCGTAGGCTGCGAGGTGCCAGCAGCTCAACACCGTTCGGGCGCTTCGAACCGGCCGCGCATCTTGCCCATCCACATGCTCATCAGCGCAGGCTTGGGCAGGCCCAGTGACCGTAGCTCGTCTGCGATGGGGTGTGCACCGAGCTCGATCTCCGCATTGCCCAGCCGGACGCCGAGGTCTTCGGCACTCGACGTAAAACGCGTCTCGTGCAGCGCGCCATCGAGGTAGCTGTACGTCCGCAGCGTCTGCTCCGGTAGCTTCCGGTGGCCTCCACGGGGGAGGCTCAGCTTCAAGACGGTGTGGTCATCCTTGTTCCACACACAGCGCGCCCGGTCACCACTGGTATCGAAATCGATGTCATCGAAGGTCTTTGGAAAGCCCCAAATGGTGCGACCGGCTTCACAAGTAAACGATTGGTCCACGGGGAGATGAAGGATGTGCGTTGGCAGAACGCCGCGTATCATGTCGATGATCGAACCGGCAAAGGGAATCTTGCTCCGGTCCCCTCGTTGGCGGACGAAGACGGCGATGGACACCTCGTTGTAGTCACCGAGGTCGTTATCCCGGTAGTCGATGCATGCGATGCTGAGCAGGCCTCGGCCGGGCGCGATCTCGGCGATCTGCAACTCGGGTCCGGGCAGGAGAGTCTGCGCCGCTCGCGAGCTCACCATCCAAGTGGCCGTGGCCGCGCAGGCGTCGCGCACGACACACGGCATCGACACCGTCCGGCCCTGAATGATGTACTGCTTCGGCCGAGGCGAGCGCGGCGCATGTTCCATGGCGCCGCATTATAGGGAGCGGCGCGTCGGGTTGACACCGACAGGTTATTTCGTAATTAGACGAATGACGAAATGATCTCGGAATTGACTGGTTCCTTGGATTGTCCGCCAGACCGGGTTGCCGAAACCCGCGGCCGCATCGAGCGCGCGTCGGCCCAGGATCTAGCGCGGCTTGCCAAAGCGCTCGGCCACCCCGCCAGGGTCCACATCGTCCGGGTGCTTCTCGCGAAAAACACCTGCGTGGCCGGGGAGCTCGCAGACGAGCTCCCGCTCGCTGCTTCGACGGTTTCTCAACACCTCAAGATCCTCAAGCAAGCTGGGATCATCAAAGGCGAGGTGAACGGCCCGCGGCGTTGCTACTGCGTGGACCGATCCGTGCTTGCGTATTTCGAGGTTCTCGTGGAGGGGCTCCAGACGGATCGCGAGTCAATGTCGCAATGAAGAAGCCAGCACGCCATCTCTCTTTCCTCGATCGCTATCTGACACTTTGGATCTTCGCCGCCATGGTCTTCGGTGTTGGACTTGGATACCTGGTGCCGGGTTTTGCAAGCACGCTCGACGCCATGAGCGTGGGGACGACGTCCATTCCCATCGCCGTCGGTCTTGTGCTCATGATGTACCCTCCGCTTGCGAAGGTTCGATACGAAGAGATGGGCCGCGTCTTCCGAAACAAGAAGGTGCTCACCCTGTCCCTGATACAGAATTGGATCATCGGCCCATTGCTCATGTTCTCGCTGGCAGTCGTCTTCTTGGCAGACAAGCCCGAATACATGGTGGGGCTGATCTTGATCGGTCTGGCGCGCTGCATTGCCATGGTCATCGTTTGGAATGACCTCGCATTGGGCGATCGCGAGTTTGCAGCCGGGTTGGTAGCTTTCAATTCGATCTTTCAGATTCTGTTTTTTTCGGTCTATGCCTGGTTTTTCGTCACTTGGTTACCCACTTTACTAGGTCTCGAAGGGATGGCCGTCCACATCACGATTGCCGAAATCGCAAAGAGCGTGGCCATCTACTTGGGGATTCCATTCGCAGCGGGCTTTCTGACCCGCGTGGCTCTCATCAAGCGCAAAGGGCGACAATGGTATGAGACCTCCTTTGCTCCGCGTATCGGCCCGATCACGCTCCTCGCACTTCTGTTCACGATCGTGGTGATGTTTTCGCTCAAGGGAGATGCCATCGTGGCGCTTCCACTTGACGTCATTCGCATCGCTGTGCCGCTGCTGATCTACTTCGTAGCGATGTTTTCCATTTCTTTCTGGCTTTCCAAGGTCGCCGGGGCCGACTACCCGGAGGCAACGACGCTTTCGTTCACCGCGGCATCGAACAACTTCGAGCTTGCGATTGCGGTTGCGGTCGCAACCTTTGGAATCCACCACGGCGCGGCCTTTGCCGCTGTGATCGGTCCCTTGGTCGAAGTTCCTGTCATGATTGGGCTGGTGAACGTCGCGTTGTGGCTTCGACAACGATACTTCACTCAACCGAACGTGCTAGAAGCCTAGCGATGTCAAACGACAGGGACACCGTCGCGGTCGTCACCGGCGCAAGCCGTGGAGTCGGCAAGGGTATTGCGGTCGCGCTCGGCGCATCGGGGGCCACCGTGTACGTCACAGGTCGCAGCACTGATGGCCGGAGCCACCCACTCGGAGGAACCGTACAGCAGACCGCCAGGGCCGTGACCGAGGCAGGCGGCCGTGGCATCGCCGTGACCTGCGATCATTCGGACGACGACCAAGCTCGGCTGCTCTTCGAGCGAGTCCGCGATGAGCAGGACCGTCTCGACATCTTGGTGAATAACGCGACGACGATCCCGCGAGACCTGGCAAAGCCGGGCCCATTCTGGGAGAAATCCCTAGATCTGGTGCGCATGCTGGATGTCGGGCAACGCTCCCACTACGTCGCAAGTTACTTTGCGGCGCCGTTGCTCGTGCGGACCGCGGGTGCTCTCGTCGTGTTCAACTCGAGCTACGGCGGACGCTGCTACATGCACGGCCCCGCCTACGGAGCTGGCAAGGCCGGGATCGATAAGATGGCGATGGACATGGCCGTCGATTTCAGGGATCACGACGTAGCGTGCGTGAGCCTCTGGCTCGGGTTCGTACGCACGGAGCGAAACGAGCCGCTCTTTCATCACCCCGATGCGTTGAAAGGCCCTTACGGGAAGTTTCTCGCCAACGCCGAAAGCCCCCAGCTCATCGGCCGCGTGATCGAGGCGTTGCATCGCGACCCACGGCGCATGGAGCGCTCCGGCCACGTGCTCATCGTCTCCGAGCTAGCCGAAGAATTCGGGATACGGGAAGCAGACGGCCGGCAGCCGGCCTCGAGCCGGCAACACCTGGGCAAGCCGCCCGAACCGAGCCCGGTCGTCGTCCGCTAGGGAAGTTTAGAAAATAGATACAGCATTTCGGTCGCAATTTGCTGGCAACATGTGTCGTAGGCGGCCTGTGCTCGAGGTGTGTCATCGGCGGTCTTCGGATCTTCATACGGCAGCGGCACACGAAGCTCCGTTCCGGCGACGATTGGGCAAGCCTCGTCGGCTTCTGCGCAAGTCATGATGGCCGCAAAGCCCTCGGCCGGATTGACGGGATCGCCGTGGGTCTTCGAGAAGCATTCGAGAACCGGACCATGCTGGTCGAAGGTCGCCCGATAGCGGGGGTTGTCGCCTTCGGCTTGGTCGATCACGAAGCCGGCCCTGCGCATCGCTGCGATGGCGTGCGGATGAAACGCGGTCACCTCGGTTCCGCCCGAGTAGACTTCCACCTGGTCGACGCCGTGGTATGCGGCGGCGGCGCCTGCCCAAAGCTGGGCCATTTGGCTTCGCCGCGAGTTGTGGGTGCACACGAAAACCAGGCGGCCTGCCTCTCGATCGCGCCGCTTTAATTCGATGAAGCGCGCGACCTCGTCGAGCAGGGCTTTCCGGGTGTCCGGGACATCGACCATATGCAACATCGCGCCGGTGATGTAATCTCGAAGGGTAGGATACACGTGGTGCGGATAGCGCGAAACACCTCGCGAAGCGAGGTTCGGGGCCACCTCGCAGCTCTCGTCCATGGGAGACACATTCTTTCCCGAGGGGCCCCGCACGATCGCAGAGAGTGCTGAGCTCGAGCTCAATCTGCGTCTGACCGGAATGTTCTTCGACCTTGCGCCTGTGACCGGCGCCGGGGACGGCCTCTACCAAGCCGGGGGAAATGAGCGGAATTTCCTGATCATGAACCTGATCGGCACGTTCGACCTGCGCGTATTGCCGTAAGGGCCCCATCGCGGATATCGTCACCCGTCTGTAACCTCAGGAGGCCCGATGTATCTCGTGACAGGAGCCAGTGGCTTCATCGGCAAGCACTTGCTGGACGTGCTGATTCGGCGGGGCAAGCCGATCTACTGTGTCGTCCGTCCGCCATCGGCCAGAGCTTTTCGCGATCTGGTCGAAGCTCGCTGGCCTTCGGCGCGCTCTCAGATCGAAGTCGTACCCGGAGACATCGGCGCACCCTTGTGTGGACTTTCGACCAGCACCCTCACTACCCTCGAAGGATCGGTCGAGCACGTGTTCCATTTGGCTGCACTCTACGACATGAGAGCACGCCTCGAAGAAAGTCAGAGCGCCAACGTGGAAGGCACACGCAACGCCTGCCGGCTCGCCGAGGCGCTCGATGCCACGTTGCACTACGTAAGCTCGATTGCGGTCGCAGGCGACTACAAGGGCTATTTCCGAGAGGACATGTTCGACGAGGGGCAGAAGCACAAGCACCCTTATTTCTTGACCAAGTTTCTCGCCGAGAAAGTCGTTCGCGAAGAATGCCAGACCGCCTATCGAATCTACCGCCCTGGCGTCGTGGTCGGCTCTTCGACCACAGGCGAGGCCGAAAAGATCGACGGCGTCTACTACGCCTTCAAATCCATCCAGCGCTTGCGGCGACTGCTACCGCAGTGGTTCCCCTTGCTTGGATTCGAAGGGTCGAAGCTTCATATCGTCCCAGTCGACTACGTGACGCGCGCGATGGAGGCCATTGCACACCTCGATGACCTCCGTGGCAATACGTTTCACCTCACCGATCCGAAACCAAAGAGCTTCGGCGACGCCCTCAACCTCTTTTGCGAAGCAGCCCATGCACCGAGCTTCGATGCGCGAATCGATCCGCGCGTCTTGAAGCTCGTTCCGAGCGGACTCACCGCGCTATTGGGAGCCATGCCAGCGGTGAAAACCGCCCGGCGCGAGCTAATGGAAGAGCTCGGAATACCCGAGTCCATTCTGCCATACGTCAACTGGCGCTCCGCGTTCGACACGCGGGAGACCGAGGCGGCGCTCGCGAGAACCGACATTCGCTGCCCACCACTCGAGCAGTATGCCTGGAAGATCTGGGATTACTGGGAGCGGCACATGGATCCCGATCTCTTTCAGGATCGTTCGTTGCAAGGTCAGATCGCCAACAAGATCGCCCTCGTCACAGGCGCCTCGAGCGGTATCGGAGAAGCACTGGCCGTTCGGCTCGCCGATGCCGGGGCCAAGGTCCTGCTCGTCGCCCGCTCACGCGAAAAGCTAGAGCGAGTGCAGCAAATCATCGACAGCCGTGGAGGCGAGTCTCTCGTCCATCCCTGCGACCTCTCGGACATGCGGGATGTCGACCGACTCGTGCGAGAAGTGCTCGACGTGCATGGCCACGTCGACTTGCTGGTCAACAACGCAGGCCGATCGATTCGTCGAGGGGTCTCGCACTCCTATGATCGCTTTCACGATTTCGAACGCACCATGCAGCTCAACTATTTCGGATCGTTGAAGTTGATCTTGGGACTGCTGCCCGCCATGCGAAAGCGCAAGCGGGGTCAGATCGTGAACATCTCCAGCATCGGCGTTCAGACCAACGCTCCTAGGTTCAGCGCATACGTGGCCAGCAAAGCCGCATTGGACGCATTCAGCCGATCCATCGCAAGCGAAGTCGTGGCCGACGGAATCTGCATCACGACCGTCTACATGCCGTTGGTTCGCACGCCGATGATCGCACCCACCAAAATCTACGAGGCGTTTCCCACGCGAACACCCGATGAAGCAGTGGACATGATCATCGACGGGATCATCAACCGAAAGAAGCGCGTGGCTACCCGGCTAGGTATCTTTGGAGAGGTCAGCTACGCCCTTGCTCCCAAAATCATCGATCGGGTGCTCAATACCGGCTATCGCCTCTTTCCGGACTCCCCGCGCAAGGGCGACGGCGAGGAACATGCCCCACCTGGCCCCGAAGCCGTGGCGTTCGCGCATATCATGCACGGAATCCACTGGTAGCGGGGTGAGTCAAATCTCTAGGCGGCGCAGCCGAAGAGAGTTCGCGATCACAGATACGGAGCTGAAGCTCATCGCGGCCGCGGCAATCATCGGGCTGAGCAGCAGCCCGAACACCGGATACGCGATGCCGGCAGCGACGGGCACTCCCAAGGAATTGTAGACGAAGGCGAAGAACAGATTCTGCTTGATGTTCGCCATGGTGGCCCGGCTGAGTCGGCGGGCTCGCACGATCCCGCGGAGATCTCCCTTGACCAGGGTCACCGCGGCACTCTCGATCGCGACATCTGTGCCGGTGCCCATGGCGATGCCCACCTCGGCCTGCGCCAGCGCCGGCGCGTCATTGATACCGTCGCCGGCCATGGCCACCACGCTCCCTTCCTTTTGCAGACGCTTGATGACTTCCGCCTTCTGGTCGGGCAGTACCTCTGCGATGACCTCATCGATGGACAACTCGGCAGCAACGGCATCCGCCGTCCGTTGGCTGTCGCCGGTCAGCATGACGATGCGCATTCCCTCCTCGTGGAGCACAGCGATGGCGTCGGAAGTATTGTCCTTGATGGGGTCCGCGACGCCGAGGATTCCGCCCACCCGGTCGCCGATGACGACGAACATGACGGTCTGTCCCCGACCGCGAAGCTCCTCGGCCCGGCCTGCCAGCTCGCCCGGTGGCGTGCCGAGCGCGTCGAGAAGCTTCCGATTGCCGAGAGCCACCGCCTCGCCATCCACCCGGCCCGATACGCCCTTGCCCGGACTATACTCGAAAGACTCCGCCTGAAGATTGGGAGCGCCCTTTGTTTCAGCTCCTGTGATGATGGCCTCGGCCAAGGGGTGCTCGCTCGGGCGCTCGAGGCCCGCCGCCACCGCAAGCAAACGGTCCGCATCGAAGCCAGCAGCCGCCTCGACGGTGACCAGCCGTGGTTTTCCGGCAGTCAGCGTCCCGGTCTTGTCCACCACCAGGGTGTCGACCTTGCGCATCACCTCGATGGCCTCCGCATCCTTGAAGAGCACTCCCAGGCCAGCGCCCTTCCCCATCGCGACCATGATCGACATCGGCGTCGCTAGACCGAGGGCACAAGGGCACGCAATGATGAGAACGGCCACGGCATTGATCAGCGCATGCGCCATGCGCGGCTCCGGCCCCACCAACGCCCACACCGTAAAGGTCAACAGAGCGACGGCGATCACGATGGGGACGAAATAGGCCGAAACCACGTCGGCGAGCCTTTGAATTGGGGCGCGGCTCCGCTGCGCCTCTGCGACCATGTCGACGATCCGCGATAGAAGCGTGTCCCCCCCGACCTTGTCCGCGCGCATGATCAACATGCCGGTTCCATTGACCGTCGCGCCGATCACGCGGTCTCCTGATTGTTTCTCCACCGGGATCGGCTCCCCGGTGACCATCGACTCATCGACCGCGCTCGCTCCCTGAAGGACGACACCATCGACAGGCACTTTTTCACCAGGACGCACCCGCAGCCGATCGCCAACGTGGACGTCCTCGAGAGGCACGTCTTCGTCGGTGCCGTCATCTCGAATCCGTCGCGCGGTCTTGGCCGCGAGCCCGAGAAGCTTCTGAATGGCAGCGCCCGTTTGACCTCGCGCCCGAAGCTCGAGAACCTGACCGAGCAGAATCAGCGTGACGATCACCGCAGCGGCTTCGAAATACACGGCGACTTGGTCGCCGGGTCCGCGAAACGCCTGGGGGAAAATCTGAGGCGCCAGAGCCGCCACGACGCTGTATCCATAAGCGACGCTCACGCCGAGCCCAATCAGCGTGAACATGTTGGGGCTCTTGTTCTTGAGCGACTGAACAAACCGCACGTAGAAAGGCCAAGCCGACCAGAGGCAGACCGGCGTGGCAAGCCCGAGCTCGAGTAGGGTGCGGACCCGCGGAGACAGAAGCCTCGAAATCGGCTCGCCGGGCAGTATGTCGCCCATGGTGATGACCAAGAGCGGGATGGCAAACGCTGCTGCCAGCCAGAGGCGACGTGTCATGTCGGCGAGCTCGGGATTGTCCGCCTCGTCGGTGGCTTCCGCCTGGCGTGGCTCGAGCGCCATGCCGCAAATCGGACAGCTTCCGGGCTCAAACCGGACGATTTCCGGATGCATCGGGCATGTCCACTCTCGGCCGCCTGGCTTTGCGCCGGCCCCTGCCGAAGCCGGACTATGGTCCCCGGTCTCCATGGTCACCAAAGCGTACCACCGCTTCCGCAAATGGCCCGCTGGGTTGACACGTGAAGCATGTGGTAGGATGAGATCAGGCGAATGCAGCGGCGCGCTACGAGTCTCCTGGCATCGGTGTTTGTGCTCACCTCCGCAGTGGCAGGTGCGTCATTTCATCTATGCGGCACGGAGGGTCTGGTCAGGGCCACTTGCTGTTGCCACGAGGCAAACGATGGACCGCCGGTCCAGCTCAAGCGTATCGACGACTGCTGCGGTGCGACCCTCTCCCAAGGCGAGCATCCGACCGCCACGACGGACCGGGGCTCGCTCGACGCCAATGCTCCCGTCCTAGCGGTGGCAGCAGTCACGGTCTCGACTTTGTTTGCTGCGCAGTCTGCAGTGGCAGGCCGAGCTCCCTTGGCGCGCGGCTCTCCCGGCGAGCACGATCCTCCACTGTTCACTTTGCACTGCTCCTATCTGATTTGATCCCCCGCCGCGTGTTGGGCTGAGCGGCGTCTCGCGCCGTTCGAGTTGGGTCCGCGTATTCTTGCGGGCTTGGGTCACGTGTCGACAGGAGCAAGGAGCAATGAAACGGGTATCGATAATCGCGGCCGCGGTGCCGTGGATCGTAGGGGTTGCGCAATGGACCGGCTGCGCCCATGGGCAGCACGAACGTTACGAGCAACTGCAAAGCGCGCTGCACGAAGCAAAGCAACGCGGGAGCGAAGAGGCTCGCCCTGAGGAGCCGGTGTTCTTCCCCTCCGACTCTCCACTTCAACGCGAAGCGTTGGTCCGGGCGGTCCTGGAGAGAAATCCGAACCTGGAGGCTGCCCGGCAGGCTTGGCGTGCGGCGTTGGCGGAACACCCACAGGCTCGATCGCTGCAGGACACCAGGGCCAGCTACACGCTTGCGCCACTGAGCATTCGCTCGAGCCAGGTGAGGTTCGGTCAAGTCGTGAAGCTCGAACAACGCTTTCCAACTCCTGGCAAGCTCCGCTTTGCCGGAGAAGCCGCGCTGGCCGAAGCCGAGGCGAAGCAAGCCGACTACGAAAGCGTTCGACTGACGCTCGCTTTGATGGCCTCCTCCTTGTTCGATGAATACTACCGGGCGACGCGCCTAGTCGACCTCAACGAAGAGCACCGTCAGCTCATCGAGGACATTCGGGCAAGCGCGATGGTTCAGTACGAGGCTGGACGCGTCTCGCAACAAGACCCGTTGCAAGCCGAGGTGGAGCTCGCGCACATCATTCATGAGCGCGTAATGCTCGAATCACAGCGAGATGTGATCGTAGCTCAGATCAACGGTTTGCTGCACCAACGACCGGAGTTGCCGCTTCCCGCGCCACCGAGGGAAATGGAGCCGCCCGTTCTAAACGTGCCCGACACGGAGAGCTTGCAGCAAGAAGCGATCGAGGGCCGACCCGAGCTTCACGCTGCGCAATCGGAGCTCCATGCTGCTGACTCCGCCGTCAGCCTCGCCAAGCGGAATTATTCTCCAGAGATCGGCCTGCTGGGCGAATACAACTCGATGTGGGCGCAGACGCAACACCAATGGATGGCGGGCGTTTCGCTCAATCTTCCGCTTCAGATCCGGTCCCGGAAGGGGGCCGTCGAGGAGGCAGAGGCCCATACGCAACGAGCGGAGGCCGAGCTGTCGGCGATGCGCGACGAGGTGCGGGTCGAAGTGGACCAGGCGCGCAAGCGCTTGCTCGAAGCACGGCACGTGGTCCGACTGTACCAAGACCGGCTGATCCCGGCTGCGCTGGCGCAAATCGATGCGGCCGAGTTCGGCTACGAAACCGGAAGAAACAGCTTCCAGGCGTTGATCGATGCCGAGCGCTCGCTCCGAACGCTCCAAGTTCAATACGAGGACGCCTTAGCCAGCCTCGGGCAACGGGCCGCTGAGCTCGATAGGGCGCGAGGCGTTTTGCCAGTGATCGGAAAGGAAGGAGGCCGAGATGACCAGCCCTGATTCTCGCTGGATGCACCGGCACTGGCCGTTGATCGGCGTCGTGGCACTTGCCGCACTTGGCACGGGAGCATGGTTGCTCGTTCGCCACCATGGGGAGGAGCAACCCCAACATGCTGCCGGCCACGCCGAGGACAGGGACATCGCGTACTACACGTGTCCGATGCATCCCTCGGTTCGGGAGCCATCGCCGGGGAAGTGTCCGATCTGCGGCATGGAGCTCACGCCGGTGACCCACGAAGACCTCGAGACGGGGACAGTGGTCGTCGACGAGGTGCGCCGCCAACAGATCGGCGTGACGACGGCTCCGGCGCAACGCCGCAAGCTTTCGCGCCACATCCGCGCCGTGGGTCAAGTGACGGTCGACGAGACCCTGCTCGCCGACGTCAACCTTCGAATGAGCGGCTGGGTCCAACAACTCTACGTAGACGAGACGGGGCAACGTGTGAAAAAGGGCCAAACCCTATTCACGCTGTACAGCCCAGAGCTTTACGCTGCCGAGCGCGAGTACCTGACCGCGGTGAGACGAACGCGCGAAGAAGGCTCGGAAGCCCTGGTGGAGCTCGCACACGCCTCCGAGCAGCGGCTCCGGCTCCTCGGGATGAGCGAGTTCCAGATTCGGCAACTGAGCCGGCGAGGTGAGGCCTGGGAGTACGTTCCGGTGCCTTCGCCGGCCACGGGCTACGTGATCGACAAGGAAATCGTCGAAGGGGGACGGGTCGAAGCGGGAACGAGGGTCTATCGGATCGCGGACTTGAAGCGAGTCTGGATCGACGCAGACGTCTTCGAGGCGGATCTACCCGAGATCCGGGTGAACCAACCGGTGCTCGTAGAGGTGTCTTACGTGCCAGGCGAAACCTTCGAGGGGCGCGTGGACTACATCTACCCGACGCTCGTCAGTGCCACCCGCACTGCGCGTATCCGGGTGGCGCTGAAAAATCCCGACCTCGTGCTCAAGCCCAACATGTACGCCGATGTCGGGCTGAAAGTCGATCTCGGGGAAAGGCTTGCCATTCCGGACTCGGCGGTGATCTACACGGGACCTCGCCGTCTCGTGTTCGTCGACCTCGGAGAAGGCCGGCTTCGTCCTCAGGAGATCGAGGTTGGCGCTCACGCCGAAGGCTACGTCGAAGTCAAGCAAGGCCTCGAGCCGGGCGATGTAGTCGTGACCTCCGGAAACTTCCTGATCGCCGCGGAAAGCCGGATTCGTTCTGCAACGAAATATTGGGGAGGCGCTCATGACGCCCACTGAGGACGAGCGTCCTCGAAGGACGTTCATCGCACGAGTGATGGGGGCAAGCGCCCGCCAGCCCTTCGTGACGCTTCTCTTCGTGCTCGGCATGGGGGTGTGGGGGTATTACTCACTGCGCAACGCGCCACTCGATGCGATCCCCGATCTCTCCGATACGCAGGTCATCATCTTCACCGAGTGGCAGGGCAGAAGCCCCGACCTGGTGGAAGATCAGATTACCTATCCGATCTCCACGTTTCTTCTGGCAGCACCTCGGGTGAAGTTCGTTCGCGGTCAATCCTTCTTCGGACTGTCGTTCGTTTCGGTGATCTTCGAAGACGGCACGGACATGTACTGGGCGCGAAGCCGAGTGCTCGAGTACTTGAGCTCGGCGATCCCAGAGCTGCCTGAAGGCGTTCGCCCCACCCTCGGTCCGGACGCCACCGGAGTGGGTTGGGTCTTTGAATACGCACTGGTCGACAAGACCGGAAAGCACGACCTGCAGGAGCTTCGGTCCTTCCAAGATTGGAATCTTCGCTATGCGCTCGAGAGCGTTCCGGGCGTGGCGGAGGTCGCTTCGGTGGGCGGTTTCGTCAAAGAGTATCAGATCCAGGTCGATCCGGTGCGGCTCCGGGCATACGGCATCGGCATCGGCGAGGTGGCGCGGGCCGTACGGGCATCGAATCAGGACGCGGGAGGCCGAACCATCGAAATCGCCGGTCACGAGCAGGTCATTCGCGGCCGTGGTTACATTCATGATGAGGAAGATCTCCGCAAGATTCCTCTCAAGCTCGGCGATGGCGGCGTTCCCGTGCTGGTGCAGGACGTGGCGGTCGTCAGTATCGGGCCGGCGACGCGCAGGGGAATCGCCGAGCTCGATGGAGAGGGCGAGGTGGTCGGCGGAATCGTGGTGATGCGATACGGTGAAAACGCCCTCGCCGTCATCGATGCGGTCAAAGCGAAGATTCGAGAGTTGAAGAGCAGCCTTCCCGACGGTGTCGAGCTGGTCATCACCTACGATCGGTCGGACCTGATCAAACGCGCCATCGATACGCTCCGGCATACGCTCATCGAGGAGATGATCGTGGTGAGCGTGATCATTTTTCTGTTTCTGATGCACGTACGGAGCGCACTGGTTCCGATCATCACGTTGCCGCTCGCAGTGGTTCTTTCCTTCATTCCCATGTACTACCAGCACCTGACCGCGAACATCATGTCGCTTGGCGGGATTGCGGTGGCGATCGGGGCAATGGTCGATGCCTCGATCATCGTCATCGAGAACATTCACAAGAACCTCGAAGTCTGGGATTCGGAAGGAAGACCGGGCTCGCGATTCGAAACCATCGTGGCCGCCATGCAGGAAGTGGGGCCATCGATCTTCTTTTCCCTGTTGGTCATCACGGTTTCGTTCTTGCCCGTTTTCACGTTGGAGAGCGCGGAAGGCCGCCTCTTCAAGCCGCTCGCGTTCACCAAGACATACTCCATGGGCTTCGCAGCCGTCCTTTCCGTCACGTTGATTCCGGCCTTGGCTGTCTTGATGATCCGCGGAAAGGTCCGGCGGGAAGAGGACAATCCGCTCAACCGCTGGTTGGTGGCGGGATACGTACCCGTCGTGCGGTTCGTCGTCGCGCACCGGTGGGCCGTGGTCATGTTCGCCGTGACCGCAATGGCGCTGACCGTCCCTGCATTCTTGCGACTGCAAAGCGAGTTCATGCCACCCCTCAACGAAGGCACCATCTTGTACATGCCGACGGCACCCCCGGGCATGTCGGTGACCGAAGCGGCCAACGTCCTGCAGGCCATGGATCGCGAGCTCGAGGAGTTCCCCGAGGTCGCTTCGGTGTTCGGAAAGGCGGGCAGAGCTGAAACCGCGACCGATCCAGCGCCGCTCGGAATGTTGGAGATCACCATCGTACTCAAGCCCAGGTCTGAATGGAGAGAGGGACTGACATGGGAAGGTCTCATCAAGGAGATGGACCAGAAGTTGCGCTATCCCGGCATGCCCAACATTTTCTGGATGCCAGTCCAGACGCGGACCGAAATGCTCGCCACCGGCATTCGAAGCCCGCTCGGCATCGAGGTCTACGGAGACGATCTCGAAACCATCGAACGCACGGCGCTGCAAATCGAGGAGGCGGTTTCCGCAATTCCGGGAACGCGCAGCGCCTTTGCAGAGCGAGCTACTGGGGGGTTCTTCATCGATTTCAACATCGATCGAGAGAAGGCTGCCAGGCACGGAGTCCGCGTGGCCGACGTCAACGAAGTAGTCATGACTGCGATTGGCGGAATTGCCGTTTCCGAAACGATCGAAGGGCGCGAACGCTATCCAATTAGCGTTCGCTACGCACGGGAGTATCGCGACGATCCCTCGCTCCTCAAAGAGATCCTCGTCACGACGGAGACTGGCGCTCAGGTGCCGATCACCCAAGTAGCGGACATCGAGTTCGTCACCGGCCCGCCCATGGTTCGAAGCGAGGACGGCAAGCTGGTGAGCTTCGTATTCGTGGATACGGACAGGGCGATCGCAGAGTACGTCCAGGAGGCCAAGCGCGTGGTAGCCGACCGGGTCGACCTTCCCGCGGGCGTGTGGCTCGGATGGGCTGGACAGTTCAAGTATTTCGAACGAGCCAAGGAAAGGCTCAAGCTGGTCGTTCCCATCACCTTGCTCTTGGTGATGATGCTCCTCTACTGGAACACCAAATCCTGGACCGAGACGGCTATCGTCATGCTCGCAGTGCCTTTTTCACTCATCGGTGCGATCTGGTTGCTGTTCCTCCTCGACTACAACCTGAGTGTGGCGGTGTGGGTGGGCATGATTGCGCTCGCTGGCCTGGACGCCGAGACCGGCGTCGTGATGCTGCTCTACTTGACGCTGGCGCATCGCAAACGGCGAGAGCAAGGCAACCTTCGTAATCGTTCGGATCTCACCGAAGCCATCGTCGATGGCGCGGCACGCCGCGTCCGGCCCAAGCTGATGACCGTACTGACCACGACGATTGCCCTCTTACCCATTTTGTGGAGCACGGGGACGGGGGCAGACGTGATGAAGCGTATTGCGGCCCCCATGGTCGGTGGCCTCGTGACGTCGTTTTTGCTCGAGCTCACGGTGTATCCAGCAATTTTCTCCGTGTGGAAGGGCCGCTTCCTTCCCGCACCGCAGGCCGAGGCGGTACAGTAGAAAGGAGATGACAATGACTCGTATACAATCAATCCCGCGTCTCATATGGACAGCAATCGGAGTTTGTAGCCTCCTCTGCGCATGCTCCAAGAGCGAGCCGGTGGCACCCGAGACGCAGCCGCCGGTGCCCGCCGTGACGCTCGAAGGCATCGAGAAGGCGATCTCCTCGTACGAGGAAATCGCCAAGGCGCTCGCAGAGGATCGCGCGAACGTGAGAGTACAGGCGCTCACACTCGCGGGGGCGGCACAGGCGGCTTTGACGACGGCTCCAGAAGCCCTGCAGAAGCCACTCGCGGATCTCTCGGCCGCTTCTCAACACCTAGCGACGCTCGCGGTCGATGACGTAGCCGAAGCGAGAGACGCTTTTGGCGACGTCAGCCAGGCGATGATCTCGCTCCTGTCCGCAGCTCCCAGCCTTCGGGAGGGTCTGCACGTCTTCGAATGCCCGATGGCGAAGGGCTACCAGAAGTGGGTGCAGAGCGATGAAGCCGTCTCGAACCCATACATGGGAAGCGAGATGCCTCAGTGCGGCACTCCCGCGCACTTCTGAGCTCAGCCGGGCCGTCAGCGCAACAGCAACACATAGAGGATGGACCCAGCGACTACGAGCAAAGCTCCGATCGCCACCGCCACGGGCCCGCGTCTGGCCACGGGAAACGTCCCCTCCTCTAGGTTCTTGGAGACTCGAAGGTAACGAGCGACCGCGTAGAGCAGAGCCAAGCCGCCGAAGCTGATGAACCCCACACCGGCGGCCACGGTAATCACCCGTTCACCGCCTGCACCTAGGCGTTCCAGCAGAACACCGAGTCCCACCAGGCCAAGCGCGGTCCGAACCCAGGCTAAATACGTCCGCTCGTTGGCCAGATGGTCGCGGGCGGTGCTCTCGCGATTCTCCACGACGGGTCGAGGCATTGGATGGTTTGATAGCACACCTCGCACCGGCCAGCGCCTCCGAGTATTCTCCGGACCGAGGGACGACATGACTCTGGAACGCATGAGCCCGGTCGACACGGCCTGGCTTCACATGGATGAGCCGGGCAATCCGGCGGACATCGTGACGCTCTTGACGCTCGACGAGCAGCTTCCGTACAACGCGCTCAAGGACACCATCGAAGACAGACTCTTGAAGTAAGAGCGCTTCAAGCAGCGCGTGACGGACTGCGACGGCCATCCGAGCTGGCAGCACGACGAGGCGTTCCATATCGAGCGCCATGTCACTCATCAGGTGTTCGATGCACCCCTGACGACGGAATCCCTGAGAGAGCTCGTGGGCAACCTCGGCAACCAATCGCTCCGCAAGGATCGTCCATCACCCGACCCAAGCTTTGGACCTGGCGAAACAAGGCAGAGCCTTGGCTCTGAGCCATCCGCTCGATCGAAGAGATGGATGATTCGATGGGAAATCGGTTCGGGCTCGTCTTCCTCGACGTTCCCATCAATCAAAGGACGACCGAGTCGAGGTATTCGGGAAAAAGGCGAGCCTGGTGGTCACCAACGTGCCGGGGCCTCGCGAGGCGCTTTAGATCGGAGGGAAGCGCCTGCAAGATATGATGTTTTGGGTGCCGCATCCGGCACGCTTGGGTGTTGGCCTGAGTATCCTGAGCTACGCCGGAAAGGTGATTGTGGGCGTCCGGGTCGACGAGGCTGTGAGTAAACACCCCGGCCGGCTCGTCGAGCTATTCGAGGAACAAGCGTCTGGAATGCTCGGAAAGGCAGATACTTCGTATTGACGAGGACGAGGTTCCCTGTGAATCTCGGCTCCCACGACGGAAAGGGTTTTGGAATGTATCGTCGCTTTGTACCAATTTTGCTACTTCTGGCTGCTGCTCTCGTGCTTCCCGGAACCAGCACGACCACCCACGCGGAGGCGGCGTATACCTTCCGCATCGCTTCGCTCGCGCCAGCCGGCTCTTCGTGGATGAAGATCCTCAACGCGTGGAATTCGACGCTTCAAGCGAAGACCGACGGGAAAGTGAAGATGCGCTTTTACCCGGGCGGCTCCCAGGGCGATGAGCGGGACTTCGTCCGCAAGATGCGCGTGGGACAGCTCGACGGGGGCGTTGTCACGATGACTGGGATGAGCCTGCTCCTTCCGGCGATGAACGTGCTGGTCTTACCAGGCTTGCTCGACACCTACGAAGAGCTCGACCGAGTCCGAGAGAAGATGGCCGACAAGTTCGCAAGCATGTTCGAGCAGGAAGGCTTCAAGCTGGTCGGCTGGGGTGATGCAGGCAAGACGCGGCTTTTTTCGGTGAAGCCGATCAAGTCGCCTTCGGACATCAAGTCGATGCGCCCATGGGTTTGGAAAGACGACCCGATCTTCATCGAGTTCTATCAAGTGATTGGCGCGAGCCCCGTTCGTCTGGGCGTGCCCGAAGTCTATCCAGCTCTGCAGACGCGAATGGTGGACGTCATCTCGTCTTCCGCGCTCACCGCGGTGGCCCTGCAGTGGTACACGCGGGTCGGCTACATGACCGCGCACAACTCGGCCATCATCGCCGGCGGCACCATGATGCGCAAAGACAAGTACGACGAGCTGCCGCCCGACCTTCGAGAGATCTTCCAGAGCACCGCAGATCGGGCACACGAGCTCCTAAACAAGACAATCCGCAGGGATGATCAAAAAGCGTACGACGTGGTGGTAAAAAAGGGCATCGTTCCCGTCGAAGCCGGCGATGCGAAGCCCGAGTGGGACGCCGCCGACAAGAAGGTACGGGACAACCTGACGGGACGTATGTTCTCGAAGAGCCTGGTCGAAGCCGTCGAAGCGGCCGCCAAGCCCTAGCCACCATTCGAACGCTACGCGTGGAACTGGCCGGCTAACTTCGTGGAAAGCTTGTACACGAGCCCGTAAATGGAGAGCTGCGGGTTGGCTCCGACGCTGGTTGGGAAGAGGGAACCGTCCATGATGTAGAGGTGCTCCAGGTGGTGGAACTTGCCGTCGCAATCGGTAACGCTTCGGGTTTCGTCATCTCCCATCGGGCAACCGCCCATGACGTGGGCACTCCCCACCGTAGCCTTGTACGGCGCCACCCCGAGCGCCGCGATTGCGGCTTTGGCTTCGTTCCATGACGAGTAATGCGTGGCTTGCTTGTGCGCGGGTCGGACAGTTTTCGCTCCGGTCGCGAACTGCATCTCGGTCATGATGTTCCAAGCACGTTGCACGCCTTCGAGCAGGTAATCGTTGAGTGGATAGTCGAGCAACGGACGCCCCTGATCGTCAATCTCGACCGTTCCGCCCTGACTTTGCTCGTGAAAGCCGTCCCGCAACAGCGCGATCATGCACTGCGTCCGATTGAGCCGGTCCATGCTCCGCGTGAGCTCCTCACCCGAAGCGCCGTAAAACCCGGCCGCAAACGCCGGCTGAAGCGGCGGCACCTCCAACTTGAAGTTGACCGGCCCTTGGTCGACGTTTTGCCATTGAAAATGGTCCGAGTAGATCGATTGGGGTGCTCCATAAAACGGATCGATCACCTCGTCGTAAATCGCAATCGTCAATGTGGTGGGGTGCAAAAAGGTCCTCTTACCGATCCGGCCGTAGGGATCGGGAGCCTCGGACCGAAGCAAGATGGCAGGCGTGTTGATCGCGCCGCCTGCCAACACGGTCCGGGTGGCGCGCACCGTGACCCTCTGACCGGTCGTGCCGCGTACGTTTGGAGTCAGTGCTTCGGCTTCCACGCCTTTGACGGCGTCGCCCTCGCGTAAGAGGCGCACGACCCGCGCATGGTGGACGAGCTTGGCTTTGTTGTTTAATGCGCCCGGAATGGTCGTGGTCAGCATGGACTGCTTGGCATCGACCGGGCAGCCGAGACCGCAATAGCCGAGGTTCAAACAACCACGCACGTTGCGGCGAATCTTTGCCCATGAATAACCGAGCTTCTCCGCAGCTCGTTGCAACATGGCATTGTTTGGATTGGGTGGCTCGGCCCATTCCTGAATGTTGAGGCGATGCTCCATGTGTTCGAAAAAGGGCGCCATTTCGTCAACGGAGCATCCGCTCACGCCCATGTGCTCGGACCAGAACTTCAAGGTCTCTGGAGGCGTGCGGAAGCTGGTGGTCCAGTTGACCGTCGTCGATCCGCCGACGGCGCGACCCTGCAGAATCACGATCCCGCCATCCTTGGTTCCGCGCCCCGTTCCCTCTTGGTAGAGGTCGCGGTATGCTGCCCGCTCCTGCATATCGAACTTCGTCGATGTCTTGAGGGGTCCGGCTTCGAGCAGCACCACGCGCAAGCCTGCCTCGCTCAATGTTTCAGCTGCCGTCCCGCCTCCAGCCCCGGTTCCCACGACGACCACGTCCGCCTCGATCTCGAGGGGAGAAGTGAGCGCGCTGGCGTCGGTGATGTCCCAACCGCGTGCAGCGGCATCGTTGTATGGATCAGTCGTGCTGCCCAAGGTCAGCTTGGAAAGATCTCTCACGGCGTCACCTCTTCGACTGGGACGGCTGCGGGAGCCGCGCCCACCACCTTCCGCGGAGGCCCCGGATACGCAGCCGTCGCCGCGTTCTCGGGGATGAGATACCAGGCGCTGATGACGAGCCGGATCGTCGCCCCGTAAATGGCATTGAGAAGCCCGATGCCGCTGTCACGAAGCCGGGCGAGGGCATTTTCGGCATCTTGGACCGAAGCCTTGGACCAGGACGACCATTGTCCCGTCGTCAACCCCCGCGTGGGCCCGAAGCTGAGCACGTCGAACGCTTGCTGCACGCCCTCGATGACCAGGCTGGAGAGATCGCCCATCAGCGTATCGAAGGAGTGCAACGTTTGATCGATTCCCGCCGTGTCGGAAGAAGCGACCTTCCCTTTCATGACCGCCGGAATCAATGCACGCAGAAGCTCGACGTCTTCCGCTCGCAAGTATTTCATGCCCGTTGCGGGCGTGCTGGAGGTGCAGCCCGAAAGCGTGGCGCCCGCGCTGATCGTAGAAAGCGCTGCAGCTCCCGCGACGGACACCTTGAGAAAATTGCGTCGATCGGTTCGCATTGGACGGGGAGCATCGCCAGAAAGATCGTGCTCGTCCAGCACAAAATCCTGCTGCTACCGGTGCGCGCTCCGGACGAAGTACTCGCTCATGGTGACGCTGGTGATCTTCCATAACGGAAGGAAGGCGGAGACGCTTCGCGCCATGATCGCCATGTTCTTGACGAGCTCCAGGCGGTTCCGCGCCCCATAGAAAAGAAAAGGATCCGTCATGTGCTCGGCGGACGGCCAAGACTCCTCCACGATCCCCTCGTATGGGACCGCACCGGGTGTCAGCACCTCGTCGACCACGTTGCGAACATACCGACTTCGCGGCTGCATGGCCTCGGACATCGGCCCTTGTCGATTGAACCAATGTTTCATCCACCGATCCTTCGGAATGCGTCTAGGACGCTCCAAGGGCGTAACGGAGACGACGCCGGGCGACCTTTCGCCGTCCGGCCAGTCCCGCGCCCTGCCGTGGGGATTTCCGCCGTACTCCGTGTATAGATGCTCGGTCACTCGGTATCCTGCAAGGTCGAAGTCGGCATCGAGCAAGATTTCCTCCAGCGTGCCGCGAAGAGCTGGCTCGCCGATCCAGATGCTCACCTCGGCGATGAATGGATCGGTCATCTTCGTCGTGGGCGTCGGCGACGGCACGTCGGCGAAATCGTCGTCGATGTTCATCGCGAGATACCGGGCGCCCGCATCGAGAAGTTGGGGAGCGCAACGTTCGAGCAGCCTGGTGCGGCGCTCTGGTCGCGGCATCGGATTCCGCGGCCACAGAAGGTAAATCAGCTTGATCATCGGGCTGCCTTGAACCGGTCGTGTGTGGCGCGAAAATCGTCCATGAGCTGCGGCAACCCTCGCGCTGAGCTGGTTCGCGGCGCATAGCCGAGATGTGCGCGGGCCTTGTCGATCCGGAACGAGGCGTCTTGCGTGACCGCCAGCACCCCGCGCCGAGTGAGCATCGGAGATGGACCCCCCAGATAGTGAATGAGCTCCCCGAGATAGGCGAAGGCGTACGCGAGAGGGCGTGGAATGTGCAGCTTGGGCCAAGAATACCCGAGCCCCTCGACGATCGGTCGATACCAGGTGACGGGATTGGTAGGCTCGTCGTCACTGACGAAGTACGCCTGGCCCCCCACTCGCTCCGGTTGTTCCGTCAGCTTCTGAGCGACCAGGAAATGCGCGTCGACCACCGAATCGACATGCACGTTGTCCGTAACCGACCGGCCACTGCCGATCATCGCCCTGAACTGCCCCATCGCAAGATGCTCGAGGAAGTCCTGCACCACGATCGCGCCTTCCCCCGGACCCCACACGCCGCCAGGACGGACAGCTGCCGTGCGAAGCCCTTCCGGATCGTCGGCCTCCAAGACCAGCTTTTCGGCCATGCTCTTGGTCTGCGAGTAGAGGTCGGGCAGGCCATTGGCGCCGACGTATGGAGCTGACTCGTCACCTCCGCGGATCGGCCCGTCGACCGCCACGGTGATCGAGCTGGTGAAGACGAGCTTCTTGACGCCTGCAGCGCGGCAGGCTCGGATGACGGATTGGGTTCCCAAGACGTTGACGCCATAGACTTGCCGGCGGACGCTCGGCCGCGCGAGGGTCAACGTGTTGATGATCGCAGCGGTGTGAAACACCGTGTCCCCGCCCTCGCACGCAGGACGAATATCGCTCATCCGCCGGATGTCCCCCACGATGCTCGTCACGCGTGAGTCGCCTTCGAACGGAGCCAGGTCGAGCGCTCGAACCTCACAGCCGACCTCGAGCAAGCGGCGGATCAGGTGCTTGCCGACATAGCCGTTTCCGCCGGTCACCAGGCAGACGGGACCGACTCCATTTCGATCGACGGGAAGCTCCATCAGTCGCTGCGGACCTTGAACCGCCATGCTAGCTTGCGCAAACACCGATGGGCAGCGTGACACCACTGTTGATCGAAGACGTGGAGGGCGCGCGCTGGGACGACGACACCGACGTAGTCGTAGTGGGTCTCGGAGCGGCCGGCGTGACTACGGCGATCGAGGCCCGCGAACGGCGTGCCGACGTGGTCATGCTGGACCGCTTCGAAGGAGGCGGGGCAACGGCCATCAGCGGAGGAGTGTTCTACGCGGGTGGCGGCACGCACATTCAGAAAGAAGCGGGCGTCGAAGACACGGTCGACAACATGCACCGCTATCTATCGATGGAGGTACAGGATGCCGTCTCGGACGAAACACTTCGGCATTTCTGCGAGACGAGCGCAGCCAACGTGAAATGGCTCACCGACCGGGGCGTGCCCTTTTTCGGAACTCTGTGTCCGGTGAAGACGTCGTATCCAACCAACGACTACCACCTCTATTACTCGGGCAACGAGGCCGTTCCTCCCTACCGCGACCAGGCAGTTCCAGCGCCTCGAGGCCACCGAACGGACGGAGGCGCATTCCCCGGCGCCAACTTCGTGGAGCCGCTTCGTAGGTGGGCAACCCAGATCGGGGTGCGCATCGTGCTCCAAGCCCGCGTCAGCCGGCTCATCGTGGATCCAACCGGCCGGGTGGTCGGCGCTGAATACAAGACAATCGAAGGAAGAGCGTGGCAGGAGCTGCATCGCCAACTGCATCGCCTGGAGACGGCCGTTGCCAAGGTCGCGCCAGCCATGGCGGGCCTGCTGCGACGGTGGTGCGATGCAATCGAAGAGAGACATTCGTCCTCGCGACGAATTCGCTGTCGTCGCGGCCTCGTCCTTTGCGCAGGAGGTTTCGTGTTCAATCGTGAGATGGTAGCCCAATACATCCCGGAGTTTCTCCCGGGGCTCGCATTGGGAACTGCGGGGGACGACGGCTTCGGCATTCGGCTGGGACAAAGCGTCGGTGGCAAGGTTGACCAGATGCACCGGGCTTCGGCGTGGCGCTTTTTGTACCCACCCAACGCCTTTGCCCAGGGAATGCTGATCAACGACAGGGGCGAACGCTTCGTCAATGAGCTTTGGTACGGAGCGAAAATCGGTGAAGCCATGGTGGAGAGCAATCACGGGGTGGCTACGCTCATCATCGACGAGCACCTTAGGAAGGTTGCGCTCGAGCAGTCGAGACCCGGTCAGCTTCAGTGGTTCCAACGCGGCACGGCGCTCATGAACCTCTATTTCAACAGCAAAAGAGCCCGTGACATCGACGAGCTGGCGACGATGCTAAAAGTGCCCATCGCCACGCTACGAAGCACCTTCGAAGCGTATAATGCCGCCGCAGACGGGCAGCGCTCCGATCCTTTCGGCAAAGATCGTGACAGCATGCACGTCATGCAAGAGGGTCCCTTCTACGCGATCGATTGCTCACTCGGATCCAAGCGTCACCCATGTGCAGTGATGACCCTGGGGGGACTTGCCGTCGATGAAAAGACGGGTCAGGTGCTGAGCGAGCAGGGCAGCGTCGTGCCTGGGCTCTTCGCTGCAGGCAGGAACGCGGTCGGCGTCTGCTCACGCCAGTATGTGAGCGGCCTCTCGATCGCGGACTGCGTTTACTCGGCTTTGCGTGCCGCACGCCACGTCACACGGACGGCAAAGATGCGGCTTTCAGCAACCGGTGACCTCGAGGGTGCCGGAGGTGGTGTCGTAGGTGACGTCTAGCGCTCCGGTCGATTGATCATAGGACCATTCCTCGGCGGAAATCGAGGTCCCGTCGAGTGAAACACCGCAGACATCGAAAGGCCCCTCGAGCGTTCGCATCGAAGCTTCGAGGTGAATGGTTCTTTGCGTGCCATCTTGCAGGGTGAGCTTCCAGCTTTGGTTGTCCTCCGTGCTGCTCCACTGCCCTTCCGCGAAAAACGTACCCGCGGTCTCACCGCGTGGAAACGCGAGCACGTGCAGCAGGTCGTCCCGATCGGAAGCATGGATGATCGCGGGATCATCGCCGTACTCCGCCAGCGTAAAGACGTCGGGCCAGAGCATGGGAATCACGGCTCCTGTTCGCACGAACATCGGAATTTCAGGCGAGGGTGCCGAGACCGTGAGAGACGCGCCGCCCTCGCGGAGCACGGGCGACGTCATGCTGAAGGCGCCGTTCTCCTCGGCGTAGCTTATCGAGCGCCACCACTCGACCCACGTGCCTTCCGGTAGGTAGAGCTCCCGCTCGGTTGCGCCCTCCACGTAAACAGGGGCGACGAGGATGTCCGGACCGAACATGTATTGATCGTCACGGCCGGTCGCTTCCACATCGTCCGGATGCGTGAGCACGTGATGCTGCATGATCGGCCTTCCCGTGGAGTAATACGTC
This sequence comes from uncultured delta proteobacterium, assembly GCA_963817725.1. Classification (GTDB taxonomy): domain Bacteria; phylum Myxococcota_A; class Polyangia; order Polyangiales; family Houyiibacteriaceae; genus SG8-38. Next base: position 340,327 of record CAWFPD010000004.1, read on the forward strand.
TCAGCGGCTGCCTGGATGTAGGGGTAGAGCTGCGTATGGAGCTTGGCGTACAAGCGCCAAACCGGTTGGTGCGCCGGATACCAGGGTTGCGGGCGATCATATTCCGGGACCTGGACCCCGTTCTTTTCGCTCCGCATGATCACCGAAAGGCCCCCATAGGCGATCCAACGATCGAAGAGCTCGTCGGAGAGGGTACGGGCAATTTGGAAGAAGCCGCCGATGTCAGAGCCCCAAATCCCGACGCCGGAGGTGCCCATCGAGAGCGCACGATAGATCGAGGATTGCAAACCATCGTAGTCCCATCCGGATGTCGGGTCTCCGCCCCATACGATGGGTGTGCACGCCGGCGAGCCGGTCCATCCCGAGCGCGTAAACCGAGCCAAGGGGCGATCCGTGTCCGCTGTCGCTTCATACGCTCCGCAGTGATAGTCGCGAACATAGCGATTGTGAAACTCCGTGCCCGTCGCTCCGCTCGCCGAGACCGCGTCGAGTGGAGTGTACTCGCCGAAGTCCTCCATCCAACCGTCGTATCCATGCGCGATCGCTTCACCCGTCAAGGACTTGTATGTGGAGACACCGCTCGGTGCGGCGAAATCGAACTGGCTGACCTCGAAACAGCTGTTCACGTTGCTGCAGTAGTCGTAGATGTAGGTATCGCCATCTCCGTTCATGATGAGCGCGCCTCGAGCCTCCGACTCGCTGAACACGGGCTCGTAGGAACGGCAAATCATCGGATTGAAATAGGTATGGATTGCGACCCCCATGGCGTGATTGTCAGCGGTTCGGACCTCCTGATCCTGTTCTCGGCCCTGCTGGCTTCCGCACGGGAGATAGTGCAGATACGTGGCGTTGAGCGAGGTCGGCACGTCGGCTAGGCGGGCCTCTTCGATCTGGTCGTCGGATTCGGTTTGCAGCCACGGACCGAAGAACCAGGGTGCATAGTCATCGGGCTGCCGGCCGACCGCCTCGGTGTAGCGGCTCAGCGCCTGCGCCGGCGTGGGTCCACCAAACACGCGAAAACGCAGCTCAGTTGCTTCGACTTCGAGGCTCCACGCATCTGCACTCTCCGAACCGACCCGGTGATAGCTCATCTCGTCGTTGTCGATGAGGACGCCGTAACCGCGAGAGGACAGCAGCCAAGGAATCGGGAAATAGGTGGTGTCCGGCCGCCACCGCGTTCCCCACTTGGGGAGCAACGCGCCCATGATGATGTACTCGGCCTCATCGTAGTAGGGACCGTCGGCGACATAGTGCTCGAGCGCCCATCCCGCCTGGTCAACGGCGTTGCTGCGTTCTCCAAACCCTACGAAGCGCTCGTCTTCGACCGCCACGAAGCCGATGCCTAGGGCCTGAACCCCATCGCTGCGAGTCGGGCGAACCGTGAGCTCGATTACGCCGTCCGATTGCGGCGCAGCGATGAGCTCGAGCGTTCGATCCGGGTCGGAGGTGGCAATCGTCGCCACATACGATTCGCCTTCGTAGCGGGAGGTCTCGAGGGCGACGGCATGAATCCAGCCCGTGTCGTGTCCGGGGGGTGTGGCCGGCTGGCCGTCCTCGAGCGGTGGCAGGGCCGGCTCTTGCCCGCTGCCTGCAGGTGGGGGGCCGAGATGCATCGCAACGCTTCCGGTAGGTCCGCCGTCAGTCGCTCCGTGCTCGATGAGCACTTCGTTTCCATCGGCATCGAAGAACGTCATGTTCCATGGTGACTCGGTCACGCGCAGCTTCAGCGCCCCCGCATCGACCGTCCACTCTTGCGTCCCGGTGCTGTCACCATTGCTGCAACCCGCCATGACGAAGGTCATCGCGAAACCAATCAAAACGAAGCTCGACGAGCGCATGGTCAACTCCCTATGATTGCCCGGGCCGGCGCAACCCTGGCACGTCGGCGCTGCGCGCGCACGAGAAAACGAGGCTGATCAGCGCGGTTTCGACAGCCATGGACGGACGCGCCGCACTTCCCTTATGCTGATTTCTCGTTCGAGGAGGTATCCGATGTCCGCAGCAAAGACATTCACAGTGAACGTGAAGATCGTCGAGGAGGGCCACGCGACGGATGCAACGGCTCGCCTCACGATAGACGGCGATGAGCTAGTCGGCGTGGGCAAGGCCCGCCGCAATCCCGAAGACCCGAATCGTCCCATGATCGGAGATGAGCTTGCCATGGCACGGGCGCTGGTCGTGTTGGCGCGAAAGCTCGGCGAGAAGGTCGACGAAGGCATCGAAGCCTACGAAGGCCATGTGGTTCACGTTACGATCTAGCCTAAATTTAGAGGGAATGCGGACTCATTGAATCGGCGTCGGGGTCGAACGTCTATCTCGATGAGGAGACGTTCACCATGCCACTTCGACTCAATCTGCCCCTGACATGGTTTGCTGCCGCGTTTTGCGCTTCGCTTTTTTCGGGATGCATCTTCGTAGGAGACTACGAGGACTTCTACGAGCCGCAGCCGAAGTCGATCATGTACGAAACCTGCTACTCGGACGTGGACTGTTTCGCAGGCCGCTACTGCGAGGAGCTGGCACTCCCGGCCGACCGTTACACGGACTACGTCAACGCGATTTGTACGGTCGGATGCTTCGACGACCTCGATTGTCCCATCTCCGAGTTCAATGGCCTTCCTGGAGCCTGCATCGACCACGTGCTCCTCGGCGGGCCGGTCACCTCGCGAATCTGCGTCGAGCGTTGCATCATCGATGCAGACTGCGACGTGGCGGCGGGCTTTGGTTGCGAGCTCATCGCTGGCGAGCGGCTTTGTGTGCCGATCCGCTGACCGAGGGACTGGACAACGACTCCACAGCGCTATGATCCTCCAAAAGAGAGGAAGCATCATGGCCAAGGTCCTCATCACAGGAGCGAATCGGGGCATCGGTCTAGAGCTCGTCCGACAGCTCGCCAAGCGCGGTGACGAAGTGATCGCATTGTGCCGGAAGGCGAGCCCGGAGCTGACCAAGCAGGGTGTTCGAGTGTTCGAGGGCATTGACGTGACAGACGACGCGGCGCTCGCGACGGTATCCCGCGAGCTCGGCGACACCAAGATCGACGTTTTGATCAGCAACGCCGGGGTCATGCTCGATGAGCCGTTTCCGAACCTCGATTTCGACGGAATACGAAGGCAATTCGAGGTCAATACGCTCGGCCCCCTGTTGGTAACCTCCACCTTGCGAGACCATCTGCAGCCCGGATCCAAGGTGATTTTGATTACGAGCCGAATGGGGTCCATCGGCGACAACGAGTCGGGCGGGTACTACGGATATCGGATGTCAAAAGCAGCGCTCAACATGGCCGGCGTCAATCTCGCTCACGATCTGAGGAGTGGGCGAATCGCCGTGGCAGTGCTGCATCCTGGGATGGTTGCGACGCGCATGACTGGCAATCATGGCATCCCGGTAGAGGAGGCGGCCGAGGGGCTCATCGCGCGCATCGACGATCTCACGCTCGCGACCTCAGGCGGGTTCTGGCACGCCAACGGCGAGCGGCTGCCATGGTGAACCCTAAACAATCGTTGTCGTGAGCGACTAGATCCTTCAAGCTGCACGCGTCGTGCCCGTCGCTTGGGAAAGCCTGCCAACCGAGGAGCTGCTGGACGTTCGACTGTCTGATCTGGGCCTGAGTCTATCGGGCACGTGGCTCGAGGATTGCACGGAACGTCTGCGCGAAGAGCTCCACGCAAGAGGGCTGCTCCATTTCCGCCTCCACACGTGGCTGGCAGACGAGTGGTGCTCGCCAGACGGTATCCCCGGCATCGGGCTTCCGTTCTACTTGGCGCATCCACGCCTCATCCGTCTCGAGCGGCAGATGATGTTCGAGGTCGAGGGCGGAACGCGCGCCGAGTGCATGCGACTGCTGCGCCACGAGGCGGGTCACGCCTTGCAACACGCTTACAACCTGCAACGCCGCAAGGGGTGGCAGCGCGCTTTTGGGCACGCAAGCGAGCCCTACCCCGAGTTCTACCGACCCAACCCGGTGAGCAAGAGCTTCGTCGAGCATCTGGACGGCTGGTATGCGCAAGCTCACCCCGTCGAGGACTTCGCCGAAACGTTTGCCGTCTGGCTCGCTCCGCGTTCCCAGTGGCGCAAACAATACGAGGGGTGGCCAGCGCTAAGAAAGCTGAAATACGTCGACGAGCTGGCCTCGGACCTTGCAGACAAGAAGCCTCCCGTGAAAACCCGGGCTCGGCCCTACTCTCTTTCCCAACTTCGATACACGCTACGAACCCACTACGAGCGACGCCAAGCGCACTACAGCCCAGGCTTCAGCAACGAGTACGACCGCGACCTGTTGAAGATCTTCAGCGAGTCACCCCGGTACCGGAACAACGAGACGGCCGCTTCGTTCTTGCGTCGCAATCGGCGTCAAATTCGAGAGCAAATCGCGCTCTTCACGGGCGAATATCAGTTCACCGTCGATCAGGTGCTTCGTGATATCATCGGAAGGTGCCGCGAGCTCAGGCTGCGGCTCACCAAAGGGGAGCGTCAGACGAAGCTCGACTTTGCCATCATGTTGACGGTGCACACCGTGCACCTTCTGCACCGGCGGGACACATGGCACCCACTATAAAGCGACGCCGAATCATCGTTCTCGTCCACGAAAATCTCATCCCGCCCGAAGACATCAGCAATCTTTCACCTGCTCAAATCGCACCGTTTCAGACGGAGTTCGACGTGCGTGAGTCCTTGCGGTTCCTCGGTCACGAGGTGCTCATGGTCGGCCTCGGCGACGAGCTGACACCGCTGCGAACCGCCCTCGAAGAGTTCAAGCCGCACGTCGTTTTCAACCTCCTCGAGGAGTTCGGAGGCGAGGCGATGTTCGACACGCACGTGGTCGGATACCTGGAGCTCAAGCGTACCCCTTACACTGGGTGTAATCCGCGCGGGCTCCTGTTGGCGCGCGACAAAGCCCTATCGAAGAAGGTGCTGACGTACCACCGCATCCACGTGCCCCGGTTCCGGGTATTCCCCCGGTACCGAAGAATCAAGCGGCCCAAGGACTTGGAGTTTCCTCTGATCGTCAAGTCGTTGATCGAGGAGGGCAGCTACGGCATCTCGCAAGCGTCCGTCGTCTACAACGACAAGGCGCTCGAGGAACGGGTCGCCTTCATCCACGAGAAGATTCAGACCGACGCGGTCGTGGAACAGTACATCGAAGGACGCGAGCTCTATGCGGCCGTGTTCGGCAATCACAGGCTCCAAGTGCTTCCCACCTGGGAGCTGTTTCTCGACAAGATCCGCGAGGACGCTCCGAAGATTGCGACTCGCAAAGTGAAGTGGGATCTGAGCTACCAGGAGAAGTACGGCGTGCGGATCGGCCGTGCCAGAAAGCTCCCGGAAGAGGTGGAACGAGCCATCGCTCCCTTGGCGCGCCGGATTTGCAGGCGGCTCCGGACCGACGGCTACGTGCGCATCGACTTCAGGCTCCACGAATCGGGTCGACTCTACTTTCTAGAGGCCAATCCCAATCCCGACATCGCGGAGGAAGAGGAGTTCGCGGGCGCCGCCAAGGCGGCCGGGATCGACTACCCCACCCTACTCCAGAAGATCGTCAACCTCGGCATTCGGCGCGCCGAGCATGGCTGATCACGGCAACTTACTGCGGGTACAACTCGTGCAGATACGATCGAAAGCAGTCCGCCTCTGCGCTGGACCAATAGTCGCTCGGATTCCCGGTATTCGGCATACGCACGAGGCCAATGGGCTTGCTGGTAACCTCAGCTAGCATTTGACTGCAATCGGGATCGACGTCGTCTACGAGGAAGTAGGGGCTCCCGTCCGCGAAGGTCGTGAGCGAAGACAGCGCCTCCTCGACCGATCCGGACAGGTCGACCGTCCAGGTGGTGATCGCCGACATCCCGTGACACCCGGTCAGGGCGCAGCCCTCGAGCTTGGTGCGAAGCGCCGAATCGTCGGCGAGCGAATAGCCGGTCAGCGAGCAGGAGGGCGCAGCCACCTCCGGGTTATCGCAGTAGACTAGCGCTGCCTCCCGAGGTGGCGGGCTGGCATCCGTCCCTCCGCAGGCGCCCAGAATCGAGCCACAAGCGACCACGAGCATCGTTCGAACCAAGTTCATCCGTGTGTAAAGCATGTCTCTCCCATTCACCTTCGATGCAAAATTGCCTTCTCATTTCACATCATGAGCAAAATTTTTCAACCGTTTCAAAGGAAAATTTCAGCTCTGTTTATCGCGAGATCATTGCATGGGCGCGTACCGATGCAAGATCCATCACAAAATCAATGCACCCGCAAGGCGCAAAATTTGCACTTTAAGTGTTCTATTGTACTGAAAACATAGTCCCCTCGGGTTGTTTTCGCATGTTAACCTGTCGTTTGTGCAAATGAGTCACAGGTGCATCAATAGCAACCTCAAAGCTGGATTGTTCGTCTTGCTCCTAGGCTCGGCACTTTGGGTGTCCGGCTGCAAGGACGAGCCGACGCTTTTTTCCGGTTGCTCCACGCAAAACATCGATGCCTGTCCGCAGTCGGAGGGGTTCGCCAATCCATATGAAGGTCAGCTCGAGCTGCTCAGTTGGACGGAGACCTTGCGCAAGGCCAGTCTCGAGCTGACAGGCAAGCTTCCAACCGAGCGGCAGCAGCAAACGACCGCGCAGCAGGGGCAGCTCGGCTTGGAGGCTTCCCTCGCCGAGATCATGCGCGACGATCGTTTCCTCGATCGCGTGATGGAGCTCTACAACGACCATTTCCTGACCGACAAGTACCTCGGCCGGGAAAACGCGATCGACCTTCTCGATGAAGACGTGTACCCGAACCTCCGCTGGTTCGAAAAGAAGTATCCCAACGACGACCAAAAGGCGGAGGTCACCAACGACTCTCTCGCGCGCGAGCCGCTCGAGCTGATTGCACACGTCGTGAAAGACGAGCGACCGTTCACGGAGATCCTCACTGCCAACTACACGATGGCGAACGGATACTCGGCCCTGTCGCTGATCGGTCTGCCGGACGTGCCACTCGGGGTAGGAGAGAATCCGGATACCTTCCATGAAGTTCAGATCCCAGGTATTCCGCACGCGGGGATTCTGACTTCCTCGATGTTCCTGAACCGCTTTCCGACGAGTGATACGAACATCAATCGCCATCGCTCACGCATGGCGTACTCGTTTTTCCTCGATATCGACATCAATCAATTTGGAAGCAGGCCCGTCGACGCCAGCGCAGACTTTGGGGAGAATCCAACGCTCACCAATCCGAACTGCACGGTTTGTCACACCACGATGGATCCCGTCGCCGGCCTCTTCATGAACTGGAACGAGAAAGGCGAATACAGCGGGCGGGGTGAGTGGTTCGATGCCGATTACATCTTGCCTCCCGGCTTCGCTGGACAAGAGTTGCCCGACGGCGACCGCAAGCATGCGCTGCAATGGTTCGCGCAACGTCTCGCTCAGAATCCGCTCTTTGCACAGGCAACCGTCAAGACGGTGTTCGAGGGTCTGACGGGACAGAAGATCCTCGACATCACGACCGCAATGACGCCAGAGATGGCGGCGCAGGCGCTGCAAGAGCCCGACCCCATCGTCGATCCCGCACCCCTCGATGGACTCGGCGGGATGGGCGGCTCGGCTGGCTCGGCCGGGAGCGATGGCATTGGCGGGATGGGCGGCTCGGCTGGCGCAGGCGGTGCAGGCGGTGCGGGCGGCATGGGCGAGCCTCCTCCTCCACCCCCACCTCCCCCGCCGCCTGAGACCGATCCACCGGTCGATCCACAGGTCGATCCAGCGCTCGAGCGTGCCTACAACCTCCAGCAGCAGATTCTTCGAACCATCCAGCGTCGATTCATGGACAGCGGCTACAACTTCAAGCTGCTGGTCCGCGAAATCGTTCTGAGCCCCTATTTCCGAGCCAAGAACGCGACACCGCTCACCTCCGAGATGGAGACCGAGTTGTCGACCTTCGGCACGGCACGGCTGCTCACGCCCGAGCACCTGTCTCGCAAGATCGAGGCGACCACGGGCGTGCGTTGGCGACGCCGACCCGGTCAGACCGATTACCTGCTGAGTCAGTATCGCATCTTCTACGGCGGTATCGATTCGGACTTGGTCACCAAGCGCGTGACGGAGCCAAACGGAGTCATGGCGAGCCTCGCCCAGCGCATGGCGTACGAGGTGGCGTGCTCCGCCGTCCCCTACGATTTTTCGAAGCCGGCCGATCAGCGCCTGCTGTTCCCCTACGTCGACCGGGATACGCCGCTTTCCGAAGGGTCCACTCAGGTGCGGGACAACGTGCGGCATCTGCATGCGCAGCTCTTGGGCGAAGATCTCGCGAGCGACGATCCGGAGATCGACGCCACCGTGGGTGTCTTGATGCAGGCTTACAACCTCGGCGCAGATGGCTTGGCCGATGGAACGGTCTCAGAAGACCTGGCTGATCAGTGCCGGCTCTTCAACGATCGAAATACGGGCGACTCGCTGCCGGACGGGCGTCGCATCAGTCGAGATGGAGACTACACGTTGCGCGCCTGGATGGCGGCGGTGAGTTATCTCCTGTCTGATTATCAATTCCTGTACGAGTGAGGGAGGACTAGCGGTGGATCGTCGTGATTTTTTGCGAATGGCAGGCTGGGCTGGGCTGACATGTGTGTTGCCATCGGTCGTGGATCCCTTGCGGGCCCGTGCGCAGTCGATCGCTAGCTCGGCCTACACGGGAACCTACTGGATAATCATGCATGCCGGCGGTGGCTGGGACCCAACCCATCTATGTGATCCGAAGGGCCAGACCAGCGAAAACGAAAGCAACCCGATGGGGCACTTCCTGAGGGACGACATTCGAAGCGCCGGCAACATTCGCTACGCGCCGCTCGGGGATGACCAGACGGCGCTCGACGCGTTTTTTCAGTCGAATTACCAGCGGCTGCTGGTCATCAATGGGATGGACACGGGAACCAATGGTCACGACCAGGGAACCCGCGGTACCTGGAGCGGCCGTACGGCCGAGGGACATCCCCCGATCGGTGCGCTGATCGCCGCGACCTACGGTCCGACCCTTCCGATGCCCCTGATCGGTTATGGCGGATACCTGGATACCCAGGGCGTCACCAATGCAGTACCTCTGGGTGATGGGGGTCTTCTACACAATCTAGCCTTTCCCGCACGCCCGAACCCGACGGAATCGGAGGAGAACTATTTCGGCCAGGCGGACGTACCGGGGATCGTGCAGCGCGAGCAGCAGCTTCGTCTTCTTCGGCTGCAAGGCAAACAGCGCCTGCCGCGCATTTGGGACGGACAGAACGAGCTCATGCTGGCACGTCTCGGGCAAGACGACCTCAAGCGAGTCTCCGAATCGCTGCCGACGGAGTTTTCAGATAACCAGATCGAACGGCAGATTCAGGTCGCGTTGGCCGCGTATCAGGCAGGGCTCTCGGTGAGCGTAAGCGTCAGCATGGGTGGGTTCGACACCCACGGAAACCACGACGCCAATCACCTCCCGCGCCTGATCGATTTCGTCAACGGCGCGAACTTCGCGATGCAGGAAGCGGAGCGCAAAGGGATCGCGGATAAAATCGCCATCGTCATGGGCTCGGACTTCGGCCGCACGCCCGGATACAACAGCGGCAACGGCAAGGATCATTGGCCCATCAGCAGCATGATGATGATGGGGCCGGGGATACCGGGCAACACCGTGATCGGCGGAACGGACGATCGCCACGGGCTGTACTTGATCGATCCGGTGACCCTCCAACCGACGGGCTCGCCAGACTCGGCGGAAGGCACCAGGCTTTCGATCGCGCACGTCCATCGCGCCCTGCGCAATCTCGCCGGTGTACCGGACGAGTACAAGGCCGCGTTTCCGCTAGCGGGCGAGGACCTTCCGATCTTCGGCTGATGGCGTTGCGTTAAAACGCAGCGCCGCCGCCGATTCGCAGACCCCAAACCTGTCGTTTGTCGAACGAAAAGCCGTTCGGGTTGTCGATGTTGATGTTCAACCGAATCGCGCCAAACGCATTGTCGTTGCCGAATCGCATGAAGGGCTCGACCGCAAGCTGGGTCTTCTCCTCATTGAACTTGGGGATCAAGACCAAGCTGAACCTGGACCCGACCCGCAGCCAATCGGTTGCCTGGTAACCCATCATGGCGGCCATCTGCATGATGAAGTCCACCTTCGACGTTCGGGCGTTCTTGTCGTTGATCTTGATCAAGGCGCCGGTGTCGAGATAGGCGCCCCACAAGAAGCCGCTCGGTTTGGTCCGCTCGAGCGCCACCGGAACGATGACGCTCACCGTGTGGGGGTCCCAAAGCCAATACATGTTGTTTCCGCGTATCGCGGCCGCCAACTGATAGGCCTGTGCCGCGGTCACCTGATCCTGATCGGGGATGTCGCCAGGAAGGGTAGCTACCGGAATGGTCGCGCCTAACCCGACCCGATAGGAGAACTGATTCTTTTTTCCCTGGTAGTGAAAGACGATGTAGGGATTTCCAAAGCGGAACGCGTTGCGCTTGTCGGCATTTTCGAAATCTACGTTGGCATACGCCATGCCCCAGACGACCTGCATGAGAACGCTGTAGGCGAGTTGCAGACGCATCTCGATGAGCGGGCTGACTAGCACCGAGCGTTGGTCTCCCTCGAGCTTGCCGGCGAATAGACCTATCTCGCCCAGAACGTGAAACCGCTGGGTATGGGCCTTCGCTCCGTCATCGAGGCTGTACGGCTCGTCCGGAAAAGCGCGCGCCTTTCCTGGCGCCAGCCACACTGCCGCAAAGAACAGACCAAGGACTCCCCACCGTCGAAGAACAGACATCGATCAACCCCCAAGTGAAAAGAGACCCCCTCTTTTCCTGCTCTTCAATATAGACAGCTGGGCCGAACATGGCCCACGTTCCGTCGTGAACGGAACGGCGGCGTCAGAGAAGGGAGCGTCGGTTCAGGGCTGGACTGCGACGTGGGAGGGTTCGGCCTCGGTGAGCCCTCATGCCAAGCGCTGGGTCGACTCCAAAGGACGCCTGGTGAGAGCGGCGTCCAGCTCTTCGTAGTGGTGCATCATGCGGGCAGGAAGCCGCTGGGTCGATAGAACATGCCCTTCAGGAAGGCCCAGCCAGACTTCGTGGTCTTCGGCCAGGCGTTCGATACCCGCGCCCAAGGCCTCGCGTTCGCCCGGTTCGCAATCCCGCGCGATGCTCAATATGATGAGCTCGGCGCCGCTCTGGTCAGCCGCTTCGGCGATGTCGTCAAATGGCATGTGCGTGCCCAGATAGATGGGTTCGAAGCCCCGACTCGCGGCCATGAATGCACCGATGATCGCACCGAACTCGTGCAAGTGATTCGGAGGAGTCGCCACGATCACCCGAGGCGCGCCCGACACCGGATCGGTATGTCGCATCAGCGCGCCCAGCAAGCTTCGCAGTTGGCCCGAGATGATGTGCTCATGAGAGATCCGAAACTGGTCTGAGCTCCACGCATCCCCGACACGGCGCATGAGTGGCACGATCACCTCGAGTGTGAGCGTCATGGCCGGCAAAATGGCTGCCGTCCGGGTCAATATCGACTCTGCGCGCTGCACGTCGTACTCGAAAACGGCCTCTAGGTAGTCCTCCACGACGGCTGCATACAGCGAAACCTTGCTTCCGATGTCCGATCCAGTCTCTCCGATCAGCCGCCGGAGCTCATCATCGCGCAGCCGTGCGACCTGACCGATCGAATGCCCAAGCTCGGTGGCACGCCGCAAGAGGACCAATCGTTTCACCTGAGCGCCGGAGTATCTCCGCTTGTTGCCTTCGGTTCGATCTGGCTCGACCGCGGCATATCGACGCTCCCAAACACGGATCGTATCCGCGGTCAGACCTGTGAGACGCGCCACGACGCGCATTGGATAGAGTCCGCTCATTTCTTTGACGTTGTTGCTCATGATTGGCCGTTGATTAGAGGTACGGAAGCGGGTACCCGTTACGCGGGATCACTCGATTCGCCTGAAGATGAATGGGGTGGTGGTGCTTACATCCATCTTTCGTGTTCCTGTGTTGGGTACCCGCCTCGTACCGGAAGGGTTAGGGTTCCGGCGAAGCTCGTGTCTGCGCTGCGAGACAGATGCTTGGCGAAGCGACTCATCAACCAACGGTGAAAAATCGCCTGCGAAAAAATGTAGACGAGCCAAGGCAAACGAGGCTCGTAGTCGTGCACGACGGTCAGTAACGTCCGGCCGCCCAACACCTGACGAAGCTCGAACCGAGGCCTGCCATTGCGGCGCGAGAGAAGACCACCGGTCACGTAAAAAAGCTGTCGATCGGGGCTGCTGCGGCCCGGCGCTCGCGTCAGCTCGAGAAGAGGCGACCGGAGCGGTGTCAAAACGAAGCGGAAACGATCGGCCGACTGGATGTCTACGCGCAACAACGACCGCAAGAAGCGCGGCAGCCACTGAAGATATTCGGACGCAGCCCGCTGGGCGGTCCAGCCTGCGGGCAACTGCATGCGCTGCACGGACCGAACCAAGCGTTGCCTCGAGCTCGTGCCTCGGAACGCATGAGGGGCCGATCCATCGGTCTGCGCTACGGCCCGGCGGATCGCCTCGCGAATCGGGGTGCGTTCGACGCCCAGCCGCTCCGCAAGACCATCGTCCCGAATGACCATTTCGTGCCGGAGGCTCTGAACGAGCGGCCCCACCAGCGCCCTTGGCGCGCCCGTGATCAGTGTGATCCACAGACGGGACAACCCAGGCGACATGATTCGGGAAGGAATGAACAGACGACGCTTGCCAAGTGACGAAGCCGTCATGGCCATCATCTGCTTGTAGGTCACGATATCGGGAGCTCCGATGTCGTAGACCCGATCATAGTGCTCTTCGCTGCCGATCACTCCGCCGATCATCCGTACGACATCCTCGAGCGCGACGGGTTGCGTTCGGATGTTCGTCCAGCGCGGGCACACCATGATGGGCAGGCGCTCGACCAATCGCGCCATGATTTGGAACGAGGAGCCGCGACCGCCCAAGATGAGACCCGCCCGCAACGTGGTCACAGGCACCACGTGGCCCGCAAGCACCTTTTCCACCTCGCTGCGGCTCTGGAGGTGCTTCGATAGCTCTGCTCCCTCGGGAATCAGCCCGCCAAGAAAAATGATCTGCTTCACACCCGCAGCGGCCGCCGCTCTTGCAAAGTTGTCAGCGCACACCACGTCGAGGTCCGCGAAGTCACCCTGCGTGAACCGCGTCGAGGGCATCATGTTGTGCACGAGGTACACCGCGTACTCCGCCCCTTGCAGCGCCTGCTCGGCCTCCTTCAACGAAAACAAATCGCAGGAGCGGTACTCGTCGAAGCCGCCGCCAGGCGTCCGAACCGATCGGGACAAGCCGATCACGTGGAAGGACTCGGCGAGCACCGGCGCAAGCGCTTGCCCCACGAACCCTGAGGCTCCAGCGATCACCACCTTGGGCCGACGCGGCTCTTTCATGTCTGTCTATATACTGTCTATATTTTTATGGTCAATACATGGACATCTTTTCTTGTTTGCCAGAGCCCCAGAATTGAAACATGTTCTAGTGAAACATGTTCTAGTTTGGCGGTCCGTACTCGAATGGCCGCCCGACCAGAAGGAGCTCCCTCATGACGGACGATGCGAAGACGAACCCCTGGGCAGGCTTTGCCAGAGGCTGGTTCGTGTTGATGTTCTCGGACGAGTTGGCAGCTGGCCAGGTGGTGCCGATGAAGCGCTTCGGCCAAGAGCTCGTCTTGTTTCGCACCGAGGCGGGACAAGCCAAAGTGTTCGACGCCTACTGCCCCCACATGGGCGCGCATCTCGGACACGGAGGCAAGGTCCGAGGCGAGGCCATCGTCTGTCCGTTCCACGCTTGGAAGTTCGACGGAACGGGCAAGTGCGTCGAGATTCCGTATGCAAAGCGCATCCCACCCAAGGCAGCCGTGGCGTGTTGGCCGGTGCGCGAGCGCAACGGGATGATCTTCGTCTGGCACGATCGGGAAAAGAGCCAGCCCGACTGGGAGATCCCCGAGCTCGAAGAGTGGGACGATCCGGCGTTCCTTTCCTGGCGGTATGCCAAGCTCGAGATCAAGACGCCGCCGCTAGCCATTGCGGAGAATTTGGCGGACGCGGGCCACTTCATTCCGGTCCACAATACGCATCCTGTTCCTGGCTCCTTCAGCAACACCTATCAGGGCCACGTCGGGCAACAGAAGATCAAGGCGGTCGCGTACCCGGTGCACGGCGGCAAGGACGAGTTTGAGTCCACCGCGACTTACTACGGGCCTGGATATCAAGTCACGAAGATGCACGGAAAGGGCCTGGGTGTGATCATCAATGCCCACACGCCGATCGACGACGAGCGCGTCATGCTGCGATTTGGGGTGTCGATGAAGGCAACCAAGGACATGACGGAAGAGCTCATCGATCATTTCATCGACAACATGCGCGATGGATACCTCCAAGATGTCCGCATTTGGGAGAACAAGATCTATCTCGATCGGCCGATTCTGTGCGACGGTGACGGGCCCATCGGCGAGTTTCGCCGGTGGTACGCCCAGTTCTATGCTCCGCGCCGGGAAGCTGCCGACGCGGCGGAGTAACGGGAGCGTTGCATGGGCAGACCGACGACTTCCTCGCCTGAGCGACCCGTAGCCTCCGGCGTCCATAGCTTGGGATATTTTCTCTTCGAGGTGTCGGATCTCGACGCGTGGGATCGCTTCTTGACGAAGGTAGTCGGCGTCGAGCGGGGTGCAGAGCTAGGTGAGGGGCTGATTCCGTATCGAACCGACGAGCGCGCTGCGCGAATCCTGCTGCAAGAGGGTCCAGCCGACGACTTGATCGCTTTGGGCTTCGAGATGACCAGTGAACCCGCCTTGCACGGTCTTGCAGAACGCATTCGAGAGGCAGGTCATCCGGTCGCGACGCTTTCGAGCGAGCAGGCAAAGGCGCGGGGCGTCTCAGGCTCGTTCCGCACAGTCGAGCCCGGCGGAGTCGCCATCGAGCTCTGCCACGGGCCGTTGGCCGCCGACACGCCGTTCCAACGAAAATTGGTCAAGGCGGGTTTCATCACGGGAGAGCAAGGCATCGGCCATCTCGCGCTTCGCGCTGATGACGTCGCGCGGACTCGGTCGTATTTCGAGGAGTTGCTGAGCTTTAGCCTGAGCGACCAGATCCGCTGCACCCTCCCCGGCAACTTCGAGGTGGATGTCACGTTTCTACACGTCAATCCTCGGCATCACACGGTGGCGCTCGGCTCGGGGATTCCAAAGCACCTTCATCACTTCATGCTGCAGATGAGCTCGCTCGACGACGTGGGGGCTGCGCTCGACCGGGCGTTCAGCCACGAGGTGAGGATCGTTCAGGGACTGGGCCGGCACCCCAACGATCAGATGGTGAGCTTTTACTGTGTCACGCCTTCAGGCTTCGAATGCGAGCTCGGCTGGGGCGGACGCACCGTGGACGAGTCCAGGTGGAACCCGGTGACATATGACCGAATCAGCGATTGGGGCCACCAGTCTCCGTACCGAAGGCCGCCGAAGCAAAAAGTCGAAATGGGAGAACGAACATGAGTAACAAACCGCGATTTCCAATCCCCCGTTACCCGAGAGGATGGTTCCAGGTGGCGTACGCGGACGAGCTGAAGCCCGGGGACGTCATGCCGCTACGGTACTTCGGCGTCGACCTCGTCATGTTCCGGACCGACGACGGTCAGGTGAACGTTCTCGATGCATTTTGCCCTCACATGGGCGCGCATCTAGGCCACGGGGGCAAAGTCGAAGGCGATGGAATCGTCTGCCCGTTCCATGCATGGAAGTTCGATGGATCGGGCCGATGTACTCACGTTCCCTACGCCAAGCATCTTCCTCGCAAGGCCAACGTCACGGCCTGGCCGTCGCAGGAGGTCAACGGCGTCATCATGGTCTGGCACGACATCGAAGGCAGGGAGCCTGAGTGGGAGATCCCGGCGATCCCAGAATGGAACAACGAAGCGTGGACCCCATATTGGCGGCAGCGCTGGAAGCTGCGTACGCACAATCAAGACATGTGCGAGAACGTGGTCGACAAAGCCCACTTTCGATACGTGCATGGCATGAACATCGTCCCGCAACCGCACACCATCAAGCTCGAATACCCGCACATCAACATGATCACCGACACGGTGTACGAAACCCCGCAGGGCGTGGTGAAGGGCGAGCTCGACGTCGAGGTGCATGGCTTTGGCTTCTCGGTGAGCCGCTTCCGTGGCATCATCGAGACCACGAACATGGCTTCCGTCACGCCCATCGATGACGAATACTGCGACGTGCGGTTTTCATTCACCGTCAAGAAGATCGGTGGCGCCGACATCACGGCTGGAGTCGGCAAGGCGTTCACCAAAGAGATCGCGCGGCAGCTCGAGGAGGACGCGCCAGTCTGGGAAAACAAGGCCTTTTTCGAGCATCCCATGCTGTGCGACGGGGACGGCCCGATCGCCGAATTTCGCAAGTGGTGTAAGCACTTCTACCCGGACTGGTACCACAAGCAGGCGCAAGACGAGTATGATGGGCTCAAGGAGGTCAGCAAGCCACCCACATTGGCCGAGCGGCGCAGGCGGCTTGCCGCAGCATAGATGGAAAGCAGGATCGATACTCGAAGCTCCGCCGGGCTGGAGGAGATCAGCGCGCGAATCAGAAGCGAGCACGCCCAGATCTCTGCGCTGGTCGCGCGCGTAGAAGCCCTGACCGAGCGCCTAGGAACGGCCGAGGACGAGGGCAAGACCATCATCGCGCTTCGGGAAGAGCTCCAAAGGCTCGGGACGGCCTTGCTCGAGCATCTGCACTATGAGGAATACCAACTGCCCACCTTGGCGACGGGCGGGGAGACCGGACAGGTGGCCGAAGACATGCGTCGCGAGCATCGAGCTCAGCGGGAGCTCTTCGACCGCGTGATCCAGGAGCTCGATGAGACGGCCGTCGGTGCCAAGCTCGTCGTCGGAGTGCGCGAGCTGGCGCGCGCCATCCGCGACGACATGGATCACGAAGAACGGCAGCTACTCGGCAACAGTTGAACTGGAGGGAAGTCATGAAGCTCATGTACAACGCAGCCACGTGCAACCACTATGGCGTGTGCATCGAGGAAGCCCCCGAGGTCTTCTCGTTCGCCGAGGATGGGAGCCTCTTGATTCAAACATACGCCGTGCCGCCAGACCTCGAAGACAAGGTGCGGGACGCTTGCATGATGTGCCCCACCCAGTCGATCCAGATCGAAGATGAGTGAACGCGCGGGCCTCGGTTAGATTCGGCTCAAGAGCTTGCCGGTGAGCATGCGGGACGCCGCGATGATGGGCGTCATCGTGTGGCTGGAAGCGCTAGTCGGGAAACCGGAGGAATCGAAGACGTACACATCACGGGTGCCGAAGACGCAGCCGTCCAGATCGGCCCCTCCTTCCCGCTCGTCCGCGGCGAAGCGCACCGTGCCTTGCTGGTGGGCGCTGATCAAAGGAGCGGTCGCGGGCTCGAAGGTGAGCTCTCGAGCCCGCTTCGCCTCCGCTGCCGAGCGGATGACCAACGGCGGCAAGGTCGGGACTAGAACCTCCCGTGCGCCAGCCTCCAAATAGATCCGCGCGGTGCTCTCGACGGCACGACGAAGCCGCTCCTGATGGTCGCGTCGTTGCTCGTATCGAATCGTGAGACGGCCATCACCAGATACCTGAACCCGCCCGGATGGCGCATCGGGGACGAGTAACAGCGACGCAGCCATGTGGTCGTACTGCGCCATTCCACGCATCGCCTCGGGGCCGGAGAAAGGGAGGAGGGTCGAGACGATCCCAGGCGTGCCCATGATGCCCTCGATGCGGTAACCCCAGAGCCCGAACTCGGGGTTGTCCTCTTGTTCGAACTCGGTCACCGCGTAAGACTGGGGGATCCCATCGAACGCGGCGATGCGTTCATCGAAGATGCCGATGACCGGCAACTGCGGTTGGAGCGTGAGGTTGCGGCCCACGTGCTCGTTTCCGATCCCCGAGCGCAGCAGCAGCTGGGCGGAGGCGATTGCGTTCGCCGCGACGACGACGACCTTGGCGCGGACCTTGAGCGCTTTGCCCTCGTGGTAGCCTTTAGGATCGAGTGTTCGGACCTCGATCTCCTTGATCTCCTTGTCGGCCTTGCCGATTTTGACCGCCCGCGACCTCGTGTAGATGCGCGTGCCTGCGGCGAGGGCTTTGGGCAGGGCCACCATCCGCGGGTTGCGCTTGGCTTGAATGGGACAGCCGATCAGGCACGTTCCGAGGCCCTGACAACCGACTCGGTTGTGGCGCATCACCTCACCACGCAGCCCGAGCGCGGCAGCGCCCTGACGAAGCTTGTCGTTGGCTGCGTTGACCATGCTTGCCGGAATGCGGCTGGCAGAAAGATCTCCGAGCGCATCCTCTTGGAATGGGCGAAAGCGCTCCGGCGCGAAGTCTTCCAAACCGTACTTGCTGGCCCAGTGATGGAGCACCGCATCTGGCGATGGGACGACATCGCAGGCATTGATCACGCCTCCCCCGCCCAGCACCCTTCCCTGCAGGACACTGACCGAAAGGTCGTGTGTCGCTCTTCCGCCGCGATCCATGTAGAGCTGGTCGTACATCGCCCGGTCGCGCTGGGTGCGCTCGGGTCCGATCAGGTCCCGACCCTCCTCCAACACGACGACCTCGTGTCCGGCTTCGCTCAAGAGACGCGCCGCCGTCGCACCCCCGCAACCCGAGCCAATGATGCAGATCTCGGTCGAAACCGAGCCGGGCACAGACTGCTTGGACAAGTCGACGACCGCCCCGCTCATCGCGCGACTCTCCCTGGGCGGGTCAACGACGGCCCTGGGTACCCGATGTACGGCCACACCTGCTCGTGGTCGAAGTAGACCAAGTTGAAGAATTTCCGCATGGCGATGCTGACCTGCCGCCTCACCAACTTGTCACTGAGCGCCCACTCGCTCCAATGTTGCGCACGTTCGTCGGGCGCCAACCGCGAAAAGGTCGTGAGCCTTCCGTCGAACACCAAGGGACCGAACTCGATCAAAACGAGCGCCTTTTGTAGATCCTCGACATTGTGCTTGGGCTCATCGGCAAGAAAGACGTCGAAGGCGCGTGGTAGGTCCATCGAAGCCGGATCGATCGGGATCGCATCGGTCGAAGGCAACATCACCTCCACGAGGCTTTGAAGCGTCCGGTACTCGTGCGCGTCGAGCACGCGAAGGCCATCGACGGCGGGCGCACGCCCACGAAGCACCAGCAGTCCGCCACCACCCACGCCCAAGATCGCCCCACCCGCCACCAGGCTCGCCTTGAGGAAGCGGCGCCGCGAAAGAAAGCTGAAAAGACCCTCCCGTGTGGCTTCGCTCGGAGTGTCCATCATGCTCCGCCCTTGCGCCTCCGAGTCTCTTCGGATTCTTCGGGCGCATCTTCGTAGTCCACGCGGATACGATCTTCGCCGAGCGTGGCTATCGTTTCGAGTGCCTGCAGGCGGGCTTCCGTGTCTTTGCGGTAGGCCCGCAGCTCCGAGAGCTCTTCGCGCATTCGATCGGCCTCCTCCGCCCTTGCCAGCTTGAGCTTGTATCGAAGCCAGAACGCCCAGCCAATTAGTCCGACGACAGCCAGAGGAATTAGCAACTCGACGAGGACCGCCACGCCCATCTTGTGCCCCTCTCACGCCACGGCCGCAAGTCAATCCTGCATCGGCGTGGTATATTTGCAAAGCGTGCAATGCAAGACAGGGACCATGAGCTGGCAGTATTTCGAGAGCTCCAGTCCCATCTCCGCCGCCGCTGGGCCTTGGCCGATGGCGACGGGCCCGAGCCGCGCGACATCGTCGTGGTGCCCTCGCTCTCGTTCGATGGCATCGACACGGTTTCGATCGATGGCGTGCTTCACTACGAAGAGCGGATGCTTTTCGCGCTGAACCTCCTCAGGCATCCGCGTGCCCGCCTCGTCTACGTCACTTCTGCGCCCATTCATCCGGCGGCCGTCGACTACATGCTCTCTCTCATCAGTGGCATCCCGAACGAGCACATGCGGGGCCGGCTGACCGTCATTTCGCTGTACGACAACTCGCTAGTACCGCTCAGCCAAAAGCTCCTTCAAAGGCCGCGCGTGATCGATCGCATTCGCCAATTGATTCGACCGGAGTGTGGGTTGATGACGTGCTTCACCGTATCGGAGTTGGAGCGTTCTCTCGCGGTCGCGCTAGGCATCCCGCTTTACGGGGTCGACCCGGATCTGCGCTGGCTCGGCACCAAGAGCGGCTCGCGCTGGGCGTTCCGCAAAGCAGGCATCCCGATGCTTCCAGGCGTGGAGGACCTGAAGACCGAAGCCGATGTGGTAGATGCAATCGAAGGCCTGTGGACCGAATACCCCGATCTGGAGCGCATGCTCGTGAAACAAAACACGGGCTTCAGCGGTCAGGGCAACGCGATCCTCGACCTGCGGCCGCTGGCCGAGGTTTCGCCGACAAGCCCTGCGAGCCGGAACGACCGCGTCTCCGCGCTGGTCGACGCGCTCCGCGCGATGCGCTTCGTCGACCCCCGCCAGACTTGGGACAGCTTCAAGGCGAAGCTCGAACGAGAAGGTGGAATCGTGGAAACATTCGTCGATGCGGCGAGTAAGCGGGCTCCGAGCTGTCAGCTCCGCATTTCGCCGGAAGGAAGCCTCGATCTGATTTCCACGCACGATCAGCTCGTCGAAGGCGTGGATGGGCAGATCTATGCAGGTTGTAGATTTCCCGCCGATGCTTCCTATCGGTTAGCCATTCAACAGGACGCTCTTCGGGCCGCCAAGATTCTTCAGGACCAAGGAGCCGTCGGAAGGCTGGCGGTCGATTTCATCTGCGTCCAGGTCGATGACGGCTCATGGCGACACTACGCGATCGAAACCAACCTTCGATTGGGTGGAACCACACACCCGATGATGCTCTTGCGGATGATGACCGACGGTCGATACGACCCGAGCACCGGCCTCTACCTCACGCCAAGGGGCGAGCCTGCAATTTTACGTCGCCACCGATTCGATGTGCTCCGACAGCTATCGGGGCCTGCTGCTCGAAGACCTGCTGGACATCGCTGCAGTGAATGGCTTGCACTACCAAGCGTGGTGCGAATCGGGGGTGCTCTTCCATTTTACCGGAGCGTTGAGTGAGTTCGGAAAGCTCGGGATCACCGCGGTGGGCAAAAGCTCGGCCGAGGCGGATCGCTGGTTCGAGCAAACCAAGCGCGTGCTAGACCGGGAAACCAGGGGCGCGAATTGTACATCGACGAGCTAAAACCTGGTTTGAGACGGTTATCGTCATCCGCGGATTGGCCGCGGCCCCACGTGGGGATTTGCGGAGCCGTGCACGGCAACGAGCCCTGCGGCGCGGATGCGATCCAGCGGCTCACTCGCAACTTCGAAGAAGGCCAGTTGGTGCCGGCCGGCGGAACCGTATTCTTGATTCTCGCGAACCCCGCGGCGACCTCGCAGCGGCGTCGGTATACGCCAGGCGGAGCAGATCTAAACCGCCTTTGGGATTTCGCGTTCGTCGACACGCTGCGGGAGGACGCGTGGGGATACGAGCATCGCCGCGCCCTCGAGCTGAAGGAGACGCTTGGCGATCTCGACGTTTTCTTGGACCTCCATTCCGCAGCCACGGCGACCCCTCCATTCGGCGTGAGCAATGGGGAGGCTCCCATCGACGAAATCGCCAAGCACGTTGGGATCTCCTATCTCGTCGAGTCTTGGTACGGCTTGGCCGACAAGGTCATCATCGGATTCCTGAAGTTATCCGGTGTGCCGGCTCTCTCGGTCGAGTGCGGCTCACACGACGACCCCGAGATTTCGGACAAGGCCTACCAGATTGCCACGAGCTTCCTGCGCGCAACCGGAGCAATCGACGATGACGAGGAGCTCGCCGGCAACGACGTGCAGACGGTGCACGTCGTCGAAAGGATCACCAAGCCGAGCCACGAATTCAGCTTCGGCTCTCCATGGACTGGCTTCCAACTGCTCGAGCCCGGTGCGCTCATCGGTCGAGACCGCGTGACCGAGATTCGGGTCAACCGACGTTGTTACGCCGTGCTTCCAAACGAGCACGTCGAGGTCGGAGACGACGTGATCTATCTGGCCGTGGATGCATAGTCGGTGACGCTGTCACTGACGCCGACACTGGCGCTGGTGCTGTCACTGTCGCCGCCGCTCACTCGACCAGATCGAAACGGATCGTTTTGCGGTCACCTGCGCGCAAACGAATCGTTCGACTCGCGGTAGGTTCCCCCTGGCCAGCGCTAATCTTATACCTGCCCGGTTTGAGCGTTGCGCGCTTGAGGGGCGCGGCGCCTTGGGGCTTTCCGTTGATCCAAACATTCCCCCAGGGAGAGACCAGCACCGTGAGATGTGCCGGGGCGGCCGGTGCTGCGGCGGGCGAAGTGGCGTCCCCGCTCGATTCGGATCGACGAGCGGCGGCGCTCGCGACGCTCGCGTCTGCAGGATTCGGAGCGATGGTCTGGACGGTCGTGTCTACCCCTCGGTTGGCTGAGCTCACGACGCCGCTAAGGCTATTTTTCTCCTCCGTCTCTTCAGGCGGCGTTTGGCCCTTCCGACGTGACCACAACGCGAATGCGCCCGCGGTGCCACCGAGCGCGAGCAGCAGCCAGGAGGCCTTCTTGCCAAGCTCGCGCCTCGACCAATGGTTCGACTGCGGCTCCTCGGCCCCGCTAGAAATGTGCACGGACGGTGCCGGTGAAGGCTCTACGCTGCGATCGGCGCCCCGCGCCATGTAGCCCGGCGTGGCCACCACCATCTTGCCCAACTTCCGGCGCGCATTGGGTGGTGGGACAAACGCCTCGAGCTGCTCGACCAACGCACCCGCGCTTGGCGGCCGCCGCTCGCGGTGGGGGGCGATCAGCCTCTCGACGATCGCACACAGCCCTTCCGGCGTATCGGGTGCAAGCTCGCGCAGCGCGGGATGATCGCCCTCGACGATCAACATGATGGTCGCGGGATCGTGAGCACCCTCGTACGGACGGCGCCCGGCCAACGCTTCATAGAGGACGACACCCAGCGAAAACAGGTCGGAACGG
This sequence comes from uncultured delta proteobacterium, assembly GCA_963817725.1. GTDB lineage: Bacteria > Myxococcota_A > Polyangia > Polyangiales > Houyiibacteriaceae > SG8-38. The sequence continues at coordinate 363,301 of CAWFPD010000004.1, forward strand.
GCATCGAGCGGCTCGTCGCGAAGCCGCTCGGGTGCCATATAGGGGAATTTCCCTTTGACGGTGCTTTGACGCGAGCCCTCCACCGCCACGTTGGCCAAGCCAAAGTCGGTGAGCTTGATCTCGCCATACCGGCTGATGAGAACGTTCGATGGCGAGATGTCCCGATGGAGGATCCCGCCCGCACCGAGGCCGTCGGTACCTTTGCTCGCTGTTGGATTGTGCGCATGCTCTACGGCGGCGGCTAACTCGTAGCCGAGCAGGGCCACGTGAGCCGGCGATAGTTTCCTGCGTGCGTCCAACAATTTCCGGAGATCCACCCCCTCCACGAGCTCGAGCGCCATATAGAGCGTTCCCTCGACCTCGCCGAAGTCGATGACCCCCACGATGTTGCTGTGGTGCAACTTCGCGGCAAGCCTCGCCTCCCGCTCGAAGAGTTGAATCGATATCGCATCCTCGCGAAATGCGGGGCGCACGAGCTTGAGACACACATGCTGCGAAAAACCGCTCCGGCCATAGCGAATCGCTTCGAACGTCTCGGCCATACCACCCAAGCCCAGCCGGCGTACGATCCGATAGGGTCCGAAGTCTTGAGCGGTGATATCGCCGGGGGATGTGTCCAAGCCGACCATCTGTGCGTCACCCGAGCTTGGTCTTGAACTTCGATGAATCGATCTCGAGCGTGGCCATTCGACTCAGCAAGCCCGACCGCGACACCGCCAACTCCCGGGCGGCTCTCAAGACGACGCCACCACACGCCGCGAGTGTCTCTTCGATGACTTCCTTTTCGAGGGACTCCAAATTCTGCTTTCGATCCGTCAGCAGCTTCCACTTGTCGCGAAGCTCCTCAGGAAAAGGCTCGCCGCGGGGACGGGAAGTCGACTCGCCGCCTGACGATCCACGCTCGAGGTCGAGGTGCATTCCCTCGATAACCATCTCTCGAGAGCCACGGACGCGGGCGCGATTGCGGGCTCGCTCGATGACGGCCTCGAGCTCCCGGATGTTTCCCCTCCACTCGAGACGGGGCGAGGTGAGCTGTTCAATGGCGCCACTATCGAGATCCCATCCCGCTCGAGCGTCGGTGCGGTTGAGATACGAAAGCGCAATCGCCGGGATCTCATCCCGTCTTTCCCGAAGGGGCGGAAGCGCGATGGGCACGGTAGCCAGCCGGTAGTAGAGATCCTCGCGGAAACGCTCCTCCTCGACGGCCTTCGCGATGTCGCCATTTGTCACCGAAATCAGCCGGACGTCGGCGCGTTTGGGCTCTCGCCCTTCATACCCGAGCGGGCGATATGAGCCGAACTGGGTAAAATCTAGCAGCAACTGTTGCGCGTGAGGCGGTAGTGCCAAGACCTCGTCGAGGATGAGCGTTCCGCCCTTCGCATACTCGACGAGGCCCTTTCTCTTGGACACCGCTCCCGAAAACGCACCGCGCTCATGGCCGAAGAGCTCGGAGGTGATCGTGTTCAGGTCGTCGGCGCGCCCGAGCGTGACGCGCACGATCGGCTCCCTGCCACTCGTCCGCGCAATCGCGCTCGCCAGCTGGGTTTTTCCGGTCCCCGATTCACCGAGGAGCATGATGGAAGCGGCGCTCATCAATGCAGCGTCCACCTCGTCACGAATTGTCGACCAGCTCTCGTAGGCCAAAAGCTCATCGAGGCGAAGACATGGGTCATTGCGCTCCTTCGACCGTTCGACGAGGAGGGCTTCGTCTTTGGCCTCGATCAGACACTGCTGGACGATGGCGCCGCCAAGGAGCGAGCCCACGCATTCCACGAATTCCACGACCGAGCCCCGCGTTCCGTCGTCGTTTGGAAACTCGAGATAGAGCGCGCCGATCAGGTTCCGCTGCGAGCCGGACGGATGCGACCAAAGGGGCACCGCGACGAAGGAGCCTTCAGGCGTGTATGGAACACGACCCGCAACCGTCCGACGCTCACGCTGCACCTGTCCCAAGACCTCGGTCACATGCTCCGCGAGGACCGCCGGGGAGACGGCAAGAGTGGCTGTACGCGATCGATGAATGCGGCCACCGCCCTTCGTCTCGAGCGTGCTCCATGCCGAGCTCGCACCGAGCTGCATGCACAACGACTCGAGCGTCTCTTCGATGAAGCTGCCGCTGCGCAGACTGGAAACGACAGCGTCCACCACGCCGCGCATCCGGGGCCATGGATCTACAGTGTCCTTGGTCATCAGGCGCCTACCAGGCTACCCGCTCGCGTGATTTCCTTCTAGCGGAGACTGTTGCCCGAAATCGCAATAACCTCGATAGTGTGCGCAATGCGACGTCTGGCGCTTGCCGTGGTCCTCAGTGCCTCGTTTGTTCAGGGGGCCGCCGCACAAACCGGGGACCGCTGGCTGATCATCCCAGTGGCGACGTCCGCCGACGCGTGGGTCGCGCCGACGACGGCCCGTCTCTACGACGAGCTGGCTGCGCGTGGGGTCGGCGTCTGGGCGCAGGAGCTCGCCGCGCAACGGTTCGAAGCGGAAGGGTCAGCCCCGGCGCCAGCGCTGACGGAAGCCGAAGAGGTGCGCTGGAGGGAGCGGTCTAGCGCGGTCCTCGAGAGCTTGGTTCGCGGAAACCCAGGTGAGGCGTATACGCGGTTGCGCGAGACCGAGTTGCTTTCACTCCCAACGATCGTCGCCCTCGATCGCGAGCCTCAACACGCGCAAGACACGCTCGATACCTGTCTGCTAGGGGTCCGTGCCCTGCTCGAAACCGGATCGACCGAGCAAGCAGAAGCGATGGCCCGAGAGTGCCGGCGGCTCGTGATCGCCGGAGAGCCGAACGCGCAGATGCATCCCCCTCGCGTGACCAAGCTCCTCGCGGAAGCCGATGCGGAGCGCGTCGAACGAGGTGCGGTGCTCCAAGTCGGTAGTCAACCCTCTCAGTGCGCGGTCCGTATCAACGGTCTGCGGTTGGGGGAAACGCCGCTAGAAGCCCCCGACTTGCTTCCGGGCCACTATGCCGTGCAAGTCGAATGCGACCCGAGCGGGCGCGGGCGGGCTCACTACATCGAAGTGCAAGGGTTCACGGCGCTCGAGGTCGACGCGCGGTTCGATAGCGCAGTCGTCACGAGGCCAACACTGGGCTTGCGCTATCCATCGGAGATCGAGGCCGCAGAGCATCGGGAAGCCGACGCTTCGAAGATCGCGCGAACCGTGTCGGCTGGTACCGTCGTTCTGGTCTTGGCGCCCGAGACGGCCACCCTCGAGATCGCGCTCCTGCGCGGGTCCGCATCCGACAAACCCACGTTCGCACGAATCAAAGGTAGCCCGGGCGGCCCGACGCGCGGCGACGTCGCGCTGGCGGCCCGAACCCTGATCGACGGCAAGTGTATGGACCTCACGACCTTGCCTGCAACGGTGTTGCCATGCGGCGATGAGGTCGCTTCGACCGAGGTGCCCTCCAAGGACGTCCGGCCCGCCACACGAATGCCGCGAGGCAAGCTCATCTCGGGAATGACGCTGTTCGGAGCCGGTGCGGCCAGCCTTCTGACAGGCTACGTGCTTCTCGGCCCTCGCGCACGAGCTTCCGAGGACTGGGTGGGCGCTCTCGATGCCGGGCAAGAGAGCGCCGCGCTCCAGCAAAAGTGGTTCAACACGGGCAACGGACTCATCGTCACGGCGTCGGTCGGTGGTGGCGCGCTGGTGACCGCCATGCCCTTGGCGCTACCGAAACGCGCAAAGACGCCCTGGTGGGCGTGGCTCTCGGGAAGCCTCGGGGTCGGTTTGGCCGTGTTCTCGGTCACCTACGGTGTCACCGCCGACACGGAGCCGGACACCTCGTGCTCGGACTTCATCACGGACTCCAACGATGCCCGAACGTGCGTCAATCGCTCCGAGCAAATCAGCGGCGCCATCTTGGCCGGCGCAACCGCTGCACCGCTATTGGCCATGCCCCTGGTCTATCTGCTGAGACCCAGCAAGTCGAAGCTCGCGCCGGAGGTCGAGATATCCCGCGCAGGCGGATACGTCGGGGTGTGCGGCGAGTTCTAGCCGCGGTCCGCTTGCTACCATCACGGCACGTAAATCGGAAACCGGATGAGTGCGATGTCTGGCGTTGGGCTGGGCAGCGAGTCTCGGCAATTGGTGCCGTATGGGCCTCTGCAGTCGATACCCATGATGCACTCCAATGCAATCTCCAAATCTCCGACGCGGGCGCGGAGCCCGATGGGTCCAACCGGGTCGTCGAACGCGGGCGGTGGGATGATCCACGTGCCATGGTTGGGGCCACCGCTTTGATCGATCTCTGCGCTGGTGCTCGCATCATCCCAACCGAAGAGGACCTCTCCTTCCGTGGCCGCGATGTATACCTCCCTGCTCCCCTCCAACAGCAGGTCCAGCGGGCCGGTCGCGCAGAATCCGTTTGGCTCGCATTGAGAGTCGAGCTTGCCCAACAGGTCACAATTCCCGCCAGGGAGGCAATCGGTGCTCGTGGGAATGTTGACGAACTGCGCGCAACGGTTCTCGGGCCGGGGCTCCCCTCCGAGACCGGTGCAGTCTTCGTTGGAACCATCGAGATTGTCCCTGCTTGGATCACAGGCCGGGAACGGACCCGCGGCCAAGCCACTCATTCCGCGGTCGTCGTACGCACAAGTAGCCTCAATCGGTACGTGGTGGAGAACGGCGTCGGGCGTGTCCACAATGCCCTTCCGAGCGTGGACAGTCGCCTTTAGCTCGACGAGCCCGATCCGATGCACTCCACCAGACACGGCTTGCTGTGCACCGTCCAGGAACGACTCCCCGAATGTGGCGACACCCCGAAATTCCGCGCCGAAAGGCTCACCGCTGACAATGGGCCCGGGATTGACCGTCAGGTCCCAGACCAAGTTGGTCGCGATGTCATACGTGAGGTTGTTGGCGCACCCCAGGCGGAGTCCCTTCGTTTGCTCTTCCGGATCGGGAAAGCGGATCGATCCTCCCGTTCCACCCGTCGCCGATCCGACGCAAGCGCCATCGACTAGGGACTGGCCCTGTACACAGCTAGCGGAACCCAGATCCGAGCAGCCCACCAGCAGCGCCGGCGTGACAGGCAACACTAGGACGAAGAGAGCACGGGGCATGGTGCGACCTCCGCAAATCGAGAGATTCACGCAGCCGTCAAGCGATATTCGAACCTCTGCCAAGACGGAAAGACTGTCAAGCGAAAGGTTTGCGTGGTGTCCCACCGTGGGTTGACAATGCTGCGGATCGGCGCGTTGATCGTCGTTGGTTGGGCACGAGCAGCGGCCATGACTCGCCGTCGACATTCACACTCCGAGCCAGTGACTTCGTTGGCGGCCGTGTGCCTGTGCGTGCTCGCTCTCGCCAAGTGTGTTGCCTTCGACGAGAGCGACAGCGCAGCGACCAAAGCGTGGGGCGCGCCCGAGCGACTGCACGATCGGGGCGGTTTCCCCGAGATCGCCATGGACTCGAAGGGAAATGCAATCGTGCTCTTCGGGCACTGGCTGACCTTCGGCGAGACCAGCACGACGCGGGCGGCCCGGTTCACGCCAGGCAGCGGCTGGAGCGAGGCCGAGCAGATCGACCTCGGCGTCATCAACGGCGGCAGGGCGGGACCCCGCCAGATTGTGTTGACACCAGACGGCAACGCAATCGCTGTGTGGCACCAAACGGTCGACGAACGCGAAAGCATCTTCGCAAACCACTATGCCGTCGGGAGTGGATGGGGAACCGCCGAGCCGATTGGACGTGATGGCGGGGGCAGCGCGAGGGACCCGGACGTCGCGGTCGACGCCGAGGGTAGCGCGCTTGCCGTGTGGCATCAGTCTGACGGCACACGCGAAGACGTTTGGTTCAATCGCTTCACGCCCACCGACGGATGGGGCCGCGCAGCGCTCGTCGAGCACGATGACGTCGGTGATGCCCTGGGGCCCCGGATCGCCATGGCGCCCGATGGCACCGCGACTGCGGTGTGGCACCAGTTCGATGGATCCCACGAGAACGTCTGGTCCAATCGTTTCACTCCCGGGATCGGATGGGGCATTCCCCGAACCATCGAAGACATGAGCGCTGGCGACGCGCTAGAACCTAAGGTGGCCATGGATGCAGACGGCAACGCGATTGCGGTGTGGCACCAGTTCGACGGGACACGCTTCAACGTGTGGTCAAATCGCTATGACTCGGACGGCGGCTGGACGGAGGCTCACCGCCTCGAAGAGTCAAACGCCGGCGATGCGATCGACCCTCACGTCGCGATGAATCCCAAAGGAACTGCCGCGGCCGTGTGGCAGCAGTTCGACGGAAGGAGCTTCGGCATCTGGTGCAGTCGCTACACGCCAAGCGCCGGGTGGCGGACGGCTGAACCGGTGGAAACGCACGAGCTGGGCGACTCACTAGAACCACGCGTCGCAATCGACCCCGCGGGGAACGCGATGGCAGTCTGGTACCGGAATGATGGAGCTCACGACAACATTTGGGCCAACCACTACCGGGCGAATCGCGGCTGGGGCGAGGCGCAGCGTATCGACCACTACGATGGCGGTATCGTGCACCAACCTCGGGTCGCGATGGATCCGGATGGCAACGCGATCGCCGTCTGGTTGGTGTGGACAGACGTCGGTGATGGGGTCTTCGGGCTGTGGTCCAGGCGTTTCGCGGACGAAAAACCGGCCCTGGGAAACTGACGCTCGCCACCGCTGATTGTTGTTGCTCGACGACAATCCACCCGCCCAACGGCGATCCGCGAACGAAATCATTGTGGGTTTTCGTTGGCACGACGCGTGCTCGGTAGCCCGCTCAGGAGCACGCGCTCAATTGCGGAGCGCATGGCTCCGAGGAGGTTGCCATGAGGTATGGTTTTTCATCTTTGATCTGCGCTCTCGGGATTGTGGTGTTTCCGGTCGTGGGATGCAGTGATGTAGCAGGCGACGGCACGGGCGGTACAGGCGGCACAGCCGGTACAGGCGGTACAGGCGGCACAACTGGAGGCCAAACCGTCGAGATCACGCTGACAATAGTCGAGGGCGTCACCGGAGGGACTGCGCGACCGCGGGTCGAGGGCGTGCGCGTTTGCGAAACGGATACGGACAACTGCGCTGACACCGACGCCAACGGCGAGGTCACGATCGAGATCCCCGTTCCTGACGACGGCCGAATCAGTTACACGTATCGGAAAGACGAGTACGTCGGAGTGCTCCGCACCGACGTCGTCGACGGCTTGTTTTTCCCAGTGAAGACGCATTACATCATCAACGACGCGGATGCACAGGTTTGGGCCGACCTCATCGGGACGCCGTACCCCATGAAAGAAACCGGACTGGCGACGGTAAACGTCTCGACCGGGGGTAATGCCCTCGAGGGGGCGACGTTCGAGCTCGTCGGAGCGACCGGTAAGCCGTACTACCTCGACCCGTCGGGTTTGCCGGACCCGGCGCTCACCAGTACGACCACAGGTCGTGAGGGCGGCTTCGCCGAGGTCGAGCCAGGAATGGTCGAGATCAAAATCGCAGGCTCGGCCAAAGACTGCATTCCGCTCTCGGGCTGGCCGGGGAGCGCGCCGAGCACCGTATCGATGCCTGTGAGAGTTGGCTTCGTGTCTTGGACGGACGTGGCCTGCGGTACCGCAACCGTGCCGCTTTCGGTGACGGTTACGGAGATCGACAACTTCGTACCGGCCGGGGGAACGCCCCTGGAAGGAGCCGAGCTATGCGAAACCGACACCACCAACTGCGATACGACCGATGCAGATGGCCTCGCTAGCATCATGCTGCCGGCCAACCAGGAAGTCAGTTACACGGTCACGAAAGAGGGATACGGGTCTTACTTGGTCGCGGATGTGACCGACGAGACCTTCTCGTATGCCACCTTCTGGCCAATGTTGAGCGACGCGCTGTGGGAAGACGCGTTCGAGCCGCTTGGGGCAACGCCCGTGGAAGGTGGGCACATCCTATTGAGGGTAAGAGCCGGAGGTGCCGACCCACTCGACAACATTGCAGGCGTGACGTACGAGCTCATCGGCGAGACGAACCAGGCGTTCTACGAAGCAGTCGACTGGACGGCCTCGTATGAACTAGACGCCACCACGTCGAACGGAACGGGCGGCTTCGTCGAGCTCCCCGCAGGCACGTACCAAGCAGAGTTCGGGGGAGTTGCGACGAACTGCGCACCTCAGATCGGCTGGCCAGGCAATGCACCACACCGCCTTCGAGTGCCCGTCAAAGAGGGGTACGTCACATATAGCAGCATGTGGTGTGACGAGCCGTGACACATGCGATTTGGTAATCCAGCCCTGATAGTCCTCTTCGTCTTGTTCATAGGTTGTGGCGAAACCGGCGGCACGGACGGGAGCGACACAGGCGGAGTAGCCGGCACCGGCGGGACAAGTGGCACCGCCGGTGCCGGTGCGATCGGTGGTGCGGGCGGCCAGATGATTTCGATCTCCGATTCGATTGCGAATCCCCGAATTTTGACTCGGCGGGTGGTCAGGGATGCGGCGAGTCGTGATGCGGTCTGCAACGATGGGACCGAGGCGGTGTACTATTTCGAAGCCGAATCCGAGAGTGCTCAGGGCAAGTGGATCATCCTTCTTCAAGGCGGTGGCGGTTGCGCGAATCCCGAGCGTTGCATGGAACGGGCGCAGGATGAGCCGCACCTGACGAGCTCGACGGACGCTCCAGAGACTATCGAGCTCAACGGCATCCTCGCGGCGGATGCGGAGCTCAATGCAGACTTCTTCGACTGGAATGCGGTTCAAATCAAGTACTGCTCTTCAGACAACTGGCACGGAAGCAAGGCCGCCACCGAAGAACCCGGAGGCTTTCATTTTCGGGGCCACGACATCATTGGGGCCGTGCTCGAAGATCTGCAGAGCGAGTCGGATTTCGGTAGCGACCACTTGGGAAACGCTACCAAGGTCATCTTGGCAGGAGTTTCCGCCGGCGCGAACGGTGTGAAACACAATCTCGATCGGGTTGCGAAGCTGTTGTCATGGGCAGATGTACGAGGGCTCGTCGACTCGGAGTTTCATGATCGCGTGGTGCTCGGGTACCCGCCGGCCGAAGAGACCGATTTCAGCGAGCGTATTGCCTACCAAGGCCTCGTCCCCGATGCATCGTGCGCCGCGGATGAGCTCGACCCCAACATCTGTGGCTCAGGCATGCACGTGGTGCTCCACCATGTGACCACGCCCTTCTTCGTGGTCATGGACCAGTCGGATTTCGTGGTTTTCGGAGCCGCCGTCGATCAAACACCGGAGCGCGCGGCAGCCTTCGCCGAATCCGTGCGGAAGCTGGTGCAGGATCATGGCGCGGGGTTTTCATCTAGGACAGGTCGGCACGGTTGGATGCTCGATTCGATGGCCTATCGCTACGAAATCGACGGAACGTCCCCGCTCGACAGCTTCGCCAACTGGTACTTCGATCGCCCGGGGCCGAAGCTCGTGGTGCAGGAGCCGTGACCGCCGCTGCTCGTCCCGTCACAGACTCTGACTCTGACTCTTGCACTGACGCCGACACTGGCGCTGGCGCCGACACTGGCACTGGCGCTGATGCCCCCTCGCCAGCTCAGCCGTCGATCACAGTCGCGACCTGCTCACTGCGGCCGCGCGCACGTCCATCACGGACCCGCATGAAGATCTGATAGCCCCCGACCCCGGCCAGCATGGCAAACCCGAAGATCAATGCCTCGTGAGAGCCCGCCCCGACCGAGGTGAGCGCGGGACCCGGACAATAGCCGCCGAGGCCCCAACCGACGCCGAAGATTCCGGAGCCCACGATCAGCCGCCCGTCGATGTCCTTGCGCGTGGGAAGCGAAAACGACGGCGCCCAAATCGGCCGTTGCCACGTTCGAATCGCCCATCGATAGACCGGAGTGTAGACCAGGAGCGCGCCGCCCATCACGAATGCAAGGCTCGGGTCCCAGCTGCCGAAGAAATCGAAAAAGCCGACGACCTTGGCAGGTTGGGTCATCCCGCCGATGGCGAGACCAATGCCGAACACCGTACCGCCCAGGAACGCGCCGATCCGGATCTTCATATCGAGCCTCCGAGCAGCTCGTTCACGATGAACACGGTGACGGCCGCGGTCGCCATGAAAGACACGGTAGCGACCATGGAGCGTTTGGAGAGACGCCCGATGCCGCACACCCCGTGACCGCTCGTGCATCCGCTTCCGAGCTGCGTGCCGATGCCGACGGCCAAGCCGGCGATGATCAACGCCAGCGTCGATCGATCGATTGCAACCTGGTAGTCCATGGGCCGAAAGAAGTGCCAAACGAGCCCGGCGGTGAAGAGGCCGACCAGGAACATGACCCGCCATTCCGTGTCGCCCGCCTCCCGACGCCGGAAGATGCCGCCTGCGATACCGCTGATACCGGCGATCCGGCCGTGGAACAGGAGCAGACCGGCGGCTGCGATCCCGATCAGCACGCCGCCAATCGAAGACGCGATGGGTGTGAAGGATTCCATGGCCCATTCAAAGCAGCACCGGCCGCAAACTGCCAGCGCTTTCTACCAGTGGGTTTGCGGATGGGCCCGAGTCCTGTTAATTCGCTAACTTAGGCCGGCAAAACCGGCGCCCAAAGACCGCTGGAGGCGACCGATGTTACTGCGTCAACTCTTCGATTACGAAACATGGACCTATACGTACCTGCTCGCTGACGAAGAAACCGGCGAGGCGGTATTGATCGACCCCGTCATCGATCAGGTCGAGCGCGACATCAAGCTTCTCGACGAGCTCGGGCTCAAGCTCGTGTACACCCTCGACACCCACGCGCACGCCGACCACATCACGGGCTCCGGGCTCTTGCGAAAGCGCCTGGGAAGCAAAGCCGTGGTGAGCGCCAAGGTGGGAGCGGAGGGCGTCGACGTAGCGGTCCAAGACGGGGACAGGCTGAAGTTCGGCTCGGTCGAGCTCGAGGTTCGCGCGACGCCCGGCCACACCGACGGTTGCGTCACGTATGTCACTGGGGATCACAAGCACGCGTTTACTGGCGATGCGCTCTTCATTCGCGGTACGGGTCGAACGGATTTTCAGCAAGGGAGCGCGCAGACGCTCTATCGCTCGATCCACGACAAGCTCTTCACGCTGCCTGACGACACGATCATCTGGCCGGGGCACGACTACAAAGGGATGACGTTCACCACCGTGGGCGAAGAGAAGCAGCACAACCCTCGCGTCGGCGACGGGAAGACCGAGCCGGAGTTCGTCGAGATCATGGAGAACCTCCACTTGCCTGCTCCGAAGAAAATCGCCGTGGCAGTGCCCGCCAACCTACACTGTGGAATCGTGCCCCCCACCTCGATGTCCGGCGAGCCTCTTCCCGAGCGAGGCTGGGCTGCGATCGAGCGAAGCCCCGAAGGTATCCCCGAGGTCACGACCGATTGGGTCGAAGACAACATGGGCGCAATTCGCATGGTCGACGTTCGAGAGTTCGACGAAGCCGAAGCGGACGGCATGATCAACGGGGTCGAGGTCGTCCCCATGGGGACGGTGGATCGAGCCTCGAAGGGCTGGGACAAGGAAGAGCCGGTCATCACGATTTGCCGCTCCGGCCGGCGGTCGGGGCGTGTCGCGCTCGAGCTCGAGAAGCTCGGATTCAAACGCATCGCGTCGATGCGTGGCGGCATGGTTGCCTGGAACAACCGCTAGCGTAGGCGATTGGCCGTGACGGGCACCGCCTTCCACCTGGCCAAGTCGTCTGGCTGCGCGGGATCCTCGCCACGTAGATAGCGCTCGAGGTGCTCGAAGCTGTCCGTACCCCAAAACAGCTCGCCCTCCACGATCATCGTGGGCACGCCAAACACACCGAGCTCGATCGCTTCGCGGCTTGCATCATGCAGGCACTGCTTGACGGAAGGGTCCTGAATTCGTTCGAGCGCATCGGGGACGCCCGCGTCGGTGCAGATGCGCGCCACCACTTCTGGAGAGCCGACATCGAGGCCCTCCGCCCACGTCGCGGCAAACAAGCGGGTCACGAGATTTTGGCGTGTGCCGTCGTCCATCTCGAGGAGCGTGGCCCGTAGCGACGCCAATGGATTGAAGGGGTGCGAACACGGAGGCGAAAAAGGAATACCCCAAGCGGCCGCGGCTCGAAGACAGTCCTTGAACATGTAGATCCGCTTCGATGGAATCTCACCGGGACCTCTGTGGCCCCAATGATTGAGCAATGCGGCCAACAGCGTGGGCTTGAGATCGACGCGAAGATCGTGACGGCGCGCCACGTCACCCAAGCGTTGCCACGCCAGGTAGCTGTAGGGTGAGATGTAGTCGAAATGGAATTGAAGGCGCCGCATCGGCATTTCCTTGCCGCATACCGACGATGGCGATGGAGCACAAGCGGAAACGAATGCTAGCCTGCGCCCGTGTTCGAGATGACCACCGTAGTCGTGCTGGTCCTGGCGTGCTTCGTCACGGCCACCATCTCCGGCATTCTCGGAATGGCCGGCGGCGTGACTCTACTCGGGGTGATGGCGGCGCTGCTCCCCGCCGCCATCGTGGTCCCGATTCACGGGGTGGTGCAGCTCGCCTCGAATTGGACGCGGACGTGGGCCTTTCGGCGTCATGTCCGGTGGGCGATTTTCTTTGCCTTCATGGTTCCCGCGATCGCCGGCGTGGCGCTCGCAGCCCACATCTGGGCCGACCTGAAGCTGACCTGGTTTCGAGCATGGATCGGCGGGTTCATCCTGTTCTTCCTCGTATGGCGCCGGTACAAGCCCACGCTCCGCAATCCGCCGATGTGGGCTTATGCGGTCTTGGGCTTCGCTGCCGGCATGCTCGGGATCTTCGCCGGCGCCACAGGACCGCTTTTGGCGCCGTTCTTTCTCAGAGATGACTTCGACAACGAGGAGGTCATCGCCACCAAGGCGGTCTGTCAGACCTGGATCCATCTTCTCAAGATCCCGGCGTTCCTCGCCCTCAGCTTCGACTACACCCCGTACGCTCCACTGCTCGGGGCGTTGGTGGCGGCCGTCATCGGGGGCACGTACTTCGGTAAGCACTTATTGAGCATGATCTCGAAAGAGCGCTTCATATTCTGGTTTCAGCTCGTCCTGGTCCTCCTGGCTCTGTACCTGATCCTTTCCGCCATCGTGTGAGACGAGGGTCGCAACTCGGCGCGGGGCCCGGTGGCACCTGGCCGGGATACGACTACAACTCGAGAGGGGGAATGAATCTCGAGGGACGAACGGTCTTGTTGACGGGTGGGGGCACCGGCATCGGACGCGCTCTCGCAATGGAGCTCGCAGACAAGGGCAACGTGGTTTTGATCTGCGGACGCCGACTCGAACCCCTCGAAGAAACCGCATCCGCGTCCCCGCAAATTCATCCATACCGATGCGATTTGACCCGCTCCGAGGACATCCAACGGATGATCGACCGCATCGGCCGTGATGGTCATCGCGTCGATACGCTGATCAGCAATGCGGCGATTCTCGGCTTCGATTCTTTGGCAGGGGGCCTCGACTTGAACCAAGCGAAGCAGATCATCGACGCCAATCTATTCGGCCCGATTGAGCTCACGCAGCGCATGCTCGACGATCTGCGACGAGCACAAGACCCGACGATCATCATCGTGGGTTCCGCGGCTGGGCTCGGACCGCTTGCGGATACACCGATCTACAGCAGCAGCAAGGCCGGGCTGCACGCCTACACGCTCTGCCTTCGCCATCATCTCGACGGCGAAATCCGCGTGATCGAAGTCTTCCCACCGACCGTCGACACGCCGATGTTGGCCGACAAGAAGTGGAAGATGATGAGCGCCGAGGAGTGCGCGCGACGCATGGTGCGCGGCATCGAGCGCGGTCAGGAACAAGTCTGGATCGGTGAAAGCCGCTTGTTTCGTTTTTTGCAGTTGGTGCTGCCTCCGGGCCGTTTGTTTCGGGTCGTCAACGATTGGTCCCCGCCAGAACGCGAGTAGGCTTGCTCACGAACGCTTTGGTTTGAGGAGGCTGGCGCTCTCCTCGACCAACGCAGCCAGCACCGCACTGAGCCCCCCAAACCGCAGCGTCGGGCTCTTGCCCTTGGCGAGGAGCCCCATCTGCGCCACGCTCATCATCGCTTGCGAAGCCCCGCCCAGACGTCCGAGACCCGGCATCGTGGGAGGGTCGGCGGCTCGCACGGCTCGTCCCTCGAGTAAGTCGCGAGCGACGTGCGGATTGTTGGTGAAGGGCCGTGCCATGCCGATGACGTCGAGCGCACCGTTCGCAAGCGCTCTTTCCATGGCGGCGCGTTCCCGGAAGCCACCCGTGACCATGAGAGGGATGTCCACCTCGGCCCGCGCCTTCTTCGCGTAGTCCAAAAAGAACGCGTCCCGATGTGTGTCCGGCCGGTTCAACATCACCCGTGACTCGTAGCTGCCACCCGAGATCTCGACCAGGTCGACACCATCTTCCTGCAGCATTCCGAGGACACGCATCGAGTCGCTTTCGGTGAAGCCACCTCGCTGAAAGTCGGCAGAGTTGAGCTTGATGCCGATCGGAAAGTCAGCTCCTACCGCCCTACGAATCTCCCCAAGAACGCTACGTGCGAAACGCGCGCGATTTTCGAGCGAACCGCCCCATCGGTCGGTCCGCCGATTGGTGAGCGGCGAGAGGAACTGGCTCACGAGGTAGCCGTGGGCTCCATGCACCTGCACGCCGGTGAATCCCGCGGCCTTGGCAAACGACGCGGCGCTCGCAAAGCTACGGATCGCTGCTCCGATCTCGGCTTCGTCCATGGCGTGAGGTCTCCCGAATGCCTTCGCACGCCGAAATAGATTCACCGGTTCGATGGCAGACGGGGCAGCGGGACTGGGGTTGATGTGCCGCGGCGTCTGCCGACCCGGATGATTGAGCTGCATCCACAGGTGATTGCCATGGCTCGTTCCTGCCGCGGCCCAGTCGACGAATCGATCGATGCTCGAGTCCGTCCCGATGGCGACGTTGCGGACAGCCTCGAGGTGGCCCTTGTCGATCATCACGTTCCCCGTGATGAGCAGCCCTGCCCCACCGGCGGACCAAGCTTCATAGAGCCGGGCCAGCCCTCTGGTAGGCGACTGCTTTGGCGAGCCCAGATGCTCGCTCATCGCCGCTTTGGCGACTCGGTTGGAAAGGATCGCCCCACAGGGCAGGGTCAACGGATCACTCAGCCTGGCTGCGCTCATTTTCTGCCGGATCGATGACGTCAGGGCTCGACCGCCGCGACGGAATGACGTAGATGACAGAGCCGCGCGGCGAGTCAAACGCGTACGAGAGCAGGCATGGGTTTCGAGGACGACGAGAGGGATCTCGACGAGACTGCAGAGCAGCTGATTCGCTGGCTGGCCCCCAAGCTTTCCCTGTCCTCGCAGGACATCCGCATCGAAGATCTGGAAGCTCCACTAGGCACCGGCTTTTCGAGCGACACCCTCCTCTTCGACCTCGTTCATGCGCATGAGGGACAAGAGCGTCGCCAATCGTTGGTCGCGCGGCTGGAGCCAACCGAGTACATCGTCTTTCCGAGCTACGACATTGCCCTTCAATGTCGCGTCCTCCAACTGCTCGAAGATACCGACGTTCCGGTACCTCGGGTGCGATGGTTCGAACCCGATCCCGCCGTGGTCGGGGTTCCCTTCTACCTGATGGATCGCATTTCGGGACAAATCCCGAGCGACAACCCACCGATGTACGACGAGGGGTGGATCGCCGACGAGCTCTCCGCAACGGAACGGGAAAAGGTCTGGTGGAGCGGGCTCGAAGCGATGTGCAAAGTGCACCGCCTCGATTGGAAGAAGCTTGGTTTCGAATTCCTGCTCGAGCCAGAGCGCGGAGCCACGCCGCTCGAGCAGCAGCTGCACTACTATCGGGAGTATTTCGATTGGGGCATGCCTCGGGACCGCCATCGGGACATCGTGCAGGGGCTCGACTACCTGGAGGCCAACAAGCCTGCCGAAGATCAGAACCGCCTCTGCTGGGGTGACTCGAGGTTGGCGAATCAAATCTTCGACGATCTCGAGTGTGTTGCGGTTCTCGACTGGGAGATGGTCCGCATCGGCGACCCCGTGCAGGATCTCGCCTGGTGGTTGGCTTCCGACCGTTGCTTTTCGGAGGGCCTCGAGCTCGAACGACTGCCTGGGATGCCAAGCCACGAGGCCAC
Source organism: uncultured delta proteobacterium (assembly GCA_963817725.1). GTDB lineage: Bacteria > Myxococcota_A > Polyangia > Polyangiales > Houyiibacteriaceae > SG8-38. The sequence continues at coordinate 379,350 of CAWFPD010000004.1, forward strand.
GGTCGCACGCTGGCGCGAGTCCACGGGCTTGAGCACCGCCAACTTGAGCTATTACTCGATTCTCGCCCTCACCCGCTTCTCCATGCAGATGGCCCGCATCGCACAGCACATGAAGAAGCTCGAAATCATCGATGAAGACAACGAATTCGACTACGAAAACCTCGCCTCTATCACGTTGCGACGCGCACTATCGGAGCTTTGAACATGGGTCCACTCGACGAAATACGAATCATCGAAATTGAAGGAATCGGTCCCTGCCCTTTCGCCGGAATGCTACTGGCCGACCTCGGCGCCGAGGTGATTCGAGTCGGCCGCCCCGAGCCGTCTTTTCTGCAGGCGAGCTTCGACGTCATGAGCCGCGGCAAGAAGAGCATCACGCTCGATCTCAAGAAACCCGAGGGCAAGCAAGCGCTGCTCAAGGTGATCGAAACCGCGGATGCCCTCATCGAGGGATTTCGGCCCGGCGTCATGGAACGCCTGGGCATCGGGCCTGAGGCGTGCATGGAAGTCAACCCGCGCCTGGTGTTCGGACGCATGACCGGCTGGGGTCAACAAGGGCCGCTGGCGCCGCGCGCCGGACACGACATCAACTACATCGCGCTGGCAGGCGCGCTTCATGCGATCGGCCGCAAAGGTGAGCGACCCACCGTGCCTCTCAACTTGGTCGGCGATTTCGGTGGTGGTGGGTTGCTGTTGGCCTTCGGCGTTCTTGCGGCGCTTCTCGAAACCCAGAAGTCAGGGAAGGGACAGGTCGTCGATGCCGCGATGGTGGACGGTGTCGCGGCGCTCATGGCCAGTGTGTATGCGGGCATGCAGCAGGGTTTTTGGTCGGACAAGCGCGGAGAAAACCTGCTCGATTCCGGAGCCGCGTTTTACGACGTGTACGAAACCAGCGATGGCAAGTACGTGTCCATCGGGTCGCTCGAGCCGCAGTTCTACAAAGAGCTGCTCGACAGGCTCGGCCTACAAGGCAAGGCACCGGGGCCAGGTGAGCACCTGAACCCCGCAAAATGGAATGAGCTACGCCCCGCGCTCGAAGAGCTCTTCCGCCAGAAGACACGCGAACAATGGTGCGAAGTCTTCGAGGGCAGCGATGCCTGCTTTGCACCGGTGTTGTCGGCCGCAGAGGTGTTCGAGCACGAGCACCACGTCGCGCGGGGCTCGTTTTTCGATCTCGACGGCGTCAAACACGCGGTTCCGGCGCCCCGCTTTTCGAGAACGAAACCACCCCATCCCAAACCAGCCAAAGAACGCGGCGCCGACACGGAAGCCATTCTGCGGGAATGCGGAGTGGCCGTTCCCTCCGAGACAAAATGACATGATTACCGACTTCGACGACTACCTGATCCATCAGGTACCGCTCCCCATCAACCAAACCGGGATCGTCAACCGCAACGCGTACGACCGCTATTGGTTCAACGGACTCGACAAGTCGGGCGCGTTCCTCTTCGAGATCGGATTCGGACGTTATCCAAACCGTTTCGTTCAGGACGGGCATTTCAGCGTCTCGGTGGATGGGGTGCAGCACTCGTTCCATGCCTCCCGACGAATCGCAGACAATCCGATTGACTCGAGCGCGGGCCCCCTGCGGATCGAGGTCGTGAAGCCGATGCGCATCGTCCGCGTAGTCATCGAACCCAACGACACGGACGTCGAATGCCACCTGACCTTCCACGCCAAAGCGCCGCCCATCCAAGAGCCCAAAAACGTAATGTATGACGGTAACCGCCTCATCATGGACGCCCAGCGGTTTACGCAATACGGGACGTGGGAAGGGTTCTTTTCGATCCGGGGCCGCCGATTCGAGGTCGAGCGAAGCCAGGTTCTCGGAACCCGGGACAAGTCCTGGGGTATGCGTCCGGTGGGTGAGTACGAGGAGGGGGCCCCGAGCCGTTTGACCACTGACCCCGCGGTCTATTGGATCTGGTCACCGATCCATTTCGAAGGATTCTGCACACACTTTCTCACCCGGGAGATGCCGGATGGTCATCCGCAAGAGCTTTCGGCGTCGATCGTGAAGACATTTGGCGACGATGAGGAAGTCCCTGACACCGCCCTCGAGGCCGACCAAGAGACCATGTCGAGCGCACGTCACGAGATCCGATGGTTGAGCGGAACCCGATGGCCCAAGAACGCCGAGCTTCACTTCGAAGCCCGCGATGGCACCAAATACGACCTCGAGCTCGAGCCCCTGCTCCGATTCCAGATGATGGGCATCGGGTATCAGCATCCCGAGTGGGGACACGCGGTGTGGCGCGACGAGCTCGATACCGGCTACGAAAGCTGGAAGCTCGATGAGGTCGAGCCGGACGAGTTTTGCACCATCCACGTCCACAACATCGTTCGCGCCAAGATGGGCGGACGGCACGGGATTGGGATCCTGGAGACCCTGGTGTTCGGAAGGCACCTGCCGAGCGGGTTTCAGGATCTGTTCGACGGAGCCCCGTAAAACGGCGCTTTGCACGGTCACGGGGCTTGGGCTCCTCAGAAGGAGTAGCCGGCGCCGACCGAGATGATGGGGAACGCGTCGGGATAGTAAGCGTTCCTGAAGACCGCGAACTTCAGGGAGGTCGCGACGAATGCGCCCCGCCCCACCCCCAAGAGAAAACCACCGCCGAGCAGCAGGTTTCCGTAGTTCGTCCTTCCCGAACGAAAGTCACCTTGGCGAAAGCCCGCGTTGATGATCTCGCCCTCGACCAAGAAGAACAGCATCTGGATCGGGTAAAGCCGCACGAATAGCGACCCACCGTAGGTATTCCACTTCACCTCTGGAACCGCGACGCTGTCCTTGGTGAACTCGTAGCGGAAGGCGACTCCCGGCTCGACGATCCGCTTGAAGATATACGACACCTGCGGCGAAACGCCGACGGAGACGAATCCGGTGGCGAAGCCAAATCCGAGACCTCCACCGACGCGAAGATGGCCGGGCGGCTCTTTGCGGGACGGGGGCTTGCCGGGCTCGGCCGGTGGCGGTTCCGACTCCAATGGCACCGGTTCGGGGGGTGACGCCGCCGGCTCCGAGGGAGGCTCGGTGATGACCTCGACCCCGGGCTCCTCCTGGGCAGCCGCATGGTGTTCCGCGTCCAACGAGAGCGCTCCCCCCACGACCACGAGCGCTCCAAGCCAACGAAGGCAAGGCACCCCTTCTTTATAACAGAAAGACGTCCTCCAAGTCGTCGAAGGCGGTGGCGCGCCACCGGGCGAGCGGGCTCTGCCCTTCGAGAAGGTCTTTGGTGGCAGCTAGCACGGCGGGGAGATCCACGAGGTAGCAATACGGATCGGCCGAGGCGCGCACGCCCACACCGGGTGGAAGATCCATCGGTGGAAGCCAGGACACCATTTTTCGGTGCTCGCCGTCGATGACGGCTCGTACTGCGACGTTGCCCAAGCGGCTGCCGAGCAGACGATCGAATGCGCTCGGTCGACCGCCGCGCACGACATGCCCGAGGACCGTTACCCGGGTTTCGACGTCTTCCTGATCCTCCCCCGTCGCTTCGCGAAGCTGGGAATCGACCAGTGACTTCAAACGATCGGTAGACGTCGGAACGCCCTCGGCCTTGATCGCCACCACTTTTTGGTTTTCTTGGTGCCGCTCGCGCACGGTGAGAATCGTATTGACGACGGATCGGACCAACTCTTCTTCGGTGCGCACGGCCTCGGGGAACAGAACCATGTTGGCGCCGGAGGCAATGGCAGATGTCATGGCGAGGTAGCCGCAATCGCGCCCCATGACCTCGATGATGAACGTTCGACCGTGTGCGGTGGCGGTGTCCGCAATGCGGTCGCAGGCTTCGACGATGGTATTCATGGCCGTGTCGACACCGATGGCGAGCCCCGTCAGGGCGACGTCGTTGTCGATCGAAGCCGGTATGCCGATGCACCGCACGGGCCAGTCCTTGGCTTCGTGCGGATCGCTCAGGAGGGTAAGCCCGGTGAGCGAACCGTTTCCCCCGATCACGATCAGGCCGTCGACCCCCTGCTCCGTCAAGAATTCACGCGCCTGTTGGCGCGCAGCCGTCTCGTAAAACCTCTTGCAACGGGCGGAATGCAAGATGGTGCCGCCCTCTCGAAGGATGTCGTGCACGTCATTCGCGGTGATCGGACGGACATTCCCATCCATGAGGCCTCGGTAGCCGTATCGCACACCTAGGACCCGGTGCCCCTTGGCCAGGGCGACCATCGTCACGGCCCGAATCGCGGCGTTCATTCCGGGGGAGTCGCCGCCGCTGGTGAGAATCGCGATCGTCTTCGACACCGGTCCTCCTGACAGAGCTACTCTTATCTCATGGGACCCGGACCTCCGCCAAGCCGGATTCGACGCCGTGCGGCTGTTGACTACGCTGAACTGCGGTAAGCTCCGTAGATGGATGAACCCGCGGTGGTGTCTCGGATCGTGCACGATTCGTACGAGCGATCTGCTCGGCTGATGCCCAATGGGCCCTGGTGGGAGCATCTCGACGAAGATTTCGCGCGCAGTCCCGAGAAATTCGACTTGGCGCGCGCCGATCGATTGCAGATCGGCGCTGCTGCTGCATTTGATCACCTGGTACGGGCGGCGGTCGGCACCGTGGTGGGCGCCACCGCCATTCCCGTTGGCTTCAATCCGATCGAGCTCCGCCGCTCCATGCGAAGCGTGGGCCTATACGCCGAGATCGCGGAGTCCGGCGATGCGAGCCGCTTTTTTCACAATCCGCCGTCCGGAGTCCGAGTGCGCTTGAAGAAGGGGCGATGGTTTCCGCGTTTCGAGCCGGAAGACGGCATGTGCGAGGTTCTGCGCTTCGACAGTCCCTTCCAGCCGGTGCACCCCGCCCAACACCGGCCCTATCTTCGCCACGATCGAAACCGCATCGCGTACGCGCGGCTCATTCGGCACCGTGACGGACCGCGACCGACGATCGTGGCGATTCATGGGTTCATGGCCGAAGGCTACCTGATCAACGAATGGTTTTTCGCCTTGCCTTGGTTCTACCGAATGGGTTGTGACATCGCGCTATTCACGTTGCCATTCCACGGACCGCGCCAAACACGCTTCTCCCCCTTTTCGGGCCATGGCTTCTTCGCGGGCGGCTCGGCTCGCTTCAACGAGGCGGTTGCGCAATCGGTTTTGGACTTTCGGATCTTGTTCAATTGGCTTCAGCGCGAGCAGGGCGTCGAGCAGGTGGGCGTCACGGGCTTGAGCCTCGGTGGCTTCATCTCTTCGATGTTGGCAAGCGTCGAGAGCAGACTGGCATTCGCGCTACCGAACGTGCCGATCATCAGCGTGGCGGATCTGATGCTGGAGTGGCAGCCGATCGGTGCCCTGATGCGTGCTGCGCTTGCCGTCTCCGGGCTCGGCCCTGCCGATGCACGGCGCCTGGTGGCGGCCAGCTGTCCGCTCACGTATCCGCCCGTATTGCCCCGCGAACGGTTGATGATCGTCGGTGGCGCGGGGGACCGGCTGGCCCCTCCCAAGCACTCCCGGCTGCTGTGGGATCATTGGCAGCGCTGCAGGATTTACTGGTTTCCCGGAAGCCATAGCATCCATCTCGACCGCGGAAAGTACCTGACCGAGATGGCTCGCTTTATGGTGGGCTTGGGTTTCTTACAGGCAGGGAGCGCACGATGATCCCCGTAGCGACACTCGACGCCGCCATGCTCTACGCGGAGACGAAGGAGATGCCCATGCACACCATGGGCGTTTTGATCCTCGAACTGCAAGACGAGTCACAGGCAGCCATCGAGGGACGGTCGCCCTTCGAAGTCGTACAGCAGCGGTTCGCCGAGCGCATCCACTTGATCCCCGCGTTTCGGCGACGGTTGGTGCAAGGGCCGCTCCAGATCGGCGACCCTCATTGGATCGAGGACCCATCGTTCGATCTCGACAAGCACCTGGTGCGCATCACGCTGCCCTCTCCGGGCACGATGCGCGACCTTTGTGAGCTCGTCGGCACTTTCGCGGCGAGCTGCCTCGATCGGGATCGTCCGCTGTGGAAAGCCGCGCTGGTCGAAGGCCTCGAGGACGGCAAGATCGCATTGATCATGAAGATTCACCACGCGGCGATGGATGGCGGCCGCGCTGCGGCCATCGCCAGCCAACTGCTCGATACGAGCCTCGAAGGCGGAGAAGATCCGCCCCCCGGCGAGCCATGGATCCCCGACCGAGAGCCTTCCGTTTCTTGGCTAGCCGCCGACACGGTCAAAACGTTGGTTGGCAAGCCGCGACGCGCCGCACAGGCGGCAGCAAGAGTGGCCTCCGCAGTCCGGGCCCGGGGCCGCGCTCCGCAAGCACCGAAAAGCGACAGGCCCGCGCCGCCGTCCTTGTTCGACTCCCCTCCGACGCCTTTCAACGGCGCCCTCACATCGAACCGCTCCGTGGCGCTCGCCGATGTGGCGTTCGACGACGTGAAAGCGATCAAGCGCGCTTTCGGAACCACGGTGAACGACGTGGTGCTTGCGGCCTGCACCGCGAGCCTGCGATCTTGGCTCCTTGCCCACGGCGGACTTCCCGACCGTCCCTTGGTCGCGACGGTTCCCGTATCGGTTCGGCATGAAGGGGAGGACGCAGGCAACCGGGTGTCGGTGATCCGAGTGCATCTTCCCATCCAAAGCGAGGATCCCGTAGCCCGACTGATGAGCATCCACGAGGAGACGGCTCAGCGGAAAGAGCGACACAACCTCGGAGGCGGAGGCGGAGGCGACGTGCTCAGGAACTTCGCCGACGTGGTCAGCAACATCAGCGTGCCATGGATTCTGACCCACGTAATGAGCTTGTATTCGTCCTGGCATCTCGCCGATCGAGTTCCCCCGCTCTGGAACCTCGTCATCTCGAACATCGCGGGACCTCCGAAGCCGCTGTACTCACAGGGGGCGTTGCTCACGCATCTCTTTCCCCTGGGCCCGGTGCAACAAGGGTCGGGCCTCAACATCACGGTCATGAGCGTCGTGGATCGCCTCTGCTTTGGAGCATTGGCGTGCGCGGACTTGGTGCCCGACGTGGAGGATCTCGGTACTGGCTTCGTAGATGAAATCGAGCGGCTCTGCTCGATCTCACCATGACGGCCGCCAGGTCAGGTTTGATCCCAGCACCAGAACCCGCACGTCTGAACCGAACATCCCGTCGGCTCGAAGGCCGAAATCCAAGTCGTCTCGCAGCGACAAGTAGAGGACTCCGCCAGCCGATTGCTGGAAATAGCTGTCCGGCGAAGCGTCATACTGATTGATCGACGCCCGATAGTACGCCGAGAGCTCGGCGATTCGGCCGATGTCGACACCGAGACCGAGACGAGCCGCATAATCCGCGACGAACGATTGGGCATAGGCCGCCACCGACACGTCAGCCCAACCGATCTCGCCGATGCGCAGGAAGCGCGCCTGCAGATAGCCGGTGATCTGGTCGTATTGATCGTCCGTTTGGCTGTGGACGATGCTGGCGCCTCCATAGAGCGCTACCCGCGAGAACGTGAAGCTCAAGTCGACGCCTCCGAAATAGCGATGGTCGTAGCTGTTCACGCATACGAGGGCATCGCCCGTGCTGGTCGTCGGGTCGGGCGCGGTGTTGCAAAGATACCCGAGCGGCAAATACGCGGTGAGCCAAAGCGATCGCTCCGGCAGACGCATGTCGAAACGGCCCGATATCTGGAAAAGCCCGAAACGTATCGAGGCATCCAGCCCTGCCATGCTCACCTCGGCCCGCGGCGCGAGCCAGGGGTTGTTCGCATCGTGTAGGGATAGCTCGAAATGCCCGGAGACGCGGGCTGTTCCTGGAAACACGTCGAATTCAGCATTCAAACGGCGCTCGTCGATTTCCCCCATGAAGATCGATCCATGGGCCGAGAGCGCCACGTACGGGTGGGAATCGAGCGTGTCGTTTTGATAGGCGAGCTCGGCGCCAAAACGGGCGGTATCGAGGGATGGGTAGTTGTCGAGTGGCTTGGGGACGGTGCCCCCAAAGGCGCCGATCGAAAAGCCCGCCCACGAAGGCGAGCGCACTCGAACGCCATCGAGCTGCCCCACACCCACCGCCACGTAAGGAAGCCTTCCGAGGGCGGCTTGCGGGGTCAGCGCGTTACCATAGCCAAACTGGAGCTCGCGCACCCGAACGATCGGCCGCGAGGAGCTTCCCGGACGATTCTGAATGTCGCCCCCGAACCAGGACTGCACCGCGACATCGACGTCGAAGAATACGGGTTGCTCGAAGGGCTCGGCATGAAGCCCCGCTCGCAGGGCCGCTCTGCCGAAGGAATTGCCTTCGCTGAGCGCGATGGTGCCTCCCACGTCGGTAGAGAGGAAGAGATCGATCTTCTCTCCATCCGACCAAGTCCCGAGGGGTACGTAGTCCGGTTCTTGTTTGGTCGCCGGCAGCACGGGCTCGGGCCACTGGTCTTGGTAGGCGCTCAACGGCTTCGGCTTGGGCAGCGCAGCAGCGACCTTGACTTCCCTCGACGCCTGCGAACGTCCCGTGGCGCCGGGCCGCAGCTCGCGTCCGCGCAACTCTACTACGGAGTTCGTGCGGGTGACCGCAACGACTTGGTAGCGGCGATTGCGGAACACCACAACCGAGCCGATCTCGATCCCGGCATCCTGACCTGGCCGGAGATAGGCCCGCCCGCCAGCCACCTCGACCACCTTGACCGTGACCGACTGCCGGGACTCTGCGTTCGCTCCCGACGTCAAGGCCACGATCCACATGAGCGCGCCGCAAGCTCGGAGGCAAACCTTCCTCATCGCGCCGTGCCTCCAGGATGGCATCCCAAGCAAGCGTGGGCGCTACCCGAGACGCGCTGCTTGTGTTGCTGTTGCAGCACGACCGCGTTGTGTGCGTGGCATCCCGTGCACCGGACGAATCGAGGCGTCTGCGCGGAGGTGTGGCAGCTGTTGCAACTCGCTCCACGATGGGGACCACGCGAAATGGGGAACGATCGATCGTGATTGGCGGGGACTGCCATTCCCCCCAGTCCGCCACGCACGGCGGCCGTCGTTGCGGCCGCAAGCGCGGTGGGGTCGATGAATGCAGGGCTCCAGGCGTGCGCCGTATGACATTGCGAGCAGTTCTGCGAAAACGGAGCGGTCGTTGCGGTTCCGCGATGGTCTGGATGAACGTCGGGATCCAAATAGTCACTGGCGTGGCACGCAAAGCAATTGCTTTGTACCGTGGTCCATTGCCGTTCTCCGTTGCGCAGATGGCACTCGGTACAGGCCGCCAATGCGTGCATGCCCGTCAGCGGGAAGCGGGTTCGCCGATGGATTTCGAATGCCTCCATGTCGTTCCACCGCTTCGACGAATGACAGCTGTCGCAGCGGGCGCTCAGCCGCGACTGGTGCGGGTCCTTGTGGCACATGCTGCACTCACGTGTGACTCGCCGCTCGCCCTGGTGGCAACCGTTGCAAGCCACCGACTCGTGCCTTCCGGTCAAGGGGAAACCCGTGCGGGAGTGGTCGAAGCCCTCCCCTTGCTTGCCGCCCGCCATGTTCCATCCAGCCGGTGTGTGGCAGTTGGCGCAATCGAGTCCCTCGGTGATCGAGTTGTGCCGGGACGCGACAGCGCTCGCCTTGCCCCGATCCGGATCCTTGGCCAGCGCAATACCCACAGCCCCTGCGAGGCCGGCTGCGACGACCGTGAAGAGCAAAGCCCGCTTCACCTTCCCCCCTTTCGCCGCGCGTGCGGATTGGCATGACAATCGGCACATTCCGTGTAACCAAGACGGTATCGAATGACTTTGGACCCGCTACGAAGACGTTCCTTTCGATGGCACGCCACACACTTGAGATCCGCATGCACCCCTTCGAGGGGGTAATCGGCCAGCTCCGCATGGTCGAAGGATTCGATCTCGAACGAAACGGTCACATGACATGCGTCGCACTCTCGCTCGGGCGGTGTGAGGCGGAACTGCCCAGCATGTACGTCGGTATGACAGCCGGAACATTCGCGTGGAGCTCCGCGGTATGTTGCGCCACTACCGCGGGCGCGGTCGCCCGGCGAGGCTTGATGACAGCTGTCACACGGCGTGCTGGCATGAACCCCGGTCAACGGCCACGAGCTGTGATCGATTTTGGGCGCATCCCATCCGCTCGAGGAATGACAGCTCGCACAGCCTCCCTCGGCCATTTCCTTGGCGAACTGGTCACCATGCGGGTTCTCGTGGCAATCGGCGCACTGCCTGCTCTTGACCCGGAGGTCGTACCTAGGCCGCTTGCCACTGTGGCAGCTGCTGCAGGGAACTGCCTGGTGTTTCCCCTCCAGAGGAAAGTCCGTGCGGCCGTGTTGGGCTACGGAGAAGGAAGTCGGCCAAAAGCCCTGCTCATCGTGGCAGGTCGCGCAGTCCGTAGAGCCGAATTCGCCTCGGTGCGCATCGCGGTGGCAATCGGTGCACGCGGAGTACTTTAGACCCCGATAGCGACGCGCTACGGGAAGCTTCGGAAGATGGCAGCGATTGCACGCGACCTCGGAGTGCATCCCTTCCAGTGGAAAGGCGGTCATCGGATGCGCGCGAAGACCGACTCGTCGTGGCAAACCGAACCAACGAATGTTGGCGTGGCAGTTCTCGCACCGGTCGCCGAACTTGGCTTGGTGCACCTGTGCGTGGCAGGCGACGCACTCCGCGCCCGCGCTCGGCGGGTTGGTGTTGCCTTTGTCGTGACAGGCCTCGCACTTCGTCTTGGCATGACCCCCGGCCAGGCTCAGACCGGGATGATTGCTCCTGGCGTTCGTGACCTGGCTCCAGTCGGTTTCGTTGTGGCACGAGGTGCATTCGGCGTTGGCGAACCTGCCTTCGTGGGGATCCTCGTGGCAGGACACGCAGTCGGTCTTCAGACCGAGAAACGTCGCATGACCGCGCCGGTTCTTGCGATCATGGCAATCATCGCATTTCACCGGCGCGTGAGCGCCCTTGAGCGGCCAACCCGCTTGGCGATGGTCGAAGCGCTCGCGCGTGCCACCTGGCCACCGAACCAGCTTGGCGTTTCTTCCGAGATGCTCGACGTGGCATTGGCCACAGTCCTGCCCTCGATACTCGCGACCGTGCAGGCCTGCTTGCTGCCGTATCCGAGCGCGCAAGTCATCGTGGCAGCCGAGACAGGCGTCGGTATCGAGCCGCTGACCGGTCGAATGGCACTCGTTGCATTTCGCATCTCCCTCGAGGTCCGCGTGGGCGTTGGTCAGCTTGCCCGGCGACAGGAACTGGGCGCCGGTTGACCGAGGCACAAGCACGCCCGTGACCGCGGCCGCGATCATCAGCGAGCCCAGCAACGCCATGGCTTTCGTGCGCCCGCTCATTGGGAAAAAATCCATCGGTAGCCGTAGATCCAGGCGACGGCGATGTGCACGGGAACGAGCAACACCAGGATGAGCGCGAGCAAGCGGTGGAACCCTCGCCACGACTGAAGCAGAGACGAGGCGCCCACCGCGACGACCTCGCGAGTCGCATACTTACGAACGGCGCGCTTGGCCTTTCGAAAGCGCCGGCGTTCCTTGCGGCCAAGAACACCAGCTACCGGGGCATCTTCGATGACGTAGCTGACGATGAAGCCGCGGGACCGCGCGTCGCGCGCCCACTTTGGGACGGCGGCGAGCTTGGCAAGCAACCACCGGTGCGTATCGACCTGGGTGACCTTGTGGATGGTGAGCGCGTGGTACACCCGCGTGCTGCATCCGGGAGCCAGCTCGTCCAACGATGCAAGCGCCCGCTCGAGCCCGGCGCGATCGGGACGCGGCGTGAGGGCGTAGAGGTATCGGCCCGCAACGCCCGTCGCCACCACGACCCCGAGACTGACCGCCGTGACCTGGGCGATGGGCGTTCGAAACTGGAAAGCGGAGTGAAATAGGATGAGAAGCGAGCCGATGAGGCCGGTAAAGACGTGTAGGTGTAGCCAACTCGCCATCGAACCAAGAGACCACCGAGCCAAACGGCGGCGCGCCAGGTAAAGAAGGTTGGCGAGGATCAGAACCGTGCCCACGATGCCGTACCCGTGCCCCACCAGGCCACCTGGCCGCAGAGAGTCGTACGCGCGGTGCTCGACCCGCGATTCGAGATCCGACAAGTAGAAGTCTTTGCCGACATCCCAAAGCACGTACGCCAGCACGCACAGCGCGAGCAGCACGAGCAGAACGGCGGTTCGATCCGCACGGCGCTTCCCAGCACTCTTGGTTTGCCTCGCCACAGGCCCCCTACGGCACGACCCCTACAGACGGCGGGTCCCCCGCCCCCCCTGCATGTTAGACTGGCACCATACCAGACGGCCAATATTGATACAAAAGGGTCGATATCCGATGACCACATGGACCGTACTTGCTTTCTTCGTCGCAGTCGCATTTGCCTTGAACCTCTATTGGAGGCGCCAGGAGCAGGCGCGCACTGAGACGGGCCGCCAGGAGCTCGAAGAGCTACGCGCGATGGGGGACCTGGTCCCGGCCAGCATTCACCCTGAGATCGACCCGCTCCGATGTATCGGCTCGGGGGCTTGCGTCTACGCCTGCCCCGAGAAGAGCGTGCTGACCGTGGTCAATGGCAGGGGCGTGCTGACCAATCCCCTCGGTTGCATCGGACACGGCGCTTGCGCATCGGCGTGCCCCGTGCAGGCGATCTCCCTCGTGTTCGGCACCGTCCAGCGCGGGCTCGAGCTCCCGCAGGTCGATTCCAACTTTCAGACGAACCAGCCCGGCGTCTACATCGTCGGCGAGCTCGGCGGGATGGGGCTCATCCGCAACGCGGTGTCCCAGGGGCGGCAGGCCGCGGAGCATATCGTGGCGAGCGATCGAAGGGGAGCGGGTGAGTGCCTGGACGCGTTGGTCGTCGGCGCAGGCCCGGCCGGCACCAGTGCGACGCTTCGTCTCATGGAAGCGGGACTACGGGTGTTGTTGCTCGAACGCGAAGCCTTTGGCGGCACGATTGCGCATTATCCCCGGGCAAAGGTCGTGATGACGGGATCCCTCGACTTCCCGATGTACGGGCGCGTATCGAAGCGAAAGATGAGCAAAGAGCAGCTGGTCACGCTTTGGGAAGATATTCGCGACAAGACCGACCTGCATGTCGCCGTGGGCGAGCTCGTCCAAAAGATCGAGCCTGCAAGCGATGGCAGCTGGATGGTCCATGCCACGACCGGTGTCTTTCGAGCTGCTAACGTGCTCCTGGCGCTCGGGCGCCGTGGCTCTCCACGCAAGCTCGATGTACCCGGTGAGGAGCGCGCCAAAGTGGCGTACCGGGTCATCGAGCCGGAGGTGTTCAGAGACCAGCACGTGCTCGTGGTGGGAGGCGGCAATGCAGCCGTGGAGTCGGCTTTTGCGTTGATCGACGAGGGGCAATGCGCCTCGGTGAGCATCAGCTACCGGAAAAACAGCTTTGCCAGGTGCCGTCAGCCGAATCGAAAGCGGGTCGAAGCGGAAATCGAAGCGGGTCGGCTGACCGCGTTGATGGGCACAGAGGTCGAGGAGATCCTCGAAGATCGAGTCACGCTTCGCAATGGGTCCGCAGAGCGGATCTCCATCCGGAACGACGCCGTGGTGGTTCAGATCGGCGGGACAGCACCAACCGATTTGCTTCAGGGCATCGGTGTCGAGATCGTGACCAAATACGGAGAGGCCTAGTCGCCGCGATTGATGCCGTCTGCATGGCAGTCGAGGCAGAAATTCGGCGGCGCCGCTCCACTCGGATAGTTACCGACCTCGTTGTGCTTTGGATCCATCCGGGCCCGCGTGTGCGCACCGTCGTGGCAACCGACACAATCGGCGTTCTCGCCATTCACAGGTGAGCCGAGATCCGGGTTGTGACAGGATACACAGTCATTGCGGTAGGGCGAGTGCGGCCCGCTTTGAATCGGGAAGGCGTTTTCCGGATGCGTGCCACCGGTCGCGGGTGTCCAAGCGGTCGTAGTGTGACAGTTCTGGCAGGTCGTGGGGAACTCCGAATGGCCCGGGAATGGGCTCGAATCGTAGTCGGCTTGATGACAACCCACACAAGCCGTCGGCGTGCCCGCGTACACCGGCGGATCGCCCACGTGACACGAGCCGCAATCGAGACTCTCGTGTGCGCCGGTCAGCGGCCATTGATGCTGGAACTCGGCCGGCGACCAAGCATCGCTGTTGTGGCAGGTCCCGCAGGTATCTGGGAAACCCTCATGCGGCGGGTTCAGCGCGTGCTGCACATCGGCTGCGTGGCACACGATGCAATCGCTGCTGCGAACCTTCATCCGCTCGTGGTCCTGCGCGCTGCCCCCAATGCAGGCGTGAATGAACCACACCACGACGATCAACCCGATCCTCAACGCTCGCATCGACCCTCTCGAAGAAGAAAAAGCCAGATCTTCAAGATAGCAGTCGTAGCGTAATCCAGGTAGTCGAGCGTGGATACTTTCTAGATTACATAAGATGCTGAAAACATAGCGTTTTAGTTGATTGACATTCCGTGACAAGATTAATCTATCAGGGTTATATAATTAAGATAGATTATAACCCATGAGGGTGAGTACGGGTATCCTGCTGATGGCGGTTGGCGCCAGCGCCCTGATCGGCGTCGGGTGCAGTGGGGACACGGGCGCCTCGCATGAGCCAGGGACGGTCCGTCAAGCCGAATGCATCACGTGCCATGAGGCGGACCGCAAAGGAGCGCTCAGTCCACCGCACGACAGCCTGCCAACTACCTGTCAGGACTGCCACTCTGAGCATCAGTGGATCCCCGCGCTGTCGACCACGATTCACACGCCACTTCCGGCATCGTGCTTGACGTGTCACGAAGACGAGCCGCGGCCCGAGACGATCTTCCACACGCAGATGCTCGACCCGGAGTGCGCCCGCTGCCATCGAAGCTTTCCCGATTGGACACGGGCTGACTTCCTTCACGCCCCGGTGCCTGAAACCTGCAACGCTTGCCACAGCGATCTCAGACCCGACACGCCGACTCATCAATCCGCCGCGGGCCAGGGCGATTGTGCCTCGTGCCACATCGTCACCGACTGGTCCGTCACCGACCCAGCGGAGCTCCACACGCCACTTCCGGCATCGTGCTCGACGTGTCACCAAAACGAACAGCGTGAGCAGACGGTCTTCCACACCCAGGTGCTCGAGCCGGAGTGCGCCAGCTGCCACCAGAACTATCCGGATTGGACGCAAGCTGACTTCCTTCACGCCCCGGCACCTGAGAGCTGCGACGCCTGCCACAGCGATCTCAGACCCGACACCCCGACGCATCAATCCACCGCGGGCCTCGGGGATTGTGCCGGTTGTCACATCGTCACCGACTGGGCGGTCACCGACCCCGCGCAGCTCCACACGCCGCTTCCAGCATCGTGCTCGACATGTCACCAGAATGAACAGCGCGAGCAGACGATCTTCCATACCCAGGTGCTCGAGCCGGAGTGCGCCCGCTGTCATCGAAATTATCCGGGTTGGAAGCCTGCCGACTTCCTTCACAGCCCGGTACCCAGCACCTGCAACGCTTGCCACAGTGACTTGAGACCCAACACCCCGACGCATCAATCCGCCGCAGGCCTTGGAGATTGTGCCCGATGCCACGTCGTAGACGACTGGGCCGTCACCGATCCGGCCACGCTTCATGCACCACTTCCAGCGTCGTGCTCGACGTGCCACCAGAGCTCGACGCGACAATCGACCATCTTCCACACCCAGGTCTACGACCCGGAGTGCGCCAGCTGTCACCGGAGCTATCCGAGTTGGACGCCGGCTGACTTCCTTCATGCTCCGGTGCCTAGTACCTGCCTAGACTGTCACGCTGACCTCAGACCCAACACGGCCACGCACCAAACCGCGGCGGGCCAGCGCGACTGCGCCTCCTGCCATGTGGTCACCGATTGGGCCGCAGCCGATCCCGCCATCATCCATACACCGCTTCCGGCATCATGCTTGACCTGTCACCAAAACGAGCCACGGCAGGCGACTATTTTCCACACCCAGGTCTACGAGAGGGAGTGCGCTAGCTGCCATCGAAACTATCCGAGTTGGACGCCGGCGGATTTCCTACACAGCCCGGTGCCTGGCACCTGCAACGCCTGCCACAGCGATCTCAGGCCGAGTACCCCGACGCATCAATCCGCCGCAGGCCTTGGGGATTGTGCCGGCTGCCACGTCGTGGACGACTGGACACTCGTGGACCCGGTGGCGCTCCACACGCCGCTTCCGGCCGCATGCATCGGCTGCCACTCGGACCAATCCAGGTCGAACACCCAATTCCATACGCAGACGTATGACCCCGAGTGTGCCAACTGTCATCACTCATACCCGAGCTGGACTCCGGCCACGTTCGCACATTCTCCGACACCAACGCGTTGCTATGACTGTCACGAATCCCAGCGCCCCACCACCTCGACACACCCCGCGACTGGGGATTGCAAGGGTTGCCACGCGACCTCAGCCTGGACGCCCGCAATCGGTGGGAGCCACCCCGAGACCGCGTTCCCGATCCAATCGGGAGCGCACTCGAGATACCGAAACGACTGTGCATCCTGTCACAACCCGGCGCTCGGATCGCCGGTGGGTGGTGCAAACACCGAC
The DNA here is from genome assembly GCA_963817725.1 of uncultured delta proteobacterium. Classification (GTDB taxonomy): domain Bacteria; phylum Myxococcota_A; class Polyangia; order Polyangiales; family Houyiibacteriaceae; genus SG8-38. The sequence continues at coordinate 395,827 of CAWFPD010000004.1, forward strand.
TGTGTTGGTTGCCACGACGGCGAACATACGCGCTCGAAAATGGACCCCAAGCACAGCGGAGTGCGCAACTATCCAAACGGCGCTGCGCCTCCGAATTTTTGCCTAGATTGTCATCCGAGGGGACGACACTAGAGCCCGCCGCTAGAACGCGTTGCCGTGCTCGAGCCCGAAGCGCTTTGCGATGAGCGCGAGGGGGCAGAAACCGGTGAACGATGCCTGAAACATGTTTAGCCCCACGAAGAGCGGCAGGATGAGCCAGGCGATGTGATGCGTATAAGCGAGCAGCACACCTGCCGTGACCATGATTCCCGCAACACGAAAAACAAGCTTGTCGATGTTCATGATGGTGTCCCTTTCTTGTTCAATTCTTAGAACGAGTAGCGAAGTCTCACGTACACGTTCGTGTTCTGTTCGAGTTGGCCGAAGAAGGTGTAGTCATCGCGGCCGAACATCAGGTTCGCACCCACGACGAAGGCCAGCGGGTCGATGATCTTGTAGGTGATCCGCGGCCGGATATACGTATCGAGCTCATTGGGCGAGAAGAAGACGAAGAGCGACAGCTCCAGTCGATCGAGCACCAAGAGCTGAGTGAGCCGCAGCGTGAGCAGGTGCCGAAACTCCGGCGCCTCGTAAGGTGCAAAAAACGAAGACTGAATGAGCTCGTCGTGGTGGAACATGTACTCGAGGTAGTACTGCAATCCCATCTGGAACTTGGGCAGCAGCTCCCGCTCGTAGCCGACCAAGCCACGAAACTGGGAGTTCGGAATGGTGGGGTCGGTGCCCTCTCGATCTGTGAACGAATCGTAGTACGCGACCTCAGCGTTGAAGAGCCCTCCACCGAGCGGTCCGCGAACGCTCGCACCGTACACGGCAAGACGCGCGTAGGTGAGACGGATCGAAGTTGGATCCCCCGGAACCAGGAAGGTGAGCGCGTTCGGCTGCCTCCAGAATCCAACGTACCCGTAGGCCGCCAGCTCGTAAGCTCCCACGGTGCCATAGAGCCGGCCGTGCCCAGTGCCGTTCTTGAGTTGCTGGGACGGATCCACCGGCTCGATGGGCGTCAAGTCCGAGCGGTCGCCGATGATCCCCGGGGTGGGACCGAGCGGATTGAAAAACGAAAGGCGCTCTCCGTCGATGAAGCGGTCAGGTTCGAAAATCGGGGTCCAAACCAGGTCGAGGCCTACCTTCTTGATCGTGAAGGTGGTGATGATCGAATTCGATGGAGCCTTCAGATACTCGTCAGCGCGCCCGATGAAAAAGGAGTTGTAGTCCTTTGGGAACAAGTCGTTCAGGAACAAGAAATCGCCCGTGCCCCAGGTCAGGACCTGGCGCCCGAATCGCATGTTGAACCAGTTGCTCGCGCGCACGAATACCGATGCGTCACGAATGTCGAACCAGATGCTTCGCGTGACGGCATCAGCGTAGACATCGCCGCGAAAACGAGCGCTCGCGATCTCGTGGGTGGCATCCAGATTTAGCCGAAAGCGAGCTTCGTTTGCAACGAACTCGTTCGCGCTCGCATCGCTGTGGACGACACGTGGTGCAACGAGGCCCTCGACGAAGCCTCCGATTTCGAAGTTGAAGGTTCTTTGCCCGCTACTACTGTCCCCCGCTTCCTCTTCCCATTCATCGAACTGGTCCCAGGCGTCGGCGGCGGATTGTTCGACCGCTTCGGTGTCCCCCGCTGCTTCTTCCGCCGTTTGAGCGGCTTTTGCGGCGTCGACTGGACCCTCCGCGCCGGCCTCCAGGCTCTGCTCCGTGATTGACTCCTCGGCCTGTTCGTCGCCAGAAGGACTCGCTGGCTCTTCTTCTGCTTCACCGGTCGGCTCTTCCCCGGCAGGCGTCACGCTGCCCTGCGCTTCCTGTGCGAATGCATCGGCTGCCAACGCGAGCGCTGCAAGTGTTGCCGCTGCGACCGCGAGGCATCGCAGCGAGACTCCGCCACGGCGGCACTGCCTCGTCGTGCACGTCGGTTTCATTTGGCTACTCCTGGTTCGATGGATGGTGTGGATATGCCCCGCTCAACGAAGCCATTTTTGCGGCGGGTTGCGCAGGGAGGACTCGACGAAGATGTCATCTGGAATCCCAAGGTCGTACTGGACGTTGCTGAAGTCGCTCAAGGTGTAGCCGCCGGACTCTAGGTCACTGACCTTCATCCGCGTGATCGTCGGCAACCCCTTAATCGTCTGCACCTGTACGGTCTCGATCCGGCGGTAGACCTTGCCCTGAGCGTTCTCGTACTCGACCTTGCTCGGCAGGAAGGTCTTCTTGTTGATCCAGAGCGTGTAGTGCGCGAACTCGACACCCGTGGTGTTCTTTGGAGTGCTCTTCACCACGTACTCCGTGTCGGTCGTCTTCACGAGCTCGTGATTGTCCTCGGACGGATGCCGGCCCGAAATGTCTTCGTAGAAGAAGTGGGTCCCGACGAAGCTGGTGCGCTCGTCGCTGGCCGCAATCCGCTTCACCAGATCGAGACCGGGTAGATACAGCCACCGGTCGTCGTCCTTGCCGGTGTGCTTCTTCACTAGAAACGCCGTATTGCGAACGTCCGCCGGTTGATCGAAGATGACCAGATAGTTCTGGTCTCCTCCATCTTTGACATCGCGTCGCAAAACGGTGAACTGCCGTCGTTGGGAGCGCCCTTTGCCGTCGACGATCATCATTCGCACCAAGGCGCGCCCGTCATTGCCCGCGTAGTACTGCGCAAGATTGGTCCGGTCGACGATCTGCCGCCCATCTTTCAGGTCTTGTGCGCCTGAAGACGCCGGCGCGATCGAGAGGACGATCCCGGCGGCCAGTGCCGCCAACCAGGGTTGCGTATTGGTTTTCATGTCGTTTGCTCCTTGTTCGTCGCCAAAGGCGCCGACGCATTCGATGCGCGCTTCGACGCCCGCTCCCGCTTGGGCGAGAGCCAGTTTTGGATATTGATCATGATCGCAGGGAGCAGCACCACGGTGACGATGCTGGAGACGGCCATGATGGCGGCCATCAACAAGCCCACGGTCTTGTACGGGACCAGAGGGGCGGCGAGCAGCGGGAGGAAGCCAATGGCAATGACGATCGCGTTCCGCGTGATCGCCCTTCCGGGCTCTTGGAACATGAGCGTCATCGTCTCTCTCCAGTTGCCGGTCTCCGCTTGGATCGTCCGGCTGCGCTCGAGGAAATGAATCGCGAAGTCCACGGATAGGCCGAGAGTCAGCGACGAGAGCACGGCTACCGGCATGTCGTAGTCTTTGCCAATCAGGCCGATGAGCCCGTACGTCAGCACGATGGTGATGGTGAGTGGCACCATGCTGAGCACGCCGAAGAGCGGCGACCGGAACAGGACGACCATCATGATGAACACCATCACGAACGCGCCCATCAGGCTGTTGAGCATTCCGCCGACCATCTCGTCTTGCCAAACCACGTTGAGATGGGTGAGGCCGGCCCACTCCGGGCGGAGGCCCTCGGGCGGCGGGTTTTCGGCCAAGAAGCCGTCGAGCGCCTTCTTCACGGCCATCATGTCCTGATTGTCGCCGCTCTTGAGCTGCATCCAGACGGTGGCCTCTCGATAGTCGGGTCTCACCATGTGCCAGAGATCGTTCGGGCGATGCGAGGACTGGAACTGAAGGAGCGTCTGGGCAACCGCTGCGCTGGTGTCCGGGATGCGGTAATCCTTCGAGTCGCCGCTGACGAGCTCCCGGTAGACCGTCTTGACGACATCGGTGATGGAGCTGGTCTTGCCAACCAGTGGGTTCGCTTCGGCTTCACGCTGAAGCCGGTCGATGTAGGCCAGATGCTCGGGCTTGAGGAACGTCTTGCTTTGCGTCTGTGCCTCTTCGAGGGCGGCCTGGGCCTTCTGCCATTGCTCCGATTCGTCGCCTGTCGTCTCGAACGCGAGATTGGAGGTCGCTTCGATCAGCGCATCAGGCACGGTCGTAGCGCCTTCTTTGCTCTGAGCGACCGCGTCTGCTTTGAGCTCGTCCCATCGCGCGCGGATCGCTTCGGGCGCGCCGGCCATCGCGGCATCCCCAGCAGCGACGATGCCGCTCTGTGGATCGTCGTCTTGCTTCATGACCAGGTACGCCATGTAGGTACCGGCGAGCTCGCGATTGAGCACCTCGTCTGCGATACGGATCTTGTGCCCAGGCTCGAACCAGCGCACCGGGTTGTCATTGATGTTGATCTGGGAAATGCCGTACCCGCTGATCCCGATGACCACCGCCGTGACGACGAGAATGGGCTTGGCGTAACGAAGGCTCTTGGCGCCGACGGCTTCCACTACACGGCCCAGCAACCCTCCTCCTTCAGCGTCGCGCTTGCTCGACAGAAGCTTGGTGAGCCGTCTCTCCGGAAGCGCGGCCACGTACGCCGGAATGAAGATGATGGTGAGCACGAAAGCGATGCCAATGCCAAGCGCAACGAAAGCACCGAAGACGCGAACCGGCGGGATGGGCGTCATCATCAGCGACAAAAAGCCGGCAGCCGAGGTCAAAGACGTGTAGAGCATCGGCGAAAACAGGTCCTTGACGACCTGCTTGATCGCTAGCTTTCGGTCGCCGTGACGCGGGTAAATATCGACGAATTCCGACAACATGTGCACGGAGTCGACGACGGCGATCGGCATCAGGAAGATGGGGATCATCGAGCTCATGATGTGCACGGTGAATCCGCTGGCGATCAAGGCGCCCATCGTGATGGTAACCGTGGTGAGCGCCACGATCATCGGTGACAGAACCAATGCAAACGATCGGAAGAACCACCACATCAAGAGCAGGATCACCAAGGCTGCCACGGGCGCAGAAACCGCCATCTCCTTGAACATTTCGACGCCAAAGGTGTCCTCGGCGACGGGCAGCCCTGTGATGTAGAACTGATCATCGGTGTGCCCGAAGCCATCGATGATGCTCTGTATCTCTCCGGCGATGCGATGGCTTTGATCCTTGCTCTCGATGGGAACGTATAAAGCGACGCTCTTCCCATCGTCAGACACGACGGTGCCGCGAAGCAAGGGAAGTCTCAGCGCGGCCTCCTTGATGGCAAGCGCCTCCTCCGGGGTCTCCGGAGGCTGCTCCATGAGCCACTCGAACCGGATCGTTCCCGGACCGGCCTGCTCGATGTTGTCCATCGTCGAAGGGCCGAGCACGTCTCGCGCAATGACCCCATCGATCCCTTGCACGCGCTCGTTGATCTCGTGAATACGGCGGAGCGACTCCGGGTTGAAGACGCCCTGCGGGTTGGTCTCGTTGACCACACCGACGACGATCAGGTCGTGGAGGCTAAACTCTTCCTTCGTCTCGTTGTGAAAGACCCGGGACGGATCCGTCTCGGAGAGCATGTTCTCCGGGTCGGTATCGACACGAATCCAGGGAAGGGCCGAGCCGAACCCCACCGCCAGAACGGCCAAGGAGATGAACACCACTCGTGGGTGTTGCACTGGAAAGTCGAGAATCCTTCGTTTCATCTAGACAGCTCCCCTCGAATGTGAAGCCACACCATATAACCGCATAATCATATAGTCAAGTAGTGATTTTTGGGTCGAATCGCGCTATAGAAGGAGAGCCATGCCGAAAACCACGCTCAATCCGGGAAATCTCAGGGCGGTCGCGACCCGCTTCCGCATCCTGGGCGTGCCCCTCCGCTTGCAGATCCTCAACGAGCTGGCCGACGGCGAGCGCACGGTGTCCGAGCTGGTGCAGGCCACGGGAAGCACACAACCCAACGTCTCGAAGCATCTCACCACGCTGCTCGCGCACCGGCTGGTCAAACGCGAGCAACGAGGTAACTCCGCATATTACTCGGTCGCCGACCCCGCCGTCTTCGAGCTGTGCGAGATCGTGTGCGGCAACATCGAACGCGCGCTCGACGCGGAACGCCAAGCGTTTGGAGGTTAAATGGGAAAGCGCCCCGGCGTACCGCCGAGGCGCTCCCGGTACTGGACTTGCTTTGCTCAGCGGATCGCGAACGACAATTGAATCGAAGATCGATGATGTCCGCGTGCACGCTTCGCTTGCCACGCGGAAAGGTCCACCAGCTCGTCGAGAATCCGAGCCTTTCGCGCGTAGTAGCCCCGTTGGGCTCCGCGATGGGGCTGTCTTTCGAGCACGATGAGCTCATGGTTCAGCGTGCGCAGCCGCATCGTGTAGCGGTGGTCGTAGGGTTGCCGCACCGACTGACGGATTTCCCGGCTGAGCCAGGCGTCGAGTCGCTGATCGGCGACCCTTTGCCCGCGGCGATCATGGCGCGCAACCGCCCACCTCCATTGAGTCGCAATGTTCGCGATCTGCAATGCATCCCGATCCTGATGGACGAGCGGCCTGCGCGACTCGTAGACCACCGGCGCCGTTGCGACCCGTACGACACGCTCATGCCCTTTGGCTCGGTGTCTGCCCTGCGCGTCCGCCTGGGTCACAGCCGTAAGCGCCACGATGAAAATCCCCAAATGAAGTAGATATCGCATGATGACTCCTCGTCTCTTGGTGAGTTGGCGCGGGGTCATCCCCGCTTTCACACACTCAGACGAAGCCGGACCTTACGAACTTCTTAAGCGTTCTAAAAAGACGTGCTCAGCTAGTGATTTCAGTCACTTAGAAGCGCTCGGGCACGATCGGCTCGCTGGAGCACGGGCAGGACGCGGCTGTCGCTCTCGAGCGCCTCCCAAAGCGCCCCACCCCGTCGGCGATAGTCGTCGAGCGTGAGGCGGCCCCGGAGAAGCTCCACGCGAAGGAACACGAACGTCGTCTGCACCACATCGTGCAGACAATAATTGCGGATCTCGGCGTGCCGCCCATGCTCGTGCATGCTTTGCACCTTGGAGCCATCGACGTTCATCTTGCCCGGCATGCCGACGAGCTGTGCAAGCGCGTCGAGGCTCGGCATGCGACTTGCCCCGTAGTCGGTGAGTACCTCGGCCAGGTCGAGGTGGCCGTCGTCGCTGTACCGATAGCGATAATCGAGCCCGCCGCTGCGTCCCGCATAATACGCGGGAAATGGTACCCCATGCTTCAACATGCGGTTGGCGAGCACGGGGAGATCGAACCGACGGCCGTTGAAGGTCACCATCGTCGGATGCCGCTTGCCGATGAACTCAGCGAACTCTCGGAGGACTCTCGACTCGTCCGGTGGCGCATCTTCCTCGCCTCCAAAGGCGCCTAGCTTCTGAAGCGCATGATCCGCATCGAGCCACAGGACCCCGAGCGCCACGACCTGGTGAAAGGGGGCAGGCGCAAACCCGTCGACGGCCGCGTCCCAGACGAGCTCGGGGTCGGGGACCGTTTCGATGTCGAGCACGAGGAAGGATCGGGGCACCGTCGGAACGCTAGCGGAAAACGCGCAGGAATTCACGGAGGCTCACCCAACTGGCACGAATCTCGAAAAAAGGTTGCCCGTCTTAAGACTGCCGTAAGGTTCGGGTCGTTTACTTCATGAGGAGGCGGAAGCGCCCCCGGAAAGGAACACTCATGAAGCTGATCAACAAACAAACCATCGGCGCCGCCCTCGTGGGCGGCATGACGGCTCTCGTGCTCGCGGTCGGAGGCGTCGCTCTGGCGCACGGGGGACCCCACTCGGGACCCCACGGAAGGGGTGGCTACTGGACTCCCGAAAAGATCGAAGCCCACATCGCGGAAATGACCGATCGCCTGGACCTGAGCCCAGCTCAAGAGCAGCAGATCCGCGCAATCATGGATCAGGCCCAAGCCAACGCCGCGGAGATCCGCGAGATGCCTCGCAGCAAGGAAAAGATGGTGGCCCTCCGAGATCTTCATTTTGCGACTGAGGATCAAATCTATGCGAACCTCAGCTGCGAGCAGCGCGAAGGTCTTCGACTGCTCAAGCGCGAGCATCGCGTCGAACGAATGGAAGAGCATTTCCAGCAACGGCAGTCGCGAGACGCCAACTAACGGAAACACCGGTGTCGAATCGAATCCTGCTCGTGGAAGATGACGCAGCGCTAGGACGACAAGTCTCGCAAGCCCTTTCGCAAGCAGGATTCGACCCGCACTGGGTGCAGGATGGGGACGAGGCGCGGGATCTCGATCCAAGCGCCTATCGCCTCATCGTCCTCGACCTGATGCTGCCAGGCACCTACGGAATGGACTTGTTGAAACGCTACCGGACCAAGTCCGAGGTGCCGGTGCTGATCTTGAGCGCTCGCGACGATACGGCCGACAAGATTCGCGGCTTCGAGCTGGGCGCCGACGACTACGTCACCAAGCCGTTCTTTCCCGAAGAGCTGCTGGCTCGAATCCAGGCTTGCCTGCGTCGTCCCAATCTCGTGAATACGCGGCAGATCACGGTGGGCCCAATACGGATCGATCTGGAACGACGGGAGGTCGCGGGCAGCGGCGGCGCGCTTGCGTTGACGCCCGTGGAGTTCGACCTTCTCGCACTGCTCGCGCGGCGAAAGGGATCGGCCGTCACTCGGGACGCGCTGGTGGACGCAGTGCTCGATCCCGCCAACGACTCCAGCCGACGAACGCTGGACGTCCACATCTCCCGTCTCCGAAGCAAGCTCGGAGACGACGCGGCACTCTTGGAAACGGTCTGGGGGATCGGATACCGCCTGTCGGAGCGGTCGTGAAGCTTCGTACGCGGTTGGCCGTGACGCTCGGCCTGGCCACGGTCGTCGTGCTCGTGATCCTGGGCTGGGCCCAATCGCGATGGCAATCGCAGATGCGGATCGATGCGCTCGCCGAGGCCGCCGTCCATCGAATGGAATCGGGGGGCCGCGAGCGCTGCGAATCGGATCCCGCCCGCTGGCCTGGCCAGGAGCGGGAGTTGCAACATCGGCTGCGGCCCGGCCCACGACACCACCGGTTTCAGCCCCCGCTCGTCTTCGCCTACGACGCCCAGCTGCGAAGCGAAAATCCCGATGCACCCCCTTTTCCCGCAGAGCTCGGCCGGGAGCTCGAGGCCGGCAACGATGTGGCGGCTACCCGAACGCCGGACAGTCGCCGCGCAGAGGTCGCAGTACGAATGCCTTGGAACGACGGCCCATGCGCCGTGCTTCTCCTGCGCGCCAAGGGACCGCCGCCTTGGTTCTCCGGCGCGGTTCTGCTGCCGGCATTCGTGGTCGCCCTCGTCGTCATCTTCGTCGCGCTCTTTTCCGCAGGGCCCATCGTGAGGCGCGTTCGGCAGCTCACCGAATCGGTTCACCGGATCGGTACGGACTCGGAGGAGCCGATCGTGGTCGAAGGTCAGGACGAAATTGCAGAGCTTGGTGCGGCCTTCGAGCGAAGCCGCCAAACGATTCAGGGGCAGCTCGCTTCGCTTCGAAACCGCGAGGCGGCGCTTCGAAACTACATCGCGAACACCACGCATGACGTCATGCTTCCGCTGAGTGTGCTCCAAGGCCATCTGGTGTCATTGCAGCAACGCATGGAAGCGGGTGAGACGCTCGACGCCAAGATGATCGTGCCTGCCCTCGAGGAATCGCAGTACCTCGGCTCCCTGTTGCACAATTTGAACGCTGCAGCGCGGCTCGAAGCCCACGAGGGTCTCGCACACCGGGACCCGATCGCGCTCAATCGGCTGGTCGAGCGCGTCGTGGACAGGCACCGTCCAATTGCCAAGCGCAAGCAAATCGTGCTCGAGCATGCCGTACCCGAGCACACCGTCGATTTCGTGGGCGACCTGACCCTGCTGGAGCAAGCGCTCGGCAACATCTTGCAAAATGCCGTTCGGTACAACCGGGCGGGAGGGCACGTTGCGGTCGTCCTGGACGGGACCGACGAGGCCTGGTCGCTGCGCGTCATCGACGATGGGCCCGGAATTGCGGAATCCGATCGGCCTCGCGTTTTCGAACCCTCTTTCCGTGGGAGCGAGGCACGCACTAGGCACCCGCACGGCATGGGCCTCGGATTGCACATCGCCAGCGATGTCGCGAAACGCCACGGCCTCGAGCTTCAGCTGGAAGAAACCGAGGGAGGCGGGCTCACCGTGGTGATGCGCTACGCTGGACAGGTCGGGACGGAACCTTAGAAACCGAACCGATGCGAAGCGCCGATGTCGTCGTGGTCGGGGCCGGTTTTGGCGGCCTCGGGACCGCTTTGCGCCTCGCCGAGCTAGGCGCAAGCGTCGTCCTTTGCGAAACACTTCGATACCCAGGTGGCTGCGCGAGCACGTTCACGCGGAATGGCTACCAGTTCGAAGCCGGCGCCACCCTGTTCTCGGGCCTCGGTGAGGGGCAGCTCTTTGCGGAATGGAATCGGAAGTGGGAGCTCGGCGTCCGGTTCGACAGGCTCGACCCCATCGTCGAGCTGCGGACCGATCGATGGTCACTTCTCATCCCGCCCGACCCGCACGAGCTCGAGCGACGGCTCGCGAGCCTGCCAGGGGCAGATCCGGCGGCAATCGGACGCTTTTTCGACACGCAGCGAGGCGTCGCAGACTCGCTCTGGAAGCTTTTCGATGATCCCAGCCTCTTGCCTCCGTTCAGCCCGGCTGCAGTGCTGAAGCACTTGCGCCGATCGCCTTCGTACGCGCCGGTGCTTCGTTGGATGGGGCGATCCCTTGGAGACGTCGTGGCGCGGCAGGGCCTGCAGCACTGGGAGCCGTTGCGTGTATACCTGGATGCGGTCAGCCAAATCACGGTGCAAGCGAGCGCCAAAGAAGCCGAGGCACCCTTTGCGATGGCTGCGGTGGATTATTTCTTCCGGGGCACCGGCCACGTGCACGGCGGCATCGGGACCCTTGCCTGGGCGCTGGTCGAGGCAATACGAAAAGCAGGCGGCGAGACGACCACGGCCGATCGGGTCAAATCGATTCGACGGGATGGTCGGGATTGGGTCGTTCACACCCGCCGAGGAAACATCCGGTGCGCCACGGTGGTGGCCAACGTCTTGCCACAGTCGCTGTCCCACCTGGTCGGACCCGGTGTCGATGGCGAGCTCCGCGACGTGCGTCGAAACGTCGAAGACGGATGGGGCGCGGCAATGCTCTATCTTGGAGTCGATTCGGACGCCGCCGTGTCCCGAGGTGCGCACCACCTGCAGCTGATCGACGATACCGGGCGCCCTTTCACCGAAGGTAATCACCTTTTTTGCTCCATCAGCTCGAGCGAGGAGAAGGATCGCGCGCCCGCCGGGCAGCGCACGGTCACCGTCTCCACGCACGTGCCCATGAAGACGCTGCGGGAGCTTTCGAACGATGAACGAGCCAAATACATTGGCGCAATCCAGGACCGGATGCGCGACACCCTACGCAAGCGCGCGGCAGATCTCTGGGACGGAGTGCGGTTTCAGATGACGGCCAGCCCTCGAACGTTCGAGCGGTTCACCGGACGGCACCACGGATACGTGGGAGGCGTCCCCAGGCGCGTAGGCCTCCATCACTACCGACCGCGTGCGTTGTGGCCTCGTCAGGCGGAGCGTGGTCTCTACCTGGTGGGTGACTCGGTGCTGCTCGGCCAGAGCACGCTCGCAGTGGCTTTGGGGGGCGTTCGAACTGCAGAGCAGATCGCCCGACGTGATACTTGACCCGCGGCTCCGTCCGTGCGGTGATTGTGATGGAGGGACGATGTTCAAAGAGATTCTACGAGAGCTCGTCGATCGAACCGACGGTGGTGTCGCGGGGCTGCTGATGGCTTCGGACGGAATCGCCATCGATCAATACTCCAAAGGGGATGGTCCCTTCGACATCGAGTCGGTCGGGATGGAGTACAGCGTGGTGCTCAAGGGAGTGCAGCGCGCCGCCGAGATGCTCGACGCAGGCACGACCGAAGAGGTTTCGGTTCAGACGGAGCGGTTGACTACCGTGGTCCGCATGTTGACCGACGAATACTTCGTCGCACTCGCTGTCGCACCGGGTGGCAATGTCGGCAAAGCCCGCTACCTGCTACGCGTGAGCGCACCCAAGCTGATCGAAAACCTCTGAGACCATGGCGGCAAGGGCAAAACGGGTGTTGGTGCTCAATGGACCCAACCTCAATCTGCTGGGTACTCGCGAGCCCGATGTGTACGGCTCGACCACCTTGGACGACATCGAGCACGCGCTGCAGGACGTGGCCGCGGAGCTCGGTGTCACGGTCGAATGCCGTCAATCCAATCGAGAGGGGCAGCTCATCGACTGGCTGCACGAAGCTCGCTCGACGTATGACGGGGTTCTGATCAATCCGGGCGGGCTCACCCACACGTCGATTTCGTTGCGCGACGCGATCGCGGCGGCTGAGCTACCGACCGTTGAGGTCCACGTCTCGAACATCCAGGCTCGCGAAGCATTCAGGCACGAGTCGCTGACGGCACCGGTTTGTGTCGGATCGGTGAGCGGCTTCGGCAAGAGCAGCTACACGCTTGGACTTCGGGCGCTTATCGACTATCTCAACGTTGCCGGCTGATCGAGCCGCTGCCCGGGGAGAGACCATGAAGCTGGACCTGGATCAACTGCGCGAGCTCATTCGGCTCCTCGATGAATCGGGTTTGACCGAGATCGAGGTCGAGCACGACGACGACCGCATTCGCGTGCGCAGGGATCCGGCGCCAGCCCCGAGCGTGCTGGTGCCATCCTGGACCCCTGGAACACAGGCGAGCGTGCAGCCCGCTGCCGAGCCCGCGAGCGAGGAAAAGGATGGCGTCTACGTGACGTCGCCCTTCGTTGGCACGTTTTACCGTGCTCCGTCTCCGCAGAGCGACCCATTCGTGGACGTGGGCGACACGATCAGCCCTGGCCAGGTTCTGTGCATCGTCGAAGCCATGAAGCTCATGAACGAGATCGAAGCCGAGGTAGCAGGCACCATCGCCGAAGTCCTCATGGAGGACGGAAAGCCCGTGGAGTACGGTGACCGACTCTTCCGGATCGAGACTGCCTGAGCCGTGTTCGACAAAGTCCTGATTGCCAATCGAGGAGAGATCGCACTGCGTGTGATTCGCTCCTGCCGCGAGCGTGGGCTTCGGACTGTCGCCGTGCACAGCGAGATCGACGCGGACGCCCTCCATACGCGGCTCGCCGACGAAGCCGTGTGCATCGGTCCCGCTGATCCGGCCCGAAGCTATCTTCACATTCCGGCAATCATCGCCGCCGCAGAGATCACCGGTGCCGATGCCATCCATCCAGGCTACGGATTCTTGTCGGAGAATCCGGAGTTTGCAGAGACCTGTGCACAGTGCGGTCTCGAGTTCATCGGTCCGCTTCCGGAACAAATGAGGCAATGGGGGGACAAAGTGCGGGCGCGCGCTCTCGCTAAATCGCTCGGGCTTCCAATCATCGAAGGAACCGGCGTGCTCGAGGACGTCGAGGATGCAGTCCGAAAAGCAGCGAGGCTCGGCTTTCCGGTGCTTTTGAAAGCAACGAACGGAGGCGGAGGCCGGGGCATGCAGATCCTGAATTCCGAGGACGAGTTGCGTGCTCGGTTCGAAACAGCACGTGCCGAGTCCCGGGCGGCGTTCGGAAGCGATGCGCTCTACTTCGAGAAGTACCTCGAGCGACCCCGGCACATCGAGTTTCAGATTCTCGGTGACAAGCATGGAAACGTCCATGTCCTGGGCGAGCGCGAGTGCTCGATCCAGCGCCGCCACCAGAAGATCCTCGAGGAAGCGCCGAGCGTGGCGCTTTCGGAGGAGCAGCGAAAGGACATGTCGGCCACGGTACGACGCGCCATGCGCGAGGCCGGCTACTTGTCGGCCGGGACACTCGAGTTCCTACTCGACGAGCACGGCCGCTTGACCTTCCTCGAGATGAACCCCCGCATCCAGGTGGAGCACCCGGTCACGGAGCTGGTCATGGGTATCGATTTGGTGGCGGAGCAAATTCGCATCGCCGAAGGCGACGCCCTGACGCTGCCGGACCGTCCGCTCAGCCCCCGAGGACACGCGATCGAATGCCGAATCAATGCCGAGGACCCAGACACGTTTGCCCCGTCCCCCGGCTTGATCACCGAGTTTCACATGGCGGGAGGAACCGGAGTTCGGGTCGATAGCGGTGTATACGGCGGAGGGCGTGTGCCTCCACACTATGACCCCCTGATCGCCAAGCTCATCGTACATGCGCCGACACGCGGCGAGGCGATTGCCAGGATGCGCCGAGCGCTCAGCGAGACGATCATTGCGGGCATTCGCACCAACATCCCGCTTCACCAGCGCATTCTCGCCCTGCCCGCGTTCGAGAGCGGCCGCATCTCGACCCGCTTCTTGGACGAGCTTTCGGGCCAACCCTTGTTGACCGCCCCCGTGCGCCATTAGTAGACTTGTGTGGGTGTACTGAACGCATGGGGGCTTAGCAGGGGCTTTGGGCATCAATCGAAATAAGGTCTTGGACGCCGCGAGGAAGCACCAGGCGCGCGGCCAGTACGACAAAGCGATCGCGCAGTACAGAAAGCTCGTCGAGTCGGACAAGCGCGACGTGCGGTCGTTGCTGAAGATCGGCGATTTGTACGTGCGCAAAGGCGACCGCGGCGCCGCCATCGAGACCTACGAAACCGTTGCCGAGCACTACGCGCAGCAAGGTTTCTTTCTGAAGGCCATTGCGGTGTACAAGCAGATCTTGAAGCTCGATCCATCCCGGCTAGATGCACAGGTGCGGCTCGGCGAGATGTACGAGCAGCTGCAGTTGGTCAGCGATGCCATGAGCGTGTTCGAAGACGTCTCCAATGGCTTCATGCGTGCAGGAGACACCGACGCGGCGCTTCGGATGCTCGGCAAGATGGTGGGTCTCGATCCGGATCACATCCCCGTTCGCATCAAGTACGCCGAGGCGCTATCGCGCGCTGGCCGTACGCTCGATGCTGCTAACGAGTTCGAGCAGGGCGCCCTGCTCCTCAAAGAGCAAGGACGTCTCGACGACTACATCAAAGTCGCAGAGCGGCTGCTGTATCACCGCAACAATGACGTTCGGATAGCCAAGGAGCTCTCCGAGACCTACATCGCACGCCGCGATCCAAAACGCGCCCTTGCCAAGTTGCAGATCTGCTTCAAAGCCGACCCGCGTGACGTCTCCACGCTCTCCTTGCTGGCCGAGGCGTTCTTGATGCTCTCGCAGACCGACAAAGCGGTAAGCGTCTATCGAGAGATCGCCCGTATCCACCGCGAAGCACAGCGGCCGCGCGAGCGAATGAGCGCCCTGCGCAGGATTCTCGAGCTCGATCCGAGCGACAAAGAGGCGCTCACGGCGCTGGAAAGGACCGCGTCGGCCTCGGGGCAGCACTACGTCCCCCCTGGAACGGTGCGGCAGCCCGCGTCGGTTTCTCAGAGCAGCGCTTCGGGGTTGAGTGGTGCGTCCGGAATCATGTACGTCGAGGAAGAGATCGAGGAGACGAGCACGGTCTCCGGGTCGCTCCCAGCGATCTCCGAAGCATCGGTCGAAATCGAGGAGCCGTATTCCTCGGTACCACCGGCATCCATGCCCTCTTCCGGTGGGCGGGTCGTTCCGATGCGCACGCTCGCCTCGATCAGCTACACGCAGTTTTTGTCGCTGCCTCTGGTGAGCGCTCAAGTGACACCCATGAGCCGGGCGGCAGCGCTGAGCCTGATGGAGCAAACTTTGGAGCTCGCGGATTCGTATCTGGTGGACGGTCTCTTCACGCAAGCGCGCGCGATCGTCAGCGAGCTTCAGATCAGCCATCCCGATCACCCGCTCGTGCTCGACAAGGCCCGGGAGATCGAGGAGCTTGCTGCCACCTCGTCGGGCATTTCCGCCGTCGCGCAACCGCTGCTTCAACCGGCATCGTCGCTGCCCTCCCCCGTGGCATCCGAGCCGCCCGAAATGGAGCTCGAGTACGAAGAGCTCGCCCCCGGCGACGAAGGCTTCGACTTCGCCGAGAAGCTCGCCGAGGAGCTTGCCGAAGTCGCTGAAATCGCACCCATGGACGAAGGCGCCGAGATGATCGACGTCGAGACCGTCTTCGAACAGTTCAAGCGGGGCGTGGCCGAACAGGTGAGCGAGGACGATAGCGACACGCACTTCGATCTCGGGATTGCCTACAAGGAAATGGGATTGCTTCCGGACGCACGGCGCGAGTTCCAGGTTGCCATGTCGGACCCACGTCGGCGCTGCCTGTGTTGGACGATGATCGGCCTCATCTACATGGAGGAGGGCGAGCCGAGGGACGCGATCGAGGCCTTCCAGTCGGGTCTGGAGAGCCCGGACAAGACCCCGGCGGAGGCCGTCGGCCTTCACTACGAGCTGGGCATGGCTTGCGAAGCGAGCGGCCTTCTCGACCAGGCGCGCCTTCACTACCAGTACGTTTTCCAGCGTGAGCCGCAATACAGAGAGGTCGGTCAGCGTTTGCAGCGTCTCGGTGGACCCAGTGGAAATGAAGAGGATTTGCTGCTCGAGTCCATGGACGACGTGAATCGTGCTTTCGATGCATTGATCCAGCAGGACTAGGTCTTATACCTTCGGTCAATGGCTGAAACAGTGCAGACGTTCTGCCGGATCTGCGAGGCCTTGTGCGGCCTCGAGGTCGCGGTCGACCGCGATCGGATCGTCGATATCAAACCCGACAAAGAGCACGTCGCGACCCGCGGCTACGGCTGCGTCAAAGGGCTCAAGCAGCATCACATGTACGACACGCCGGACCGGCTGATGTATCCGATGCAGCGCATAGACGGAGAGCTTCGCCGGGTCAGCTGGAACGACGCCCTAGCCAGCATCGGCGGCAAGGTGCGAACGTTGATCGACGATCATGGACCCCACAGCATCGCGATGTACGTGGGTACGGCGGCGGGATTTGGCGTGCTGCATCCGGTTTTTGCCCAGGGCTTCATGCAGGGCGTCGGCTCGGCGAGCATGTTCTCCTCGGCAACGCAGGATTGCGCGAACAAATTTGCCGTGGCCCACCAGTTGTACGGGTTTCCGTTCACCCAGCCCTTTCCTGACCTCGACCACCTCGAATGTCTGATCATCGTCGGAGCCAACCCGGCAATCTCCAAGTGGAGCTTCCTGCAGGTCTCGAACCCAATCCGGCGCCTCAAAGAGCTCGAGACGCGTGGTGCGAAGATCTTCATCGTCGATCCGCGCCGCACCGAAACCGCCAAGGTGGCGGGGGAGCACGTTTTCATCCGGCCCAATACCGATGTCTTCTTCTATCTCTCGTTCCTGCACGAGCTGCTAGCGAGCGGGGAAGTCGACCGCGCGCGCATCGATCGATACATGACCGGCTTCGACGAGGTGTGTCGCGTTGCCCAGGCCTGGCCGCCGGAGCGCACCGCCGAGGTGACCCGAATTCCGGCCGAAACGCTTCGACGCATGGTGCGCGCCTACCGGGAAGCCGACGGTGCGGCGCTCTACTGCTCGACGGGTGTCAACATGGGCACCAACGGATCCCTCGCGTTTTGGCTGCAAGAGTGCATCAACGCCATCTCGGGGAATCTCGATCGCCAAGGCGGCACACTGGTGAGCACGGGCGTCATCGACTTCGCGGCCTTTGGCAAGAAGACAGGCACGTTGCTGCATCAGAACGAAAGCCGCATCGGAAAGTTCAAGTCGGTCAACGACGCACTCCCCGGCGGCATTTTGGCCGACGAGATCCTCACTCCGGGAGAACGTCAGATCAAGGCCCTGTTCGTCACGGGAGGCAATCCGTTGATTACCATGGCGAACTCCGAGCGCCTTCGAGATGCGTTCAGCGAGCTCGAGTTGCTCGTGGTCCTCGACATCCAACCGAGTGAAACGGCCTCAGTCGCAACCCATGTCCTTCCCTGCACTTCGCCATTCCAGCGTCCCGATCTGCCATTCATCTTTCCTCTGATGCTGGGGCTCCAGTCCAAGCCCTATTTGCAGGCTACCCGCGCGATCGTGCCGCCCCAGGGCGAGCAGCGGGATGAGGCGACGATCTACGTCGACCTCGCCAAGGCCAGCCGCATCAATCTGTGGGGCTCGGCCGTCGCGCAGCGCGCCATGGAACTGGCAAAAACGCTCAACTCGCTCGGACGCAGCAAGAATGAACCATCGATCCCGCAAGAGCTGTTGCTTTCGGGCTTGCTGCGGGCAACCAAGCAGGGAAGCTTCAAGAAGCTGCTCGAGGAAAAACACGGACGGCTCAGACCACAACACGATCCGGGCAGCTTCCTCGGCAGGCGCGTCATCCACGAAGATGGCAAGGTGCACCTGGCACCGGAGGTCTTGCTCGAGCAAACAAAGAAACTCGAGAACGACTTCGAGATCGAGCGCGCCCACAAGGACGAGCTCAAGCTGATCACCAAGCGCGCGATCACCACGCACAACTCCTGGACGCACAACATCGAAGAGTTCGTTTCTGGCGAACGGTCGACTAACCATTTGTACATGCACCCGGACGACGCCGGTCGAGTCGGCGTGCAGGAAGGCGGCTTGGCCGACGTGTCGACCGAGACGGCCACGGTCCGCGTCCCGGTCAAGCTGCTTTCGGAGCTCATGCCCGGGACCGTCGCCCTACCCCATGGTTGGGGTCATCAAGACAGCAAGATGGGCGTCGCGAAAAAGACGACCGGTGTGAACGTCAACCTGCTCGCTGCCGACGGCCCGAGCCGAATCGAGCGTGTGTCGGGTATGGCGCACCTCACTGGCTTCTTGGTCGACGTTCGGCCTGCTGCAGGTCCGCTGAACCCGAATCACTGGTCGGGCATTGGACGGGATGCAACAGCCAAGTCGGCGCGCACGCCCTCTAGCATTACCGAGCCTTGATCAAAACACGGCGCGAAAAGAGAGATTCGGAAACCATATCGCCGCGGTGTACTTGATGGGGCACGACTCCAAGGGAACGCCCCAGCGGACACGACACAAGAATGGCGCTGTCGGGTTTTCGCTGTTGATCTCTTGTGCATCCCGCGCCTGCGTCACGTTCAGCCACTCGAGCGAGATCCGCATGCGCCGACCAGGCTTGGCCCACTCGTACGCGACCTGCGCATCGAGCCGCACGAACCACGGCACGCGCTGCACGTACTGCTGCACGATGCCATTCGGATCGAACCACAGCCATCCCTCGGCACGGCCCGAACGTGCAAACACGTGCGCCGCGAGGATGAGTCCGAATTTCGATTGCCAGGAGAGAACTCCATTCATGACGTGTCGGACGTCGTAGGAGGGCGTGTAGCCGAATGACTGCGATGTCCCATCGAAAAGGGTCGCCGATGCGGTCAAATCGCTGAAGCCGAGCGTGTAACTCACCAGCGTCGAGATGCCCGCGTCGAAGGGACGCTGCAGCAAGACCTGGAGACCGTAACTCTTGCCGTCTGCAGCGTCGTTCAAGATCCCTGCCCGCAACTGATTCGACTGTGGATCGGCGGAGATCTCGTAGTCGGTGAAGATATCCGCGAAACGCAGATCTCGGTAGAGATTCACGTAACCGCGCGTCTCGAACGTGATCTCGTGCGGGAGAAAGAGACGAATGCCTCCCTCGGTCTGGTTGGCATGCTGAAGGCCTGGCTCGAGGGGAATCTCGCCGAGCCCGGGGAGCGGTATGGCAAATGTCGCGGGCCGCGCCCCTAGGCCCCAGCCCACGAACAGGTCGACGATGTCGCCGGCGTGAAAGGTAACCCGCGCGCGCGGTTGCACGCTCGCAGCCCGATAGCTGCCCGCTTTCCAAACATCGGTGCGGACTCCTACGGCAAGGTCCACCCACCGAACCGGGCTCAGTACCGCGTTGGCGAAGGCCCCTCCAATCGCCCGCCGCGTCTGCTGCGCGATCTGAGGGTCACACGGCGTCACGAGGTTTGGGACCATCGAGAACTGGGTCGTCGTGTCGACCGGGGTGCAGTCGGCCGGACCGAACAACCCGGCGACGTCGCCTCCCAAACGAAGACGGATCTTGGGAGCTCCGTAGATCGCCAAAAACCTCGGTCCGAAGCGATGAATGCTTGCGCTCGAGTCGGACACCGTGCGCGAGTCGTTTTGGACCAGGGAATCGTCATATCCGTAGAGCAGCGCTCCCACGAGCTCCCACCGCTTGATCTTTCCGATGAAGCGCGCCTCGAAGCGATGAAACTGCAGATTGAGATCGAGCCGTTCGTTCGACTTCGAATCGACCACCGACGCGTCGCGCCCGCCAAACGCGACGACCTCGAAGCGGGACCGGGCGTTCATCGCGACCCCCGTACGGTACTGGTAATCCCAGTAATTGAAGCTCGCGTCGACCCCGATCGCATCGAGCAGCAGGTTGGGGAAGCCGTAGCGACCGGCGAAAGTCATCGAGCCTTCTTTTGGCATGGGCGTGTTGATCATGCCGGACATGTCGATGGCCCTGAGCTCCGCCTCCCCATGCACGCGTTCGTTTGGAATTTTTCGCGCATTGCCTGCCATTGCGCCTCCGACCAAACGCCCGTAACGGGCAGGAGGAGCGCTCGTGTACAGATCGATGCTGCCGATCAAGCCCGATTGGATCGTGGCCGGCCCGAGCCCCGAGTGAAAGAGGAGCGGAATCGGGATGTCATCGTACAGATAGAGCGTGCCCGACGGCGGGGCGCCGCAAACGTAGACGTAGGGTTGCCCATTCACGATAGGCACGGTGCATGGCATGAGCTCGAGCGTCCGAAATGGCTCGCCCAGGGTGCCCGGGATGTTGCGGATGCCGTCGAGCTCGAGCTTGATCGGCTCCTGGGCGCGCGCGTCCACTTCGGCGATCTCCGAGAACACGAGCTCCTTTTCGACCTCCGGGGGCGCCGGCTCGAGCGTGGTCTGACCTTCGGAGGCTTCGAGGCTCTCGTCTTGTGTGGCCTGCCGAACCCGTAGGTCGACGCGAACCTCAGACGACACTGGGTTTCCATCGCGCGCCGCGGGCTCGAATTGCGCCTTGCTGATGGCTTTGGTGACGAGGTCGCAAATGACGCGACCGGCGTCACACTTCTCAACGACGCCAGCGCCATCAGGCTCGATTCGCACCCGCACCCGGACGACTCCCGACGCGGGCGTCTCGACCCCTTTCGGCACCTCGATTCCGGGGAGGTCCTTCACCCGCGGTGCCACGATCTCCTGCGCCTGCACCACCAACGGCCACGTCAGCAACCCGAAGACAAAGCCAAGCCCGATAGACCAACGACCCAAAGCGTTGCCAGTCTATCAGGACGACACGATCGCCCCTAGAAGCCACCTGGTTCGTTCGCTTAGAGCCCGTGTATCCCTTGACGGGCCGCACGCCCAAGGCTAGTTGTTCGGGCATTCTGCGGGCGTAACTCAGTTGGTAGAGTGTCAGCTTCCCAAGCTGAATGTCGCGGGTTCGAATCCCGTCGCCCGCTCTAAGCGCTAGCATCGGGGTAACGAAGTGGGCGCGATGGGCCTACGCGCTTCGATTGCGTTCCGCTGAGCCGACGTGAAAGTCGACGCGCGCACTTGCCAGCAACTGCGATCCGAGCGACCTTCCCGGTTGATGCGTGCTCTACCCGCGAGTTTGGTCCTCCTGCTCGGGCTTTCCGCCTGCAACGATCAAACCGATCCCCCGGACATCGTGCCCACGATGACCCACACCTTCGAGGCTCTATCGGTGAATCCTGGTGGAGAGGTGAGTGGCGTCTGCCAAAGCTGGACGCTCGGCAACGAGATCCCGCTCTACGTCTCGAAAATTCGGCAACGAAACGGCGGCGCCTGGCACCATTCCAACTGGTTCTTCGTTCCGGAGGACACGTACCCCGGGCCCGACGGCACTTGGGACTGTGACGAGCGTGGTTTCCACGACGTGTCCGCCGCGCTTGCGGGAGGCGTCTTTTTCGCTCAGTCCACACAAGCTCTGCAGGAGCTGCAAGCCTTTCAAGAGGGTGCCGTCCTGGAGATCCCGCCACACCACAAGATCGTGGGCGGTGTGCATCTGCTGAATATCTCAGCCGCCCCGGTCGACACGGCGCTTCACTTCGACATCGAGACCATCCCCGAAGAGGGTGTCAAAGTCCGGCTTCGTCCGATCAGCTTCACCAACACGGCGCTCGACATCGAGCCGCAGGCCGAGTCCCGCTTTGGGATGACGTGCAATTTGGGCGAGCAGTTCGAAAAGATCCTCGGCACGCCCGCTGACTACGACATCTACTACGTCCTGGCTCACTATCACGAGTGGGGAAACTACTTCCGGTTGAGCTTCGTCGATGATGATGGTGCCGACCGCACGATCTTCGAGCTTCGTAACCGGGTCGGAGAGCCTCTCGGGATGACGCTCGAACCACCGATCAACTCGCAAGGCTCGCCGAAGCTCCGCGTCGAGTGCGGTTACCTCAACGATACGGACCGCCGCCTCCACTATGGCCTCGGCGGTCAGGAGATGTGTGTATTCCTAGCTTACACGAATGCCGACCTCACCATCGGCGCGAGCTCTGGCACCAACACGCCGATGGGACAGAACGCGGATGGCGTCTTCATGAACGAAACCGACTGCGGCGTAGTCCTCGCGGTCCCTGCTAACTGAGAGCTGCCGACACGGGGACAGCTGAACAGGCATGAAGAATTCAGTCCCGCCAGCGCGTTCGTGAGCCCGCGCCGACCAAGCCGAGGTCCAGCAATACCGTCACCACCACGAGCACGAGATACATACCATCGACCGATCCGTGGCTGTTGATGGCAAACGCATAGGATAGCGTCGTGAGCGGCATGAAGATGAAGCCGAGGAGCGGCCAGATCGTCGTTTCGTATGCGCGCCCGAGGTAGTCGCTGAACAAGACTACCAGCAAAATCGCGAAGCGGGGCGTCCCAAGTGCCAAACATCCAACGAAAAACGGCATTCGACGACTATATCACGGCCTTGGCTCGCATCGCTTTCGCGCGCTTTCGGCCTCGCTTCCACTCTTTGGCGAGATCATGGGCATAGAGCACGTGGTCGACCTGCATCGTGTGGCGGCTCGAAGCGACGTAATGCGCGGCGTGACGTGCCTCGTCACGCCGGATGGCAGACTCCATTTCGGGTTTCGATGGCAGCGCGTAGTCGCCTGCAAGGTATGACGCAAGCCAATTTGCCTGATCCTGCACGAAGCCGATGATGCTTGGAATCGCTTGCGCAAATCCGATGAACATCAAGTTGTCGATGCCGGGCACGAAGACTCGCTTGAATAGCGGCAACACGTTATCCGGAGCAGATAGGAACGCCTCATCGAAGAACGGAAACGTGATCTGGTACCCGGTGGCGTAAATGATCGCGTCGACCGGCTCTAAGGCTCCATCGACGAACTCGACTCGGTCCCCGCGTAGCCGCGCCACGTTGGGCTTGACCGTGATGTCGCCGTTGCCCACGCGCTGCAGCAGATCACTCGAAACGGTGGGATGCGCGGTGAGCAGATCGTGGTCGGGCGTGGGCATGCCGAAGCTCTCGACGCGGCCGACCAGCAAGCGCACCAACAAGGCGGCCGCTTTTCGCTGCAGCTTCAGTGGAACGTAGGGATTGGTCTCGACGATCTGGTCGATCGGCTTGCCGAGCAAGTACTTGGGCACCACGTGTGCGCCGCGCCTCGTCGACAAGAGCAGCCGCTCGGCCAAGCCGCGGTTGCTGAGCTCGCACGCGATGTCCACGGCGCTGTTTCCAATCCCCACGACCAGCACCCGCTTCCCTTTGAGATCGAGAGGATCAAACGGATCGATGTAGTCGTGCGAATGGATGATGGGACCATCGAATTGCCCAGCAAAGTCGGGCCACTTTGGATCCCAATGGTGGCCTGTGGCGACGATCAAATGCTCGTAGCGGCGCACTCCATCGTCGAGTGTGATGCGCCAGTCACCGTGTTCGCTTAGCTCGGCTTTGCGGACGGGCGTTTCGAAACGAATCGCTTCGCGCAGCCCAAAGTGATCGACGAGGTCCTCGAAGTACTGGCGAATGTGCGTGTGATGGCAGAACGTCGGATAGCGTTCCGGCATGGGGAAATCGGGAAACTCGAGCTTCTTTTTGGAGGTGTCGATGTGAAGCGAGCGGTACGCCGAGGACATCCGGTTCGGATTCTTGAACACCCAGTTGCCGCCCAACACCTTCGACGCTTCGTAGCAGTCGTATGGCAGACCTTTTTTCTTGAGGGACTTTCCGGCGGCGATGCCGGAAATGCCGGCTCCGATGATGCAGATGTGGGGAGAGGGGGAATGCATGCCTCTCCACCACTTAGACGCAGCAGTGCACGATGTCAGGCGCGTTCGAGCCGAGCCCATCCTCGAGTTGCCGTAACAACGAAAAAATCCGCTCCTTTAGAAGACGCCCGCCAGAACAATTACGTATGGACCACGTCCCAAATTTGGGGATCCTGGCGATATCGCTTGTAGGTCCATGTGCTCCACTAATCGCCGGTGGGTCACTCGGTACCGAAGATCGGTGGCGCGGGAGTGCAACGAGCAGCATCAGCGATGATCGACCTCACCGAGGCAGCCTACGACCTCGATCTCGATGACACGCACTGGCTCCCCACGGTTCTTCGCCGAGGGCTTCCGGTGCTCGACCACGGTCTCGGCGTTGCCGGATGGGAATATGGGCACCCTCCCGACGGGGGCGATGTGCAACATCGAAACGTACACGTCGCTTCCGGTCCACAGGACTTTGCCGAGCGCCACGTGCGCGGTGCCGCTGCGGCACCGCCCGAAGTGCTCCGGCTGGGCCTAAGATCCGGCCGCGCCACGACCGGCTCCCAGCTAGCCAAGGAGCTCGGACGCCCCGATGCACTACAGATCTACGTGTCTCACATCGGGTACTGCAAGGACGTGCTTTACCTCGCCGCAGTCAATCCAGACGGCGCTGGCGTCGCGATCATCGCGCCGTTGGAAGAGATCACGACGCTTTCATGGAACGAGTCGCGACAGTGGCAAATGCTGGCAGCACACATCGAGGCGGGGCATCGCTTGCGGGAGGGAATCGCCTTGGCCGAGGAGGAGCAAGGGGCCGCCGGTGACTTCCCGTTCGAAGCAGAAGCGATCCTCGACGCTCGTAACTTTCGCGTCACCGACGCCGCGGGCGCCGCGCGGCGTCCAACCGCGAGCCAAAGGCTGAGAGAAGCGGCGGTCGCGATCGATCGGGCGCGCGGCAGGATGCGCAACACCGATCCCCGAAAGGCGCTCGAGGGATGGAAGGCGCTGGTTCACGGCCGGTGGTCGGTCGTGGATTGGTTTGATACCGATGGCCGCCGGTTCGTCCTGGCCATTCCGAATGCGCCCGAGATCACCGATCCTCGAGGGCTGACGGCACGCGAGAGTCAGGTCGCTTGGATGGCGGCGGCCGGCATGACCAACAAGCTGATCGCCTATCGCCTGGGCCTTTCCACGTCGCGTATCTCGCTGGTTCTGCGGACCGCCATGCGAAAGCTCGGCGTACGGACGCGTACGCAGCTCGCGCACAGGATAGGGGATTTTCCGGCCCCGGAGACAGCCTAGGGCCCTCTCATTGTAGGCTGGCTCACCAAACCGCCGAAAGAAAAAGGGCTACTTTCCGCCCTGGAGCGAGTCGATCACCGCGCGCAAGACGTCACGCCTTCCCACCACGCCCACCAAACGGTTGTCGTCGACGACGGGGTACCGTCTGTATTTCGTCTTGGCGAAACGCGCCGCCACATCGAAGAGACTGTCGTCCGCATGCACTGCCTCGACCTCGCGGCTCATGTATTCGGATACGCAACCTCCACGCTCACCTTGATAGCCGGCAACCAAGGCAGCTTCGAGGAAATCGCCCTCGGTCAGGACGCCCACGAGATTACCGCGCTCGTCGACGACCGGCGCACCCGAGATCCGGCGATCTACGAGCATGCGAACGGCGTCCATCAGATCGGTGTCCGGCGTGAAGACCAAGGGGTTCGGAACCATGAAATCGCGGACGCTGATGTCTCGAACCGGGTTCATCGCACGGCCTTTCGCGCGCACCTGGATGCATCGGTCGAGCCTCTGCCACACGTGGCACATCCCTCCCCGCTTGGGCCGTTGAGCCCACCGCAGCTCCCGCGGATGCCGCCACGCCCGAGAAGGAGACCGGTGCTCAGACCGAGCACGAAAAGCACGAACGCCACAAAGCTGAGCACGTACACCAGCATCGCCATCAACTCCCGAAATCGTCGAACATGACGTTCTCCCCGGGCACTCCGAGGTCTGCGAGCATCTTCTGAACCGCCGAAATCATCAAGGGCGGACCGCACATGTAGTATTCGCAGTCTTCGGGTGCCTCGTGTTGGCCCAGATAGCTATCGTAAAGCACCTGATGGACGAAGCCCACCGGACCATCCCACTGCTCTTCCTTTCGGGGCTCGGACAGCGCAACCACGTAGGTGAAGTTGGGATGCTCGGCCGCGAGGCGCTCGAAGTCTTCCTGATAGAAGATGTCACGCTTGCTCCGGACGCCGAACCAAAAAGAAATTTTGCGGTTGGTCTTGACTCGTTTGAGCTGGTCGAAAATGTGCGATCGAAGGGGCGCCATCCCGGTGCCTCCGCCGATGAAGATCATCTCTTTGTCGGTGTCCTTTGCAAAGAACTCGCCGTAGGGTCCGGCAACCGTGACCTGATCACCAGGCCGCAGGCCAAATAGATAGGACGACACCACGCCGGGGGGCACGTCTTGTGCTGACCCCGGCGGAGGAAGGGCTATGCCGATGTTGAGAAGAATGATGCCCTTTTCCTCCGGATAGTTGGCTATGGAATAGGCACGGGTGGTGGGTGTCTGGGTGCCGGCGACCAGCGTCCACAGGTTGTTGCGATCCCAATCCGCGTGGAACCTCGCGTCGATGTCGAAGTCGGAAAACTTGGCGTGATAACGGGGACATTCTACTTGAACGTAGCCACCGGCCCGAAACGCCATGGCCTCTCCGGGCGGCAGCTCGAGCACGATTTCTTTGATGAACGTGCTGAGGCTGCGCGTCGAGCCCACGTTGCACTGCAGCTTGTGCACACCGAAGAGCTGGTCGGGGACGCGTACGCGGGTGTCTTCGCGCAACGTGAGCTGGCACGCGAGGCGCACGTGTCGTGCCGCCTCATGCGGCCCGATCGAGGATTCCTCGGTTGGGAGCATCGGTCCGCCGCCCTCGAGCACCGTGATGCGACACTGGCCGCACGTACCTTTGCCACCACATCCCGACGGCAGGAACAAACCGATACTGGAAAGCGCATTCAAGAGCTTTGCGCCCGCGGCAACCTCGAACTCGCGATCGTCGTTGATCAGTAGCCGCACCGGTCCGGTTTCCACCAGTCGCGAGCGGGCCAACAGAATGAGCGCGGACAATGAAACGACGATGACCGTGAAAACTCCGACTGCGAGGAAGATTTCGAGCATCCCGCGCCCCCGCCTCAGAGTTGAATCCCCGCGAACGCCATGAAGCCCAGCGACATGAGCCCCGCGATGATGAACGTAATCCCGAGCCCTTGGAGGCCCGCGGGCACGTCGCTGTACTTGAGCTTGTCGCGGATTCCGGCCAACCCGACCAGCGCGAGCGCCCAACCGAAGCCACTCCCAATCCCATAGACGACGCTTTGCGGCATCGTATAGTCACGCTGCACGGAAAAGAGCGTTCCTCCGAGGATGGCGCAGTTGACTGTAATCAGCGGCAGATAGATTCCCAAGGCATGAAACAGCCGAGGGAAATAGCGATCGAGAAACATTTCCAGCACCTGAACGATGGCGGCGATCACGCCGATGTAGGTGACCAAACCGAGGAAGCTGAGATCGACGTGGGGGAGGCCTGCCCACCCGAGCGCACCTTCATCGAGCACATAGTGGTATAAAAACGTGTTGACCGGGACGGTGATGACCTGAACGAAGATCACCGCGGCTCCAAGACCGAATGCCGTCTGAATCCGCTTGGAGACTGCGAGGAACGTGCACATGCCCAAGAAGAAAGAGAGCGCGAGGTTCTCCACGAACACGGATTTGATGAAAAGCTCTGCGTAATCCTGCATCAGAGAGCCTCCGTTCGATGAACCTCGTGGAT
The DNA here is from genome assembly GCA_963817725.1 of uncultured delta proteobacterium. Classification (GTDB taxonomy): domain Bacteria; phylum Myxococcota_A; class Polyangia; order Polyangiales; family Houyiibacteriaceae; genus SG8-38. The sequence goes on from CAWFPD010000004.1 coordinate 423,564, forward strand.
TCGAAACTCGGCCTGCTCGGCTTGCTCGGCCTTCCAGGTACGAAGCCCCCAGATGATGAGCCCGATCACGAAGAAGGCGCTCGGCGGCAACAGCATCATCCCGTTGGGGTTGTACCAACCCCCCGCCGCCACGGTTGGCAAGATCGTGTAACCGAGCAATTTCCCAGCCCCGAGGAGCTCTCGGGCGCTGGCGACGGTGATCAGAATCAGGCTGTAGCCGAGACCGTTGCCGATTCCATCGAGAAAGCTCAGGCCGACCGGATTCTTCGAAGCGAAGCTCTCGGTACGGCCGAGCACGATGCAGTTCGTTATGATCAGCCCTACGAACACCGAGAGCTCGCGGCTCGTTTCAAAGGCGAAAGCCTTCAACGACTCATCTACGACGATCACGAGCGAGGCGATAATCGTCATTTGCACGATGATGCGAATGCTGCTCGGAAGCACCTTTCGGATGGCGCTGACCGCTGCATTGGACAGAGATGCAACCACCGTGAGAGCAAGGCACATGTAAAGCGATGGCAGCAACGAAGTCGTCACCGCCAGAGCCGAGCAGATCCCGAGCACCTGCAGAGTGACGGGGTTGTTGTCGACGATGGGGTCGATGAGAGCGTGCTTGGCAGCGGATCTCATGGCTCTATTCCTCCTCGCAGCGAGTGCAAATACGGGCCGTATCCGTGATCGCCGAACCAGTACTGCATCAGGTTGGTCACCCCGTTTCCGGTGAGCGTCGCCCCCGAAACCCCGTCGACGAGATACTTGGCCTGTCGATCATCGCCCGACACACGGCCTTTGGCGACTCGGATCGCGACGTCACCGGACGCGTCGAAGACCTCCTTGCCGTGCCAAAGCGCCCGCCAACCGGGCTTACTGATGAAGTCTCCGAGCCCCGGGGTCTCCCCGTGAGAGTAAAAGGTGACGTCGGCGATGGTGCTCGCATCGGGTTCGAGCGCGACGAATCCATGCAGCATCGACCACAAGCCGTGACCCCAAACCGGAAGAATGATCCTGTGGATCTGGCCATCACGGTGAACCAGGTAGACCAGGGATCGGTTGGGACGCCTTCCCAACCCGGCGATGTCGATGTCTGAGGGAATCGCGCTGCTACGGTCCGGATCGCGGGCTGCCTGAAGCGGGTCGAATCCACTCGCGTCGACGCCCGGCACATAGGCGCCGGTGTCGAGATCGATCACCCGAGGCTCGATGCTCTGGAACCGCTCTTCGATGTCGCCGCCCGAATCCGGAAGGTCCGCAACCGCGAGGACGTTGCGACGCATGTCGAGACGAGCATTTGCGACCTGTCTTGGCTTCAGCAGCACCGAAGCCGAGGCGACGAAGGACGAGCAAATCAGGCTGACGAACAAGGCTACCAGCAGCGTGAGAGTGACGGACTCGCGCCTTTGGGTAGGAGCCTCGGCTGACGTGGACTCAGGCATTTCGGCGGAGCCTCCGGCCGATGTTTGCCTGCGCGACGAAATGGTCGATCGTCGGGGCAAAAATGTTCGCAAAGAGAATCGCGAGCATGATGCCCTCGGGGAAGGCGATGTTGACCACGCGGATCACGACGGTCAACGAGCCCACGAGCAGTCCGAAAATCCATCGGCCCGGATTCGTGACACAAGCCGTAACCGGATCGGTCGCCATGAAGACCATTCCAAAGGCGAAGCCGCCGAGCACGAGATGCCAGTACCAAGGCATCGCATACATGGGATTGGTGTCCGACCCGACCGCGTTGAAAAGGAGCGCGGTCGCAACCATCCCGATCATCACGCCAGCGATGATGCGCCAGGATGCAACGCCGGTGTATACGATGAAGGCGCCACCCACGAGGCACGCGAGAGCCGAAGTTTCGCCGAGTGAGCCCTGAATCCCGCCCAAGAAGGCGTCCATCCAAGTGATGCCGTGCTCGACGATGCCAGGAACGCCGCTTTCGGCGCCGATGGCGAGCGGGGTCGCGCCCGTGACCACGTCCGCCGGCGGCACCCATACCGATTCGCCAGACATCTCGATGGGATAGGCGAAATACAAAAAGGCTCGGCCCGCAAGGGCGGGGTTCATCCAATTTTTCCCCGTGCCGCCAAAAACCTCCTTGGCCATGACGACACCAAAGGAAATCCCGAGCGCCACCTGCCATAGCGGGGTCGTCGCTGGAAGCGTCAGGGCATACAGGATCGAGGTCACGAAAAAACCTTCGTTGATCTCGTGGTTGCGGATACCAGCAAACAGAATCTCCCAGAAGCCCCCCGCCAGTATCGTGACTGCGTAGATCGGCAGGAAGTAGAGCAGGCCATAGAGCACGGCCGCCCCGACATGGTGCGGGTCATGTCCGATACCAAGCACCGCCATCAGAGCCCCGCGCCAATCGCCGGGAGGAGAAAGACCGAGCTCCTGAATCGCCACGTTGGCCTGGTATCCGGTGTTCCACATGGCCATTAGAGCGCAGGGCGTCACGCCGATGACCACGAGACCCATGACTCTTTTGAGATCGATCGCGTCTCGTACGTGGGGCTGATGCCGCGAAACGTCCGGGGGCGAGTAGAGCAGTGTATCGACCATCTCGTAGAGAGCCTGATAGCCCTCGAAACGACCCCCTCGGGAGAAGAGAGGCTCGATACGGTCGAGAAACTTTCGCAGGGGACTCATCAGCGGTCGTTCTCGATCAGATCCAGGGTTTCTCGCAAGGCCAATCCGTACTCGTACTTGCTGGAGCAGACGAACGAGCAAAGCGCCAGGTCTTCCTCATCGAGCTCGAGGCATCCAAGCGCCTTGGCGGTTTCGGTATCCTGGACGATGAGCGCTTTGAGCAGGGGAGCGGGCAAGATGTCGAGTGGCATGACTTTTTCGAAGTTGCCGATCGGAACCATCGCGCGCGGGCTGCCATTCTGTGACGTGGTGAGGGGGAACCGATGACTTCGAGAGCGCAGAGCCGACGCGAACGCCCGGATGGCGGAGAAGCTGTCGAAGCCGGGGGCAAGCCACCTGAGGAAGTGACGGCTCCGGTCCTCCCGTAGGACGCTGATCTGAAGGTCGTAGGGCCCCAGATACTGTGCGAGGCCGGCAGCCCGGCGACCACCCAGAACCGATCCGGAGATCACCCGGCATTCCATCGACTCGAGCTCGCCCTCGAGGAGGTTTCGTGTGCTTGCGCCCATCCGCGTGCGCAACAGTCGGGGCCTTCGAACCGCCGGCCCGCCGAGCGCCACGATGCGGTCGGTCGAAAGCCGCCCGGTGGTGAAGAGCGAGCCGATGGCGATCGCGTCCTGGTAGCTCAAATGCCACACCGACTTGGTCGCGTTCACCGGATCGAGAAAATGGATGTGCGTCCCGGGAAGGCCGGCCGGATGCGGGCCCTCGAACGAGACCGGAATCACCGCGTCGATTTTGGGCAGGGGCGGCTCGGGACCGGGCGCCAGGCAAACGTACACATTGCCGTCGGTCAATCGGCTGAGGACGGCCACGCCGTCTGAAAGCTCCTGCGTACGTTCCGCGATGACCACACGCGGGTCTGCGGCCAGAGGATTGGTATCGATGGCCGTGACGAAAATCGAATGCGGCGTGGCCTCGGCGCGCGGCACCGCTCCGAAGGGCCTCGCTCGCAGGGTTGTCCACAGGCCGGAAGCCAGCATGGTCGCCTGAACCTCGGTGCGATCGAGCGTAGTCAGAGCGGAACGGTCGTAAGAGGCAAAGGTCTCCTCTTCATCACCCTCCAAGCGAATGACCACCGACTGCAAGGATCTTCGCTCGCCCCGATGAATCGCCACGACCTCGCCGCAACCAGGTGACACGAACCGTGCCTGTGGGTTTTCCTTGTCGGTGAGCAAGGCTTGCCCGAGGCGCACACGATCGCCGACCTCCACGAGTAAGCGCGGACGCAGCCCGCGGTAGTCCCGCGCCACGAGCGCGACCCAACCGACGTCCTTTGCAACGCCGATACGCTGTTCAGGCGCGCCAGCGATGGGAATGTCCAGCCCTTTTCGGATTCTAATCCGCATACGCGGTCCCGGAGTCTAGCTCAATTTGTGGTTCGGTCGGACACGGCATGCGTGGTAAATGGGACGGGGAAGCTACCGGACAACTAGCAGATCGACTCTTCGTAGAGGTATCCGAGCAGATCCTCGCGGGACAGGATACCGACGATCCTCTCCGCTTCGACTACCGGCAGCCGGCCGATGTTGTGGGTCTGCATCTGTTCGAGCGCTTCGGTGAGCGGCGCATCGGGTGCAACGGTTCGCACCTGGTGAGCCATGCAGCTCGACACCGGAAGTGATTGACGCCCCTCGCGTTGCGCCCGCTCGAGATCGCGCCTCGAGATCACGCCTACCAACTTGCCCTCTCGAACGACCGGCACCCCCGTGTGACCCCATTCCTGCAAAGAAGACGCAAGCTCCGAAAGGGGCATGTCGGGCGGAACCGTCCGGACCGGGCTCGACATCAGATCACGCACGTGCTGCGGCTGGCGGCAACGGCGCCCGATGCCCGCTTGCAATCGGCGCACGACCTCGTCGCGCGAGACATCGCGCATGACCGCTGAGCCAGCTCCGGCGTGTCCTCCTCCTCCGAGCTCCTGCAGAATCGCGCCGACCGGTATGCTATTCGCCTGCGCTCGACCGATGACGTGTGTCTTTCCATTGGGCAGGCGATAGACGCAAAACAAAGCGTCGTGAGGGAGCACGCGGAACGCCTCCATCGAGACGTCCGCGAGGCCTGATGGGGCCTCGTCCACGTCCAAGACCGCTACGCCGACGGAGGCGCCGTACCGAGGCACGTCTTCGACGGCCTCGAGCAGGCGCATGAGCAACATTCGCTCCTCGGGATCGAGCGAAGGTCTCAAGAATCGCTGCACGAGCCGCGACTGGGCCCCGTGCCCCAGCAGCCAGGCGAGCGCCATGGCATCCCGCGAGCTCGAGCGTGCGTAGGCAAGTGATCCGGTATCTTCGTGGATTCCCAGCGAAAACAAGGTGGCCTCCTCGCGATCGAGGACCACACCGCGCGCGCGAAGCTCCTCGACCACCAGCGTGGTGACAGCGCCCACCGGCTGTACGTGCTCTTCGTCGGCATGGAGATCGTCGGGGGAGCTCGGATGGTGGTCCCAGACCACGAGCCTCACGTTGCGACGATTTTTCACCGCACGCTCGATCACGGATTCGACGTGCCCCAGGCGACTGCGTCGGCGCACATCGGTCACCACGAGAAGGTCGACATCGACCAGGTCGAGCTCGTCGCAGCGTCGTGTGGGGAATCGATCTCCATGAAGCGCGAGATACTGATGAACGTTGGGAGCCACCCCCCCAGGAAGACCTATCACAGCGCCGGGGAACAGGCGCTGCAGGGCTACGCACGAGGCCAACGCGTCGAAGTCGGTCGTGTCGTGCGAGGTGATGAGCTTCACGCCGGTTCCAACGTCTCCTGAAGCACACGCAGCAAATCCACGTAGCTCACGATTCCAAGAAGGTCACCCGTGTCGAGGTCGCAAACAGGGATCGCACCTACCCGGTGCAGGAGCATCAGATCGACGATGTCTCGGACGTTCGTTTCAGGATCGACCTTGACTGGATCGGTGTTCATGAAGCTACCAATGCTCGAAGAGCGCGCATCCTCCATCGCGTCGATTGCTTCGTCCTCATTGGGCATGGTGAAGCTGCGCAGATCACGATCGCTCACGATGCCGACCAGCTCGCTCCCGCGCACCACAGGAAGGTGTCGGACGTCGAGCTCATACAGCAAGCCGATCGCTTCCGCGACGGACATGAGCTCGGTCGCGGTCATGGGATTCTCAGTCATGATGTCTTTGGCGAGCACGGGTCCCTCCTCTTCGGTATGGCGGAACGAAAGCTAGAACATGGGGAACGGCAAGGTCGGTTCTACCGCCTCGAAATCCTGAATGATCTTTAGCGTGATGACCACTGCGATCAAGGAGCAGAAGTTGGCGGCCACCAAGCTCCAACCCATCAAGCGCAGACGGCGCGTGGTCGGGCGGAGCGCCGCCATCACCAGCACGACTACTGCTACCGGCACGGCCGCGGCAAGCACCCAGAGGCCCGTCCGGGAGCCAAAAGGAGCACCTACGCCCACCACGATGACGACGAGACAGACCCCTATGAGCATGGCGCGCTTGAAGGCGACCTTGATCTGCGCCTCCTCGGTTTTGCTCTTGGTGCGTGCAATGGTGAGCCGAACGATCGAGGTGCCAAGCAAGGAGGCGACCAGCCAAATCAGCGTTACGGCAACCGCCGCGGTGGGACGAAGGCCTGCAGAAAGGCCGAGCGGAATGGCGACGGACGATAGTGCCGCCGCAGCCAAGGCTTCGCCGAACATGCTCCGCTCCAGACCCTGGACGGCAGTCAGCACCAATCCCCCACCGAGCAGGAGCGGTAGGCCGATGGCAATTCGAACGCCGCGCGGGGACAACACGAAGCCTGCGATTCCCGCGCAGAGCGCAAGCAGGACGAAAATCAAGAGCGCACGTTTTGCCCGATCACTGGCTCTCCTCTTGGCACGGCTACCGCGCTCTCCGAGCAAGACCAGGAGCGGCTCATTGGCAAGGAAGCTGGCCACGACGGCGACCGCCAGCAGCCAGGTGGGAGCGGTGGGCAATCCTCCCAACAAGACGGTGGCAATCGGGAAGAGAAGCTCGGCATACGCACCGTGCTCCCGGGGAACCATGCTCTGCTCTTCCGGTGCCACTCATTGCTGGAGATAGCACCCGGCGCGGCACAATCCATCGCATTTTCTGCGCGTCCAACGAGGCGTCGCGCAAGACGTGCGTCTCGGTTATAAGACTTCGGAACGGTGCCATGGCATGCACCGTGTCCAAGCGCATGATCGACCCTACGGAAGCGATATGTGGACGTCCGTGATCGCGGGGGCGGCAGCAGGCCTCGCATCGATCCCTCATTGCACTGCGATGTGCGGGCCGTTGGCTGCCTATGCCTGTAGCGGCACTCCCGATGGCGCCGCCCGAGCAAGATACCAGCTCGGCCGGTTCGTCAGCTATTCTGCGCTCGGCGCCGTTGCCGGCGCGGTAGGCGGAGCGACCGCGATCAGCCTCCCGGGAACCTGGGGCAGCGCTCTTCTCAGCTGGTCACTCGCGCTCGGCCTGGGGCTCGCAGCCATGCGATTGTGGCGCCGCCCGAGCCAGCCACTGGTTACGCTTCGAGCCAAGGGAGGCGACGTTCCCGGATCGATGGCTTCGCGTGCCCTCGGCTCGCTCGGCACGCATCCGTTTTGGGTGGGCCTTGGGACGGCTCTCCTTCCTTGCGGTGCATTGGCCGCCGCGGTGCTCATCGCCGCATCGACCGGCTCTGCATGGCTTGGGGGGTTGAGCATGCTCGCCTTTTCATTGGTGAGCGGACTGGGTCTCGTCGGCGCCGCATGGCTTTTCCACCGGTTCGCGCGGCGGCCGGGCCCGGCCACGTCGCGTGCGCTCGCAGTCGTCTTGGCGCTCGGCGCAATTCTGTTCATCATTCGCCCGGTTCACGCGTTGCGGCATGGCGATGCCGCGTCGTGCCATGCACCTGCCCAAGAGAATCACGCCGCACACCGGCATCCCGACTCTCCGTGACCGCCCCCCAGTCAACCGTTTGCCCAATCCCCGCTCCGCGGCCGCTTTCGGAGCCGCGCTGTATCCACTGCGCCCAACCGCTCGTCGATGGCGCATTCGCGCCGTACTGCTGCCGCGGCTGCCGCACCGTGCATGCAATCCTGCAGAAAGCTGGGCTCACCCGGTACTACGACCTCCGCCACGGCCCGGGGCTTCCCCCCGTCGATCTCGACTCGCGGCATGTCGACCACAAGTGGTTGGAGCTCGTCGAAGAAGACCGGCACGAGGATGGAGGCGTTCGGCGAATCGAGCTCGACGTGCAAGGAATTCACTGTGCGGCCTGCGTCTGGCTCATCGAGGAGCTCTTCCGGCGCCACGGCGGCGGCGCCCAAACGGGAAGCATGTCGCTCAATCCCGCGCTCGGCCGAATCGAGCTTCGCATCGCGCCCGAGTTTCCACTGACCGACTGGGTCGATTCAGTCGAAGGCTTGGGATACCTCCTAGGCCCCGCACGCGCGAGCAACGGCCGGTCTTCGGACGGCCTGCTTTTGCGGGTGGGCATCTGTGCAGCGCTGGCAGCCAATGTGATGTTGTTTGCGGCTGCGATGTATGTCGGCCTCCGGGAAGGACCGATTTTCGAGCTGCTCAACGAGCTCAGCTATGCAGCAGGCGTTCTGTCGGTTTTGGTGGGCGGCTCGGTCTTCATCGGCTCGGCCCTGCGCGCCGTCCGACGCCGTGTTTTACACCTCGACGTGCCCATCGCGTTGGGCATCGTGCTTGCCTTTGCCGGCTCGACTTGGTCGTTTTTTTTCACCTCGGGGCAGGCCGCGTACATCGACACGCTGACGGTTTTCATCACCCTGATGCTGGTGGGACGATGGATGCAGCAGCGCATGCTGGAGCGTAACCGCGCGCAGCTTCTCGCCGATGACGGTACCGAGAGCCTCCTGACACGGGAGATTCGGAACGGAATGGTTCGGATCGTGCACTGCATCGGAGTGAAGAAAGGCGACTGCCTGCTCATCGCGCCCGGCGACCTCGTGCCCGTGGATTTGACGCTTCTGGACGATCGGGCTCGCTGCTCTCTCGACTGGATCGACGGAGAGAGCAGGCCCCGGCATTTCGAAGAGGGGGCCCTCATTCCCGCCGGCGCCTTCAACGTGGACGACCGCGCGTTCTCGGGGACCGCCTCGACCGATTTTGCAGCCTCGTCGCTGGTGGGGCTGCTAGGTGGCGACCCGGCGTCTGGCGCTGACGGACCGCTGGCCACGCGCTGGTGGTCTCAGCTTTCCCGGTACTACGTGATTGGCGTCATCGGGCTGGCTGCAGGGGGGATCGGCTACTGGTGGTGGCGCTCCGGCGATCCGCTCTTTGCGATCGAGGTGGGAACCGCAGTGCTGGTCGTGACGTGCCCTTGCGCGTTTGGAATTGCAGCGCCGCTGGCGTATGAGCTCGTTCTGACACGGCTACGCCGTGCAGGTGTTTTCGTGCGGGTGGGAGACTTCCTCGACCGCGTGAGAGCGATGACCCGAATCGTGTTCGACAAGACCGGAACGCTCACCACGGGCGTCTTGGAGGTGGGCAACCCGGGCGCGCTCGACGATCTGGAGGACGAGACGACGCGGGTGCTCTACAACATGGTTGCCCGAAGCGCGCACCCCAAGAGCGTGGCCATCCGACGCGCTCTGGAGGGACGCCCGGCGGCCCGCTTTGAAACGCTCGAGGTCGAAGAACAGGCGGGACAAGGGTTATCTGCCCGGGTCGGCTCGCACCGCTTCCGGGTGGGCGCCCCTGGCTGGGCTGCCATGGCGCCCGTGGACGACGGCGACGTGGTGTTCTCGAAAGATGGCGAGATCGTGGTCAGCCTGCACATGGACGAGCGGCTACGCCCAGGCGCATTGAACGAGATCAGGAACCTCGCAGAACACGGCTATGAGCTCGCGATCCTCAGCGGCGACGCGCAGGCTCGGGTCACGGCCCTCGGCGTGAGCCTGGGTATGCCTGCCGAGGCTTGCATCGGCGACCAAAGCCCGCTGCAAAAGGCCGCCTATGTGCGGGCCCACGACCCGGCACGAACTCTGCTGGTGGGGGATGGCCTGAACGACCAGATCGCGATGAGAACCGCGGGCTGCTCGGGCACCCCCGCTGTGAATCGACCTTTCATGGCGTCACGTTGTGACTTTTATTTCGTATCGCCGGGCTTGGGCCCAGTGGCGCAAGTTCTGCGCGCGTCCGACGGGCTCGCGCACGTGTTGCGCCACATTCTCGCGTTTGCAATTGCTTACAATTGGGTCGCGGTATCGATCGCCATGGCCGGTTGGATGAAGCCTTGGGTCGCAGCTGTGCTAATGCCGCTCAGCTCACTCGTTACGCTGGGCTACACGGCGATGATGCTGTCTCGAAAAAGGCTTCCATGGAGATCTTGATCTTACTGATATTCGTTTGCGTAGTGTTGGTCGGCATTGCAGTGGCGTTCTTCGTATGGACCGTTCGGCAAGGCACTTTCGACCATGCCGATCGCCTTGCTCTGCTGCCGCTTGACGAAGAAAAGTCGGTGACCCCAACCACGGAGAGGGAAGAGGACGAGTATGGAAACTCAGCGGATCGTTTATAACGACAAGGTCGTCCGCCAGTTCATCTGGGCGTCGGTGCTGTTTGGCATCATCGGCATGTTGGTGGGGATCATCATTGCCCTGCAGTTGGCCTTCTGGCATGCCAATTTTCCGCCGTTCCTCACCTTTGGACGTCTGAGGCCCCTCCATACGAATGCAGTGATCTTCGCATTCGTGGGCAACATGCTGTTCGCGGGAATCTACTACTCGACGCAGCGCTTGGTCAAAGCGCGTCTAGCCTCGGACATTCTGTCGTCGATTCATTTCTGGGGATGGCAGCTGATCATACTTTCGGCAGTCGCCACCCTTCCCTTCGGCATTACCACCGCAAAGGAGTACGCCGAGCTCGAGTGGCCGATCGACATCGCCATTGCTGTAATATGGGTCGTGTTTGCGGTTAACTTCTTTTGGACGCTCGCCAAACGCCGCGAAAAGCATCTCTACGTCGCCATCTGGTTTTACATCGCCACCATCATCACCGTGGCGGTGCTGCACATCGTCAACAGCTTCGAGATTCCCGTCGGCGCCTTCAAGAGCTATTCGCTCTTCGCGGGCGTACAGGACGCGCTGGTTCAGTGGTGGTACGGCCACAACGCAGTCGCCTTCTTCCTGACCACGCCCATCCTCGGGATCATGTACTATTTCCTCCCCAAAGCGGCGGAGCGGCCGGTCTTCTCGTACCGACTCTCGATCGTTCACTTCTGGGGGCTCGTATTCATCTACATCTGGGCCGGGCCTCACCATCTGCTTTACACCGCCCTTCCCGATTGGGCGCAGACGCTCGGCATGATCTTCAGCTTGATGCTGTGGGCGCCGAGCTGGGGGGGCATGTTAAATGGTCTGCTCACGTTGCGAGGCGCATGGGACAAGCTCCGCGCCGACCCCGTCCTCAAGTTCTTCGCAGCGGGCGTGACGTTCTACGGAATGAGCACGTTGGAAGGCCCCTTGCTCAGCATCAAGAGCGTCAGTGGGCTCGCGCACTATACCGACTGGATCATCGGCCACGTTCATTCGGGTGGGCTCGGATGGAACGGCTTCATGGCAGCGGGCATGTTTTATTGGGCAGTGCCCAGGCTCTACGGGACCAAGCTGCACTCTCGGGGAGCGGCCAATTTTCATTTCTGGATCGGCACCATCGGCATCCTTCTCTACGTCGTGTCCATGTGGGTCGCCGGCATCACTCAAGGCTTGATGTGGCGCGCGGTGAGCGAGACGGGGGGGTTGCTGTATCCCAACTTCGTCGAGACTCTTCTTGCCATTCGGCCGATGTACTGGACCCGTCTCGTGGGCGGCTTGCTCTACATCAGCGGGTTCGTGCTACTGGCGTGGAACTTGATCCTGACCGCTAAGAGTGGCGCCCCCGTGAATGGCGAGATCGAAGTGCCCGTTTCGACGGAACCTAGTCGCGATGAGCTGCCGTGGCCCAAGCTTCTGTTCGGTCAGCCCATCATTTCGTCGATCGTCGTCCTCGGATTGCTCTTCGGCATGGTCTTGTTCGACGGTTTCGTGAGCACGGTCCTGGCCATCGTCGCCCTCATGTGGGGGGTTGCAGCGATCGGCATCTCGATTCGCGATCGGGAAAGCGAAAAAGTTTCGTGGCACCGTGCGTTGGAAGGCCGAGCGGGCATTTTCACGGTATTGGTCACCATCGGGATCCTGGTCGGAGGCGTTGCCGAGATCATCCCCATGGTCGTCACCGTGCCGGAGACGGCTGAAACCACCAAAAACGTACCCTACACGGCCCTCGAGCTGGAAGGCCGGGACGTGTTCATTCGCGAGGGTTGCTACACCTGCCACTCGCAGATGATTCGTCCCTTCACCTGGGAGAGCGCACGCTATGGAGCCGTTTCATCGATCGAAGACTCGATGTACGACCATCCGTTCCAGTGGGGCTCTCGCAGAATCGGTCCCGACCTGGCACGCGTAGGCGGCAAGTACGCCGATGTCTGGCACTACAAGCACATGATCGACCCTCGTGAGATCTCGCCGGGCTCCAACATGCCGCCATACCCGCATCTTGCCTCGACGGCGATCGACTTCTCGAAGACTTCGGACAAGCTGCGGGCCATGCGCGCCATTGGCGTTCCTTACCGGCCTGAGCAAATCCAGGCCGCTGAAGAGGAAGCAAAGGCAAACGCATCCGCCATTGCCGCAGGCCTCGCCAAGAACGTGGGTGTGACGACTTGCGATGAGCCGACCGATGGCTGTCAGCTGGCGGTCAACAGCCAGCTCGTCGCCCTCATCGCCTACCTGCAACGTTTGGGGCGTGTTCCAAATCCGGAGTCCTTGGCTACCGCACACACCGGGAAGGCTGAACGATGAGCCGATTTGCTGCCGAGCTTTTCGAACAGAGCCCCGCGCTGCTCTATCCGTTGATTGCGCTGGTCTTGTTTTTCACCGTTTTTCTCGTGGTTGTGATCCGAGTGGTCCGGATGAAGGCGTCCGAAGCCGATCACTGCGCACGCATTCCCTTGGAAGAGGAGCTGGAGGTACCCCATGAGTGAGGTCAAACGAACCGACGAGATCCAAGGCGAGATCCTCCACGTCTATGACGACATCGAGGAAGCGGACAACAATCTCCCCGCGTGGTGGTTGCTCACGTTCTATGGAGCCATTGCCTTTGGGTTCGTCTACTGGTTCTACTATCACGAATACGGCATCGGAGAGCTGCAGCCGGAGAAGTACGCGGAGGCGGTGGCGGCCGAAGAGGCGAAGCGAAGTGTCGTCACCGATGAGTCGCTGCAGGCGTTGACCAACGACCAGAGCGCCGTGGCTTCAGGCGAGCAGATCTTCACCACCCAGTGCGTCGCCTGTCACAACACCAATGCGCAAGGACGGGAAGGCCTGGGGCCGAACCTGACCGACAAATATTGGATACACGGTGGGGCACCCACCGACATCTATGCCACGGTGACCAACGGCGTGGCCGCCAAGGGCATGCCTCCATGGGCGCCGATTTTGGGTGAGAAAGGGGTGAAAGACGTCGTTGCCTATGTCCTCACCCTTCGCAATACCGAGGTTCCCGGCAAGGCGCCGGAGGGTGAGCTATGGGAACCGGGGGCCGCTGCCCCAGCGGCACCACAAGCGGCGGAAACCGAACAATGACCACCAGGCTGCCAGTCGTCGAAGAACCCGCCAGCTCCCTGCGCGCGGATGGCAGCCGCAACTACGTTCATCCAGCCGACGTGAGGGGCCGCTTTACGCGCCTCCGCTACGTCATTTTCACGGTGCTGATCGCGATCTACGTGGTGCTGCCCTTCGTCGAGATCGGAGGGCACCCCGCGGTATTCATCGACATCGTCGACCGCCGTTTCTATTTGTTTGGCGGCGTGTTCAATGCCCAAGACTTCTGGCTGGTATTCTTTCTACTGAGCGGTATCGGGTTGGCCTTGATCATCGTGACTACGCTCAAGGGCCGGCTCTGGTGCGGTTACGCGTGTCCTCATACCGTGTTTCTCGAAGGCGTGTTTCGCCGCATCGAACGGTGGATCGAGGGCCCGCGGGCACAACGGCTGAGGCGCAATGCTGCGGGACTGACATTCGACAAGATATGGCGAAAAACGCTCAAGCACGGCATCTACATCGTGCTCGCGCTTCTTCTATCACACGTCTTCATCAGCTACTTCGTCTCATTGCCCTCCCTCCTCGACATGGTGCAAAAGAGCCCAGCCGAGCACCCGACTGCGTTCACCTGGGTCGTCGTCATGTCGGGCATCCTGTGGTTCAACTTTGCATGGTTCCGCGAACAACTCTGTCTGATCATCTGCCCTTATGGCCGACTACAGTCGGCGATGACCGACCGCGACACGATGGTGATTGGCTACGATTGGAATCGAGGTGAGCCGCGTGGCAAAGCAAGTGATCCCAGCAATGGTGATTGCATCGATTGCAAGCGCTGCGTCGTAGTCTGTCCGACTGGGATCGACATCCGAAACGGCCTACAGATGGAATGTGTTGGATGCGCGGCGTGCGTCGACGCGTGCGACGAGATCATGGACAAAGTCGGACGCCCCCGGGGCTTGGTCCGCTACGACTCACTCAACGGCCTCGAGGGCAAGACACAACACGTGGTGCGACCTCGCATTTTCTTCTATGCAGGCATCGTGCTGCTCTGGCTCGTCGGCACTGTGTTCGCATTTGCGCAGAGCGCCGACTTCGAAGCAAATGTGCTCCGTCACGAGGGAGCCCCGTTTTACGTGGAGAACGGGCAGGTGCGCAACTCCATCCGCGTGCACTTGATCAACAAGACGAATGCCGCCCAAACGTTCTCGATCGAGCCCGCGTCAGACAGCCCGCTCGAATACATCGTGCCTCAGTCGCGCATCGAGCTGAAGTCGCTCGGCAGTACCTACGTGCCCATTTTGGCCGTCCTCCCGGTCGAGAAGATGAAGCCGGGCCTCGAGATGAAGCTCACTATCTCGATGGAGGGACGCGAAGACAGGAAGAGTCGACGAGTCGTCGAGGCGCCTTTCGTCGGGCCGGGCCCGTAGTCGAGTTGCCTCAGGGCACCGACATCACGATCGCGCCGCTTTTGTGCACGAGCTCGTGAGACACGCTTCCGAGCAGAGTTCGGGCGACTGCTCCCTTGCCGGTGGTCCCGCAAATGATGAGCGGTGCGTCGATCTCTCGGGCCAGCGACATGATGGCCTCGGCCGGTTCGCCGTTCAGCGCATGGCACCGGACGTCGAGGCCGTCGTCTTTGACCGTGCCACATGTCTTCATCTCGAGAAGCCTGCGAAGATCCTCAAGCTCCTTTTCGGCGATGGCGGCGCCGGAGCTTTTCGAATCGAGCACGGTGACGACGTGCACCTGGGCGTCGAGGTTACGCCCCATGAATACGCCTAGCTCGAAGGCTCGACGCGCGGGATCGGAAAAGTCATAGGCCACGACCAAACGGGGAATCATGGACACGGGATCATTCTCTCTCTTTCGGTTCTTGCTCTTCGCGGCCGCGAACCACCAGCACCGGGCAGGGTGCGTGTCGCACGACTCGCTCCGCGACGCTTCCCAAAAATGCGCGCGATAGGCCGCTGCGGCCGTGAGAGCCGAGAATCATCAGGTCGACGTCCTCGTCCTCGGCAAGCTCGACGAGCGCCCGCCCCGGGGAGGGATGCTGAATCACGCTGAGCTCGACCTCCGGAACACCCTTGAGAAACTCCGCGGTCTTGCCCGAAAGAGTCTCGCGAATGGCCTCCTCGATCTCGACCCGGATGCTCCGCTCGAGCAGGTCCGGCCGCGACCACACGACCGGAGGGATGTTGGGTGTGGGATCGAACACGTGGGCGACGAGCACCCGGGCGTGGAAGCTCTTGGCGTACAGGGCGGCTGCCCGCAGAGCTTCGTCCGAAATCTCGGAGAAGTCCGTGCCGACGAGAATGGTGCGAGGCTGGTCCATGCTTCGTGCTCTATCAAGCTTCGTGCCAGCCGGTAGATGCGGCTAGCCTCGCAAAGCATAACGAAAAACGCGCAGCATCTGCGAAAGATTCCTCCCCCGGCGCAGATCTTGCGTGTCACGCGCAACGAAATCCTGCTAAACCGTTGGCGTAATCTTTGCACTACCTCGCTTGACACACCCTGACGGGAGGCCCCCATGAGCGACAAACCGTTGATGCCCTCCGAAGTTCGACGCAAGGTGCTGAGCCAGCACCGGGAAATCGAGCAAATCCTTGCCGAGTTGGAGGCCGGGGTGGCCCAGCTCGGCGACGGAGCGGTGAATTCCGAGCAGGTCAAACGCGCAGCATATGCGCTTCGCGGCATTTTGGAGCTCCACATGAATTTCGAGGAGCTCCACATGGTCCCCGCGATCACCGAAGCGGATGGCTTCGGGCCGGAACGCGCCCGGCACCTGCATACCGAGCACCAGGAACAGCGAAAACAGCTCGACCACCTGGTGGACGCGATTCGGGAAGCCAATTCCATCGATGACCTGGCCCAGGGCGTGGCCAAGCTCTCCGAAATGCTTCGCGATGACATCGAGGAAGAAGAGCGCGAGTACGTGACGGACAGGCTCTTGCGCGACAACATCATTCCCACCGACACCTTTGGCGGCTGACTAGGGCTTCTAGCCGGAACCGGGGAGTACACCATGCAGATCAAGCAAATCTTAGTGCCCACGGATTTCTCCGAAAACGCCGAACATGCGTTGAAGTACGCGATCGAGCTCGCCAAGGAATGCTCCGCGAAGATTCATCTCCTCCACACCCCGGTGATACCCACCTACCTGCTGATGGATCTGTCTTACAGCCCGGGGCCCGAGGCCGTGACCCGAATTCTAAATGACGCACAGGAAGAGCTGGACGCTCAGTCGAAGATGATCGGCGAAGCCGGGCTCGAGCATTTCTCGGTGATTCGGGAAGGAACCGTTCACGAGGTGATTCGTGACTACGCCAGGGAGCACGACGTCGACTTAGCCGTGATCGGTACCCATGGGCGGACCGGTGTCTCGAAGCTGATGTACGGAAGCGTGGCTGAGCGCGTCATCAAGACCGTGCACACGCCCATCATCGTCATCCCGCCTGATGGCGGAAAGCTTCCGAGCTGCATCGTCATTGCCTACGACTTTTCGACTCCATCCAAGCGTGCAGCAGAGGTCGCACGCGCAGTCCACGGAGTGTGCCGCGGGCCGCTCCACCTGGTCCACAGCTACCTCGACGTATGGGGCGAATACACCGACCGGGGTGCCGTGGTTGGAGAGGCGGCAGAAAGACGCCGAGAAGCACTTCGTCTGGGGCTCGAGGAGATGCTCCAGGCCGACGCTGAGGAGCTGTTTTCCATCGACGCCCAGTCGATCCAAACCCACCTGGTGACCGGCGATCCGGCCGAAGCGATCTTGCAGGTCGCACAGGACGTGGGCGCAACGCTCATCTGCGCGGGAACGACCGGCAAAAGTGGTATCGAGCGGCTGCTCATCGGAAGCGTCGCCAGGCGATTGCTTCACGACAGCAAGGTGCCTCTACTGCTGACCCACGACGAAGGCTGAGCGTATAGCTCTTGAACGAACGCCCGAACAGCGCATGATAGGGGCGTCATGGTCGGGCGGCTCATCATGCTGGGGCTGGTAATCGCCTTTTTTTCGGGGTGTACCTGCGGGCGCAAAGAGGCTTCGACCGAGGGCGGAGTGCCGGAGGGCTTCGACCGCGTGATGGAAGAGCATGCGATGCTGTCGATCGTGGCGCGTGACGCGTTGATCCGCGGAGAGCTCCCCGTCGCCCAGCAGGCGATGCGCAAGCTTGCTTTCTTCATGGAGCACGTCCCCGCGCCCGATCAAGGGGCGCAGTACGCGCGAATCACCCACGAGCTCGCACAGCAGGTGCGGCAAGCCCCCGATCTCGAGGAGGCATGCATGGCCTTTGCCCGCCTCTCGTATGCTTGCGGTCAGTGCCACCATGCACTGGACCGGGGGCCACCCATCAAGCTCGAGCCCTCACCCCAGGGCGAAGACTTGCAGATGCACATGCGTCGGCACTACTGGGCCGTGGAGCGGATGTGGGAAGCGCTTCTGAGCGACTCGACCGCGGCGTTCCAGGCCGCGGCGGAAATGTTGGCCGAAGCACCTTTGCATGGACCGAAGCGGCCCGATGAAGAGAGCCCTGCGGGCGTGACTCGACTTGCCTACGAAGTTCATGATCTGGCGTTCGCCGCGGCAGTCGAGGGCAAGGTCGAGGAGGAGGAGTACGTGGCGCGGCCGGGCGAGCCCGTCCGAGATGAGCCCACCACCCGCGGTGAAGCGGAGGTCTTCGGGCGTCTGTTGTCCGCCTGTAACCAGTGCCACGAGCTGATCGGTGTGAAGCCCGGGCTAACCGCCGAGGAACGGGGCGAGGTGTCCCCATGAAGTCCCTCATGGCGCTGGTCATGGCGACCTGCCTGAGCGCAGGGTCAGGATGCGCCGGCGGCCGGGTGAGCGGAGGGCAGGGCACGGAAATGCAGCAGCAGGAGGAATACCTGCCCGCGCAGAAGGTCGAGCCGCCCGAGGGCAACACCAACCGGGTTTCCGGACCGATCAATTCTCCGACTCCGCCCCCCGTCCTCGAGGTCGACCTAGAGCGGCGGCGCCCGCCACCCCCGGCGGACATCGAGCCTGAGCCCGGTTCGAGCCCTCTGGCCGGACCCGAAACCGAACGGTAAGCCATTTCCAATGTCGAAGCTCTGTTCTGCCCAAGAAGCAGCCAACCACATCCACTCCAACCAGCGCGTGTTCATTCACGGCGGAGCGGCCACTCCAACGGCGTTGATCGACGCGATGGTGGAAGAAGCGAGCCGGCTCAGGGATGTCGAGCTCATTCATCTGCACACGTCCGGAGAAGCGCGATACGCCGATCCAGAGCACGCCCGCTCGTTTCGCGTGGCGAACCTGTTTGTCGGCCACAACATGCGTCACAAGCTCGATGGGGATCGCGTCGACTACCTCCCCTGCTTTCTCTCCGAAATTCCGCAGTTGTTTCGTTCGGGTCGGCGCGCGCTCGATGTGGCGCTCGTTCAGGTTTCGCCTCCGGATAAACGCGGCTATTGCAGCTTGGGCGTGTCAGTGGACGTGGCTCGCGCCGCGGTCGATTCGGCCAGGGTGGTCATCGCACAGGTCAACCGTCATATGCCGCGCGTGCATGGTGACGGGTTCGTCCACATCGATGAGCTGGACTGGCTCGTCGAGCACGACAAGCCGCTTCCCGAATCCCCTCCCTCGCCTCCGAGCGAGGAAGAGCAGGCGATCGGGCACCATGCGGCTGAGCTCATCGAGGACGGTGCCACGCTTCAGATGGGCATCGGGGCCGTTCCCGATGCCGTGCTAGCCGCGCTCAAGGGACATCGGCACTTGGGCGTTCACACCGAGATGTGGTCTGACGGGCTGCTCCCGCTTCTGGAGTGCGGTGCCGTCGACAACAGCGAAAAAAAAGTCCACCCCGGGCGGACCATTTCCGGCTTCGTCGTGGGCACGCAGCGCGTCTACGACTACATCGATGATAATCCGAGCGTGAGCCAATACGACATCGGTTACGTAAACCGCGTCTCGGTCATCAACCGCAATCCCAAGGTCACCGCCATCAATTCCGCCATCGAAATCGACCTGACCGGGCAGGTTTGTGCCGACTCGATCGGCCACCAGGTGATTTCCGGAGTCGGAGGCCAAATGGACTTCATTCGCGGGGCGATGACCTCCGAAGGCGGCAAGCCGATCATCGCCCTCACGAGCCGCACCAAAAAAGGAGTGCCCCGGATCGTGCCCACCTTGCGGCCGGGAGCCGGGGTCGTGACCACTCGCGCACACGTTCGCTTCGTCATCACTGAAAACGGCGCGGTGGACCTCTATGGAAAGACCCTGAACGAACGGGCGCAGCTGCTCACATCCATCGCCCATCCGGATGACCAAGAGGCCTTGGAGCGAGCCTGGTACGCAGCGCGCGCGTGAAGGCACGCAGAACTTGCGCCTGAGGGCTGGTCGCGCGTCGAAAGGCCGGCTTTGTGAATGTTGGAGAGTTGTCATGGCGAGAAGCAGCTCTTCGGGACAAGCTTTGGAGCGGCTTCTCCACAGAAGCGCAGTCGACCCCATGGCGGGTCAAAGGGGAGTTACTTTTGATTTTGCCCAGTTGGTTTCCGTCCCGCTCCGACGAGTCGTCGGGGTTGCGGCTCATTTCCCGAGCGCCCGGCAGTGACGACTCCGTCGCGGCTTCAACCGCCGTAACCACACCGGACGCGGAGTGGTTGGCCACGAACTCTGGCGGATCCTTTGCCATGGGAACCATCGATCGCTGTCCCCGGCGCAAATATCACGGCCTCCTCACCGTTCGGGAGCCGGGCGTCGGAGATCCCCTCAACATGGTCGCCGAGGTGGAGGAGTGGTTTTTGATCGGCGGGACGAGAGTTGCCCTGCACAGCTACGATTGGGGAAGCACCGTCGAACCGAAAGGGATCCAGTACCTCTTTCGATTCGAGCCTTTGCCTCGTTGGACCTATCAGTTCTCCGGCATTACCTTCACACGCGAGCTCTGGCTGGAGGACGGCGCGGACGCGGTGTGGATCCGATACTCGATCGAGGGCCTCACCGAGCCGGCCGATTTGAGGCTTCGCCCGCTGATTCGTTGCCGTCCGCTGCATAAGCTGACGTTTGCAAATCCCTTCCTGAACGGAGAAATCAGCATCGAGGATGGTGATTCACTTCGAGTCGTCATGCACCCCTACAAGAACGTGCCACCGCTAATCACGAGCCTGCACGGGGTCGCCGGTGCATTCCGCGCGGACGGGCATTGGTACGAAGGCGTGCACTATGAGTGGGAGCGCGAGCGGGGATACGACGACGCAGAAGACCTCTTCACCCCCGGGGAGTTTCACCTCGAGGTCGACAAAGACACCACGTTTTCCATCCGACTGGGCACGACGCCCGCAGCGAGTCACGAGCCGCAGGTGCTCAGCTCCGTCCCCCGCGTTCGCCGATCATTCGTCCAAGAGCTCGACGACGCTGCCGAAGCCTATCTGGTCGAACTGGAAGGCAATCGCACCGGTATCATCGCGGGCTATCCGTGGTTCGGCGAATGGTCCCGCGACACGCTGATCGCCCTGCCCGGCCTGTGCTTGGCCCGTAATGAGGTGGACCGGGCGCTTGCGATCCTCGAGTCGCTGTCGGATCGGCTCGAAAATGGTCTCGTGCCCAACATCCCGAAGAGTGGGGATGTCGCCTCGAACACAGATTCGATCGATGCGTCGTTGCTGTTCATCCGCGCCACCGCGCTCACCGCAAAACGAACGCGCAGCCGTCGGATTATTGCACTTCAAGAGACTTGTCTCGATCTCATCGAACGGATCTCGGAAGGCGTGGATCCTCGGGTTCACGTCGATGCCGAGGGTTTCTTGTTCGTCGACCACGGGCCTTGGGCGCTCACTTGGATGGACGCCGTCGTAGATGGCTGGCCGGTAACTCCACGGCAGGGCTACGCGGTCGACCTGAATGCCCTGTGGCTGTCCGCGCTGGTCGCGGCGCAGAGATGGGCCAAGAAGCTTCGGCCCGAGCGCGTCGAGGAGTGGAGCGAAACGTCGAAGAAACTGTCCGAACACTTCGAGGAAAAGTTCTGGCTGCAAGATCAGGGCTTCTTGACCGATACGCACGATGGACAAGGGCCCGACGGAAAGCTGAGGCCCAATCAACTCTGGGCCCTGGTGCTGCCCGGCGTGCCCATCGACAAGGCGCGTAAGAAGCAAGCGCTTGCTGCGGTTCGTGAAAAGCTGCTCACCCGGGTTGGTCTACGAACGCTTTCACCAGATGACCGAGAGTACCAACCGGTTTATCGCGGCGGCCAAGCCGAGCGGGACCGTGCCTACCATCAGGGAACCGTATGGCCCTGGCTGCTCGGACTCTATGCGGACGCGGTCACGGCAATCGAGGGTCCCGACGCTGCCAAAGAAGAGATGATCCCGGTGCTTGCGGCGCTGAGCGCGCATCTCAGGACGGAAGGCTGCATCGGCCAAATCGGCGAGGTATTCGACGGAGAAGCGCCGCACCGGCCGGGGGGCACGCCCGCACAAGCCTGGAGCGTATCGGAGGTCCTGCGCGTAGCAAAGATGGCGAGCCCATGAAGGTATTGATGCTTGGATGGGAATACCCGCCGCACATCAGCGGCGGCCTCGGTACCGCATGCGAGGGTTTGACGACCGCGCTTGCCAAGCGAAGGATCCAGATCGACTTCCTCGTACCCAAGCTATACGGCGAGGAAAATGCGCCGCACATGCACTTGCTCGGCGCCGACTCCACGCAGCCGGCGCCTAGAAGCGCAAGGAACTTTGCAGCGCGCTCTGATGCGTTATCGCGATTGATCGCCGCAGAGCCGACACTCGCCACCGATCCGATCTTCACATCTGCGGTCGAAGCCGTCCGCGCGCATCCGGAAGAAGCCGAATCCATGCTTCGGATGCTCTACGTGCCTGCGCGTCTCAAGCCTTACCTGGACCAGGCCAGCTATCGTGAGCTAGTCAGAACTGGCGCGCTTCGAGTAAGCGACGTCGACGAGATCGTATCGACGCAGATCGAGCAACCTGTGCCTGAGCCGCCCAGCCGGACGACGCGGCTCGAGCACGTGCGCATTCCTGGCGAGAGCGCACACGACGCTCCCGGAGCTCCGAGCGGGGGACACTATGGCGACGATCTCTTCGGCGAGGTTGCCCGGTATGCCATGGCCGCCGTCCGTCGCGTGGCGGGCGAGCGCTATGATCTGGTCCATGCCCACGACTGGATGACGTTTCCTGCGGGGATCGAGATTGCGCGGCGGCTCGGGGTGCCGCTCTTGGTTCACGTTCACAGTCTGGAGTACGACAGATCGGGTTACGGGGCTGATCGGGACATCGTGTCAATCGAGCACCAGGGGCTGGAAAACGCGACCCGAATCATTGCGGTGAGCTACTACACGCGAAGCCTGATCCATCGGGTTCACGACATCTCTCTGGACAAGATCTCGGTTGTGCACAACGGGGTCTACGCACGTGAGACGGTCGAAGCTTATACCGAGCAGCGAAGCTCCACGGGACCGGTGGTGCTCTTCTTGGGCAGAGTGACCTTTCAGAAGGGGCCGGAGTATTTCGTGCAAGCTGCGGCCCGAGTGCTCGAGCACGTCCCCGATGCCGTCTTCGTGATGGCGGGATCGGGTGACATGCTCCCCCGAATGAAGGCTCTCGTCGAAGATCTGGGAATCACCGAGTCGTTCCGCTTTCCAGGCTTCGTGCGGGGTGCCGAGCTGGAGCGCACTTTCTCCACCGCGGATGTCTACGTGATGCCTTCGGTCTCCGAACCGTTCGGCATCGCGCCCCTCGAGGCGATGAGTCATGATCGGCCGGTCATCGTCTCGAAACAATCCGGCGTCTCCGAGGTCTTGCGCAATGCGCTCAAAGTGGATTTCTGGGACGTCGACAAGATGGCCAGTCAGATCGTCGCGATTCTGGAGCTGCCTGAGCTGAGACGAGTCATCGTGGAGCGTGCACGGGAAGAGATTCGGAACATCCACTGGGATGCCGCCGCCGAGAAGCTCGTTCCCATTTACCAATCCGTGGTCCACGGTTAGAGTAGATCATGCCTTCGGTTTGCTTCTACTTCGAGGTTCACCAGCCATATCGGCTCACGCCATACGGCGCTCTGCAAGTGGGCCGAGACCACGATTACTTCGATGACGCACTAAACGCGCAAGTGATTCGCAAGGTTTCGAACAAGAGCTACCTCCCAGCCAACGAGTCCATGCTTCAACTCATCGAAAGGACAGAGGGGCGCTTTCGGATTTCATACGCGATCACCGGCGTGGCGATCGAACAGATGAAGCGCTACGCTCCGGCCGTCTTGGACAGCTTCGAGCGACTCGCCAGAACGGGCGCGGTCGAATTCATCGGCGAAACCTACTACCACAGTCTCGCGGCGCTGTACGATAAGGACGAGTACCGGGAGCAGATAGAGCTCGAGCTCGAGCTCATCCGCAAACAATTCGGTCAGACCCCGCGTGTGTTCCGCAATACCGAGCTCATCTACGACGACGACATCGGACGATACGTTTCGGACCTCGGGTTCGACGCGATTCTGGTGGAGGGTGCAGATGACGTTCTTGCCTGGCGCAGTCCCAACTTCGTGTACCGGGTGACCGGCCGTGAGACTCGCCTGCTCACCAAGAACTACAAGCTATCGGATGACATCGCGTTTCGTTTCTCGAACAGGGCCTGGAAGGAATTTCCACTAACTGCCGACAAATTCGCGAAATGGATCCACGGACATAGTGGCGCCGGTGATGTCATCAACCTGTTCATGGACTACGAGACGTTTGGCGAGCATCAATGGAGAGAAACCGGGATTTTCGATTTTCTCGAGCAGTTGCCCGACTTGCTCTTCACCCATCCGTCCTGGGACATTCTGACCCCAAGCCAGGTAATCGACCGATATCCCGTCTTAGGCGAGCTCAGCTTCCAACGCACGGTATCCTGGGCGGATGCCGGCCGGGACATCAGTGCGTGGCGAGGCAATGCCATGCAACAACGGGCTCTCTCCGAAGTCTATGCGTTGGGACCCGAGATCAAGCGGCGAAACAACTCCAACTTGCTGGCGCTATGGCGACGTTTGCAAACCTCGGACCACTTCTATTACATGGCAACGAAATCCGCGTCGGATGCCGAAGTCCACGACTATTTCAGCCCCTATGACGGACCCTACGACGCCTTCATCCACTATATGAATGTCATGAAAGACTTGAAGCTCTCGGTGCTCGCTCCCAGTGAAAAGCGAATTGGCCTATGAGCAGCGCTGTTTTCTTCGAGATTTCATGGGAAGTCTGCAACATGGTCGGTGGTATCCACACCGTCCTGGCGAGCCGAGTGGCCGAGGTGCAGGAACGGCACGGCGAAGATGGATACATCGCGATCGGGCCGGACATCCCCAGAACCGAAGGCGTGGCCGCAGAGTTTCGGCCTGACCTCTGGAACCCCGAGCTCGCCGAATCGCTCAAAGATCACGAGGTGACCGTGCTGATGGGGCGGTGGCTCGTGCCCGGAGAGCCGCGCTGCCTCCTCATCAACTATTCGCGCCTCTATCAGCGCAAGGACGAGATCCTGGGACGATACTGGGAGAAGTACGGGCTCGATTCTCTATTTGGAGGTTGGGACTATTTCGACCCAGTGCTGTTCGCCCACGGCGCGGGCATGATCATCGAGCACATCCGCGATCGGTATCTCTTGCCGGGGCGGCAGAAGGCAATCGTTCAATCCCACGAGTGGATGTCGGCAGCGGCGATCCTGCACCTACAGACCGCTGCTCCCGAGATCGGGACCGTGTTCACCACCCATGCAACGATGCTTGGCCGTTCGCTCGCCGGACGTCGTGCAGACCCGAATTTCTACCAGTCGCTCCCGAGCGTCGATCCGGAGGCTGCGGCCAAGCAGCTTGGCGTTTCGTCGAAGCACTCCATGGAAACCGTGGCCGCGCGAGAGGCCGACGTTTTTACAACGGTGAGTGAGCTCACCGCGATAGAATGCGAGCACCTGCTAGGGCGAAAGCCCGATGTGATTCTTCCGAATGGCTTCGGCGCCAGACCCGTAGCGCCCGAAAAGCGGCAAGAGGCCCGGGAGGACCTCTTCAGGTTGGCCGAGCTCACGACAGGCGATCGATACGATCGTGAAAACACGCTGTTGTTCGCCCTCGCGGGACGATACGAGTACGTGAACAAGGGCGTCGACGTCTATCTCGACTCGGTTTCGTCGCTTGCGGCCGCGTTGGCATCGCACGAAGGCAAACGGGTCATTGCATACGCCATGCTGCCCGCCGGACATGCGGAGCCGAAACGTACCCTGTGGGATCGCGCGCACGGGGGTTCTGCTGGGCCTCCACTGCGGTGCACACACGACCTGGTCGACGAAGCAAATGACCCGATCACCAATCAGCTAAACGCTCTCGGCTTCGACAACCATCCCGGGGCACGCGCCCATGTGGTCCATGTGCCGATCTATTTGGACGGAACCGACCCGCTGATTCGGCAGCGGTACTGGGACCTGCTGCCGGGAGCGGACCTCGGCGTGTTTCCTTCCTTTTACGAGCCCTGGGGGTACACGCCGCTCGAGGCCGTTGCATTTGGGGTTCCCGCCATCACCACGGACCGTGCCGGGTTTGGAAGATGGGTTGCCGCCCAGGGCGATGGCAAACGCACCGGTGTGCGTGTGCTGAAGCGCGAAGGCGTTCCATTCACCCAGGTCAGCGCTTCGCTCACCAAGGCTCTGCTCGAGTTCGTCGTCCTCGCACAGGAAGACAGAGAGACTCTACGCCAGGCATGCCTCGACACCGCTGCGTTGACCGACTGGTCGAACTTCATGCAGCACTACGAGGACGCACACGACCGTGCGCTGCAGGCAGGCGCCGCGAGGCGAAAAGAGCTGCCCATGGAGCGGCTCAGCACGCCGTCGATGCCTGCCGTCAGCGGCGATTCCGACGTGTTCGGGCTGTTCGTGAAGCCACCTCCCAAAGAGGGAGAGGAAGCCGCTCCTTACAAACGCACGTTCAACGTCGCCAATGCACTTCCCGAAGAGCTGCAACCCTTGCAGGTGATCGCGTCCAATCTTTGGTGGCGGTGGCATCCCGAGGTTGCCTCGCTCTTCAAGCGGATCGATCCGAGCCTGTGGTTCAAGCTCGAGGAAAATCCGCACGCCCTGTTGGAGCGAGTCAACCCAGAACGACTCATGGACCTGGCAATGGACGAGGAATACGTCGCGAGCGTGGTCCGGGCCCATCAAGAGATGGTCGAATCCACTCAAATGCGCGAATCGCGAATCGCGTATTTTTGCATGGAGTTCGGTCTCGCCAGCTTCCTGAAGCTCTACTCGGGCGGCCTTGGGATCTTGGCAGGTGATCACCTCAAAGCGGCAAGTGACCTCGACCTGCCCCTATGCGCCGTGGGGCTGGCCTATCGAGAGGGCTACTTTCATCAGATGATCGATCGTGAGGGACGGCAAGAGGACCTGGCCGATACGAACGACTTCGAAAAACCCCCGTTCGAGCCCGTGATGGCAGGCCGGTATGCTCCTCTTCGAGTGACCGTCCCGCTCCCTGCTGCGCAGGTGCAGGTGGGGGCATGGCAACTCAAGGTCGGACGGGTTCCGCTCTTTCTCCTAGACACCAATCTTCCAGAAAACCGTCCCGAAGACCGTGCGATCACCGACCGACTGTATGGAGGCGATGCCGCCCACCGTCTGCGGCAGGAGATGATCCTGGGGCTCGGCGGCTACCAGCTCCTCCAAGAGATGGACATCGAGCCAGACGTCTACCACATGAACGAGGGGCACAGCGCGTTCCTGCTGATGGCACGGGCGGCCCATTTGATCCAGCAGCACGGATTGCGCTCACAGGAAGCGTTCGAATACGTTCGAAACACGACTGTGTTCACGACTCATACGCCCGTGCCCGCAGGCCACGACCACTTTCCCGAGGACATGGTACGTCCTTACCTCGCGCGCTTCGAGAATGTCCTTCGCATGGACTGGCCGCGCCTGATGGCAATGGGGCAATCTGCGGATGCCGGCCCGAGCAAGTTCGGCACGACGGCTCTCGCGGTACGGAACTCCGAGCGCATCAATGGTGTTAGCGCCAAGCACGGCCAGGTCGCCCGGGAGATGTTCCTGAAGCTCTATCCGGACTTGGACGACGCAGACGACGTTCCATGCACGAGCATCACCAATGGAGTTCACGTTTCAACCTGGATTGCCCCGCGTTGGCAGCGATTGTTCGAACGGGAGATGGGACGGAATTGGCGCAACCAGATAGAAGACCGCTTCCAGTGGGAATGGTTGCGCAAGCACGATTCGGCTGAAATCTGGGCAATACATCGGCAGTTGCGCGTCGACTACATCGAATGGCTCAAGGAACACTTGACCGAGTCGTGGGCGAGACGCCGCGAGGACTTGTCGTTGCTCCATGACGTCATCGATCAGCTGCACGAAGACGGACTTTTCGTGGGCTTCGCGCGAAGGTTCGCTCCGTACAAGCGGGCCGACTTGTTGCTCAGCGACCCGGAGCGACTGGCACGACTTCTCAACGGCAACCCTGGCATGACCTTGATCTACGCGGGAAAAGCCCACCCTGCGGATGGCTTTGGCCAGGCATTGTTGCAAAAGGTGTATCAGGCCACCAAACATCCCGATCTGCTGGGACGGGTGATCTTCGTGGAGAACTACTCCATCGACGAGGCGCGCCGAATGGTTGCCGGGTCCGACGTCTGGCTCAACACACCGACGCGACCCCTCGAAGCAAGTGGCACGTCGGGCATGAAGGCAGCAATGAACGGCTGCTTGAACCTGAGCGTCGACGACGGCTGGTGGCTGGAGGGATATCAGGGAGACAATGGCTGGGTCATCGATTTACCGTCGACTTCCGTCCATGACCCGAGCGCCTACGACCGCGCGTTGATCATGGCTCTGCTGGAAAGCGATATCCTGCCGACCTACGACGATCGCAACGATGCGGGGGTTCCACTGGCTTGGGTAGAGCGGATGAAGGCAAGCATGGCCAGCATCATCCCGAGCTTCTCGGCCCGCCGTATGGTGACGAACTACGCGGACAACTTCTACGAGCCGGCCATGCAAGACGCAGTGGCTTTGCGTGAATCGAACTACCGCCCGCTATTTGCGCTGGCGGACTTGGCCGAAGACATTCGTGCTCACTGGAATACGATTGCAATGGAGAGCGTACGTTTCGGCGGCTTGAGCGGTGACGAGATCAACGTGGGCACGACGATTTCCTCGGAGCTCACGCTTCATCATCCGGGCTTGGACGCGCGGGAGCTCGACGTCGAGGCGGTGATCACGTTTGGAGGCCGGCTGCAGGACCGCCCCTCGCGCATCGTGGTTCCCTTCGAGTCGGAAGGATCCGACGATCGAAGCGCGTGGCGCGGCGCCTTCACCGTCGGAGCAAGCGGAGGCCACGAGCTTCGATTCCGCGTCCGCCCACGGGACCGTTCCCCATTACGACCCGCCGCCCTCGGCTTGCACATCCAGAAGTGGCTGTAGGATCGGTCGCCCCCAAAGTCACGGACGCCAGCGCTGAGCTCTGGCGCTGTCACTGTCTGCGCTGACCCTGTCGCTGTCACTGAACTGACGCTGACCCTGTGGCTGACGCTGGCGCTGGCGCTGACACTGTCGTGCGGCGGAACGTGATGCGGGGCTGGGTCCAGCCACGCTGCCCATCCCGATCCGTGCTCCTCGGCGCAAGTTGACGTACGGAGGGCTCGAAAAACGCGACATGGGGTGGAGCGGGCGTGCGAAGTGCCAATCGGCATGACAGCAACCCCCTCCGATTGGCGCGCCGCCCGAGGGGCGGGTTGCGTGGCCTAAGCTCCCCAGTGCACCGGGCCACCCATGCAACCCGCCCCGTCCCGCGAAACCGCGTGTCGCGTTTTTCCGAGCCCGTCCTCACGCCACCGCGCATCCGGCCGCTGTTCGCTGACGCGGGCGCTGACGCGGACGCTGAGCGCTGGCGCTGGCGCTGACGGTGGCGGTGGTGCGCGAGCTTGGACCCGTGCTCCTGCGTAGAAGTCGACGTGCGGAGGGCTCGGAAAAACGCGACATGGGGTGGAGCGGGCGTGCGAAGTGCCAATCGGCATGACAGCAACCCCCTCCGATTGGCGCGCCGCCCGAGGGGCGGGTTGCGTGGCCTGAGCTCCCCAGTGCACCGGGCCACCCATGCAACCCGCCCCGTCCCGCGAAACCGCGTGTCGCGTTTTTCCGAGCCCGTCCTCACGCCACCGCGCATCCGGCCGCTGACGCTGGCGCTCACGTTGGCCGGCAAGAGCATGTACACGCGGAGGGCGGTCCATCATCCCCACCCCGCCGCCCCCAACGCGAACGCCTACATCACTCGTGCGAAGTCCAGACCTCCGACGATTCCCATGATGCCGTGGTCGTTCTTGATCAAAATGCGGCGTACATTCATGCCTAGCGCCTGCTCGGCGGCACGGCTCAGGCTCATCCCACCAGGGAGAATCAAAATGCGCACGTTCATGGCGTGCTCGACCGCGGTATTCGGCGGCAAGCGCCGGGACTCGAGCGCGCACGCCTGATCGAAGATCCCAACGGGGTACGATCCCTCGACCACCACGAGGCCGTGCTTGTTGGAAAGCTCTAGACGATCGACCGCCAACGCGATTGGATCGTCCGCCTTGACCTTGATGACTGAGTCCGAGGCGATCTCCGAGAGCGGAGTTTTCAGTCGCTTCTCGCGAACGGCCCGCATCAGGTCGCGAGTGGATACCACCCCCTTGGGGATCCCGTCGCGGGTCACGAAGACTCGGTGAACATGATGCTTGCGCATCAGCTTCGCGGCCTCGGACAAGGGAGCATCTAGAGAAACTTGAACGGCCGGAGACTGCATCAGCTCCTCGACGGCACGGTTCGGAACGCGAAACGTCTCTCCATGCGTAAACACGGCCGCATGCAGCAGGTCCGTCCGCGAGATCACGCCCTTGAGCTCTCCCTCCTCGTTCACCACTCCGAGGGCCGAAACCCCCTGTTCCGCGAGGAGCTCATTCGCAACGACGAGGCTTTCGCCAATCCGAATCGTTTCGACGGGTACGGTCATGTATTCAGTGACGGACATTTCGAAGTTCGCCATCTCACTCCCTCTTCTCGTGAGGCGCCCTGGAAAAAAAGCGCCGCTGCGTCAAATCGCGATGACCTCGCCCAGATGCTCGACGAGCTCTGATTCTTTATGGGCGGCGAGATCCTTGTCGAGGGAGCCCACCACGAGCTGAGTAGTGGGACCGTCGAGAGAGGATCGCAGCAAGCCCAGGAATCGCGGCGGCGCGACCAGCACCAAGCGGTCGTAACGGTTGCTGGTGCGACCTCGTTGAAGTTTCTGGGCGAGCGCTCGAGCAAAATCGGCCACCGCTCGTTCATGCGGAGTCTGGCTCCGGCTCATCGCGGCGCGGCGTGGGTCGGCGCTGTTCTTCCGAAACGAGCGCCCCGGACGGTCCGTGTCGAAATCACGGTCTCGGTCTCGTCCCTCCGGGTGGTCGAGCTCTTCGATCAACTCGATGCCCTTGCCAGGCCCCTCATTCTCGAAAAAACGCGCACCGGCGTCGTGAGCGACCAAAATCCATGTTTTTGCCATCGTGAGGATCCTCTAGCCGCAAGTCAGGAGGCCGGCAACGAGGGGAGCGGTTGAAGCTGGAGTATTTGCTTCGTGCCGTCCTGGCCGACCACCTCGATGCTCGCCAAGGTGCCAGCTTCTTCCTCGACGTAAATTTCAACGGGTCGCTCCAACCGATGGGACCAATTGGGGGTATCCACCGTCAAGACCTGGTCGTTGTGGTCCCAGCTGATCCCGATGAGGGCGCTTCCCTGCGCTTCGGGTTGTACGCCGATCTCGTCACCCAAGATGCTCACACCCACGCGCATCGACGGAATGCGCTTGGCAACCCCATCGAAGTACCGCTGCCAGTCCTTGTTCTCTAGCTTTCTCGTGGTCATCATTCGCCTCCGCTGAATGGGAATCGAGCGATGCAAACCTCGTGCCCAAAAAGAGCCGGGCGCCGAGCTGTATGTTGACGAAAGTGGCGCAAAGAGTGCGCGAGTTGAAGGTTGCACGACAGAAATGCGCCGTAGAAAGGTCCCGCCGATAGGGACAAATCGACGCCGTTGGTATAGTTGCAGCTATCACACGAGCCATATGGGCCATTTGAAAGCAGACCTCGCGGCCGCAGGCTTCGAGCTGATAGAGACGCATATCTCGTGGGTGTTCCTCGCTCCGACGGAGGTGTTCAAAGTCAAGCGGCCTGTCGACTTGGGCTTCCTCGACTTCACGACGCTCGAGAAACGCCGGGAAGCTTGTGAAGCGGAAGTGAGGCTCAATCGTCGACTCGCCGCCCACGTCTACCTGGGAGTGGTGCCGGTCACGGTCGAAGAATCCGGCAAGCACGTGATTGGCGGGCACGGGGATGTCGTGGACTGGGCGGTGCACATGCGCCGCCTTTCGCTCGATGAACGGGCGGATGAGCTGCTCGAAAGAGGCGCTCTTACGCCGGCGCAGATCGATCGGCTCGCGGAGCGCGTTGCACGCTTCCACGAGGCAGCCCGTTGCGACGAGGAAACGTCTCAGCATGGGGAGGTCGAAGCCATTCGCAAGAACGTGGAAGAGAACTTCGCGCAGACCCGAGAGTCTATTGGTGAGTATCTCGATCCCCATCAGGCACGGGAGATCGAGCAATGGCAACTTCGAGCGCTCCGCGACGAGTCACGCTTCCGGGCGAGAATCGACGCGAGACGCGTGCGTGATGGTCACGGCGACTTGAGACTAGAGCACGTCTATTTCCGTGGGGACGGCTCGATTGCGATCATCGACTGCATCGAATTCAATGACCGCTTTCGATATGGCGACGTCTGCGCAGACATCGCATTCCTATCGATGGATCTGGCCTGGCACGGCCGGGTTGATCTCGCGGAACGAATGCTCGCACGCTATGCACGCGAATCGAACGATTACGATCTTTATTCGGTGGTTAACTTCTATGAAAGTTATCGTGCGTTCGTTCGAGGCAAGGTGGCTTCGCTGCTCGCTGCCGATCCCGAGGCATCCGCTGGAGCCAGGGCCCGGGCCTTACGCGAGGCCAGGCGCTATTTCCTACTTTCGCTGGCTTTCGAGCGGCCGCCGCTCGTTCCTCCACGGGTCGTCGCGGTGGGCGGCATGATCGCGAGCGGCAAGAGCCGTACCGCCGCCACAATTGGTGAATTGATCTCGGCTCCGGTCGTCAGCTCGGACCGCACGCGCAAGCACCTGATGGGCCGCCAGCCGACCGAATCCCTGAGAAGCGAAGCCTGGTCAGGAGCCTACTCCCCGAGCGTGACAGAAGCCGTTTACGAGGAGATTTGGAGGTTGGCAGAGACGATTGTTCACTCGGGACGCCCGGTCGTGATCGACGCTTCGTTTCGAACGGTAGCCATGCGTGATGCAGCACGAATGCTTGCCGAGCGATGCGGTGTTCCCTTTGTCCTCGTAGAGTGCGTTGCGCCGCGGGAGCTGACTCTCGAGCGGCTGGCCGCCCGCGAGAAGCGTACGGCACACGAGAGCGACGCACGTCCCGAGTTGCTGGACGAGTTCGAGCAACGCTTCGAGCCCATCGACGAGCTTTCCCCGTCCGAACACATCCGACTCGACACATCTCGAGCCCGCACCGATAACAGAGAGCAGCTAGCAGGCCTGTTCAGAAACTGACCCGAGCCTCAAGGTCGGATCGCGAGCACCGGAACCGGCGAATACCGCAAACAGAATTGCGAAGTGCTACCGACCATCATCCCGCGAAGGCGGCCTTGCCCACGACAGCCGACAAACAGGAGATCAGCCCCCAGGTCAGCGGTGGCGTTGCAAAGCATCTTGCCGACGGGGCCGTCCATCACGTGTATTGTCGTGCCCGGCTGTAGACCCTCGCTCACGATGATCTGCTCTAGCCGGGAGCGCGCCTTCGACGTCATTCCTTCGAGAACACTGGGCCATTCGCTATGCATGACGCTGTCACGCATCGGATGAGGGATCGCGTGAAGCAATGTGACTCGGCCTTCGACGGCACGGGCCACGTCCCGAGCCCATCGGACCGCCTCGATGCCGTGAACCGAAAAATCGACGCCCACCGCGATCAGGGCCCCAGCGTAATCTTCTCGAAGCCGCCCGCAGGCAACCAGGACGGAGCAAGGTGCCTGCTGGACGACCCGCTCCGCGGTCGAGCCGAGCAATCGCTCGGGCAGACCGATCGCTCCTGCGGGATCGCCGACGGCTATCAAATCAGCATTGACCGACACCGCCGTGCGAAGGATCGTCTCCCATGGGCGACCTTCCTCGCACGACGTTTGACAGGTCACCCCGACCTGCTCGCATTCTCTTCGTTCGTTTTCCAGCTCTCGAAGAGAGCTTTCGAAACGAGCCTTGAGACGCTCGCGAAGCGCGTGAGCAGCCGTCCTGGCACCGATTGGCAGATCACTCCAAGAGTGCTCCAAGCCGAGCTCGCTCGCATGCACGAGCCACAAGGTAGCCCCGGTCGCCTGGGCCGTCGGTATCGCCAGCTGCATCGCGCGGCGGCCGGACTCTCCCAGATCGGTTCCCACGACGATGGTCTTGATTGCCATGAGCTAAGGCCGAGCAAGCACCATGCCAGATCCCAGCACCCGAGATCAAGCGCCCGGGTTGGACATGGTATGAATGAAGTAATCGACGAAATCCGCTTCGGTGAGCATGCCGGTGAGCTTTCCATGCTCAACAACCGGCACACATCCGTATCCGTGAGAGCGAAGGATGCGCGCAGCTTCGAGCGCCGGCGTCTCCGGATATACGGTGTGCACTTCCTTCGTCATGACCCATCGAGCCTCGATCCAGCGATTCATCTGCATCTGCTCATCGGATGGCGCACCGGAAAGACTTCCCTCCTGGCTCCGGAGGACGTCGCGGTGGGATATCAACCCGAGCAAATGCCCTGTCTCCTCGTCGACGACGGGCACGTGACGGATGTCATGCACCTCCATGAGGTGGATCACGTCACGTAGTGGGCTGGTGGGGCCCACCATCTTGACCGGTTGGCTCATCAGATCTCGAACCAGGAGCTGCGACATGACAGGTCTTTAGCGCATGTTCCTAGAAGCGGCTGGCACTTGGGCGCAATGGCGCATATTATGCGTTCGCAAAATCCAGTCGCGCATTTTTTGCGTGATCCATCGATCAGGCCTCTCGAGATCATTGGTTTGTTGGGCTATCGGTCGATGGTTCTTTTGGGCTCACATCTTGCTAGCAAAGACATCCGTATGCCGGAGACCTTTTTCGAGCGCTTGAGCGCTCTGGACGCCACCTTCCTCGACGTCGAGAACCCAACCGCCCCGATGCACGTCGGCGCAGTGCTTCTATTCGACGCGAAGCCGCTGACCCTGGCGCACGGGGGGCTCGATATCGAACGCCTCACCCGATACACCAAAGCTGCGGTCGATTCGATTCCGCGCTACCGCCAGCGCGTCGAGTGGGTGCCGGCCTTCGGGCATCCCGTCTGGATCGACGACCAGCGGTTCAACATGAACTTCCATCTGCGTCACACCAGGCTTCCGCTTCCAGGTGACGAACGGTCACTCAAACGTTTGGTGGGCAGGCTCTTCTCGCAGCATCTGGATCGCAGTCGGCCCTTGTGGGAGTTCTGGGTGGTCGAAGGCGTGGAGAACGATACTTTTGCGCTGATCGTGAAGGTACACCACTGCATGGTGGACGGTGTGGCGGGCGTTCAGCTGCTGGAGGCGTTGCTCCAAATCATGCCGGATGCAAAAGAGCGGGAACCACTCGACTGGAAACCACGCCCGGCGCCAGGGCGCCTAGAGCTTCTCCGGCACGAGGCCAAGCATCGGGTGGACGGGCTGCGCAAGCTCACGCATTTCATGCCGCGTGTCCGGGAAAATCTCCGAGGCGTGGCAAACGTGCTTCGGTCCGGGATGAAACCAGCTCCGCGAACACCGTTCACGGAGCGCGACATCAGCCCTTACCGCCGCTTCGACTGGACCTCGTTCCGTCTCAGTGACGTCAAGGTGGTCAAAAACGCCCTTGGCGGAACCATCAATGACGTCGTCGTGGCCACGACGACCGGTGCTGTGCGGCGCTTCCTCTTGCGGCGGAACGCCGACGTCGATGCAATGGAGGGCTTCCGAACACTGCTCCCAGTCAATACGCGAAGGGTGGGCAGGCTGTCCGTCGGAAATCACGTCGCGATGCTGCTTGCAGATCTCCCGGTCTCGGCACGGGATCCCATCGATCGCTTGAAAGAGGTAATCCGCATCACGACGGAGCTGAAAAACGAGTCCAATCAAACGGGGGGCGCAGAGCTGATCGAAGACGTGGCGGATCTGACCACCAAGCGTCTCGTCTCCGAGCTCTACCGGGCGGCTATGCAGCTGCGGACGTACAATCTGGTGATCACCAACGTCCCGGGGCCTCCGATGCCTTTGTACATGCTTGGAGCCCGGATGAAGGCGATCTATCCGATGGTGCCGTTGATGCAGAACCAGAACCTGGGGATCGCGCTCTTCAGTTACAACGGGGGACTCCATTGGGGCTTCAACGCCGACTGGGAGTCCTTTCCAAACGTCCACGAGTTCGTCGAGGACCTGGAAGCGTCGTTCGCCGAGTACAAGGCGCTCGCTGCAACACCGACGCCTGAGATCTCGCTGCCAGAAAAGACTTCCCCTCCCACCTGAGGGCAGTCGGTTGCCAGATGGTGGCACACAGGACGAAAACGGAGAACACGATGACCAGCGCAACCACCGCATCGGAGCTATCCCGGCCCCCCGGCATACGCAGCGACCAAGGCTCCAAAGGTCGACTTCTGGTCGTAGACGACGAAGCCAATGCACGCAATGCGCTCGCAGAGTTGCTGGAGGATGCGGGTTACGCGGTGAGCACCGCCGGCGACGGACGCACGGCGCTGCTGCAGATGGAGCAGATCGATCCCGATGTCGTTCTCACCGATCTCAAGATGCCCGGCATGGATGGCTTGTCTCTTATCGAGCGCGGCCGTCCGATGTCACCGCATGCGACCTTCATCGTGATGACCGCATTTGCAACGATCGATACCGCCATCCAGGCGATCAAGCTCGGCGCCGAAAGCTATCTGACCAAGCCTCTCGAGGTCGATGCCGTCATCGCAATCGTAGACCGCGCGCTCGAGCGAACGCATCTCTCGCGCGAAGCCGCCGATCTACGGGTGCGTGTCCACGAGCGTTTCCAACTTGGAGCCATCATCGGAGAACATCCCTCGATGCAGCGGCTCATGAAGAACATCGCCCAGGTTGCAGACAGCCGCGCCACGGTCTTGATTCATGGCGAAACTGGAACCGGAAAGGAGCTGATCGCAGCCGCCATCCATGAAAATTCGAATCGAAAAGACAAACCATTCGTCCGCTTGAACTGTGCATCACTCAGCGAAACTTTGCTCGAGTCGGAGCTCTTCGGCCACGAACGCGGGTCGTTCACCGGCGCCGTGGCGCGTCGCGAAGGGCGATTCAAACAAGCCGACGGAGGAACCCTGTTTCTCGACGAAGTCAGCGAAATTCCGCCCAGCGTCCAAATCAAGCTGCTGCGCTTCTTGCAGGAACGGGAGTTCGAGAGAGTTGGAGGGAACGAAACATTGAAGGTCGACGTACGAGTCGTCGCAGCGACCAACCGAAACCTCAAACAGCGAGTGGACGAGGGACGCTTTCGGGAGGACCTGTACTACCGGCTCAAAGTGGTCCAACTCGACTTGCCACCGCTCCGGGTACGCCGAAGCGACATCCCGTTGTTGGCGCACGAATTCTTGCGGAAGTACGCGAAAGAAAATGATCGACCGGTGAAAGGTATGACCGACGAAGCGCTCCAGCACCTGATGATCTACCCGTGGCCTGGCAACGTGCGCGAGCTCGAAAACGCGATCGAACGGGCAGTGGTCATGTGCGAAAGCGACCTGATCGCCCGTGAGGACCTTCCCACTTCGGCTCATGGCGACCTTCAAAACGGTTCGATCATGGCGCTGATTCCGGGGATCACCATGTCGGAGCTCGAGCGGATCGCCATTTTACGCACGTTGGATGCCGTCGACGGGTCCACCGCCCGCGCGGCAGAGATTCTCGGGATCAGTCAGCGCAAGATCCAGTATCGCGTGAAGGAGTGGGGTTATCAGACCCACACCTTGGACTTGGATTAATCGCGGGTCGGGATCCAGAAAGACGCGCGCGTGCCACCCCCGGGCATGGGGAGGAGGCTCGCTGAGCCTCCATGGAGATCCACGATCGTCTTCACGATGGCGAGGCCGAGCCCCGTGCCCGCCTGCTTCGTGGTCACGAAGGATTCGAAAGCTCGCTCTGTGATCTCCGGCGCGACCCCAGGGCCGTTGTCGATGACCGCCACCTCCCAGCGGCCCTCCCCGAGTACCTTGCTGATGATTTCAATAGTCGGGCCGCGGCGTCCGACTACGGCCTCGACGGCATTGGTAATGAGATTGTTGACCACCTGCTTGAGCCGGTCACGCTCGGCAAACAGCGCGCAGGAGCCTTCGATCTCGGCGATGAGCTCGATTCCCTGCGCCTCGATTTCCGGACGGCGAAGCTCGACCACCTCGGTGACCAACCCGTGGGCATCACAATCGATGGGATCGAGCGTTCGCGCGCGTGCCAGGTTGAGAAAGTCGTCGAGCAGAAGGGACAGTCGACGCAGCTCATCCTGGACGAGATTGGTGCGCCGCTCGATCTTGCGCCGGATGGATTCGTCTTCGACGCTGGCGGCGTTGCGGCGGAGGACGTCGAGCTGCAATTTGGCGGCGTTGAGCGGGTTGCGCACTTCGTGGGCGAGGCCAGCGGTGAGCCTGCCCATCATGGCGAGTGACTCCGACTCGGCTGTCTTCTTGAGCACGTAGTCCTCGCGATACGTCTCGAGCATGATCGCGAGCTCGATATCGCAGATCTGATCGAGAGCACAATGAGCCTCGATGGCTCCAAAGCCATCGTCGGATCCCTCGGCAAGCGCCCGGTGAAGCCCGAGCCGGATCACATTCATCGCGGTGAGCATGTAGCGCTGCTCGAGCCCCACTTTGACGTGCGCTCTCCCGATCCTCGACCGCCGTTCGAAATAGGTGTCGTCGTAAGGCCCCGCGAACAAGCCCTCAAGCCATTCCGAAAGCAATTTCCTCAAACGATCGATGTGTGAGGCGCCCGTCAACACTGCTCGCGTTCTCGGATCCATGAGGATGGCCTGATAAAATTGGTCCACGATGCCTTCATGAAAGGGCTTCATGCGCGGGCCCATCGCCTGCAAAAGCCGAGCGGCGTCGGCATCGAATCCAACGTAATCGCGCAATGCCTGCATGGGGCTCGGATGGGCCATCATCGGGGGCAGTAGAAAATTGCGCCCTTTGTGTCAAGCACCGCCGCGCGGGGCACCGTCAGAGGGCCGAAATCTCGGGCAGCCGGACCATACTGACCGGGCATGGTGCGACCGCGGCAAGGTGTTTCACATCGTCGGCGCTGACCGGATAGGGGAAGGTCACGAGCTGCATGCCGATGAGGATCAAATCCACCTGCGACCGTTGCGCGCTCTGCAAGACGAAGTCCGGCCACGTGCCCTCTTCGTAGAGCTCGGCCCGGCAACGGACACCCTGATCGGCGCACCACTGACGCTGGCGCTCGAGCAACTGCCCCTCCTGTCGCAGCCTGACCTCGATCTGCTCCCGCCAACGCTCCGGGCTCACGCGCTGCGAAGGTGGCTCCGAGCGACGGCTCGTTCCACCACCACCATAAGTGGAAACGAGGATCACCTCGCCGTCGACTGGGCCCGCGATGGACGCGGCAAACCCGGCGAGCCGGTAGCTCGTCGAGGTGAGATCCGTCACTGTCAATACCGTAGGCATGAGACTCACCGGCGCTGCTCCGAGGCTGAGAGCAAGCACCGTGCCAGAGCGAAATTCGAGAGAGTCGATGGGAATCGCGTGTGTGCCCTTGCAAGCGTTGCGGCGAACTGGCAACTCGCGCAGTTTTTGCGCGGCAACGGGGCTTTGCCCGAATCGGATTTGGGAAGCGCCCAGGTCGAGCACGACGAGCGGAGGGGTTAAGCTTGCCGCCCATGGGGGACTCCCGCCGCCACCGTGGACCGCATCCGCTCGATGATCAGCTGTTTTGCGCCCATGTGGTGCCGATCCTGCGCGATGCGGTGCAGGATCTGAGTTGGCTGCGAACGCGAGGCTACGCCGAAGCGTCGGCTGTGAAGCTGGTCGGCGACCGCTACCAGCTACGAAGGCGTCAGCGTGTCGCCGTCGGCCGCTGCGCCTGCTCGGAGTCGGCGAAATGGATGCGCGCCTCCCGCTCGTGCGAAGCCGAAGAAATTGCCGATCGTCCTCTATGGATCGACGGCCTCAACGTGATCACGACGATCGAGGTGGCGTTGTCGGGAGGAGTCCTACTCGTCGGTCGAGACCGGTGCCTGCGCGACATGGCCAGCTTTCATGGGAGCTATCGGCTCGTGCAGGAGACCGAGCAGGCGGTGCGGATCCTGCTCGAGCTGGTGGCTTGGTTGAGCCCATCCCAAACCAGAATATACATCGATCGTCCCATCTCCAATTCCGGACGCCTCGCTGGGATCGTTCGGGCCGAAGCCGCGGCGCTGCGCTTGGACGTCGAGGCACTCACCGCCGACAACGTCGACGAGCAGCTCAAAGCTTCGAGCGCCACGGTGGCCACCGCGGACAGCGCCATCCTCGATTCCTGCAACCGATGGCTCAATCTGGCCCGCTTGGCAGTCGAACGAAACCGCTCCGCGCTCGAGCCGCTCTGGTTGCTGGATCTATCCCAGTGAGTGGCGGTCCGACACGTGCGTAGCCCGTCAAGATTCGATGATCTTCATCGCTTCATCAACTCCGCCGCGCAGACCGATCAGTCTTCGCAGCTGGATGAGCTTCAGCGGCTGATTGAAGGTGACGACACCTACCAGACGGCCGGCGCGGCCGTAGAGCGCGACGAGCTTCTCGTCTTCGGAAGCGCGGCTCATGATCAAATCGTCCGTGGGCCTGGGACGGCCGGCTCCCTGAATCCTGACGTCGAATTGGTCCGACCAGAACATGGGCACGGATTCGAACGGCTTGGCTTCGCCCGGAGGCGCGAGCAAGGTCGCCACGGCGTGGCGGGCTTGCTCGACCGCGTTGGTCCAGTGCTCCACACGCATGCGTTCCTCGAACAGGGGATTGTACCAGCTGGCGGCATCTCCGGCGGCCACGATCTGCGGAACCGCGGTGGCTAACGTCTCGTCGCATCGCACGCCATCCTCGAGCTCCACGCCAGAAGCCTCGAGCCAAGCCACCGAAGGCGTCATGCCGATGCCGACCACGCAAAGCTCGCATGGCACGTGCGTTCCGTCGTCGAGGATCAGCCCCTGCAAGCGATCGTCGCCTTCGAAGCGCTCGACCGTACGCCCACAATGAACGCGAACCCCGCGCCGTTCGTGGGCCCTTTGGAGGATTCCGCCGATCGATGGCCCGACGCTCAGCGCGAGCGGCACGTCTTGGGTCTCGACCATGCTCACCTCTAGGCCGAGTTGCCGGGCGGATGCGGCTACCTCTGCGCCGATGAAGCCCGCGCCGATGACCGCCACTCGGGGCCGTGCGGCCAACGCAGCACGAATCGCAAGGGCATCATCCACCGTCCGCAAGGTGTACACGCCGGACAATGGCGGCTGATTGGGAAGAGAGCGCGCGCGGCCGCCCGTCGCAATCACCAGCCCATCGAAGGAGATGGAGCCGCCATCGTCGAGATGAACCTGCCTCGCGGAAGCATCGAGCGAAACCGCGCGTCGCCCGAGGACCAACTCGGCCCGCAGATCGTCATAGCCCTGACGGCGAAGCAACAGCTTCTCCC
Organism: uncultured delta proteobacterium; assembly: GCA_963817725.1. Taxonomy (GTDB): domain Bacteria; phylum Myxococcota_A; class Polyangia; order Polyangiales; family Houyiibacteriaceae; genus SG8-38. Next base: position 464,589 of record CAWFPD010000004.1, read on the forward strand.
TCTCCCAGGCGCCCCTCAATATCTCCTTGGAAAGCGGAGGCCGGTCGTAAGGCAGGTGCGCTTCTTCCCCAATTAAGACGAGCTCACCGTCGAAGCCGGAACGCCGGAGGAACTCGGCCGCGCGCAGTCCGGCAAGCGAGGCTCCGACGACCGCGATCCGTTCGACTGCCTTCATCGATCGGAGCGGTGGTCCTTCTGATGGCTAATGGAAATCGCCTGCGTGACGAGAGTGCGGAGATCCTTGGCCGCGCCTCGCACCACCTGGATGAGGCCGGCGACCAGGTCTGCGTGGTCCCGGGGGACGCCTTCCAGATAGGAGCGCTTCGGAGGCCGTGATCCGCCTGATGGTGGGCCGGACGCGGCTTCCTTGCGAGGCTCCGCTCGTTGGAGCGGCTCGGGGGGCCGTGAGGTGACGGGCACGGGCGGCGGCGGGGGAACGCGCGCCGCCGAGGCCGCGGGTGTCGACGGTGCCGAGCTCGGAGCCGAACCGGAACGCGCTTCGTCCGCATTTCGCGCCGTCCGCTTGGCTTTGGGCTTGGCTGGCTGCGTAGGACGGCCAGGAGCGGCAGGAGCCGCCGTGCTCGAGCGCTTCTTGGCCGCGGCTTTGCGCGCGGGCTTCTTCTTGACCGAGGTCTTGGTAGCCCTCTTTTTCGCAGCCTTTTTGGGTCGTGTCTTGTTAGCGCGCTTCTTCGTCGCCTTCTTGGTGGGTGGCTTCGTAACCATCGCGTCTCCCGGAGCGGACACCTTATCCGAATCGCGGTCAGGGGCAAGTGTGGCGGCCGCACTAGGGCCGATGATGCTACTGCACCGAGGGACAGCTGATGGGATTCGAGTGCGATGCGTTGTTGTCTTCCCTGCACTCGTTGTATTGCTGACGGCCCTTTCCGTCATCGTCGATGGTCGCCGAAACCACAATCGTCGAGGCATCCAGTCCGTCGGGGATATCGAATACGGCCGTGAGCCGCTCGGACTGCCCTGGGAGCAACCAACCTTGCGTCGGAATCGCTCCGAGGTCGAAGGCCGACCCTTCGGGTGTCGTCACGACCACGTGGGTCAAGATGCCGGCCGGCACGCTCAGGGCGCCATCGTTGCCCACGACGACCCCTACGCTGTAGCGGCTCGGGTCACACTGCAGGCGGACGAACTCGCGGATGACCAGATCCGGCGCATCGAACAGCCCGTCTGGTTGTACGTTCTGCCGGAAGTTGTTGAGGCGTGCGTTGACCCAGTTGGGCGTGGGAGCGCGTGGGATTTGTCCGCTTTCGGTCACGTTCGTCACGCTGTAGGCGTGTTGATTCCAAATGCGCCGTGTTCGTACCCAATTGTTGTGGGCATCTTCCCAAATTTCGATGCCGCCCCTGGTCGGATCGGTGTTCGGCTCTGGGACGACGATCTCCGACTTTCCGTCATTGTCGACGTCCACCACGATCGGCATTTCCAAACGCGTATTGCTTCTATGGGTCGGGTCTTCATAGAGCACGGCGCCATCTCGACCCCTGAAGATGCGGAACGTCGTCTCGTCTGCATAGATGACCTCGGCGGACCCATCACCCTCGAAATCAAATACACTCGATCCGGTGACGCGACTGGAGCAATCGTCGTTTTGCGCAATCCAGCGAATCCACTCACGCGCGCAGTCCGGCGGAAGCGGATCTCCAGTGCATTGAAAGTCGAACACCACGTACGCCGTGGAGCTCGCCGTGCCGATCTCGGCAAAACCATCGCCATCGAAATCGGCAACGGTCGGAGGGCCGCTTTCGTTGGCGCCCGCCGTATGAATGACCACCTGCGAGCCATCGCTCATGACTGCATCGCCCATCGCGTCGAAGACGGGAAGCGACAAGGCGCCGCCACACAGAATCCGCTCCGGAGGCAGCAGATCTCCGTCTTCATCGTAAAGCGAAGCGGAAGGGACGTAAGCGGCTGGGCTGTAGGTCGGCGCCACCACGTCGCCGGGAGCTCCTGGGATGCGAAGGGGCACGGGGATCCCGGTGACCGGCGAGCCATCGTGGTTGAGCACGAAGAGCTCACCGAGGCGAACGATCACGACTTCTCCGTCCTCATCCTCATCGAAGTTGCCGACCGCGTTGTATCCATCACAGTCGAGCACCCCGCCGCAGCTCGAATTGACCGTGCTGTAAGGATAGGTCCAACGCTCGGTCCCATCGTAGTTGTATACGGTATTTCCAGCGATGACCTCCTGCAGACCGTCCCGGTCGAGGTCCACCACGATCGATGCGGGACCCAGGAACGCATTGTTGCCGATACCGAGGTTCGCTCCTGGCGTAGCCGCCTCCAAAAGGAGGCCATCCCACGCGAGCGCATCGACTGGAAGCTCGGGGTCTCCCTGTCCTCGGCCCGTCAATCCGTCGAGAACCACGTTGCCGATGATGACCTCCGGCCGGCCGTCGGCGTCGAGGTCGGCGATCGATGGCTGGGCTCCGCCCCGCGTGTGCTGCCGCGTCGGGAGGTCGTCGTTTTGCCACAAAACCTCCCATTCGGAGCCGTCGCTGGCCGTACGCCGCCAGGCCACAGCTCCCCCGTTTTTGAACGTCGCGACGATTTCCGGCACTCGCTCCTCGGTCATCTGCTCAGGATGTAGATTGCCGAGTGCAATGCCCGTCGAATTGCCGATCCAGTCGTCCGCGCCGAGCCCCTTGAGCGTCGCGTGGGTGGTCATCGTGCCGTCTGCATTGCAGCCACCCGACACCACGCGCACGACCCCGCGGCGGGTGCAGCACCCGTCTGCTAGATAGTCGAAGCTCACGAAGACGATGTCTGGGATGTCACGGGCATCGGTCGTGCCGTCTGCGTTGTCGTCGGTCAAGTTGGCCACGGCCGGCGTCATGACGACCTCGCTCATGGCCGCGATTTCTTCGTCCTCGGCAGTCGCGCCATCGGGCGCTGGAGGTGGCGTCCATCGGCACCCGATCGCGGGCTCGAAGTCTCCTATGGGAGGGCGGAATTCACAGACCTCAATGTCATCCCGTGAAATGCAGACGCCGAGGCTCGGCTCGCATAGCTCGTCGAGGGCGCAATCTTCGCTGAAGCTGCACGTCCTCGAGGCAGGGACGCACGCGCTCTGGATGCAAACTTCGCCTTGGGCACAGCAGAGCTCGTCCTCGGTACCGCATCGGCGAGAAGCCTGCTCGCAGGGCGCCACGCACGACCCATCGAGACAGATCTGGGATTCGCCGCAGCAGATGCCATTGCACTGGACGGCATTGCCGCAGTCGCCCACGCACTGCCCGTCCCGGCAAGCCGCGCCTGGCTCGCAGCATCGTGCTGCTCCACCAAAGACACAGGCGGGCTGGTCGCCACAGACCGAGATGCACGATCCGTCGCCGGCGCATTCTTCCCCCGGCGGACAGGAACACGCGAAGTCGACCCCGCTGTCGCCTCCTAGGCGGGGTGTCCCAGTCGGGGCTTGTCCGCAGCCCAACGCGAGGCCGCAAAGGAGGGCCACGATCCAAGTCCATCGCACAGTTTGAATATAAGTGTAGTATTACAGTATTGCCATGGAATCGAGCGACTTGCGCTCCCCCCAGGGCCCAGTAGAACATGTTTCACCTACCGGCCCCGGGGCCGCGCAGAACCAGGAGCGAACCGATGGCTATCGTCGAACCATTGTCTTCCACCGCGGAGGGGCGCCGCCGGCTCGCAATTCGCAGTCCCGCGACGCGCCAGCGCGTGGGCGAGATCGTCGTGAGCAGCCCCGCCGACGTGGCGCAGGCAATCGCCAAAGCGCGCGAAGCGCAGAGAGATTGGAGGCGCGTACCGATAGCAGAGCGCGCCCGCATCGTGCGCGGCGCCGTCGACGTTCTCGTCGACAAGCGCGAGCAAGTGGTCAAGACGATCATCGACGAAACAGGAAAGACCCGCTTGGAGTCGCTGATGATGGAGATCCTTCCAGGCTGCGACTACATCAACTTCTGGTCGGGACGTGCCGAAAGGGAGCTGCGTGACGAGAAGCGCAAGCTTCATGGCTACCTCCGGCCTTTCAAGAAGCTGCTGATGCACTACCGGCCGCTCGGCGTCATCGGTATCATCACGCCTTGGAACGGACCGTTCTCGTTGGCGATCAACCCCACCGTGCAGGCGGTGCTTGCGGGGAATTCTGTCATTTTGAAACCCTCGGAGGTCGCACCGTATTCGGGAGAGTGGGCGGTCCAACTTCTGCGGGAAGCGGGGGTGCCCGAGGGCGTCGTGCAGACGGTGCAGGGGGATGGCGAAACCGGCGCCGCGCTCGTCAATGGCGGTGTGCAGAAGATCTCGTTCACCGGGAGTGTTCGGACCGGCAAGAAGATTGCCGCCGCATGCGCGGAGCAGTTGATTCCGTACACGCTCGAGCTGGGCGGCAAAGATGCGATGATCGTTTGCGCGGATGCCGATCTCGAACGGGCGGCGGGGGGCGCCGTATTCAACTCGATGCTCAACACGGGGCACGTCTGCATGGGCGTAGAGCGGATCTACGTGGTGGAAAGCGTCGCCGAGGAATTCGAAGAGCGGGTCGCGAAGATCGTGCGCGAGCTCCGGTACGGAGCCGGCGATGACATCGACGTGGGATCGGTGTTCTGGGACCGCCAGCTACCCATCATCGAGCGGCATATCGAGGATGCCAAATCAAAGGGTGCGGAGATCGTGGTTGGCGGGGAGGCGGACACGACCTGCGGTCTCTTTTACAAGCCCACATTCGTCCGCAGGGTCGATCACAGCATGGAGCTCATGCGCGAGGAGACTTTCGGACCCATCGTCTCAGTGATGCGCGTGGCCGATGAAGAGGAAGCAATCCGTCTTGCCAACGACTCGCACTATGGATTGAGCGGGAGCGTATGGACCAAGGACATCGACAAGGGTATTCAGATCGCGAAGCGGCTGGAAACCGGATCGGTCGTCATCAATGACGCATCGATGGCCTATGGCGCGCCGGAGGCTCCGTTTGGCGGCTTGAAGGACAGCGGGGTCGGCCAGGTCAATGGCTTGGGCGGCCTTCGCTCCTACACGCATCCTCAGCCGATCTTCATCGACCGATGGTCCGTTAAGAAAGAGCGTGTGTGGTACCCGCATACACCGGAATCCATTTCGGAAATAGATGGAATAATCCGGTTCATCTACGGAAGCGCTCTCAAGCGACTCGGCTTCTTTTCGTAGCCCGCATCTTCTTCTATAGTCGCGCCCGATGCGCGCCCGTGACTCCCTCATGCCGTTGGTTCGCAATGGCGTGGATCGTGCGGCCCACCGACTTTCTCACGTGGGATACGGCGTCCTGCCGTGGCTGGTTCAAAGTTGGCGTGGCGTCCATGTGGAGCACGACGTCCCCTACCGACAAAAACCAAGGCGGTTTCATCTCCTCGACATCTACCGGCGCCGCGACGCGACCGGTCCGCTGCCCACGATCATGTACATTCACGGCGGCGCATTTTCGATGATGTCGAAGGATACGCATCGGGTGATGGCCTACCTCTTGGCAGCCCAGGGCTATCAAGTCTTCAACGTCAACTATCGCCTGGGCCCCGTGCACACCTATCCGAAGCCTCTCAAGGACGTAATGACCGCGTTGGAGTGGATGTTGGATCATGGGGGGCAATACGGCGCCGATACGGATCGCTTGGCGATCATCGGTGAATCTGCGGGCGCGAACCTGACCGCCTCGCTTGCCTATTGCGCAACGCACCCGAGGCCGGAGCCGCTTGCTCGGGGCATTTTCGAGCGCGACATCCGATTGACCTGTGTCGCACCCTTGTACGGCTTGCTCGATCTGCACGATGTCCGACGATTCTGGCGCGATCCCGACAAGGACCGGCGTATGCCCGGCTGGGTCAAAGGGGAGATCCGGGGCACGGCGTACTCGTACCTGGGTCGGCGCATGCAACGCGCGCTCCAGTTTCCGCTGGCCAGCCCACTGTTGCTCTTCGAACAGCCAGCGGTGCCTGGAAGCCGGCCTCTCCCACCATTTTTCACGACGGTGGGGACCGCCGATCCGCTCCTGCCCGATACGATCCGTCTCCATGGGGCTCTCGAACGGCGCGCGGCGGAGTGCGAGTTGCACGTCTTTCGGGGGGAGATCCACGCGTTCAACGTGCTGCTGTGGCGCGCGGCAGCTCGAGCCCAGTGGGGAGCGCTTTTCGATTTCCTCGGCAAGCACATGCAGGTGAGCGCAACCGAAGCCCCCTTGCAGGCGCCTCACTACGTTTCGCTCGCCGACTCGTTTGCGGAATAGGTCCGCGTTTCGACGACGGTCGCATAGGGGAGCGGCTCGATCGCCCTGCCCCCGCGCTGAGCCCAGACGCGGGTGAAGACCGCGCCAAGCAAGAAGATCTGCGCTGTGTAATAGATCCAGAGCAGAAGCACGATCAGTGAACCGGCAGCCCCGTAGACCGAGGCCGGGCTCGCATAGCCCATGTAGATGCCGATCAGAAAGGAGCCAAGGAGCACGAACAGGCAGGTCGCGGTCGCGCCGACCCACACGTCATGCCAGGCGATCGTCGCATCGGGGAGCCAGCGGTACACGAGCGCGATCAACGGCATGAGCACACCAAACGCGCTCGCGAACTGAGCGAGGGTCAATGCATAGTGGATGTCTCCGATGAAATTGGCAGCCGCAGTGACCGCCGAATGAAGGACCACCAACCCGATCAGCGAGCTACCGAAGATGAGCACCATCGCAAACGCCAGCATCCGTCGACGTACCAGGTGAAACATCTCGGGATGGCTCGCCTTGCTCAGGAGCTTGGGCCGAATGCCCCACATGTGATTGAGTGCTCGCCGCAACATGGAAAAGAGCCGGGCCGAGACGTACAACATGAAGAGCACGCCGATGACCGGTGCAGCCACGCTCTTCACAGCCTCGCTTCCCAGCTGGACGATCGTGTTGGTGATGTATGTCGCCAGATCAGGGCCGAGGAAACCGCTGAGCTGCTGTATCAGCTCCTCACGAGCGCGTGACTCCGTCATCACGAGCGACGTGATCAACAACGCCACCACGCCGAGCGGGGCAATGGCAAGAGACGCGTAAAAGGCGATCGCTCCCGAGAGCAATCGCCCGTCGTGCGATTGAAAGTAGCGCCAAGTCTCGATCACGAGCGAGACCATGCGCGCTCAGTAGCGATAGTAGCTTGGCTTGAACGGCCCCTCGACGGGAACTCCGAGGTATTGGGCTTGTTTGGCAGTGAGCTTGGTCAGCCTGACACCGAGTTGGCCGAGGTGCAGCTGCGCCACCTTCTCATCGAGCTCTTTGGACAGCACGTAGACTTTGCCCGTCTCGTAGCGGTCGCGCTCGGTCCAGAGCGATAGCTGAGCCAGCACTTGATTGCTGAAGGAGTTGCTCATGACGAAGCTGGGATGCCCCGTGGCGCAACCCAGATTCACCAGACGCCCTCGAGCCAGCACGATGATCCGTTTGCCGTCGGGAAAGATGAAGTGGTCGACCTGCGGCTTGATGGGCTCCTCGGTGACCCCATGAGCGGGGTTCGTGAGCCAGGCCATTTGAATCTCTGAATCGAAATGCCCGATGTTGCAGAGAATCGCTTCGTTCTTCATGCGCTTCATGTGCTCACCGGTCACCACATCACAGCATCCGGTCGCGGTGACGAAAATGTCGCCGATCGGCGCCGCATCTTCCATCGTGACGACCTGATATCCCTCCATCGCGGCCTGAAGCGCGCAGATCGGATCGACCTCGGTCACCAGCACGCGCGCGCCGGCTCGGGCCATGGCTTGCACGCAGCCCTTGCCCACGTCGCCATAGCCCGCCACCACGACCACTTTGCCGGCGATCATCACATCGGTGGCTCGCTTGATGCCATCGACCAATGACTCGCGGCAGCCATAGAGGTTGTCGAACTTCGACTTGGTCACCGAGTCATTGACGTTGATGGCGGGACACTTGAGAGACCCGTCACGCTCCATTTCATACAACCGATGGACGCCCGTGGTGGTCTCCTCGGATAAGCCAAGAACAGGCTCAGCGCCCTCGAAGAGCTCCGGATATTGCTTGTGTACGATGGCAGTAAGATCGCCACCGTCGTCGAGCAGGAGGTTCGGGCCTTTGCCGCCCTCGAACGCTCGAATCTGCTGGTGGATACACCACTCGTACTCCTCTTCGGTTTCTCCCTTCCAGGCGAAGACGGGAACCCCGGTGACCGCGATCGCTGCAGCGGCGTGATCTTGGGTAGAGAAGATGTTGCAGCTCGTCCAAGTGACCTCCGCGCCGAGCTCGCGCAGCGTCTCGATGAGCACTGCGGTCTGGATCGTCATGTGGAGGCACCCGGCAATGCGCGCACCAGCGAGCGGCTTTTCGGAACCGTACTCTCGGCGGAGCGCCATCAAACCCGGCATCTCGTGCTCGGCGATGGCGATCTCTTTGCGGCCCCAGTCGGCCAACGACATGTCAGCGACTTTGTGCTTCAGATCTGGATTTGGGCTCATGATGGTCTTGTCTCCTCTTTGTCCCCGCGTCGCGCTGCGAGCACTTGCCACTGCAGGTGTGCATCGGGACCCGCCCCGTACCGCGCTGCGGGGATTACAAAAACTTCGGGATCAAGCAACCCGGCGCGCTCGGCAAAGCCGATCAGCTCGTGACGGCTGAACCCGAGCCACAGGTCCGCTTGCCGCTCTCGCATTTGCTCGTCCTCGTGCGCGCCATAGTCGATGACGATGACCTGGCCGCCGGGACGTGCGAGCGTTCGGAGCAAGGAGACGAGCTGCTGTGGTTTGGGGGCGTGGTGGAGCAAGCGCGCGGCAAATACGGCGTCGGCGCCTCCCAGCTCACCCACACGGGCCACGATGGCCGGATCGTCGTAGCCCGCCTGAATGAGCTCGACGTGCTCGTAGCAGCGACCCGACAGCCGGCGCGCGGCCGCCTTGAGCTGCTCTTCGGAGCGATCGAGCGCGATCACCCGTTCGAACAGGGGTGCAAGAAGCTCGACCAGCGCTCCGTCGCCCGTACCCACGTCCACGGCGAGACGGCGATTGACAAAAAGCGCTCGTAGCGCGGTCAGGTAAGCCGGCCAATCTCCCGCAGGTGCCTGGGACGCTTCGTCGGTAGGCTGGGCAAAGAAGGCGCGCGCGTCTTCGTCCCGCGCCCGGATGATTTGGGCAACCCGGTCGAGGCTTCCATCCGCTTCGCAAAGCGCACGGCCGGACCGAATCGCATCCGCGAGCACGGGATCATGGTTGGTGCCGGCCGATAGCCGGGCAAAGGCCCGCGTTCCTTGGCGACGTACCGCGACCAGGCCGGCTTCCCGCAAAAGCTTCAAGTGCTTGGAGACGTTGGGCTGCGCCTCCCCGGTGAGCTCGGCCAGCTCCCCGATGGCAAGCTCATCCTCGGAGGTCAGCCCGAGCAGACGAAGCCGGCGCGGCTCTCCGAGCAAGCGGTAGAGCTCCCAGCGAGGGGCTTCGGCTTCCGTCATCCGCATGGGCTCCTATATATTCCCTCATTCGCATAGACGCAAACAAGGTTGGCTTCAAATCGTACAAGTACCTGTAATTACGTATTGATCTGTCGAAGCGCGCGCTGGTAGTATGTCTGTGCAAACTCCCCGCCTCGTCGGCAGGCCTCTTCGAGGAAGGGAACGGCGTCGGCAGCCCTGCCTAGCTCGACCAACACGGCCCCCTCGAGGGCTGGATCGGCCGTCCGCTCACCCGAGAGCGACCGCAGCGCTTGATGGGCTTCGAGGGCCTGGCCGTTGATGAGGCGGCCCCAGGCCAGAAGATGAAACGCCTCATCCAGCTCCTCGGTCGAATCCGCGTGGCTGACCAGCTGGGACGCGAGACGGATCAAGGCTTGCCCGTCTCCTCGCTCGAGCGCGTGGAATGCCTCTTGGACCAAGTCCTGTGCCGGGATGGCCTCCTGTGGCGGCCGGGCCAGACGGTGACGCTCGATGCGAAACGCCTGGTAGGTGCTGAACCCGAGAAGAAACAAAAGAATGGTCGCCGGGTATTGCTCGAACGTCACGGTCAGCGCCAGGAGCAAGCCGATGACGCCGAACGAAACGTAGCAAGCCATCAAGCGGCCGCGCGACGGCACCGTCAGCTCCATCAGGGATGCGACGATGTTGCCCCCATCGAGCGGCAAGACCGGCAAGAGATTCAAGAGACCCCAACCTAGATTGACGAAGATCAACGAGCGAAACGCATAGCGGCCGAGCGAGGGATCGGGAATGCGGAGCGCATCCATGAGGACCAGCGCCAACGTGCCGATGAAGATGCCCACGACCGGCCCGGCAGCGCTCACGAGCAAGCTTCGCCAGGGGCTCATCGGACCGCGTTGCTCCCACCACGTCACTCCACCGAGCGCGATGAGCTCGATTCTAGGCTGCCTTCCGAAAGCGCGGCCGACTAGCGCATGACCGAGCTCGTGCATGAGGATGCCCTGGAAGACGATAGCGACCCAGATCAGCAAGCCGGCCCAACCTTGCTCGCTGTTCAGCGTCCAAAGCCATAGCGCCATCAACCAGAACCACAAATGAATGCGGACGGGGATGCGGAACAAGCTGAACTGAAGGCTCATCGCGGGGAATATGGGTCGCCGACGGCCGTACGACCAGTGGTGAGCCTCATCTGCGCCGCGATTCCTCTGCAATTCGCTTCTTCGTGGCAGCCCAGCTGCAGATCTCGCATTGGCTCAGGTCATGCCCACGCGCAGGGCAGTATTCCCGGCCGAAGTAGATCATCTGTAAATGACGGCGAATCCAGGTGTCTTCGGGGAAAAGGCTTTTCAGGTCCTGTTCGGTCTTCGCCACGCTCTTGCCATTGGAAAGCCCCCAGCGCGCCGCCAACCGATGGATGTGCGTGTCCACCGGAAACGCGGGAATCCCAAATGCCTGGCACATCATCACCGATGCGGTCTTGTGGCCCACGCCCGGAAGCGCCTCGAGCGCCTCGATGTCTGCCGGCACCTTCCCACCGTGCTCATCGATCAGCTTCCTTGCCATCGCCTTGAGGTTCTTCGACTTGGTGGGCGCGAGACCGACAGTCCTGATCAGCTCGAGGATTCGCTCGACTGGCAACGCTGCCATCGACTCCGGATCCGGCGCCTCCTCGAACAACGCGGGCGTGACCTCGTTCACCTTCTTGTCGGTAGTCTGGGCGCTGAGCATCACAGCCACCAACAGAGTGAATGGATTCCGGTGATCGAGCGGGACTGGCGGCTGCGGGTAATGCCTATCGAGGATGGATCCGATACGCTCGGCTTTTTCCCGGCGAGTCATCGAATCGGCGATTACCGCTCTTTCGCGTCTGAATTGATCGTGTACTTGGCGGTCAAGCTCGCCTGACCGAGAACGTGTCCATCGATCGCACGGAGGGCCTCGTCGTGGGTGAACGTGCCCTCGACGGGAACGCGTGCGAGATCGAGCGCATACACGGTGAAGCGGTAATGATGAACGATGCTGTCGTTGAACGGCGGGCACGGGCCGTCGTAACCGTAATAGTTGCCAGCCATCTCGGGGTCGCCGGCAAACCAGCCGGTGTAGTCGTTGACGCCTTGGCGCGTTCCGCGTGGGCCCTGCGGCCCATCCTTGCCCTTCGGCGTCACTCCCTCGCTGAAATTCTCCCTCCCCGACTTCGGCATCTGGATCGAGATCCACGAGGAGCCAGTGGTAGAAGTCCGTGCGCGGCAAGTCGGCAGGGACGATGCGGCCCTCCTGATTCACGTCGTCGGGTTTCGTGGGAACATCGCCGTCGACGCAGACGATCGCGACCGACTTGGTCCCTTCGGGAAGCTCCGACCACGACAGGTGAGGATTCTCATTGTCTGAAAGATCGATCTTTCCATCGGCGCTTCTCTTCCCAAACGCGTACTGGGCTGAGAGATAATCACCGTCGCGGAAACTATCACTGCGGACTTTCATGGTGGACGAGATCAGCATCGCGAGGCGCCAGTGTCAATCCGAGCCCGGGGGCGGAGGTCTGCGGGCCGTAGAGCCCGCCATGTCAGCGTCAGTGACGGCGTCAGCGCCAGGCCGCGGCGCAGCGGAACCCGATGCGGGGATGGGACGACGCGGCGAGTGCCAATCGGCATGACAGCAACCCCCTCCGATTGGCGCGCCGCCCGAGGGGCGGGTTGCGTGGCCTGAGCTCGCCAGTGCACCGGGCCACCCATGCAAGCCGCCCCGTCCCGCGAAACCGCGTGTCGCGTTTTTCCGAGCCCGTCCTCACGCCACTGCGCATCCGGCCGCGGACGCTGGCGCTGGCGTTGTCGCTGAAGCTGGCGCGGACGCGGTCGCTGGCGCTGGCGCTGAGCGCTGACGGTGCGCGAGCTCGGACCCGTGCTCCTCGGTACAAGTCGACGTACGGAGGGCTCGGACAAACGCGACATGGGGTGGAGCGGGCGTGCGAAGTGCCAATCGGCATGACAGCAACCCCCTCCGATTGGCGCGCCGCCCGAGGGGCGGGTTGCGTGGCCTGAGCTCCCCAGTGCACCGGGCCACCCGTGCAAGCCGCCCCGTCCCGCGAAACCGCGTGTCGCGTTTGTCCGAGCCCGTCCTCACGCCAGGGTCCGATCAGAGGCTGCGCAGGACGTCCAGGTAGCGTTCGGCGGTGTGTTCCCAGCGGAAGGTCGACGTCACGTGCTGCAGGGTGCGTCTGCTGGCCTCGCGGAGGAGCTCTGGATCATCGAGCAGTGACTGGATTCGCATGGCAAAGGCATCGGCATCTCCCGATGGCACGAGCCAGCCATTGACGCCCTCTTCGATGACGTCACGAATTCCCTCGAGGTCCGCCGCCAGGGTGGGCAAACCGCAGGCCCCTGCCTCGAGCATCACGATGCCAAAACCTTCCATGTCCCCCGGCACGAGGATGTTGGGCATGACGAAAAGCTGCCCCCGGCGGTAGAGCTCCAGGAGCTCCGCTTCGGAGATCTTTCCGAGACGAGCGACGCGGTCTCGAAGCTGCGCGCGCTCGATGGAGGCCTCGATCTCATCGCGCTCCGGTCCATCGCCCGCCAGCCAAAAGGCGACCCGCGGTGGGAGCTTGGGCATGACGTTCTCGATGAACCATGCGAAGCCCTTTCGCCGCACCTGTCGTCCCACGGTCACCAGAAGAAACGCGCCGTCCGTCAGATCCGGTGCGGCTGCGATTCGAGCCCTCGGCGGTCGTCCACGTTCGGCGAAAACCCCATCGAAACGCGGTAGATCGACCGCATTGGGAACCACCCGCACCCGGTCGCGGGCAAGCCCCCGAGCGACGAGCTGGTCGCCGGTCGCACGGCTGACCGGGAGGGCGCCGTCCAGCAATCGGCATAGACGCCGCACGGCCCTCTGATAGAGGGGATTGGGGTCGGTGACGTCGAGCCCGTGCGCAATCGCGGCGGTGCGAATTCCCCTCTTCTTGAGGGCCGGCCCGGCCAAGAGAAGCGGGAGCGCGGTGGTCATGCTGGTAAACAAGATGGCATCGGCGCGGAAGGCAGCGGCCTCGCGCTCCAGACGGAACGCGAGCCAAAACAGAAAGGGAACGGCTTTGAGGTGGACCCACTTCCAGCTCGATCGCAGGGCAATGGTCCGCATCACGACGTCATCGCGCGACTGGAGGGCGGCATGCAGCTCGGTCGCAACCCGCTGCATACCGCCCACGTTGCTCATCGGCGCTCCGGTAGGAGGAAACGAGTGGGAGACGAACAGAAGGCGCATCGAGCCGGCGTGATACAGCGCCCAGACCCGAAGCGCCAGCGTGGACACCGCTCGGATGCTAAGAGCACGCAATGATCATCGAGCATTTCCCGGTGGCGCCGCTTGGCTGCAATTGCGTCATCCTTGGAGACGAGGAGCGCGGCACGGCGATCGTCGTCGACCCGGGTGGCGAGGGTCCGCGGATCCTCGCTCGGCTCGAGGCGCTCGGGCTGCGTTGCGAAGGGATCGTTCATACCCATACCCACTTCGACCACATCGGAGCGACCAAGGAGGTCCAGCAAGCAACCGATGCTCCGACCATGATCCACGAACGAGACTTGTTCCTCTACGAAGGCGTGCAGATGCAGCTCGACAGCTTCGGGGCGCCCTTTCGCGCTCCGGAGATGGCGGAGATCGATCGTTTCCTTGCCGATGGCGACACCGTGCTGACTGGCTCGCTCGAAGCAGCGGTGGTGCATACACCGGGACACTCACCGGGGAGCATTTGCCTGACCCTGCAAGGAGATCGCCCCGTGGTGATTGCCGGCGACACGCTGTTCGCGCGCAGCGTGGGCCGCACGGACTTGTGGGGAGGCGATACGTCGCAGCTCGTACGATCGATACGCCAAAAGCTATTTGCGCTGCCCGACGAAACGCTGGTGATCTGCGGCCACGGCCCGAACACGACCATCGGTGAAGAGCGCCGTTTGAATCCGTTCGTTGGTGGCGTCTAGGGGCTTTGCCAGAGCTTGACCGCACCGGACATGGCTTCGTCGTGCAAAAAGATACGGACCTTGGCCGGCAGATCGGCAGTGATGTGCCGCGTGTTTCCACCGCCCAGGTGCAGCATGTCGTAGTTGAAGATCGGCTCGATCTGTGCGAGGGCGTCGAGCACGCGTAGCGTCCACTGTTCTGAGCCGATCCGCTTGAGCTCGCTGTCCCGCACCAGATCTTCGTAGGTGTGTCCGTCTCGAAACGGATGGTGGCCGAGCTCCAGATTGGGGACCAAGCGGCCGTCGGCGAACAACGCCGTCCCCATGCCGGTTCCCAAGGTGATCGCCATCTCCACGCCCTCACCGCGTACGACACCCAAGCCCTGGAGATCCGCGTCGTTGACGACCCTCACTGGGTGTCCCAGCAGGTCCATCAACCGGTCACGCAACCGTACTCCATGCCACAGGTCATCACCGAGATTCGGGGCGTTGTAGGCAACGCCGTCCTTGACGATGCCGGGAAAACCCACGGAGATGCGACGGTGAGGCGGCAGGGAGTCCGCCACGTCGTGAATCAATTGGATCACGGTGTCTGGCTCCGCAGGACGAGGTGTTTCGTGGATCGTGCTCTCGCCGAGGGCCTCACCTTGGTCGTCCAAGACGACCAGCTTGATACTCGTCCCACCGATGTCGACGGCAAGCGTGCTCATGACCGTGCTCCATCGTGCGGCCCATAGTATTGGCCCATCAGGGCAAACTTAGCGCCGATGGCGATGCGGCGCACCACATTTGCAGCGCACCCGCAATCAGGCGAGCAGCGGGGCCAATACTAGCGCGACGATGCTCATCAACTTGACGAGGATGTTCAGAGAGGGGCCGGCCGTGTCTTTGAACGGATCCCCGACGGTGTCGCCGACGACCGCAGCGTTGTGGGCCTCGCTGCCCTTCGGGTGGACCGTGCCATCCTTCATCGTGTAGCCGCCACCTTCGAAGGACTTTTTGGCGTTGTCCCAGGCGCCTCCTGCGTTGGCCATGAAAAGCGCCATCAGGACGCCCGTCACGGTGACACCGGCAAGCACGCCGCCCAGGGCCTCCGCGCCCATGAGAAAGCCGACCAGCACCGGAGTCAGGATCGCCAGCGCGCCGGGCGCGATCATGCGCTTGAGCGAAGCCTCCGTGGAGATCTTCACGCAGCGGGCCGTGTCCGGCTTGGCGTTGCCCTCGAGAAGCCCCGGAATTTCTCTAAATTGACGGCGGACCTCCGAGATCATGTCCATGGCTGCGATGCCCACGGCCTTCATGGCCATCGATGAAAACAGGAACGGAAGCATCCCACCGATGAACAGACCGGCCATCACGAGCGGCTTGGAGATGTTGATGCCGTTGATCCCTGCGGTCTGAGCGAACGCTGCGAACAGCGCGAGGGCGGTCATGGCCGCGGAGCCGATTGCGAACCCCTTGCCGATCGCCGCGGTCGTATTGCCCACTGCATCGAGCTTGTCCGTGCGCTCCCGCACCTCTGGATCCTGATGGCTCATCTCCGCAATGCCTCCGGCGTTGTCGGCGATCGGGCCGTAGGCGTCCACGGCGAGCTGAATGCCAGTCGTGGAGAGCATGCCGAGCGCGGCGATTGCAACGCCGTACAAGCCGGCAACCTGTGCCGCGATGACCACGCCGAACGCGATCACGAGGATCGGCATGGCCGTGGACTGCATCCCGACGCCGAGACCCGCAATGATGTTGGTCGCCGTCCCGGTCTTGCTCTGCTCCGCGATGCTATCGACGGGAGGCTTGTGCATCGACGTGTAGTACGAGGTGATGAGGCCCACCGCGACGCCAGCTGCCAGGCCCGCAACCGTTGCCCACCCCACGTTGATCCAGGTCACGAGCTCGCCTTGCGGGGTCGTCGCGCCACTGGCAGGCCACAGGAGGTAGGAAATCCCGAAAGTGGCAGCCGCCATGACGGCTGCAGCACCGAAGGCCCCTGTGTCGAGGGCATGCTGGGGATTGCCGCCCTCTTTGGTCCGGACGAACAACGTTCCGACCATGGAGCAGACGATGCCGCCCCCCGCGATCACCAAAGGCAAGATCACCGGTCCTACGCTGTTCCTGCTGGCGACAGCGTCGAAACCGAGACCGAGCACCATGGTGCCGATGATTGCGCCGACGAAAGACTCGAAGAGGTCCGCGCCCATTCCGGCTACGTCACCCACGTTGTCACCCACGTTGTCGGCGATGACCGCCGGATTTCGAGGGTCGTCTTCAGGAAGGCCGGATTCGACCTTTCCTACGAGGTCAGCCCCGACGTCGGCAGCCTTGGTGTAAATCCCGCCGCCCACGCGCGCAAAGAGCGCGATGGATGACGCGCCCATTGAAAAACCGGTGAGGACGTTGACGGTGCGGGTAAGCTCCCAGCCGAGCACGTTGCTGAAGATCAGATAGAGCGAGCCCAGACCGAGGGTGGCGAGACCAACCACCGTCATGCCCATCACGGTGCCGCCGGAAAAGGCCACGGCGAGCGCTGGGGAAAGACCGAGGCGAGCGGCCGCGGTGGTTCGCACGTTCGCGTTGGTCGCGACCTTCATGCCGGCCCACCCCGCGGAAGCGGACAATGATGCACCGACTACAAATGCGCCGGCGATCTGCCAACCGCGCCCTGGATCGCCGAAGTACGCGATACCGAGAATGGAACCCACGAGCGCGACGAAGATCGCGAGGACGCGATACTCGGCGCGGAGGAAGGCCAACGCGCCCTCCTGAATTTGGCTCGCAATGTCGACCATGGTCGCGTCGCCAGGGTCCTGCTGAGAAACCCAACTTGCCTTGATCCAGGCAAAGACGAGAGCAAGCACGCCCGCAATGGGGGCCGCGTAGATCAGATTTTGCATATCCGCTGAACCTCTGTTTGAGCCCGACCCCGGTTGAGCACTGGCGGGCGGCGCCTTTTCTACAAGAAATGAAAAACAGGTCAAACGCAGCGACTTCGATTCACCAAGAATCCGGAAATTACAGCCAATTAGGCGCTGTGGGCTTCGGCGATTGCCTCCCTGGCCCGGGGAAAGTCCGAGGGCGCCTGCACGTTGATGCGACCGGCCCGCTTGTCGATCCGTATCAAGAGACCGCTGAGGACTCTACCAGGACCCACCTCCACGAAGAGCGAAACGCCGTCGTCGATCATGCGTCGGATGGTTTCCTCCCACCGAACGGGACGGCTCACTTGCTGAATCAACGCCTTCTTGGCTGCGGCAGCGTCGGTGACGGGATTGGCGTCGACGTTGACGTACACCGGCACGCGAGGATCGGAAAATGCAAGCCGCTCGATATCCTCACGCAGCCGGGCCTCGGCGGGCTCCATCAAAGACGAGTGAAATGGTGCGCTGACGGGAAGTGTGCTCGCGCGTGCGCCCGCCTCTTTGAGCTTGGCACCCGCATCGCGAACCGCTTGTGCTTCGCCGGCAATGACGGTTTGCTCGGGCGAATTGTAGTTGACCGCTTCGACCAAGCCCGGAACCTCGGCACAGATGCGCTCCACCAACGTTCGATCCGCTCTGAGCACGGCAGCCATCGCGCCTACTCCGTAGGGGACTGCTTCCTGCATGTACTGGCCTCGTTTGCGTACCAAGCGCAAGGCATCGGTGAGCTCGAGGGTGCCCGCCGCCACGTGCGCCGAGTACTCACCGAGACTGTGCCCGGCCACCACATCAAACGGTGCTTCGAGCGCTCGAAGCAGTGCGACCGAGGTTGCGAGAACCGCAGGCTGTGTGTTCGCGGTGAGCTTCAGGTCCTCCTCGGGCCCTTCGAAGCAGAGCCGCGAGAGCTCCTCGCCGAGAGCCTGGTCTGCCTCGTCGAACACGGCGCGCGCGGCAACGGAGGCCTCGTATGCCTCTTTGCCCATGCCCACCTTTTGGCTGCCTTGCCCCGGAAAAACGAACGCGACCTTGCCCATGGAGTGAGTGCATAGCACGATCTAGTGGGGGACTGGTTGACCGAAGAATCAAACGCGGAGGACCGAGAGCATCTAAGCGCGCTCTCCATCGGCCACTTCATCATGGCCGGCGTTTCGCTCCTCGGGGCTGCGCCCATCCTGTTCTATGGAGCCGCCGGTGCAAAGGTCCTCGAAGAGTTCGGCAGTGACATCTCGATGGCGATGGGCGACCTTCCGGTGCAGCCTGGAGGCAATCCGCTCGCGGGGAGCCCGGATACCATGCTTCGCGATCTCGGGACCCTGCTGACCGCCGCCGTGGTCTCGTTCATCGCGGTCTCGGTGCTGGCTGCCGTGCATCTGGCGTTGGTTGGAATCCTGATGCGACGCCGCCGCTGGTGGACGTTTTGCTACCTCACCGGCTGGGGCGAGTGTTTGATGTTTCCCTTCGGAACCATCTTGGGGATCTTCACGATCATCGTGTTGGGCCGGCCGTCGGTAAAACGGCTGTTCGGCGTGGACGATGCTGGCGGATACCACGCGCCCATTGACAATGGACCGACTCGGCCGTAGCCAAGCAGCTAGGGTGTAGCCAGATGGTTGAAGCCGACATACTGCGCGAACGCATTTGCCAGGGGCTCGGAAACGTGTCGCATCTGGAGGTCAGAGACTTGACCGGCACCAAGGACCACTGGGAAGCGTTGATTGTTTCCAGGTCGTTTTCGGGCAAAAGCCGAGTCGAGCAGCATCAGATGGTCTATGCGGCGCTCGGCGAGCTGATGGCGGGGCCGGTTCATGCACTTGCGCTCAGGACCTACTCGCCCGAGAGTTGGGAGAAGCAAGAGGGTTAGACGATGGACGACAGCTTGCGACAACGGATCCAGGGCATCATCGACGGCCACGATATCGTGCTCTTCATGAAGGGGACCAAGCATTTCCCGCAGTGCGGCTTTTCCGCAACCGTGGTGGAGGTCTTGCGCCGCTCGGGCTCCGATTTTGAGGACGTCAACGTGCTCGAGGACACCGCCATCCGGCAGGGAATCAAAGAATTCACCAACTGGCCCACCATTCCCCAGCTCTATGTACGAGGGAAGTTCGTGGGAGGTTGTGACATCGTCCGCGAGATGTACGAGAATGGTGAGCTGGACGCCCTGCTTTCTTCCAACGAAGGCTGAGGCATCAGCCACATGGCCGTGGAGCTTCTCGGAGGCAAGTACGAGGTCTTGGAGCTGGCCGGGGAAGGCGGCATGGCGAAGGTGTACCGTGGGCGCACCCATGGCGCAGCGGGCTTCGCACGCCCGGTGGCGATCAAGCGACTTCTGGCACCGCTGAGTCAGAATCCCGAGTTCCTCAAACTGTTCGTAGAGGAAGCCCGTGTCGTCTCGGAGCTCGACCATCCGAACATCGCCCAAATCCACGACTTCGACCGGGATCGGGCCGGCGAGTACTATCTCGTCCTCGAGTGGGTCGACGGGCTGACCTTGGCCGATTGGCGTGAAGGCTATCGAGCCCACGGGAACCACACGCCATGGGGGCTCTGCGCAGCGATTGGGATCGAGGTCCTCAATGCGCTTCATGCGGCGCACGAACGAACCGACACGGCCGGCCGTCCTGCACCCATCTTTCACCGTGACGTCACGCCGCAGAACGTGATGGTCAGCGCTTGCGGGGTCGTGAAGCTCACCGACTTTGGTCTGGCCAAAGCGATGGACCGAAGCTCGATTACCAAACCTGGGTTCGTCAAGGGCAAGCTCGCTTATCTGGCGCCCGAGCTGACCTACGAAGCGGAGCCGAGTGCCCAGACAGACCTGTTCAGCGTGGGCGTGGTCCTGTGGGAAGTGCTCGCAGGCGAAAAGCTGTTCAAAGGCAACGATCCTCTGAAAGTGGTGGGCACGATCCGGAGCATGCAGATTCCCGATCTATCGGAATTTAGGAGTGATCTGCCGGAACGTTTGCGGACGATCATCGGCAGAGCGCTTCGGCGCAACCCGACGGAGCGCTACGCTTCGAGTCGGCAGATGGCACGCGATCTCGCGGCCCTCTTGCGAGACACGGAAGAGATCACCGACGCCCACGTGCTCGCCGGCAGCGTACGCTGGGGGCGCGAGCAGCTGCGCGAGGCAAGGCCGAGCGCTCCCGCGACCAAGCCCTTTGCAGCTCGAGAAGCGCTGTCCGACGGACGCAGCGCGGACGAAACGGTTCCCGATACGAGCATTCCCCTAACGCGCAAAAAGTAATCGAGCCTCCCGGCCGGTGCTTTTTAGAGCAGATTGAAGCCGAGACCGGCCGCAACGGAGAGAGCCACGAACGGTGGCGTCATTCCGATGACCGCGGCGATCATGTAGTCACGAAAGGTCACGCCGGACATGGCGAGCGTATAGTTCACCGGAGGAATCGCCCACAGGAAGAGACGGATGATGATCATGGATCGTATGGGGTGTTGCTCCAGACGACCCAACGGTTTCTGTAAGAACGGTCTCTTGATGTTGATGTTCTTCAGTGGCTGACCGCCGATGCTCCGCACGATGACGAAGGAAACTGCGACGGAAATCGTCGCCGCGACCATCGAAGCAATCGAGCCCCAGAGCGGACCGTAGGCAAGGCCCGACACCATCACGAACACGAAGCCTGGAATGTAGAGCAACTGACCGACGCAAAAAGTCAGCACGAAAACGACGAAACCCCCGACTCCAGCCTCTCGCATCGAGGCGCGGATACCCTCGACGGTAAACTGGTCGGTCAGCCCACTCATACGACCGACGAGGTAGATTCCGATCAAGAACACGGCCAGAAGCCCGAGACGAACCCAGGTATTCACGGCCGGCAGTAAGACACGGCAGAGGCGGACGCACCAGCCGGTGGCTCCGTGGTCATGGTGCGATCAGCATATCGAGCGGGTTTCTCGTAACGCGGTTCGAGCCGTCCAGCGAGTTGATGTCGATTCGGCTCAAGTCGACGCGCGGGGAGAAAATTGCCTCGTGGAAAGAGTCGACGATGCGCTGTGCTCGACTGCGCCCCGACTCCTCCTCGCCGAGCTCCGTTTCGCTGCAGCCCCACGACGTCCCGGTTCGCCCGTACAAGCAGATCTGCCCGCCCTCCACGCGAATACGAAGACCATCGTCCGAGCGGGTGAAGCGGGGCGAGCGCATGACGGCCTCGGCCAACTCGAGGTCGATCTCGGCACTGCTGGACTCGATCTTCACGGGCAGCGCCCACCCCATCCTGCGGAAGAGGCCGGGGTCGGTATCGAGCACCTCTTCGAAAAGAGCGGTCGACTGGCGAGGGTCGGAAAGAGACTTGGCCAGCACGGCACGCACCCGCTCCCGAAGAAGGGCATCTCCGGGTTGCAGCCCCTCTAGGGCCCGCCGTGCATGCGCGATGGCTTCGTCATATTCGCGTTGCGAGAGCGCCACTTCCGCCAACACGGCGTCGTAATATGCAGCGGCGCCCTCCCGCGGGTCGTCGCTCGCGACGCGGCCCACCGCCTCGCGCACCACACCCGGCCCCAACGCTCCGATGAGCTCCCCCAAGAGCCAAGGTGGCATCACGGCGCTGCGGGCCGTACCAATGGCGAACGTTCCGACCAGACGGCGCTCGTCATTCAAAAAGCGCGCTGCTTGCCGCCCGCTCATCCATGCCTCGAATCGGAGCCACAGCGCCTCCGCGTGCGCCCACCATCGGACGTAGAAGGGCTCGGTCACCGCACGCTCGACGGTCATCTCGGCCAGCTCCAACCGTGCCTGCCGGTCGAGGAGCGCCACGATGCTTCTGTCCTGGAGCGGATCGCGGCTGTTGTGCGCGCGACGATCGGGAAGCACGGATGCTTTGTCGGTGATTCGAAGGGCCTCGTCGGGTCTTCCCATGAGAAGCAAGAATGCGGCAAGAGAGCGGCGCGCCTCGTTTCGGTCCGAGTCCCGAACATGCGCCGGTCTGGCAACGCGGTGGCGGGGTACCTCTCGCAAAGCGGACAGCGCCTCGGCGAACCGGCCGGCTCGCATGTAGAGATCGGCCAGCTCGAGCCAAGGATTCCCATACCAAGAGAGCCCGCTCTTGGACGCCTCGACCAGCAATCGCTCGGCTTCATCGAAGCGGAAGACCGAGCGAGCTGCCTCGGCATAGTTTCCGAGATCCACGGCGGTCGCGCTTCCGAAATGGGAACGGCCATACTCGACGGCGTCAGCACATACTTCGTAGCTCTTCGCATCGTCACCGGCTTCGAACTCGATGGCGCACAACGCATTCTTGGCGCGTTCGATCTGGTACGGGTCACCAGTGGCCAGACCCTCTTCCGCCGCCCGACGGGCCGCATCGAACTGCCGCTTCTTCATGAGCGGCCATGCGAGCTCCGCCTTGAGCTGCGGTGTATAGAGCTCGTTGTAGCGATACATGAACGCGAGCTGCTCGTCGTAGTGTTCGAGGTCACCGTGTGCGCTCGCCAGCGAGATCAAGATGCGAGCATGCCAACGCCAGGGTTGACTCTGTGTGGGCCGTTCGCCTTCCTGAGCTTCGAAAAGCGTCAATGCACGGGCCTCGTGAAAGAGCGCCTTGGGAAAGTTCGCTTCGCCATAATGTTGCGCGATCCCGAGCACCAGGTGCGCCACGTACGAGCTCGGGTGGTCCACGAGGTACGTTTCGGCCTCCTCTCGGGCTTTGACGTAGCGCTCACGCTCGACGAGCTCCCAGAGTGCCAGCTCTTCGGGAGCTGCATTTTCTCCTTCGAGCAGTATGGGCTCGATCATCTCGTCAGCGGCCAACGGAGCCGTCCGGAGCAAGACCGCTGCGAAGACGGTGGTCAACAGTGCTGTCAACCGGAACCTCATGGTCACCCGCGTCGCAAGCTCGCGCGCGCCAGCTTCTCGATCTCGACGGCGGTTGCCTCGGCGATCAGCGCATCGACGTCTTCGACCCCCGGGGCGCATTCGAGCCGGTGCTTGAACACGTAGGGCGCTAGCGCTTCGATGTCTTCGGGCGACACGAAGTCGCGGCCATGAATCAGAGCGCGTGCTTGGAGCGCGGGCAACATCAATACGAGAGCCCGAGTAGACGCTCCCTGCAAAACGCGTGAGTCGCTCCGTAGCAGGCGTGCCAGGTCGACCAGCGCTTCCTTCACGACTGGCGCCACGTGCACGATGCCGCGTGTCTGTCGACGCGCAGCTAGAATCTCTCCTCGCGTCACACCCGGGAAATCTCGAGCCACGTCGAGGCTCACGCGAGGGTATTGGTCCAACACTTCGAGCTCGGACGCCCGGTCGATGTGCTTCATTTCGATTTTGAAGAGGAATCGGTCCAGCTGCGGTGTGGGAAGCGGGTAAGTACCGGCCAGGTCCAATGGATTCTGCGTTGCGATGACGAAGAACAGCTCGTCGAGGGGATGAGACTGATTGTCGACGGTGACCTGCTTCTCCGCCATCGCCTCGAGCATCGCCGCCTGAACTTTCGGTGACGTGCGGTTGATCTCGTCGGCAAGGACGATGTGCGCGAAGACGGGACCGCGCCGGAAGGAAAAGCGGTTGGTTTCCACATCGAAGATGCTGGTCCCGGTGATGTCGCTCGGGAGCAGGTCCGGAGTGAACTGAATCCGGCGGAAAGCGGAGATGCCAGGGGCTCCGTCACCTTCCTCCAGCGCATTGCCGAGCGCGCGTGCCAGGGTGGTCTTTCCGGAGCCCGGATAGTCCTCGAGAAGGACGTGTCCGTCGGCGAGCAATGCGATCAGCACAAGCTCCACCACGTCGTCTCGACCGCGAACTGCTGCCCTCAGACGCGCACCCAGCCGTGCCGCGACCTCGCGCGCGGCGGCCAGGGTGTCTTCGACGGGTGACTGTATCGCTTGCTGCATGTTAGCTCCAAAGGGCGTCGCGTAAGAATGGCATCATTTCGACCGCAACCAAGACCAAGGGGTGATCAGGCCCAAAAACCGCTTCCAAAGCGAAAAACCAGCGCGCACGTCGCGGCGCACACCCGCTGCGTCGTCACGCAGCCGCCGGGGATCGGGCTGACGGCCGCCGAACGCAGCGGCCACGTGCGCAGCCGTCAGCGGGTAGAAGGAAGGTAGTTGGTTGCGAATCCGAAGCGCAAATGCCTCGCGTGACTCGCCGGGCTTGCGCCGGATCGCCACCTCCGCGATGCGATCGAGCTCGGCGCGGTAGACGACCCGGGGCAAAGACCCCGCCGCGGCAAAAGCCGGGGCCATCCTACGCCAGAGTTTCGCGGCGTACAAAGCCACCAGAACGAACGCGGCAAGCAACAAGGCCCATGTCCCTGCGGTCAAAGTCACGCGGCGCGCGATCTCCTTGATCCTGGGAATGTCGGTCGCAGAAAGCGGAATCGGCGACGCGCCCCGGGCAAGCTCGCCGAGGAGACGCTGGAGATCGGCATCCATCGGCTGCTCG
The DNA here is from genome assembly GCA_963817725.1 of uncultured delta proteobacterium. Lineage (GTDB taxonomy): Bacteria > Myxococcota_A > Polyangia > Polyangiales > Houyiibacteriaceae > SG8-38. The sequence continues at coordinate 489,220 of CAWFPD010000004.1, forward strand.
GGCGGGTCGAGCGCTCGCTCGGGATAGACGTCCAATACGACCCACCCGAATCCGTCTAGATAGATTTCGGGCCAGGCATGGGAGGCCCCGCCGGAGAGCAGGAGCGACGATCCCCCTTGGCGGGCCGACTCGCTGATCGCATACCCCGTGGCGACGCGCGCCGGGATTCCCAGGCTCCGCATCAAGTAGGTCGCTGCGTGCGAGAAGTGCACGCAGTATCCAGTAAGGTCCCCAAACAAGAAGCTTGCCGTCGGATCCGCTGCGCCACTGTGCTCGTTCTTCAGGCTGTAGATGCCCTCGTGACCGAGCCACGACGTGATGGCAAAGGCACGCGCGACCGGATTGTCTCGGAGCTCGTCCGGTAGAGACGAAACGATGCGCGCGGCAAGCTCCGCGTATCGGGGGTCGGGCGGTGCCTCCGTATAGTGCGCCCACAGTTCTTTGGACCACTTGGGCGATCCCGGGCTGGCGTCGAGCATCGATGCATAGTCGGCCGTCAGGACGCCTGAAATGACCCGATAGACGCGACGAAATCTGTTGGGAGACGGATTTTGCAGCGGCTCTACCTCGATGGGCGCTTCGAGCGCGAAGGGCTGAGTGTGATCGGCCATCAGAGCAATGGTGGTTTCCAGCGGACCCCGGTTCTCGTTCATGGGAGGCGCCTCGCCGATCTCCACCGGCCGGGTTGGGAAGTAAGGGATCAAGTCCTGATCGATGTCACTGCGGCCCGAAACGACCAGCTTTCGGCCGTTGTATTGGCTGAATGCCCCCTGTCGGAAATAGTAGACCCCGCTCGGCGGTGAATAGTCGTCGTGGAAGAGCACGACCGCGACGGGCACCCGCTCTCCTCCGGTGTCGTATTTGTTGCGGAACTCGAGCTCGCTGTTCGCGGCACCCCCTCGCTCCCTTCGCTGCGCTTGGTCCTCCTGACCTTCGGATTCGGTGGGCCGAAGACCGAGCCCGCTGCCCCCTTCGGGAGGCGGAGGCATGCCGATCATCGGCGTGGCCACCACGATGATCGCGAGGAGCAAGGCGATGACCCCGAGATTAAGCACCGCACGGCCAAAACGCTGCTCCCGAAGCAGCAGAACGAGACCCAGCACGGTCGCGATTCCGCCCGTGAAGAGAAAGAGCCAAGTGGGATCCCATCCGAGCGCGATGACCCAATCGGCAAGATAAAACGGGCGATTGATCGCGCCATGCCGATGCGGAATGAAGAGCTGTGCAAAGGCCGCTGCAACGAGAAGCAATTCGCACACCGCAAAAATCGCCCTGCGCGTGGACAACGCCCGCATTGCCGCACTGACGACGGCCGCGACCGCGAGCGCAGTCAGTGCGCTCGCCAACCTGAGCGCGCCAACCGGCCCTAGGGCAGCTGCCACCAGAGAGCCTCCCAAGACCATGGAGTGGAGCCAGGCCACCACCAAGATCGCCATCACGGCGCCCGCGAGGAGCACCGGCGTACGAAGCTGCGAGCGCCCGAGCCTGGCTCCGGCCAGACATCCGAGGACGCCGCCGGCAAATGCAGCAAGCGCCGAGCTGGAGGGCGCCGTCGTGGCGACCAGGACGCTCCAACCGAGGCCGTGAATCATCGACCGGCCCAGCTCGGCAAGCACAGCGGCCACTCCGAGCGGTGCGATTTGCGCCCGCGCATTCATGCGGCCGCCTTTCGTGGAGCGGTGACGTACATTCCGTCGCCGAGCACTCGTCCGCTCACGCGGTCGATGATCACGACCTCGCAGCGCAATTGGCTCAAAGCTCGGCCCACGCGTTCGAGGTCGTCACGCGCGACGCCCGGCTCGGGCGTCGGCCTGAGCAACCACCTCCTCCACCGCGGGGCGGACCGCGGCTGGTGAACCGCATCGACCGCGATCACCACCCGCACGCGGCCGTACCGCCGCATCGTGATGGAACGCATCTCGTCCAGCCATGAACCCATCGTGGGCGGCGCGAACACGACCAACGCTGCGGGTCCCTGCGGATCGACCTCTGCGAGAAAGCGTCTGAGGCCGGCGCCACTCGGTCCGGTGAAATGGGACGACATCATGATCTTGTGGATCGCTTGGGAGCGATCCGAGGTGGCTTTCGGAGCTCCGTCAGCTGCAAATTTCCAATCCACGCCCAGCGCTTCCTCCTCGATCGCAGCTCGCGCAGCCGCGGCCGACGGCTCGTCGTGCGGACCGGCGACCAAATAGGCCAGCGTCTTTCGGGCGCGGGTCAACGCGCGCTCCGGGGTTCGCACCATGAGCTTGCGGGTACGGCCGAAGACCTTCCAGTGGATGAAGCGGGCAGAGTCCCCCGGCACATATCTGCGTAGCTCGACGCGGTCCCCATCCTCGAGACCCATGGGATGCGGATATTCCTCACCGCCGGTCAACGAAGTGAGAACGGGCAATCGCCGCATCCCGCCCACATGAGGGAGCACCTCGACCGGGTCGTCTTGGCGGTGCTCGAAGGCAAGGCGGGAGAGGCCGAAGGCGTCCCGTACCTCGAAGCGGCGCCTCACGGAATCGAAGATGCCGCGTTGCTCGATGCGAATCCTCTCCCGAAGCCGACCACGCTCCGAGCTCGATTCCACCGTGCATGCTGGAGGCGCCACCCAGGTCCATCGGATCTGAACCATCGGAAGCCACCAGAGCGAAGGCAATGAAAAACCCGAAAGCAGCGGGCTGCCTGTCTCGAATGTTTTCGTCGACCAACGTATCGAGGCCCGTCGGAGCCAAAGGCGAAGCCCGACGGCGCTCGCCACGACCGCCAACGTGGTCAACGCCAACAAACCGATGCCGCCATAGCCGAGCACCAGCAGCACCAGGTCGAGCTTTTCGAATCCGTAGACGATCAGAGCGATTAGGGCGACGGCGACGAGCGCCATGCCGAGCGCAGTCAGGGGCCATATTCCCACGATCCGGCGGCCGAGCGGACGCACGACCCGCCAAATGCGGTCACCAAACTTGAAAAGTGCCTCCGAGGGCTTCATGCGCACAATCGTGACACGGGAGCTCATGAGCTGAAACAACCGAAACTCCAAGCCATTCCGAGGTCCGAGGCGCCGCCGGGCTTTCCGTGGAATAACGCTGGAGGCGCCGCGGTTTATGCGGCCGGGAGTGTCTTGACAGGCTTAGAGCCGGGGCTAACCTCCGCCAGCCCTGTCACAGCCAGTGGATCACACGCGAGGGAGTTTATGAGCGATGTGATGATCGAGGCGCGGGACTTGACCAAGTACTACGGAAAGGTCGCCGCCCTACAGAACGCAACGTTTCGGGTCAATCGGGGAGAAGTCGTCGGCTTCTTGGGGCCGAATGGCGCCGGCAAAACGACGACGATGAAGATCCTGACCTGCTTCATCGCGCCTTCGGGGGGCACCGCCCAAGTGGCCGACGCCGACATTTTCGAAGACCCCATCGCGGTGCGAAAAGCAATCGGCTACCTGCCAGAAAACACACCTCTGTACACCGAGATGCTGGTGCTCGAGTACCTCGAGTTCGCGGGCAAGATGCGGGGTCTGAGCGGGTCCCAACTGGAAACCCGAATTCGGAAAGTCGTCGAGGAGACCTCCTTGGGGGACGTCATCGGAAAGAGCATTGGGGAGCTTTCCAAGGGCTTCCGACAACGCGTGGGGCTCGCGCAGGCGCTGATACACGAGCCGCCGGTGCTGATTTTGGACGAGCCGATGAGCGGTCTCGACCCCAATCAGGCCGCCGAGATTCGGGAGTTGATCCGCGAGATCGGACGGGAGCGCACGATCATTCTGTCGACCCACAATCTGGCCGAGGTCCAGGTGACCTGCGGCAGAGTGCTCATCATCTCGCGGGGCCGGCTCGTTGCAGACGACACCCCGGAAGAGTTGGCCGCCCGCGCAGGCAAGCCGCGATTCATCGCCACGCTTCGAAAGAACGGTCACAGCGCCGACGAAATCAGAGCGGCGTTCTCTGCGATCGCCAAAGCACAATCGGTGACCGACAAGAGCGGCACCGCCGAAGGTGAGCTGATGATCGAGGTGGTGCCGAAGGGAAACGACGATCTGCGGGCAGACATTTTTCAGGCCGCCGTCGGGGCCAACCTGGTGCTGCTGGGCCTCGAGCAGAGAGGCGAAAACCTGGAAGACATCTTCCGGCAACTCACGACGAATGAGGCGGGGGCGTAACCATGAGAAACATCCTCACCATCGGCGGCCGGCAATTTCGCAGCTACTTCAACGGGCCCGTGGCGTACCTCGTCATTTGCATCGTCATGCTGACGTTGGGCTTCTTTTTCTGGAAGACGTTCTTTCTGTTCGGCCGTGCCAGCGCCCGGGAGATGTTCCGCTGGCTCAGCCTTATCCTGGTTTTCGCTCTACCTGCGCTCACGATGGGCCTTTTGGCTGAAGAGAAACGCACTGGCACCATCGAGCTCCTGATCACCATGCCGGTGACCGAAGCCCAGATCATCGTGGGCAAGTTCCTCGGCGTCTTGGGTCTCTACGCGGTTCTCCTCGTGCTGACCATCGCCTACCCCATCAGCGTCTCCACTCTAGGAGATCTCGATTGGGGGCCGGTGTGGAGCGGCTATCTGGGTCTTTTCCTCCAGGGCTCCGCGGTCCTCGCGATCGGACTCATGGCTTCCAGTTGGACCTCGAATCAACTGATCGCCTTGTTCGTTGCACTGACTTTGAGCGTCTTCTTCTGGATATTGGACAAGCTCTTGGCACTGCTTCCGAGCGGCGCGGCGTCAGCGCTCGAATGGTTGTCGTTCGACTACCACTTCCAGAGCATGGCGCGCGGGGTGATCGATTTGCGCGACTTGTTGTACTTCTTCTCGGTAACCTTGTTTGCGTTGGCCGCGGCGTTTCGGGCGCTCGAATCACGACGGTGGAGCTAATCGATGTCGTCGAAAGTTCAAAAACGCGCTGCTAGCGAGTCCCTGGTCTTCCTCTTGTTCGTGGGCGGCATTCTCGTTCTCTTGAACGTGCTTGCAGCCTACTTCCGAACGCCTCGCATCGATCTGACTCAGAATCGCCTCTTTTCTCTGGCCGAAGGATCCCAACGGCTGGCGGCGAGTCTCGATGACCGTCTCGAGATTACGGCGTATTTCACCGAGAATCTCCCTCCCCCGTTCAATGCAACCGAGCGGCAGGTACGCGACTTGCTTTCGGAGTACGCAGCCGAATCGAATGGGAAGATCGTGGTCCGTTTCGTCAATCCGGACGATGAGGCATCACAACAGGCGGCCCGCGCCGACGGCATTCAGCCGGTCGCACATCAGAAGATTGAGGAAGATCAGGTTGCCGTGGTCGAGGGCTATCGAGGCCTCGTGCTCCGCTATCTGGATGAGAAGAAGACCATCCCGGTCATCCAGGACACCACGGGGCTCGAGTACACGATCACGACGGCCATCAAGGAATTAGTCGGAGAGCGAAAGCCGATTGGTCTGGTCAGCGGCCACGGAAGCCCCACCCTCGAGCAAGGGCTCTCGAGTCTCCAATCGGTGCTCAAGCTCTACGACGTACGCGAGGTCGACGTGTCCCAAGAAATCGACCCGGGGCTTGCGGCGCTACTCATCGTAGGCCCGACGGAGGCCTTCAGCGACGAAGAGCTGCGCCGGATCGACCAGTACGTCATGCGCGGCGGATCGCTCGGGGTTTTTGGCGGTGCGCTTGCGATCGATCTAGGCGGCGAAATGGGCCCCAGCGCTCGACCCGTGACCTCGCGTCTGGATGGGCTGCTCGGTCCCTGGGGCGTCCACCTGACCTCTAAGATCGTCGCAGATGCCCAGTGCAGCCGTGCCCCCATGCGAGGGCCGCTCGGCTTGCAGGTGCTCGTCCCATACCCACCAATTCCCGTCCTCCAGCTCGATGCCGAGCAGCTGAATCACCCCGTCATGTTCCGGCTGGCGTCGCCGATGCTGCCGTTCGTCGCTCCGCTCGAATTGACGGAGGCTCCCGAGGGCGTGTCCCGGACCGTGCTCGCCCGCTCGTCCGAGGATTCGTGGGCCATGTCTGGCCCCACGATATCTCTCGCGCCCCGAAACCCGAATGAGTGGCGAATGAGCTCGGACGCCGGTCCCTTCGATCTGATGGTGGCCATCGAGGGGAAGTTGCCTTCCGCATACGCTGCGCCCATCAATGAAGATGCTGCGGACGCCATTCAGGTGCCTCCAGCGGCCGAACGGGAGGTGCGCGTCTTGGTCGTGGGGACGAGCACCTTCCTGGAGGATAGCTTCATGCCGCCGCGGCCGCCCCAAGGCGAGGTCCAGATGAACGCTGCGTTGGCGCTCGCACTCAATGCCATCGACTGGCTTGCGGCGGATTCCGATCTGATCGCGATTCGAGCCAAGACCATAGAGGAACCTGCTCTCGACATTCCCGATTCCGTGCTGGCTGCCGAAGACACTGCGCTCGCGGCTGCCCAAGAAGGCGACGAGCAGGGGGTCGAGTCCGCTCTCTCAGAGCGCAAAGCAGCAATTGAGTCGTGGGCCGCGAAGAAGATGGCCTACCGCTGGCTCAACACGCTCGGCATTCCGTTTCTCGTCGTACTGTTCGGCCTGTTCCGATGGCGCAAGCGCTCGAAGAAGAAGCAGACGCTCAAAATTTAAGCAAGAGGACAACGAGATGGAATGGCGAAAAAACCGTGTCGCAATCGGAGCGGTGGCGTTTTTCGTGCTTCTAGGCCTGACCCTTTGGGCGGTGAGCCGTCGAGACACGCCGCCGAAGAGCGAAGCCGACATCCCGTCCATTAGGGTCGACAAAGACGCGATCGGCACGCTCGAAATCGCTCGGCCCAAGGACGAGCCGGTCGTGCTGTCTCGGGTGGATGGACAATGGAGAGTCACGTCCCCGTTGGATGCGGTTGCAGATCAGACCAACGTCGAGTCGGCCCTCAATCGGCTCGCTGAGCTTCGGCTGGTGCGCGTCGTAGCAAATAAACCGGACAACTACGCGCGCCTGCAAGTCGACGATGCGGGCGCCGTGCGAGTCACGGCGAAAAGTGATGGAGAGACGCTGGCCGACCTAAAAATAGGCAAGTATGCCAATGGAATGACCATGGTCCGGATCGGCGATCGACAAGAGGTATTCGGTGCAAGCGGGTCGCTTCGATACGCCTTTGACCGAGAGCTCAAGGCTTGGCGAAATCGCAAGATCGTGAGCCTCGAGTCCTCGAATGTGCAATCGATCCGCTTCGAAAGCAGCAAAGGGAAGTTCGAGTTCCAACGAGAGCAAGATGGTTGGAAGGCCGTGGAAGCTCCCAAAGCTCTGCGCCAGCTCGATCCCAAGAAGGTCACGGCCCTCGTATCGATGGCGGCTCGCCTGACGGCAACGGATTTCGCACCGGAGGACATCTCCGCGGCCAGAGCAGGACTCAACGAGCCCGCGGCGCAGGTGACGATCATCGCAAAGGACGAGTCACAACCGATCGTCTTGGAGCTCGGTGACGAGACAGGCAACGCGGGCGAGCTCTATCTACGCCGGCAGGGAGATCCAATCATCTATGTCATCTCGAAGTATTTGGCAGACCGGCTGCGGCCCGGCGTCGAAGCCTTCGAGCCCAGCGCGGCGCAGGCACCCTCCGCGCCGGACGCGGCGCAGGGACGACAACCGCCCCCACAGCTACCTCCCGAGGTCATGCGGCAACTCCAGGAGCAGATCAAAGCCCAGCAACAACAGCAACGCTAGACGCCGGTCGTGCCGAGGCGAAGACCTGCCCAAACGATCGCGCCCCAACCCAACAGGAAGAGCAGACCCCCGATTGGAGTGACTGCACCGAGCCTGGTCTGCCCGGTGATCGTCATTGCATAGAGACTTCCGCTGAAGAGCATCGTGCCCAGGACGAAACACCATCCCGCGATCGAGGCCGACGTCCCTGCACCCCGATGGACGAGCCAAGCAGCGAGCGCAACAGCGAGGGCATGGGTTAGGTGATAGTGGGCTGCGGTGTTCCACCACTCCAAACGTTGGGCGCCATCGGGCTGAGCCCCCAGCCACGAGCGCAATCCGTGCGCCCCGAAAGCGCCGAGCGCCACGGCGCTAAAGCCGAGCAAACCCGTGAGAACGATGAAGACCCTGGACATGGTGCCGATGATGAGGCAGCTCTTCGCCCTCAACCACCACACTCGCTAGCACGTCCAAGCCGAAGGGGTTAGGCTATGCTGGCGACCGGGGTTATTGGAGCCATAACTCGGAGATGACCGTAGATTTCGGCGTAAACCAAGGACTGGTCGAGGAACAGTTTCTCAAGTGGGTGGATAACCCTCTCGCCGTAGACGAGTCGTGGCGCAACTATTTCGAGGGTCTCACGCCCGCGGAATGGCCGCAGATCTCGAGCGCGGGAACGATCATCGCACCCGTCACGTCGACGGGGACATTGAGCCCGGTCCTGCCCCCTTCGGACGGAAACGGTGCGCCTCGAGATTCCGTCTTCTTGCCACCCACGGCGGAAACAGTCTTGAGGCCGGTTCTCGCCGACGAAGCCTTCGAGTCCGAGCGAACGTCGTTTCCGCCATCCTCGGAGTTGCTCCTGGCCAATGAGCTGCAGGCGCGGCTATCGGCTCTCATCAACGCCTACCGCGTCCGAGGCCATTTGTTCGCCCATCTCGATCCTCTGGGCCTCAACCGCAAGCCTCCCGAAGACGAGTTTCTGCTCAAGCGGTACGGGCTCGCACATGTCGACCCCGAGACGATCTTTTCCACCGGAGACTTCGCCGGACCGTCCGCCGAGTCGCTCGGATCCATCATCGCCCGCCTCAAAGACACCTACGCGCGGACGATTGGAGTCGAATACACGTTCCTCGAGGATCGAGAGCCACGCGATTGGCTTCGCGACCGGATGGAGCTCACCGGCAACCACATCGATCTCAGCAGGGACCAACAGCTTCGCATTCTCACCAAGCTCACGGACGCCGAGATCTTCGAGCAATTCCTTCATACCAAGTACACCGGCGCCAAGCGCTTTTCCCTGGAGGGCGGCGAAAGCGTGATCCCGATGCTCGACATCCTCACCGAGCGCGCCGCAGAGCTAGGGGTCGAGGAAATCGTCATCGGAATGGCGCACCGCGGTCGGCTAAACGTGATGGTCAACATCATGGAGATGAACGTTAGGCAGATCTTCGCGGGCTTCGAAGACGACGATCCCGAGAAGTACGTGGGCCGAGGCGACGTGAAATACCATCTCGGATACTCACTCGATCGAAAGACTACTGCGGGGAAGACCGTCCACATGACTTTGGCGTTCAATCCGAGTCATCTGGAGTTCGTCAATCCCGTGGTGGAAGGCCGCGTGCGTGCGAAGCAGGACCGCAAAGACGACGAGCAACGGGTGACGGTATTGCCGTTGTTGATCCATGGAGACGCAGCGTTCGTGGGACAGGGCGTCGTCGCGGAGACGCTCAACCTGAGCAAGTTGCGAGCTTACGAAACCGGCGGCACCGTCCATGTGGTCATCAACAATCAGGTCGGGTTCACGACTGACCCCGAAGATGCGCGCTCGACCTCCTACTGCACCGACATCACGCGAATGTTGCGTTGCCCGGTGTTCCATGTGAACGGAGAAGACCCGGAGGCGGTTGCGCAAGCGGTCACGTTGGCAGCCGAGTATCGGCAGCGCTTTCACGGCGATGTGGTTTTGGATTTGTTCTGCTATCGCAAGTACGGTCACAACGAAGGCGATGAGCCTCGCTTCACCCAACCGCGAATGTACGCCGCCATCGATCGCAAAATGACGGTTCGTGAAGTGTACATCGAGCACCTCATCAAGAGCGGCAAAATCACCCGCGAGCAAGCCGAGGAGATCAAGGCTCAACGTCAGGAGGAGCTCGAAAAGGCCCTCGAGGACACTCGGAAGAACGGCAACTACAACCTCATTCCGGCTTCCATGCAGGGGCTCTGGACCGAATACCGCGGCGGGCGCGACCTCGACGTCCCGGATGCCGATACCCGATTTCCCCGCGAAAAGCTGGTCGATGCGCTGAAGTCGCTGACCAGCTATCCGGAATGGTTCACGCCCCACCCCCGTATCGAGCGATTCGTTTTGGAAAAGCAACGCAAAGTCATGAAAACCGGCAAAGGCGTCGACTGGGGAACCGCCGAGAACCTCGCCTTTGCGAGCCTTCTGCTCGAAGGCATCCGCTGCCGGCTGACTGGCCAGGACGTTCGCCGTGGGACCTTCAGTCACCGTCACGCGGTGATCTTCGACGAGCACACCGGACGCCGCTACACCCGTCTCGGTCACCTGAGCCCGACACAAGCAGAGTTGGAAATCTACGATAGCCCATTGTCGGAAGTCGGTGTCGTCGGTTTCGAATGGGGCTTTTCGCTCGATTCTCCCGATGCCCTGGTTGGCTGGGAAGCTCAATTCGGCGACTTCGCAAACGTAGCCCAGGTCATCATCGACCAGTTCATTTCCTCGTCGGAAGACAAGTGGCATCGTCTGAGTGGGTTGGTCATGCTGCTACCGCACGGCATGGAAGGTCAGGGGCCGGAGCATTCGAGCGCACGGCTCGAGCGTTTCCTGATGCTTTGCGCGGAGGACAACATGCAAGTCGTGAACCTCACGACGCCGGCACAACTGTTCCATTGCTTGCGGCGGCAGGTGCTGCGTCCGTGGCGCAAGCCTCTCATCGTGATGAGCCCGAAGAGCCTTCTGCGTCACCGTCGCGCCGTCAGCACTCTGGACGAGCTGGCCGATGGCTCCTTCCAGAGGATCATCCCAGACCAGCCCTCCATCGATCCGAGCAAGGTTCGTCGTCTCCTGCTCTGCACCGGAAAGATCTACTACGACCTCCTCGAGCGCCGCGAACGCGATGAAATCGAGGATGTCGGCATCATGCGGATCGAGCAGATGTATCCGCTGCGGGCCAGCGAGCTGGTGGAGAGGCTCGCTCCCTACAACAACAACGTCGACCTCGTCTGGGTGCAGGAGGAGCCTTGGAACATGGGTGCGTGGTACTTCATGCGGGCGCGGCTCCCGGAGATTCTCGGGGGTGGACGGACGCTTCGCTGCATCGCCCGGCCCGAGAGCGCCAGCCCTGCAACGGGGTCTGGCGCATCACACAGGCTGGAGCAAGAGCTGTTGCTCGACGAGGTCTTCGGCTAGCGATTGGCCGGGCACTCGACGCAACGGCCCCTTCCACCGAGTGGGCGGGGCCGTCGTCGTTCCGCGCTGTCAGGCTGCGTTGACCGGGATGGCACGCGGCTTCGGCGCTTCTTTCTTCGGAAGGCGCAACGTCAACACCCCATCTTTGAGGTCAGCGTGAATGTTGTCTGCGCTGACCGTCTCGGGAAGGGTGAACGAACGGGAAAAGGTGCCGTAATAGCGCTCGACACGCCGGTAGCTATCTTCAGTTTCGTCCTTCTCGGCCCGACGTTCGCCGCTAATCGTGAGAACGTTCTTCTCCACGTCGACTTTGACGTCCTGTGCAGCCACGCCCGGCACCTCGGCATCGACATAGAAGGCATCGTCTTCCTCGCGAATGTCGACGGCAACTCGGAAAGGCTGCTTGGCAAGCCCCCTGCCACCGAAAAAGTGGTCATGGAGGCGATTCATTTCTTCAAATGGATCCCAACGAACCAACATGGTGTACTCCTCCTTCGACCTGCTGCTGAGGCAGGCCTGGCATGCATGGACAGACGCGGCGCCAACGCGCCACCGCCGTGATCCAACGTTGAACTCAAGCTAAGCACGGAAACAACCCTGTCAACTGCCGAATTGACTGAGTTTTCTTGCGCGATAGGCTACCCCGATGCGGCACCGCTTGCTCGCGCTCGTATTGGTATTGATGGGGGGTACGCTGAGCGCCGGCTGCGTGGAGGACGTGCGTTACAATCCGTCCGGCTGTGAGGTGCATGTCAAGGGCCGTTGGCTGGTCGACGGTCAGAACCCCACGGCGGAAACCTGCGGGGACATCGACTTGGTCGAGCTGGCGATCATCAACGATCCCGAAGATCAGTTCTGGGTAGCACCGGAGTTCAGCTTGCTTTGCGACGCTGCAAGCGATCCCAATGCCGCCGTCATCGACGGGGGCGCCTACATCGACACGATGATCGTCACGAGAAATCGTTGCGCAGGCTCCGGAGAAATTCTCCAGGACCCATTAGACCAGCGATACAAATCGCGATGGCGGGCCACCACCAATCTCAAATTCGTCGTCGACTGCTCTCCGATCGAGTCCCATCCGGTCGAACCCGTGGACGGTGGCACCCAGCTTTTGCTAGACGTCGGCACGGTGGACTTTCAAACCGGAGACGGAGGAGTCGAATGCCCCTAACCTTGATCCCTTGCGGGGAAGCCCGTAGCTGGCTAGGCACATAGCGTGTTTCGTTTTCCCCCACTCACGCCCTTCGTAAAGAAGCTGCTCATCGCGCTCTTTGGCGCTTGGATCATACAAATCCTGATGCAGAACTGGGGGGGCGTACCCATCTTCGAAATCCTCGCGCTGAACACCGGCAACCTCGGCATCCACAGCCTCTGGCAACTCGCGACCCACGTCTTCGCCTTCCCCACGGGTCCGCAGGCGGTTTTCTCGATGTTGATCACCCTCGTGTTCCTCTGGTGGATGCTCGCACCATTCGAGCTGCGCTTCGGACAGAAGCGCACCATCCAGCTTTGTGTGTGGACCGCTCTCGCGTCGTCCTTCATGGCGATCCTAGTCGGCCTCATGGTGTCCAGCCCCTCGCGTCTCTATGGCGCACAGGCAATTCTCTTGGGATCGATCGCGGCATTTGCCTGGTCGTACCGCGGGCAGGGCCGCATGAGCTTTTTCGGCGTCATCGACATGAAGCCCGTGCACATCATCTACCTCGTGCTCGCGCTCAGCGCGTTGATGTTCATCACCTCCGGCGACTCGGTTGCCCTCGCGGCAGATATCGGCGCCGTCGGTGGAGGCATGGGCTTCATCGAATGGTTGCGGCGGCCTCCGCGAAGGCGCCGACCGCGTAAACCTCGCAAAAAAAAGGGGTCTTTGAACGTGGTCCAAGGTGGTCGTCGAAGCGAGCCACGATGGCTAAACTAGAACGATGCTTCGCGCCCTGCTGATACCGGTCGTGATCGTGCCGATCCTGGGCGGCTGCGCTCCCGAGCCCGATTACACGTTCCCCGTCTACGACGCTTGCTACAGCGTCTACGATTGCGTGGAGACCGCGACGCTTTGTGAGGAGCTGAGCGTGGACTTCGCCGGATATTCCTACGTCAATGCCATCTGCACGCTCCAGTGCGGCGTCGCCGGCGCGCTATCACCCGATTGCCCTAGGTCGTGGGTCGGCCGTTGGGGAAGTTGCTACCCCTCCAGCATTGCCGGGGGCATCGACGACGCGCTCGTCTGCTTCGAGCCGTGTAACGACGACAACGACTGCCAGACCGGCTTTCGCTGCCTGCATGCCGTGGATCTGTGCGGACTGGACGTCGCCGCGTGTCCGGTCGATGCAGGAGACGCGATTTGCGTGCCCGGGCCGTATTGACGCTGAAGAAGCCCCTCTCCCACACTCGTGCTACCCCCTTTTCCATGACAAGGTGCCGATCGCAGTGGTGGGCTGCCGCACTGATCGTGTGCATCGCGGGGCAGGGCCTCGGTGGATGTACGGCTCGCAAGCAAGTCCCGTTTGGGCTGGAGGATGCGGGAGCCTCCGAAGATGAATCCCAACCGGCCCAAGAGAGCACGCAGACGCCGCTGCCAGTGGGAACGAGCTTCGAGCCCAACCGAGTCGAGGTGCCCGTCGGTGAATCGGCGCTCGTTTTGCAATCCGGATACGCCTTGGCTGCGCTCGAAGTCGATCTCGATGGCAACGTGCCGCCCGATGCCCTCGTCGTTTCGGCCGATCCCCAGCAGGTCCGGCTCCAAGCCGCGTATGCTAGAGGCCTGAGCGTGGCGGCCCGACGTATCGATTCGTTCCTGGTGCCCGACCATTGCGCGGACCCGACGGCCGACGCACGGCAGCTATCTCCCAAGCTTGCCGCCATCCGCGTGGAACACACCTGCGAGAACGGAAAGAGGACCAACGTCTGGCTGGTGACGATTGAAGCGCAGCCGCGCGTGCGGGAGCGGATCACCGTGTTGCCACCCAACGAACGCTCCTCTGCTCCCATCACGCTGAAGCTCCACGTCGAAGACCGCGATGCCGATGGCTACGAGGACGTCATCGCAGACCTCCACGTCGGCGGAATCGACGTTCCTTTGACTTGGCTGAACCGTCCTGGAGGCTTTGCAAGGGATCCGTCGGAGCCTGAGCACACGTTGAGCGCCGTTGCAGACCGTGCCTGGGCGTCTTTGCCTTCGAACACCGCCGATGCCGAAAAGCAAGCGCTCCAGGTTCTCGAGGCATTCACGGCACTGTGTCGGGAAGGCGGCGCGGCACGCCTGGGACTGTCGGGAACGCAGGGGTTGCAGTGCGAGCGGTCCAAGGCTGCGGCGCGCGCCGTATCCGTAGCCATGACAGCCGCGATCCGGCGCGGAACGTTCGTCCGCGCTCTCGAGCTGCAGCGATGGTGGGAGGATACCGCGTTGCAGCCAACCGCCGAGGAGCGAGAGATGGTTCAAAACGCTTGGCGAAAGGCCAAGGCGAGCACGAGCGCGAGCTGGCGCTTGGTGGACCGCTCGAGCGCCCCGGTGTCTTTGCAGTTCACAGATGACCAAACACTAGTCATCGATGGAAGCGCGCCGCGGGCCGTGGAGCTGAGCTCTGGGTCCAAGACCCCGCTCTCTCGGGCGAACGTGCTACCAGCCGTTCGAGGTCCCGAAGATCGCTTCGCGGTTCGGACCATTCGGTCGACGTGCGCAGGCTTCGAGGCCGAGGTCGGACCCATTGGCGGGAAGCAGTCGCATCGCGTTCTCATCGAGCCCCGCAGTGATGGCGCGCCCTGTAGGACCTCGATCGATCGGCCGGCGTCGGTATTCGAATGGGCCGTGGTCGGATGGGCCCCTCAAGGTCTGCTAGCCGCGTCGGGAGACTTGCTGCGGATCGTTCCTTTGAACGAGCTGGCCAAACCGGCGGGCCGGCCCATCGAGTTGAGCCCTGACAGTCCGTTGCCAGCTCCCATCCGCGGCGCTCGCGTGACCCCCGACGGCTCGCGTTACGTGATTCCGCACCCCGAGGGCATCGTCGTCCGGGATTGGCGCAAGGGTGGTGCCGGTCTGTGGCTCCGGCCCGAGGGCTGGGATGCCGTGGCGGGCGAGCTTCGAAGCGTCGCCATCAGCCCGAGCGGCAATGAGGTTGCCGTACAGAAAGGCAACGAGATTCGACTGATTACCTGGTAGTGGCGATCGACTTTGAGCATGGGTCGACAATGGTATAGTCCGCGCGCCGTGCGCCTACATCCAAGACTGGCATTGGGACTTGGGCCGTTGCTCGTGGTGGCGGCATGTGGCGGGATGCGTTCCCGACCGTCGACACCGTGTATGTCGGACACGGAGTGCCGAGCCGATCGAATCTGCCACGAGGGCAGGTGCCGTTTCGTCGAGGAGGTTTTGGCTGAGCTCGCGATGCCGCCGACCGAGGGCACCGGGCCCCAGCAACCAGGGGCCGTGCCCCGCAGCGCGAATGGTTTCATGGGAGACGCCGCACACACCGGCCGAAGCGAAAACCGAGGACCATCGACCGCACCCTCCCCTCTCTGGACCTACCAGACGGGTGCGCGGGTGTTCGCATCACCAGTCCTGGGCCACGATGGGACCATCTACATAGGGTCGCTGGATGGTCAGTTCGTTGCTCTGAAACCCGATGGCAGCCTCCGGTGGCGATACTCGGCCGGCCAGAAGATCTACCCGAGCGCGCTCGTGGTAGGAAGCTCGGTGATATTCGGGACGAGCCACAAAGAGCTGGTCTCGCTGTCGCTGCATGGACAGCCGCGCTGGAAGCTTCCCCTCCAAGACGCGGTGGATGCTTCGGCCACTTTGGGCCCGGACGGAAGGGTCTACGTCGTGGCCGATGGTGCCTACGCTGTCGACCTTCTCGGCCGGCTCGCTTGGCACAAGCCGACCGCCGACCATGTACGTACGGCACCAGCAATCCATCCAGCGCGCCTGATCATCATAGGCACCACCGAAGGATCGCTGATCGCCCTGCGGCCTGACGGCGATGTGGCGTGGGAAGTTCCACTCGGAGGCGCCATCGAGGGGGCGGCATCGATCGACGACGAAGGTCTGATCTATACGGGCACCGGTCGCGGGGAAGTCGTCCAGGTGGACCCGTCCGGCACGGTGCTGTGGCGATTCGAGACAGGCGATGAGGTTCGGGCGACGCCGGCCATCGCCCGCGACGGCACCATCGTCATCGGATCGTACGACGGAAACGTCTACGCGATCAGCCCTAGCGGCGCTCTTCGCTGGAAGGTGGCCACCGGAGCGCGGGTTCGAGCGTCCGCGCGCATCGATGCAGATGGCAGGATTTACGTAGGCTCTCAGGACAACTTCCTCTACTGCATCAATCCCAACGGCTCGGTGCTTTGGCGATACAACGTCGGACAGGATGTCGATTCGACGGTGGAGATCGGTTCCGATGGCACCCTGTACTTCGGGTCCGACGATGGCGGAGTGCACGCTCTGCGGTGAAGGTAATGCAAGAAAAAGTTCCAGAACCAAATGAGATCCTGCGAGTTCTGCAGTCTCACGCTCCTCGAGCCATGCACGTCGGAGAGCTTTGTGGGCGACTCGGCGTATCTCGAAGGATCAAAGAAGATGTCGTACGGCAGCTCTTGTTGCTGGCTGAAGACAACCTCGTGCGTGAGATGCCGGGCCTGCGCTTTCGAGCCCTCGATGGATCCAAAAACCAGAAGCGTGGCAGGACCAAGGCCAAGAGCACGCGCGGCCGGGGCCGCAAGCAACCAGAAGCCGCGGAGGCTGGGCCTTTGCCGTCACTTTCGCCCGTCATCGAGGGGCGTCTCACCATGACCCGGCAAGGCTACGGCTTCGTCAACGTCTATGATGGAGGCCCCGATGTGTTCATCCCTCCGGACGCCATCGGGCCTTCGATGCACGGAGATACGGTGCAGATCCGCGCCCGCCCCTCGCCGAAAGGGCGTGAGGGTCAGGTGGTCGGCATCGTCGAGCGCCGGCAAAAAGAGGTGACGGGAACGCTGCATCCAAGAGGCCGTGGCCTGATCTTCGAGCCCGACGACGACCGCCTACGCACACCGATGCGCGTGGTTGGTCGGGTGCCCAAGGCAGCCAAGAAAGGCGAGGTTGCCCTCGCGGAGATCGTGGGCTTTCCGCAGCGTCGAGAGGACCGACCCGAGGTCGAGATCATCGAGGTTCTCGGGCGGCAAGGCGTGGCCAAGGTCGAAGTCGAGAAGATCAAGATTCGCGAGGGTATCGTCGAGCCGTTTCCAGACGACGTCGAGCTCGAAGCCGCGGCGTTGCCACCGCGTGTCGATCGCAGCCTGATGAAGAATCGCGAGGACCTCCGGAACCTCGATCTGGTAACCATCGACCCCGAAACAGCCCGTGATCACGATGATGCAATCTGGGTCGAGCGCGCGGGCGATGGTTTCAAGCTGGTGGTCGCGATCGCAGACGTCTCTTACTACGTCACCGAGGGCAGCGCGATGGATCGTGAGGCTGTCAAACGAGGAACGAGCGTCTACTTGCCCGACCGCGCGATTCCCATGTTGCCACCGGAGCTCTCGACGAATCTCGCTTCGCTCCTTCCAAATCGCGATCGGCTTTGCATGGCGGTCGAAATGCACATCGATGCAAAAGCACATGTCGCCTCGCACCGCATCTTCGAAGCAGTGATGCGATCGCGCGGAAAGCTGACCTACGAGGGTGTCGCACGGGCACTTGGGTTGACAAAGCACGGTCCTCACCAGCCGGCCGCCGAAAAGCGGACCGAATCGTTGAAGATTCTCCTCGATCTATCGCGACGCTTGCGTCAGCGACGGATCAAGCGCGGTGCGCTCGATTTCGATCTTCCCGAGGCAAAGGTCGTGCTCGACGATCACGGGGAACCCAAGGAAATCGTGCAATCGCGCAAAGACCCGGGAATCCGTCAAGCCTATCGAATCGTCGAAGACATGATGCTGGTGACCAACGAGACCGTGGCGTCGCATTTGAAGCGACACGCGGCACCGGGCGTTTTTCGCGTTCACGGCAAACCGGATCCGGAGCGGATCTCCATGTTCTGCCAGGTGGCGAAATCGTTCGGCTATGAGCTCGAAGAAGAAGCCGCCACCACACCAAAGCAGCTCGCTCGATTTTTGCGTAGGATCGACGGGACCCCGGAAGCGCCTTTACTTCGCTATTTGCTGTTGCGAGCGATGCAACAAGCAGTCTACGACACGGACCCGACCGCTGGACACTTTGCGCTCGCCGCAAAAGACTATCTACACTTCACCTCACCGATCCGCCGCTATCCGGACCTAGTGGTGCATCGAATCGTTCGAAGCATGATCCGAGGGGAGCATCTGGATTCGGCTTCGGTTCGGCCTCGTCTTCAGCGGTTCGCTGCCCAGGCCAGCGAAGCTGAGCGGCGCGCCATGTCGGTGGAACGTGATGTCACCGATGTGTACCGCGCGATCTACATGCAAGATCACGTTGGCGAAGAGTTTGATGGAAGAATTGCGGGCTTCGCGCCGTATGGAATTTACGTGCAAGTGGCCGATCCCTTCGTCAGCGTGCTACTGCCCTTCGAGCAGCTGGGCGACACCTACGAGCCGGACGATCTCGGTATCCGTCTGATCGGGGCGCGCACTTCGAAGATCTTCACCATGAACGATCCGGTGCGCGTACGGATAGAAGACGTCAATGTTCAGGCGCGCGATATCGTCGGGTCGCTTCTCGAGCATCACCCCGCGGAAGCTCCTTCGCAAGCTCGATCGAAGCGCCGGGTTACCCACAAGAAGGAACCGACTGAAAGCTCACGCCAGGGCGCTGAGCCAGGACGGCGCCGCCGTCGCCCGCCGCGGCGCAAGCGATGAGCACGGGGGCGCGCAGGACCCTTTCGGTGGCGGAGCTCATCGTGCGTAAGCGCGATGGGGGAAGCCTCGATGAGCATGAGATTCGAGAGCTGATCGCTGGTTACGTGGACGGCACGGTCGCGGACTATCAGATGAGCGCACTGGCGATGGCCGTGTTCTTTCAAGGGATGAGCTTCGAGGAAACGTTCGCCCTGACACTTGCAATGCGCGATAGCGGTCGGGTGCTCGATCTGGCTAGTATCGATGCCCCCAAGGTGGACAAGCACTCGACCGGAGGAGTCGGAGACAAGGTCAGCATCTGTCTTGCGCCCATCATCGCAGCCTGCGGCGTGGTGGTACCGATGATGAGCGGCCGCGGTCTCGGGCATACCGGAGGCACACTCGACAAGCTCGAAGCCATTCCAGGATTTCGGGTCGATCTATCGGTCCGTGAGTTGCAAAGGCAGTTGCACAAGATTGGCTGTGCTCTAATCGGGCAGACCGCAGACCTCGCCCCCGCGGACAGACGGTTGTACGCCCTCCGTGACGTCACGGGCACGGTCGAGTCGGTTCCTCTGATCACGTCGAGCATCCTCTCGAAGAAGCTATCGGAGGGAATCGACGCGCTCGTGCTCGATGTGAAGGTGGGTCGCGGGGCGTTCATGAAGACCGAGGCCGAGGCGAGAGATCTAGCGAAGTGCCTCGTTCGTGTAGGCCAACTGGCGGGAAAAGAGGTTCGTGCCTTGCTCACCGATATGAGCTCACCCATCGGTCATACGGTGGGGAACGCACTGGAAACGGCAGAGGCTTTCGAGGTTCTGCACGGGAGCGGACCGGAAGACCTTCAGGAGCTCACGTACGCACTCGGAGCCGAGATGCTCCGCGCGGGCGGGATCGCAACGACGCGCGTGCAAGCCACGCGCATGATGAAGCGCGCCGTCAATAGCGGAGCGGCGCTCGAAAAAATGCGTCACGTCGTAAGGGCGCAGGGCGGCGATGCGCGCGTGGTCGACGAACCGGACCGGCTTCCGCTGGCTCGCTACCACAAAGTCGTCAAGGCGCCCGCCGCGGGTTTCATCACGGAAATCGACGCGCTCGAGCTCGGCTATGCGTCCATGGGCCTCGGTGCCGGACGGATCCGCGCCGAAGATGGCGTGGATCCGGGTGCAGGAGTGCGGCTGCACGTGCGGATTGGAGATCGGGTTCACGTGGGAGCGAAAATCGCCACGGTATATGCGTCGAAGCGTGGGCTTGTCGATCGCGGCGCCGAGCGGGTCTCCTCGTCCGTCCGCACCGGCAAACGACCCATCACCAAGGGAAGCCGAATCCTCGCCACGATCCGGAGGTGAGGCGAGATCGAGCCTCAGCGCTTCCCGGTTGTCAAACATTGTAACCGCACCATTCACGACATCGAACGATTCGAAACGAAACATCTTCACCGCCGGCACGTACCTGCTCTCGTGACCTTTCACCCGCTTTCCGATTGCGATGCAGCTTCACGTTGGCTAGCGTGCTCGAGAGGGAAGAGGGGAATGGGGTGGATACCCGACGGTGCGTTGGAGCACCAGGGGCTCCATGAAACTTCACGTGAATTTAACTAGACGAGGTATTGGAAAATGAACTCAGCACTCAAGCATACGATCATCGCAATGGCGACGGCAGCGCTCAGCGTCACGGCCGCATGCAAGTCCGATGATGGACCGGAGGCGTCCGAAACGACCTCTGGCGCCGAGGCCGCTACGACCGCCACGACGGCTGCTCAGGGAGACGCGACCGAAGCAAACTGCGCGGAGGGCTCTTGCAGCGAGGGCTCTTGCGGCGAGGGGCACAAAGCGAAAGGTGATGCGTCAGAGGCGTCTTGTGGCGAAGGGAAGTGCAGCTGAAGGCAGCTTTCGCTCATCACGCTACGCGTGTTGGGTAACATGATATCGGAGCCGCAGTGGCCTGCGTCGCTGCGGCTTCCTTTTTGGGCAATCTTCGATGAATCGTGAAGTTCAGGGAATCGGGCTGGGGTTACGCTACGATCTGGCAACCGAGCTCTTCGAACGTCGGCCGCCATCGATCGCATGGCTGGAAGCTCACCCGGAAAACTATCTCGACCGAGGCGGTCGCTATCAGGAAATGCTAGCGCTGGCTCGGCGCGATTGGCCCATCATCACGCACGGGCTCAGCACGTGCCTAGGTGCGCTCGAGCCCTTTGATTCGGACTATCTGCAACGCTTGAGTGCATTCCTCGGCGACCTTCAGGTGCCTTGGCACAGCGAGCATTTGTGCTTGGGTAGCGTCGATGGTCGCTTCTTCCATGATCTACTGCCTCTGCCCTTTACCGACGAGGCCGTGCAGATCGCGGTGCAGCGATTGGTGGAGGTGCGGGATGCCATCGACCGGCCTCTTGCTCTGGAGAATGTGAGCTATTACGCGCCGCAGGGACAAGATGGGCTTGCCGAGGCTGATTTCGTCGTGGAGGTGCTCGAGCGCGCGGATGCAAAGCTGCTTCTGGACGTCAACAACGTGTACGTCAACAGTCGTAACTTCGGGTTCGATCCGAAGGCCTACATCGACAAAATTCCCCTCCATCGCGTGGCGCAAATTCACGTCGCTGGTCACAAAGTTCGCGATGATGGGTTGCGCATCGATACCCACGGGGAACCGATTGTCGACGATGTCTATCAGCTGCTCGATTACGCATTGAGGCAAGTAGGCCCAATTCCGGTGCTGCTTGAGAGGGACAACAACGTCCCACCTTTCGACGAGCTCTTAGCGGAGATCGATGTGCTGTGGACGATCTACCGAAATGCGACGGAGAGTTGGAATGCTGGCTGACCGGGCAAAGGCCATCCAAAGAGTATTGTTCGACCCGGAGCCGAGCCAGGCTGATCTGGACCTGCTGGGTGCGGGTGAGCGGTGGTTGGTTTATCGAGACCTGGTGCGCAGTCGACTCGTTCATGTTTTGGGAGTTGCCTTGCGCCGAACGAGGGAAGCAGTTGGAGACCAAGCATTCCGTCGCGTCATCGATGAGTGGATGAGCGCAGGAGGATCCCGAACCCGCTACCTCCGGCTCGTACCCGATGAGCTGGCGGAGCTCGCCATTCCGGTCTGGCAGGCCACCGATCCCTCATGGGTCGGGGACCTTGCGCGCTACGAGATTGCCAGATGGGAGGTCCGGCATGCACCACCGGACCCCGACTCGGGCGAGCCATTCGCATTCGATCACAGACCGCTCGTACGCAGGACCATGAAAATCCTGCGCCTAGACTATCCCGTTCATCAAACGCCGACGCCCGCCTCTGGATATGATCCAGAGCCCACCCTGCTCTGCGTCTATCGGGACGCAAATCACGAACCTGCAACGCGAACCCTCAATGCCCTAGCTGCGGATCTCTTGGAATCCTGGCAACGAGCCGACGAAACAGTGACCGAGTCCATCGAGCGCATCGCTGCCGCCCACAACACCCCGATCAGCCCCGCCTTCGTCGAAAAGCTCTCCGCCCTAATCCGGGACACTCTCTACCCCCCCAAGTGACAGAAATCACATGAGTTCTGCCGCAAAGATCGCAGCGCCTAATCACTCCGCTTTTCGCGAAAACCTCCGCGCGCTCGGTGCTGGCCGCCCGGAGTGAATCGCTGCGATCTTTCGAGGAGGAACGCTTTGATCTCGAGAGGTTAGAGTAGCGGAGAGTGTCCCCTAGTAACCTTCGACTTTGCTGATTATCTCGTTCATGATCTCTCGGGTACCGCCGCCGATCGGGTAGAGGCGAGCGTCCCGGTAGAGACGTTCCACCACGTATTCTCGCATGTAGCCGTAGCCCCCGTGGATCTGCACGGCTTGGTCACAGACGAAAGAGCACATGTCTGTTGCGGCGTTCTTGGCCATGGCCGCAAGTGAAGGAGTTTGCTCTCCCTTCAGATAGCGCGTGACGCATTCCCCCGTCAGGGCCCGTGCTGCTGCGATGTGCGTAGCCATGTCGGCGAGCTTGTGTCGGATCACTTGAAACCCGGACAACGACTTCCCAAAAGCGTGACGATGCTTCGCGTATTCGACCGACTCCCTATAGGCCAACTCCGCGATCGCTACGCACTGTCCCGCCAGCATGAGCCGTTCGGTCACGAAATTGGTCATGATCATGAGAAAGCCGGCGCCTTCTTGTCCGATCAAGTTCTCCACGGGAACGCGACAATCCTCGAACACCAGCTCTGCGGTGTCACTGGCCCACCAACCCGTCTTCTTCAGCTTGCTCGCAACGGTGAAACCGGGGGTGTCGCTTTCGACGATGAGCATTGAGATGCCTCCGTGGCCTTCGCCACCGGTGCGCACGGCAGTCGTGATGAAATCAGCGCGCGTGCCCGAGGTGATGAAGGTCTTCGCTCCATTCACCACGTAGTGGCGGCCATCTCTGATCGCCTTGGTGCGCACCGCGGCCACGTCGCTACCACCGCCTGGCTCGGTGATTCCCAGGGCTGCGATCTTGTTGCCGACGAGGGTGGGACGCACAAAACGTTCCTTCTGCGCGGTGTTCCCGAATTTCACGATCGGAGGAAGTGCGATCCCGTGACTGCCAAGGCCCACGCACGTGCCTACCGACTTCCCTGCGAGCACCATCTCCTCCGCTGCGACTAAGACGTGTCCGAGATCACCTCCGTCACCACCGACTTCCTCCGGATAGCCCGTCGCGAGAAATCCTGCCTCAGCCGCCTGCTTGTAGAGATCCCGTGGAAATTCGTTTGCCTCTTCCCAGGCATGCGCGTGCGGCGCGATCGCCGAGGTGGCAAACCGCCGCATCTGCTCACGCAGCGCTCGATGTTCGTCAGTTTCGAAAAGGTAACCCTTCATCGCCTCACCCCATTCGCGCAACTCTACACGGCGATCGGCAAGTGAGGCAGAGGAATTGCGGCCAGAGGAGAACCAAAAAGGGGTCCCCCTGGCCGAAGCGCGCTTGGACCTGCGCTACCTACTCTTCACTGGCAGCGGCAGCGACGGGTTCGTGCTCGACGATCGAAGGCCTGGGAGCCAGCGGCTTCACCGCTTCGTCCGCGACGACCATGTCGATCTTGTTGTAGGCGCCAAGGCCTGTGCCAGCAGGCAACAACCGGCCCATGATGACGTTTTCTTTGAGACCGCGCAGCTCATCGACCTTGCCACTGATCGCCGCTTCCGTAAGCACCTTGGTCGTCTCTTGGAAGGACGATGCACTGATGAACGAGTCGGTCGACAGTGACGCCTTGGTGATCCCGAGCAACAAAGGTTCGGCCACCGCCGGCTGACCACCTTTCGCGATCACCCGCTCGTTCTCCCGTTCGAACACGGCCTTTTCGACTTGCTCATCCGGCAGGAATCGCGTGTCGCCGGTCTCCTTGATTCGAACGCGTTGTAGCATCTGCCGCACAATCACTTCGATGTGCTTGTCATTGATGGCGACGCCCTGCAGCCGATAGACCTGTTGGATCTCGTCGACCAGCCAGGCAGCCAGCTCCTTTTCGCCCTTCACCTTCAAGATGTCGTGGGGATTGGCTGGACCGTCCATCAAGGGTTCGCCAGCACGCACGTGATCGCCATCCTTCACAGTCAGGTGTTTGCCCTTGGCGATGAGATATTCCTTCGGCTCACCGACCTCCGGCGTGATCATGACCTTGCGCTTGCCCTTGGTGTCCTTGCCAAAGCTGACGATGCCGTCGATCTCGCTGATGATCGCGTGGTCCTTGGGCTTGCGCGCTTCGAAGAGCTCGGCCACGCGGGGTAGACCTCCCGTGATGTCCTTGGTCTTCGTGGTTTCCCGAGGAATTTTGGCAATGATCTCGCCAGCTTCCACCTTCTGTCCGTCGGCAGGGATGATATTGGCGCCCACCGGCAGAAAGTACCGAGCCACGTTTTCGCCCACGCCGGTCTTCTTGGTCTCGCCCGTCCCGGGATCCTTGATCGAAACGCGCGGCCGTGCGCTGGGGTCGCGAGACTCGATGATGACGCGCCTCGACAGACCGGTCACCTCGTCGAGCTTCTCCTCCATCGTCACCGCCTCGACCACGTCGCCGTACTTCACGACGCCGTCCACCTCCGTCAGGATCGGAATCGCATACGGATCCCACTCGGCGAGCATCGTGCCTCGCTCGACTCGCTGACCCTCTTTGACCTTCACGAATGCGCCGTAGGTCAAGGTGAAGTGCTCGCGCTCACGGCCGGAATCATCGACCACGGTGACGGCACCGTGCCTGTTCATGACGACCACAGTTCCATCGCGCTTGGTCAGCAGCTTGGCATTGTCGAACTTGACGATGCCGTCCGACCGCGTCTCGATGGAGCTCTGCTCAATCTTTCCGCGCGCTGCCGCACCACCGATGTGGAACGTGCGCATCGTGAGCTGCGTTCCTGGCTCGCCAATCGACTGTGCACCGATGATGCCGACGGCTTCACCGATGTTTACCTCGTAGCCGCGACCCAAGTCTCGGCCGTAGCACATCGCGCAAACGCCGCGACGGTTTTGGCATGTCAGCACTGACCGAATCAGCACGCGCTCGATGCCGGCCGATTCGATCCGTGCAACGCGGGCTTCATCGATTTCCTGGTTCGCTTCGACCAGCGCTTCCCCGGTCACCGGATCGGTGATGTCTTCGAGCGCAATGCGTCCGAGGACGCGTTCCCCGAGCGGCGTCACGACTTCACCGCCCTCTTCGAGCTTGCTCACCCAAATGCCATCGAGAGTCTCACAGTCGTAGTCGGTGATGACGCAATCCTGCGCAACGTCGACGAGACGCCGGGTCAGATACCCGGAGTTGGCCGTCTTCAAGGCAGTGTCGGCCAGACCCTTACGGGCACCGTGCGTGGAGATGAAGTACTGCAACACGGTCAACCCCTCGCGGAAGTTCGCCGTGATCGGCGTCTCGATGATTTCGCCGGAAGGCTTCGCCATCAAACCACGCATGCCCGCCAACTGTCGAATCTGTTGGTTCGAGCCACGAGCACCGGAATCTGCCATCATGAAGATGGAGTTGAAGCTCGGCTGCGTCGTCTTTTCTCCGGTTTCGGGATCGACCACTTCGTCCGTGCCGATGGATTCCATTAGGTCACGCGCGACCTGATCGGATGCCTCCGCCCAGATGTCGACCACCTTGTTGTAACGCTCACCGTCTGTGATGAGCCCTTCCTGGTACTGCTCCACGACGGTAGTCACGTCCTGCTGAGCCTGACCGAGCACATCCTTTTTCGAATCGGGAATGACCATGTCATCCATGCAGATCGAAATGCCCGCCCGAGTCGACATCTCGAACCCCATGGTGCGCAAGCGGTCAGCGAGCAGAACGGTGTTCTTGTTTCGGCTCGCGCGATAACACTCGTCGATCAGCGAGCTGAGCGACTTCTTGTCCAGCACCTTGTTCACCGACGGGAACTCCATGCCTGGCGGCAGGACGTCGCTGACCAAGACCCGGCCCACGGTGGTATCGTAGATCTTGCCCTGATAGCGGTAGCGAATCCGGGAGTGAAGACCGATCATACCCTGGTCGTATGCCATCCGGACCTCATCGGCGGATGCAAAGATCCCGGTAAAGACACCGTCCTTTTCCTGATCCTCGCGATAGGCACCCTTTCCGAACCGCTTCTCGCGCGTCATGTAATACAGGCCGAGGACGATATCCTGGGTCGGATTGATGATGGGCCGGCCGCTCGCGGGCGACAGGATGTTGTTGGTGCTCATCATGAGCACGCGAGCCTCCATCTGCGCCTCGATCGAAAGCGGCACGTGCACCGCCATCTGGTCTCCGTCGAAGTCCGCATTGAACGCCGTGCAAACCAGAGGGTGGAGCCGGATGGCCTTGCCCTCGATGAGCACTGGCTCGAAAGCCTGAATACCCAATCGGTGGAGTGTCGGCGCGCGGTTGAGCATCACCGGATGCTCGGTGATGACTTCCTCGAGAATGTCCCAAACCTCGGGCTTTTCTTTTTCGACGAGCTTCTTGGCGCTCTTGATTGTCGTGACGTAGCCACGCTCCTCGAGCTTGTTGTAGATGAACGGCTTGAAGAGCTCCAAGGCCATCTTTTTGGGAAGACCACACTGATGAAGGCGAAGGTTCGGGCCGACCACGATCACGGATCGGCCGGAGTAATCGACGCGCTTACCGAGCAAGTTCTGCCGGAAACGCCCCTGCTTGCCCTTGAGCATGTCAGACAGCGACTTGAGCGGACGCTTGTTGGGACCCGTGATGGTCTTGCCGCGCCGCCCATTGTCGAACAGAGCGTCGACCGCCTCTTGCAGCATTCGCCGTTCGTTCCGAATGATGATCTCGGGAGCATTGAGCTCGATGAGGCGCTTGAGGCGGTTGTTCCGGTTGATCACTCGCCGGTAGAGATCGTTCAGGTCCGAGGTGGCAAACCGGCCGCCATCGAGCGGAACGAGCGGTCTGAGGTCCGGCGGGAGCACCGGAACGACGGACAACATCATCCATTCGGGACGATTGCCGGAGTCACGGAAAGCCTCGATGACCTTCAACCGCTTCGCGAGCTTCTTGCGCTTCGCTTCGCTCGTGGCCTCCTTCAGATCGAGCCGCAGCTGCTCCGCCATGGCATGGACATCGATGTCACGAAGCATCTCCAGCACGGCCTCGCCGCCCATTCCAGCTTCGAATGCGTCATCGCCATACTCGTCGAGCATGTCGTGGTAGCGGTCTTCGGTGAGGATCTCCCCGCGTTCGAGAGGCGTGTCCTTCGGATCGAGGACGACGTAGCTCTCACAGTATAGGACTCGCTCGAGATCCTTGAGCGTGATGTCCAGCATCGCTCCAATCCGGCTCGGAAGGCTCTTCAAGAACCAGATGTGCGCAACGGGAGTGGCCAGGGTGATGTGCCCTAGCCGCTCTCGGCGAACTTTGCTCTGAATGACCTCGACGCCGCACTTCTCGCAAACGATGCCTCGGTGCTTCATGCGCTTGTATTTGCCGCAAATGCACTCGTAGTCTTTCACCGGCCCAAAAATCTTCGCGCAAAACAGGCCGTCCCGCTCTGGCTTGAACGTACGGTAATTGATGGTCTCCGGCTTTCGGACCTCGCCATGCGACCATTCGCGAATCTTCTCCGGCGACGCCAACGAAATGCGAATCGCTGAAAACGCCAGCGGATCTTTCGGCTTTTCGAAGAAGCTGAAGATGTCCTTCATGAGTTACTCTTCCTCCGCAGCAAGTACGTCATCCGACCTGCGCCCCAAGTCATTCGTCTCGACCAACTCGACATTCAGGCAAAGGGCCTGGAGCTCCTTCATCAGGACGTTGAAGCTCTCCGGCAAGCCAGCTTCGAGCGAGTAGTCGCCCTTCACGATCGATTCATACATGCGTGTGCGACCCTGCACGTCGTCGGATTTGACGGTCAGGAACTCCTGTAGCGCATATGCGGCGCCATAGGCCTCCATGGCCCAGACCTCCATCTCGCCGAGTCTCTGTCCACCGAACTGCGCTTTGCCACCGAGCGGCTGCTGAGTGACCAGCGAGTAGGGGCCGATGCTCCGTGCATGAATTTTGTCGTCCACCAAATGGTGGAGCTTGAGCATGTACATGATGCCGACGGTGACGTCCTCATGGAACGCCTCGCCGGTGCGCCCGTCGAAGAGAACCGTCTGGCCGTTGTCCTGAACGCCAGCCAGCCTCAGCAGGTTCTTGATCTCCTCTTCGCTGGCTCCATCGAAGACCGGCGTAGCGAGCTGCAGACCATACTTCCACGTCTTGGCGAGCTTGATGACCTCGTCGTCCGGCAAGGCGTCGAGCAGCTTGACGATCTCGCCACTCCTGAAGATCGCACGAATCCGCTCTCGAATGTCCGCCGAGCTCGTCTTCCTTTCGATCATCTCCTGGAGCTGCGTGCCAAGCAGATATCCGGCCCACCCCAGGTGCGTTTCTAGAATCTGCCCCACGTTCATGCGGCTCGGCACACCGAGGGGGTTGAGCACGATGTCGACGGGCGTGCCGTCCGGCAGGTACGGCATGTCTTCCTCGGGCAAAATCCGGCTGACCACGCCCTTGTTGCCGTGGCGGCCCGCCATCTTGTCCCCGACTTGCAGCTTGCGCTTGATGGCGACGTAGACCTTCACCATCTTGATCACGCCCGGAGGAAGCTCGTCGCCCTTCCCGAGCTTGTCGATCTTCTCCTGGAAAAGCATCTTGACGGCGTCGACCTGATCGTCGACTTGCTCGAGAATTCCATCGACCTTGTCTTTGTCATTCTCGACCTCGATGTGGGTCCAGTACTTGTGTGGAATCTCGTCGAGAGCCGCATCGGTGATCTTGGCCGCCTTGGCGAGCAGCTCTTTGCCCTTGTCACCAACCAGCTTGGCGGTGGTCGTGTTCCCGACCAAGTATCTCCGAACCCGATCATGCGCCGAATCGAGCACGATCTTGATCTCGTCGGCCATGTCCTTTTCGAGCTTGGCGCGCTCCGCTTCCTCGATCTGAAGCGAACGCTCATCCTTCTCGGTGCCCTTTCGAGCGAACACGCGAGCGTCGATCACGATGCCGCTGACGCCGGGCGGAACCTTCAGCGAGGTGTCGCGGACGTCGCCCGCCTTCTCGCCGAAAATCGCGCGAAGGAGCTTTTCCTCCGGAGACAGCTGGGTCTCGCCCTTGGGCGTGATCTTGCCGACCAGGATGTCGCCAGCGTTCACTTCGGCTCCAATCCGCACGATTCCAGACTCGTCCAGATCCTTGAGCGCTTCCTCACCCACGTTCGGGATGTCTCGAGTAATCTCTTCCTTGCCGAGCTTGGTATCGCGGGCCACGCACTCGAACTCCTCGATGTGTACCGAGGTGTAGACGTCGTCCTTGGCGATACGTTCGGAGAGGAGGATCGAGTCCTCGAAGTTGTACCCGCCCCAGGGCATGAATGCGACGATCACGTTCTGGCCGAGCGCGAGCTCTCCCCGGTCGGTGCTCGGTCCGTCGGCAATGACGTCCCCAGCCTTGACGCGGTCGCCAGGGCGCACGATGGGAGTCTGGTTGTACGCCGTGTTCTGGTTGGAGCGCTGAAACTTGTTCAGACGGTAGATGTCCGGAAATGCACCGGCCACGCCCTCGGCTTTCACCACGATGCGTGTCGCATCGACCGATTCCACGACTCCGTCCTGCTGCGCGACTACACAGACCCCCGAGTCACGGGCCACTCGTGCTTCGATGCCCGTCCCTGCGATTGGGGCGCGCGTTCGGAGGCAAGGGACGGCCTGCCGCTGCATGTTGGATCCCATCAACGCCCGGTTTGCATCGTCGTGCTCGAGGAATGGAATCAAAGACGCAGCAACCGAAACGAGCTGGTTTGGCGACACGTCCATCAACTGGACGCTGCTGGGCGGCACCATCACGAACTCGCCGTTGTAGCGTGCGCTGATCAGCTGCCCGGTCAGCTCCCGGGTCATGTGATCGATTTTGGCGTTCGCCTGCGCGATGTAGTGACCTTCCTCTTCGAGCGCGGAGTACCAGCGCACGTGGTCGTCGAGCACGATTCCATCTTCGACCTTCCGGTACGGAGTCTCGACGAAGCCATATTCGTTGACACGGGCGTAGGTGGAGAGCGAGGCGATCAAGCCGATGTTCGGGCCCTCCGGCGTCTCGATCGGACAAATGCGGCCGTAATGGGTCGTATGAACGTCGCGGACCTCGAAGCCTGCACGCTCGCGCGTCAGACCACCTGGACCCAGCGCAGACAGGCGGCGCTTGTGCGTCACCTCGCTGAGGGGATTGGTCTGATCCATGAACTGAGAGAGCTGACTCGAACCGAAGTACTCCTTGACTACCGCGCTGACGGGCTTCGCGTTGATCAAGTCGTGGGGCATGAGGGTCTCGATCTCTTGAGACATGTTCATGCGTTCTTTGATTGCCCGCTCCATGCGCACCAACCCGATGCGATACTGATTCTCCATCAGCTCGCCGACGGCGCGTACGCGGCGGTTGCCCAAGTGGTCGATGTCATCGACGGAACCACGGCCGTTCTTGAGCTCGATCAGTTGCTTCACCGTTTCCAAAATATCGGTATTGGTGAGAACGGTGTGGTCTAGCGCCGGCCTCTCTTCCTCTTCGACCTCTTTGTAGAACTTGTAGTTCAGCTTGAGTCGGCCGACCTGACTGAGGTCGTAGCGCTCCGGATTGAAGAACAAATTGTTGAAGAGGTTTCTCGCCGTCTCCAGCGTAGGCGGATCGCCAGGACGCAAGCGCCGGTAGATCTCCAGGATGGCCTCGTCCTGAGACTGAACCTTGTCCACGAGCAAGGTGTCCCGCAGATAAGACCCGACGTTCAGACCATCGATGAAAAGGACCTTGAACTCATTGATGCCGGCTTCTCTGAGGGAATCGATGCGTGCCTCGGTGATCTCCTCGTTCACCGCGAGCAGGATCTCCCCGGTTTCCTCGTCGATGACGTCCTCGGCAGCCACCTTTCCGATGACTTCACTGAAGTCGATCGGCAGATAATCGAGACCGGCAGACCTCAGCTTGCGAATCGCGGCGCGCGTGAACTTGCGATTCTTGCGAACGATGACGTCGTCACCCACCGAAATGTCGTGCGTGGCCCGCTGACCTGGCAACAGCTCGTACTCGATGGACTTCGCGTACTGATCCTTCGACAGGATGTAGATCGTCTCGGTGTCGTAGTAGTAGTTGAGCAGCTCTTGGGTGTTGTACCCGAGGGCCTTCAGCAACACGGTCGCCGGCATCTTGCGACGCCGATCGATGCGGACATACAGCAAATCCTTCGGGTCGAACTCGAAGTCGAGCCACGAGCCCCGATAGGGGATGATGCGGGCTTGGTACAGCAGCTTGCCGGACGAATGCGTCTTGCCCCGATCGTGGTCGAAGAACACGCCCGGGCTTCGGTGGAGTTGGCTGACCACCACGCGCTCGGTTCCATTGATGATGAACGTCCCGTTGACGGTCATCAGCGGAATCTCGCCGAAGTAGACTTCCTGCTCTTTGATGTCACGGACTGCGCGCTCGGCGCTATCACCGCCCGTGTCGTAGATGATGAGCTGAATCGTGACTTTGATGGGCGCCGCGTAGGTCATCCCACGCTGCCTGCACTCGTCGACATCGTACTTCGGCCGCTCCAGCGTATAGCCGGAGAAAACCAGCTCGCTGGTCCCATTGAAGTCCCGAATCGGAAAGACGCTGTTGAAGACGCCCTGAAGACCGATGTTGTCCCGCCCGTCCCTCGGAACGTCGGTTTGAAGGAACTTGTCGTAGGATCGCTTCTGTATGTCGATCAGGTTCGGGATCTCGAGGATGTGCTCGATCTTCCCGAAGGAGTGACGTATCCGAAAGTTCGTCTGAATCGTCGCCGCCATTAAAGTGACTCCTGCCGGACTGGTGTCGAAACCTTTAAAGTCATGAATTAAGGGAAAAAGACGGGACAAGGAGACCCACAGGCCTCCCGCCGCCACGGAAAGTCTTGAACGATGTGCTGTGCGCGCGTACCGGTGCTGCCCCGGTCAGGAACTTAACCCGACTGGGCCCGAGTGCCAAGTCCCGGCACCGGGATCCGAAACGTAAGCCCATAGGGCTACTTGACGGTGACCTTTGCGCCCGCTTCCTCGAGCTTCTTCTTGATGTCCGCGGCCTCTTCCTTGGAAACGGCCTCTTTCACCACTTTGGGAGCGGCCTCCACCAAGGCCTTGGCATCGGCCAGGCCGAGCTGGGTAATCTCGCGGATGGCCTTGATCACGTTGATCTTCTTGCCACCAGCCTCGGTCAGCTCGACATCGAACTCGGTCTGCTCTTCCGCCGGGGCTGCCTCGCCACCTGCAGCAGGACCCGCCACGGCCACCGCAGCCGGCGCAGCAGACACGCCCCACTTCTCCTCGAGCTCTTTCACCAAGTTCGCGACTTCCATGACGGTCCAGGAGCTCAGCTCTTCGACCATCTGTTCTACGTTCATATTTGCCATCGTTGACTCTCCGCTAGCCGTGCGTGCAACACGGCTGAAGTTGTTGTTGGGTTACTCTCCCGCCTCTTTGCGCCGGTACGCATCGAGCACCAAGGCGAGGTTCTGGGCCGGTGCGTTGAGCTGTCCGACCAGGTTCTGCATGGGCGCCATCAACTGCGCGAGCAGCGACGCGCGAATTTCGTCCTTACTCGGCAACGTGGCGAGCTCTTTCTCGACTCGTTTGGCATCCAGGACTTGACCCTCGAGGAGGCCGCATTTGACGAGCAGCTTCTCCGGCCGGTCCTTGGGCTGGAGCTCGTCGGCGAAGTCCTTGCGAAAAGTCGTGATGACTTTCGCCGCCACCGATGGATCCTCGAAGCTCCATGCAATGGCGGTCGGACCCACCAGATTGGCGATGAACGTATCGTTCTTCGCCAGATCGGAATCCTCTATTGCCTTGCGAACCACGTTGTTCTTGACGACCTTGTACTCGACTCCAGCCTCGCGAAAGCGTGCGCGAAGCTCGGTGATCATCTCGACGTTCACGCCTCGGAAGTCGACCAGAACCGTCGCGGTCGCATTTGCGAAGCTCTCGCGAACGGCGTCGACCTGAGCGGCTTTGTCTTCTCGAGTAAGGCTCATGACTACGCCTCCACCTCTATAGTGCCGGGGTCAACCTTGATGCCGGGCCCCATCGTGGAGCTGAGCGTGATGCTCCGCAGGTAGGTCCCCTTGGCGGCGGCAGGCTTGGCTTTGACCAGTGCGTTCACCAGGGACCGGACGTTGCCGGCGAGCTCGTCGTTCCCAAAAGAGCGCTTACCCACCTGGGCATGCACGATCCCGGCCTTTTCTGCACGGAACTCGACCTTGCCGGCCTTGGCTTCGCGAACTGCCTTGCCGACGTCGAATGTGACGGTGCCCACCTTCGGATTGGGCATCAAGCCGCGAGGGCCGAGCACGCGACCGAGACGTCCGACCTGGCCCATCATGTCCGGGGTGGCAATGACGGTGTCGAAGTCGAGCCAGCCCTCGGTGATCTTTGCTACGTAGTCGTCGCCTCCGACATAATCGGCGCCTGCTTGTTCGGCCTCACTGACCTTCTCACCCTTGGCGAATACCAACACTCGGTTCGTCTTCCCGGTGCCATGAGGCAAGACCACTGCACCGCGAACCATCTGATCGGCGTGTTTGGGATCGACTCCTAGCCGCACGGCTACGTCGACCGATTCGTCGAAGTTCGCAAACGCCAGCTCCTTCAGCAGCGAAACCGCTTCGGCGAGCGCATAACGACGGCTCCTGTCGGGCTTCTGTAAGGCAGCCCCTCGCTTTTTTCCGGGTTTCATGATGACTCCTTGCGACGGCCGAAGACCGTCTACCACCAGATGGCCCTCGGTGGTCCAGGGGAGCAAAACCGCTCCTGAGCCGAAGTTATTCGACTAGCTCGACCCCCATAGAACGCGCAGTGCCGATGATGCTCTGCATGCACTGCTCCAAGGAGCCCGCATTGGTATCTTGCAGCTTGGTCTGTGCGATCTCTCGCACCTGGTCCATGGTGATTTTACCGACCTTGTCCTTGTTCGGACGGGCCGAGCCCGACTTCAGGTTCAGGGCCTTCTTGATCAAGACCGCCGCCGGCGGCGTCTTCATGATGAAGCTAAAGGACCGATCCTGATAGACGGAGATGACCACCGGAATGATCAGACCCGCATCCTTCTGGGTCTTGGCGTTGAACTCTTTGCAGAACGCCATGATGTTGACGCCATGCTGACCGAGCGCCGGCCCTACGGGCGGAGACGGATTCGCCTGCCCCGCCGGAAGTTGAAGCTTGATCTGTCCGATGACCTTTTTCATGGGTACGCGGTTCTCCGGAGCGGCGAGTTGTGCCTCATGGCACGCAAAGTGCAACCCAATTTCTGTGAAATCTCGATCAGTTGCCGAATTCGGTGTGTTTGAGGGCGCCGGGGTGCCTCAGGCGCCGAGCGCCCCGGCAGGGATGATCGAGAAATACTGCAAGTATTTCGCAGTGATAGACCTCAGAGCAAGCCGCCGGATCGGTTACCCCGAGCGTGCTCAATTGGTCTTTTCGACCTGGATGTAGTCGAGCTCGACCGGTGTGGCCCGGCCGAAGATCGAGACCAGGACGCGAACTTTCTGCTTCTCGTGATTGACCTCTTCGATGGCGCCCGTGAAATTCGCAAAGGCCCCATCGGTCACGCGCACGTGGTCGCCCTTTTCGAACTGCACCCGCGGCTTGGGCTTGGCGGCGCCTTCCTCCACCTGTTGCTCGATCGCGGTGATTTCGCGCTCGGGTACGGGTGACGGATGCCGTCCTCCGACGAACCCGCTCACCTTCGGCGTGTCCTTGATCAGGTGCCAGGTTTCATCATCCAGGTCCATCTGGACGAAGATGTAGCCCGGATAAAAGGTGCGGGAGCTCAACCGGGGCTTGCCACCTCGGCTCTCCTGCACGTTTTCTTTGGGAATGAGGATGTTCCCAAAGCGAGTCTCCATCCCGGCTTGTTTGATCCGCTCCTCGAGCGACAGCTTTACTTTGCTTTCGTAGCCGGAATAGGCCTGAACGACATACCACTTCATCGGAGTCACACGTTGTAAATGAAATCTGTGATCTGCGACCACATGGCGTCGAAGACGCCCAGAATGACGGCCGCAATGACCGAGACGATGATGACCAGCACAGTCTGGGACCAAGTCTCTTTGCGCGTGGGCCAGCTGACTTTCGAAAGCTCGACGCAGACCTCGACGACGAAGGTGTGAACTTTGTTGGATCGATATGCCGCAACGGCGACGACCAGGGAGATCACGCCGGCGGCTGCGGCGATGACGGTGGCGTTCGGCTCGGGAACGGAGTCCACCGTATCGGCGAGAATAGT
Source organism: uncultured delta proteobacterium (assembly GCA_963817725.1). Taxonomy (GTDB): domain Bacteria; phylum Myxococcota_A; class Polyangia; order Polyangiales; family Houyiibacteriaceae; genus SG8-38. The sequence goes on from CAWFPD010000004.1 coordinate 524,838, forward strand.
CCAGATCGCGGTCGAGCTCTTGATGAGAAACCAAGCCAGGATAATCGCGCACGCGGCGTAGGCGAATTGCACCCATCGCTCGACACCGAGCATTCCGGTCGGCCTTGCTTTGTCTTGTTCTGTCGTGATTGCCATCGTCGTGCCTCGCGGCAGGCCAGGAGGGATTCGAACCCACAACCCGCGGATTTGGAATCCGCTGCTCTACCAATTGGAGCTACTGGCCTGGGTTATTTTGTTTCCTTGTGTTCCGTGTGCCGTCCGCAGTTGCGACAAAACTTCTTCAGCGTCAATCGTTCCTGCGTTCCGGGCTTTCTCACCTTGGTCGTGTGATAGTTACGTGCGCCGCACTCCTCGCAGGCCAGCGCGACTTTCACCCTCTGGTTACTCAATGATCTTGGAGATGACGCCCGCACCGATGGTCCGGCCGCCCTCACGAATGGCAAAGCGTTGCTTCTCTTCCATGGCCGCCGGCGTGATGAGGTTGACCTTCATCTTCACGTTGTCGCCCGGCATCACCATCTTCACGTCCTCGGGAAGCTCGATCTTGCCCGTCACGTCCAGCGTCCGGATGTAGAACTGCGGCGTGTAGTTGCTGAAGAAAGGCTTGTGCCTCCCTCCTTCTTCCTTGGTCAGGATGTACACCTCGCACTCGAATTGCGTGTGCGTGTTCACCGAACCAGGCGCCGCCAGCACCTGCCCGCGCTCCACTTGGTCCTTTTCCACACCCCGGAGCAAGCAACCGACGTTGTCCCCCGCTTGCCCCTGGTCCAGAAGCTTGCGGAACATCTCCACGCCCGTCACCGTCGTCTTGCGCGGGTCCCGGATCCCTAAGATCTCCACCTCGTCGCCCACCTTGATGATGCCCCGCTCGATTCGGCCCGTCACCACCGTGCCCCGGCCCTTGATCGAGAACACGTCTTCGACCGCCATCAAAAACGGCTTGTCGATGTCTCGCTCCGGCTCCGGAATGTGGCTGTCCACCGCGTCCATCAGCTCCACCACCGAGTTCACCCACTGCTCTTCGCCGTTGAGCGCCCCCAGCGCCGAGCCCTTGATCACCGGGATGTTGTCCCCGTCGTAGTCGTACTTCGATAGAAGCTCCCGCACTTCCATCTCCACCAACTCCAGAAGGTCCGGGTCGTCCACCGCATCGCACTTGTTCATGAACACCACCATCGTCGGAACTCCGACCTGGCGCGCCAACAACACGTGCTCCTTGGTCTGCGGCATCGGGCCGTCCACCCCACTCACCACCAGGATCGCGCCGTCCATCTGCGCCGCCCCCGTGATCATGTTCTTGACGTAGTCCGCGTGGCCCGGGCAATCGACGTGCGCATAATGCCGATTGGCCGTCTGGTACTCCACGTGGCTCGTCGCGATCGTGACCGTCTTGGTCTCGTCTCGCTCCGTGCCGCCCTTGGCAATGTCTTTGTAGCTCTTGACCTCGCCTCCGTGTCGGTCCGCCATCACTTTCATGATCGCCGCCGTCAGCGTCGTCTTGCCGTGGTCGATGTGACCGATCGTGCCTACGTTGATGTGTGGTTTGTCCCGGACAAACTTTTCTTTAGCCATCGTTCGATTCCTGCTTCGTCGTTCTCTTCAAGGTTTTGAGGGCTTCCTGGAGCCCAGGATGAGGCTTGAACTCACGACCTCCTCCTTACCAAGGAGGTGCTCTACCACTGAGCTACCTGGGCATAACCTGATTCGTGCTGATCTTCACCTGTGGGAGGCTGTAATATTGGAGCGGGCGACCGGGGTCGAACCGGCGACATTCAGCTTGGAAGGCTGACGCTCTACCAACTGAGCTACACCCGCATGATCTGTCTTTCGTTCTCCTGTCCTGGTGGAGGGTGGTGGGTTCGAACCACCGTAGGCATAAGCCGGCAGATTTACAGTCTGCTCCCTTTGGCCACTCGGGCAACCCTCCCTGGTAACACGCCTTTGTTGGGTAGAGCTGGCGATGAGACTTGAACTCATAACCGCCGGTTTACAAAACCGGTGCTCTACCAGTTGAGCTACGCCAGCATCACGGCGGCGGCTGTACTACGGTCCGACCCCCGCGAAGTCAAGGTAATCAGGGCTCAGAGCCCTGAGGATGGGGGCTCGCAGGCCTTTCGGTCGTTTCTGGGGTCGACGAAGGCGATGCTGCCCACGCAGTTGGATTCGTTCTCAACCGAGCGATTCAAGTTGCAGTCAGGCTTGTCCTGACACTCGCGGAAACAGTAATTTTTCCCGTCCGAGTGGGTTACGCAGGCCGAGCCCTCGGGGCAGTCGACATCCCCCTGGCAGCCCTCTAGGCCGCAATAGCCCCCCTTGAACTGGGTTAGGCACTCGAGTTGCACCTCCATGGGGGCCGGACACTCGGCGGTCGAGCTGCACTCGGAGCCGACGCCGACACGGTCTGCCTCCGTCGTGCCATCGCCACATCCTATGATCAGAGCCAATACGGCTAACCGTACGCAACTACAATGAATTTTACCCATACCTACCCTTCGATGATTCGTGTACGCTCTCGATTCGGTTCCGTCCATTCGCCTTTGCCGCGTACATAGCCCGATCGGAAGCTTTCAGCAGGGTGTCGAGATCCTCTCCGTGATCGGGCAATGCGGCCACCCCCACGCTGGCAGTCACCGACAGATAGGGAGCCCCGGGGACCTGCATGCTTGCCACTGCCGCCCTGCACCGCTCCGCGGCGCCCATCGCCTGTTGCAAGTCTGCCCCCGGGAGCAGCACGACGAACTCTTCGCCCCCGAAGCGCCCCACGATGTCGTCGGCACGCAAGGCAGACTGCATGGCGCGAGTGGTCTGCTGGAGCACCAGGTCGCCACGCGCGTGGCCATGCGCATCGTTGATTCGTTTGAAATGATCGAGATCGAGCATCAGCACGGCGAGACTCTTGTCTTCGGCGCGGGTTCTGCTGAGAGCTCGCTGCATCACCTCCATGGCGAAGCCCCGGGTATAAGCTCCCGTCAGCGCGTCGAACTGGGCAGCCTCGTGCAGGCTACGCTCATCCTTCCGCCAGACGCTGATGAGATGATCCATCACGATTGCAAGCGGGATGTAGATCAGTGCCGCGGCGACCGCGTGTTCGGCGGCGACCTTGCTCAACGTCGATTGCCCGAGTGACGCTTCGAACAGCGACAGGAAAGGTAGAAGCCCAGCCTTGCTCGCAAAGTGAACCCCGAGCATGGCGACCAACCACCCGATGACTGCAGCCCACAGCGACAAGCGTCGCAGCAGAACCATCCCGAGAAGCAGCGCTGCCACCATGATCAGACCGCTGGCGGCGCTGTACGGACCGATGGCATAACAGACGGCCGTGGCCGTGATGATGTGGGCCGCGATCGTGCCGAAAAGAAGCCACGAAAAGCCGTTTCCGCGAGCGACGTACCATCGCCGTGTCCAGACGTAGAGTGCGATCCAAAAGACCGTGACGCATACGGCGAGCATCTTGGTCGAGCGTAGGGCGTCTTCGTTTCGAGGGCGCTCGAGCAGGAACGGCCACCCATCGAGCAGCAGGAAGGATGCCGTCACGATCACCATCAGGAGCGAGGTCAGGAACTGCACGTACAAGCTTCGGTCTCGGGCGCTCCAGGCAAAGGGCGAACCGGTAGGCAGCAGCGAGTTGCTCCACGGGATGAGGGTCCTCGCACGCGGCTCGGCACGCACCTGACTCGGGGCCGCTCGTGAGGAGCTGCGCACGCTGGACGAGTCGCGATGAAGCTCGGCGATCATGCTGCGCGATACAGGCCCATGGGCCTCGTGGCCAGCATCAGCTCGCGAACCCGAACCCAGCGCCGTAGACAGCGCCAATGGGTGTCGGCCATGGCGAGGAATCGGACCGCCACGTCGTGGAACAACAAGCCGTGCTGATCCCGGACGACCTCCGCACCGATCCACAATGGACCAGGCTCGCCTGGAAGGGTGAGCTGCAGGCTCAAGCGGTTGCTCGAACGGTTGCCTACAATCGCGAGTGAATCGAGACGCAGCCCGTGCTCGCCGATGCTGGTGACGAACGCAGGTAGGACCTCGTCCTCGGCCACGAGCTCTGCGTAGAGCGCCACCGGCATCCAGGTCTCACCGTGCACGCTTCACCCCATCATTTCCGAGGCTACGGCCGCGCACCGCGTCGGGCAAAAAAGCTACCCATGCAGCCTCGAGTCGACAGTATGCTCGTCGGGTGGTTGGTCCGGCGCTCACTCTCGCCTCGTATCTGATGGGTTCGATCTCCTTCGGGTTGCTGGAGGCTTCGCGACGGGGCGTCGACCTAAGAGACGTCGGGAGCGGCAACGTGGGCGCAACCAACGTGGCGCGGGCGCTCGGCCGAGAGACGGGCCGCAAGGTGCTGCTCCTCGACATGCTCAAGGGCTTGCTTCCTGCCGCCGCCGCCCGGTGGGCATTCGATCTCTCCTGGCCCTGGATCACGGCTGTCGGGATCGCGGCGGTCGTGGGGCATTGCTTTCCGATCTGGCATGGCTTCCGCGGTGGGAAGGGCGCCGCCACCTCAGGTGGCGTGTTGCTCGGAGCGCTTCCCCCGATCGGCGCCGTCACACTGGCTACGTGGGTCGTCGCGAAGAAGATCACCCGGCGAGCCAGCGTGGCATCGCTGTCGGCCGCCACGCTCGGGGCCGCCCTCGCGATGCTGCGCTACGGCACTGAGTGGCCCGCCCGGCTCGCGATCGGCCTGTGGGTCTTGATCGTAGCCCGGCACGCGTCCAACATCGGCCGGCTTCTTCGCGGTGAGGAACCGCCCACGTAGCGCTCGTTTGACGCCTGGTACAGCCGTATGATACCGGCAACTGAATGGCGATTCATTCAACACCCAATAAGCGCAAGGGTGCCGCCCCCGAGAAGCGGGAGCGCATACTGAACGCCGCGGTCAAAGTCTTCGCCAAGAACGGCTTTTATGCGACACGGGTGAGCGAGATCGCCAAGGCTGCCGGGGTCGCCGACGGGACCATCTATCTCTACTTCAAGAACAAGGACGACGTTCTCATCACCATCTTCGAGGAGGGCATCCAGCGCTTGCTCGCCATCCTTCGCGAAGTAGCCGGGTCGGACGAGCCGTTCGAGCGTCGGGTGAGCCGCATCATCGAGCTACAGCTCGGATTGCTCGAGGATCAGCGAGACCTCGCCGAGGTCATCACCGTCAACCTCCGTCAGTCCTCCAGCCTTCTCAAGCAGTACGCCGCGCCGCTTTTCATGGAATACATTGACGTAATTGCCGGGGTCGTGCGCGAAGGCCAAACACAGGGGGCCTTCCGCAAGGACCTGAATCCTCGGGTCGTCGCGCGGAGCCTCTTCGGGGCCCTCGACGCCATCCTGCTGACCTGGGCACTCGGAGAGGGGGATCCCACCTCGCTGCGGCGCGCTGCAACCCATTGCGCGAGCTTGTTCCTAGAAGGACTGCGCGCGCGCTGAGCGAGCTCGAGTCACGGCCGGACTCGAATGCCCTCGGATGCCGCGATGCATTCGCTCCCGTACTCCACACCGTCGCAACCGATCACGGAGGCATTGTCCGGTGGGGGACAGGTCGCGGGGCGCGGCTCGCACGAGCCGGGCCCATCGCAGGTGATCGCGTTGCAATACTCGTCGGTGGCACAGTTTGCGTTGGTGTCGCACTGACACGTTCCGAGCGCCGAAACCCGAACGCCAGCTTGAAACGCCGAGCACTCGTTGTCGTACGTCGTACCGTCACAGCCGCAAACCTGCTGGGTGTCACTCGAATCGCAGCTTCCCGGCTTCGAGAGACAGCTCCCTTCGTTCGAGCAGCTGTCGTCCAGGGCACAAAACTGTCCTTCGACGCATTCGGTGTTGTCCGCGCAAAGACATGCCTCGGAGCTGGCGAGCCGGACTCGCGCCTGGGCGGCGAGGCAATCGTTGTCGTACGTGCGGCCATCGCAACCGCAAACGTAGCTCACGGTATCATCGCAGGTCATCGGAATGGGAATGCACTCGCCGAGCCCATTTTCACAAATCCCCGTGGCGCAAAGCTCGGTTGCTTCACAGTCGTCGTTCGACCGGCATGCCGTATCGATACGACCAGCCCCGGCATCGCATGCGCCGACAAAGGTGACCAGGCACGCGGCGAGAAGTGAAAGCTCGCGTCTCGACATGGGGCGGAACGCTAACCCAACAGAGGTCGGCTCACCAGGACCCCCAAGCGAAATCCCCAAATGTTGCCGGGACGTTGCTTACCGCAAAACCGGATCCACGTACCGCTAGTCGACCACGGCGCTCACGAGCTTCTTGCTGACCTCCCAAAGACGGCGCGCGGCCGCTTCGTCCATCGAGGCCTCGCTGGGTTTCGCTTCTTTCGCCCGGTCGAAATATCGACCCGTCACCGCCTCGAGCTCGGGAGCGGTCGCGACGTAGATGGGGGTACGGGCGCCCTCGGCTTCGCTCATGATGAGCATCCGCGCAATCGGTGAGCGGTGAAGCGAATTCAAAAACGCGTTGTTTCGGGTGATGCGGCTCCGCACGTTCCCTGGATTGAGGGCGTTGGAGGTGACTCCGAGGTCTTTCCATCGCCGCGCCAGCTCGTTCGAAAAGAGCACGTTGGCCAGCTTGGAGTGTCCGTACACCCAAAAACCACGCCATCCCTTTTCGAACATGAGGTCGTCCCAGTTCAGCGACTTCGGCCGAGCGTGCATGGAAGACGAAACGTTCACCACCCGGGATGGGGCGCCAGCCTCGAGCAGGTCTTTGAGCTCGTTCGTGAGCAGAAAATGAGCCAGGTGGTTCACGGCGAAGGTGTCCTCGTAGCCATCCTTGCTCAGGGTCCGATGCTTGTGCCAAACCCCGGCGTTATTCACCAGCACGCTGAGGGAATCGAATTGCGACCGGACTTCGGCGGAAAGTCGGCGCACCTCGGTGAGAGACGAAAAATCGGCCTGGAAGGTTTCGATCCGCCCACCCGTCGACCGAAGATCCTCCGCAGCTTGGGCGAGCCGTTCAGGATTTCGGCCCACGATACCCACCACGTCGAAGCTCGATTTGAGACCGCGAGCCGTCTCGAGACCGATGCCGCTGCTGCCTCCAGTGACCAAGGCGTAGCGTGTGCCTCTTGCGCCTCCTTGCATGGCGCGCTTCTATCACACACGTGGCGCGTGAAGGCCAGACGACGAGGCTGCCCATCGTGGGCGTGATGGGATCGGGCTCTTCTTGGGACGAGCGCCGGTGTGCCGAGCTCGGCCGCTGGCTGGCCGCCGAAGGAGTGCACTTACTTACGGGGGGCGGCGACGGCGTCATGGGCGCGGTCAGCCGCGCTTTCTTCGAAGAGGGAAACCGAAGGGGCCTCGTGCTCGCGGTCTTGCCAGCCGATGACGCCGGCAGTGGCGATCCGCCCGATGGATACCCAAACCCATGGGTCGAAATTCCGATCAGGACGCATCTGCATCTCAGCGGAGCGCAGGGCACCGCATCGGCGTCACGCAATCACATCAACGTCCTGAGCGCAGACGTCGTCGTCGCATTGCCGGGCTCGTGGGGAACGCGCAGCGAGGTGGAGCTAGCCTTGCGATATCAAAAGCCCGTGGTTGCGTATCTGCAGGACCGATCCGAAATTCCTCAGCTTCCACGAACCGTTCCAGTTCTCGCGAGCCTCGAGCAAGTCCAAGCGTTCGTTCGCCGAGCTTTGGGGCGCGCTCCTTGACAGCACTGCAAAACGCTCCTAGAAAGCGAGCGTTTTTCGTTAGTTATTGGCCTCAAAGCCCCTTTTGATCCCAGGAGGAAACGTGAAGATCCTCGTACCCATCAAGCGCGTTGCGGATCCGGACAACGCAAGCAAGCTCAAGGTGAGCGCCGACGGCGCGTCGGTCACATCGGAAGGGCTCGAATGGAAGATGAATCCGTTCGACGATTGGAGCCTCGAAGCGGCCCTGCGATTGACCGAGAATGCCGCCGAGAAGAACGCACGCGTCGGAGAGGTCGTGCTGGTCTCGATCGGGCCCAATGACGAGCACACACAACGAATCATCCGGGAAGGTTTGGCCAAAGGAGCGGAGCGCGGCATCTTGGTCGATGCGCAAGACACCACGCTCGACTCCGGGATCGTGGCATCCGTGCTCGAAGCGGTGGCCAAGAAGGAGAGCCCGGATTTGGTGGTGATGGGCAAGCAGGCCGCCGACGGTGACTCGAACGTTGCAGGCACCAAGCTGGCCGAGAAGCTCGGTTGGCCGATCATCAACTACGCGATGAAGATCAAGACCAACGACGACGGGAAAACCCTCGAGGTGAAGCGGGAGCTCGACACGGGCGTGGCCACGGTGAAGGTCACGGGCCCAGCGGTCATCACGACTTCCGACCGGATTCTGCAACCGGATTCAGTGAAGAACGGTGTCACCCCAGATGAGCACGAGTACGCCAAGCTCGAAGTCGGTGGTCGTTACGCATCGCTCAAGGGCATCATGCAGGCCAAGAAAAAGCCGATCGATCAGATGTCGCTAGGGGACCTCGGAGTCGAGCCGGCCAAGAAGTTGAACTATACGAAGTTCGAGCTTCCACCGGCACGTTCGGGTGAGACGACGTTCGTCGAGGACGTCGCGGATCTCGTCGACAAGCTGCACAACGCCGCCAAGGTCATCTAACCCTCGAAAAACGGAAAGGAACCATCCATCATGGCTAATGTTCTCGTCGTTGCCGAGTTGCTTGAGGGCAAGGCACGCAAGACCACGCTGAGCGCCGTTACCGCGGCAAAGCAGATCGCGGAAGGGACCGGCGGTTCCTTCGACATTCTCTCGATCGGTGAGGGTGCCGGTGCCGCAGCAGAGGAGCTGACTGGCTATGGCGCCGGGAAGGTGCTCAAGGCCGACATCCCAGGTGGCTACGTCTGTGAAAAGTACTCCCCGACCGCGGCCGAAGTAGGCAAGGACTACGATGTGCTGGTCGCGTGCGCGACCGCATTCGGCAAGGACCTGCTTCCGCGCGTCGCAGCGAAGCTCGATGCCGGCGTCGCCTCGGACATCTCGGCCGTTCACATCGACGGTGGCAAGCTCTCTTACACGCGTCCCATGTACGCGGGCAACGTGTTTGGCACGGTCGAGATTACCACCGACAAGCAGGTGGTGACCGTTCGACAGTCGGAGTTCGAGATCGCCCAAGAGTCGGGCGGATCGAGCTCCATCGAAGAGGTCGCAGTGCAGTCCGATCCCATCGCAGACAGGGTCGAGTTCCTCGGCGTGGAAGTGGTCAAAAGCGAACGCCCCGACCTGAGCGAGGCCGACATCGTGGTGGCCGGCGGCCGAGCGCTCAAGAGCGCAGAAAACTTCACCAACATCATCGAGCCGCTGGTCGACGCGTTGGGCGCGGCCATGGGCGCTTCGCGGGCCGCCTGCGACGCGGGCTATGTGGCGCCCGAGCTGCAGGTAGGCCAAACGGGTAAGGTCGTTGCGCCCAAGCTCTATATCGCCATCGGAATCTCGGGAGCGATTCAGCACTTAGCGGGCATGAAGGGAAGCAAGACGATCGTGGCGATCAACAAAGACAAGGAAGCCCCAATCGCGCAGGTCGCCGACTACTTCCTGGTCGCCGACCTCTTCGATGCCGTGCCCGCTCTGACCGAAGCCGTGAAGAACCTCTAGGCGCGTCTGCTCAGCCCCAATTGGCGACAATGAGCCCGGGAGGCCGCCCTCTCGGGCTTTTTTGTGGCCACGATTCAAGGCGATCCGGCACAATTCCAAAATGGCCTGGTCCCTCGTCGCCTCGATGATTCTCGTCGCCATCGCCGCATGGGCGCTTGGGCGACGGCGCGCGACCGCTGATTCTCGCTCGAAGCAAAAGGACGTGCCCAAGCCTGAGCTCGGTACAGCCCACGAGCCCGCGCCCCCTCGCCAACTGCCCAAGAGCTGCCCCGTCTGTCAATCGGAATACCCCGCACCGAATCGCTTCTGCGTCCGGGATGGCGCCGCGCTCGTCGAGGGGAGGAGCAGCGGACCGTTCGCTCAGGGCATGATCTGCCCCGCCTGCCGTCGGGGGTACCCGGCGGACGCGAGCTTTTGCCCCGAAGATGCAGAGGAGCTGATGCCCTACGGCCTCTACGGGGCGGCGAGCTCGACGCGGCGCCCGTTCAAAATCGATGCAAACAAAATTTGCCCGGAATGTGGGATTCGTCACGCCCCCTCCCACCTGTTCTGTCGCCAAGACGGCACCGAGCTCGTGACGGTGAACTAAAAATACCCAAGGACTAGGCGGGGTTGGGGTCCAAACACGCGGAGGGACTCTTCGTGGAGTTCTTGCTCGACATAGGACAGGACCGCTATGATCGCGGTCCTAAAGGGGAATCTTCGATTCGGTGCACCGCTGCACCGGGACGAGATGGGGGCGAAAGATGAAGATCGTTTGCGACAGTTGCGGAGCCAAATACTCGATCGCCGACGAAAAGGTCGCTGGAAAAATCTTCAAGATCCGATGTAAGAAGTGCTCTTCGGTCCTCGAGGTACGTGGTGATCAGACCGGCGCGCATCCGTTCGAAAGCGCCGGATCGCCACAGGACCAGGCCGCCGATTCCGCCTGGTACATCGTGGTCGATGGAGAGCAAAAGGGCCCGCTACCGCCGATTCAGCTCAGTCAGCTCTTCGCCAAGGGCAGCGTGGGTCTCGATTCCTACGTGTGGAGGGAGGGCTTTGACGACTGGAAGGTCGCCGGAGATGTCCCCGAGCTGACGCAGTTGTTCGGGGGCGCCGCAGCGAAAGCCAAGAGCTCTGCAGAGTCGGTCGACGACACATCTTCCTTTGGAACCGGCCGGGATCTTTTTGGCGACGGCGGCCGTGAGCCGACCAGCGAGATCGAGACGGGCGGCGGCATGTTCGGGGCCTTTGACGAGAACCCGACTCCAACGGATTCGAAAGACTCCTCTTTGGCGGTTGGAAGCGGTCCCGGCGAGTCGCTCGGAGGCATGGGCGCCGGTCTTGGCGGAGGGGGCATCGGCGCACCCCAACGCATGACCGGGCAGCGCAACGAAAACTCGGTGCTGTTCTCCCTCAGCAACCTCCAACAGCTCGCATCCGGTACCGGAGCTGCGTCGTCTAGCCGGGCGCAACCCTCTCCCTCGGCCTCCACGAGGAGCACCCCGCAAACGGGCGGAGAGGGCTCCGGGCTGATCGACATCCGCGCCCTTGCGCAATCCACCACCCCGGGAACCAAGCCGGCGCCCTCCCAATCAGTCGATGATCTTCTTGCCATCGGAGCCGGCGGCGGTGCGCTGGGCGCGCCGTTGTTGGGGCCGACCCCCCTCGAGACCTCAGACGGCAACCGCTGGCTTTGGATCGCTGGCGCGGCCGTTGCTGTCATCGCAATCGTAGGAGCAGGAATCGGCGTGGGCATGGCGCTGGGCGGCGGTGAGGACGACGCCCTCGAGATCACGGCCGCAGCCGACCCACAACCAAATCAACCGCCATCGCGGTCGGCAGAAGAAACCATCGCGGCGCAGGCACCAGCAGATCCGCCGTCAGAAGCGTTGGCCGATCCGGAACCGGCCGGGGACACCGAGGCGGCCACCATCGAAGAGGCCACCGAAGCACCAGAGCGTTCATCTGCACCGGATACACGAAAGCCGGAGCCGCGGGAGCGCCGATCACCGAACACGTCGCGCCGCCAACGCACCGAGCGGGCCAGCGCGGAACGCGAAGCGCCGCAGCCTCGCGCGCGAAAAGGAAATAACCTCGACCAGCTCATGGATGAGGTCGTCGGAGGATCTCCGGCGAAGTCGACGTCGAAGCAGACATCGAGCTCGAGGTCCACGGATTCGAGCCTTCCCGACTCACCCGCCCGCAACGACGTGAAGACCGCGCTTCAAGGGGTTAGCGGGGCGGTCCGCGGCTGCAAAAAGGACGAGGGCGGAATGGCAACGGTGGATGTGGTGTTCAGCGGCAAGACGGGCCGCGCCACCAGTGCCAGGGTCGCCTCGGGCCCCTTCAAGGGGACGCCGGTGGGATCGTGCATCGAGAGCGCCGTGAAGCGGGCCCGACTCCCGCGCTTCCGGCAGTCGACTTTCAAGGTGACGTTCCCGTACCGTCTGTGAGACTCGGCTAGAGGCCCTCCAAGAATCTGACTCCGGTCGCCACGCCGAAACCGGTGCCGCCCTTGGGAAGACGCCCGTGCGCGCTCTCTACGAAGGCGGGACCCGCGATGTCGAGATGCATCCACGTCGTCTTGGCCACGAACTCCTTGAGGAAGAGCGCAGCGGTGATCGAGCCTCCGTAACGGCCGCCGATGTGCTTGAGATCGGCGACTGCGCTCTTGAGCGTCGATCGGAGATCCGAATCGAGAGGCATTCGCCAGAACGACTCGCCCTCTCCGTCCGCTGCATCGAGATACTTGGAAGCTAGCTCGTCATCGTCCGTGTACAGTGCAGCACGCCACGGACCGAGCGCGATCATGCAAGCCCCCGTCAGCGTTGCATGGTCGATCATGTAGTCGGGTTTGAGCTTGCGTGCCGCCCAGGTCAAGACATCGGCGAGCACCAGTCGGCCCTCTGCATCGGTGTTGACGATCTCGACGGTCTTTCCTTCGAGTGATTTGTAGATGTCGCCAGGACGATACGCCTTCGATCCGGTCATGTTCTCGGTGGATCCAACGACGCCATGCACCTCGACGGGAAGCTTGAGGCGTGCCGCAGCGAATACGATGCCGAGAGTCGATGCAGCGCCGGCCATGTCGCACTTCATGTCGATCATCGACGCTGCAGGTTTGATGCAGAGGCCACCCGCATCGAACGTGAGCCCCTTTCCGACGAATACGACTTTCTTCCTCGGTCGGGTCGGTTTGTAGACCACGTGAACGACTCGTGGCTCGGTCGCGCTACCTTGATTGACCGCGAGCAGAAGATTCATGCCTTCTTTTTCGATTCGTGGTTTGCTCCAGACGTGGCAGGTGAGACCGAGCTTCCGTGATTCGGCAGATGCGGCGCGGGCGAGTGTGATGGGATTCAGGTCGTTGGGAGGACGATTCACCAGATCGCGGGCGAAGTTGATGCTTTCCCCAATGGCTTTCCCGGTACGGATAGCCGCGGTGAGACCACGCGCGCCCTTCGGCGCGTCGAGAATCACCGCCGAGTTGAGCGTCGATTCCGCGGTCTTGTCGCTCTTGTACTCCGTATAGCGGTAGCTTCCCGCCATCACGCCCTGAGATGCCGCGCGCACTGTATCCGGAGTGACTTCCGGAAGCTCCAGGGCCGCACTCTTTTGCGCCTTCGCGCCGGATGCCACCGCGTGTCCGAGGGTCCATGCGATCTTCTGCGCATCCTGCTCTTCCCCAATGCCCACCAGCAGGAGCCAACGCGCTTTGGCTTTTCCGCCGGCCGACACTTTGAGCGTCTGCGAAGCCTTGCCCTCGAAGCGTTCGTCCGAGGTGAGTGGCTTGATGCTGTTTTTGCCCGTCACGGATTCGATCCGCCGCAGTGCTCTATCGAGCTTCGCTTTTGCCGATGGGATGGCGATCGCGACGATATCCGCAGCGGATTGGTCCCACGTACCCTCAGAAAGTGTAATCTTCATCTGGCTCCTTCAACTCGGTCGGCGCAATCCTGACAGGAAGTCCCGACAGCAACAAACCCAACGTTTGGCGGCCGCCGGCGATGTGCTCGGCGTTCGCCGATTCTCTTCCCCTAGCCGTCGAGAATCACAGGGTCGATGAATGGAACGGCGCCTGCATGATGGTCCCGGCACATCCCAAAGAGGAGGACACATGCTCGAAGAAAACAAGATCAAGATCGCATACACCGTGGTGGAGCGGAACAAAGATGGGAGGAAATTCTGGGTCCGTGTGGGCGCGGCCTTCGTCAACCGTGACGGCAGCCTCAGCGTTCGACTCGATGCGATGCCGGTCAATGGCGAATTGCAGATTCGGGACTATCAGCCGCGTCAGACTCGTGAGGCAGCCACTCGGGAGCAGGCAGCCTGATGAAGGCCGCGCTCGCCGTCGTGCTCTCGCTGCTGGCGCTGCACGTGGGCGCGGGCGCGGCGGCCGATGATGGCCTCCGTCCGCTCCAGCAAGGCCCTCCGAGCCAGGCTCGAGACAACCGCATCAACATCAACGAGGCGGGCGTCGACGAGTTGGTGCAGCTACCGGGAATTGGGCCGGCCAGGGCGGAGGCGATCATCGCCGAGCGTGAAAAGCGGCGATTTAGGCGCATCGAGGACATCCTTCGCGTTCCTGGAATCGGGCGGAAGACCTTCGGTCGGATCCGACATTCCATCCGGGTTCGTTAGCGCTACACACCAGGGCCCGAACCCTCTAGGTTTGGGTGCCATGGAAATCACGATCCGCGTGCGCGATGCGGACAGCACCGACCAAGATCTGTTGATGAGCTTCCACCAAAGCCTCTACCAGCAACATCGCGATCGAGTGGTGCCGAAGCGTGATCTGCCGCTCATCGAGTACAACGACTACGAGCGGATCCTTCGGGAGGACATCCGGGCGCTTCTCTCCGATGTCAAGAGCGTCGTCCTGATAGCGGAAGCACAGGGGGTTCCGGTTGGCTACGTCACAGGACGAGTCGCCGTCGAGCCGCAGCGGGTCTTGCCGCGAAGAGGCGTCGTCGAGGACTGGTACGTGGCCCCCGAATCCCGGGGGGCCGGCGTGGGCGCGATGCTGCTCCGGGAGCTCGAGAAGCGCTTCGTCGCCTCGGGATGCCAAATGATCGAATCGGCCACCTGGTCAGCCAATGAAAGCGCCCGCAAGGCACACGACGCCCTCGGCTTCCGCGAGATACGAGTCATCTACCGAAAACCACTCTGACGCTTCGCTGAGCGCTGGCGCTGACGCTGGCGCTGACGCTGACGGTGGCGGTGTGCGCGAGCTCGGACCCGTGCTCCTCGGTACAAGTCGACGTGCGGAGGGCTCGCAAAAACGCGACATGGGGTAGGCGTTCGTGTGGGGGCGGCGGGGTGGGGATTGCGGGTTCGTGCTCCTGGTCTTCGATGGCTGCGGTGACGCGAAGAACTATTCTGTCGAGGACGAGCAAGACCAAGTCGCGAGGTGTGAGCCCATCATCCCCACCCCGCCGCCCCCACGCGAGCGCCTAACCCGCCCCGTCCCGCGCCACCGCGTGTCGCGTTTTTCCGAGCCCGTCCTCGCGCCACCGCGCATCCGACCGCTGACGTTGACGCTGACTCGGAAACTGCCCCTAATGGACCGCCGGACGCAGCGGTAGGGCTTCGATGACCCTCGCCTCTGCGCCCAGGAGCTCGTTCAGTCTCGACTGCACCCGCTCCTGCGGGAAGTATTCCTTGGCCAGGCGCACGAATAGACCGTGATGACGGGCTTCGGAGCGGGTGATGTCGGTATAGAAGCGCTTCATCGGCCCTGGCTCTAGCGCATATGCTACGATCCCAAAACGTTCGCAGCCGCGCGCCTCGACGATTGCCAGCAACAACAGGCGGTCGAGAAAATACTGCTCGGGACCGCGCTCGATCAAACGCATTAGCGCCCCGACGTACGGATCCTTTTCATCGGGACGCGTGGAGATCCCCCTGTCGAGGATGATCTGCATGACCTGGGCATAGTGTTCTAGCTCCTCTTGTGCGAAGGGGATGAGCTCGCGCACGAGCACGGTCCGGTCTGAATAGTGCGAGACCAGCTTCAATGCGGTCGCGGAGGCTTTTCGCTCACAGGCGGCGTGATCGACCAAGAATGCCTCGAAGTCCTCGAAAACCAACTCGATCCAGCGGGGGTCAGTCGCGGTCTGAAGGCGAAGCATGGTCGGTGCTACCCACGTAGCGCGTCGAGAATCGGTTGGATTGCGGCCCGGCGCAGCTTGAGGCCGGCACGATTCGCAATTAGCACCGAGCTGATGTCCGCAACCTTCTCCAGCGTGACCAAGCCGTTCTGGCGCAACGTCTCGCCCGTCTCGACCAAGTCGACGATGACATCTGCGAGTCCCGTCAAAGGAGCCAGCTCGACCGAGCCTTGACAGAAGATGAGCTCTACGGGAATGCCCTTCGTGCGAAAATGCCGCTCGGCGATCTGCGGGAACTTGGTCGCCACGCGCAGGGGCCGCTCCCTCTCTCCAGACAGGCTCTCGTCCGGCAGACCGCAAACCATCATTTGACACTTGCCGATGCCCAGATCCACCGGCGCGAGCACATCGTAGTTGCGCTCCATCAAGACGTCTCGGCCGACGACACCGAGGTCGGCCGCGCCATACTCGACATAGGTCGGCACGTCATCGGGCTTGAGCAACAGGTAGCGGAGGCCTGACTTTTCGTCCTCGCGGACGAGCTTTCGGCTGTTGGCGGTCAACGCCTCGGCGGGGATGCCAGCCCCCTTGAGCCGCTGGCTCAACTGTTCGAGGATGCGCCCTTTCGGAACCGCGATCACGACTCGGTCTCTGTTGCGCCTACGCATGGCCAACCACTCGCTTGATTCGAGCGCCCAGCGGCGCCAATTTCTCCTCGATCCGCTCATAGCCCCGATCGAGGTGATACACCCGTCGAACATACGTAGTTCCCTCGGCTACCAGACCGGCCAACACCAGAGAGGCGCTGGCCCGAAGATCGGTGGCCATCACCTCGGCTCCCTCCAGCCTGTTGACACCACGGACCGTGGCCGTCCTGCCATTGACCTGGATGTCCGCGCCCATCCGGTTGAGCTCCGAGACATGCATGAATCGGTTCTCGAAGACCGTTTCCGTAATCCGGCTGGTGCCGTTGGCGAGACACATCAACAGCATGAGCTGAGCCTGCATGTCCGTGGGAAAGCCGGGGTGCGGCTGCGTGATCACGTCGGTGGGTCGGATGGGATATGTGCCCTTGACGCGAATTCCGTTCGCCTCGCGCTCGATGAGAGATCCCGCTTCTCGGAGCTTGGAGATCACCGCCTCCAGCGGCTCGAAGCCGATACCATCCAAGAACACATCCCCCGCCGTGACGGCGGAGGCTACCATGAACGTACCTGCTTCGATGCGGTCGGGAATGATCGCGTGGTCGACCGGGTGCAGAGAGTCGACTCCCTCGATGGAAATGAGCGAGGTGCCCGCTCCTTCGATCCGCGCACCCATTTTGTTCAGCACGCGCGCTAGCTCCTCGACCTCCGGCTCGCGAGCGCAATTGGTAAGCGTCGTTCGCCCCTCCGCCAAGACGGCAGCGCACATGAGATTCTCGGTGCCGGTGTGGGTCGGGAAGTCCAGGGTAATCTCCGCTCCTCGAAGCCGACCCCGCGGCACGGTGACCTCGACGTATCCATGGTTGAGCTCGACGCGACTGCCCATGGCCGACAAGCCCTTGAGATGCTGATCGATCGGACGGGCGCCGATCGCGCACCCGCCAGGAAGTGAAACGATCGCCTTACCGCAGCGCGCAACCAAGGGTCCGAGGACGAGCACGGAGGCGCGCATCTCCTTGACCAAGTCGTATGGCGCAATCGGTTCGATGTGGCCGGTCGACGTGACTCGAACGAGTCCTTTTTCGTACTCGGCCTTCACGCCGAGCCGGCCCAACAGGCGTGTCATGGTGTGCACGTCGCGCAGATTGGGAACGTTGCGAAACACGTGCTCGCCGTCGGCCAGCAAGGCGGCCGTCATGATCGGAAGGGCGGCGTTCTTCGCTCCGCTGATCGGCACGCTGCCGGCAAGTCGGTTTCCCCCAACGATCTCGATCGAGTCCACGGCGCCCTGTTACCCCGTGCACGTGGTCTGAGCAACTCAGGCGAACGACAAGCCGAGAAGGAAGGCGATCAAACCACCGAGCGCGCCCCAAACGGACGCACGGGCGGGGCCCCACCGGAGCCTTCCGGACTCATCGAAACCACGTCGGGTGAGCGAGACGAGCGAGACAATCCATGTCGCGAAACCGATCAAGAGCACGCTGCCCCAGAGTGGATCGGGAGCCACGTCGACCTCCAACTGGCGGAGGTATTCGGCTTTTTGCTCGGCCGAAGCATTCGTCCTGGCAGGTGCATCGACTGCCGACGCCTCGAGCCGAGCGATTTGCGCCTTTGCCCGCTGCGTCGCGGCACTCTCCGGCTCGTAGAGGACACGAGTCGCCGAGAGGCCTCCGAGCAAGGAGCGCCACGCGAGCAAAGCAGTCGAAGGGTCACCCGCGGCTTCTGATTCGGAGGCGCATTCCTCGAGGGCGGAAATGGCGGCACCGGTATAGGGATTGAGCGGAAAGGACCAGCGGAGCGCTCTTCGGTAGTGCTCGATGGCTCGGACCAGTTGGCCGCTCTGCCGGTACGATGCAGCCGTGGCCAGCTCCGCCCGCGACTCGGAAGCCGCCCGGCCCACCATGAGGCCCAGGACCATTACGACCAGGGCAATTACGACCAGGCTCGTGCGCTGCGACGGAGATCTCACAGGAAATCTCGGCGACGGAAGATCAAAGCAGCGATGAACAGAATCGCCGCCGCGTAGAGAACCGCGTATCCCATGGACGTTCCAAGGTAAGTGAGTGGACCTCCGTACCCGGTGGCTGTGGTGACCAGCGTGCTGCGGCCGGGGACGAACAGATTGAAATTGGGGATGACCTCGGCAAGCCAGCCAAGCGCGTCTTTCATGCCGGGGCTCAGAACCCGTGTCTTCATGACCACCATGTCGTGTGCGGCGCGCCCCACCAGCCAGACGCCGAAAGTGAACGCACCTGTCAAAAAGGGAGTAGAGAAAGACGAGAAGAGCAAAGCAACGGCTGCCAAAATCAGCACCTCACCGAGGTTCAGCAGGAAGGAAGCCAACAGCCGGAACAGCTCCACGTCCACCGTCGAGCACAGCCATGCGGTCGTGCCCAGCGCCACCAAAGACCAGAGGGGCACGATGAGTGTGCGATCCTTGGCCAGCAAAAATCCGACCGCGAGCACGACGCAGAGCACCGCGGGAACCGCGATGACCAGCACCGTCGACGCGCCGGCTTGAATGCCGGTCACCAACAGCTGAAGCGAGCCCATGATGGCGATGAAGACGCCCGTCGTGGCTACGATGCCAAAGTACTTGCCCAACAGGAATTCGAAGCGGGCAATGGGCTTGGGCAGAATCACGTAGAGCGTCTTACGCTCGATTTCCTTGTAGAGCAGTGACGAGCCAAGAAAGATGGCTATCACGACTGAGAACAAGGAAATGGAAGCAAGCCCTAAATCGGTGACGACTCGCATCTGCTGGTCCAGAGACAGCTCCCCAAGCGCGAGCGTGAGCCCTAGGACGGCGGCGGCGAAAACGAGAACGCCGAAAAGCACCCTATCGCGTACCGCTTCCCGATACGTGTTGAGGGCGATTGCGTAGATCCGCGCAATGCTCACGATACACCCCAGTACGCGCGTCCCGTCACGAAATGACTCAGCACGTTGACCGCCATGAGCATCAACGCCGCCGATATCAGGGTACAACCTACCTCCAAGCGGAGCGAACTTTTGGGCCCGGTGGCATGACTCCAGGCCCGAACGGAAGCAGCGATGCCCTGCGAAAAAAAGAGCCCCAGAGCCCCCAGGCCCAACACGTACAATGCGAGCACGGGAGGCCTGGAAAGATAGTCTCGCAGGAGCTCGTATTGACTCAACGCGACGGGCCCGACACGAATGGTCATGGCCCATCGCAGCAGTAGGTGGGCCACCACCAGCGCCCAAGCCAAGCCGCCGGCGATGCTCTGCAGGCGGCGGCAGCCTACGGATCGATAGGGTGCGGCATCCGTCGCGGATTGGCGGCGAAGGATGGCCCAGCCCCGAATGTAGGCACCGAGAAAAAGGACCACGAAGATGCTGCATGCAACCAACGACGTCCAACTCACCGGGGACGAGGCCGCATAGGATTGCGCACCGCCGAGTGCGGGCCACAACCTGCCTACCGCCGCCAAGAAAAGCGTGAGCAGAGGCCAGACCGTCAGTGCAACGTGACTGCGGTGGGAGGGCACGGGTACTACCTACCGCTCGCTCGTTTGAGCGGTCAACTTACTTAAAGGGCGCAGCCCCGCTCGATCCATCGGCATGGCGATCGAGCCCCAACAAAGTGAGTGGCTCGTCGGAAAGAGTCAGCCGGACGCGGTCGCCAATTCCTACTTCATGCACCTTTTGAGTCCCATCGAGGAAGATGCAGCCCTTGGTCATTCGGCTCGTAATCGTGAGGTCCTCGTCGGGCGCGATCATGCCCTTGGTGAGACGGCATTTTTGCTCGACTCCCTGGTAGGGCTCGCGAATCACGAACTGAAGCCGCCGGGACCCGATCGGTAGGACCTTGCCCCCGGCGGACCGAATCGCGGCCGTGGATCCTGCGGCGGGGCCCGCCCATACGCCACTCGACATCTGACGCTCTTGCTGGCCGCGATACTCCAGGATGTAGCGGGATGTCGCCGCGGGACTCTCATGACAAAACAGCGCGTCGTTCAGCACACGTGTCGATATGACTTCATCGTTGAGCTCGACTTGCATCCGGGCGAGTCGGCTCGATTTCAAACGGCCCGCCAACGCGGCAGCGAGCACCTCGTCCACGTTGTGCCCGTTGCCAGCGCAAAAATAGCCTACGCTGGTATCGGGGGCGCTGTTGATCGCCAGCATCGGAGTGGACGAGTCCGCGAGATGCGACGCCCAGAGCAGCGTACCGTCACCGCCCAAGGTGACGATCAAATCCCACGACCCCTCTTCGGGCAATGGCTCCGGCCGATGGCGAAGCACGGCCCGGGCCCCCAAACGACGCAGAGATTCTTTCGCGCTCCTCAGCGTCTCTTGGTGAATTTCGTGCTCTTGAAGTAGCCCTTCGACCGAGATGTCATGCTGCGCGATCAGCTCTTTCAGGCGTTCTTGCGCACGTCCTACATACCGTTGGTAGGTGCTCTTTTTGTAGACGACGAGAACTGAGGGTCGCATGCGTGACTCGCATGGAAGGGTGCGAAGCGCCGCGCCTCACCCGTTCGGAATCTTCTTGGCATCCGCGAGGAACCGCTCCAAGCCGATGTCGGTCAGGGGATGCTTGAGCAGCTGGTGGATCACCTTGTGAGGAATGGTCGCGACGTGCGCACCGATCAGCGCCGCTTGGACCACGTGCAATGGATGACGGATGCTGGCTGCAAGCACCTGGGTCTTGAGCCCATAGTTTCGATAGATGGTCACCAGTTGCTCTACGAGCTCCATGCCCGTCCCGCTGACGTCGTCGATACGCCCCACGAATGGGCTCACATACGTCGCGCCAGCCTTTGCTGCGAGCAGTCCCTGCGTGGGGCTGAAGCAGAGCGTCACGTTCACGCGAATGCCCTCGTCCGCAAGGGTGCGCACTGCCTTGAGCCCTTCCGCTATCAACGGCACTTTGACGACGATGTTCTCGTGCATGGCTGCGAGGCTGCGCGCTTCTTTGAGAATTCCTTCGTAGTCGGTCGCTACGACCTCGGCGCTGATCGGTCCGTTGACGACCTCGCAAATGTCGACGAGGACTTCTTCGAACGGCCTCCCGGTCTTTGCCACCAGGGAAGGATTCGTCGTCACTCCATCGATGACGCCCATCGCGGCGGCGTCGCGTATCTCGTCGATGTCTGCGGTGTCGATGAAAATCTGCATGTGGTTAGTAAAGGTCGCCGCGCTCACGCGGTCAAGCGGAGCCTTTGCTCGGGCTCGAGCCGGCCAAGAACCCTGCGATCGCCCTCACTCGACGATCTGCACCTCGACCTCCGCCCCGCCAGCCCCTGCCGAGGGCTTTGGGGCGGGTGGCACTTGGGAGCACACGACGAGGGTCGCAAGGATGGCGGCGATGAGCCACAATGCAATGCTTCCCGGCGTCCACGAGCTCTTGACGCGCACCTTTCGATCCTCCTCGACCGTTTTGCCGTGTCGATGAACAATCGGCAAATCGGGTCGTCCAAACGGCATGCGTACCATTGTCACGGTTTTCCTTCTGTTCGCGGTTTCCAGCACTGCCCTGGCCGAGCAGCGAAGCGGCAGCCAGGTCGACGCCACCGCCGCCCGCTTGGGTACTCTGAGCCCTCAGGAGCGGGCGCTGATCACCCCGTATCTCGCACAGGGACCGGTCCTCCTCACCGAATTTCGGAACCGGCAAACCGAGCTCCCGGCCGTGATCTACGCGGCGCGCATCCATGCTCCGGCACAAACCGTAGCAGCCGTGATTGGCACCCCGGCCGAGTATCCGGGCTTCATGAGAGCATTGACCTCGGTCGACGTGCGTTCGCTGAATGGAGCGATGATGGCGTTCGATTGGACCTGGGGCGTCACTCTGTTCACGATGTCCGGCCAGAATGTCATGACCAGCTATCCGGGCGATCCCGAGCGCGGATACCGGTTCGACATTCGCACCCTAGGGGGCGACTTCGGTATCGGCCGCGTCATGTGGCGCATTTACCCGGAGGGCGCAGGCAAGTCGGTGGTGGTGTTCTCCTCGCGGCTCGACATGCGCGATGCAAACTACATCACCCGTCAGCTTTCCTCGGAGGGAAACTCGGTCAACCGCACGATCAACGTTGCGGTTGCGATGGTCACATTGCTCGAGGTCAAGGCGGAGGCTGAGCGTCGCGCCGGCACGTACGTCGATGGCGAGTACCGGACCAAGCCTTTGACCCGTCCGAATGTCGACATGAACGCGCTGTACCCGCTGCTGGCACGAGGGGACCTGGTGCTCATGGACCTCGATGGACAAACCATGCAGAGCGTTGCGGTGGTCGGCCGAACGGGGGCGAGCGTGGGCCGGGTGCGCCGGGTCATGTTGGATCCCGAAGAGTTCGGCAAGTCGTTGCTCCATGGAACCTGCGCAGAAGTAGTGGAGCGGACTGATGCCGGTACCCGGTTTGAATGGAAAATCCCGATCCCGCTCTTGCACGTAGGCGGTGAGATGATGCTGCGGCCGAGCCCGACCGTGATCTCGGTAGACGGCATCTCGGGGACGCTGTCCAGGGGGCAGTGGCGCTTCGACACCTACCGCTACCCCGGGGGAGAAGCTGGAGTCGTTGGCTGGGCCAAGTTCGATCCCGCCGATTCGCCGAAGCTCATTCGGAAGCTGATCGCGGGCAATACCTATTTCTCGCATGGATTCGTCGCCGCGACCCAACTCGCGGTCATGCGATCGCTTCGGACGCGCCTTCAGCTGATGGGGCGCTAGAAGTCGAGTCAGAACCGGAAGCGGACGGTCGCCCCTGCCCCCCGTGCATCGATACGCAGGCGAGCAGACTCACGCTCCCGTGCCCGCCTGTTCTTGTGGGTCATGAACAACGTGAACGACGTAATGGCCGAAAGCGCAGCGAGCCCAAAGGACGCCTCCGCGAAGAGCAAGAGCCGATCGCCTTTGTCCGTAGTCCCGCCATTCGAATCATTCCTCTCGTTGGCGGCCAACACGCATAGAACGGTGCCGGGTACCAGAGCCGCGGCCGCGATGCTGCCAGTCGAGATGACCGCGCGGCGAATGGTGAGGTCTTCTCTCTCTTTTTGGAGCTGTGCCCCTAGCCTCGCCTCATCGGTTTCCTCGAGAGCCATCTCGCTGGGAGGCACCGGGGAAAAATCGAGCTCTTTGACCTCCCCGTACGCAACTTGGAAGGACTCTTGTCCCATCAGCGTTCCCTCTCCGGCGACGGCGACCGTGTGCAAACCGGGCTCCACCTCGACCTCCGCGGGCGTCCTTCGTTCGAGGGGCACCCCGTCGAGTAGAATCGCACGGCCGGGTTGCGGGGATCGAATCAGTAGCTTGGCCGGCCTCCGTAGGAGCGCCGCCAAACGAGCTTCGATCGCGAGGCGATCAGGCGCATCGGGCCGCTCGGCGAGGTATTTCTCCAACATCGCCACGGCGCCCGAATCGTCCCCGCGACGCTCTCGCGTGTCGGCCACGGCCACCAGGAGCACGGGGTCTCGCGACAACGAATACGCTCGAAGCCACGCAAGCTCGGCGACCTCGTACCGGTCGACGGCAAAAAGACGAGCGCCGATGTCGTAGGCGCGTTCGGCGGTCATGCTCGAGCTGGCAAGAACATCGGCCAGCTCGTCGTCGGAGGGCAACTGCGCAACTTCAGGTGCTTCGGTGGCTT
The DNA here is from genome assembly GCA_963817725.1 of uncultured delta proteobacterium. Classification (GTDB taxonomy): domain Bacteria; phylum Myxococcota_A; class Polyangia; order Polyangiales; family Houyiibacteriaceae; genus SG8-38. The sequence goes on from CAWFPD010000004.1 coordinate 548,765, forward strand.
GGGCTCGCGCTTGCCCCGCGAAGCCGAGCAGGAAGATCACCACCGCAACTGATTTCATCGCGCCTACGCACCTTGACCGGCACCACCGATGCCCGCCGTGCCGCCCTGTCCGCCTGCGCCACCTTGTCCGCTCGCGCCGCCCTGTCCGCCCGCGCCACCCATGCCTGACGTGCCGCCCTGTCCACCCGCGCCGCCCATGCCTGACGTGCCGCCCTGCCCACCGGCGCCGCCGGCGCCTCCGAGACCACCCGAGCCGCCTGTACCAGCGCCGCCGGTGCCGCCGGTCCCGCCCCGCAGCTCATCACAGACTTGCTGCGTCTCGCAGGAGCCCTGGGTGAAAGGACTCCCAACGTGGCAGCATATCAACGGGCTATTGCATTCATCGTCCTGAAAGCAGGTCGTCCCTTGGCCACCGGTGCACGCCGAAAAACAAAGCAGACCCGCCGACACGAGCAAAAATCCATACAAAGTGTTGATGTGCATGCGCGGCGCGAGCATAGCGCAGAGGTTTGCAGGAGGCCATGTTGCCGACTCGATCGCGGCCTGCGCGCCGCTACACTCTCGCCTCGATGCCCCCCACACCACATCACCCCGACAGATCTCGCGCGGGCCGATGTGCCATCGTCGGTCGACCGAACGTCGGAAAATCGACGCTGATGAATGCCATCGTGGGACAGAAGCTGGCGATTGCCACGCCACGCCCGGGAACCACGCGCTCGTGCGTTCTCGGAGTCTACGCAGCGATCGATCCGCCTACGCAGATCGCTTTCGTCGATACCCCCGGCCTGGAACGTCCCAGGGGCGCGCTAGGCCGGGTGCTGAGCGACAGCGCGAAGCAGGGCTTGATGGATTCTGACTGCGTTTTGTTCGTGACCGAAACGCCCAAGACAAACGAGCAGCCGAGGTTGGCTGGAGGAGACGCAGAAGTCCTGACGGCCCTGGAGAGCGTGAAGGTTCCGGTGATCCTGGCGATCAACAAGGTCGACAGGCTCAAGGACAAAGCGCTTCTCCTGCCATTCATCGAGGAATACCAAGCGAGGCGCGCGTTCGACGCAGTCGTTCCCATCTCTGCCACCCGCGGAACCAATCTCGACGCGCTGATCGGAGAGATTCGTTCCAACCTACCCGAGGGGCTTCTCTATGATCCGGATTTCTTGACCGATCGGCCGGAAAATTCTTCGTGAGCGAGCTGATCCGGGAAGCAGCGATGCTCAACACCCGCCAAGAGGTGCCTCAGGGAATCGCATGCGAGCTCGATAGCTACCGGGAGGATGGTGGTCTCGTGCGAATCGAAGGCACGCTGATCGTCGAGAAGCCGAGCCACAAAGCCATCGTGATTGGAAACCGCGGTGAGACGATCAAGAAGATCAGCACCGAGGCTCGGATGCAGATCGAAGATCTTCTCCAGAGGCAGGTCTACCTGCGCTTATGGGTCAAAGTGGTGCCGGGATGGACCCGCGACCCGGTCAAGGCACGGCAGCTCGCCATCAAAGGAGACCAACCGTGAGCCGACGGCGTGAGCTCGCCCGTCGGCCCGCCGGCTCGATTTCGAACAAGCCACTGGTGGCAATCGTAGGACGGCCGAACGTGGGGAAGAGCACCCTGTTCAACCGCCTGGTCGGTCAGCAGATCGCCATCGTAGAAGACATTCCGGGCGTCACGCGAGACCGGCACTACGCGGATGCGTTCGCCTTGGGCCGCGAGTTCGTTCTGATCGACACCGGAGGTTTCGACCCGGATAGCGACGATCCAATGAAGACGGGAATCGCCACCCAAGTCAGGCTTGCGCTCGAAGAGTGCGACGTCGTGGTATGTGTCCTCGATGCCACCGTAGATCCCCTCCCAGCCGATCGCGAAGCCGCCGCGCTGCTGCGAGATGCCGGCAAACCCGTCATCTTCGTCGCAAACAAGGCGGACTCGGAGAACAGAGCGCAGGCTGCAGTTTCGTATTACGAGCTCGGCATCGACGCCATCCTGCCGATCTCCGCGCTTCATGGGCGCGGTATCGGGGAGCTCGAGGAAGCCATCGCACGTCGGCTGCCAGATGTCGTCGAGATCGCGGAGCTCGAGCTCGACGTGCCGAGGGTGGCGATCATCGGACGACCCAATGCGGGCAAGTCCTCTCTGGTGAATCAGCTCTGCGGTGAGGCACGGCAACTCGTCGACCACCGCCCGGGAACGACGGTGGACAGCATCGACACGCTGGTCGAACGAGATGACACCAGATTGATCCTGATCGATACCGCAGGCATCCGTCGCAAGCGAAGCGTGAAGAAGAAGGGCATCGAAGGATTGAGCGTCATTCAGGCAATCCGCTCCATCGAGCGTGCACATCTCGTCGTATTGATGATCGATGCACGAGCTGGTGTCGGTGAGCAGGATGCAAAGATCGCCGGCCTCGCGCATGACCGCGGTCGCGCGCTCGTCATCGCGCTCAACAAGGTCGATCTCCTGTCGCGCGAAGAACAAAAGAAGGCCATGGACCGAACGCGCGAGGTATTGACATTCGTTCCTTGGGCTCCGTTGGTGACAGTCAGCGCGCTCAAAGGACGAGGGCTTTCCGCCCTGCTCGGCCGTATCCAGGATGCGGTCGCAGAACATCGAAAGCGAATCAGCACGGCGGAGCTCAATCGATTCTTCGAGGAAGTCCTCGAAAAACATCCTCCACCCACGATGCACCACCGAGCGGTCAGGCTTTATTACATCACGCAGGTGAGCGTTGCACCGCCAACCTTCGTGGTCATCACCAACGAGCCCAGGGGCGTGCACTTCAGCTACCAGCGGTATGTGGTGAATCAGATTCGGGAGCGATTCGGCTTCAAGGGCACACCGATACGAGTCGTTTACCGGGGCAAGAAGCGCGGTCGATAGCTACGGAATCGTCACTGCCCGCAGGCGGCCCCGCGCACGGGCGTCGGGGTTCCCTAGCTGGCCGCAGGCCGCCATGACGCTCCTGCCTTTGGTGACGCGCTCGCGCACGGGCAAGCCAGCCGCCCGTAACCAACCGATGAATCGCTCGACTTCGGCATCGTCGGGTGCACGGGCGATGGGCTGCGAGCCGGGATTGTACGGAATCAGATTGACCAATACCCGCCCCAAGGGCCTGCAAAACTCGGCGACCGCGCTAGCGTCTGCTTGCGTATCGTTGATTCCAGGCATCAGGCAGTAGTTGACGCCCAGCGCGAAATTTCGGCGCGGTCGGTATGCCATCAAGACGCTTTGGAGCTCCGCGAGGTCCGTGCGCCGATTGATTGGCATCAGCTGACTGCGGAGAGCATCCGAAGCAGCGTTGAGACTGATGGAAAGGTTCAACCTCTTGAAGCCTTGTCGAAGGAGCAGGCGAATACCCTCGGCATGGCCCACCGTGCAGATGGTCAGCCGCTCCTGGCTGATGGCCAGACCCGCATCGTCATTGAGAACACGCAGCGCTTGCATGACGTTGTCGGGGTTGTCGAGCGCCTCGCCCATTCCCATGAATACGACATTGCGAATCGGCAATCCGAGCCGATGTCTGGCCACCAGTAACTGTGCGATGATCTCGTCGGTGGTGAGATGCCGAAGCAATCCCATGCGTCCCGTTTCGCAGAACGTGCACCTCATCTTGCAGCCGACCTGGCTCGACACACACAAGGTATGGCGCCCGCGGCCCATTGGAATGCATACGGATTCCACCTCGAAACCGTCCTGCAAACGTAGAACCATCTTGGTCGTCGTACCCTGCTCACCCTCGTCCGACCGCACGGCGACGATCTCCGGCAAGTCGAACGAGAACTCGGAACGCCAGGCGGCGCACGCCTCCGGTCCCAAGCCGAAGCTCGCCGGGTAGAACCGCCCTTTCAGCATCGCCTGGCGGTAGATGCGACGCGACAAACCGTGGCCCCTCGGCAGGACCTCTCGCGCTCGAGCGACCAGCTCGGCGCTAGTCATGCCATGAATCGCTACCTTGCTCATTCGCAGCTTCAGTCTTGCACGAGTAGGAAATGCGCCGTAGCAACCGCAACCGGCTCATCCGGATCGTCCTGCCAGGCAAAGACACGGACGTTCGCGACGCGGCGACCACGACGCGTGAATTCCGCGCGGGCGATGACATCCTGCGGTCTCGCCCCTCGCAGATACTCGACCGTGATGTTGATCGTCTTCGGAACGGTCGTGGTCTCGCCGTGCCAGAGCAATTTGAAGATGGCAGTCGACTCCATCAATGCGCCAAGCGTTCCGCCGTGGAGCGCCGGCAACGATGCATTACCGACCAGGTGCTCCGAATAGCGCATCGTGGAAATCACGTCGTCATCGACGAGCTCTGCGGTGATGCCCATGAACCGCGTGTAGGGAATTGCTTGGTGCAGGGGAGTGAAATCACCAGTTTGGCGCACGGCCATGACGGCATCGCGTAGCCTCATTCGGATTCACCCTCGTTGCTTCGCCGGTCGTCGCGAAATACGACGAACGTCCCAGAGGCGGTCGCGATGGGACTCGTCTTGTCACCGTGATGCGCAGAGGCGCGCACGAAAGCCACGTGACGGGTGACCTTGTAACAATGCGCGTCACAAATGACCTCTTGGTGCGGGAGGGCAGGCCGCACATAGTCGATTCGCAGATCGAGCGTGGCGACACGGCGAGGTGCGACGAGGGACAAAATGACTGCGCCACCACAGGTGGCATCGATCAAGCTGGTGATACAGCCGCCATGCAACACGCCCGTCTCCGGATTGCCCACGAGATCTTCGCGGTATGGAAGTGCAAGGCAAAGATGCTCCGGACGGTAGTCTGTGACTCGCAAGTTCAAGGCTTTGTTGTGAGGCACCGCGCCTACGTAACGCCCCTCGAGGCGGCGTCTGATTTCATCCCTCTGCGGAAGAAACGAGTCGGGCATTCGTCATGCTGTAGCAGCGAAGTGCTGGGTCGCTCAAGCCGCGCGACCGTGAGGATGGCGGCCGGCTCAGATTCGGGGGGGCGGGGGCGGCGTAGCTTGCTCGGCGAGCCACCCCTCGGACGATACGAACTCCACTCCGGAGGCGCTCGAGGTAGCCAGGAGGTCGGGATGATCCGTGAGAACCCTCCGTACCCCGGCGGCGCGGGCAAGCGCGACGAGCGCTCGATCCCAATCTTCGATGAAGAAGTCGCCACGCTCGACGATGTCGACCAAGCCGCGAATCGTCTTCATCTGCTGCTCGACTGCATCGTCTTTGAACTCGGGCAGTGCGTGGAGCATCGACTCGACCCGTTCGAGCACCCAGGCAGATGCCTTGGCCTTCACGGGGCCTCCCAGAACCCTGCGCACCACGCGCTCGGGTGAGGTTCCCAATGCAATCGAGGCGTTGACGTAGATGTCCGGCGCCAAGACGACGTCCATTGGAAAATCATAACACGAGGCGCGGCCGCTTGACATCGTTTCAGCGGGCGTTACTCGTCACGACATGAGGGCCGTTTGGATTTCGAAGTACGGGAAGCCCGATGTTTTCGAAGTGCGGGAGGCCAAAGATCCAGACCCGAGACCTGGAGAGGTCCGAATTCGCGTACGCGCGTCGGGCATCAATTTCGCAGATATCATGGCGCGACAAGGCCTCTATCGAGACGCGCCTCCGGCACCAATGGTAGTCGGGTACGAAGTATCAGGCCTCATCGACGCAGTAGGCCAGGGAGTCGACGCCAGCAAAGAGGGACGTCGTGTCTTGGCGATGACTCGGTTTGGGGGATACGCGGACACGGTTTGTGTCGATGCGGCGCAGGCATACGAAATGCCCGACCAGATGTCCTTTGAAGAAGGCGCCGCGCTGCCTGTCACCTACCTGACGGCATACCATCTGCTGTTCAACGTCTTTCGCGTGAGGGAAGGCGACCACGTCTTGATTCACCAGGCGGCTGGCGGTGTGGGTACGGCGGCGTGTCAGCTGTGTCGCTCCGTGGGTGGCGTCACCACCTATGGTACGGCATCACGCCGCAAGCACGAATACGTGCGAAGCAACGGTTGCGACCATCCCATCGACTACCACTCCTTCGACTACGTAAGCGAAATTCGAAAGCTCACGGGAAACCGCGGCATCGACGCCGTGCTCGACGCGTTGGGAGGCGAGAACTGGAAAAAGGGATATTCGCTCCTGCGTCCGGGCGGCATGCTCGTTGCCTTTGGCTGGGCCGACATGGCCAAGTATGGCAAACGCAGGATGACCCATGTTCTTGGTCAGTTTACGCGCGTGCCGTTGTGGACACCAATCAAGCTCATGCAGGAAAACAAAGGCGTTTCAGGGGTGAACATGGGGCACCTTTGGAGTGAGCGCGAGATGATGGCCGAGGTCTTCGCCTCGGTCCTGGCACTCTACCAGGAAGGTGCGATCAGGCCTCACGTCGACCGCTCCTTTCCATTCGGACAGGCTAGCGAAGCACACGCGTACATCGAGTCTGGCCAAAACCTCGGCAAGGTACTCTTGATTCCCTAGCTCATGCTCGTACGTGTTTGTTTCGTCTGTCTAGGAAACATCTGTCGGTCGCCGACCGCGGAAGCCACCATGAGGCGGCTCGTCCACGTCGAGCAACTCACGGCACGAATCGAAATGGACAGTGCGGGAACCGGTGACTGGCACGTCGGCGATCCGCCCGATCGCCGCGCGCGAGCCGCGGGCAAGCGCCGCGGTATCGACGTCCGCGGGCGGGCGCGCAAGGTGAGGACCGAGGACTTCGACGAGTTCGATTATCTCGTTGCGATGGATCAATCGAATCTGGAAGATTTGCGCCGGCTCGCTCCCCACGAGGAGGGCCGGCGCAAGGTCACGCTGCTCCGGAACTTCGATCCGGATTCACCTCCAGGCGCCGAGGTGCCGGACCCATACTACGGCGATGGCGACGGCTTCGAGACGGTGCTGGACATCTGCGAAAGCGCCTGCCGCGGTCTCTTGCAACACATTCGTGAGCGTCACCGGATATGACACCGGATCTACGCGATGTCCTTCGGCAAACGCTGGGCGCCGAGGTGATCAAGACGAGACGACTGGGCGGTGGCGACATCAACGAAGCGTTCGCGGTTACCCTGGCGGACGGATCCGAGGCATTCGTCAAGACGCATCCAGATCCGCCACCCGCGATGTTCAGCGTAGAAGCGCTCGGGCTTCGCTGGCTCGACGAAGCGAAAGCCATTCGGATCCCCCGGGTTCTGGCGTTCTCCGACGGGCAGCCCGCGTACCTTGCGCTCGAGTTGCTGAGTCCGGCCAAGCGCCAGCCCGATTTCGACGAAGCCCTCGGACGCTCCCTCGCTGCACTGCATGCCCATGGGGCACCGACGTTCGGGCTCGACTACGACAACTACATCGGGCGGCTGCCGCAGTCCAATACCGCAGCGCCCGATTGGGCTTCCTTCTATTGGGCGTCACGGCTCGAACCGCAGCTCCGTCTCGCTTGCGATCGCGGCTTGATCGACCGAGGCACCCGTTCGGGATTCGACGCGCTCCACCGCGCGTTGGCTGCGCGCGTGGGTCCCGAAGAGCCTCCTTCGCGCCTCCATGGCGACCTCTGGGGTGGCAATCTGCACGTCGACGACTCGGGACATCCGTGCCTGGTCGATCCTGCCGTCTACGGAGGATATCGGGAAGTGGACCTCGCCATGATGCGATTGTTCGGCGGGTTTGGCGAACGCGTCTTCGCAGCGTACGAGGAAGCGTGGCCGCTGGCGCCGGGAGCAAAGGATCGCGTGCCCCTCTACCAGCTCTATCCTCTGCTGGTGCATGTCAATCTATTTGGGGGCTCCTACGCGGCCTCGGTGAAGAGCGCTCTTGCCGCTTGTCTCTAGGGGCTCTCCACCCCGCATGCTTCTTGACACCCAGGACGCCGGGTCCCAGAAACCTCGCATGCCAATCCGTGGGGCCTTCGCGTGAACGGACGCCGAGCATTCCTCTTGATCGATCATGGGAGCCGGCGAGCCGAAGCCAACGCGCTCCTCGATGAGGTGTCCACGCTGGTCAGGGACCGCCTCGGCGGCGATGTCATCGTGGAGCCGGCTCATATGGAAATCGCAGAGCCCACCATCGCACGAGGATTCGCCCGTTGCGTCGAGCAAGGTGCGACCACGGTCGTCGTCCATCCGTTCATGTTGGCGCCCGGTCGGCACGTGAGCGAGGATCTGCCGAGGCTCGTAAGCGAGGTCGCGCAGGATCACGAGGGCGTAACGTTCGTCATGGCCCCGCCCCTCGGCAGCCATGATGGCATCATCGACGCCGTCATCGAACGATGCCGTGGAGCGCTCGCGAACGCGGAAGACAAAAGCGGCTAGGGAATCAATACTATCTTGCCGGTGGTCTCTCTTGCGCCGAGGGCAACGAGCGCCGCGCTGGCACGATCGAGCGGATACGTGGACGAAACGAGAGGAGAAATTTTCCCCTCGGCATGAAGTCGAAAAATTGCATCCTGGGTCTGCTCGAGCAATCCCGGGTCTTCCTTGAAGTAGAGGCCCCAGTGCAGGCCCACAAGCGAGATGTTCTTGAGCAACACGCGGTTCATTTGCGCCAATGGAATCGTGCCGCTTGCAAATCCGATGACGAGCAGACGCCCCTCGAACGCAATGCACTTCATGGACTTGTCGAACGTGTCCCCGCCGACCGGGTCGTAGATCACGTCGGCTCCGCGTCCTGCGGTGAGCTCCTTCACGCGCTCCACGAAGTCTTCAGTTCGGTAGTTGATGACGGCGTCCGCGCCATTTCGTCTCACCAAATCGAGCTTTTCGGGGCTGCCGGCGGTGCCGATCACCCTCGCGCCGAGCGCAACGCCAATCTGAACGGCTGCCAATCCCACTCCGCCCGCCGCAGCATGGACGAGCAGCGTCTCCCCCTCCAACAGTTGGGCGCGATGGACCAGCGCCACGTACGAAGTCTGATAGACCAGTCCTAGGGCTGCCGCCTCCTCGAACGTCATTTGCATCGGCATCGGGAAGACTCGTTCGCGTGGAACCGCGACCGCGGACGCAAAGCCACCATACTCCAACAGAGCGCTCACTCGATCGCCGATGGAAAGGTCTCGAACCCCCTCCCCCAGCTCTCGGACCGTTCCCGCCACCTCGGCCCCGGGAGAGAAAGGGAGATCCGGTCGAATCTGGTACTTTCCGCGTGTGATGAGGATGTCGAAAAAATTGCAACCGATGGCTTTCACATCGATCACGACCTCGCCAGGCCCCGCAGACAGCGAGGACATCTCTTCGCGTTGCAGAGAGGCAGGGCCACCCAGCTCGCGCACGATCATTCTGTACATGGGTTGGGCAGTTTGACGTGAAAAGCGAGCCCCGACTAGCATCACGCACAAAAACGAGCCCCGTGCTGGTATAAACGGTCAATGACCGTGCCGCGATCAAAGTACTCCCTTCCGGCGGGCGTGCTTCCGGTGGACCCCAGGGGACGCTCCGAGGATGCGGGGTCGCACGTACGGCCGAAGGCTCCCCCGGCGGCGGAAGCGCGGACGGATGGGCAAGACGAGCATCGGGACACGCCCGCGGACCGCGCTCAATCGCTGGTCACATGGCTGGTTACGCTTGGACCGAAAGAAGTCGCACCAGTCATTCGCAGGCTCTTGCCACTCGGTAATTTCGCACTCGAAGAGATTGCACGACGCTTCCCAGAGCCGCTTTGGCGGCTCTCGGGAGCGACTGATTCCCGATTGCCGCGTCCGGACGAAATTTCCGCGACAGCCGCCGCGCTCGCGACGTTCGAGGAAGAGGCCGTTCCCTACCTCATACGCCTCATGCACCATCCACGATCGACCGTCCGTTATTACGCCACGGTGGTCTGCGCGGCTTACTCGAGCCTCGGTCTGGTGGGGCCATTGGCACAGACGGCGCTCGACGAGGACCAGAGTTGCCGCCACGTCGCGCTTCATATCTTGAGCCGAAACCAGCACGAACCGGCCTATCAGCCGGCGCTTGCCTACCTGCGCCGCCACGCGGCCGACGCAACGCAGGCTCCGGCCACGCGAAGGCGTGCGATATCGGCTCTTGCGCAGCTTCGAGACGACGCATCGGTTGGGCTCTTCGTCGATCTATTGGCGAACCCCGACCGCGGAATTGCAACCGCCTCGCGTGTCGGCCTGAGGGTGCTCACCGCGCACGACTTCGGCTTCTCACGAGAGTCCTGGCTTCGTTGGTATTCGCAGCGAGGCCGGAGCCAGCGCGCCGAATGGTTGATCGAGGGGTTGGGAGACGGAAGGCCCAACATCCGAGTGCTGGCGTCCCGCGAGCTTTGGGCGCTCACCCGACTCCTGGAGCCTCTCGATGAGGCAGACGACCGCGACGCGTTTCTGGCAGCGCGGCAACAATACGAACGCTGGCAGGCGAAGAATTGAAAACCCTGACTACAAGAGACCGATCCGTTGCATCGACGTTCGCAAGGGTTGAGCTCCCTCGAACACGATCGACGCGATGCCCTGCTCGCGCGCGGCCGCGCAGTTCTTGGCGCGGTCGTCTATGAAAAGGCAACGATCGGAGGTCACCGCAAGCGCATCGAGCACGTGCTCGTATGCCCCAGGGTCAGGTTTTCTGAAGCCCGTGAGGCAAGAGACGAACGTCCAGTCGATGAAGCGCGACAGCTCGAGGCGCTCTTCGATGAAACGGTACCATACGGGATAGTTCGAGAACGCATGCATGGTGCATCCAACATCGCGAAGCTCGCACAGCAGCTCCTTCATTCCCGGGACCCAACGATAAGATGACGCGACCGCGTCGATGAAGTCACGCCGGTCGAACTCCCGCCCGTCCGCGAAAAAGCCTGCAAGAAACTCATCTTGAGACAGCTCGCCGAGCTCGAACTCCACCCACGCATTCGGGTGCTTGGCTTCGAGCAAGGAATCGAAGCTCATTTCGAAGAAGCGCGGCATCTCTTCGAAAAAGGGATCGTGGACCAACGTGCCCATGATGTCCCAAAGCAAAATCGGAGTCATGGGGTCATCCTACCGCGGATCCGCCCACGTTCTGTGGGACACGGTGCTCGAGGCCGTGACGCCGGAGCTTGTCGAGAAACGTGGTGCGCTTCAACCCCAAGACTCGTGCCGCCTCGCTCTTGTTGCCGCCGGACCGACGGAGCGCACGCTCCAGCAAGCGGCGCTCCACGTCGAGGTAGGTTCCATCCAGTGACTCGCTTTGTGCATCGTCGGGCCAAGCCAAGGGAGGGAGATCCTCGAGGGATATCGTCTTCGTAGTCACCTTCGAAACGGCCAGCGCCACGATCAGCTCGAGCTCGGCAACGTCCCCAGGCCAGTCGTGCTGGACCAAGGCCTCCATGGCGTCCTGACCGATTCCGACGGGGTCTTGGGCCAGAATGCGACACGCCCTGTCAATGGCGAGCAGGACAAGCGATGGGACGTCCTCGCGCCGCTCACGTAGCGGCGGAATGCTGAGGTTCGCATCAGACAACAACCGAGCCAGGCTGGGATCGAACGCGTTCCGCCGTACGAGCTCACTCGCTGAAATGCGCGACGTCGCCAAAATCCGCGGGGGAGCCATCCCGTCTTGCGTGCCCTGCGCGCGGAACGTTTCGGAGTCGTCGAGGGCCGCGGCCAGACGCGCCTGGGCGGCCTTGGAAAGCGCGGGCAGATCCCGCAACAGCAGCGTTCCGCCGGTCGCGGAATGAAACCAACCAGCGTATCGCTCGTCCGACGAACCGAAAAGCAAGCTCATGACCTGATCCGGAGACGCCGCGGAACAGTCGGCCACCACGAACGGTGCTTGCCACCGCGGCCCCCGGTCGTGAATGAAGCGCGACACTGGAAGTAGAGGAGCGCCGGCAGGTGCCACGATCAATACGGGCTCGTCCCGTGGCGCAAGCTCGATCGCTCGCGTCTGCACGCGACGCATCGACGAGCTGTAGGCCACGTGGAGGGTTTGGTCCTCCGCTAGCCCGCGCCCGAGCACATGACACTGCCCGCGGAGTTGCTCTACCTGCCCCTCGAGCAGAGCGATGCGCTGCTCCGCTTCACGATGAAGCATGGAAAGACGGGTGATGTGCGCCTCCGCCCGTCGCTGCGCTAGGGACGAAGCGAGGGATCCACCGATGAGAACACCCAGGCGGCCAAGCTCTTCGCGATCGACCTGGGAAAGGACCTCGGAGCGATCACCCAACGGCAACGACAGGAGGCCTTCGATGTGACCGTCACGGCCGCAGGGAACGACCGCGCCCATGGATCGAGCTTGCATGGTCTCCGCTAGCGCCCTGATCGAAGGTTCCCGAACCAGCCGAACGCGCAGATCAGCGGCGTCCAAGATGACCTGCGGCTCTTGCGCGAAGACCACATTAGCGAGGGGCTGCGGAATCTCCGAAGCGCGGATGGTCACGCGGCCGCCGGCGCCGAGCGCGATTCGAAGTGGCGGTTCCAGGGTATGGAGCTCAGGCTTTCCCTCATACCCGGAAAACGAATCGGCCAAAGGCGCGAGAATCGCGGTGGCGACCTCTTCGAGCGTGGCGGATCCCAGCAAATTGCGTCTTGCCGACTTCACGGCATTCGGAAGGCGATCCGGCAGACTCCAGGCAGCACGGCTCGACAACCGACGCGAGAAGGAAAAGACACCCCACCACAGAATCCCACAACTCACTCCGACCAGAGCCAGTAGCCAAGGGGCAAGCGGCTGCGCCGGCGCGAAGACGTACGTGACGAGGAAACAAGAGCCGGACGCCACGACCACGGGAATTCCGACGCGCCGCAACGATCGCCAGCGAAGATCGATCCAGGCCAAATGTCCGGACCAGAGCAACGCGGCCACCAAGAGCTCCAGCGTGACTGCGAGCTGTGCATCGAGGGGACCGAGCCAGGCATAGGCCAACCCAACGGCAAGGCTTACCAGTGCCGCACCGGAAAGCGCCCCTTCGACGGTGTGCCCTCGCCCGACCAACAGGATCTGATGAAGCGCGCCCGTTGCGAGCATGCCCGCCAGCACGACGACGGCAAACGTGGGCTCCGGCGAAAGACTTCCCCGCTCGAGCAGCGCAGCCAGCGCCGCGGCCGACAGCAGCCCCATGAGCGTGGTGTAACGAACCAGCGGGCGGGTCGAGCGAGGCAGGGCGAGGTCGAGCATGACCGCCGCCACGACCAGCCAACCGATGTCGTGAACGCGCTCGAATTGAGGAGACCCGCTGCGGGCCGAGGCGATGGCAACGGCGAGGCTCACCCCCATCAGAGCCAGCCTCGAGGCACCTCGAGGGATGGACCTCGCCCCCGCGACCGCCAATGGAGCCAAGGCCAAGACACAGGATGACACCGTCACCCACCAAGAAGGTGGTGATGCGATGTCTGAAGAGATCCGTGCCGCCAGAACATAGAGAACGGACGCGGGACCCAAAATGATCAAGAGCCTCGGAATTCGCACACTGCTAGCTCGTTTGGGCGAGGAGAGCCCAGTCTATCACTCGCGGTGAGGCTGACCAGAACCGTGTGGCTCCGGCTCGACGAACATACGAAATCCGACTCTCTGCCACCAAAGACGATACTTCTCCTGCACGGTCTCGCGATCCCTCTTGGACGAGCCCGGCTCGTACCCAAAGTCCTCTTGCGTGAGGTGCTCGAGCTCGTCGCCGGCACGCCGCCGGAGCCTTTCGTCGGAGTGCGTGAGCGCGTCGATCAACCATTCGACGCGGTGCTTGTGTCCTTGCTTGTCGAACCAGGAGGTCCACTTCCGCTTGCTATTGCCAAAATCCTGACACGTTAGCCGCACCAGGCTTGCATGGGCAGCGCGGACGATCCCAGCTTCGGGATTTTCCAACAAGGAAACGAAAAATTCGAACGAATCCGTGTCGCGTAATCTTCCCAGCGCGTCGATCGCGGTGATTTGCTTCTGGAGCTTGCCGCCGTCGCGGGCCAACGCTCTGAGCCGCTCGATCAGCTGCGTGAATTCGACCTCGCAGGCATACAACACGCTGAGGGTGCGATAAGCGTTGCTCCGAACCCCTGGGTCGGCGTCGAACAAACGGCGGCCGACCGGCTGAACGAGGTCCGGATGCACGAACTCTGCGGCCAAGAGCGTTGCATAGTACCGGACGTCTGCATCCTCGTGGTCGAGCAATGGAATCAAGTACGGAACGGAGCGCTGTCCGAAGGCAACGAACGTGCGGGCGATCGGCGAGACGTCTCGTCCGGGCGGAATGCGGGCGTGCGGCTCGTTTCGATCGAACCACAACACGCCGGGAAACTCGCGGGCGAGCGCTGGCAGCACCCCCTCGCCGATGGCCAGCGCCGAAAGGATCGCCATCTCGTCGTCCGGCGCGGCGTTGCGCAGGTCTGCAACGACCTGCTCGACGTCATCTCCCACATCGACGATGATGCTGGGAAGCGAGCCGCCCATGGGCGGCGGAGGCGCAGGCTTCCACCGGCGGGCCGTAGGCTCGATGGGTACGTTGGGGGGCGCCGAATGGGGTGCCCCAGGACCCAACGAGACCACGTCGTGAGCCAATGCGCTTCCATCGTTGTCGCGCCTCGGATCAGAGGGAACCGAACGACGGCGAGGTGCCGACGATGGTGCAGGCGAGGGTCTCCACCCCCCGCTCCCACTCGTCGGTCTCTCCGGGGGTCGGCTGGTGTCGGCCTCGGCCGGGTGGGAGCGCTTGCGGCGCGCTGACGGCCTGCCGAGCACTTCGGGCGGGCGCGGGGGCAGGCTGTAGCGGGTGCCGTCGAAGAATCCTGATCCCGGCTCGGAGCGTTTCCGGGGCGCAGCACCGGGGTCGGAGTCTCGAAAGGTTCCGGCCGGTACCGAAGTGCCAATCGGAGGCAAAACCTCGGGCGGAGGCTCGGTGTCCGCGATGGCCACCGGAGCCGGAATCGACGATTCCACGCGCGGGTAAGAGCCTGAGACCTCCTTCTTCGGAGGAAGTGAGCTGCGTTTCCCGACGCCCTGGAACGGTGCGACGTAGGGAATGGGTCCGGGCTCCGAGACCTCGAGCAAATCTTGGAGGCGTCGCATGCGAGTCGTCAGCTCGATGTCGTAGTGACGCGCCAGGCCCGCCTCGATGCGGACGGTGCACACGACACGCTGCACGGGATCGATCCCGAGCTCGAAGGAAATCTCGCGAAGCGTCGCGTGCGGCAACGGCCGGTCGACGGTCAACACGACGGCGTCCTCCGTCCTGGCCACGGGAATCACCCGATGGCGAACCGCAAATTCCCGGGGGAGCACCCGGATCGTGCTGATCGGCGCCTGCATCACCTCCTCGCGCGTCGCCGGAAGAAGCCCAAAGACCGCCGCGCAATAGGCGTTCATCGCGTTTTCATGGAGATAACCGAGCTCGAGAAGCACAGTATCGAGGTTGCCTCCCCGCATGACCTGCTCCTGGATCGCCTCCTGAACCCGTTCGACAGGAATCACCTGGTCGCGGACCAGAAGCGAGGCGAGAACCGACATACCCAAACGCCATGGTGGCGTCGCTCGTGTCAACCTGTCAACGAGCTTGCAAAAACCTCGTGCAAGCGGTCCTGCACGAGGGTCAAAGCCGCTGCCACGGCGGTGTCGACTCGGAGTACCCACGGACCGAGGCTCGCAATGGCAAAACCGGCCTCCTGGAACGCGGCCGCCTCCTCGTCCGTGAAGCCACCCTCCGGTCCCACGGCGCACCAGACTTGCCCAGGCGCTCGATCCAGCTGCATCGCCCCCTTTGCCCGCGCGCCGAAAAGCACCCCCGCGGCCTCGGCCGGGAATCGTTGCAGCCACTGCCCGCACTGCATGGGATCGTGGACGATGGGAATGTCACTGCGCTCGCATTGAGCGGCAGCCTCCGCAGCGATCCGGATGAGACGATCGACGCGGGCCCGGGTACGTTCGGGATCCCACCGTGGCACTGTGCGCCGTGAACGCATGAGCGCGATCTCGTCTACGCCGAGCTCCGTCGCCATCCGTACGCAGTCTTCGAGCTTCGCGCCTTTTGGGATGGCGAGCATCAGGACGATTCGCCCGGGGCCGGACGTGGTCGCAAAACGCTCACCCGCCTCGCACGTGACTCCCTGATTCAAGGCCTTGATGTGCGCGTGGGCAGCATTCCCCGAGCCGTCGAAAAGCATGACTTGGTCACCGGGGCGAAGTCGAAGCACCCGGACGTGCCTGCTCGGTCCTTGTCCGAGCACGACCAGTCCCCCGGCTGGGGGGAGCGTCGGAGCATAAAGCCTCCGAACCGTCATGCGGGCACCGGTTTCAGCAGGCAAGCGCACCATGGACCCTCTTCGAGGCATTCGTCGAGCTTCATGGACCGATAGGCAGCCAGCAGCATGTCGCGCTCTTCGACGAGAATCCCGCTCAAGACCAAGAAACCGCCAGGTGCCACCCGGGCGCAAAGGGCATCCGGCATATCGATCAGAATTCGTGTCTCGATGTTGGCTAGGACGACGTCGTACACGCCGCCGACATCGATCAGAGGCTCGCTCGATACGGAGACGCGGTGAACCACGGCATTGAGCTCTGCGTTTCGCCGCGCCACCGCAACCGCGTCTGGGTCGATGTCGATGGCGACGGCGGATTCCGCCCCGAGGCGAACGGCTGCAATCGATAGGATTCCGCTGCCGCAGCCCACGTCCAATACATGCTCGCCGCCCGCGATGCGCCGCTCGAGGAACGCCAACACGAGCCGCGTCGTCTCGTGATCGCCGCTGCCAAAGGCGTTTTCGGGATCGATTGTCAGCACCACGTCCCCGGGCAGACTTTCGGCCTGTTCCCACGAGGGCCGGAGCAAGAGCCGCTCACCGATGCGTTGGGGGCCAAAGCCGCGGCGCCATTCGATCGACCAGTCCTGGTGGGGCACGTAGACGATTTCCGCTTCGAGCTCCCCGCGGATGTCGTTCAGCGCATATCGCGCGGCAGATTCGTCGGGAAAGGCCGCCATCACGACGACCCCGCCGGATGTCGGTTCCCGCATCAGCGTCGTCTCGTCGCGTTCTTCGAGGCCCGTTGCACCGAGCTCCCATAGCCGGAGTTGAACGATTTCCAGTTGCTCGGGGCGAAGCCGGACTGTCAGCAGCGGATGACGTTTCGGAGCGGACATTAGACTTGGACCATGCGCGCCGAGAGGTAGATCACCAAGAACAGCACCCAGGTGATCGGGCCTAGACGGTTGCCTCCGCGCCAGGCCACGACGGGTGTCAAGACCGGAACGAGGAAACCCAGGTAGCGCCACCTCGCGGCGAGCGGGCCCGCAAGCACGCGCCAGGCCATCAACAGATGGGTGAACAGGAGCGCGGCGCCCGATAGCGTCCAAAGCACGAGCAACCAGATTTCCACAACCCGTTTCTAGCCGATTGTGGGGCCTGTCCCAATGCTCCGTGGCGTGAATCGCGTCGGTAGTCTGCTACCGTGGGGTTTCGGAGGTAGCTCGCTTGTCTTCCAGAACCATCGGTATCGGTTTCGTGGGCTGCGGCGTCGTCGGAAAGGGCGCCCTCGACATCTTGCGCGCGCATGCCGCAACCATCGAAAAACGTCTAGGCGCCACGCTCGTCGTCGAGCAGATCGCAGTGCGCGACCCGAAAAGGGAGAGGGCCGACGTTCCGTGGGAGATCTTGACCAGTGACCCGATGGAGGTCGCCCGCAACCCCAAGGTCGACATCGTCGTGGAGGTCATGGGGGGCATCGAGCCTGCGGAGCGGGTCCTTCGCGAAGCACTCGAGCAGGGTAAGCACGTCGTGACTGCCAACAAGGCTCTCCTGGCCGAGAAGGGCGATGCCCTCTTCGACCTGGCCAGACAGAAGGATCTCGACCTTTATTTCGAAGCTGCAGTCGCCGGTGGCATCCCCATCATCCGAGCCATCGGGCAGTCCCTCGCTTCCGATGAGATCTTGTCGATCCGAGGAATCATCAACGGGACCAGCAACTACATTCTAACCGAGATGGCCGAACGAGGCCTCGACTTCGGGGTGGCGCTCGCATCCGCCCAGCAAGCCGGTTATGCCGAAGCCGACCCCACGCTGGACATCAATGGCGCAGACGCAGCACACAAGCTCGCGATCCTGGCGACCTTGGCCTTCGGCGTCAGGGTTCATCCCGCGCACATCGCGACTGAGGGAATCGATGCAGTCGACTCACACGACATCCACTACGCCAAGAGCTTTGGCTATGCGATGCGTCCCATGGCCATCGCCGCCCGCACGGATGATCATGTCCTCGACCTACGCGTGCATCCGGCGCTGGTGCCGTTGGAGAATCCACTGGCACACATCACCGGTGCGCTCAATGCGGTATCCGTGCGCGGCGAACGTGTGGGAACCTGTCTCCTGTCGGGTCCAGGCGCAGGTGCCGGACCGACTGCGACCAGCGTCGTGAGCGATGTGATCGACGTCGCCCGCAACATCCTGAAGAACGCCTCGGGGCGGGTGCCGAGCTTCATTCACGACGAAAACGCGGAGCCTGTCGTGCAGGATCCAGACGAGCTTCGGACCCGCTACTATCTGCGCTTCACCGTCCGAGATGAGCCGGGCGTTCTTTCGGAGATCACCGGAAAGCTGAGCAACGTCGGCGTCTCCATTGAAAAGATGTTCCAAAACGTCGCGGAAGGCGATACGGACGCAGCCACCGTGGTGATTCTCACCCACGAAGCCCGGCAAGGATCGGTTCGAAAGGCGCTGAGCGAGCTAGACCCACTCTCGCTGACGCTCGCACCGGCAAGGTTGGTGCGAATCCTGGCGTAAGAGGCGGAGACGCTGAACGCTGGCTACCGCCCCGACTCTACGCCTCCACGAATCGCGTGACCGGCTCCGGGTCTGCGCCGCAGCTCGCGGGACGCATTGCGTTGGTTTGCTCTCGCTTCACGCGAACGGTCTGCTCGCCTTCCGCCACGCGGAAACCGGCCCGCCATGTCGAATTGTCCTCCAGGGACGTCCCCAGCCATTCCAAGTCCGCGCGCCCCACGATGCCGAGTCGCTGTCGGAGGAATACCTCCGCGGCTTGAGTTGGCCTATCGAACGAACACCGCCCCCGGAGCAGGTCTAGATCGCCGAGCTCCCCGGCCTCGTGGGCCGCGATGAGGCGCGGCGCGTGCTCCGCCCGGAGACGTCCGTACATGAATCCGTCGGGAAGGGATAGTACGCATGCAGCAAACCTGTGGCCGCCCAGATGGCTGCACTGCCACACTTCGGCTCCGCGGGCCTGCATGGCCCTGAACACCGCGCCTCCGTGCAAGGCGCAGCACCGGTCACGCCGCCCATGCACGCAGACCAACCAGATCGACTCGGCTGCCCCCACCCGAAGCGTTGCTGGATCGACATCCAATAGATCTTCGTAGCGATCGAGCTCGAGCTTGGCTGCCGCGTTTCGCTCGCCGTGCGACGAAATCACCATGAGCCGCCTGCTCTTTCCCACGCGGCCCGGCCGGCGGATCAGCTGCAATCTCGTGCGTGGCTCCTGCGACCATTCGCTGAGACGCGCACGAGCAGGTTCTGGCAATGCCTCGGTGTCGAGCGCCTCGGACGCCCATGGGTCGGTGACCTCGAGCAGGATCCACCGATCGATCGAGTCGGTGGCCGTTCCGGCGAGAGGTTCCGCCGCTTCCAGAGACGCCACCGAGCACTGGGGAGGGCTCGTCACTATTCGACTGCGATCGGAAGGGGCCGAGCCATCTCATCGGCCGCATGACCGATCGTGTGCTGTCGCCGCGCCGCGATTTCCGAGCGCCATGCGTCGTATTGCGCCTTTAGAGTCGCGAGCTGCTCTTCGGCGCGGGCGAGGTGCCGTTCGAGCCGTGCGCGTTCCTCTTCGCTGGCAGCTTCGCCTAGCGCGCCTTGGATGGAGTTTCGCACCAGCGTCATCCTCGCTACCGCATCGGTATAGTTCTCTCGCTTTGCGAAATGCCGAGCTTGAACGGTCCACACGGCCCAGCGGTCTTCTTGCTTGGTAAGGTCCATCGGCGCGCCAATTTACGGCGTTTGGCCCCGCGGTCCAGCCGAGCCTCGCCGATGATAGAGCCACCAGCTCTCGAAGTGGGCTACCCGTTCTATGGAGGGGTCGGAGGCGAAAAGCCCGTCGGGCGAGCCGATTCGGCGAACGAGAAACCAACCGAAGAACTTCCCGTGCTCTTCGAGCTGGAATTGTTGGGGCGTCCATTCCCACCGCAGGGGCGTGGCTGGAGGTACGACCGCATTCGGATCGGTGGCAGCTCGGTACCGGAAAGGATAGGTTCCCATTTGCGCGAAGTGGAAGCTCAGCCAGCCACCCCGTTCGGCCTGCACGTAGGCAGGAAGATGTACATAGGGGCTGATACGGGCTCTAGAGCCTCCGTGGTCGTAAACGAGATAGAGCAGCTTCGGTGCCTCGGGCAGCTCCCGGACGATCTCCCGGAAGTGCACGGTAGTCGTAGCGAACTCCCGATTTGCTTCGGTCACGATCTCCCCGAGCGGTGCAATCGCGACCGCGGTCCAAACGACGAATCCGAGGTGCGCCCAGGTCCTGCGGGGCAGGTCTGGTAGGAGCGCAGGCACCAGATAGACGGTCGCCGTGATCTCCCTTGGAAACACGTACCACCAAACGCCCATTTCCATAGGTAAGGTCAGGTACAGGGTGAAAAACAACAAGATGGACACGCCGACCACCGCATGGGCGGGAACCACCCAGCCACTTCTGGGCCACGAGCGCAGGCGGGCGATGGCAAACGTACCGAGAATCGCCGCCGTCACGACAAACAACAGCCCGGTTCGTCGGAACATGATCGTATCCTCGTCGTCGACGAAGATGTCGGACAGGTAGCTCGGCGCCTCGGCGAGACGGCTCCATCGAGGGGGCCACACGAAACGCAAGCCCGGATCCAACAGCTCCGGCCGAGAAAGCCACCAAGCCACGAAAAGGCCGCCCCCCAACGCAAGCGGGATGGCCAAACCTCGCAAGGTGTCGACGCTGCGCGACATGATGGCGCCAACCATCACGATCATCACGAGCGCGAGAGGAAACCGGAACACGTGGGTGAAGAACAGCAGGACCAGGATGACGACGAGCGCAACCTGGGTCTTGACCGTCGGCCTATCGACCAGACGAAGCGCGAGCCCAAGCGCAGCTGCAAACAGCCCGAGCGCTGCCACGAACCCGACGAAGCCCCAGTGGGTGAGAACACCCCACACGGGCACGAGACCCCAAAGCCCGAGAAGTGGTGACTTTCGCAGTCCCCAGCAAAGAACCATGAGGCCGGCCGGCAGGAGCGCCAACAGCAACCCGGTCGCCAATTTGGTGGCGACCACGGGCGGCAGGACGAACATGAAGAGCGCGGATAGCGCGAACGGTGTGACGTAGGGCACCGCGAACCACTGAAAGACGAACTGCTCCTTGAAATGCCACGATGGATCGTTGTAGTGCCGGAACACGGACGAGGCGGCCGTTTGAAACGGAAAGTCCGTCATCATCGGATACGCAGCGGACCAGAGCGGCGCACCGATGACGTACACGATGGTGGCCAAGGCGCAGACCCACGCGAGCCACAAGAGCGGCTGTGGACCCTTCAAGCGACCGGACATCGCGCGAACGGTATCACGAAGGCGCGGTCAGCCCTTGAGAGCTTCGGCGCCGCCGATGATCTCCATCAATTCCTTGGTGATGGCGGCCTGACGAGCCCGGTTGTACTGCAGGGTCAACCGATCGATCATGTCGCTCGCGTTGTTGGTCGCGGAATCCATGGCGGTCATCCGAGCGCCATGCTCGGAGGCAACCGACTCCAGAAGCGCTCGATAGATTTCCACCTCGACGTACATGGGAAGCAGGTTGTCGAGCAGGGCTTGCTGGTTCGGCTCGTAGATGAAATCTCCAAGCTGGTCCTCGGCCAAGACCATGGGCTTGATCGGAAGAAAGGGCTCGATCACGACCTGCTGACTGATTGCGCTCTTGAACTCGTTGTAGACCAGATAGCAGGCGTCGAGATGAAGCGAGGTGTAGTCCTCGACGATGTAGCGCCCGATCTCTCCAGCTTTGTCGACGCTCAAGTCCTCGAACACCCCGAGGAAGTCGTGGCGAATTTTCGCGTTGCGGCGCTTGAAATAGTCGCGGCCCTTTCGGCCGATGATTCCGAAGCAGACGTCGCTACCCTCTGCCTCGAGCTCTTTCCACTGTCGGTAGGCCGCTTTGCAGATGTTCGCGTTGAAGGCGCCTGCAAGCCCGCGGTCACTGGTGAGGACCACCAGCATCACGTTCTTGGGCTCACGCCGCGCGAGTAGAGGATGCACGTCCTCGTCGCCCCCCACACGCGCCGCGACCCCGCTGAGCACCTCGTAGGTCTTGATGGCGTACGGACGGAGGCGCTCGATGTTTTGCTGTGCCTTGCGCAGACGCGCACCCGCCACCAGCTTCATGGCGCGGGTGATCTTCTGCGTGCTCTTGACGCTCGCAATTCGCTTTCGAATGTCTTTGAGGGCTGCCATCCGCGCTCAGCTCTCCGGGGTGGGCTCGAAGACATCCGCGAAGGCCGTCAGAGCTTGGTCGATCTGGCTCTCCAAGGTGTCGTCGATTTTCCCCTTCGAAATGATGTCCTTGAGGATTGAAGGACGCTCCGCCTTGAGCCAGCTGATGAGCTCCTGCTGATAGCGGCCGATCGAGTCGGTGGGTAGCGGATCGAGGAATCCGTGTGTGCCGGCAAAGATGACCACGACCTGCTCCTCGACAGGCCAGGGCACGAACTGGCCTTGCTTGAGCACCTCGACCAAACGCTCGCCGCGAGACAGCTGCTGCCGAGTCGCTGCATCGAGGTCGGAGGCGAACTGAGCGAAGGCCGCCATTTCGCGGAACTGGGCCAGCTCGAGGCGGAGCGTACCGGCAACCTGCTTCATCGCTTTGATCTGCGCGTTGCCGCCGACGCGGGAAACCGAGATGCCGACGTTGATAGCGGGTCGAACGCCGGAGTTGAACAGATCGGACTCCAGGAAGATCTGACCGTCCGTGATCGAGATGACGTTGGTAGGGATGTAGGCGGAGACGTCGCCGGCCTGCGTTTCGATGATCGGCAATGCGGTCAGCGAGCCGCCGGAATCGGGCAGCTTCTTCGCTACGAAGCCGGATCCCTGTTCCTTCGCCGCTGCCTCGGCCTCTTGGCGCGCATGCGGGCCGCTGAAGACCTGATTGCCGAGACGGCTGGGATCCTGCTGCTCTTTGACCACGACCCATTCCTCAGCCATCTTGGCGGCGCGCTCGAGAAGCCGGCTGTGGACGTAGAACACGTCGCCCGGATACGCCTCACGTCCAGGCGGACGCCTCAAAAGCAGGGAAAGCTGACGGTACGCGACCGCCTGCTTGGAAAGATCGTCGTAGATGCATAGGGCGTGCTGGCCGCTGTCACGGAAATACTCGCCCATGGTGACGCCGGTATAGGGCGCGATGAACTGAAGCGGCGCTGGCTCCGAAGCGCCCGCGATGACCACGCTCGTGTACTCCATCGCACCAAACTGCGTGAGCTTGTCGACGACCTGCGCAACCGTCGACTGCTTCTGTCCGATGGCGACGTAAATGCAGAAGACGCCCTTGCCCTTCTGATTGATGATCGTGTCGAGCGCCACGGCAGTTTTGCCGGTCTGGCGGTCTCCAATGATGAGCTCTCGCTGCCCCCGGCCGATTGGAATCATGGAGTCGATCGCCTTGAGTCCCGTCTGAAGCGGCTCGTTGACCGGTTGGCGGGCGACGATGCCGGGCGCTTTGAGCTCGACCCGGCGCGTCAGCTTGCTCTCGATCGGGCCTTTGCCGTCCACTGGCTGCCCAAGCGCATTGACCACGCGTCCGACGAGCGCAGGGCCGACCGGAACCTCGACGATGCGGCCCGTACGCTTGACGGTGTCGCCCTCGCCGATGCCCACGTCCGACCCGAAGATCGCGCATCCGACGTTGTCCTCCTCGAGGTTGAGAACCATCCCGTAGATGCCGCCGGAAAACTCGAGGAGCTCCCCCGCCATCGCGCCTTCCAGTCCGTAGATGTGGGCAATGCCGTCACCCACCGTGAGAACGGTACCGGTCTCGACGACGTCGACCGATTCCTCATACGACGCGATCTGCTGCTTGATGATGTTGGAAATCTCTTCAGCGCGAAGTTGCATATTGCAGGGCTCCTAATTCGATGCGGTTACGGCGACTCGCCGTTGGCAAGCAAGGTTTCTCTAAGCTCGCTCAGCCGGTTGCTCAGGCTTCCATCGAATACCTGGTCGCCAATGCGTGTCACCACGCCTCCGATGAGCGAAGGGTCTTCCTTCTTGACGAGAACCACCTCCCGGTCGGTCACTCGTTGGAGTTTCTCCGCCAGGCGCGCGCAGTAGGCGTCGCTCAACGGTCTGGCACTCGTGACTTCCACACGCACGCGCCCCGTTTCTGCCTCGGCGAGCTCGTCGAGCGCTTGGAGAACCTCATCGAGACGGTCGAGCCGACCCTTGTCGGCAATCAGGTTCAGCGTATTGCGGACGAGCTGGGCGCTGCCGAGCTTATCCATCAACGCGCCTATCACCGACTTGAGAGCGGGTTTCGGGATGACGGGGTGCTGAAGGATCTCGCGAAGCTCGGCGCTCTCCTTCCACGCGTCAAAAATCGCGCCCACGTCTCGGAGAACGCTATCCACCTCACCGCGCTCTCGCGCGAGGTCTAGCAACGCCTTTGCGTAACGTCGGCCGAACGCGCTCATGATTGACGCTCCTCGATTACCTCGTCGAGGCGGCTGAGGTATGCCTCTGCAAGCTGATCCTGATCTGCTTCCGTGGTGCGTTCTTGGAGCAGCTCCTGAGCAGCCTGCACCGCTGCATTGGCGGCCTCGTCGATCAGATCCTCGCGTAGCTGCTTGACCTGCTGTTCGATGAAGAAGCTGGCGTCCTTGCGCATCCGCGCAGCCTTCTCTTCGGCCTGGGAGACGATCCTGTCCCGTTCGGCCTCGCCCGCCTTGATCATCTCGGCGCGAATTTGAGCTATTTCCTGGTCGAGCTTCTCGAGGCGGGACGCGGTCTCACGGTGGCGCCTTTCTGCCTCCGCGCGAAGCATCTGTGCTTCGGCGAGCTCCTTCTCCACTGCCGCCCGGCGTGCCGCCAGCATCGGATTGACCTTCGTGCGGACGAGCCACACCAGCAGCCCGACCAACACCACGAAGTTGATCACCGTACCTTGGAACTCGCGGCTCTCGATGAGATGGGTGAAGGAAAGCGCGTGCCCGTCGTGTCCTGACTGTTCCTCAGCGATCTCGTGGGCGAGTGACGTGTCTTCGGCGGTTTCGGCAAACGCCGAGGTGGACGCGAGCGCGCAAACCGCAAACAGCAGGACGCCAAACGAACGCATCACTGGACCTCCCGATCGAGCATCTTCGAGGCGATCTGCTTGGCCAGCGCGGGGATGGACTGCGTAAGCTCCGACCGGAGCTTTGCCTGCTCCCGGTCGAGCCTCGTGTCGGCCTCGGCCAGCTGCTTGTCGGTTTCCTCTCGAACCCGGTCGAGAACCGTGCGCTCCAGACGCTTGCCCTCCGCGCGCAGGCGGTCGCGTTCCTCGCCCGCCTGAAGGCGCAAGCGGCGCATCTCCTCTTCGAATTCCTCCCCTTCGGCGGCAGCTTCGTCTTGGAGGCGAAGCGCCTCGAGCTTCGCGCCTTCGATCGCGTTTTCGCGCGCCTCGAACAGCGCCACCATCGGACGGAAAATCAGAGGACGAAAGATGAAAAACGCGATCGCAAAGAGCCCGAGCTGGATCCAGATCGTTCCGTCGAGATCGATGATCGAGCCCTCGGACAATAGGGCTGTGAAGAGCAAATGCATCGCAGCGGTATTCCCGGTCGGCCCCGGACCACCTCCGAACGGCGCTTGGGGCCGAATCGCAAGCACGGCAAGGAGACATCCCTGGCGGCGCGCGTTCCTAGCATGGGCCTGTACCCAGTCAAGGTCGGTCCCGGCCCGCTACCCGCACACTTCAGGTCGATCCGTGTGACCCGTCAAACAAGCGAGCTCGCAGCGCTCGGACCGTCCTTCCAGCCGCTCGCTCGTTCTCGCGACTGAACACCGCCGAAGGGAGCGGGATGTCCGGGTCGACGTAGATGCGGAAGTCGACGCGCGTCCGCGCTCCGCCATCGAGCGGGGTGAGGGTCCAACTCGCGCTGAAGGCGTCGATATTGCCTTCCATCAGGCGCGCATCCACGATGACTGCATCGTCCGCGGCGGCTCGCTCCGCCAGGTCTAGCTGGCCCCAAAGCGTGAGCGCCCCCTTCGCAACGCTGACCTCCATGTACACCATCGCGCGGCCGCCTCGCTGGGCAAGAACCTTCGATTTGGTAAAATTCGGCATGAATTGCACATAGTTGGCGTAGTCGCGGACGATCGGGACGACTTCGGCCATCGGCTTGTCCACGATGAGGACCGCGCGGCCCCACGAGATGTCCGAGCCGACCTCGGGTATCTGTGCCGTGAGAACGTCCGCGTTTTCATCCGGCTCCGCAGCGGCGCGCGGGCTCACCAAGCCCACCGCGAGCAGTGTGGCGGCGACCAAGCTTGGGGGACATGTCTTTGTCATGGCGGCTCCTGCTCCTCGCGCGGGTACGGCCGGAACGCGCTGACGTTACGTCACCGCCGCGGCTGGCCTCCCCAAATGAGGAGCCTCTCCTCGCCCGCTGGGCCCCAGGGGTCGGGGCGTGGAAAAAATGCTCGGCCACAGGCGGAGTTGCTAGGTTGAACGGCAAATGCATCGGCCGGCCCTCGTGTCTGTATTTGCTGCGCTTTTCGTGATCGGGCACCTTCCTCGCTCGGCCGCGGCAGACGAGGTCGCAAACGACCAGCCTGCAAAGGCGCAGGACGAGGAGTGGAAGCTGCCGGTCGTGGTCATGCTCATCGGCGCCGGCGCCCGTTTCCGGAGCATCCGCCTCGATGTGGGAGACGGGAACGGCGGCACTGAAGACCGAAACTTCGACACCGGGGCCTACTTCGATCTCGGATGGCACTTCATGGCCCGCCCATGGGCGCACCGCTCGCCGAAGCCAGCCATGCAGGCGATGATCTCTGCAGATCGATGGAGGCTCGGGAATCGGGCTCACGGTGGAGCCGGGCGAAACCGGAATTTCACTTCAAACCAACACGTGGCGCCTCCTGGGCCAGCTCGGCTACCTCTATCCTCTGCGACGGGTTCAGGTGGGCGGGCTGGTCGGCGTCGGCGCAGATGTCCTCCGCATCGACCTCAACTCCGTGCTTCCCTCATCCAGCATCGTTTACGTCCGCCTAGGACCTGCGGTGGCGTGCATGATCGTGTCCCATTTCTTGAGCGTTCGCTTCGATTTCGGCCTCCGGTTTCCGTGGACGCTGGGCGACCTTGCGGATTCTTTTGGCGCTGACAGCTCTGCGTTCGGCCTCGACGCAGCGCTGATGCTCGGAGGACGTCTCGATGCGGGATTCAGCTATGCGTTCCGTTTCGGATGGGAATACTATCGAATGCGCTTTTCCGGGGCGACCCACAACGTTCCATCGATGGGCGACGGAGGTGATGGCACGGACCACGGCCTCACCTTTCAGCTCCTGGTGGGCTGGTCTTTGTAGCCATCGGGAGACGTGTCTTCCGCTGAGCGCACCGGAGGGGGACGATCGTCCAGATCCAGCACCTCTCCCATCACGCATGAACCGTCGAAGACCACTCCCTTGTCCATGTAGAGGGCTTGGGTGCGAATATCCCCGCGAACCTGGGCAGGCGCGTGCAGCTCGACGAGGTCGATGGCGTGGATGTCCGCTTCGACGATTCCACCTCGTACGATCAGGGTACCGACGCGAACGATGCCCCGGATGGTCGCTTGGTCACCGACCACCAACACACCGTCGCTTTGCACCTCTCCTTCGAAATCCCCGTCGATGCGCACCCGGCCCTCGAAGAAGAGCTTGCCCTGGTACCGGGTTCCGGCACCTAGAAGCGCGTGGATGACTGCGTCTTCGGGCTGCATCTGGTCGTGGAGCGTAGAAAGGGTCCCGGTTGGGGTCAATCGAGGGCTCAAGGGGGCTTGCCTCGACGAGGCGTGACCCTAGCTCCGCAGTGCCGGCGCGCCGTTGACCACCATGGGGCACCGTGCTAGGTCGCGCTCGCTTTCGAGGCGGGCCGCCCCGCCGGCCACCACACTTTCGACAACCGCGGAAAGAACATGGCAGAGCTTCAGAACGGGCGTGTTACTCAGGTCATTGGTCCGGTCGTGGACGTTGCGTTTCCCCAAGGGAACCTACCCTCGATTCTTACGGCCCTTCAAGTCAGCAATCCCGGGATCAGCGACAAAGCCTGGAACCTGACCCTCGAGGTCGCCCAGCACCTGGGTGAGAACACGGTGCGCGCCGTCGCGATGGATTCGACGGACGGCTTGGTCCGCGGCATGGAGGTCAAGAGCACCAACGCCCCGATCACGATGCCCGTGGGTAACGAGTGTCTCGGCCGCATCTTGAACGTCGTGGGCGAGCCGGTGGACGAGCTGGGTCCGGTCAATGCGACCAAATTCTCGCCGATCCACAAGCCTGCCCCGAGCTTCGTCGAGCAAAGCACCCAGGTCGAGATATTCGAGACGGGCATCAAGGTCATCGACCTGCTGGCGCCTTATCGAAAAGGCGGAAAGATCGGTCTCTTCGGCGGTGCTGGCGTCGGTAAGACGGTTCTCATCATGGAGCTGATCAACAACGTCGCCAAAGCGCACGGCGGCGTGTCTTGCTTTGCCGGCGTCGGTGAGCGCACTCGCGAGGGCAACGACCTTCTGCTCGAGATGAGCGAGTCGAAGCTTGAAACGGGCGAGTCGGTTCTCTCCAAGACAGCGCTGATCTACGGCCAGATGAACGAGCCTCCCGGAGCGCGCCAGCGCGTCGCGCTCAGCGCGCTCACCGTGGCCGAGTACTTCCGCGACGACGAGGGGCAGGACGTCCTTCTCTTCATCGACAACATCTTCCGTTTCACCCAGGCAGGCTCCGAGGTGTCCGCGCTCCTAGGCCGCATTCCCTCGGCCGTGGGCTACCAGCCGACGTTGGCCACCGAGATGGGTCAGCTTCAGGAGCGAATCACGTCGACCAACAAAGGCTCGATCACCTCGGTGCAGGCCATCTACGTTCCGGCCGACGACTTGACCGACCCGGCGCCCGCGACGACCTTCGCGCACTTGGATGCCACGACCGTGTTGTCACGCTCGATCGCGGAGCTCGGCATCTACCCGGCGGTCGACCCGCTCGACTCCAGCTCGACGATGCTCGACCCGGGGATCATCGGAGAGCGCCACTACGGCATCGCCCGCGGCGTGCTGGAAACACTTCAGCGCTACAAGGATTTGCAAGATATCATCGCGATTCTGGGCATGGACGAGCTGAGCGAAGACGACCGTTTGGTGGTCGATCGCGCCCGAAAGATCCAGCGATTCCTCTCGCAGCCGTTCTTCGTCGCCGAGCAGTTCACCGGACTCAAGGGCGCGTACGTACCGCTCGAAGAGAGCGTCGACGGCTTCGAGGAGATCCTCGATGGCAAGCTCGACCACATTCCGGAGCAGGATTTCTATCTCAAGGGCAACGTCGACCAGGTGAAGGAAGCCTACGCCAAACGTTCGAAGGTCTGAGCGGCGGCACCATGGCGAACTCCCAATATCTTCAGCTCGACGTGGTCACCCCGACCGGATCCGTGCTCTCTGCCAAGGTCGATTCGGTTCAAGCACCGAGCGTGCAAGGCGAGTTTGGCGTGCTGCCGAATCACCTTCCCTTGCTGGCGGCGTTGAAATGCGGTCTGCTGGTTTGGGAAGTCGAGGGGAAACGGCACATCGCCGCGATCGGGCCCGGTTTCGTCGAGGGGGGACCCGACAAGGTCCTGTTGCTGACCGATTTGTTCGCGTCGCCCGCGACGATCAAGCCGGAAGCAGTTCGCGTGGAGCTTGCAAAGGCCGAGGAGGCGCTCAAGGCGTTCGGTGAGCTCTACGAAGGACCCGAATACAACGAGCTGCAACGCGATGTGGACTGGGCGCATGCCCGACTCGAAGCATACGCGGCATCGCGCGCCGTATAGCTGGGTCAGCCACCACCGGCCGTAGATGCGGTCTTCCAGGATTCGAGGGCTGCGCGGGCCGCGCCCTGCTCGGCTTCGAGCTTCGAGCGACCACTTCCTGTGGCAACCTGCTCGCCATGAAGCTCCAAGGCGACCGTGAACTCTCGGGCGTGATCGGGTCCTTCGGCTTCCACCAATTGGTAGCTCGGAGTCCCTCCCAGATGGGCCTGCGCCCATTCCTGCGCGAGGGACTTGGCATCCCTGCGGCCCGGCGCGCTGGTATGCAACCGAGGCTCGAAAATGCGTTGCGCCGCGGCAAACGCGGCCTCGACCCCCCCATCCGAGTAGATGGCGCCAACGCACGCTTCGAGGGCGCTCGACAAGAGCCGCGGCTTGGTGCGACCGCCGGATCGTTCTTCTCCCCGCCCGAGGCGCATCGCTTCGCCAACCCCGATGTCCTCCGCGACCTCTGCAAGCCCTCGCTCGCTCACCAAATCGGCGCGGCGGCGCGTCAGCTCCCCTTCGTCTGCGTCAGGAAACTGGGTGAACAAGAGCGATGTGACGACCAACCCGACGACTGCGTCTCCCAGGAACTCGAGGCGCTCGTTGTCGTCGCAGCACGCATCCGGGCGCTCGTTCTTGAACGAGCGGTGTGTGAGCGCATCGAGCAAAAACCCCGTGTCCGCAAAGGTGTGACCGAGCTTCCCGCAAAGGCGAAGCGACGCATCGTCGAGGGGCTCGTCCCGGTTGGACATCGCAGGCAAGCTATCAGCTCGTCGGCGGCGGATCCATCGCCAACGGGCGCATGCTATACGGGCGGCGTGGAGTTCCCGCCCGAAGAGCTCGAAACCCGCCGGCTGCTCCTGAGGCGGCCGAAGCCAGAGGATGCCGAGGCAGCCTTCGACGCCTATGCAAGTGATCCGACGATCACCCGGTACCTCACCTGGGCGGCACACACCAGCCCTGCCCAGACCAGGGAGTTTTTTCATCAAGTCATCGACGCGTGGGACCTACGCATGGGCCACCGGATGTGGCTCATCGAACGCAAGGAAGATCGTGCCCTACTCGGCGCCATCGGCTCCACGGTGAACTTCCACCGCGTGGAGGTCGGGTTTGCCCTCGGCAGCCGATTCTGGGGTCAGGGGTACATGCCCGAAGCGCTGGCGCGCGTCTGTGAAGCAGCCTTCGAGGACCCACGGGTCTACCGCGTGCAGGCCCTATGCGACGAAGAAAACGCGCGTTCGGCCCGGGTCATGGAAAAGGTGGGCATGGTGTACGAGGGCCGCCTTCGCCGGTACGGCCATCATCCCAACCGATCGGACCTCCCGCGCGATTGCCTGATGTACTCGACGATCCGCGGCCATTGAACCGCGGATCGAAGCGGCTACACTCGGCGAGCCAATGCGTCTGCTGACCAACGTGACCACCCGCGCCGAGGCGCAAACGCTCAGTGACGCGCTCTACGCCGACGGGGTACCGACGACGATCAAGGAGACACGAGACGGCGATTTCGCGGTCTGGGTTCACGACGAGGAGCAGATGGATCACGCCAAAGCGTTCCTCGGTCGCTT
This sequence comes from uncultured delta proteobacterium, assembly GCA_963817725.1. Classification (GTDB taxonomy): domain Bacteria; phylum Myxococcota_A; class Polyangia; order Polyangiales; family Houyiibacteriaceae; genus SG8-38. Next base: position 580,202 of record CAWFPD010000004.1, read on the forward strand.
CGACCCCGACGCGTCTCGTTTCGCCGAGATGGCTCGCAAGGCGCGCGTCCAAAAGCGCGAGGAGGCCAAAGCAGATGAGCGCCTGCGCGCACGGACGGAAAAAATTCGAAAACAGATCGAAGCGCGACAGAGCATGCGGATCGGTACTGTCACCGCGGCGCTCATCGTCATCTGCGTCATCGTCTTCATCTTCACGGGGATGGGACGCAAGACGAACATCGTGGGCTTATTTACCTTCGTCCCTCTCGTTCCGGTTCGGGGGGGCTACGTATTCGGTGACGTCAGCGCAATTTGGCACGGTCAACCATGGCGGCTCGTGACACCGATGTTTCTGCACTTCGGCTTCCTCCACATCTTGTTCAACATGTGGTGGCTCAAAGACTTGGGCACCGCGATTGAACGCGTATTTTCGGCACGATATCTGCTGGTGATGGTGCTCGTGATCGGAGTATTTTCTCACGTCCTCGAGTTCGCGATGTCCGGCCCCACGACATTCGGTGGCATGTCCGGTGTGGTCTACGGGTTGTTCGCGTTCATCTGGATTCGCGGCCGTTTCGACCCGAGCTTCCCGTACCACATGCCCCAACAATTGGTCACGTTCATGCTGATCTGGCTGGCGCTCGGGTTCACCGGCTGGGTGGGACCGATCGCAAACTGGGTCCATTCGGGCGGCCTGATCGGAGGCGCAGCCTGGGGCTTCCTCTCCTCAGGGCGCCTCCGCGGACGTTGAGTCCCGGTCGCCGGCAGTGGCGCTGAGCACTGGCGCCATCGCTGACCCTGCCGCCGGCTCTGACGCTGACACTGATGCCGCTGCACAGCCCGACCCGTGCTCCTCGGTACAAGTTGACGTATGGAGGGCTCGAAAAAACGCGACATGGGGTGGAGCGGGCGTGCGAAGTGCCAATCGGCATGACAGCAACCCCCTCCGATTGGCGCGCCGCCCGAGGGGCGGGTCGCGTGGCCTGAGCTCACCAGTGCACCGGGCCACCTATGCAAGCCGCCCCGTCCCGCGCAACCGCGTGTCGCGTTTTTCCGAGCCCGTCCTCACGCCACTGCGCATCCGGCCGCTGGCCCTGACGCTGACGCTGGCGCTGTCAGCCCGGGATCAGCTGCGCGTATGTGCGCTTTCTGTCGTCGCGTATGTCGTCGATGATCCGTTGGAGGTGATCTCGGCCCTCGCGCGCGATCAACCGCGCGTTGTGGGCGAGAACGGACGCCGCGACCGTGCGCACTGGCTTTTCGGCTTCGAGCTGGCGTAGGTTGAGCTCGAAAATGTCCGCGTAATGAGGCGGATCCTGGGATCGGATGGTCTCGAGCGTCTTTCTGCGGACGAGCTGGGTCGTGGGATCGGGTGTCTGTCGCAAGAACTGGACGACACCGGAGCTCCCGGTGGCATCGGGGTGAAAGGACGCGGCGACGAACACGCCCTCGGTCAACTGGCCGAGGGCCTCCGACCACTCGGCAAACGCTTCGAAGCCCGCCCCAAAGCGCGGTGCGATCACGAAGGCTACATCGATGCTCTCGTCGTCGGACCAGTGCTGGAGCACCGGCACCAGCGCCGAGGGGTCACAGCTGGCATCGGTGAGCACGTACGCGCGCGTGCGTCCTTCGAGCCGCGCGGTCCTGGCCCATGGGCAAATCGAGAAGCGCTCGATCAGCTCTTTTTGATATCGTTCGTAAAGCCTCAGCGCCTCACGGACCATCGGTTCGGGCGAGCTCATGTAAATCAACTGGAAGCTTGGGCGATTCGCCTAGAAAGGTACTCTTCGAGGTGCGGAACGATTTTGAGGCTCAGGGCCTCCTCGGGAGAGTGAAACTCCGCTGCGACGACCTCACGGTCGTCGACGCGAACCTTGGGCTCTTCTTCCATCTCGAGCTCGAAAATGTCGAGGGTATCCTTGCGATGCTCGAACAGATGCGTCCCGTGGTACGCGTGCACCAAACGCCGCGGCTGGATCTGGATGCCGACTTCCTCGCGCAGCTCGCGGGCTGCCGTGGTCCGGCGATCCTCCCGCGCTTTGACGTAGCCGCCGGGCAACGTCAGTTGGGGTCGATAGGAATTCTTCACCAGGAGAATGCGACCGCGGCACCAGACTGCGACGAGCGCCCCCGTGGTCTCGGGCCGGCGGATGAGCCACAGGAGCCGTAAACCCCAATGCGCCAACCGGTAGACCATCCGGACCAAGGCGTTGACCATGCAGGCAGAGTACCAAAAAGAAACGAAAGCAGTGAAATCTCTTCCGTCCCGCCGCCTCAGATCGATGCACCGGCGCGCGCCCACCCTCCCCTCCGATAGGCGACGATTCCCAGGCCCATGCGGACCACGAACGAAATGGGAAGGGCGACCCAAATCCCGAATGCACCCCAGCCTGCGACGAACCCCAACAGCCAGCTGAGCGGAACTTGAATGAGCAACGTGCCGACCACGTTGATCAAGAGGCTCGTGTTGGTCGCGCCCGCTCCGCGGAGCATTCCGATGAGCGCAATGTGCACTCCCACGACTGGCATGCCCCACCCGAGCACGCGCATCCAGAGCAGGGAATAGTGACCGAGATCGGTGGTAGCAGAGACGCCGAAGATGGCGATGACCGGCTCGGCGCCGACGATGATGGTGAATCCAATGACACTCATGATCGCGGTCGACAGGATGACGCCGCCACGCACGACCTCGCGCGCTTCTGGAACATCTCCGGCCCCAAGCGCATTGCCCACCATGGCACCGATGGCCTGCGAAACACCGAGCCCGGGCACGAAGGCCAGAGACTGAATACGCAGGCCGATTCCATGCGCAGCGACGGCAACCTGCGCGACCCGTGCAAGCATGCCCACGATCGACAGGAAAGCCACGTTGAGAATGACCATGTCGAGTGCGGCTGGAGCACCGACTCGAAAGAGATCACGGGCCAAAGGACGATCGAGAGGCCCCCACTGAAGACGTGCGCGCATTCCTGGCACCGCGTCGCGCTCTAGGATCCACACCATCAGCACGACCCCCACGGCTTGCGAAATGACCGTACCCCAGGCCGCGCCGCCAACACCCAGCGCGGGGAGCCCGAACCGTCCGAGAATGAGCCCGTAGTTGAGTGCCACGTTGAGAAGACTGCTCAAGAGCGCCACCATCAAAGGAAGCACGGTGTTGCCCACGGCTCTGAGCGCCGCGGCAAAGAGCATGTTCAAGTAATAGAAGACCGTAAACGTGAAGAGCGGCCGTACGTAAGACAGACCGAGGTCGCGAACTGCGGCGTCGGCGCCGAGCCACTCCAGGGCCAGGCCCGCCCCGAGATTGCCGACGGCGGCCACGACAACCGAGACGACATAGGTCAAGAGGATGCTTTGATGAAGCACGTGATTGATCCGCTGGGGCTCTCCAGCCCCATGCGCGCGCGCAATGTAAGCGACCGTCCCCACGGTCAGCCCGAGCATGGCCACCATAAGCAAAAAGATGAGCTGGCTCGCGAAACCCAACGCGGTGAGCGCTTCCTCCGCATCGATGAGCCGGCCGCACATCGCCGTATCGACGGCGAGCGTCAACACGCTCAGCAGGTTCAAGCCCACGATCGGCATGGCCAGATCGAACAGGCGGCGAAAGATGGTGCGATCGACACCTGCGGTTGGACCGGCTTTTGCCTTCATCGTGGCGCGGGAGCCTGAATCGCCGGAGATCGGGACGCCAGCGCTTTCACGATGATGCTACTCTCTTCGCGCAATGGTCGGTGAGCCTCGAGAGTTCGGCCCCTACCAGCTCGTTCGCCGCCTGGGCGTCGGGGGCATGGCAGAGACGTTCGAGGCGGTCCGCATCGGGGCAAGCGGATTCGAGCAGCGCGTGTGCCTGAAGCGGGTCCTTCCCGCATTCGGCCAAGATGACGATTTCGTATCGCGCTTTCGGCGCGAGGCGCGGCTCGCGGCCCGGCTTCGCCACACGAACATCGTCGGCGTCGTCGGATTCGGTGAGATTCGCGGCTTGCAATACATGGCCCTGGAGCTGGTCGACGGCGTGGACCTGCGATCGTTTCTCAAGTCCTTACCAGGCGAGAAGCTGCCACCTGAAACCGTCGCGTTGATCGGTTTCGATCTGGCTCGCGCTCTCGAGCACGCACATGCAACGCTCGTTCACCGCGACATCTCGCCGTCGAACATCTTGTTGAGCAGAACGGGTGAAGCCAAGCTCGCGGACTTCGGTCTGGCCAAGGCTATCGACAACACGACGGCCACGGCGAGCCGAAGCGCCAGGGGAAAAATTCCCTACATGTCCCCGGAGCACATGCGCGGCGAGCCGGTTGACGGACGCGCCGACTTGTTTTCGCTCGGCGTCGTGATGTTCGAGGCCGCCGCAGGAGTCCGTCCTTTCGATGGAGCGCACGACGTCGAAACGATGCAGAGGATCCTCGATGGCGAGGCTCGCTCGCTCGATGAGATCGCCCCAGAAGTCCCAAGCGCGCTGCGCAAAGCCATCGAGAACCTGATCGAGGTGAACCCGGACGCGCGCACTTCGAGCGCAGCGCGTCTCATCGACCAGTTGGCCGCCGTTGCACCGACACCGGCTGCGCGAAGAGCATTGGCCGAAACCGTCGAGGATCACCGGGGTGGTCCGATGGCGAGATTGCACGTTCGGGTTCGAGATGAGGAACCGGACACCGAGCTCAGCCGGCCCCCGGCGACCGTTCCATCACATGACCAAGCCAAGCTCCGGCAGCACCGCAAGAAGCCAACCAAAAGGCGGCCCACCCAAATGCTCGCCAGCGCCCTAGTCGCAAGCGCGATCGCGGCGATGGCAGGCGCAATGTGGCTCGATCACGGCGCCCCTGGTCCCGAGACGCTTTCAGCCTCAGAGCCAGAGTCAGCGTCAGCGTCAGTGCCCGCGCCAGAGACAGCGTCAGTGCCAGCTTCAACGCCAGCGTCAACGCCAGCGTCAGTGCCGGAGCGGCGAAGGCCTGCGCGGGTGGGCAAGGGGTGGCTTCACGTCGTCGTGCAGCCTTGGGGCAACGTGTGGATCGACGGCACCTGGATGGGCAGAGCGCCGGTGAAGGCACGGCTCTCGAAAGGCCGCCACATCGTGAAGGCGGGGCGAGAGCTGCCTTCCGAGACGAGGGTCGTCCGGCTGAATGCGGGCGCCCGCAAGGAGCTCGAGATCAGCCTCGCCGAATAGCGCTACTCGACGACGATGGCACCGCAGGGAAATTCAGCCGTGAAGGTCGACTCACCGCTCTTGAACTCGTCGCACGCACTGCCCACCAGCTCGATGACGTTGCTGACACCGGGTTTCACTTGCCAGTCGTCGGGGCAAGTCAGAGGCGTGCCGTTCAGCCGAACATCGCCTTCGTTGCACGCCTTATCGACATCGCCGAATGGCTTGTCGATCTGCACCTCGCACGAGATGCTGTCGGCAATGATGCTCCGAAAAGCGTTCGAAAGGTTCGCGGGGTTGTCACCGACCCAGACCGTTCCGGTGCCGTTCACGCCCGCGTTCGCGACATCCTGAAGATGGTTGCGGGTCGAATCGTTCGACAGCTGACCCACCCAAAGGACGAAGACATCGATGCCTGCGGCATGAGCTGCCGCTGCGGCGTCGACCGCCTCGATCCTCGGGTCGGTAGGCGTAGGAGGACCCTCGCAGTAGTTCTGAGAAGTATCGGTGGGGTTGGGCCAATTGTCAGCACACTCGCAGGAATCCGGCTCCCCATCAGTAGCAAGCACCATGATGGTGGGACCCTGCGGCGGCGGCGGATTCGCCTGGATGAGGCTCACGAGCGCATCGATACTATCGCCGGTGGGCGTGTCCTCGCCGTCGGCCGACGGATACGAATAAGGATAGATGCTATCTGTGCCGAAGGTCGAAGCGTTGTTCAGGTCGAAATCGACCTTCGTCGGTAGGCGGGGACAATCACGACCGTTCTGGAATCCGTTGCGCGACGTGTAGGTCGTCAGCGCGAACCGAACAATCGAATCGAGGTCCGACACGATGCTATTGATCGCGCTGTGCGCCGCTTCCCAGCGGTTTTCGCCGCCGCCGAACCCGGAGGTCATCGACCCGCTCTGATCGACCAGGAACATCACGTTCGGGATGCTCCGTGTGGGTGTCACCTGGATCGACTGGCAGCCGTTGCCGCCGGTGTTCCCAGTGCCGCCTGTGCCGCCCGTGCTCACGTCCGGAACACAGCGGCCCCGCACGTTGCAGGTCGCGCCCGGTCCGCAGCCTTCCTGCGCGGTGCACTGCGCGGTGCAAGCACCGTCGTCGCAAAACGTGCCGTCTTCGCATTCCGAGTCACTTCCGCTTGGGCACGGCTCATCGCAACCCGGTGGCGGTGCGGTGAGTGAGGAGCAGTCGAGCGCGACGCCGCCAGAGCCGCCGCCTCCGTACGGGCCGCCGCCCGAGCCGTCGCCGCTGCACGCCCAAAACATCAGGCCCCCAAAGGCCACGACCATCATCGAAACCCAGCTACGCATGACATGCTCCCAACCGCAAAAAGACAAATATACTTATATTGTATATTTTCAGTGCAAAGCATGCAAATCCCACATGCTTGGGCCTCTTAAACGTCCCGCAGCCCGGTTTCCGGCCACAAGCAAGATCGCTTCGAGCGGTGGCCAACCGGAGGCTTTGCTTCCCCCACGAGCCCGTCCGCGAAGAAGCTCAGAAGCGCGTTTTTGCAAGGCGGAAAGGGCTCGGAAACCTATTGGAAACAATCGGGGTCCAGAGATCGGACAACCCGCTCCTCGGTCCCTTAGATCACGGCCGAGGGTTCAGGCTCTGTGGTACACCGCCGACTGCGTTCGCTGGTGCCCCGGCGACGAGAACATCTCTAGGAGTAGTAACGATGAGCATCATCAAGGCTGAATACATCTGGACCGACGGCACCGAGCCGACGCCGCTTCTTCGTGCGAAGACGAAAATGCTGGAGGCAAACGTCATCGAGAAAGTGCTCGGCGCGATCACCGGCGTGGCTGCGCTTCCGAATTGGGGATTCGACGGGTCCAGCACGAACCAGGCGACCGGAGACGATTCGGATTGCCAGCTGGTGCCCGTCTTCGCCTGTCGAGACCCGCTTCGCGGCGGCGACAACCTGCTCGTCCTGTGTGAAGTCTACACGCACGATGGCAAGCCGCATCCCACCAATACCCGGCGCGCGGCAGCCGAGGTCGAGGAACGCACGAAGTCGATGGACCCGTGGTTCGGGATGGAGCAAGAGTACACGATGATGAAGGACGGGTGGCCGCTCGGCTTTCCCGAGGGCGGCTTCCCGGGTCCGCAGGGTCCGTACTACTGCGGCGTCGGCTCGTCGTATATCTTCGGCCGCGAGATCGTCGAGGAACACATGGATGCCTGCATCAAGGCGGGCCTGAAGATTTCGGGCATCAACGCCGAGGTCATGCCGGGTCAGTGGGAGTTCCAGATTGGTCCTGCGGGCATCACCGAGGTAGGCGATCACATGTTGATGTCGCGGTATCTTCTCGGACGCATCGCAGAGACCTACGGAGTGGACATTTCGTATGATGCAAAGCCGGTGACGGGCGACTGGAACGGCGCGGGCTGTCACACCAACTTCAGCACGAAAGCCATGCGTGAAGATGGCGGCTTGAAGGTCATTCACGAGTACTGCGAGCGTCTCGGCCAGCCGGACCGCATCAAGCTCCATCTGGCGAACTACGGTGCAGGGCTCGAGGATCGTCTCACGGGCGCACATGAGACCGCGTCGTTCAGGGAGTTCAAGTACGGCGTGTCGGACCGCGGTGCATCGATTCGAATTCCGATGGCGACCGACCTCGAAGGAAAGGGCTATCTCGAGGATCGCCGCCCCTGCGCAAACATCGATCCCTACGTGGTCGCCCGGTTGATGGCCGAAGCTGCCGAATAGATCCGTTTCGACTCCGTCGCACAGAGCGCCGCGTTCTTCGGAGCGCGGCGTTCTGCGTTAGAGCTCGAGAACGGCTGCTCCTCGAATCCCGTCGTTCTTCAACTGTTCCAGCGCTTCGTTGCCACTCTCGAGTGGAAACGTTTCCACGCGAGTCTGAACGGGCACCTCAGCCGCCTCTCGGAGGAAGGCCTGGCCGTCTTCCCGAGTGTTGTTGGCGACGCTGCGCAGCACGCGCTCCTTGTAGAGCAGCTCGTAGCGCAGCTCAGGAATGGGGCTCATGTGGATACCTCCCAACACGAGCGTCGCACCCTTGTCGAGATGAGAAAGCGCGGGCGGCACGATCTCCCCAGCCGGCGCGAATATGATCCCGGCGTCGAGCGGAACCGGTGGAGTCTCGGTGCTGCCTCCCGTCCAGGCTGCGCCCAGCTCGTCGGCGAGCGCCTGGTGCTTCTCTCGATTGCGAGTGCAGACGTAGACCTCTGCGCCGCGCGCCCGCGCGATCTGAATCGCGACGTGGCCCGCTGCACCGAAACCATAGATGCCGAGGCGGGCGCCCGACCACTGCTCGATGCCGGTCATTTTGAGACAGCGGTAGCCGATGATGCCGGCGCAGAGCAGCGGCGCCACCTGCACATCGGAAAAAGCCTCTGGCAACGGATACGTGAAGCTCGCGGGGGCGACCACGTAGTCGGCGAAGCCGCCTTGCACGGTCCAACCCGTAAACTCCGGCGCGTCGCAGAGATTCTCCCGGTCGCTCATGCAAAAAGAGCAGCAGCCGCAGGTCCGATGGAGCCACGCGACGCCAACCCGTTCGCCGACTCGGCGCTCCTTCACTTCCGCACCAACCGACTCGATCGTGCCGACGATTTGGTGGCCGGGAATGATCGGCGAATGGTGCATCTGCAGGTCTCCCTCGATGACGTGAAGGTCCGTCCGGCAGACACCACAGGCGCGGACCCGGATCAAGACCTCGTCGGCCGCGGGTTGCGGTATGGGTATATCGCCGAGCCGTAGAGGATGGGTTTCGATCCGAGCGGGAGAGTCGAGAAGGAGAGCGCGCATCATGGGGAGCATAGCACTCGCGAAATTGCATTCCGCCCGCGGGTGGGCAGTCCGCGCTTTTCACCACTTCAGAATGGGCCAACCCATTCGACGCGCCGTTCGCCGCAACCTCGGATCGGGACTCACCACGCGGGGATGCCCGACCGCAGATAGCATTGGAAGGTCCGTCAACGAGTCCGAGTAAAAGTAACAGCTGGCGAGATCGACTCCGCGCGCAGACGCCCACGTCTCGGCACGCCGAACTTTGCCTGGCCCGTAGCAAAGCGGAGGCACGAAGGTACCCACGAGCTTTCCGTGCTCGTCGGTTGGGAAATCATTGCTCAGAAAGTCATCGAGCTCCCAAGTATCCGCTGCCACCCGTGCTTCGAATGCCGAAGAGCTGGTCAGCAGGACGAGCTCGTGTCCTCGATCGCGGTGTTCCCGAAGCGCCGCACGCGCACCCGGACGAATCCGGTGCGCCACCTCCCGCGCAAACCATCGGCGCGTCTCTTCATCGAGATCACGATAGAACCGCCCTCGATAGTGCGAGACGGCCTCCCGAAACGCGGTCTCGATGTCGATCAGGGAAAGATGATAGAGCGTGTTCCAAACGATCACGCGAGCAAACTGACGCGCCGAGATGTTGCCTCCGAGGAGCTCGTGCTTGGCCCACAGGCCCGCGCTGTTCACCTCCAACAGCGTTCGATCGAGATCGAAGAATGCAGCGATTCGTCTGTCCACGTTACCTCGCAGTAGGATAAGACTCGCGGGTCTGCTTGTGATAGCGTCGCATCATGCAGGATACGCGCACGCGCCATCCACTGGATAGGCTATTTCTCGTCGCTTTTCCTCTGTTTGCGTTTACCTCCTTGGTCTTGGAGCAGTGGATCGTGTGGGGAGTCGATCTTCGCACGGCCACCGATCCGCTCGGACGGGCATGGGGCTGGTACGCCCAAGACCTCGACCCACTCCTGCTCGACCGGCTTCTCAGCATCCGGGTGATGTTCGGGATCGACGCGTTCGTCTTCGGCCCGTTCTATCTCGTGCTCTTCTACGCCATCCTACGCCGCCGCAACTGGATCCGCATGCCAGCGCTCCTCTACGCGTCTGCGATGGTTTACTCGGTCGTGGTCTACATCTTGATGGAGGCGTTCAGCGAGCATGCTGCAGAGACGAATTTCATCATGGTGCTTCTGATAGGGGCTCCTTACAACATCGCCCCTCTACTCCTGATATATCGCATGTGGGCTCCCTACCCATTCGCGTTGGAGGAGAGGACGCGCGATACGTGATCATGAAACACCTGAAGATCGAAAGGCTTGTCGACGATCGCAGCCGCGCCGAGCTCTTCGGCCCGCCGATGGGTCTGCGTGTCCCCAAAGGCCGTGATGAGAATCAAGGGTACGGCTGGGAGCGAGGCCCGGATCCAGTGAAGCACGTCGAATCCGCTGAGCCCCGGCATTCGCAAATCGCTGACGACGAGATCGGGCGCGCGGCTTCCATCTCGAGCCGCCTGGAGGCGATCGATGAGCTCTTTGCCATCGCTGCATTCATCGACCTCGAAGCCCTCCCGTCGAAGCGACGTCCCCAACATTCCGCGCATCGCGGCGTCATCGTCGGCGAGCAATATGAGAACCGGTGCCATCATGTATCGTCTCTGTGACTATTCGCTAGCACTGTTCATGCCAACTATGCGATCTCACAGGATGATTCTTATCCAAAGACACCATAGCAAAGACGAGGCTGCGCACGCACCTCGGAGGCTAGCTTCGCGGGGCAAAACGCCCCAGCCGTGGCACAGCACCTCATTCGAGACACCTTTGACGAGCTCGCTGTCGGACCCGACAGGACGATGACGGTAGCGACCGTCACTTTGAATCCATGCATCGACAAGACGTTCGACGTCGAGCGCGTCGTGCCCGATCGGAAGCTGCGAGGCTACGACATTCGCCTCTACCCTGGTGGAGGAGGCATCAATGTGGCGCGCGCGATCACGCGTCTCGGCGGACAAGTGACCGCTCTTTGGAGCTGCGGCGGCTGTTCGGGAGATCGGTTGCGCGAGCTTCTGGACGCCGAGGGCGTGTCACACGACCCGGTGCAGATCGAAGACCACACGCGAGAAAATCTCATCGTTCGGGACGACTCGAGCGGTCAGCAATACCGGTTCGGAATGCCAGGGCCAGATCTGACGCACCGAGAGCGCGCAGACTGGACCAAGCGCGCTAGCCAGTGGTCAGAGCCGCCACGATTCGTCGTGTTCAGCGGGAGCCTCCCGCCCGGAGCGTCACTCGACTGGTATCACGATCTCCTCCGAAGCGTGCCGCCGGAATCTCGGATCGTCGTGGACACCAAGCAGGCTGCGTTGGCCAAAGCGCTCGATGCGGGCGTGTACTTGGCCAAGCCCAACATCCACGAGCTCGAAGAAGTGGTCGGCCGAGAACTGCACCACGACGAGCAAATTATCGAGGCCGCGCGAGAAATGATTCGATGCAACCAAGTGGAGGTCTTGCTGATCTCGCTAGGAAGGGGCGGCGCCATCGTAGTCACGGCCAATGAGGTCGATCGTCTCCACGCCCCCGCAGTCAGGATCCGAAGCAAGGTCGGAGCAGGAGACAGCATGGTCGGCGGCCTGCTCTTCGCGCTCGACCAAGGGTATTCCCTTGCAAACGCCACACGAATGGCCGTCGCCGCCGGTGCCGCCGCGGTCATGACACCGGGTACGGACCTCTGCCATCGAGAGGACGTCGAACGGCTCTACGACTGCATGCGTCGCGAAGACCCCGCACGTTGCAGCTGACGCTCTGCTCCGAAGCGAGATCTCCGCCTAGCTCGGCCGCGAAAAGCGAAAGGGGCGCCGCTCGACGCTACGATTTGGACCCGTTTCTCTCGAGAAACATCATTCGGTTGTGCAGGTCCGTGCTTGCAAGAAGTCCCAGGATTTGCCCTGCACGGACTACGGGGATGACGCCTTGACGAGCGATCTCGGTCAGGCCGTCCAACACGGGGTCGTCGGGAGACAGGGTTTTCACTTGCGATGCGGGCGTCATGATCTCGCGAACGGGAGTGTCTCCCCGTTCGTCCGCAGGCACGGCCTTGGCGTCACCGGCGGAAACCATGCCGACGAAGCGATCTCCCTCGCTGACTGGGAAGAAGCGCTGCTCGTGCTCGAATACGTAGTCGTCGATGAACGATTGAACGCTGATCTGGCTTGGAACCTTGGCGATTTGCGAGCGCATCAGCTCGCCTGCAGTGACCTCTTCGAGCGATTGGCGGAGTATCAACTGCTGGTAGCTGCCCTGCGCCGCGCTGCGCAAGAACCAGCCGATCAAGACGAGCCAGAACCCGGGGACGAGGCCGGTGCCGAAGAAGGGCACTTGAAAACCGAAGACCATGGCGACACCGGACACCATCAGGAGAAGCCCGAAGAATCGGCCGACGCCGCTCGCCCAAAACGTCGCCCGTCTGAGGTCACCCGTGGTCCACCAGAGGATGGAGCGAAGCACGCGGCCTCCATCGAGGGGAAATCCGGGAATCATGTTGAACACACCTAGCAACACGTTGATCGGTCCGAGCCACAACAGGATGCTGGCGAGCGGCCCAACGGCCGCCATTGCTTTTTCTGGCTGCGTCATCAACAAGTCGGTGATTTCGGGCCCAAGGGACGCATAGGCGCCGGCAGTGGCCGCAATGCCGATGACCATGCTGGTGATAGGACCCACGATTGCCATGAAAAGTTCGGCACGTGGCGAGGAAGGCTCGCCCTCCATGTGCGCCATCCCGCCGAACATGAACAGCGTGATCCGCCGTACGGGCATGCCCTGAGCACGCGCCACCAAAGCGTGAGACATCTCGTGCGCCAGAATGGAAAGGAAGAACAACACGGCCGCCGCAGTGGCCACGCCCCAGGTCAATGCGGGGCCCCACCCTGGATGCCAATGCGGGAAAAGGCTGCCGCCCAGGCTGAATAGCACCAGACCGAAGATGATCAGCAAGCTCCAGTCAGCGACTATCTCGACTCCGAAAATCCTCCCCAGGCGCACCCCTGAAAACATGCTTTCACGGCTCGAGCTCGATTGTGTCTTCTCGTGGTCCATGATGTTTCACTTGCTCCCGGGTTTGATTCGGTTCCGGAGGCGGCGAAGGCGCCGCTTCAGCGAAAAGCCCGTCTCGCGCAGCTCCCTCACCGACTCGTTTGACTCCTGCTCGACATCTCGGACGAATCGCTCCGCCTCTCGATCGAGCTCGATCCACGCGGCTTGCGACTCTTGACTGGCAAGGCTGATCCGGTCCCGAATGTCGTCGGCCAGGGTCCGAACGTCCCTGACCAGCTCTGCGAGCTCTTTCATTGCAGTTTCAGTCATCGAGACGTCACTCGGTTTCGATTGCACCCGCGACGGCCCAGCCCTCGGATCAGTCATCGTCGTTTCCTTTCTCGTCGACAAGAGGGAGCCGAAACAAGAAGCAGCTTTCATGCCAAGCGACAAATCGGCTCGAAGCGGTCCAATCCGATTCAAGGGTGGGGCAAAACGTCTCACCCATCACCAGATCGGTCCTGAAAGCGCCGACATTTCAAGCTGTCCAAGGTCTGGCACGGCCAGTGCAAAGACAATGAGCATGGTGATAGATCGGTTACGACATGGAGCGGCAGACGTGATTTCGAAGGTTTCGCGTCTCTTGTCGGGGTTCCGTCCGAAAGAAGCAGAGGCGGCCAAACCCACCGCGCGGCAGATGGACCCCGTTACCGAAGCGGGCGAGGAGTCGTTTCCTGCAAGCGATCCTCCTTCATTTACACCAGAGAAGTCGACTTGAGCTGGAAACCCTCCAAGAGCAGAGCGGCTCGATCCGCACATGAAAACCACATCGAGGCTGTAGAGCTCGACGAGTGGATCGAGTCTTTGCGCGATATATCACTGCGCTATGGCTCCACGGGAGTCGCTGAGTTGGTATCGCGTTTGCAGTCCAAGGCGGCCGAGCTTGGCGCGTCCGCTGCCGCAATGGCGATGAGCTCGCCGTACGTGAACTCCATTCACCATTCGGACGAGCCGGAGTATCCGGGCGACCGAGTCGTCGAGCGCCGTCTCAAGAGCATCATACGCTGGAACGCGATGGCCATGGTCGTACAAGCCAATCGCCAGCACGACGGCATCGGCGGACACATTTCGACGTTCGCGTCGGCCGCGACCCTCTTCGAGGTGGGTTTCAATCATTTCTTTCGAGCGCCGACCGACGACCACCCCGGGGACATCGTCTATTTGCAGGGGCACGCTTCTCCGGGCGTGTATGCCCGAGCGTTTCTCGAGGGCCGCCTGGACGAAGCGCATCTTCATCGTTTTCGACGGGAAACCGGAGGCGAGCTGGGATTGTCCTCGTATCCGCATCCCTGGCTCATGCCGCGGTTCTGGTCGTTCCCGAGCGTGTCCATGGGCCTTTCGCCGATCATGGCGATCTACCAAGCCCGGTTTCTTCACTATCTGCGCGATCGCGGGATCGCCGACACCTCCGATATTCACGTCTGGTGCTTCATCGGGGATGGAGAGTGCGACGAGCCCGAGACCCTCGGGTCGATCTCGCTGGCCGCGCGGGAACGTCTCGACAACCTGACGTTCGTCGTCAATTGCAATCTCCAAAGACTCGACGGCCCGGTTAGAGGTAATGGAAAGATCATCCAGGAGCTCGAAACCGTGTTCACCGGGGCTGGCTGGAATGCGATCAAAGTCGTTTGGGGGTCACCATGGGATCCTCTGCTCGACGCCGACGACGAAGGCCTCTTGGTACGGCGCATGAACGAGACGGTCGATGGTGAATACCAGAAGTACAGCGTCGAGAGCGGCGCCTATATTCGGAAGCATTTCTTCGGAACCTCGGACAGTCTCCTAGAGATGGTCGAGCACCTTTCAGACCAGGATCTAGAGAATCTTTCCAGAGGAGGTCACGACCCTCAAAAGGTGTATTCCGCATATCGCGCTGCGCTCGACCATCGGGGAGCGCCAAGCGTCATCTTGGCCAAGACGGTGAAAGGCTATGGTCTCGGTGAGGCGGGGGAAGGACGCAACATCACGCATCAGCAAAAGAAGTTGAATGACGAAGAGCTCCGCCACTTCCGCAGCCGTTTCGACGTGCCAATCGACGACGAAGACGTCGGTAGTGCGCCGTTTTATCGGCCTGCAGAGGAAAGCGAAGAGTTGCGCTATCTCCGGGAACGCCGCGAGGCGCTCGGGGGACCCTTTCCTCAGCGCCGCGAAGCAGCGCCAAGCCTGCAAGCTCCCAGCGCAGACGTGTTCGATGAATTCTTCGGCGGCAGCGGTGACAGACAGGTCGCCACCACCATGGCGTTCGTTCGGATGCTCGGACGATTGCTGCGCGACGACAAGGTTGGCGACCGGATCGTCCCGATCGTACCCGATGAGGCGCGCACATTTGGCTTGGATGCCTTGTTTCGACGCCACGGCATCTACTCCCGCGTGGGACAGCTCTACGAGCCCGTCGATCAGGGCGCGCTCTTGTCCTATCGCGAAGCAAAAGACGGCAAGATCCTGGAAGAAGGCATCACGGAAGCGGGTTCCCTGTCGTCGCTGATCGCGGCAGGTACGGCGTACGCCACGCTCGGGATTCAGATGTGCCCCTTCTTCATCTTCTATTCGATGTTCGGATTTCAGCGGATCGGCGACTTGATTTGGGCGGCAGCGGACGCGCGAGCACGAGGTTTCCTTCTCGGTGGCACGGCAGGGCGTACGACGCTGGCCGGCGAGGGTCTGCAACATCAGGACGGCCACAGTCAACTCATCGCCTCTCAGGTGCCCAACATCCTCGCCTACGACCCTGCGTATGCATACGAGCTCGCCGTGATCGTGAAAGATGGGTTCCGCCGAATGTTTCAAAAACAAGAAGCGCTGCTCTACTACATCACGCTTTACAACGAGAAATACGAGATGCCCGCAATCCCCAAAGGCTCCGAAGAGGGAATCATTCGGGGGATGTACAAGTTGAGCAGTCGGGACGCGGAGCATGGTCCACGCGTACAGCTTCTGGGCAGCGGGCCTTTGGTGCGGGAAGCGCTGCGTGCTCAAGAGATTCTGGCCGAACGGTTCGAGATCGGTTCCGACGTATGGAGCGTCACGTCGTTTTCCGAGCTTCGCCGCGATGCGCTCGATACCGAGAGGCACAACCGCCTTCATCCGAACGACGAGCCAAAGCAGAGCTTTCTGAACGAGGCACTCGCCGAGAGCGTCGGCCCTTTCATCGCAGCGACGGACTATGTGCGGCTGGTGAGCGAGCAAATCGCGCGATTTCTGCCTGCGAAGCTCATCGCTCTCGGTACGGACGGCTTTGGGCGGAGCGACACGCGCGAAGCGCTGCGACGCCACTTCGAGATCGATGCCGAGCACATCACGATTGCAGCGCTTCACGCCCTATGTGAGGACGGCGGTTTCAGTCGAAAGAAGATGGACGAAGCGATGGATGCACTGAACGTCGAAAGGGACCGGCCCAATCCGGCGAACGCTGGTGGAAGCGATGTCGGGGAAGTGAATGGTGACCATGGAGATTAGAGTTCCAGAGCTTGGGGAGCACGTCGATGAAGCCGAGGTGCTGAGCGTTCTCGTATCGAAAGGAGATCGCGTCGAGGCAGATCAGCCCATTCTCGAGCTCCAGACGGACAAAGCGAGCACGGAGATGCCTTCGCCGGCGGCGGGCAAAGTGCGAGCGATTCATGTGTCCGAAGGCGATACGGTCACGCAAGGCCAAGTGGTCTTCGAGCTCGACACCGCAGACGAAAGTGAGACGGCCGAGGACGAGGACTCGCGGTCGGAGGCCAAGCGGGATCAGGAAGCCGACAAGAGAGCGGGAGAAGAAGAGACGCCCAAACGGGAGGAGCCCGAACAGAAACAGCCTGAGCGAGAGGAACCCGAAGAAGACCAAGAGCCTGGCAAGAAGAAAATCAGGACGGGCGGAAAGCCGGTGCCGGCTGGACCGGCCACGAGGCGTTTTGCGCGGGAGGCGGGCGTCGATCTTCGGCGAGTCGCGGAGCAATCGACAGGAAAGCGGGTCACGCGAAAGGACGTCAACGCATTTCTTTCGAGAAAGGGTAAGGAAGAACGCGAAGACCGTCGCGAGTCACTAGGTCGCGTCCGGATGCAAAGCGCGCGCCGTCTTGCCGAGTCTTGGCCGCAAATCCCACTCGTGACGCACCACGATGAAGCCGACGTCACCGAGCTCGAGCGCGGGCGCCGTCGGCTCCGCGAACGCGAGCCGGAGCTGCCCCTGACCGTCACCTCGCTCGTGGCCAAAGCGGTGGCCGTGGCGCTTCGCACGTTCCCGCAGTTCAATGCCAGCCTGGACTACGCAGAGGGCGAGCTCGTCATTCACGGCACCGTCGACCTGGGAATCGCCGTAGACACCGAGCACGGCCTCTTGGTGCCGGTCGTTCGGAACGCCGACCAGAAGACTACCCGGGAAATCGCGACAGAGATCGAGACCTTGGCCGAGCGAGCCCGCAACCGAAAGCTCGCAGCCGACGAGCTCTCAGGCAGCACCTTCTCCATTACGAACCTCGGCGGGATCGGCGGAACTTCGTTTACGCCACTCGTGAATCCCCCGGAGGTTGCGATTCTGGGGCTATCCCGAATTCGCTCCGCGCCCGTATGGCGGTCCGCCGAGAAGCCACCCATGGAACGACTCTCATTGCCCCTGTCCCTCTCGTACGATCATCGAGCGATCGACGGCGCCGATGCGGCTCGCTTCACGCGCAAGTTAGCGTCGCTGCTCGAGTCGCCTTGGTCTCTGGTCTTGGAAGTCTGATAGCTCGAGCGGATCTCACAGACCGTCGATCAACAGAAGGGCCTCGGCAAGCGTTGCATCGTTTGCCTCGGTTTCGTTCGAAAGTGCGACACCAAGCGACGACGTGAACCTGTTCCAGGTGGCCTCGTCTGCATGTGGACGCCGTTCCAAAAACCTCTCTGCCAACGCGCGCCTGAAACGTTCAGCGACCATCATCGGGCTATGCTGCTCGGGTATCCGTAATCGGCATCCCGCGATGTCGAGATAGGGCTCGTCGATCACGATCAGCTTCTCGAACAAATGCCCGAAATCTAGACGAGCAGGCGGTGCGTCCCGTCGAGGCGACAACTCGTCTTGCTCCACTTCGTACGGATGCGGCAATGTCATACGATCCTCCTGCAGGGCTCTTGAAGAGCGTCAAGTGCCTCGTAGCGCATCGAATCAGTGTTTCTCGAGCGCAAAGCCGACCTCCAGGGTAACCTGGTAGCTTTGGATCTCGGCTCCAGGCGAAAGGTTGCCGCGCACCTCCTGAACCTGGAACCAAGAATGGCCCTTGATCGTACGCGCCGATTGCTCGAGCGCCGCGCGGATGGCCCCTTCGATGCTGTCGGGCGACTGTCCGGTAACCTTGATGTGTTTGTAAACCTGCGATGCCATAAGGAGTCTCGATGCAAGCGCCGTGCCGGCAAGGGAACGCCGCAATGCAGGATTCTCCCATGCGATCCGTTGACACGCCTGAGGCATTCTGCCTCAGGCGTCCTTGCCTCTACTCGGTTTCGCTCACCGGATGCCTGCTCCGCGGCTTGCTGGAGCTGATGGGCTCCGCGTGCACGTCCTGAGCGGACGAAACTTTGCGATCTCGATGTGGATTGCGTTCCGCAACCGATCCGGGCTGCGGTGTCGGGGCGGATTCGCTGAGCGGCGTAGCACTACCAGGCCGGCCCTCCGACAGAGTTCGAGCACGCTCTGCACCGTGCCTATGCGCTGGGGGCTGCATCGAGCTCGATGAAGACCTCATTGGATCCTCGAGGAGCGGATTCCAGTGCTCGCCCATGTGCTGTCCGAGCCATTGTCGTGTGTCCGGCCGGAGCTCGCGCGCCATCGCCAAGAGCGCCACCTGCACCCGCTCCATGACGACGGTGGTGCTCACATCAAAACGGTGCTGGACCCGATCGTAGAGCTGCTTGGGGTAGTCGAGGCCGCGCTCGTGATCAACCTCTCGAATCCAGTGCGAGGCCGGTGCCGGTAGCTCGAGAGCGAGGCGCTGCGCCTCCGCAGGTGTCACGCACTTCGCAAACGCGGTCAACGTCTCCTCCAGCCAATGCACGGCTTCGGCGCGTTGGTCGATCGCAGTGTGCTCAACTATGTAGTCTATCATGTCATCGAATCGCATGGCCGCGTCCTTCCGACTTTCGCTCCGCATGGATCGCAAGGGGCGTGCCAGATCTGCAAGGCCGCTGTGCGTCTGGACAGCGAAGGATCCCGTCGAGTATCCTGCGCCATGCGAGGAGGAAACGTGGCGAAATGCCACATGTGAGACGTGCTGCATCGTTTCCGTGCCACCGCCAGCGCTGGTCGGCATCGAATCCCCTGGCCTGCTTCTTGCTCCACTCGGACACCAAGCTCGATGAAAGAAGGACCGCAAGCAAGCACGGTAGAGTTGGACGAGCCGTGACGCGGCGAAATCTCTCCGAGTACGAAAGTCGCCGGGATTTCAGGCGAACACCTGAGCCCAACGGCCGAAGCAAGGACGCTCCTAAGCTCAAGACGGATCGAAACCCGATCTTCGTCATCCAGCAACACGATGCCACGACGATGCACTTCGATTTTCGAATCGAGGTGGATGGCGTTCTGAAGTCGTGGGCCGTTCCCAAGGGCCCGTCGACCGACCCTAGGGACAAGCGCCTTGCCATCGCGACCGAAGACCATCCGCTCAAATACGCCGACTTCGAGGGCGTGATTCCCGAAGACGAGTATGGGGGCGGAACGGTAATCGTCTGGGACGCGGGTCCATACAAAAACATCACGGAGGATGATGATGGACACGAAGTCCCCATCAGCAAGGCGTTGAAGAAGGGAACGGCCGAGATCTGGCTCGAGGGCAAGAAGCTCCGCGGAGGCTATGCGCTGGTCCATAGCAAGATGAGCGGCAACGAAAAGACCTGGCTGCTCGTCAAGATGAAGGACGCAGAAGCGGACGCGCGCCGCAACCCCGTCAGCACCGAATCGGAGAGCGTTCTTTCGGGACAGACATTGAAGCAAGTCAGGGAAGCAGCGAAGAATGGAAAATGAGTTGGCAGAGCCAAACATGGATGGCCCTCCGGCCGAGCCCCCAGAGCCAAAGCCTCCGCCGGTGGAGCGTCCCAGCCCGGAGCCACCTCCTGCAAAGCCGCCCCGTGAACATCCGCCGCCTGCGGAGCCTCCTGGCGAGGAGCGACCCGCACGTACTTCCGCTATGACCGGATGAAAGGAGGAGAGATGGACTTTCAAAGCGCATCCGAAAGAACACTCCAGAAGCTCCAGGGCTGGCTGCAAGCCTTCGTGGACATGCTGCCAAATCTGGCAGTAGCCATCTTGGTTCTGTTCGTCTTTTGGCTGGCGTCGATTGCGGCCGTAGCAGCGACGCACCGCGCGCTTACTCGATTGAAGGCGAGACCGAGCATTCAAGGGCTGATCACGACGCTTCTCCGGATCACGATCTTGTTTGCCGGCCTGATGATAGCGCTTGGAATCCTGAACTTGGACAAGGCACTGACTTCCATCCTCGCCGGTGCCGGGATCGTCGGTCTAGCCCTTGGCTTTGCTTTTCAGGATCTCGCGGCCAACTTCATCTCGGGCGTGGGGCTCTCGATTCACCGGACGTACCCCTTCAAGGTGGGAGATATCATCGAGACGAACGATATTTTCGGCACCGTCCAACAAATCAGTCTTCGAACCACGGAGTTGCGGACATTGGACGGGAAGCAGATCACGATTCCCAACAAGCTCATCTATCAGGACAAGCTCACCAATCATTCATTTAGCGGCGAGCGCCGCGTAGATCTTCAGTGCGGCATTTCATATGGCGAAGATCTGGAGAAGGTGCGCAAGGTCTCTCTCGAAGCGATCGAGAGCATCGAAAACCGAAACAAGAACAAAGACGTCGAGTTCTATTTTCAGGAGTTTGGAGACAGCTCCATCAACTTTTTGGTTTGGTTTTGGATCAGTTTTCAGAAGCAGACCGATTACTTGGGGGCGATGAACGAGGCGGTGATGCGTCTCAAGAAGGCCTTCAACCAAAACGGCATCACCATTCCATTCCCGATCCGTACGCTCGATTTCGGGATCAAGGGCGGAGAGCGACTTGGGGAAACTTTGTCCAAGGTGCCGCTGAAGCTGGAAGACCATCGAGGGCAGTCGGCGGCCGAATGATGGGTAGGCCTCCGCGGGTGTTGGCATCCCTCTTGCATTTCCATACCGGTGAAAAGCAATGGCAGATTCCACCACTCATGTTCGATGGCTCGAGGACCTCGGAAACGACGACGTGCCGAGCGTCGGAGGCAAAAACGCCTCTCTAGGAGAGATGATCAGCGTCGACCGGGATGCCGAGGGCTAGGGATCCATGGACGAAGAAAAGATCGCAAAAGGATATGAGCAGGCCGTTCAGCTACTCGAAGCATGTAGCACCCCGCACGGGTTCTTGGCCTCCCCGAGCAAAACCGCCAACTATCATCGGGTCTGGGCCCGCGATGGAGCCATCATATCGTTGGCCGCTTTGCTGACGAAAGACGAATCGCTCGTGGAAACCGCCCGACACACTTTCCAGACTCTGGCCCAGCACCAAGGTCCCCACGGTGAAATCCCCAGCAACGTGGACCCGACGGCCAATCGCATCAGCTACGGCGGCACGACCGGCCGCGTCGATGCCGATCTCTGGTTCGTCATCGGGTGCGGCGAATACTGGCAGGCAACCGGTGACGATGACTTTTTGCACGAGCTCCTGCCGGCCCTCGAGAAGGTCGGCTTCTTGCTAGGTGCATGGGAGTTCAACGACCGAGGGCTCATCTACGTGCCGATCACCGGCGATTGGGCAGACGAGTACTTGCATCACGGCTACGTCCTCTACGATCAGCTTCTGTATCTGCAGGCGCAACGAACACTTGCGCTGATGCATCGGGCAGTGCACGGATCGAGCGATCATGCGATGCGGGAAAGGATCAGCCGGCTTGGCCATCTCATCCAAGCGAACTACTGGTTGGAAGATGAGTCGCGGAAACAAGACGCCTACCACGAGGTGCTCTTCAAGAAGGGCCGCCAAGCGGCCGAGGCGCATTGCGCGGGGTGCTACTGGATGCCTTCCTTTTCTGCCAGTGGATACGGCTACCGATTCGACGCCTTTGCCAACGTGCTCGTCTCGCTCTTCAATGTCGCCAACGAGCACGAACGCTCGCGAGTCGATTCCTACATCGCCGACGAGCTGATCAAAG
The DNA here is from genome assembly GCA_963817725.1 of uncultured delta proteobacterium. Classification (GTDB taxonomy): domain Bacteria; phylum Myxococcota_A; class Polyangia; order Polyangiales; family Houyiibacteriaceae; genus SG8-38. The sequence continues at coordinate 602,337 of CAWFPD010000004.1, forward strand.
ACGAGCTTCCGCTATTACCCGCGTTTCACCCGGTCATCGAGCCTGTCGACGAAGACTGGGAGGAGCTGCAGGTCATGTTCACCTACACGTTCAAGAACAAACCATACGAGTATCACAATGGGGGTCTGTGGCCGATGCTCACTGGGTTCTACGTGGCGGACCTCGCGGCGAGGGGACAGACCGATAGGGCGCGCAAGCACCTGGAGGGAATCCACCGAGCCAATGCCCTCGACATGGACGGCGAGCCATGGGGGTTCCCGGAATTCGTAGACGGCCGGACGCTACAGCCCGGCGGCACGCGGCAACAAGGCTGGAGCGCCGCGGCGGCCATCATCGGCCAGCGTGCTTTGGAAGGTCAGCGGGTGTTCCGGATTGACGACTATGAAGACTGACGTCCTGCTTTGTGCCGATCTCGATCGGACCATACTGCCCAACGGCCCAGAACCGGAGTCCCCTCAGGCCCGACCCTTGCTGCGAGCCGTGGCCGAGCGTCCTGAGCTCACCCTGGCCTATGTCACGGGCCGCCACCAGGAGCTGCTGCTCGAAGCGATCGAGAAGTACGAGCTACCGGTTCCGGACTATGCGATTGGCGACGTGGGAACGACGATCTACGAGATCGAGGATGGCCATTGGCACCCCTGGCAGAGCTGGTCGGACGAAATCGCGAGCGATTGGCAGGGGCGCACACACGATGATCTCCAAGAGCTGTTCACCGACATCGAATCGCTGCGTTTGCAGGAGTCGGAAAAGCAGAACGTATTCAAGCTCAGCTACTACGCACCCGCCGACATGAACCCGAAGAATCTCCTCGATACCATGCATCGGCGCTTGGATCGCGAGCAAGTCCACGCGAGCTTGATTTGGAGCGTCGACCAAACGAAGCAAGTGGGGTTGTTGGACGTGCTCCCCGAGCGTGCCACGAAGCGACATGCGGTCGAGTTCTTGATGAAGCGAAAGGGATTCGCTATCGAGCAGACGGTCTTTGCCGGCGACAGCGGCAATGATCTGCCGGCCCTGACCGGCGGCCTCCAAGCGGTTTTGGTGAAGAACGCCATCGATTCGGTCCGGAAGGAAGCGATTGCCCGAGCCGATGCCAACGGGTGCAGAGAGCGACTCTATCTCGCCCGAGGGGGCCTGCTTGGAATGAACGGAAACTACAGTGCTGGAGTGCTGGAGGGGTTGGTGCACTTCCTTCCGCATACGTTGAGCTGGCTGAAGGAGGCATGACGCCGGCGTTTTACGGGTCGCCGCTTGCGGACCCGATTCCCTCGAGGCGCTTTTTCGCGGGCTGAAGCGATCTTGCCCGACGGCGCCATCCCTTCCACGGGTCGTCGATTTGTCCGAGACGCCGGAAGACGTTTTCGATGGTGAAAGCGCCCGATTCGAGCCCCTTTCGCTCGAGCTCGTCCCATGCGACCGGCGCAGCAACCGGTGCTCCTTCGCGCGCCCGGACCGAATAAGGCGCTACGGCGGTCTGCGCGTACGCATTGCGTCCGACGTCGAGAAAGAGCCTCTTGCCTCGCTTGTCCTTGCGCTGCTCCGTGGTGAGCGTCTCGGGGTGGCGATCGGCCAGGATCTTCATCATGGATCGAGCGATGCTACGCACCTCGTCGAAATCATCGCTCCGATCGAGTGGAACGTGCACGTGAATGCCCCTCGAACCCGTGAGCTTGGGGAACGAGGGAAGCTCGAGCTCCTCTAGCAGGGTCCGGAGCTGAAGGGCTGCCAGCCGGGCTTCTTCGAAATCGTCGCTCGGCGGGTCGAGGTCGACGATCAGCTGATCGGGATGGTCGATGCGATCGGTGCGACAAAGCCATGGATGCAACGTGATACAAGCTTGATTGGCCAAATAGACCAAAGTCGCTGTGTTGTTGCAGACTACGAGGTCTTGATCGCTGCTCGAGGACGCCACCTTCACGCTCGTCGTGACGATCCAATCCGGGAAGTAGTCGCTTGCTTGCTTCTGGTAGAAGCCATCTTGCCCGATGCCGTCCGGGAACCGTTGCAGCACGAGGGGCCGGTCGGTCAGATGGGGCAAGATCAGATCCGAAATTCGATCGTAGTATGCGATCAAGTCCCCCTTGGTGAGCGCGCTCTTCGGAAAAAGGACTTTGTCCTCCCGAGAGGTTTCGATGGAGTAAGGGCCGTACTGTCGCATCGCCATGGATCAAGCTCCGGGGCGCTCACGGTGGACGTCTTTCGGATCCTTGTCCTTGCGTAAGCCCAGGAATCGAGGATGCCGCAATCTTCCTTTGCGTGTCCACTCGGTGAAGCCAAACTCGCCCACCAGCTTGGGTTGGACCCAATGCACGCCCTTCTCCGAGACGTCGTCATCGAAGGGCGAGGCCTTTCGCTCCAGCTCGTCGAGCCGCTTTCGCAGATCGTTCAGCAATTCGTCGTCGTAGCCAGTACCGACTTTGCCGGCGTACTTCAGGTCACCGTCCTGGTAATAGCCCGTCAGCAAGGCGCCGAAACCAACGCGGGAGCCGTGCGGATCGGTGAACCCCCCGATCACGAGCTCCTGCTGATGCACACACTTGAACTTGAGCCACTTCTTGGATCGCCTGTGCTCGTACGGAGCACGTGCGTCTTTGGCAATGAGGCCCTCCCAACCTTTGCGGCACGCTTCCTTCAGGTATGCCTGGCCGTCTTCGTTGCGGTGCGGCGTGAAGCGCACGTGATCGGTAAAGACCACGGCCTTCTTCAGGAGTTGCTTGCGCTTCCGAAGTGGTAGCTGCGTGATGTCGTAGCCTTCTACGTGCAAGAGGTCGAAGAGATAAAGATAAGCCTTGACGTTCGTGTTTCGGGCCTTGTCCGCGTCTTCCACCCCAATGCGCTGCTGCAAGCGCTGGAAGCTCGTTTGGTTTCCTTCGAATGCCACGATTTCTCCGTCGGCGATGAAGCTTCGCACTTGGCTTGCTTCGAGCTCGTCGACCAGATCTGGCCAGGTCTCGTTCATCTGGTGCTTGTTGCGCGACATCAGCCGGATCGTTCCGCTCGTGTAGAACACGAGACAACGGACCCCATCCAGCTTCCGTTCGTAGATCCAGTCCGGGTCGGAGAACCGCTCGTCGGTCAACGTGGCCAACATCGGCTCAATCCATTTGGGCTGTGCGCATCGCTTCAGCTTGCTTCGCAATTCTTTGCAAAAGCGGTCCAACAAATTCGACATCAGTTCCTCGATCGCTTCTGTCCACGATAGCGCCTTCGAATGCGAACGAGCATGTGCGGCACGGCAAGCACGTCGCGGACGCGAATCCTGGATCCGCCACGGTCGACCCACAGGCTCAGTGGGACCTCGAGCACCGCGCTCGCAAAACCGTCTGGTCCAAGAAGCTGTCTCGTGCGTAGCAAGAGCTCCAGGTCGAAGAGCCATCGACTCGAAAAAGGCTCCGCGAAAAGCGGTCCGAGCAGCTCGCGCGCGATCAGCTTGGCGCCGCACTGTGTGTCGTACAGGCGCAGGTCGAGACTGATCGAAGCCATCGTGGCGACCGCACGCCCGACGTAATGTCGGAGGGCACTGCGCTCGATGGTAGCACCCGCGCGGAGCACGCGGGCGCCCAAGATGAACCGATGCTCTGGCCCCGCCGACTCCATCATCTCGGCCAACGTCTCCGGAAGCGTCGAGAAATCGGCATCCAAGTACGCGGCGAACTCGAACGGTCGGGTCAAGCTCCGGAGAACGCCTTGGCGCACGGCTTCCGCCTTGCCGACATTCTTCGGTAGGTCGAGAAGGTCGATTCGTTCGGGAAGCTCGCTCCGAAGCCGTTCGAGCACGACGCGGGTGTCGTCCTCGCTCCCGTCGTTGACCAGAGAAACCGATGCCCACGGATTTGCCCGAAGGAAGGCGATGAGCTGCTCGCCGGGAAGCCGCTCGGCCTCGTTGTAGCAGGGGATGACGATGTGAACGGCTTGCATGATCGGCGGGCTTGACTCCCGATCGACAGCCGGTCCAGCTCAACTGAGAAGCGCAGCGGCGCTCTGTAGCTCTCGCATACGTTTCGCAGTCGGGGGCTGGATGCGACTCAACCGGTAGTGCTTGCCCAGCTTGTCATACTTTGGCCCGCCGAAACCATGGTACGGAAGCAGCTCGTAGCGGGAAGCCCCTCCCGCCTGCTGAACGAATGCTCTGATGGCCTGGATGTCCTCGTCCGAATCGTTGATGCCGGGGATGATGGGCGTTCGCACGATCACCTCGAGCGCCGGAAACTCGGCACGCATCCGCCTGAAGTTTTCGAGAATCTGGCGATTGGGCACTCCGGTGACACGTTCGTGCTTCTCGGGATCGAAGCATTTGATGTCGAAAAAGATACGATCCGCGAGCGGTGCCACCTCGCTGAGTGTCTTCCAGTTGCAAAGCCCGGATGTCTCGATGGCGGTATCGATGCCACGCAGGCACGCTGCCTCTAGCAGAGCCCGCACGAAGGCTCCTTGCGCCAATGGCTCCCCGCCGCTCAGCGTGATGCCACCGCCGGAGCGCGCGTAGAAAACGTCGTCCTCTTCGACGACCCGCAGCACGTCCTCGACCCCGAGGCATTGTCCGGACGCCTGCAACGCATGCGACGGACATACATAGGCGCAGTCTCCGCAACCGTCGCACTGGCTTCGTTCGATGCGGGCTTTGCCGCTTTCATCGCTGGTGATCGCGTCCTCGAGACAAACGGACATGCACAGGTCGCATTCCTGGCAACCGATGCAGCGTTCGGGGTTGTAGAGGAGCTCTGGCGACCTGTCGCGACCCTCTGGATTCGAGCACCACATGCACGCCAAAGGACAACCTTTGAGAAAGACGACGGTGCGAATGCCCGGACCATCGTGGAGCGAGAACTTCTGGATGTTGAAGATCAGGCCTTTCGGTGCGCTGTTTCGTCGTCTTTTGCTAGCCATGATAGTCTTGGTGTCGAGTGAGTGGATCGCTTCCTCGCTAAAATTCGTGCTCAGTTCTTCGAATGATTTCGCTCTGCAGCGCCGGGGTGAGATCGACGAAATACGCGCTGTAGCCGGCAACGCGAACCAGGAGGTTCCTGTACTTCTCCGGATCCTTTTGCGCGGCCAGCAGCGTGTCTCGGTTGATGATGTTGAACTGGATGTGCCACATCTTCATGTCACAAGCGGTTCGGACCAACGCCATCAGCTTGCGCGTTCCGGCCTCCCCCACGAGCGATGCAGGTGACAGCTTCATGTTCAAAAGTCGCGCGGCCCGTTCCTTGTGTTGTGCAGACTTGGTCGCGCTGATCGAAGCAAGCGTCGCTGTCGGACCCTTCATGTCCCTGCCCTGGGAAGGGCTGATGCTCTCGGAAAGCGGCTCGTGAGCCTTTCGTCCGTCCGGTGTCGCGCCGACGACGGCGCCGAGGGGAATGTGCGACGTGACCGAGACGTATCGCAGGTCGAGCTCACCGCCGAACGCAGTTTTGTGTTCACGGGCAAGCTGGATGAAACGCGCCTCGATGTCGCGGCCGATTTGATCGACTGCAGGGTCGTTGTTGCCGTACTTCGGTGCATTGAGGCACATCTGACGCACTGCTTCGTGTCCGTCGAAGTCGTGCTCTAACGCCTCGAGCAGCGCTTCCATGGTGAGCTTCCCTTCATCGAAGACCAAGCTCCGAATGGCTGCCAACGAATCGATGACGGTGCCAAAGCCCATGACATCGAAAAACCCGAGGTAGAGCGCTCCTTCAATCGGCCCCGAATGGATATCCTTGCAGCTATTCATGCACAGGTCGTGCAGCATGGAAAACATCGGCGACGCGATGTATCGGGACTTGAGGGTATCCGCGACGTATTGCTGGATGAACGTGTGCCGAACCACGTTCTCGAGCTGCCGGATGAACGCGCCCCAGAGCTCGTCGAAGCTCTCGAACGTCCGCGGATCACCGGTGCGCAGCCCGACGAGCCCGTCGCCGTAGCAGCTCACACGGCCATCGCGCAGGGTCATCTCGAGAATCGCGCCGAGGTTGATCCAGGCGCAGCCGGTTGCGATGCCCTCGCGATTGAGCATCTTGGTTTCCGAGCATCCGGTCACGCAGTAGTCGTTGGCTTCTTCCATGCTCCCGCCCTTGGCCACGAGCAACGGAATGATCTCCTCGTCGCAAAACAGCTTGGGAAAGCCCGAGCCGTCTTTGATCGTTTCGCAGACTGCATGAAGAAACGCGTTGGGCGTGCGGGCGTGGATTCGCGCGGCCAGGTCAGGGTAGTTCAGCGGGAACTCTCGCTTGGACTTCAGAATGAGATACGAGAGCTCATTGCTCGCATCCCGGCCGTCTGGGGTCAGGCCTCCGATCGTCGTGGCCTCCCAGTGTGCGAACCCGTCGGTCAGTGACGGCTGGCCGGGCTTCGCATAGACGTCGATGCTCCGGGCCATGCCGACCCAGATCGACTCGAGCAGCATCAGCGCCTCATCGTCGGTGAGCCGGCCTTCGTCGATGTCCTGGCGGTAGTAGGGATAGAGGTACTGGTCGATGCGACCGTTTCCCACCACCCCGCCCACGGCCTGCTCGAGACGGGACACCGTCTGCACGAACCATTGGGACTGGACGGCTTCACGAAAGGTTCGCGCTCGATGCTCCGGAACCCGCTCACAAACCATCGCGATTTCCAGCAGCTCTTGACGGCGCTCCTCGCGTGGCTCCTCGCGGGCCATCGCTCGCGCCAGCGCGGCGTAGCGATGAGCAAAGCCGACCATGGCTTCGCACACCAAAACCACGGCTTCGAGAAACGGGCGTTGCTCCACCTGGGCCGCGACGTCGAAGGGTCCGAGACTCTCGAGCCGCTCGGCCGCCTCCTTGCGAATCGACCCGATGCCGCGCTCGAGCACCTTTCCGTAGTCATGCGCCCAGGCGAGCATCGATCGGCCCGAGGCGGTCGGCGTCACCACGAAGATGCGCTCCATGAGACGTCGCGTCTCTTCGGGGAGCGCTTTCATGATCGCCGTGTGGTAGGCGTTCTTCTCCCAGAAGGGCAGCACCTCTTGCTTGAGCACGGCAACATCTTCTTCGGTGATGACGATGGGATCGCCCGGCTTGCTCTGGACGAGCTCATGCGGGTGCGTATAGAAGCGGCCGGGCCCGACCAACTCTGCGTAGACGACGGCGTAGCGGCCGGGAGGACCTGCGCTCCCGACCAAGAGCTCGTCGTCTTCGATGTGGATCGGATGGTGTTCGAGAATGTGTGCGAGCGCTTTGGCCCAGCGAAGCACCATCGGCTGCCCTTCGGTAGCCTTCATGGACTCGGTGAGGAGCCGTGCTCGCTCGACGTTGAGACGGATGGGTCGATCGCGAAATCCATCCAACATCTTCTGGATGCGCGCGCGCTTCGATTGGGCATCGTTCGCAACCAGCCTGATGGGCTCCCCTCGCTCGATGCGCGCTTCGTGAGGGGTCAACACCCTAGAACCAGGTGAGGTTGGCGAGGATTGGAAAGACTCCAACATGGCCTCGACTCCTTTCGGCACCCTGTTTGCGCTGAAACCAAACGTAGGAGGGGCGATCGGAGCGCGCAATGGTCGCCGTTGACCCATCGATGTACAATATTGACATCATGAAAGTCAGCTCGTGCATCTTGCTGCCTCGAACCCTTCGCGTGTTCGAGCGACACACCCACCGGAGCTACGAGCTGCACTACGTGGTGGCCGGGCGCGGCTTTTTCGAGCTCGAGGGCCGGCGGCTCACGGTCCGGCCGGGCGACCTGTTCTACACGCGTCCGGCTACCGTGCATCGCATGGTGGTCCCCGAGGGCGAGTATCTTCTTCAGTACGTGGCGTTTCTGGAGCTCGATGCCGAACGCGACGGTGCCATGGCCGATGACCTCTCGACCCTTTTCGGCGAGGGGCAGGTTCGCCGCCTAGGCGACCGCTTCCACTCCCTCTTTGCACAAATGAGCCGCCAGACCCTCTCCAATGACTCCCGTCAGCAACGTGCCGCGTCAGCGAGGATGGCCGGATTTCTGTACGACCTGATGATCGACGCACCGATGAGCAAGGGCAGCCATCCAGCGGTCGATCGAGCACTTGAGTTCATGCGCTCGCATCTCGACGTCCAGTACGACCTGGATGAGCTCGTGGCGGAGCTCACCCTCGACAAGTCGTACTTCATTCGCCTATTCAAGAAGACCATCGGCGTTCCTCCGATGAAGTACGCCATGAACCTCAAGATGAGCGTCGCATCGGACCTGCTTCGTACCACCAGCGAACCGCTTGCTGCAGTCGCCGCACGCGTCGGCTTTCACGACGAGTACCACTTCGCCAAACGCTTCAAGCAGTGGAGCGGCACCGCGCCCGGCGCATATAGGCAACATGGCTGAGGACCCGGTCTAGGTCACCGATTTAGAATCGGCGGATTTGAAAGACATCGCCGCCGTGCGAACCATTGGAAATCACACCACACGCAGTTATTCCGCTTGCCGCGCTCAACGCCTTCCCGAGCGGGGTGACTCCCTCGTGGCACGATGGGCGCTAGGCCCCCGCCTAGTCAAATGGATTCACGATTGTCGGTGCCGGGTCGGTGAGGGCGCTCAAGAAGAACTGCACACGCTGATCGATCGCGGGCTCAGCGATCTGTGCGCAGTAGTGTCCCTCCGGCTGAAGCTCGCAGGTGGGAGTCGGCTCCAGACCAGGAACGCCCGCGGGCACGTACTGGGCGAATGCCGCCGTGGTCTCGGGACCGATGTTGGCGACGATTGGGCCGGGCGCGGTCGGTAGATAGGGAACCGGGACCTGAATCGGCTCGATGTGGGGAACCACGCCCAGCGTGTACGCCAGGCTTCGAGTGGCGTTGTTGGGAATCAGAGTGTCGCCGATGCCCTCCTGGACGAGGACGCTCGGCTTCCGCAAAGTCCCGGCGACCTCGACGGGATTGCGATACATGAAGGCCGCGTGGTTGTGCGGATCTTGTGGGTCAAACGCAAGTTGAAAGACCCCGAGCCCGAGCCATAGATCGAGCGGTCGGAGATTGGGCGCGATCAGCCCGTTGAGAATGTCCAAGAGCTCCGTCCCAACGCCGCTCGGATTCACAGGATCCTGATAGAAGAGAACCTCGCTGAGGCGCATCCCACCGACGAGGAGCACGGCAGCGCGCACCTCTGGAGCGTACGGAACGAACGCCTGTCCCTTGTTCGCTCCCTCGCTCAGACCGAGGTAAGCGGGAGGAACGCTCACGTCGAGGTCGGGCTTGCCGTCGGGGGCGTCGAGCGGCAACACATCGAGGTCATCGAGCGCAGAAAGCATCCGTATAAACGAAAGCTGCTCTCCCGTCGTTTGATACCAGAAGTCAGGGAGGACGCCGACGCTGAAGAGGGGACCCATGATGGCCGTGTTCTGCAAGTTGGTGTCTGATCCCACATCCCGGCTGATGGTGTCGGTGAAACCCGCAACCGCAAACCCGTTTTCCGCCAAGTAGCCTCGCGCTTGCCGGGGCACCTCATTCTCCGCGGACCCTGGATTTCCATGCTGATACATGACGATCGGGGCCGGCGCGGATTCCGCCGAGCGAGGAATCGCGAGAATGAATGGGATGGGTTTCTGCTTGATGACGACGGGCGTGCCATCCGGGAAGCGGGCAATATTGAAGTTGACTCGCCACTCGGGCGCCTGCCACGTACCCTTGACCAGAGCTGCGACTTCACCGGTGTCAGGCTGGATGCTCGTGATCTGTACACTTGGCGGCGGAAGATCGAGAACATTCTGTTTCATCGTCACTTGGGTGATTGGGAAGTCTTCCGTCGAGCGTATCGACATGCGCAGTGCGAGCGCGACGTCATCGCCGAAAATTGGTGGGGAAGCCTGCGACGCGACGTCGGTCACGTCCTTCATCAACGCACGGGCCTTCGAGACGGAACCGTCTTCTCCGCCGAGCGGCTCACCCTGGGCCGCCTCGGTGAATGCAGACGGATCAAACGGCTGATCGGGCGCAGCGAGCGCTCGCTTCGTGACTACGAGTCCGTACTGTCCGCCTGGCGTGAGTGGAATCGCCGGAAAGATCACAATCGCGTGTTGGGTGACCGTACGGGCCGTTCGCGCGGCGCGAATGTGAAGCTTAAAGGGAACGCGCTCCCCATAACCGGGGCTTCCCTCGGTGAGGTCGAAGAGTGCGACTGTGGCAAGTGGATCGAGCGACGCAGTCTGGTCGGTGGGAAGCGAGGCCGCGATGGGGGCCGTCGAAAGCTCGACGAGGAAAGGCCCGATCGGGCTGAACCCGTCGAGCGCGAACGCCGAGCCTTCCGCCGCCTGCTTCACCTTTGCCATCACGTTCGCGACGTCCGGCTCACGATCGGGAACGGGGAGCGAGACGCGAACGCCCGTGTGTGTTGTTTCATCCGGCTCGAGCCACATGTCATCGGGGAACGGGCCGTACGTCGAGGGGTCGCTGCGATCGTAACGAACGATGGCCGGGGGCGCCTCGCCAAAAACAGAAAACGGAAGAGCCTCCGGGCCCTCAGGTCCGGTCCATTCGAGCTCGCAGTCAGAGCCGGTCGGCAAGTCACCGACCGGGTTGATGACCACCCGAGCCGGGTCCTGAGCGAGACGGTGAGCCGAGCTCGGTTTCGGAGCGCCACCGCAAGAAAGCTCGAAAATGCTCAGTACGTCGTCCGTCACGGTTTCTTCGAAATCGAGGATCAACCACGCGGAACGGACGGTCTGGGAGCCGGGCGCGGGATCGCTTGCGATCAGCCGAGGCGCGCGCTCGCCGCCACCCTCTCCGGTGCAAGTCACGTTTACGGTCCATCCGTCGACACAGTCGACGAAGCCGTCGTCGGAGACCTCGATCGTGATCAGCTGGTCCCCCGGCTCGGTGCACGTGAAGGTCGTCTCGGCTGTACCTGAGTCTTCGATCGAACCACCAGTAGCGGTCCAGCGGTAGCTGACCGAATCACCTTCCGTGTCCACCGCGTGCGCCGACAAGTTGATGTCGTAGGCGGTCGAGGTTTGAAGCGGAGACAGGACCGCTTTGACGAGCTCGGCACAGACATTGAGCTTGCCGTTGACGCGAACTCCGCCGAACTGGGGGGGCCGTTTGCAGCTGAGAAAGACACTGACCTCTGTGGCTGCGCCCTCCATCACGTCAAACGACGCCGACCCTCCGCAGGTCGTCGTTCCGTCGACGGAGGTCGCCGACATCGTCACCAGGTACCCCTGACCGGGCGAAATCCCGAATAACTCTACCGACGCCGTCAATCCGGGGGCGCTCGTGTCGATGACCCCGCCCATCGGCTCCATGTCATCGCCGGTCACGACGTAGCTCACCTCGTCGATCGCGCTCCCGCCCGCGAGCTCGAGGTCGATGGTGACGGAAGCGCCCGAGGGCCCTCCCGAGTTCTCGACGCCGCAACCGACGACCAGGAGCAGCCAAACCAACCTGAAAACGACGAAGCGCGCACCCATCATCGGTCGTTGATAACATCCGCCAAAGCCGGACTTCAATCGAAAACCGTGACGTGCTGGTCGAAGGTTCTGCTCTTCGTGCAACGGAACTACGAAGCTGGGATGATCTGCATATCCATCCGGAGAGCTTTCGAATTCACTCGCCGGCCTGGGACCACCAGAAGCTGTTCACCGCGGGACGGGCCCTCGAGGCCGAGCTCGGCCTCCGGCCTCTGCGTTCAAGAGCACGAGAGGGACACGAATTGCCCCAACGGGCTGCGGACTTCGAAGAGCGCGACCTCGTACGCCAGTTCGGCGAGCGCTACCTCGCATACCGGAAGAGCGTCCCGAAGGTGCTTCCGCCACTCTGGACATCCCCCTCGCCCGTGATGCGAGCCGGTGCCCCAGCGAAGCCGAGCACGCCGTCGACGGGTGCGTGAGGGGAGCTCGGAATGCGCGAAGCGACCTCATGCAGCGCGGCCAGCCTCTACTGCGCGCTCATCGTCGACGCCCGTGCTTGGGAAAGAGCGCCCGCCATGCATCTTCGGAACCGATCAGGAGGCCTAGCCCGTCCGGTGACGGCGGCTCGCAAGGTGTCGCGCCGGCGTGTCGCGCCACGACGAGCGCAGCAGGGGAGAAGTAGATCTTGACCTCGCAATGAAGGCGGCCTTCCGATTCATGCCTGATGAACAAAGCCATCTCGGTCGGACCGCCGGCATCTGCGAAAGCCGAACGAAACGATTCCTCGATGCGGCTCTTTTCGTCGTCCGCAAACATCGCGTCACCGAGGTTTTTCGAGAACCAAACGCGCATTCACCACCTGCATCAAGGGTAGGCCCTAGGCGGCGGTTTGGCGACAGTGAGAAGCTTTGGCAGCCCGGTGCCACGACGCTTCGAATCGCCGACGACATAGACAAGGCGCGGTTTGGCCGTGAGGTCGAGGTCAGTGAAGTCGCCCAAGCGCCGTCGACTCGACGCTGCGACGGCGCCGGCTTGATTTGGGGCTCGTTCGACTGCCGGCCAGCGCTTCGAAGTGCGGCGCGCGATGCGGGATGCTTCACGGAACAGGAAATCCGCCACTTGTCGCTGCATGACTTTCGGCATGGGGCGTTGACCGAGCTGGCGTCGGTATCGCCGAACTTGCCGGGCATTGCTCACATTGCCGGGCACAAGCGGGTCAGCACGACGACGCAATACGTGCACTCGAATCGAGAGCAAACGCGCGCCGTTTTGAAGGCGCGGCCCGGAATTCCGGTCACCATTCCGGTCACCGATTCAAAATTCGCCGATTTGAACGACGTTGTCGAAGTGCTAACTCTCCGAAATCACACCGTAAGCGAGGGTGGCGGAATTGGCAGACGCGCTGGATTTAGGTTCCAGTGTCCTTTGGATGTGCAGGTTCGAGTCCTGTCCCTCGCACTGAAGTAGTCGGTCGCGACGCTATGACGGAAGTCGTAGGGCTTGACCTGAGATGCGCGGTCGGGCTCGAGGCCCTTCCGGGCGCGCTGCGCGCTTGGTCCATGCGGATCTTGCAGACCGTATTCGCCAAGCGGCAGCTCCCAATACGCAAGCTCAGCGTCCAACCCTAGGTCGTCACCGGCCATCAGGAGGTCTGGGCTCCAGAACGCGGGTGTTTCGACTGGTCCGCCGAACGGATCTTCGTGCTCACATTCGAAGCACTGGCCGTCGGAACCGCAAGCGAAGCCATCCGAACCGAGTGCCTGCCGGCACTCTTGGTCGGACCGGCACTCCGGAGTTGGCGCACCTCCGGCGCCTCCTCCGCCAAGTGAGCTCGAGTCCGCACAACCTGCGTTCCATGACAGGACCGCGACAAGGATGGAAGGCCCCATGAGCCAGAGCCAACCGGACAGTTTCATCACTGCATCGTAACCGTCAACACGCCGCTTGATCAATACGCCGCCACCCGCGACCACCGTGGAACCCCATCGTCCCCGGCGACGCGAGCCCTCGCCCGACCGCGAGATCACTCCTGTGGGGGTGGACGGTGAACTGTCTCGAAGGTCGTGTCGTAGCTCACTGCGCAATTGCCTTCCAAGCGCAACACCCCCTTCAATTGAGCGCGAGCGCCAGTGTCAGGATTCGCTGGGATGTAGGTCAAGACATTGCCGTCTTCTTGAATCCCGAAATCGTCCCCATCATCGTCCCCGTACGAGCAGCCATCTTGTTCATCGCGGACCGAGAGCCACCAACCACCCTCGAGATACAACTGGTCGCCACACAGCCGACCGTTGACCCGGTACTCGTCGACCACGATGTCGATATCGTTCCCGTCTTGCGTGAAATACCAGTCCTCGGGGCACGATTCGAACACGGTCCCTGGTGCTACATCGAGGCATCCCGCCGTGAGAACCGTCGCCGGCCCTAGGTTGAACCAGGCCGTGTCATTGAGATCGGCTACAGGGGCCTCGTTGCAATCCGGCAACGTACCCGTGCCCGGGATGAACGCGGGATCCTTGCAGGCCGCCAGAGCGCAAACCGCGCATACGCAAGCCAAACGCCTCATAATCGACCAGTACCACATTTGTTCGGCATGATCAGCACGACTCCGCGAAGATCTCGAGGACGTCGGTCAGCGGGTGGGTCTCACTTCCTGGACTCCGGGAACAACCACCCAACTGAAAGCCTTGATTACGGAGCAGATCGACGACTATGGCGTCGAGGGTGCAGTCTATCCGTCTTCATTGGCACGCATCCGAAATGGCTTGCGCCTCATCCTGACAGGCGAGAGCCTGCTCCTGAGTGACCGACTCCACGTCGCAGGTGCCCAAACACGCAATCGTGTCGGAGATCGCGCTGATACAATCAACCCCGACGAGATCAGCCTGAGCCTCACAGCTCTGCACGCACTCCGCCCCTTGCACGGGAACCCCGAGCTGAACGAAACACTCGTCGGGCCAGCCGCACATCTCGTCACATACCTGCGCAACACTTCGTGCCCGCGGCCCGGCAGAGCTATCCCCACAAGCTGTGAGCATCACTGCCAACGTCGAAAGAAATAGAATTTTCCCCATCTCATCACCCCCAACGTACAAGGTAACGGCTACGAGTTGGGACCCCCAAACCGATCTTCCCCCGGTTTCCCTGAGAGATGCAGTACGCTCCCTGCATGATTTCAGGTCGTTGGATCTCGGCCGCCCTGCTTGCTGCCGCTTCGCTGATCGGCTGCACAGGCACCCCGTCCGATGAAATGGACGCAGGTATTGAGCCCGACGCCGGTCCCGACGGAAGCCTCCCGGAGGCCACCGGCTTCTTTCAGGTGGCAGAGGTCGGCGAGCGATGGTTTCTGATCACACCCGACGGCAAGCCGTTTTACTCGGTGGGCGTCAATCACGTCACGAATCACAACAACACGGATCGCGAAACGGGCATCAGCCAGTACAGCGAGGCAGTCGCATCGATTTACGAAAGCGAGGAAGCCTGGGCCGAAGCGACCTCGGAACGTTTGGCGGATTGGGGATTCAACACGATTAGCGGCTGGTCCCGCATAGATCTGTTCTCCCCACTGATGCCGTACACCGAAATACTCAACATCCACAACACCCCCGACGTGTTTGCTCCTGAGTTCGAGCAGAGGGTCCGCGACATCGCCGCAGAGCACGTCGCACCCCTCAAGGACGATCCGAACTTGGTAGGCTGGTTCCTCGACAACGAGCTCAAGTGGGGCAGGGACTGGCACAACGACAACACGATGCTCGACGAGTACCTGCTACTCGAAGAAGGATCTCCGGGAAGAGCGATGGCGGAGCGGTACGAGGGCGATGACGAGGGGTTCCTCACGGCCCTCGCGACCCAGTATTTCCGCGTGGCGACCGAAGTCATTCGCGAGGTCGATCCGAACCACCTGATCCTAGGTTCACGCCCATCGAGTCTCAGCATGCCGCCGCAGGTGCCCGCGGCGGCGACGCCCTACCTCGACGTGTTTAGCGTGAACTTCTACGCGACGATCGATGGGTTGTTCGAGGCACTCGACGAGAGCTGGGGCCCCTTGGTTCCCATCGACGGCTGGCTGGCGGAATACTACGCGCTGTCCGGCCTTCCGCTGATGGTCACCGAATTTTCGTTTCGGAGCAGCCAAAGCGACCCGCCAAATACCTATCCCCCGATCTACTTGACATTTGACACGCAGGTCGAACGCGCGGCCGCCTATGACGATTACGTGCAGAACTGCTTCGCTGCCCCGTACATCGTCGGACACCACTGGTTCGAGTACGTCGACCAACCGGTCGGTGGCCGCGGGGATGGCGAGAACAACAACTTCGGCCTCGTGACGGTCGGCGATGAACCCTATGACGACTTTGTCGGCCCAGTGACGGTGACGAACCTGCAAGCCCCTCACTTGGCTCAGTGATGGAAGCTGCCCTCACCGATGAGACGCCTCGATCCGCAGCTCGGATCTCGCGCTTGCCGCTCAGAGGCTTTCCGGTGTACACGGGCTGCATCGTGCGCCATTCAATTCTCGTATTCGTTGGAGCGATGGGGTTAGCGCTCTTGTCTTCGCAGCTGGAGGCTCACGCCGCCGCCGAAAGCGGCAAGGTGCCGATTGTTTCAGAGCTCGTCGGGAGCTACAAGTACGCGGGCGACCGCGCGAAGGACGAAGCTACAATCGAGGCGAAGGTGAACGCCGCCACCGCCGAAATGGGCCGCATGGTGTTGAAGCGTGCGAAGCCGAAGCTCGAGTCGAGTACCCGGATCCCCGCTCAGATGAGCATCAAGCAGCAAGGGTCCAATTTGGTCTTCAAGATGGATGACTACATCGTCACCACGCCCAATAACGGAAGCTCCTCGAAGGTGACGACTCCGGCAGGCGAGTCTGCGGATGCCTCCTTTGACGCCAAGACGGCCGCGCTCGTGCAATCGGTGGCCAAAACCGGAGGCGTGAAGTCAAACGCCTTTGCTTTCAACGAGGCCGGACAACTGGTGGTGCACGTCCGAATCACGAACGACCGGTTGGCGGGGCCAGTCACCTATACCCTCCTCTACGCGCGCTCGAAATAGCGCGAACCCTGCTACGGCCCACGCGGCGGCGGGGCCTGCAAACGCAGAGGGAATGGAAGAAGAGCGACCGATGTTTAGGTTCCAGCGTCCTTCGGGTGTGGAGGTTTGAGCCCTGTCCCTCGCACTAAAGTCCAGGAGAGCCACCGAGATGCACGGCACACAGCAAGAGACCGTAAGCAAGGTTCCAGAGGTCACGCTGCTGTTCTGGATCATCAAAATTGCGGCCACCACCCTCGGCGAGACGGGTGGCGATGCCGTGTCGATGTCGATGAATCTGGGTTACCTCGTGGGTACTCTGATTTTCGCCGCGATCTTCGTCGTCGCGGTCGTTGCGCAGATCGGCGCGAAGCAATTTCACCCGCTCTTGTACTGGACCACCATCATTGCCACGACGACGGTTGGCACCACCTTGGCCGACTTCGCTGATCGCTCTCTCGGTATCGGGTATGCCGGCGGAACGTCGCTTCTGTTCGTGCTTCTGATGGGATCTCTTTTCCTTTGGCATCGGACTCTAGGCTCGGTGTCGGTTGATCGCATCAGCTCGCCAAAGGCGGAGATGTTCTATTGGGTCACGATCATGTTTTCCCAGACCCTCGGCACAGCCCTTGGCGACTGGACCGCCGATACGGCTGGCCTTGGCTACAGTGGTGGCGCGATCGTATTTGGCGCCATGCTAGCGATCGTGGCTGCTGCGTACTACTGGACCACGATATCGCGCACCGTGCTGTTCTGGACGGCGTTCATCCTCACGCGGCCGCTCGGCGCCGTAGTCGGTGACTTCCTCGACAAGCCTCTCGATGCCGGTGGGCTGGCGCTGAGTCGATACTCGGCATCTGCCGTTCTGTTGCTGTTCATCTTGGCCTGTATTTTGGTCTTCCCACAGAGAGCCGCGACGCAGAGTCACTGATTCGGCGGCGAGACGGCCGAGCATGGCCGTTTGCATGCATCGGCAACTCGTGGGACCAAGCGGGGCAAAATGCGCTTGCAACCCTTGAGAAACTTTCTGTTGCCGGCCAGCAGGGCGCAGAGTGTCGGCCGCCTGCTCGCGCTTTGCGCGGGTATCGGCGTGCTGGTGGGCGGGGGGGCCATCCTTTTCGAGCTCGCCCTCGAGCTCGCGCGGTTTGGCCTGGTAGACGGCCTGGCTGGCTATCGGCCAGACGGCTCGGCGGGCGATACCAAATTTTGGGGCACCACTAGTACCCCCTTCAGGCCGTGGGTTCTGGCTCTGTTGCCGGCAGTCGGGGGGCTCATCGGCGGCGTCATCATATACTGGCTTGCGCCCGAAGCCGAAGGGCACGGCACCGATGCGGTGATCGAAGCCTACCACCGTCGGCGCGGCTACATTCGAGGGCGGGTTCCGATCGTCAAGGCCGTGGCGTCCGCCATCACACTCGGGGCGGGAGGCTCGGCAGGCCGCGAAGGCCCCGTGGCTCAGATAGGCGCGGGCATTTCGTTCTCCGTCGCGAAGCTTTTGCGACTGAGCACTCGGGAGCGAAGGGTGCTCATGGTCGCCGGGATGGCCGCCGGCATCGGCTGCATGTTCCGGGCGCCCCTCGCCGGCGCGCTCTTCGCGGCGGAGGTTCTCTACAAGGAAATGGATCTCGAGTTCGAAGTCATCGTGCCCGGGGCATTTGCCTCGATCGCTGCTTACAGCGTGTTCACCATGGCGTTGGGAACGACACCGCTGTTCAGCACTGCGGGCTACACGTTCAGCGATCCGCTCGAGCTCATCCCGTATTCACTCTTGGCCGTGATCGTCGCAGGCGGCGCCAAGGTCTATGTGAGCACGTTCTACGGCATTCACGATCGATTCTCCCGCATGCGCATCTGGCAACCCTTGAAGCCGGCCCTCGGCGGGGTGGGTGTGGGCCTGTTTGCGTTCTTTCTGCCAGAGGTCATGGGCACAAGCTACGGAGTCGTGCAACAGAGCCTCGACGGGCATCTGCCGCTCCTAGTGCTTGGCGCGATCGTGATCGGAAAGATACTGACTACCTCGCTCACCGTGGGCTCCGGACAAAGCGGCGGCGTGTTCGGCCCGGCAATCGTGATCGGTGCCGCTCTGGGCGGCCTGGCTGGCGAAATCTCGAATCAGTTCTTCGGTTGGCCCTCCCCGCCGGTGGGCGCATTTGTCATCGTGGGCATGGCCGGCTTTTTTGCCGGGGCGGCCAATACTCCGATGTCGACCATCATCATGGTGAGCGAAATGGTGGGGAACTACCATCTCCTGGTTCCCACACTCTGGGTATCGACGATTTCGTTCGTCCTCGTACGGCGCTCGACCCTGTACCGCAGTCAGGTCCCACGACGTTCGGATTCCCCGGTGCACCGCGACGAGATGTTGAGCGATGTGCTCAAGACGATCACGGTCCAGGAAGCGCTCGAGGACCCGGATCACGAGCCGACTGCCATCGTCCATCCAGAGATGCCCCTTCGGAACATCATTCGCTTGTTCGACGAAACCCACCACGACGTATTTCCCGTCACCGATGGGGAGAGTCATCTCATCGGCGTGATCAAGGACTTCGATCTGCGGCACGTCCTGGCGGCCGAAACGATCAACGATAGGCTCACCGCGCGTGATCTGATGAAAAGCGCGCCCTGGCTCACACCGAATGAGAGCCTCCACTCCGCCATGCACAAGATGGTGGAAAGCAACCAGGATGAGCTCGTGGTCGTGGCCGAAGATGACCCGGACCGGATCATCGGGACCTTGAGCCGCCGGGACCTGATTGCGGCCTATGACCACCGCATTCGCGCGCGGTCTACGCTCCCCCCGCCTTGAGCTCCGCGCAAAGCGTATTGCCTCGGCGCTGAGTCACTGATAGCGTCGCAGCACTATGAAGCTTGGATCTAGCCTTTTCGTGTGCATGTGTTCGCTCAGTCTGCTCGTGGCATGTGGTTCGTCGGACGGTGGCGGCGGGGGCACGGGTGGTGGAGGCGGTGCTGGCGGCATCGGGGGCGGGGGCGCCGGTGGAGCCGGAGGCGTCGGAGGTGGCACCGACGGACCTTTGCTCGAAGCCGATTGCGACCCGATGGGCACCTACTGCGGGTTTCCTTTCCCCTCGGACGTCTACCTTCGCGATGACCCCACCGGACTCAATCCGTCGGGCAAGTCCGTGCGCTTCGGGGCTACGACCCTTCCGAAGATCTTTGGCGAAACGCATATCGATCCGGCCGACTACTACGAGCTCGACGGATGGTCGGTGGCGAGCAGCCCGATGGTCTTCATGACGGGTGCAACGGCAGGCGGCCTGGCCGATCCGACCATGCTCGCGTCCACGCTCACCACGGACTCGCCAACCATCCTTCTCAACGCGGACACCCGCGAGCTCGTTCCCCACTTCGTCGATGTGGACGTCTCGGCCGAGGGGCCTGAAAAGGCGCTGATCCTTCGCCCCGGCTATGTCCTTCAGTATTCCACCCGTTACATCGTGGCCATCCGCGGTGTGGTCGATGACGCGAGCCAGCCGGTCGAGCCCACCGATGTGTTTCGCGCACTTCGGGACGGAACCGAGCACGACGACCCGAGCGTGGCCAGCCGACGCCAACACTACGAAGACATCTTCACGATTCTCGCGGCCGCAGGGATCGCGCGGGACGACCTACAAATCGCCTGGGACTTCACGACGGGCTCGCGCGACAGCATCACCGGCAAGATGCTCGCCGTGCGCGACGCCGCCCTTGCAGTCGTCGGCGAGGACGGTCCCGAATACGTCATCAACGAAGTGGTCGACGATCCCAATCCCATGATCCGCTACCGCGTAATCCTGACCGCCACGGTTCCCAACTACCTTTCGGACTACACGTACGAGGCGGGAGACCCCACGCCCCGCCTCCTCTTCGATGATACCGGAACGCCCATGCAAAACGGCACCATGCCCATGGAGGTGCTGGTGCAGATTCCCAACAGCATCGACGACGGCAATCCACATGGCGTGCTGCAAAACGGGCATGGTTTTTTTGGAAGCAAGAACGAGGGCCGCGACGGCTTTCTCGCCATGGCGGCCGATCAGTGGGACTGGATCCACATGGCAGTGGATCTCTTCGGCTTTGCCGACGAAGACGAGGCTCTGGCAGCCGAGGCCTTGGTGGGCCGACCCGAGCTTCTGTCCGGTTTCGTCGACCGCCAGATCCAGGGACACGTGAACCAACTTCTGGCCATGCGCATGATGATCGGCCGCATCGCGCGCGGTGGGATCATGGACGGCGACCGGGTGCTGCTCGCCCCCTCGCAGATCGATCCCAGCGTGCGCGCCTACCGGGGCGACAGCCAAGGCGGAATCATGGGTGGGGTCTACATGTCGATCTCGACCGATGTGACGCGAGGCCTGCTGGGGGAACCCGCCAATGGCTATAGCTGGATCTGGCAGCGGAGCGTCGATAGTGATTCCTTCACCGAATTCGTGAAGCTTTCGGTTCCGGACTCGCCGCTCGACTTTCAGATCATGCTCCAGCTCATTCAGCTTCAATGGGATCGTTCGGAATCTGCGGGGTTTGTTCGCACCATGCATGGAGACACCCTGCCAAACACGCCGGACCATCAGGTCTTGATGCATGACGGCATCGGCGATCACCAGGTTCCGACGATCATGGCGCACAACATGGCGCGCTCGATCGGTGTGAGCTTGATTCGGTCGAACGATCCCTTGCAGCCCTTTCCGCGCGAGGTATTTGGTCTGCCCCAAGAGGATGCGCCCGTCGAAGGCATCTCGGGCCTGGTCGAATACGACTTCGCTCTGCCTCCCGAGCCGCTCACCAACGTCCCGGCCACCGCGGGATGCGACCCGCACGATCGCGTGCGGGAGCTTACCCCGAGCTTCGAGCAGCAAGACGTCTTCTTCCGCACCGGACGCATCGAATGGTTCTGCGACGGCATCTGCAACTGTGACGCCCCCGAGAACAACGAGGACCGCTGCCAGGAGTCGTACGACAAGGAGTGTCTCTAACTAGACGCTGATCGGTTAGGGCCTCGAGCGCCCGAGCTTCACATTCGCGCCCAAAGGGCGCATGATGTCCGCGGATGACCGAGCGCGAACGGACCGCAGCGGAGCTGATGATGACCTTCGCAGAACGGACCGGGCTGACCTCGGCATGCCCGCCGCAACGTTACCTCTGGACCGATGCATTCGCGGTTTGCAACTTCCTCGGGCTCGCATCTCTAAGCGGCGAAGCCCGGTATCACGAGCTTGCCCTCCGGTTGGTGAACCAAGTGCATCACACCTTGGGCAAACATCGCTTAGATGATCTCCGCACTGGATGGTTGAGCGGACTCGACGAAGCTCAAGCGGAATTGCAACCCACGCTCGGCGGGCTGCGCATCGGCAAGAAGCTTCCTGAGAGACGGCTCGACGAACCTTTCGATCCCGAGCTCGAGTGGGAGCGTGATGGCCAGTACTTTCACTATCTGACCAAGTGGATGCACGCCCTCGACCAAGTATCCCGCGCAACCCGTGAGCCGCGCTTCAACCGCTGGGCACGAGAGCTCGCCAAAGTGGCCTATGCCGCGTTCACCCGACCCTTCGGGGGTGCGCATCCTCGGCGAATGGCATGGAAAATGAGCATCGATCTATCTCGGCCCCTGGTTCCTTCGATGGGCCAGCACGATCCGATCGACGGATGGGTCACGTGCTTGCAGCTTCGCGCCACCGCGTCGGAGCATAGAGCCGCCAACGGCCAAGAGGACGGTCCCGATCTCGAAGAGGAAACCACGGGCTTCGCGGCGATGGCCGAGGCCGGCAACTGGGCCACGGACGATCCACTCGGCATCGGCGGCCTATTGATCGACGCCTGCCGCGTTCGGCAGCTGATGGAACGACGGGCGTGCCCGAACCCCGACCTGCTCACCAAGCTACTCACCGCGGCTTCAGATGGGCTGCGCCACTATGTGCGGCACGGTGACCTCGACGGACCCGCCTCGCGCCGTCTGGCATTCCGCGAGCTTGGGCTCGCCATCGGGCTAGATGCCATGACTCCCGTCGACGACGGCTCGCTCGGCGAGACGATCGAGTCGTTCTGGCTCGAACCGCGGCATCGGCAACAGCGGACGTGGTCCGCGCATCGCGACATCAACGAAGTGATGCTGGCAACGAGCTTGGTGCCCGACGGATTCCTGTCGCTTGACCGTCCGAGCACGCCCCTGACTTCCCGATAGAACCGAGAGTTGCCGATACACTCGAATGGGTGGCACGATCATCTGCGACGGAGCCCGCCATGCTGCACTTTGCCTATGACGGATCGATCAACGGAGACTGGGTCGCGCGTTACGCGATGCAGATGGCAATCCGTCTGCCCGAGCCGGGCCTGCAGATATGGCACATCGAAGATCATGAGATTTCGAGACCGGATCTCGAGAGCCGCCTAAGCCGCATCGAGGCCGAATGCGAGTCTCTTTCCCTGCCTTTCCGCTTCAGCATCGAGTCAAAGCGTAAGAGCGTAGCAGCGACACTCCTCGCACTCGTTCCATCGAACCCTCAGCACCACCTGGTTTGTGGCACCCGCGTGCGGCAACGGGCACGGGGATTTCTGTCGGGCACGGTTTCGGAGGAATTGCTGCGTGACGGGCGCTGCCAGGTGCTGGCCGTGCGGGTGATGCAACCCGGTCTGCTCGGCAGGCCTCGCAATTTTCTCGTGCCGGTGAGCGGGCGTCCGGAGGGCATCCGTATGGGCCTGCCATTTCTTCGTCTGCTCGTGCCCGGCGCCGCGGAGGTCGAGATCTTGCTCGTTCACCGGCTCAAGCGATCGCGGTTTCTCCAAATCACCCACGCGGAAGCGAGGCGGTTGATCGCACGCGATCAGGAGTACGTACTACGCATCGAGAAGGTCTTGAGCCAAGAGCTGGGCGTACCGCTCGGGAGGCTCGATCAGCGCGTGGTTCTCTCGGATGACATCCCCAAGGAAATCGTCATTCAGGCGAATAAAGCTCGGTCGCAGCTCCTCTACATGGGCGCATCCGAAAGGTCGCTCCGAGAGCGCTCGCTCTACGGCAACCCGATCGAGCAGGTTCTACGAAACGCGCCATGCGATGTGGCGATCTATGGTAGCCCGCTGTGAGTCAGATTCAGAACGTTCCAAGGGAGCAGGTATTCGAGCTGCTGGAGAGCCGGCCCGAGGGGCTCACGGCGAAGGAAGCAGATGAGCGATTACGGGAGCTCGGAAAGAACACGCTGGGTGCCGCCGCGCGTTTTCGCTTGGCCCGAAGTCTCTTTCGGCAGCTGACCAATTTCTTCAGCATTCTCCTCGACGTCGCTGCGGGACTTTGTTTCGTGGCCGATGCCATGCAGCCCGGTGAGCGCATGAACGTGCTGGGCTGGGCGCTGCTCGGGGTCTCACTGCTCAATGCTCTCTTTGCCTTCTTTCAGGAGTATCGCGCCGAGAGGGCCATGCAGGCGTTGGCAAAGTTTTTGCCGCAACGGCTGAGGCTCCGCAGAGAGGGTCGCGAGATCGAGATGTTGGCGGAGGACTTGGTTCCAGGTGACGTCGTGCTCGTCGGCGAGGGAGACCGCATCTCGGCAGATGCGCGCCTGGTGGAGAGCCACGATCTTCTCGTCAACAACGCGCCACTGACCGGAGAATCCGCAGCCGTGGCGCTCGATGCGCAAGGCGTGCCGGGCCGCCTCATCGACAGCACCAACATCGTCTTTGCCGGCTGCTCCGTGCTCAGGGGCGCGGGGCTCGCAGTCGTCTTTGCCACGGGAGAGCGAACTCAGTTTGGAAAGGTGGCCGCGCTCTCACGCGAGATATCGAGGCCTCCTTCGCCCCTCCAACGGCAAACGGCTCGCATGGTGCGCGTGTTGACCGCCATCGCGGTCAGTATGGGTGTGGCGTTCTTTGCGTACGGCATGTTCGCAGGGCGCCCGCTCTGGGTGAACCTCGTGTTCATGCTCGGCATCATCGTCGCCAACGTGCCCGAGGGCTTGTTGCCCACTTTCACGCTTTCTTTGGCCATGGGGAGCTTGCGCATGGCGCGCAAGAACGTGCTGGTCAAGAGCCTCAACTCGGTCGAGGCACTCGGCGCAGTCCATACGATCTGCACGGACAAGACCGGCACGCTGACTTTAAACCAGCTCTCGATCGCGCGCATCGTCGACACGCAAGGCAATGAGATCCCGATGGGCCAGCCGGCGCGCGCCGAAGTGATCCGGCTCGGTCTCATCGCGAGTGAAGCGCACCGCCAAAGCGAACGATGGGCCGGAGATCCGCTGGACGTCGCGATTGCAGAAGCATGGGCTGCCAATGGCCAAATGGCAGACCCGATCCTCGAGCAGACCATCCGGCATTTCTCGTTCGATCTCGGCAAGCGCCGGGCTGCCGGGGTCTGGCAAGATGGTGGCGACGCCGTCTTTGCCGTCAAGGGCGCTTGGGAAGCGCTTCGCCCGTTGGTCGGCTCCATCTCGAGTCCTGACGGTATCCGGCCCGTGACGACCGATGCGCTCGAAGAGACGGATATACTAGTCAGCGCCCTGGCAGGACAAGGTCAGCGCATCATCGCGGTCGCCTCCAGGTCCGTGGCGACGAACGCCATGGAGGCCGAGCAGGATCAGCTCGAGCAAGACCTCGTTCTCGGGGGATTCTTGTGCCTCGAAGATCCTCTACGTCCCGAGGTGCCCGGGGCCGTAGACCAGTGCCATCGAGGTGGCATCAGTGTTCTTCTCATCACGGGCGACCACCCACAGACCGCAGCAGCCATCGCGCGCAAGGCCGGCATCTTGGAGCGTGACGAAAGCGGTGAAGAGCTGTTGGTGACAGGAGAAGAGCTGGAACGCTTGCGGATGGCCGAGCTTTGCGACCTGCTGAAGGACGGAGTTCGCGTATTCGCGCGTGCAACGCCTGAACAGAAGATGAAGATCGTCACCGCCCTCAAGCAGCTCGGTCTCGTGGTGGCGATGACCGGAGACGGCGTGAATGATGCACCCGCACTCAAAGCCGCCGACGTCGGTGTGGCCATGGGTGTTGGAGGCACCGATGTAGCGCGAGAAGCGGCGCAGATCGTCTTGCTCGACGACAACTTCGCTTCGATTGTGGCTGGAGTCGCCGAGGGCCGCACCATCTTCGACAACATCCGGAAATTCACCAACTACGTGCTGGTGAGCAACGGCCCGGAAATCCTTCCCTATCTGATCTACATCCTCTTCCCCGTTCCCCTGGCTCTCACCATCATCCAGATCCTCGCCATCGACTTGGGCACAGACATCATTCCTTCGATGGCGCTCGGTCAAGAGCCGACGGATAGCGATACGATGGGCCGGCCCCCGCGCCGGCGTGATGAGCCACTTCTGAGCTTCAGGCTGGTCGCCCACAGCTATTTCTTCCTCGGTCTCATCGAGGCAGCGTATGCTCTTTTCCTGTTCTTCTGGGTTCTACATGCAGGTGGTTGGCGCTACGGAGAGCTCCTGTCCGTGCGCGATCCGTTGTACCGTTCTGCGACCGGAATTGCGCTTGCGACCATCATGCTCATGCAGATCGGCAACCTGATCGGACGCCGTTCAGCGACGCGCTCGGGTCTCGACCGCGGGCTCTTCACGAACCGGCTCATCTTGCTCGGCTTTGCGGTCGAGATCGCGTTTGCCTGGGGAACGCTCTATTTCCCACCCCTACAGACCGTGCTTGGTACGGGGCCGGTTTCCTTACAGATGTACGCGATGGCATGGCTCGGTGTGCCGTTGATCTTCATCGCCGACTACCTCCGGAAGCGGGCGGTCGTCAGCTGGTCGACAGGTCCGTGAAATCGAGCAGCAACCACTGGCCCGCTTCGAGCTTCACGTCGGCCACATAGTTGCGGCCGGATATGCTCACCCCGATCTGGTACGAGCCTGGAGGCACTCGCGTACGCACTACGCCGATGTGCGCAGGAAGCGTTGCCCAACTCCGGGTATCCGGCTTGTCAGCGGCGACCATGGCAGCCTGAGTGAGCAACGCGGCCAAGACGCCCACACCGCTTTGGTCGGTGGCCTTTCCCGTCGCCACGCCCACGCCTGCGCCGATCGCCCCGCGAGCGATCATTCGTATCACTGCCGCGGCCATGACCCGGCCCTTGCTTCGCTCCCATGCTTGGCGCGCAATCGCGTCCACGTCGGCTACTGCCTCGAAAGCTCGCGTCACGTCGTTGACCGTGACGACCGGCTCGGAGTACTGATAAGCCTCACCGAGCTCTGGATAGTTGACCCACGTAACCAACCCTTGGCCTGCCAAGCGACGCGCCTGCTGCTCCATCTCTATCGGCAAGAATGCCGCCGCAACCGAAAGGGCGATCCCGATCGGGACACGTCTCGCGCGAAGCGCAGGAACGCGACCGTAGCTGACGATGATCAGAAGCTCGCCTTCGTGTTCCGTGGTTGACGGCTGTGCTGGCATCGGGAGGTCTTTCACAACCGACTGAAGAACCGGTGTGCGGTACCCGCTACGTTGCATCAGCCGTTGAACCGGCTCGGCGAGGCTCGAGAGCTTCTTCACCCGAAGCGCATCGGCGTAATAACGAAGCGCCTCTTCGGCATTGCCCGACTGCTCGAAAGTGTAGCCGGCAAGATAGCTCCCGACGATGTCCGCGCCGTCGACTTCCCGGGGCGCTCCTTCATCACCTCGCAAGAAGTCACGCATCACCGTAAACCGACGGGCCTCGACGCGTGCATCCTCCAAATCGCCGAGGGCGAGGTAGTTGACCATGTTCAGCGAATTGAGCATCAGCTTTTCATAAGGCCGGGCCTTGTACGGCCCTGCGCTATCGGTGAACAGGTATCGAGTGATCTCGTTTGCCGTCGAACGGCTGAAGTCGAGTATCTCGAGTGCCTTGTCAGCGACCTCGAAGTCCTTGCTCGATGCCTGATAATCGGCCAACGCCTGCAGCACCATGGCACGGTCGAGCAACAGCAAAGCGTCGTTCTTCTCGAGGGGTTCGGGTATTTCGCCGGCGTTGTCTACGCCCAGCGCTGCGTTGGAAGCTCGCAACGCTTTGCGTGGGTCGTTTGCGTCGAGCGCCGTCCGTGTCCGAAGTGTCTGATCCGCGAATGTCTTGCAGGCGGTGATACCCGACAAGAGCAGGAGCGCGACGAGCGCGCGCAGCAGGCTCGAGCGAGATCGGCGATCTGACACGGGGGCCACAAGCTAGATGATCGCCTTGGTGATCGGTGCCTGATTCTGAAAGAGAATCTCGCCTGTCTCCACCGAGACAGCTCGGATGAACAGATAGTACTGGACACGACGGGCGTCCTCGGTACGTTCGTCGGTCGAGAACACTTTTCCGGATACGATGTACCGTACACCGAGTTGCCTGCCCCATCGAGCGGTCTCGGCGGGATCGAACGCACCGCTCGTCTGCTGGTGACGGATTTCCTCGATGAGCGCGTCTTGCCCTTCGAGGCTCACCACGCGGACGGGGGCAAAATTGATGAGTTGGGATTCGATCTCGGTCATCAGCGCATCGAGCGCGCTACCGATGTGCTCGCTCGTCTCGTTGCTGATGGGCAGCACGCCCACGGTGGGCCGGTTCTCGGTTTGCCAGCGCGCCATGAGCGAAGAAGTGCGGAGCGCTTCCATGCTGATCTTGAGGGCTCTTTCGAGGTCTTTGCGATCCAGGCTCGTGCTCATGGCGGCGTTATCGAGACCGGGCGTCTCCGAACCTCGTACGGCCTTGGGGCCCGCGCATCCAGCGAGTGAGGGCGCGGCAACCAGGATGCCGGCGATGACTAGTTGTGCGGAAACATTCAGGGGGCGTACAGTCATGTTTTGTCTCTCGTTGGGTCGGCACCGTCATAGCACGTCGTCTTAGCGCTGGCAGTCTTGCGACTCTACGCAGACGTCGGCGATGCGCGGACCTGCTCGCCCCGGCACGGCTATGCTAGCGTTGCTCCGTGAACTCGTTCGTGTCTCGCGCAGGGCTCTTGCTCATCCTGGTCGCCACACCGATGGCCAACGCCCATGCGGACGACTCCGGGCTACCCGGTAGCAAGCCCGAATACGGCGTCATGCCCATGGCCTCCGAGGGTAGTGATCCCAGGCTGGAGCGACGTCTCTCGCGTCAGCAGACCCCCAAGCAGGATCGACGCCGAACACACCCCGCCGCGGTCTTGGCGATACAGGGCGGCGTCCCGATCTTCGTAGGTAGCGACATCGACCGGAACGTGGTCCGGCCGGGCGGTGACTTCTCCTTCACGACCGGTGCCGATCTGGGTTATGTCGTGCCCGAGCTCGATGTTGGATACATGGCGGTTCCCATCGACCCGCCGGGCTCACTGCCACGCGAACCACTCCAACGTGTGCACCTCGGCCTTGGTGCGCGGCTGCAAGCCCCCAACAACTCCCCGGTGATTCCGTACCTGAGCGCGAGCTTCGCATTTCAGTGGTGGAAGTTCGATACCTTGACCGGTTGCACCCTCCTCGCATGCAGCACTGGAGACAGATTCCGCTTCGCTCCGGGTCTGAGCTTTCGCGCGGGCATGACGATCTCATTCGCCCGTTCTGCCGCGATCGACATCGGGCTTCGCTATGGCTTGTCCTTCCAGGGCGACGGTGTGTTCACGCGGACGCGTCAGTGGGTCGAGCCAAACATTGGATTTCGGTTTTGGATCTGAGCAGCCGGCGCGTTAACTCGAAACGGCGCTCTCTTCCTCGGCATCCGCGATCCGTTGCCGCTTGGCATCCACCGTCTCCCGGATCTCCCTGAGATAGCGGGCGTATTCGGCGGAGTCATCCGGACTGTAGTTGAGGTTCTTGTAGAGGCTGATCAGGCGTGTGAAAAAGTCGCGCGCCTCGTCACGATCGTCGATGTCGTACTCGGCCCCGATGATCTCTTTCACCAGCTGAAAGCTCTTCTTCTGACGCTCCAACGGCATGGAGGCGTCCACCTCGTCGTAGGCGTCCTGCTGCAGAAAGACCATGTCGACGAAGGCCGATTTCTGCCAAGTTAGGAAGTCGTCCATGGTGATGCCTTCTTCGCCTGTCACTTGCATCATCTGGTAGATGTCGTCGCCTCTGTGCAGAAGCTCGTGCACCGCCCTCACATCCTCCACCCATGTCAGGGAGAGGTTCTCGGCATACCAAGCGCTCATCTGGTCCATGTAGCGCGACCACGAGATGAGCGGATCAATCGCAGGATAGAAGCGCTTGTACGCCCGGTCGGCCGACAAACCCAAGAAAGTCTTCACCGTGGCGAGTGTCGCCTGGGTCACGGGCTCTTCGAAGTTTCCGCCTGCAGGCGAAACCGTGCCGATCAGGGTGACGCTGCCCGTCAGACCATCTGGTCCCCGAATGAGACCAGCGCGCTCGTAGAGGCTCTTGATCGAAGAGTCGAGGTAAGCGGGGAACGCTTCCTCACCGGGAATCTCCTCCATTCGACCCGAGGTTTCACGCATGGCCTGCGCCCATCGTGAAGTCGAGTCGGCGATGCACAAGACGTTGTACCCCATCTGCCGGTAGTACTCCCCGAGCGTGATCCCCGTGTAGATGGAGGATTCCCGCGCAGCGACGGGCATCGACGACGTGTTGCAAATGATGATCGTGCGGTCCATCAGAGAGCCGCCCGTTCGAGGGTCCGTCGTCTGCGGATACTCGGTGATGGTTTCGACGACTTCGCCTGCTCGTTCACCGCAGGCGATGATCACGACGATGTCCACGTCGGAGTGCCGGGCAATGAGGCTCTGGAGCACCGTTTTGCCAGAGCCGAAAGGCCCTGGGATGCAAGCGGTCCCTCCACGGGCCACCGGAATCATGGTGTCGATGATGCGCTGCGTAGTGGTCAGAGGCTCCGTTGGGTACACACGCTCGGCCACGCGGTGCCGCAGCATGCTGTCCGGCACCGGCCGGCGCACAGCCCACCGCTGCGCCATCGTGAGCGTCCGCTCCTCACCATCGGGTCGAACGACACGGGCAAGCGGCTCATGAATGGTGAGGTTGCCCCGGTTGATCCAGCTCACCTCCACGGGCCCCGGCTCGTCGAAGGGAACCATGATCTTGTGCTCGAAGATCCCCTCCGGGGTCGTGCCCAAAATTTGGCCGGCCTCGAGGATTTGGCCGGTGCCGACGGAAGGGGTGAAGCTCCAACGTTTCTGCGGATCCACGGCGTCCACGGTTACGCCACGAGGCAACAGGAAACCGTATTGCGCTGCGAGCAGCTCCAATGGGTTTTGAAGCCCATCGTACACCTTCCCGAGGAGACCGGGAGCAAAGGTCACGGACAATAGCTCGCCGGTGAGCTCGACCTCGTCCCCGACCTTGACTCCGGAGGTGTCCTCGAAGACCTGCAAGTCCGCCACTCCGTTCTCGATGCGAAGCACCTCGGACTTGAGACGCTGCTCCCCGAGGATGACGTGTCCGACCTCGTTCTTGATCACGCGCGTATTACGAACGTCGATCTTGACCAGACTTTCCTGGACGGCCACGATGGGCGCACGCCGAACCCTCTCGCGGCTGGCGTCGTCTCGTTCAAGCGAAGAGGTTTTGGTGATCACTCGTCACCTCCAATACTAGGCCATCGAAACGTTCACGAGCCTTGTCAGCATCGTAAGACAGCCATCGGTGAAGGATGTCCCACTTGTACGCAAAGGCGAAAACCTGCTCGAACCCGAATGGATATGCGTCCGAGATATGGCTGAGCTGCTTCCAGGAAAGGCCCATCAGCAGCTTCTCGAGCGCCATGGCATCGCCCTGATCCAGATACGCCTGTGCCTCCGAAATCCAGGGAAACACCGCACTCAGCCCAAACGCTTCTTCGCTCCAGCGCGTTTCGATCATCCGGGTGTATGGACCCGTGCCCCACCTCCCCGATGGTGCGGATCTTCCTTGGCGCCGAAGACGTAGAGCCACGGTCACGGTGCGCATATTCATGCGAAAATCCACCACGTTCTTGAGCTCCGGAGTGCGGCTGTGTGCGACGACGTCGTCATACATGGCGACGACCTGCTCGGTCGTTCGAGTGATCGGCTGGCGATGCCAGCCGACGAGACGCTCGGCTCGCATCAGCTCCTCCAAGTCATCCTCGTGAAGCAGAAACATGCGCTCTTCGAGGCGCCGACGGCTAATCGGCAGGAGTCTCGTCTGACGAAAGTCCGGAAGGGCTGGGAGGCTCGACATGAGCTGATAGTAGCGGCGCATCACTGTCCCGCCTCGACCAGGATCTTCCGGTATCGAGGGAGAAGCAGCTTCAGCATCATCTCGGACAGCGCTTCATCGCTCAAGTCGATCTCCAGGTCCTCACCGACCAGGCGAACGCGTGCCCCACCCCGAACCTTGTTCGAGGGAATGAGCTCGATGCCCTCGCGCAATACTTCAGCGGAGAAAGCCGCAGCCGACTTCTGCAAGAAGGCATCGAGCTCCGCCGAGACCTCGTCGGCTTGCTGTTCGGGAAGCAGAATGATCGCATCCTTGTCGTCGATCAGATCTTCCACCGCCCTCCCCGCGAGAACCAAGATCAGATCCCGCAGAACGATGCGGTCCGTCGTCACGTCCGTCACCAGACGACGCACGTGCTCTTCGAACGCGGACACGATTGCCGACCGTAGCTCCAATCCAGTGTCCCGCGCCGCCAGGCGCAGGGCCTCGAGGGTCGCGGTCTGCTCTCGCTCCATCGTGGTGCGCGCTTCCTGCTCGATTCTCGAGGCTTCCGCTTTGGCATCTGCCACGATCCGCGCAGCTTGCGCTTTGGCTTCGGTGATAATCCTTTCCGCCTCGGCTCTGGCGGAATGGACTCCTTCGTCGCGAATCCGATCGATTAGCTCCTTGACACCCGAGGATTCGACATCTGGTTTGCTCATGTGTCAGCTCACTTCGGAATGGCGCCTGCGAGCACCAACGCGAATACGAAGACGAAGACAGCAAAGCCCTCGATCACCGCGGCGGGTGCGATGGAGATGCCGAAGACCTCGGGCTTGGACTTGGAGGTACTGATGGAAGCGGCGCAGGCGCTCCCTTGCACGACCGCGCTGATGAGCAGAGCCACTCCCGTGAGAGCTCCCAACACGAAAATCCCAGGCGAGTTTCCTACGGTCACGGGACGATTGAGCGTCAGCATCACGACGATACCGTAGATGGTCTGGGAGGAAGGCATTGCCGCCACCCCTACGAAGCGGCCGTAGCCACCCTCCACCTCGAGCATCGCGCCGGCTGCGGCCATGCCGCCCCGTCCAACCCCGATCATGCTGCCGATGGCACCCAACGCTAGAGGGGAGAAGATGCCCAACCATCCCATGATTAAGACGAGTGGTTCCAAGGGTCACACTCCTTTCTTCTTGAACGCCCGGAACAAAGGACCCTCCTCGGGAAGGCCCCAGTTGAAGAATTCGATGACATTCAACCGCAAGCCGTGGATGAATCCGCCGGCGACGGCCAATACTAAGTTGAGAGTATGTCCGATGACGAGAATGATCAGCGCGGCGAGGAGACCTAAGCCCGGGATGGCCTCCCGCGTGTTCGAGGCCATCGTGTTGAAAGCAATCGCCAGCGACGCGGAGGCCAGACCCAACGCGAAGAGCCGCAGGTAGCTCAATACGTCCCCAAAGGCAGAGGTAATGCGCGTCAATCCCACGAGCCCGGCTCCCAAGCGACCGAGCGGGCGGGCACCGTATCCGGAAAACGCGAACACCAAGACCAGCCCGACGACTGCCATCGCAAGCGTTGGCCACTTGAGCCAATCAGCACCTGCTCGATCGGCCATGAACATCGTGTAGCCGCCGAGCACGAAGATAGCCCACCCGAGGGACGGCAGCGCATGGGGGCTCCAGCCGTGGCGCCGTGCCTCCATGAGATTGGCCAACATCACGTGGATCGCGCCAATCGTGATCGAAAGCGCCATCATGAAGCTCGCATCGTTCATGTCCAGAACCGCGAGCCGCGAAAGGAACGTACCCTCGCCCGGTGTTATCCCGAAGAACGAGCCGACGAGAACTCCGTAGACGACGGTCGCCACCACGAGGGTGATCACGATCCAGCGCCACCGCCGTCCTGCAGCAGAGCTCGACATTCTCTTCCAGAAATACGCCGCTCCCAATGCCAAGAGCAGCCCGTAGCCAGCGTCCGAGATGATCATCGCAAAGAAGACGGCAAACGAGAAAAGAACCACCGAAGACGGGTCCCAGCTACGGTAGCCCGGCGTCTTGTAGAAGTTGACGAGATCTTCGCCTCCTGCCGTTCGTTCCGAGTTGTGAAGAAGGGTCGGTGGCTGGTCTTCCGGGTCTGCGTCGGCGGTTTGCAGGGCGACTCCTTCGTTTGCGGCGTAAGACCCGATCGCGTCGAGGGCGTCGGTCGGTGCCCAGGCACGAAGCGCGAAAACCGGACCGGAATCGTAACACTGATCGGCTGCTAGCTTGCGCGCCGCGCGGTCCTCGAGCGCGGCCAGGCTGTGCGACAACAAGCTGCTCCATCGGGTGAGGCGAATCCGCTCGAGCATTGCGTCCTCCAGTTGGAGCTCCACCTCCTCCAGCCTCCGCTCGAGCTCGTGCCGCGAGACGCTGCCGGTACGCATCCGAGGTGCGGGTATGCCCTGGGGCTCCGACTCCGAGATCACGACCACATAGGCATTGCGCCCTTTGCGCTTGACCTGCTCCCAAATCAGATCCGACGCCCTGAGGTCACGCAAGCGGCTTTGCGGTAAGACGTAGAACCAAAGCCGCTGGCCCCCGAGGTCTTCCTCGGGCGGAAACTCGAAATCACCCCAGGGGCCAAGCGCCTCGATTCGATGCAGGATGGAATCCCGCTCGAGCTCCAGCTCGTGCGTGCGGTCCCTGAGATCTAGAATCTGCTCCTCGACCCGCACCGCGTCGAAGTCCGCGGCGTTGGTGACGGGACGCTGCTTCTGGGGGCAGCTCTCCAGGTATTGCAAGGCCTCGCGACTCCGTTTCGAGGGGTCCGCCAGGGGAGCCACCTCTTCCGTGAGCGAGATGATCTCGAGGCACCCGAGCTCTTGCAGGTCTTCGAGGACCCGCTCCTTTTCGGCTTGGTGGCCAACCAAGGTGACCTTGCTCAGCGGCACTATGGCCATACCGCCTCTTCCCCGAAGAAGTCCTGATCTCCGCCCTGACGGGCCTTCGCCAGCTTGGCTTGGACCACCGCCGCTCGCCCCATGTCGCCGAGCCAGATCTGGATGCGCCCGATATTCTGGAGGGTCCTAGGGATGAGGATCTTTTCGAACAGGTTCACCCGCTGCGTGACACGCCGCTCGGCACGCTCCAGGATGCGGACTCTCTCCGCAGCCACCTGGACGCGCGTCCGCCCTTCGGCCGCATCCCGAAGACGGTCCACCAATGCGTCGACCCAAGCAGGCTTCGCAAACGGCGAGTAGTCCGCCACCTGCCACTCCACCTCCGTGAGCACCGGGAGCCTCACTCCCACCACATTCTCTTGACCCAGCTCCAAAGACGTCATGGTGACCAACCCCTTCAGATCGATCTCCGTGTTGGCTAGCATGGGCAGCTCGGCTCCGACCCGAGCCTCCAAACGCTCGACCTCGGACTGAATCGCTTCGTATTGCCTGCGCGCCTTGTCGAGCTCCATGGTCAGTTGCCTACGCTTGAGCTCGAGGGAGGGAAGCAGCTTCTGGTAGAGCTTGAGCTTCGTACGCTGCTGCTGCAGCGAGGCCTTGCTGAGCTTCAAGTGAGCCATGACTCAGGCGACCTCTCCCTTTTCCTTGGTTTCCAGGTCTGGGAAGTAACGATCGACGAGGTCCTGCTTCATGAGAAGCTCGTGGGGCTCGAAACATTCAGCGAGGGTCTGCCAGCTCAAGTCGAGCGCCTTTAGAAGAGGCAACGAAACGTTCACGTCCATGAACCGGCGCCGAAAGAGCTGCCCAAATTTGAGTAGCTTCAGGTCGAAATCCGATAGCTCGAACGCCATGGCTTGCTTTTGCTCGGCCTCTCGCGCACCCGCGTAGAAGCGCACCATGGTGTTCATGATCTGAGCGTGATCCTCACGGGTGGCTTTACCCACGACGTGCTGCTTCAGCCGTGACAACGAACCGAACGGGTCGATGACCCCGTCGTGCAAGTAGAACTGTCCCTCGGTGATGTAGCCGGTGTTGTCGGGAACGGGGTGGGTCACGTCGTTGCCCGGCATGGTGGTGACCGTCAGGATCGTGACGGAGCCAGCTCCTTTGAAATCGCACGCTTTCTCGTAGCGGCGGGCGAGCTGGGTATAGAGGTCGCCCAAGTAGCCCCGGGTAGCTGGGATCCGAGCCTGAGACAGACCGATCTCCTTCATCGCATCGGCGTAGGCGGTCATGTCGGTCATCAGCACTAGGACTCGCTTGGAGCGCTCCATGGCGAATCGCTCTGCGACCGCCACCGCCATGTCCGGCACCAGAAGCCGCTCGATGATGGGATCGGAGGCCAAGTTCACGTACATCACCGTGCGGTGGAACACCCCGTTTTCCTCGAAGGCGGTCTTGAAGAAGTGGAAATCGTCGAAGATCAGTCCCAAGCCCGCAAAGACCACGATGTCAGCGTCCGCTTGGAATCCGATTCGAGCCAAAAGGGCATTGTAGGGCTCACCCGCCACCGAGAATATCGGGATCTTCTGGCTTTCTACCAAGCTGTTGAAGACGTCGATCATGGGGACTTCCGTCTCGATCATCTTGGACGGCATCACCCGCATCATCGGATTCACCGTGGGGCCCGCCACCGGGATTTCCTCCTCGGCATCGAGGGGCGGTCTGCCATCGATGGCCTCCCCGGAGCCCCGGAAGATCCGACCGAGAATGTGATCGGAAAAGGCGACCCGGTTGGGGTGTCCGAGGAAACGAACTCGGGCATCCGTCGAGATTCCCTTGCCCCCAGCAAACACTTGAAGGCTGACCATGTCGCGGTCGAGCTCGACCACGCTGGCCGTCGATGGCTCTCCTCCCAGCTGCTCCACCACGGCAAGGTCGCCGAGTGCCACGCCCGTAGCACGGACCCGGATCACATCCCCAACGATCTCTAGAACCCTGGTGTGGCGAACGAGGGTATCGAGCATCTAGTACCTCAGAAGGCGTGAAGGCATGAAAAAGGCCTGGGAGCATCTTTACAGATGGGCGACGCGCGGCAAGACCCTTTCGCGTCTGGAAAGGCTAATCGAGGGTCGGCGACGATGAAATGCGAATATAGCCGCGGTAGGTGCCGAGGAAAATGCTGTTCTTCGGCCCAAACGAGAAGGTTCCCCAGATGTTGTTGAACACCTTGCGGCCATAATACTGCTTTCCCAAGGTCCTTCGCTCGATGATCCCGGACACGTTGTCGCCGAAGCCGTCATCGGAGAAGTAGCCTTTGATGCTGAACACCCTCCAACCCTTGCGGAAGTCTAGGGCAGTGAGCTGCCAATCGTGATAGTCCGATTGATCCATGTCGCGATGGTAAATGTAAACGAGGCCATGCGGGGTGGAGAGCTTGGGGGTCGCGGTCTGCGCGTCTACGTGCCCGGCCGCGGGCCAACCCTTTCGAAGCACGTATTTGCCGCTCTCTTCATCGTAGTCGAAGCGCATGATGCCTCCCGCGGTATTGTTCTCCACGAATGGGTCCACGTACCCATAGGTATTGGCCACGATGAGACTGTCGTCGTACGCCACCACGGAGTTTTCGACGGCCCCTCGGCCCGGCTCGAATAGCGGGAGCTTGCTGACCAGCGTGCCGTCCACTTGACGGAAAACGTTCAAGTTGACTTGGCTCGGCGCGTTGTCGACGATCGCGACGAAGCGATCATCGATCAAAGTAGGCGTCGTGCCGCTTCCCGCATTTAGATGCCCCGGCTTCACCTGCCGGTCATTGTCGTAAATCAGATGCTCACGCGCGTAGCTCGGGGCCCATTTGGGATCGAGCTCGATGAGCTTCGTGTCTTCGTTGAACCGGAGCTTGTATAGCGCCACGTTGCTCACGATGTAAACGCCGTCGGGCCCGACGGCGAACGAGTTTTGGATCTGTTCGAAGGGCTCGTCTGCTTTCCAATCGGCTCCAAAGAGCTTCAGAGCCTCTTTTCGGTGCTTGGCCAAGTTGCGAACGAGCGTGCCGTTCTTTTCGTCTCGTTCGACGCTCTCGATGAATTGCTCAGCCCCCGGCGACAACTCCCCCTCGTAGTAGTGCCGGATCTTCGAGGCCAAAGAGAAATAGCAGATCGACGTGACGTAAACCGCGGGGCACTCGTCGGAGTCTTCGTCCACGTCGAGAACCCCTACCAAACCGAACTTCGAGGTGAACCAAATGCGCCCTTGCGCATCCGGCATGATCGCCGTGATGTGGTTTTCTGGGTGCTGCATGGCATTGTCGATCCAATCGCCTTCCGCGATGTCGTGTCGAAGATCGATCATGGCCATGCGGTCGCGTACGATTCGCCGGTTCCGAATCGGAATGCGGATGATCGTGTTGTCAGCACCAGGAACGTAAACGTTCCCTTTGGCATCGAGGTACGAATAGGCCCCTCCGGACGTATCGCGGAACATCGCCATGCGGGCAGACCGGTGGGCAAGCTCGAGGGCTTTGCTGCCTCGCCCAGGAAGGGCAACGTAGTCCAACAACCTGGAATCGGCCGAGATATCGATGATGAGAACCATCGCTGAATTGCGGCCGAACGAGATCGTCACCACCGTATGATCGTCGAGGAAAGTGTAAAACGGCGACATGCCGGAGAACTTCGCGCCCTTCTCGAGCACATGGAAGTACTCGACCTTGGCCTGGCTCGGGATGGGTCCGGGCTCTCGACTCACGTCGGTCGCCAGGCTGTCTTCGTGCATCGTCGCTGCGTAGCGCTGCGGAAGCTTCGGATGCATCCAGTGATCCGGCGGAGGCAGCGAAGTGGGAAGGGTCTTTCCGTGACGCGAGGTCCACTCGTCGTACCACCTAGTCTCGACAGTTGCTTGTTGACTCCTGTACTTGAACGTCTTGTCTTTCGTTTCGTAGAGGTAGCAACCGCGCTCGGCGCCGCTGACGCCGAAGACCGGGCCCTTGAACGTCTTGCTCTTGTTGCAACCGGGACCGGTCAGCAGAAGCAAAA
Organism: uncultured delta proteobacterium; assembly: GCA_963817725.1. Lineage (GTDB taxonomy): Bacteria > Myxococcota_A > Polyangia > Polyangiales > Houyiibacteriaceae > SG8-38. Next base: position 640,642 of record CAWFPD010000004.1, read on the forward strand.
CGGCCGCGGCACGGCCCCACTGTGCTCTGGTCATGACCCTCATCTCTTTCTGGGCGCCGATTGTAGCGTTGGAGGTACCTGACCGCATACGTCCGGTACTCTCAGTGGGCTTGCGCCCCTGTAGACCCCGGTACCACACTCCGGGCGTCCACATGACCGACACCGGCTATACGATTTGGTTCGATCGACTTTCCCTGTCTGCCATCTTCCTGCTGACCATCATATTCGTGGTTCTGGCGATCGCGGTCGGAACGCGGCTCGGACGGATCGGGCAACGCTCGTCTGACGGCGAGGGCGGCGAAGCAATCGGCTCGGTCGTTGGGGCCACGCTGGGTTTGTTGGCCTTCATCATGGCCTTCACCTTCGGTGATGACGGCCAGCCGCTATGATGCCCGGAAGCAACTGTTGCTGGAAGAAGCCAATTCGATCGGCACCACGTATCTACGGGCTGGCCTGCTGGGCGAACCGTATCCAAACGAGGTGCGCGCCCTGCTGCGCGAATACGTGGGTCTGCGCCTGCGCCTCGCCAACGAGTCCGACACGTTGGCGCATGTCCTCGCCAGATCGGAAGAAATCCAGAATCGTTTGTGGTCACAGGTCGAGCAGATGAGCGCAAGCACACCCCCGTCCGTGCTGCAGGTCCTATTCATCCAGTCGCTCAACGACATGATCGATCTGCAAACCAAACGGGTCGCCGTGGGACAGCAGTACCGTGTGCCTGGCACGATCTGGCTTGCGCTTTATCTAGTGGCAGGACTGGCAATGATTGCAGTTGGCTTCCACTTCGCTCAGTCACGCCACCGGCAGATTCTGGTCAGCCTGATACTCGCACTGGCATTTTCGTCCATCTTGGTGCTGATCGCGGATTTGGACAGGGCAGCAGAGGGTACCGTTCGGGTCAGTCAGCAGCCACTCATCGATCTTCAACAGCGGTTCGACACGACCCCTTGATTTCCCATTCTCTCGAGTGTGGGCGAGCCTTTGGCTTGACAGCCCCTGCACACGCCGTAAGGGTCCGGCGTCCGGGCGAAGCGAGGGAACCATGAAACAGCTGGCGATTTTCGCCTCCTTCATGGCCGCGAGCGCTTGGGTTGGCTGCTCACAGAGCGGGGATGGTTCTGCGACGAGCTATGCGACGCGGCAACAGGCGTTCTTCGAGGCGACCCTGGGCAGCCCGAGCCGAAATACCTACTCGGAGATCGTTCGTCTCGCGAATCGAGAAGACCCCGACGAGTCCAAAATTCGCGAAGACCTCGCTCGGATGAATGACCGACTGGACACCGCAGATTTCAAGCTTCCGGGCCTGCTTCGGCTCATGTACGCCTACGCCGACTCGGGCTTGCTTAGCCCCGAGATACTAAACGAGATCAAGCAAACCATCGTCGCGTTCAAGTACTGGCCCGAGGAGCTCGAAACCGAGCCTGACCCCGTGGACACCGACAGCATGGTCTACTGGACCGAGAACCACTTCATTCTCTTTGCGTCAGGCGCATATCTCGCGGGGCAGCTCTACCCGAACGAGGTGTTCACCGCGAGCGGCCAAACGGGCGCTCAGAAAATGGAGACGTTTCGGCCGCGAATCATGCGATGGTTGACGTTGCGCTACGAAGCCGGCTTCAGTGAATGGCTCTCGAACGTCTACTACGACGAAGACATCCCAGGGTTGGTGGCCCTGGTGGACTTCGCCGAGGACGAGGAAATCGTACAGTTATCAAAAATGGTTCTCGATTTGATCTTCGCAGACATGGCCTCGAATCATTTCCGGGGCAACTTCGGAAGCACGCACGGGCGCACCTACGAAGACAAGATGAGCGGCACGCGGGACAACACCGGTTCCACCTTCAAGCTGCTCTTCGATCTGAGCGATTTCAGCCCCGGAAACATGAGCTCGACGATGCTCGCCTTGAGCGACGGCTATCGTCTCCCAAAGGTGATCTACGAGATGGCTAGGGACTCTGAGCGCAAGGAGTACGAAAACCGGCAACGCATGAGCATCAAGGTCGAGGAAGCGGCGCGCTGGGGCCTCGACACCTCGCGCTTGGAGGACGGCATGACCTTTCTCACGCTCGAGGCGTACACGCACCCGCTCACGATCGGTTTGTTCGTGGACATGCTCGATGCCTACAAATGGTGGGAGCATGACGATTTCGCGCCGTTCAAGCCCTTTCGAGCCGCACTCGAAGACGAAGCGCTTCGTACGGGCCTCGCCACCGCGTTCGAGTGGGACATCACGCGCAACATGCGTCCCGAGGTCAACATTTACACCTATCGCACGCCTAGCTACATGCTGAGCACCGCGCAGGACTGGCGCAAGGGATTCGGTGGCGACCAACAGTCGATCTGGCAGGCGACCCTCGGAAGGGAAGCTGTGGCCTTCACCAACCACCCCACCAACTACGAGATGGATGGCGACACGCCGCGCTACTGGGTCGGATACGGTACGATGCCGAGAGCCATTCAGGTCAAGAACGTCGTCATCTCCTTGTACGACGTGGAGACGGCAACTGGGCTTTACGTCGAAAGTCAGCTCATGTTCACGCACGCCTTCTTGTCCAAGGCGAAATTCGACGAGGCATACAAGGAAGACGGTTGGTTTTTCGCGCGTAAGGACGAGGGGTACCTCGCCTTGTGGACCTCGGACTCAAGCGCCGATTGGTCCGCGGCCGACGCGCCGTGGCTCAACCCGGATGATGCCGAATTCGGCGAGTACGAGATCATTGCCGACGGCGAAAAGACCATTTGGATCTGTGAGCTCGGCAGCGCCTCGGAATACGAAAGCTTCGACGCCTTCAAAGCAGCCATTGCGGGCGCACCGCTGACGGCGAACGCCTCTGCCCTCACCGTGGACTATCAATCGCCATCGCAGGGAAGGCTTGTCATGGGCTGGGATGGGCCGATGACGCAAGATGGCACCCCGATCGTAGTGGATGGTTTCCCGCGATACGATAGCCCTTACGCAACTGGCGAATTCCCTGGGAGCGTCATCTCGTTCCAGCACCAGGGTGAGTCACTCATGCTCGATTTCGACGGGCAAACGCGCGAAGTCAGCAGCTTCATCGAGTGAGAGGGGGTGAACGTGAAAGATGAAACGAAACCTGCCCTGACCGCCATTCTCGCAATGGTACTCGCCCTGCAAGCGGTGGGTTGCTCGGATGACTCCGCGGCGACGTACCCCGACGCATGCGAGCCGACCCAAACCGAAGACCAATGCTACGCGCAGGTGCGTGATCCGAGCTCCGATCAGGTGGCGCTCGCCGCTGCGATCGCCGACCGCTACATCGACGAGCACCCGGCGACGAGCGAATATTGGGCTTGGACGTCCGGCGTTTTCATGTTCGCGCTCACCGAGCTCTACCGCGTCACCGGTGACCCGAAAGTTCACAACTACTACGAGGAGTACATGGATTTTCAGATCGCCGAGGGCTACAGGCTGTTCTGGAGCGACTCGTGTCCGCCGGCGCTCACAGCGCTGGCGCTCTTGCGCAATTCCGACGATGAGCGGTACCAAAAGGTCGTCGACGACGTACTCGACTACATCCGCACGGCGCCCCGCACCGAGGACGGAGGCATCAGCCATTACGGTGCCATCTACCCGACGATCTGGGTCGATAGCCTCTTCATGTTCGGCATGGTTCTGAACCGCCAGGGAGAGCTTGCCGACGATCTCGAGGCGCTCGCGTTGATGTCCGAGCAACTCGCCATCTTTTCTCGCGTTCTTCAAGCTGACAACGGGCTCATGGTGCATGCCGACGACTGGTCGCAACCGTTCGATACGGACATCTATTGGGGCCGCGGCAACGGCTGGGTCACGGCCTCGTTGGCGGACTATCTGCGGATCCGGTTTCTGCGAGGAGAGTCGGACCCGGATGCCACGCGCATGTTCCAAGACCATGTCTCAGCTGTGCTCGAGACGCAGGATGAGGCTTCTGGCATGTGGTGGACTGTCATGAATCGGCCTGGAGAGACCTATCTCGAAACCAGCGCCACGGCGCTCTTCGCATACGGCATGGCGCGGGCATACCGGTATGATCTGCTCGGGGAAACGGAGCTCGAAGCGGCCAAGCGGGCTGTGGAGGCCGTCCAAAGCATGGTCAAGCGCGACGATCAAAACCGTCCATACGTCACCGGCATTTCAGGCGTCACCGATGTCTCGACCTTCGAACAATACGCCGCAGTGCCCCTGGAAGATGACCTCAACTACGGGGTCGGCGCCGTGATCCTGGCTCTGATCGAAACGTCGGGTCTTTGATCCCAGCCCACGGAGGCCCGGTTCAACCGCAGCTATGTTGAATAGATACGATGTGGCTGAGTTAGTCTGATTACAGAAGCAGACAAGCCGCTCCATGGCCAGACAGATCGAGGTGCGTCCTCTTCACGACGTTTGAAATCGATCGTACCATCGCGCCATGTCTAGGTTTCAACTCGCTCTCGTCGTGTCCCTCGGGTCTCTTCTCGGTTGCTCCTCCACCAGCCAAGACGGCACGGGATCCAACGACGGTCTCTCGCTCATGCCGCGTGGTGATCAGCAGTGCGCTGACGATAGCTGCGACGGCTCCTACGATGACGGATGCGCCGATTGGAAGATGGGCGACGAGGCATCCCATCAGGAATGTAACCTCGACTGCCCACAAGGCGGGTCCACCGCGCCCATCGCGGTACGTTTCGAGTGCAATGAAGTGCATGTCGTGTCGTGCAAGGAGCTCTCGAACGTCGTCATCGCATTTGCCGACGGGGAGCACCTCAAGTTCGATGACCTCGAGGGCCATTACGGAACATTTGGAGGCGGCGATCGGCAGATCGTCACCGTGTGGGTAAAGGCTGGCAACAATGCATCCGGTGATGGCCCGGGCTACGGTGAGCGCTTCGACTCCGACGCCGACTGCAACGGCAACGGTGGAACGGGTGGGACCGGCGGAGCTGGCGGCCAAGGCGGCAGCGGTGGCATGACCGGCACCGGCGGCATGGACGGCGGCACGGGTGGCACCGGTGGCATGACCGGCACCGGTGGCATGGGCGGCATGACCGGCACCGGTGGCATGGGCGGCATGACCGGCGCCGGCGGCATGGGCGGCACCGGCGGCATGGTCTGTGCGTGCGACTGCGATGATCACGACGACGACTGCGATCGCGACGATGACTACTCCAAGGACGAATGCGACGATCACTACGACGACAAGTCGGGTTATCACCACGACGACGGCTGGCATGACGGCGATGACTATTGCAAAGACTTTTGTGAAGATTTCTGCGATCGGGACGATGACGACCACTGCGACGATCACGACGGCGGCAATCACTGCAGCTGCGATCCACAGCTGGAGTGCCCTCAGGGCGGCAAGGTCGGCTACATCGAGGTCGAGTTCGAATGCAGCGAGATCCACGTCTCGTCGTGCAAGGACATTTCGAACATCGTGCTCGAGCTCGCCGATGGGGAGCATCGCAAGTTCGACGACTTGGAGTGTCAATGCGTGACCCTGGGCGCGGCCGATGAGGTGATCGTCGGCGCCTGGGTGAAGGCCGGCAACAACAAGAGCGGCGATGGCCCGGGCTACGGCGAGCGCTTCGACTCCGATGCCGATTGCGACGGTGGAGGCGGTGCCGGCGGCGCCGGAGGGGCTGGCGGCCAGGGCGGTAGCGGCGGTGCCGGCGGCCAAGGCGGTAGCGGCGGCATGCAGGGCGGTATGGACGGCGGAGTCGACGACGGCGGCATGGATGACGGCGGCATGGATGACGGCGGCATGGACGGCAGCGTGGTCGTCAACTGAATGATCGCGCCGACTTCGTTTTGCTGACCCCGTTCACAGGAACGACGGGGGCTTGCCGCCCCGTGACGCCCTAGTACGTTGCTCCATGCGGGATGCCCGACGACAAACGCAAGCCCCAGGGAACGCAAGGTAAGCCCCGCCTCGGCTTGCTCTATCTACTTGCTGCGATCGTCGCGGGCTCGCTGTTGCTCCAAGTCTGGGAGACAAACGCCGAGCCCGTGGCGACGATTCCGTACAGCAAGTTCGAGAGCCTGCTCCAAGAGGGCAAAGTCAAAGAGGTGGTCGTCACCGACGACGCCCTGCGCGGCGAGCTGACCGAGCCGTTGGATGGAAAGACCCGCTTTGAAACCAATCGCGTCGACAATGACCTCGTAAAGACTCTGCAGGGGCACGGCGTCAAGTACTCCAAGGAGCAACAGAGCCCGCTCATCCGCGCGCTGGCATCGTGGCTGCTGCCGCTAGTGCTTCTGTTTGGCTTCTGGATCTTCCTGAGTCGCCGCATGGCCACGATGGGCGGCCCCGGCGCCGGGCTGATGTCCGTCGGCAAGAGCAAAGCCAAGGTCTACATGGAGACCGACACACGCGTGACCTTCGCCGACGTAGCCGGCGTCGACGAAGCCAAGCAGGAGCTCCAAGAGGTGGTCGCCTTTCTGGAAGATCCCAAGTCCTACGGAAGGCTCGGCGCGCGGATGCCCAGAGGCATCTTGCTCATAGGCCCACCAGGCACCGGCAAGACGCTGCTGGCGCGAGCCGTCGCAGGGGAGGCGGGCGTGCCTTTCTTCTCCATCAGCGGCTCGGAATTCGTCGAGATGTTCGTCGGTGTGGGCGCGGCGCGCGTGCGCGATCTTTTCGACCAGGCCAGGCAACAGGCGCCGTGCATCATCTTCGTGGACGAGCTCGATGCGCTCGGCCGGGCGAGAAACGCCGGCCCCTTCAGCGGAGGCACCGATGAAAAGGAGCAAACCCTCAATCAGCTGCTGGTCGAGCTCGATGGCTTCGATCCGTCGACCGGAATCGTGCTACTGGCCGCTACGAACCGGCCTGAGATCTTGGATCCGGCTCTCCTTCGCGCGGGGCGTTTCGATCGGCAGGTGCTGGTCGACCGGCCGGACCGCATAGGCCGAACCCAGATACTCAAGGTCCACGCGAAGAAGATCGCGCTCGACTCGGAGATAAAGCTCGATGCGGTGGCGGCGCTGACGCCGGGATTCACCGGGGCAGACCTGGCGAATTTGGTGAATGAAGCGGCAATCGTCGCCACGAGGCGGCACGCCGATGCCGTCTCCATGGAGGATTTCACCGCTGCCATCGAACGGATCGTGGCAGGGCTCGAGAAGAAAAACCGCCTTCTCAACCCTCGGGAGCGCGCCATCGTGGCCTATCACGAGATGGGGCACGCGCTGGTTGCGCTGATGTGCGAGCGCTGTGACAAAGTGCACAAGGTGTCGATCATCCCGCGGGGCGTTGGTGCGCTCGGGTATACGATGCAGCGGCCCACGGAAGACCGCTTCTTGATGACCCGCGAGGAGCTCGAAGAAAAGATGGCGGCGCTTCTCGGCGGTCGGGCTGCCGAGCAGCTCGTCTTCGGCCATCTGTCGACGGGGGCTGCGGATGATCTCGCGAAGGTGACGGCCATCGCAAGAAGCATGGTGACACGCTACGCGATGGTGCCGGAGCTCGGTCACATCACCTACGAAAGTGACTCACCCGCTTTTCTCGGGTCGGTGGCCTCTCCGTTTCGAACGCAAGAATACAGCGACGACACGGCGCGCGAGATCGACCAGGCGGTTCGAACCATCGTCCAAGGCGCCTTCGAAAAGGCGCTTGGCATCCTCCGAGAGCAGCGAGCCGCCCTCGAAGAGGGGGCTGAGCAGCTGCTCCAAAACGAAACCCTCGGTGAAATGGAGCTACAGGCCCTCTACGACAAAATCGAAAACGAGCCGCCAGAGCCATGCCGTACGGCGACCGAGCCTTCTGCCTAGGCGCGGGACGCCGTGCAATGCGCTTTTCAACATTGCATGAGGCCATGTGCGGCATCGACGATGCGCTTCACGTTGGGTAGAGCCTGTACCTCTCTTCGCCGGTCGTACGGAATCGTCTCTTCCACGCAAACGCGGGCAAACTTGGCAGTGACTCCGCCTTCCAGAAGCGTCGCTGCAAGCTCGCCTGAGAGCCCAAAGCCCTTATAGTCCTCGTCTGCCACGAGGAACCGGTTCGTCTTCGACGCGGCCTGACATAGCGTCTCCTTGTCGAGCGGCGTCACCGTTCGGAGATCGATCACGGTGGCTTGAACTCCTTGCTCGCCCAATTGCTCCGCGGCTTCGAGACATCGATGGAAACCCACGCCGACCGAAGCCATGGTGATGTCGCCGCCCTCGCGCACGACCGTGGCCTTGCCGATCGGCGTCGGGGTCCAACTATCGGGCACGGGACCCGACGCGCCTGCTCGAGGAATGTCGTAATCTAGATTTGTCCGCCCGCCATCAGCCAGATAGTCCAGCCAGTAGTCGGCGAGGAGCTTGTGCTCCATGAAAATCACCGGACCGTCGTCCTCGAGTGCGGAAAGCATCAACCCGGCGGCGTCCGCTGGGTTCGAGGGCACGACGACCTTCATCCCAGGAACCTGCGCGAGCATCCCCCAGAGCGCTTGTTCGTGTTGCCCGCCGTCGCCATAACCGCCACCGCACGCAACCCGCACCACCATGGGAACCTTCCATCGACCACCGGAAAAGGCCTCGACTTTCGCTGCGTGATTGATCAGTGCATCCGCGGCGACGGCAATGAAATCCACCATCATGATCTCGACGATGGGGCGGAGCCCACCCATGGCCGCGGTGACGGCTGCGCCGAGAAAGGCCGATTCGCTAATTGGTGTCGGGCGCACCCGCATCTCGCCAAAGCGCGCATAGAGGTTCATTCGGATCGCATGCACGTCTTCACCAAACACGACGATTCGCGGGTCCGCCGCCATCGCCTCCATGAGCACGTCTTCGATGGCCTCTGCGAATGTCATCTGTCTCATGGCGGCGCCTCCATGCTCTGCATCGCAGTGCGGACCGCCGCGCCTACCTCTTCTTCGATCGCCGTCTCGACACGCTGTTGCTCTGCGTCCGAAAGCCGCTTCGCCTGTCTCCGCAGCGGATCATGACGGCCTAGCTTTCGCATTCTGCCTGCACGTCCGAGCATATCGACGATGGATCCCAGGCTGGCCGCCCTGCTCCCGACCGAGGCGCCTCCGCTCGTGGCTGCTTTCATCAGTGGACCGACTTTGCTCCTCAGCTCGTCTACCGGCTTGCGAACGATTCGAAGCAGAGGGTCTCCCAGGAAATGACCTTCGGGACGCCGGCAGGTTGCGAGCAAGAAGCTGGGGCCTTTGCCTTTGCGTGCCCGGTCCACGGCCTCCTTCGCCTCATGCCAAACCACACCGACATCCGAGCCATCGACCGAAACCGCATGCGCACCCAACCCGCGCGCACGCGTGCACAGATCGCCACCGGTCACCTTTTCCGAAGGCGTCGTGATCCCCATGCCGTTGTCTTTGCAGACGAACAACACGGGCAGGGACCAGACTGCGGCCAGGTTGATCGACTCCATCAGCATGCCTTGGTTCATGGCTGCCTCGCCGAAAAAGGCGACCGCGATATTGCCTCGTCGCAAGTGTTGATTTGCGAGCGCGAATCCGCAAGCAGCAGGGCCCGAGGCACCCACGATGCCCGACGACGCGGCTAGCAGGTCGGGCGCAAACAAATGCATATGACCCCCCATGCCGTGACACAGCCCTTCGTCCTCGCCCATGAATTCCTTGAGAAGCGACACCAGATCGATGCCCCTCATCACCAAGGGCGAGGTGCCGCGATGATCGAGCGCCATGGCGTCGCCCTCGATCAGGTGGTCGACCACACCGGCAACGATACCTTCTTCACCTATGTTCAAATGCATCTCGGCGGAGATGTAACCTTGGCGCCAGAGCTCCGTGACGGCTTCCTCGAAGAGGCGACTTTTGAGCATCTGGCCATAGAGCTCGACACCATTCGGTTCCATCGGCGCCTCCTTCCATCGCTGGGCCTACGATGTTACCGAATAGGGATGTCACCTGAAAGGCCAAACTTTGCGTCTGATGTACCTGGGTCCCCACCGGGGGACGTCCGGACGAGGACCACGTGCGCTCGAAACGGCGAGCAACTCTATTTCTTCTGGTCTTTCGTTTCTTCGGCTTCGAGCGCGTCGAGGTCCAGTGGTTTCTCGTCTTGCTCTTCGAGCGAATCGAGATCGACTTGCTTCTCCGATTCTTCTTCCTCGAGCGCATCGAGGTTCAACGGCTCGTCATCGGTCTCCAAATCGTCCAGATCGAAGCCTGCATCCCCGTCCTCGATTTGATCCAGGTCCAAGCCCGTTCCCTCGCCTTGCGGTTCGTCGCTCGGGGCATTGAGATCGACCGCGTTCGACTCGACCATGTTTGGAATCCAGGTGGAAAGAGCAGGAACGTACGTGATGATGATCAAGGCTAGACCCAACATGCCTATGAAGGGCAATACGGCGCGGTAGAGCTGGGTGATCGGCTTGTTGAAGCGGAAGCTCGAAATGAACAGGTTCAGACCAACTGGCGGAGTCATGTAGCCGATCTCGAGGTTCAACAGAAACACGATGCCGAGGTGGTAGGGATCGACGCCGAATCTCTCAGCGATGGGCACGATGAGCGGGACCACGACCACGATCGCCGAAAAGATGTCCATCAGCATCCCGACGCCGATCAGAAACAAGTTCAGCGCGATCAGAAACATCACTTGGGAGTGGATGTACCCCTCCATGGCATCGAGGATCATCATGGGCACGCGGGCCTGAATCAGGAACGCCGTGAAGCCGATGGCAGTTGCCAGGATCGCGAGGATCGCGCCGACCAGGGTCATCGATTCGCGAATGATCCGGGGTAGGTCACCGCGGAAGGTCACGTCTCGATAAACGAACACCTCGATGATCAGCGTATAGATGGCAGTGAAGGCAGCAGCCTCGTGAATGCGCAGCAGCCCACTGTACATGCCGCCGAGCAATGCGACCGGCAGCAGCGCCTCCCATTTGGCTTCCCACAGGGTCTTGAGCGCCTCCGAAGCTCGGAACTTCGTGCGTGTCATCTTGGCTTTGATGCCCGTTATCGAGCTGTAGGTTGCCAGTGCCGCCACGGTGATGATGCCCGGAATCAGACCTGCCAAGAAGAGCTTCTCGATCATGATCCCGGCGACGACGCCGTAAATGATCATCGGGACACTCGGCGGGAAGAGAAGACCGAGGGAGCCACCGGTGGTGACCAGACCAAGAGAGAAGCTTTCTTTGTATTTGTCCGCGAGCAGCGCTGGGTACAAAAGCCCGCCGATGGCGACGATGGTGATGCCGCTTCCGCCGGTGAAAGTCGTGAAGAATGCGGATGCGATCAAGCACACCATGGCCAAGCCACCAGGCATCCATCCGAGCCAGGCCCGGGAGAGCTTGACCAAACGATGGGGCGTTCCGCTCTCGGCGAGTACGTAGCCGGCAAAGGTGAAGAGCGGAATGGTCACCAGAAGGGGGGAATCGGCGAATTTCTCACTGAAGACGTCGTTGGCCGCACCGGTGATGCTGGTGTCGGGCAGCGACGAAAAGAGCAGCATGGACGCCGCGCCGAAGATCGCGAAGAGGGGTGCGCCGACCAGAGCCAGAACGATGAGCAGAACGATCCAAAGAGAATCCATCGCTCAGCCCTCCCCCTCGGTTTGTTCGGGGTAGCGCTTGGTGATGAACACGACGCTCGCTGCAATGGCACGACTGACGAAGCGGATGGCCATGAACATGAACATCGCCGGAACGATGAGCTGCAACGCCACGTCGGGCGTCGACATCTGGGCTCCGAATACTCCGATCACGTTTCGCACAGCGCAAAACAGCTCCGGCCGAGAGAGCCCCGCATTGACGACGAGCTCGCGCGACGCGTCGCAGATGTGGATCATCTGGTCGGATTTGCCGAGCACGGAGTAGTCGAGCGGGATCTCGCGCGCATTGTTGAGCACCGACAGCCAAAAGACGCGACTGAGGTAGAAACAAGTCACCCCGGCAAAGGTGTTGACGATGGCCCGCAGCAGCTGCTTGCCACGCGGCGGCACGAGCCTCGGAAGCACGTCGATGGCGATGTGCTTTTCCTCGTAGGTCGAAAGCGACGCACCAAAGAACGCGAGCCAAAGCGTTCCCTTCTGCAGGAACGAGTCCGCCCAGGCCATCTGCTCGAGAACCAGGTTGGCCCAGCCGAAGTCGAGATTGGTGAGGTTACGCAAGGTGGCTTGCGCGGCAGCCACGAAGATCATCAACAAGAGGACGGTCGACGCGATCGCGGCCTCGCCTCGCGCCAAGCCCCGATCGATTGTTCGAAAAAACTTCATTCCTTCCCCGCTGCGGCCATGACCTCCCGGAGAAGGCTCTCGGGGTATACCCGACCCGCTAGGCGCTCGCGCACCTGCACGGCCACCTCCGTCCACTCGGCCTCGTGCTCGGACGTATCGACGGCTGTGAGGCCCCGCTTGAGCACGGTTTGGTAGGCCTTTTCGTCGTCACGGTGAATCACCTTGGCCAGCGCGGCGTGCGCGCGAGCGCCGGTCTCGACCAACACCTTCTGCTGCTTCTCGGTGAGCGCATCGAACTTGTCTTTTCGGAGGATCGCTGCGCCCACGATGATCCCACTATTCTTCGCCGCCACGTACTTGAGCCGCGTGTACCACTGCAGGGAAACTGCAGCGAGCGCCGACGCAGGAAGCGTATCCACCATGCCTGTCTGAAGCGCCGGGTACACCTCGGGTACGCCCAGACGCACCGGATTCGCGCCGACCACCTTCAAGAACTCCGTAAAGATCAGATCGTCCTTCCACGCCCACGGGCGCTGCTTCTTCAAGTCCGACGGCTCCTCGATGCGCTCCGTCGAAAACAGACGGGTCTTGCCGACGTCGCCCCACCCGAGGAACTTGTAGCCTGCTTCTTCGAACAGCTGCTCGAAGTGACCTCCCAATTTGGCGCGCACCGCGTCGAGCTCATCATACTCCCGGAACAAGCCGGGAACCGACAGGACCAAAATGGGACGAACGAGCTGACCGAGACCGATGTTGGTGAGCGCTGCGCCGTCCATCTGCCCCGCGCGCATCTTTCGGACGAAGTCGCGCTCGTCGCCCTGGCTGCCTCCCGAATAGAAACGAAGCCGCAGTGTGTCGTCGGTTTCTTTTTGGATCGTGAGGTTCCAGGCGTTGAACACCCTCATCCAAGACGAGCCGCTCGGCGCGAGCGTCGCGATGCGAAGCTCGGTCGTCGTAGCCTCAGCGGTCGCCGATCGTGCGACCCCGCCGGGGATCCCAAACGCGCCGACCGCGAGCGCGAGGCTCAATGCATGTCTCAGGTTCATGAAAGGTTGGCAGAGTACCTTCCTTAGTGGCTGAAATCACTAAAAAAGTTGGTCTGCATTCTCGATGTAAAGTACCGCGCGCTCGCGAGCCATGCGGTTGGCGAGCCGCGCCTCAGGAAGCGGATCTTGCGCCTCCATGACCTCGTTCAGCAACTGGTCGAACAGCTCGCGGTTCCCCGTCTTGACTGCGTACCACCGCGCCATGTTGACCTGCGTGGTCAACGCGCGTCCCTCGGTGGCGGCGATCGCTTTCTCGAAATACGCCTTGGCTTCATCCATATCGCCCGCCAGCTCGGATGCGGTCGCGACACCCATGAACGTGTAGCCCGAGGCGTGATAGTAGTCGGGGTCGAGCTCGATGGAGCGCGCCACGAACGCCTTGGCGTATGCGAGGTCGGCAATCGCCTCCATGTCGTCCTTGGCCGTGTTGATATAGGAGCCCCACGCATATCCGTGCCAAAAGAGCATCTCCGCGTCGCTCTTATCGACGAACTCGTCGGAGAGCCAGGCCTCGAGATCCTCGATGCTGCCACTGACTGCCTGGTCGACATCCTCGTGGTGGAGCCGAATGCGATCTCTCGTGAGGTCCATGGCCCTCAGGTACATGGTCCGGGCCCGCGCCCGCTGATCGTTGGCGTCGCTGTACTCGCCCTTGAACTCGTCCTCTTCGACTTCGACCTCCACCCAGCCGTAGGCGTACGCCACATAGGCCTGAGACAACTGAACCAGAATGCTTTCGTTGTCGGGAACGACCCGTAGAATGCCCTCGAGCTGAACGATGGTCGCGGGGACGGCCTCCCCTGCGAGATCGTAGTCCCAATACGATTCGAACGCGGGTGCCGCGCGCGCGAAGAGCCCGCTCGTAGAATCGGCGGTGAACTTTGCGACGTCGCAGCCGCCGAGCGCCATGACACACAACGCCCCGATCACCGATCGGAGATGGCGAGACAACAGGTCGTGATACATGGGGCGAGATGTACGAAAATTTAGGGGAAACTGTCAATCGAGATCGTGTGGGACGAATTGCTTGACGGAGGGGCCCCGTCCCGCCAACTTTGGGAAATGCTTAGATTGAGGCTGCCTCGAGGGCTGATAGGGGCCCTTTTTGCCGTCCTGCTGGTCGCGAGCCCAGCGCATGGCTCGATTGTCCAAGCCCTGGGGTTGGAAGAGCTCGTCGAGCATGCCGACCGTATCGTGCTGGGTCGCGTCCTGTCTTCGGAGTCTTTCCAGCTGTCCGATGGTGAGTTGGGGACCTGGTGTCGGATTCAGGTCGAGCGTGACATCGGGGGGGCCGCCCCCGATGAAACCGAGGTCATCGTCGAGACGCTTGGGGGCCGGATCGGCAACCTCGCCATGCAAGTAGAAGGCGAACCGTCATTCTCCGTTGGCGAGCGTGTAATCGTCTTCGTACGCGGCGGAGGCCCCTACAGGGCCTTTCGTCCCGTCGGAATGGGACAGGGCGTCATGCGTGTTCGGAAGGAACAAGGTATCGAGACCGTGACTCAAAGCCGGAGGGGAATGATGCTCATGCGCCGCGGCTCGGACGGGCACTGGCAGAAGAGCCTTGGGGCGCTGCCCGAGGCAGAGGGCTTGGAGACCTTCATCGAAAGGGTGCGCGCCATCGCCGAGCAACAAGCCGGAGGGCTGCAGTGAATAGCGCTGCTCGTGGGCTCTTGTGCATGGCGACGGCGGCCTTTGCACTCCTGCCGTCGCGCCCCGCATCGGCCTATTGTCGTATGACGACCGAGAGCGGGCTGCAGATTGGAAACACAGGTTGTACGGGAACGGGCAAGCCCCTCTTTTGGAAGAACCCATGCCTCTCGTACGCGATCGATTCGAGGGGCTCCCAGTGGATGAGCTTCGTAGAGGTCGAGCAAGCAGTCGACCTCGCGTTTCAGGCTTGGGAAGACGCCGATTGCGGTGGATCTCCGCCGAACCTGATCTTTCATCGTGTGGGGCCATCCACGTGCTCAAGACCAGAGTACAACAATAAAGGCAACGTCAATACGATTGCGTTCCTCGACCCCTGGGAAAAACCATGCGCCGCCCCCGATGAGCCTGATTTGGACCCGTTTGCGCTGGCGGTGACCATCGTGTGGCGCGATGGCAATAGCGGCGAGATCCTCGATGCCGACATGATGATCAACGATCAAATGACGACCCGGTTCAACGCAGGAGGACCCTATGCCAACTGCCCCGACACAGGTTGTCCCCCCGGTAGTTCGGGGGCGCCGGGTCCTAGCGACTTGCGAAGCATCGTGACTCACGAGGCCGGTCATTTCATCGGAATCGGCCACTCGGACATCCCAGAGGCCACAATGTACTACCAGACCGACCAAACATCGGTATCCAAGCGATACCTGGCCCAAGACGACATCGACGCGGTTTGCGACATCTACCCGCCTGGTGACTTGGACTCGTCCTGTGATGCCACCCCGATTGGGGGCTTGTTGCTCAACTGCGAGACGGACCCAAGCGGTAATCCGATTGCGTGCGACGACCCCGCGGCTGCGCCAAGCAGCGGCGGCTGCAGCGCGTCTGCCACGAGCAAGCCCGCCGACTTCTTCGGGATCGCGCTCATGGCTTCGATGTTTGGGCTGATGGCCCTTCGACGGCGGTCACGTCGACGCGACGCACGATCTTGAACTGCACGCGGCGGTTGCGGGCACGGTTGTACGCCGTGATGTTGGGCACCAGGGGACGCGTCGGCCCATAACCTTTGGCCATCAGACGCGCGGGCTCCACCCCGTGCTGAATGAGCCACTGCCGAACCGCTTCTGCACGCCGTTGCGAGAGCAGCATGTTGACTTCGAGCGCTCCGCGGTTGTCGGTATGCCCCTGGATCTCGATGAGCTCCAGATCGGGATTTCGAAGCAATGCATCGGCGACTTCGAGCAAGATGGGCTCGCTGTTCGGAAGAATCTCGTCGCTGCCCGTAGCGAAGCTGACCTGCCGCCGGAGGCTGATCTCTCCGGTTCTGATCACGACCCGAGGCCGGGCGGGCCTCGGCAGGACGCGGAGCTGCACCGTCGTCTCCTGCCGTCCGTGAATGTCGAAGTCGCGCACCGCGATCAGATACGCCGGGTCGTTCACGTACGCGGTGTAGGCGCCGGGCTCGATCGCGTCGACCAAAGCATTCCCACTCTCGTCGGATACCAAAACGTGCTCGGACGGACCCCGTACGCGGATGGCGATCTTGGGCACGGGGTTGCCCTGACGGTCGAGAGCCACGACACGCAGCTGGCCCTCATTGCTCGAAGGGGCGAGCGTGCATGCGGCTTCGGAGGGCACGACAATGGTGCATGAGGCCGTCTCGTACTCGGCGTGGGAGACCTCGAAGGTGACTTGGCCTTCTGGCAAGCCGAACGTGACGAAGCGGCCGTCCGAATCGGTGATCAACGGCGAGGCATCCTCGCCGGCAACGGCGACCACGGCGCCAGCCACCGGTTTGCCGCTACCGGTTTCGAGGACCCGCCCGTGCACTTCGAAAGTCGCCGGTGCAACGTGGGGCGGCGGCTCCTGCTCGGACGGAGGCGGAGCGACCGTCGCGGGCCTCGGGTCGAACGCGTAGGCGACGCCTAAGATGACGTTGTAGGGCGCCGTGGGTGCGAGCTCTCTCACGAAATCACGGGTTCCGGTGAGACCCACATCGGCCGCCACCGTGAACGCAAGGCCCTTGGGCGGGGGCAAGATACGGAGGCCGAAGCTCAACATCATGGGAAACGCGCGGAGCTTCTGATCGGCGAGGCACCCCTCGCCGCTTACTGCGGGGATTTCGACGCAGTCGTATCCCTGGCGGTTGACGGGGATGTCCCATTCCCACTCGAGCAAGGGGCGGAGCCCCACCTTGCGCGCTTTGAGAGGCGCTTCGAAGCCCACGGCGAGACGGACACGGTCGACGCGGTTGACACCGTAGGCAAATCGCTCGAACGCCGTCAGCAGGTGGCGTGTCTCGAGCTCCCTCGGAACCAAGCCCCCGAGCGCCTCATATCTCTGGTCCTCGATTCCCTGAGTCAGGTTTGCAGAGTTGTCGAACCAGTACTGCGCATTGAAGCGAGAGATGAGCGGGACCTCGCGACGTTTCAAATGACGCAGGTCCAGGGAAACATTCCCGCGAAATCCGAAGCTGGTCGCACGAAAGATGGCTTGCGCATCGCCGACTCCCCCCGGGAAGAGGACGCTTGCATCGCCACCGACCGTCACCCAGGGCTTGACCGCATGGAAGCCCTTGAGCCCGAGGAGCACGTCAGCCACGCGCTGAATCAAGAGCGGGTCGTTCGAATTGTCCCACGCGGACGTGACGGCCGCCGAAGCAAACACTTCCAAGTACTTCGTGGGCGTGATGCTCAGCGAGAGGTTGCCCGCAAATGCATGCGCCTGATCGCTCGGCGCGAAGAAGTCGGAAATGATGAAGAACTCCGACTGCAGAGCGAGCCGGAACGTGCCCTTGGGACCCGACCCCGCATCGATGATGCGGATGCCGCCGGTGGCGCCGCTGAAGCTGTTGTGCGCCTCGACCAACTCGGCCTCCCGCCCGGCGGGATCGGACGCGGGCGCAGCCTGTGCGTACACGGGTGCAGCGCATGCCCACGCGACGACGCCCCCCAGCCAGGGCAGTATCCAAGTACTGCGCATTCCGCTCGCCTATCCCCCATCTGAAATGATGCCACTTCAGGGGCGACTTCGGCCACTTGGAGGTCTATTTGGCCGCGATGAACAGATCCGCGCTTCCGTCAGGCGGGATCATGACCTTCTTGGGCGCGGTCGCGCTCCCGCTCTTGGGGGTGAATACGACGGTGTATCGGCCCCCGGGAACCGATCGGATGGTGCAGCCGCCCTGACTGGTTGTGCAGGTGAAGCGCCCGCCGCCGCCGCTGAGCTCGACCCGACCGTCCACCGCCTGGTTGCTCGCATTGCGCACTTTGACGTTCACGACCGCATCGGCCCTGACCTCGGACGCAAACAACAGCCCGAGCGTACAGATGACGATGGCGACCGTGCGCATCATGCCGCGTCAACCTTCTTCGGCAGTTCCAGCGAAATCGCTGAGGCGAACTTCTTCGTACTCATCATCATCATCAGAGTCTCGCTCTTCGACGTCATACACGTCGACTGCTTCAACGGGAACCGCACGCCGAGGGCGGTTGACGTCCGGCAATGGAGGCCTCGACGGGATTGGAAGTTGATCTTCGTAAGCAAAAAGACCGGTGTTGTGCACATCGCTCACCTCGTCCTCCGCAGCAAAAAGCAGCTCTTCGGGCGGGGCCAACGAGGGCCGGGTGAGTCCC
This sequence comes from uncultured delta proteobacterium, assembly GCA_963817725.1. Classification (GTDB taxonomy): domain Bacteria; phylum Myxococcota_A; class Polyangia; order Polyangiales; family Houyiibacteriaceae; genus SG8-38. Next base: position 659,106 of record CAWFPD010000004.1, read on the forward strand.
TGAGGGGGCTCGGCGAGACGGAGAACGGGCGGGGAAGGCAGGGCTTCAGGCGGTGCCGCCATGGACGGCATCGGAACCGGCATGCCCACCCTGGGCTCCGCTGCGATTCCGTGCTCGAAGGCGTACATCGAGTCGAGCTCGAGCCTTCCCTCGAAGGCCGCTTCGGGCTCTTCATCGGGCTCGGCTTCATCTTTTCCGAATTCCGCGTTGATCTCTTCGTCGAACACTTCCTCCTCGAAAACGACTTCGCCTCCGGAGGCTTCCCGCTCTGCAGCGTCTGCCATCAGCGCCTCCGGATCGACCGCGGCGATCACCGTGTCGGGCTCGTCGCCCTCGTCCTGGTCGTCGTCATCGTCATGGTCGAAGCCTTCTTCCGAAGCGAGCGCCTCCGGCGGCTCGGTCTCGGGTGCGGAATCCTCCTCGTCGCCCTCGAGCTCGTCCGGCATCACCGACTCGACCTCTTCGTGCGAGGCTGAAACTTCCTCCTCGTAAGGGGGACGATCGGAAACCGCCTGGCGTGAGAGAACCAGCCGCTCGAAGACGACTTCGTAACGGCCTTCGAGATTCAGCTGCTCGACGACGACGTCGTAGCGCGTCTCGGGGACGCGATCGGCGCCTCCGTCGACCGCGGCGCGCACCAGGCCCTTCCCTTGAAGCGCCGGCGTACCGTCGGCTAGCAACACCGCGAATTCGATCTCCGCGCCGTCTTCGTAAGCCACAGGCCCGTAGAGGATCAAGATATCCTGCTCGACCCGATCGAGAAATCCTTCGGAGAGCTCCCCGAGGTCATTGAAGTGTGTTGGCACCGTGAGGACTTTGCTCATTGCTCCCCCGCTTCGCTTTCTTCGAGAGGGCTCGTTTGCAGCTCATCCCCGGCCGCGAGCAGCTCCTCTACCCTTCGCTCCGCTTCGTCCAGTCGTTTCGCTCCGGCCCGCGATAGGCGAACCCCCTCTTCAAACATCGCCAAAGACTCTTCGAGAGGCAAATCTCCCTCCTCGAGTTGCTCGACGACTGCCTGCAAGCGGTCCATGACCTCCTCAAAAGGAGCATCCTCCACTGGACCTGCCCGCCCCTTCGATTTCCCCATGTTTTCAAAGATACCGTACCGAAGGCTCCGCGTCACCAAGGTGTACATCGGTCGCATTCGTGTTGAAGTGTCCCCGAGGGCGCTGTAGGGGGGTGAAGGAGCAGCACGGCCGCCGCGCTGGCCTCAAATTCGAGCTGATGCGCCAAATCCCCTCCGTCGTCACCCCTGGGAACCATGATGGCGTACATCTGGGCCATAGAGCGCTCATCGACGCAGCCAAACGGACTGCGGAGGCACAGGGATGGGAAACGCTGGCCATGTGCTTCGACCCCCATCCGACGGCCGTTCTGTCCCCGGAGCGAGCCCCTCTGCTCATCACCAGCATGAAGCGGCGCATCGAAATTCTAAAGGGAGCGGGGTGCGATGATGTGGTCGTCCTCCCCTTCGACACGGAATTCGCCAAGACCACCCCGGGCCGCTTCGTCGAGCGCGTTCTGCTGGACGCGTGTCACGCCAAGGCCGTGGTGGTCGGCCCCGACTTCCACTTCGGCCACAAGCGCGCCGGAAATGTCGATACACTGCGTCGGTGGGGCGACCGTGAGGGATTCACCGTCGAGCTGGTCGAGCCCGTGATGTTCAAGGGAGAATCGGTATCCTCAACCCGGATCCGGCGAATCCTCAGCGAAGACGGCAACGTGGAGGATGCAGCCCTCATGATGACGCGCCTGCACGAGATCAGCGGACGCGTGATCCCGGGCGATCGGCGCGGAAGGAAAATCGGATTCCCCACGGCCAACCTCGACGTAGAGATGCTGCAGTTGCCCAAAGACGGAGTGTACGCGGTGGTGGCCCGCATGATCGGAGACGCGGCCTCGCCGCTGCTTCACGGCGTCGCCAATCTCGGCGATCGTCCGACCTTCGATGCCGGCCGCTCCGTGGAGGTCCACCTTCTCGGATTCGCCGGCGAGCTCTACGGCCAACGCATGCGGATCGGTTTTGTCGCCCGGCTCCGAGGCGAAATGAAATTCGACGGGCTCGAAGCCTTGCGTCAACAGATCACGCGGGACTGCGACCAGGCCAAGAACGCGCTACAACATGCGAGCCCGGAGCTGGCTCGATGGATCTGAACCGACTCTACAACCTGACCACCCCGGAGCTCCGAACGGAAGCGGAGCGTTTGGGCGTGCGCGATACCTACGCGATGAGCCGCGGACAGCTGATTCACGCCATCCGCAGCCGAGCCGGAGAGTCCCAGCCCGAGGGGCTCCTCGGTAAGGTGCTGGGCTTTGCCAAGTGGGCGATTCAGACCACCGCCGCAGTGGCTCCGCGCCCCGAGGACGAGGAGGCCACGAGGTTCAAGCGACCCTCCGAGGTGCCGGTCCCCTCGGTTCCACCCGAACCGGCATCAGGGACATGGACCGCGCCAGAGACCGCGTCAGGCACAGCGCCCGCGTCAGAGACTGCGTCCGCGCCACAGACCGCGTCAGGGACAGCGTCCGCGCCAGAGACCGCGTCAGGGACAGCCCCCGCGTCAGAGACTGCGTCCGCGCCACAGACCGCGTCAGGGACAGCGCCCGCGTCAGAGACTGCGTCCGCGCCCGCGTCTGCCTTCGGCTCCGAGGAAAACGAAGAGGTTGCTGGCCCGTCAGGCTCATCGAGCCGTCCTCCCGCCGGGGTCTTTTCTCGGGGCGCCTCCTCGTTCGAGGAGCCCTTCCCCACCCGAACCATGGCGCGAATCCTCGCAGAGCAAGGTCATTTCAAGCGGGCGCTCGCGATCTACGCGAAGTTGCTGGGAGAGGAACCCGAAGACCGCGAGCTGAGCGTGGAAGCCGAAGAAGTACGCGCGCGCTCGCGGGCGCGTCGGACAGAGCTTCAGTGACGGCAGCAATTTTGCTTCATGCGCCATCTTGCTCATGATGTAGGGGGATGGGCTTCGACACCCCGAGAGCGCACGCGCGTTATCCGATTCGGATCTCGTGCGAGCTCACCATCTCGGGTGAGACCCTGCATGCCGAGATGAAGAATCTCAGCGCCGGGGGCGCGGCGATTGTCTTTGGGCGCCCGCTTTCCGCTGGCGAGGTCGTGACGGTGAGCTTCTTTTTGACACAGGACGGGATCGAGGATCCGGATCGATCTCCCTTCGAATGCGCCGCGTCGATTCGTTGGACCAACCCTGCCGGGGCGACGGGCTACGAGGCCGGTCTACAGTTTTTGTCGCCGTCCGAGCAGCAGCGGGCCTTGCTCTTGGAATTCCTCGAGCAGGCGGCCTAGGCAGCCACCGGCGCCGAGGTATGGCGCAACGGCGGAACGAGGGCGCGCAAGCCGAGTGCGCAGGCGCATCCGACCGCGAGCGCACTCCACTGGGGAAACAGCGCCTCCAGGTCCACGGCGAAGCCGAGCAAGGCGAGGACCAAGCCCGACACGGACATGACGGCCGCCACCCTGAACCGGGACCCAAAGGCTTGGGCTGCGGCCAACACGGCGGCTCCCTTCAAGAAAAGAACCGCGATGCCTTCCACGCCGCCGTCGACCGGCATTCCACCCAGAAACAAGGCTGCGGCAAGGACTGCGGCCGCGGCGGCATACAACGAGGCGGACAAACGGGCCCGGGCGCTGAGCACGCCGAGCGAGTGAAGGTACGCCCCAAACGCCAAGAACGATGCCGGCGACCGAAAAATATACCAGTGCAGAACGGCCGGTCTCTGAGCGGCGACGATCGCTGGGATGCTCGCGGTGTGTGCGAGCAGCATCACGGTCAAGGTCGAGGTCACTGCGAGTGCAAAGCTCGACGCGCTGCTGCGATCCTTGGTGGCCATGGTGAAGAGCGCAGCGAACGTGCCAAGCACCAGGATCCACATCGTCGTCCACTGAAGGGACGATACGAGCGCGAGCAGTGCGGCAAACGCGAGCGTGAGGCCGCCCCGGACCGTCCATACCGACAGCCCGACGCGCGAACACCGAGCGCGAACGCCGAACGCCGCCGGAGACGTCCAGCCGAGGACCAGTCCCAAAAGAGCGAAGAGCGCGAGCGCCAGCGGATCGGCCGGGGGTTCGGTAGCTTCGTGCGGCCATCGGAGCGCGTGAACTCCCCGCAAGCCGTCACGCGCTACGAATACGGTCGACTCGGTCTTGCTCGGATCCGGGATGAAATCGCGCCAACTGTATATGCGAACGCCGTCCAGCCCCATCACCAGGTCTCGTGGCTTGATTCCTTGCTTGGCGGCAAAGCTTGCAGGGTGGACCGACAGGACGCGGACGCCCACAGTGCCCAGCTCTTCTCGGGAAAGCTCGAGCCCGAACTCCTGGGCCGCGACAGGATCCGTGCTGGTGCGCTCCTCGCGAATGCTCTGTGCGCGGAGCTGAGTTGGCGTATCCGGGAGAAAGTCGACACGGGCTCGCTCGGAGGCGAAGACGTCGCGATGACCGTCGGCCGACACGAACCCTACCCGAAGCTCTCCGTCCACTGTGGCGCGGCCGCCGAGCGCATCGATCAACGACTCGTCGATCGGAACCTCGATGAGAGACCCCGACTGGACGACTCCCGCCAATCGCGCCTCGAGCGTCGTCTTGGGGCTTCCCGGGCGGTAGGCCCAACCGCGCAGCACGATCTCCGGAGTCTGCCCGAGTGGGAAGCCATCACCGTGAATGCGAAGCGTTCCACCGGGCTCGATCTCGGATGGCTCGATGGCCCCTACCTCGAGCAGCGGTAAATCGTCATAAGCGTGGCACGCGGTGAGCAGCACCAGACACAAAACGGCGGCTCGCATCGCCTTTCCGTTTCGCTGGGACACGCTGAAACGTCAAGAAATCCGAAGGTCGTTTGCGTCGCGGGCTCAGGGTTGCTAAGCCCGGGCTCCCGTTCGGGGCCATAGCTCAGCTGGGAGAGCGTCGCACTGGCAGTGCGAAGGTCAGGGGTTCGATCCCCCTTGGCTCCACCGATGAAGCGTGTGGCATCGTGGCTGCTGGCCTCGCTGCTGGCCGGATGCGTCGGCACGCACGGGAGCAAGGAAATCTTCTCCGAGTCGTACGCGCCTCCGCCCGCCTCGATCCTGACACCCGACTTGCTCCGAACGCGCATCGGCACCCTCGACTTCTTCGACGGGCTGCCCGACGGGCAGACCGTCGAGACGGTGTACGATCACTTGGACTTCATACGCGGCGTCCGAGCATTCTTGCGCACGATCCCAGGAGCCTCGATGGTCGCCATGCGAAAGGGGCTCTACGACGCAGGGGCGCTTCCAAACTATACGGTGCTGCTCACCGAATCTTCGATGGATTCACGTTCGCTGTTCCTGACGCCGAGCACCGAGGCGGTCTACGCGACTGCATGGATCGACCTCAAGGGCGGGCCGATCGTCGTGGAGACGCCGCCCTACGTCGAGGGCGCATTATTCGACTTCTGGGGGCGTCGCCTGACCGATACGGGCAAGGATGGGCCCGACCGAGGTCGCGGCGGCATGTACGTGGCCGTTCCCCCCGGATATGGCGGCTTCGTTCCCAGAAGCCAGTTCGCCGTTCAATCCGCGACGTACGGCGTTTGGGCGGTGTTTCGAGGTCCTTTGATCGACGGGCGCCCGGAGCCGGCGGTGGGCAGCTTCAAGAAGTACTTGAAAATCTATCCCCTACAGGAGGCACAAAGGCCTCCTCCAAATCCGTTCGTCGACATCTCCGGCATGGTGGTCCACACGATTCCACCGATCGACGCGAGTTACTTCGAACAGGTCGACACGCTCGTGCAAGAGGAGCCCGCCGACAGCCAAGACCCAGAGGTGCTTGGGCTCCTCGCTTCGATCGGAATCATCAAGGACAAGCGCTTTTCGCCTGATGGGCGGATGCGGGCCATCCTCGCCGACGCGGCGGCCGTCGGAGATACGACGGCCCGTGCGATGCTGTTCGCTCCACGCGACGACCACGTGCTGCTCTACTCCGATCGGCACTGGCAGAGGCTGCTCGTCGGGGGAGACCCGAGCTTCATCCGAGACGGTGCTCGTTTGTTCGACGCGATGGTCCGCTTTCACTACCTCGCGGCTGCCGATACGATGGCTGCGGGCCCGAATCAGCCGGGATCGGCAACCGAGTCCGCCATCGCCTTCCGCGACAGCAAGGGCCGCCTTCTCGACGGAAGCCGAAGTTATGTTCTGACGCTGCCGCCCAGCGTGCCGGCGAAGGACCTCTGGTCGATCGTCGTGTATGACAATCAGACTCGCTCGATGTTGCAGACCGATCAGCGTTTCCCGAGCAAGAGCAGCGTGCGGGGGGGGCTTCGGCCCAATCAGGACGGCTCGGTTTCGATCTATTTCGGCCCGGCGCCGCCTCGCTTGCGGCAGCAACGCCCCAACTGGATTCAAACCGTGCCTGGCAAGGGCTGGAACGCGATGCTGCGGCTCCATGGCGCGGAGCAGACCTTTTTCGACCAGACCTGGCGGCCTGGGGACATCGAGCTGATCCCCGACATTGCTCCGGCAAAGCCCAGTCGCAAGCCACCCAAGATGCGAACGGACATCCCAGCATCGCTCTCCACGCCCGATCATGTGGATACCCGGATCGGCACGCTCGATCTCGTGGACGGCGTTCCGACTGCACAGACCATCGATCGCCTCTACGACAATCTGGACTTCATCCGCGGCGTGGACGCCTTTCTGCACACGATCTCGGGCGCATCGCTGGTGGCCATGCGCCGGGGCCTGCGCGGTATTGGGGTCGACCGCAACGGCGTGGTGGCCATCTTCGATCGGTTGATGGACTCCCACTCGCTATTCCTCACCGGCAATACGGAAAGCGTCTACACCGGAACTTGGCTCGACCTTCACGAAGGGGCCATGGTCGTAGAGAGCCCGCCCGATACGCCGGGTGTTCTCGATGACTTCTTTTTCCGTCATGTGGCCGATCTCGGGAAAGCGGGTCCCGATGCAGGCGCGGGCGGCCTCTTTCTCTTCGTGCCCCCGAAGTATGAAGGGCAGCTGTCCGAACGGTACTTCATCTTCAAAACTCCGACCTATGGGAACCTACTGATGTGGCGTGGGTTCCCGGTGGAAGGTGACCCAGCGCGCACGGCCGAGGCGTTGAAGGAAACGATCCATATCTACCCCTTCGATGTCCCACTTCTCGAAGACTTGGGCCTGGACACGGAGGGCAGTGCAGCAGAGCCGGCAAAGGAGGAACCCACCTCGGAAGAGGAGGAAGCACCGACTCGCTTCGTCAGCGTGTCGGGCATGTCTTTCAACACGATCCCTTCCAGCGACTTCGGTTTCTACGAGGAGATCGACGTCCTGGCCCAAGAGGAGCCTCCCGAGGCTCTGGGTCCGGAAATCTTGGGTCTATTGGCTACTGTCGGAATCGAGCACGGAACCCGGTTTGCGCCCGATCCGCGCATGAAGGCCATCCTGGTGGAAGCCGCGGCCGTGGCCAATGCCACTGCGCGAGCTCTCGCCTTCCGTCCACGCGACGTCAGCGCATACCTGTACGACGGCTCTGCCTGGTACAGCCCATTCCTCGGTGGGAGCCACGAGTTCTTGCGCGAAGGCGCGCGCCAACTCGATGCTCGCTCGATGTTCTTCTCCCTGGCGACGATGACGAGCCCCGCCATGGTCCACGAGCAGGTCGGTGTGGGCTCCCAGTACGGGTTTGCGGCAACCGATGCGGAGGGCAACTACCTGGATGGTGCGGGGAGCTACCGCTTGGTGCTGCCCAAGGACGTCCCCGCAAAGGACTTTTGGTCGATCGCCGTTTACGATCCGCAGACGCGCTCGATGCTTCAAACGCCTCGGACCGCCACGCCGAGCCTGAATAGCAAGCGTGGCGAGATGGCTCCCAACGAAGATGGGTCGATCACGATCTACTTCGGTCCCGAGCCTCCTGCCGGCAAGGAGCGCAATTGGATCCAAACCGTTCCCGGCAAGGGCTGGTTTGCGATCTTGCGTCTTTACGGTCCCCTGGATGCCTGGTTTGACAAGACGTGGCGTCCCGGCGAGATTGAGCTGTTCGATTCCGTCGTACAGTGACACGGCCCCATGACGCTCGACGCTTTCATTCCTCTCCCACCCGCGGGCTTTGAGACCACGACGCAATATCGTCTGAGCCCTCGCCCCAAGCGCTCGTTCCACACGATCCTCGATCCGAATCGGCTGCTGACCCCGGCTTCGAAGGGCGCGCTCACCTTTCGTCACGCGGACGATGCACGGATCGAGCTGGCTACCCGCTACGAGATCGCCTCGGGAGTCATCGAAGAGAGCTTCCTCTTGCGCAGGACACCCCATGGATTGCAGAGCGAGCGGCTCACGCGACAAATGACCGACTCCGAAGGAAATCCGGTGCGGAACGAGCAGGTGGATTTCGAATCGGACCTCGGGCTTGCGCCCAACACGTACCCCGAGGTCTTGCTGCCACTGATGCTCGGCTGGCCCGCTCCGGGCCGGACCCGCGCCTTCTACTCCTGGATCAACGATCGCTTCGTGTCCCGGGTGTACGTCGAAAACAAGGGCGAGACCGAGCTTCACCTCAACGGCCGAAAGATGAAAGCCGTGGAAATGGTGCTCTTCCCAGACCTCAACGACTTCGTTCGCGTGGGGTCCACGATGGCGCGCCTGGCCAAGCCCATCATGCCGAAATACCACCTCTGGTTCGATCCGCAGACACCGAACACCATCATGCGGTTCGAGGGGCCCTATGGCCCGCCGGGTGCGCCCGAGCTCATCATGGAACGGGTCGACTAAACGAACGGGCTGAAACGCGACGGGACCGGAGGAGCCAATGAAGGCTCTCCCCGGGCGCCGCCGCAAGTAGCGCTACTTCTTCTTGGCCGGAGACTTCTTGGTGGTCTTCTTCTTGGTGGTCTTCTTGGAGGCCTTCTTCTTCGGCCTCACCTTCTTGGCCAACTCTTCGGCCTTCTTTTCGAGCGAAGCGATCTGCTTTTCGGCCTTTTTCCTTTGCGCGGCGGTCTTCGCGGCCGCCTTCTCGCGGAGCTCCTCCGCCTTCTTCTTCAAATCCGCAAGCTCGTTCTCGATCTCCTTACGAGCCTTGCTTATGTTTTTCTTGATCGTGGCGCGCGCCTTCTTCGCCCGCTTTTCCAGAGAAGAAACCTTGTTCTTGGCGGCCTTCTTGGGCGCTGCCTTCTTGCTGGACTTCCTCGTGGACTTCTTGGACGAAGACTTTTTCGACGCCCGCTTCTTCGTTGTCTTGGTGGCTGCTTTCGCCATGTCACGCTCCATTGTCAGGTATCGCGCAGGTTGATTGTTGCGCAGTATAGACAAGCGTGGGGATTTGCGAGCAAAAAAAGAGCGCGATCACACGCCGGGCGTGTTGCCCGTCTCGTGCGGCATTCGATGTCGCGGACTCTGGAAGTAGTGCATCGGAGAGTACTGGGTGAGGTTGGTGGCGCGAGACGTGTAAATGCACCCGTACTGCTCGACCTGGCTACCGAAGCTCGAAACCTCGTTCCCTGCCTTGAACAGCGAGCCCCAAAACGGGTGGAAGGCCCGACTGAGCTCTTCGTCGAGCGATGATCGCTCGGCATCGAGGTCCTTGAGCTGCGCCCGCAGCCGATCGATCGAGCGACGATGGCGCACCCGTTGGGCCTCCCACGAGGCGCGATCGGGGCCTGATTCGTGCTCGCCCAGCTTGCGCTCTGCTCGCTTGAGACGCGCCTGGTGCTCGCGAAGCTCGTCCTGGACAGCGTTCGTCATCTGCTCGAGCGCGCTCGCGCGTTCGAAGCCGACGGCGTGCTCGCGCAGGACTCGAAGCTCGTCATCCATCTCTTGGATGATCATCGCCGTGCGCCAGGTCGACTCCTTTTTGGCTCGCAGCACGTCCCCGTAGATGTGATCGCCCACATAGAGCACTTCGTCACCCGCATAGCCGAACACGCGTTGCAGATCTGCAATGTTGCCTCCCGTGTACAGATGACCCCGCTCCGGCTCTTGGGTTTCCGCGCCGGTCCTGAGATCGACGAAAGGAGCCTTTCCCGTGAAAAAACTTGGCTTTTTGGATGCCGTACATATGTAGTCGAGATAGTTCCTCCAGCTCGGGTACTCTTCGAGCGCATCGTCGAGCAGATAGGACATCATTGCATCCGTATACTCGGGCCCGGAGTTCGTCAGCAGGAACAACCGCTTACCCGCGCTGCGAAGCTTGTGAAAGAGGACGCCGAGCTCCGGGTCACGCGCGACGTAGCGGGGCAGGTCTCCAAGCACCACATCGAGAATCGACCCATCCTGATGGGAGAGGTCCGCGCATTGCCTAATGTCGGTAAAGAGCCGGCCGTAGTCGACCCTGCCTCCGTGCGTCTCGAAGTGCTCGACGACGGCGGCGTACACGGCAACTTCGGAAAGCGAGTAGAGAGTATCGACCCAGTGATACCTCCCGGTGCCCGGACGCAGACGCCGGGTGTGATAGGCGTGCCTGCGTTCCTCGCGCGTGAGCTTTCGGAACCCATGATAGGCCGTCTTCACGTAGCGAAAGCGATCCATTTTGAGCACGTTGCCGAGCTTGCGGTCGATCAGCAGCCCGCGGACCGGGAAGTCGGTCCGATACTTCATCGAACGCAGCTCCTCTGGGTAACCGCGTTCGACTAGCTTGTCGACGGTAGCGTCGATGCTGAGGCGGTCCATCTCCGCCTGGCGATAGATCGCGAGCGTGTAGTCCATGTCGAAGCCGACGGCTTTGACCTGGTCGAGCCTGAGATTACGGTTGCAATAGACCCGGCGTCCGACAGGGGGAGGAAACACGCTCCCCGAGGGGGAGTCGAATTCCGGCGCCGGGAACCGCTCCTGCAAGGAGTCGCTCAGTTGTCGGCGGGATAAACGCTCACCCGCTTACCGGTCCGGCCGCGGCGCTCGAACTTCACGACGCCGTCGACCTTCGCCCATAGCGTGTAGTCCTTGCCTACACCCACGTTTGCGCCGGGCTGGAACGATTGGCCAACCTGGCGAACCAAAATGCTGCCTGCGGGAACGGACTGCCCACCTGTGACCTTGACCCCGCGATACTGCGCGTTGGAATCGCGACCGTTGCGGGACGAGCCTTGACCTTTTTTGTGTGCCATGGCGCTTTGTTACCCTTTCACGCTCTCGATGCGCAGCTCGGTGTAGGGCTGGCGGTGTCCGCGGCGGTTCCGATACCCCTTCCGGCGCTTCATCTTGAAGACGATGATCTTCTTGGCGAGATCTTGCGCGATGATCTCCGCGGTGACTTTGGCTCCGCCCACGTGCGGCTTACCGATTGCAACTTGGTCGCCGCCGACCATCAGCACGTCGGTGAACTCGACTTTGGAGCCGACCTCTCCATCCAGCTTTTCGACGCGAATCTTGTCGCCTTCGGCAACCCGATACTGTTTTCCGCCTGTTTGAATGACCGCGTACATGGTGAATCCGTGAATCCCTGAGGTTTGGGGCCGCGTAGTCTAAGGGTTCGCGCTTTTGCTGCAAGCCGAAACCGAGCCCGGTGCGATCATCGGGCTCGCGCTGCGCCAAGCCGTTAGAATCAGTAACGAATTTACGTCTTTTCATCGCCCGTGCAAGCTGGGCCGATGCGGATCGAGGATGAGGGCGATCAGCACGGCCGCGTAGCTCAGTAGCTGCAGCCACACAGGCATCTCCCACACGCCGTCGCGCACCCACCGGTCGAGCGGCGCATAGGCGCATAGCGCCGCAGCGCTCCAGACGAGGCCGGCTCGGCCTCCCGCGAAGACCTCGAGAGGAAGAAGCCAAGCGAGGTACCACGGATGAACCTGCGGAGACACCAGCAGCACGGCCCAGACGGCCGAGCGGCTCGCCTCGAGCGGCGGTAAGCGGCGGCGCAGGACGACGATCCAGACAACGAGCACCGCAGCCGCGACGGCGGCGCGTGCAACCAACGCCGCCACGTCCTCGGCAAAGAGCCGATCGGCGAGCCACTGGACCACCGCGAACACGCTCTCGTTGCCCCGCCAGCGGGTTGCGAACTGACCCGGACCCGATGCGGCGTCGAAAGGCGAACGGGACCAGACCAAGGGAAGCAAGAGCCAGGCGGAAACGATCGAAACCGCGGCGAACGCTTTGGGCCGGCGAGCGAAGAGGGGGAGCAGAACGACCCCGACCGCCTTGAGGCCGACCGCTGTGCAAGCGGCGACCGCGGCTGCAACGATCCGATGGCGCGTCAGGGCCCACGCTGTCAGCAAGAGCGTGAGGCCGGTCAAGACGTCGAAATGGCCATTGAGCGCGGCCTCGCTGAGCAGAAGCGGATTGAGCCCGAGCGCCAACGCAGCCCTCGGCTGGCGGGCAATGCGCGAGACGACCACCACCGACGCGACATGCGCACCGAGGGCCAAGACCTTGATCATCCAGACCCTTCCCCCGAGCCATGCAGCCGCGACGAAGAGCAGCTGTGAGAGCGGCGGATAGATGCTGGCAAGGTCTTTGTTGTTGATCGAGGTCCAAAGATCGGTTCTGAGAGATGCCAATGCCGGGTCGTTCGGTGCCAACCGATAGGGGTTGAGCCCTTCGAGCCAAACGCGACCCTCCCACAGGTAGCGATATAGATCGTCGGACATCACCGGCGGCGCCAATAGGAAGGCTGCCCCGAAGGCGAGCGACGCAACGATCGCGATTCGATCCACCGTCCGCCTGTCTCCAACTGCGGGCGACCATAGAACCGCCCCCGCATAGGGTACGAAGGCGGCCCCTAAGCCGAGAACGACCGTGGAAGGAGCACATCCCCACCGTGCCCAAAGCGACAACATCACGATGATGCAGCCCTGTGCAGCCATGCAGACCACGAACAGCGAACGGTCTCGCCGGGCGGTCATTGGATCACGAAACGCAGGATCCGGATTCGCTCACCCGGAAGAAGGCTGTGACGATATTGACCCGCGATCCTACGCCCGACCGCCACCGAGACAGTGACGTCCGTGGGTCCTCCGCCAGTGATGCATTCGCCCCAGTAGTGGATCTCGACCTCGTAAATTCCCGGCGCCGGTCGCTCTCCCACCCAGCGGACGTTCTCTACGCGCGGATTGGGCATGTCGGGGACGCAGTCGCCGCGCCCTGCATGATCGACTCGTCCGCCGGATGGCGTGGAGGGCCGCTCGAAGCTGAGCGTGTCGCCGAGGGGGCCCGTTACGTAGAGATCGATATCCGAGCCTGTATTCCAGGAAGCGGTTACCTGCATGAGACCGGTTCCATATCCACAACCGTCGTCGATCACGCCGTCACAGTCATCATCGATGGCGTTGCACGTCTCTTCCACGGGCTTGGAGCAGTCTCTTGGTACCTCTTCAGCCGTGGAGATGGGCACGATCGAGACCAGCACGGGAGGCTCGACGACCTCGGGGGTCTCGGGGGTCTCCTCGACTTCCAGCGCGGTCTCGGTCTGTGGGACGGCCGTGCTACCTCGCGAGCACGCGAGCACGAGCGTCAAACCGGCAATCCCGACTCCACCTCTCATCGCCGCGGGCACTATAGCCGAGGTCGCGTACAATGCGCGTGATGATGGACGCTCTGGATCGAGCGGCGGACGCGGTCCGCGGCCATAGCGGCAAACCCGATATCGCCATGGTGCTCGGTTCGGGGCTCGGGGACTATGCCGATACCCTGGAGGGCGCCGAGACGCTTCCCTACGCGGAGATCCCACACATGCCCCTCCCGAGCGTCTCGGGGCATGCAGGCAATCTCGTCATCGGTGACAAAGCCGGCAAGCGCATCGTGCTGATGCAGGGCCGGGCCCACCTCTACGAGGGGCGCTCTGCAGCGGAGGTCGCATTCGGCGTCCGGCTGATGGGGCGGCTCGGGGCGCACAGCTTGATCGTCACCAATGCGGCCGGCGGCATCTCGCCAGAGCTCGCGCCCGGCGATCTCATGGCCATCACCGACCAACTCAACCTGACCGGTACGAGCAGCTTGATCGGTCCAAACGACGACCGGATAGGCCCGCGCTTCGTGGACATGACCGATGCGTATGCTCCCGATTTGATCGAGTTGGCGGACCGCGTGGCCGACGGTCTGGGATTGGCGCTCAAGCGAGGCGTCTATGCAGGATTGCTGGGTCCTCAGTACGAGACGCCCGCGGAGGTTCGTATGCTTGGCGGGATGGGCGCAGACGCGGTCGGCATGAGCACCGTGCTCGAGGTGCTTGCCGCCCGCCACATGGGGCTGCGGGTCCTCGGCATTTCCTGCATCTCCAACCTGGCCGCCGGCCTCTCCAGCGGGCCGCTGAGTCACCGGGAAGTCGAGGAAACGGCCCGTCGCGCGCAATCGAAGTTCCAGTCGTTGCTTTCGGGTATCGTGGAGTCGATGTGATGGACGAGCGTGCTTGGCAAACGTTGCGGCAAGCCGCCTTCGAGGCCCGCGCGAACGCCTACGCGCCCTATTCCCGGTTCGAGGTGGGCGCCGCACTGCAGACCGCTAGCGGTGCGGTCTTCGTCGGGTGCAACGTCGAAAATGCGAGCTACGGCGCGACGATTTGCGCCGAACGTGCGGCCTTGGCGGCCGCGGTCGCCGCGGGCGAGCGCCGGTTCGTGGCGCTAGTCATCGCGTCGGGCGCAAACAGCCCGACACCGCCTTGCGGGATCTGCAGGCAATCTCTCGAGGAGCTCGCGCCGACCCTGACGATTCGCAGCTACGTCTCGGAAGATTGGGCACAATACACGCTTTCATCGCTGTTCCCGAACGCGTTCGGCCCCAAACAGCTCGAGTGACGGGGCTCAGTCGAGACCCTGCCCGATCCGCCTGAGCCTATTCTGAACGTCCGCCCGATCGATCGCGTCGGTGTCGGCGAGCTCCAGGTACCGGCCATACTCGACGACCGCGTCGCGGCGCTTCTTCTGCGCGTAGTAGATATCGCCGATCAAACGATGGGCGTCCGCCAGCCAGCCGCTTTCAGCGGGGGACTTGTCTCCGAGCGAGGCGGCTTCGGTCAACGATTTGAGCGCAGGCTGCCGCTGGCCCTCGTCGAGCTGCAAGCGACCCAACCGGTACCACCAGTAACCGCGCTCAGGCCGCGCCTCGACGGCTTTCTGAAGGTCCGCGATCGCTTCCTTCATCTGTCCTAGCTGATAGTGGCATTCGCCCATCGCGGCCCAGGCCTCGATTCGTCCCGGATTGAGCTCGAGTGCTTTTTGCAGGTCGGCCAGGGCGTCGCGAACGACCCCGGCCCGAATCCGAATCCGCGCGCGAAGCCAATAGGCATCTCCAAGCGTCGGATCGAGCTTGAGCGCCTCGTCGAGCTCGCGCAGCGCGTTGACCATCTCGTTCGACTCGAGTGCAACCCAAGCCACGTACATCCGATAGAGGCCGCTGGTGGGATCGAGCCGGGAGGCACGCTCGAAATGCCGCCTGGCGGCGTCCAGCTGGTTTCGCTCCATGTCGATCCGTCCGAGAAAGTGCTCCGCCTCGGCCGAATAGGGTTGTGCCTCGAGAACCTCGCGCAGCAAAGTCTCCGCTTCTTTCAGCTGGCCCCTGAGCACGAGCGTGGCGCCTAGACGCGACTTGAGCGCCGTATCGTTGGGGGACTGAGACAGCGCATCGCGATAGCTCGCGATTGCCGCATCCATGTCGCCCCTGGCTTCGGCGAGCCGTCCCTTTTCCAGCTGGAGCCCCGGAAATTTGGCGTCGATCGCCTCGACCTTGCCGAGCGCCTCGGCCGCTTCGTCGAGCATCGACTTGCGCCGGTATGCCTGGGCAAGGCCGAACTGCGCCGACGAGTCTCGGGGTTCCATCTCGAGTGCCGCTTGGAACTCTCCAATCGCCTCGTCGAGCTTGTTTCGCTGAAGCTCGGCCCGTCCGAGGAGCCGCCGCACCTCGGCCGTGATCTGCACGTTCTGCTGTGCCTCCACGAGCACCGCGACTGCTTCGCTCGGCCGCTTGGTGTCGGTGTAGTGCTGCGCGAGTGCCATGTACGCGCCGATGCCCTTTGGATCGAGCGCAATTGCGTTCCGGAAGTGGCGCACTGCGGCCTCGCTTTTGCCGAGCGCCGCGTCCACTTTGCCCTGCCAAATCTCCACACCCGCATTGACCGGCTCCGGGGTCGCCAGAATCCGCCAAGAGCCTCTTGGCCTCCTCGGCCTTGTTCATGGCCAGCAGGGCCTCGGCCGCGCCGAGCTTGGCGTCGACGACCACCTTGGGCTTGCCGGTGGCGTCCATTGGCGCTCCCGGCTTGATGTCCGCGCCCAAAACGGTCTGAAACCGGGCATAGGCGTCTTGGTACGCGCGCGCGAGCAGGACCAATCGAGCTGCGCCGAGTGCCGCCTCTGCATTGCCGGTGTCGAGCTCGAGTGCCTTTTCGTACATCTCTCGGGCTGCTCCCATACGGCCCCGGTACTCGTCGACTTGTGCGACGAGCGACAGCGCTGCCGATTTGTCGCGAGGCGCCACAGGCAGCGTGGCGTTGCCGACCGGCGCGAGACCTGCGGGCACCTTCAGCGTCTCGTAGGCCTCATCGAGATCACCTTCGGCGATCAACCGCTCTGCGACAGCAACACGCGCACCTGCGTGGTTCGGGCTGAGTGCGAGTGTGGCCTTGGCCGCCTCGACCGCCTTGTCCGCGTCTCCGAGGAGACGGTAGCCGCGAGCCAAACCCCAGTGGGCGCGCGCGCTGTCGTGTTTTCTCATGGCGCGCTCGAAAGCATCGATCGCCGCCTGCCCTTGGCGGTTGCGCAGGGCGATTTCACCAGCAACCAAGTCTACATACGAGTCGGTCGGGTCTTCCTGGGAGGCGAGCTCGATTTCGGACTGCGCGGTGGTCGTGTCGGCATTGCGGAGCGCATCGGCGGCCAAAGCGACGTGCACCCGCGGCGCTTCGTCTCCTCGCCGCTGCAGATGCAAGCGCAGGGAATCGGCGATGGATGCGCTTTCGGGATCCTGGCCGTAGCGGACTTGATAGTACGATTCGTGCAACAGGCTTCGCGCGATGAGCGAGCGATTCAGGCCCGCGTTCTCGCGCGCCGTCCGGAGCACGTTCAGCGCACGCTGCGTATCGGCAAAGGTATCGGAAGACGCGATGAGCTCGCTCTCTTCGATCGTCTGAGCCACCTCGACCGGATCCCCTGAGGCGGGAAGGAACGGCTCGACGACGTGAATGCCGAAAAGTCCGTACTTGGTCGTGCCAGCGTAAAAGCCGACGCCGAGGATCACCGCCACGAGGCCCACCGCAACCGCGGCTTTCACAAGCCATGGAGGCCGTTCGATGGAGAAACCGGTACGCTTGCGCTTCGCGGCCGGCTCCGGCCTGCCCAAACGCGGCATGCGATGCACCTCGTCCGAGTCGGCGGAAAAGTCCGAGCGTTCCAGCTCGTGTGATTCGGACGGGCCGAGCTCCGCAGAATCGCGGCTGATACGGGACGTAGGGTGTGGTTGCCCGAGAGGCGGTGGTGGTGACGGGGCCTTGGCAGGTGCGTCGAGGTCGATCGCATCGAGGTCCATCTCGAGCTCCAGGTCGTCTCCTTCGGGAAGGTCGAGCTCGATCGGTCCGCCTCCGTGCACGCGATCCGGACCCTCGAGATCGAGATCCATGAAATCATCCCGTGCCACGGGTAGATCCTGCTGCCCACTGGGCATTGGAAGGTCGGAGTCGAGCGAAATCGGGTCCGGCAGCTTCGATTCCGTCTTGGGCCTCGGTAGCTCGGCATCGGTGAGCGCCATGGGAAGATCCACGTCCTCTTCCATCGGATCGATGGCGTGCGCCCGTGCCGCGCTCATACGCGCCGGCAAATCGGAGCCCGAAGATCCACGGCCTCGCAGGGGCGTGGGAAGGTCGGTATTGGATGGGCTGGTGCGGGGCGCGGGCAGATCGGTCCCACCTGGACCCTCGAAGGGAGCCGGCAAATCCATGTCCGCAAATGGGTCGAAGTCGGAATGCTCTGCCTGATCCCGAGGCGCCGGAAGGTCAGCCACGCCAGGGTCATCGAACAAATCGAGACCCCGAGCATGTTCACCCCGCTTGGGTGCGGGCAAGTCTTCACCATCGTTTGCGGAATACGGGGTTGGGAGATCGATCTCTTCAGCCTCCGATTCCGGAGGGCTCGGTTTCTGTGCCGCCGTGGGCACACGCGGCGGCAGGTTGGGGCCGATCCCCACCTGCGTGGCCTTGCGCTGTGCCGGTTTTCGCGCACCGGGCGCAGCGCCGCCCCCGGCCTTGGCGGTCGACCCATCCCGATGAACCTGAAAGCTTTCGTTGCACTTCGGACAGCGCATTCGCAGCCCGTCTTTCGGCAGCCGGTTTTGGTCCACCTCGTAAGACGCACTACATGACGGGCAGCTAACCTTAATCATGACCCTACTCGTCCCCCGGTGATCAACATAACATGCTCACCCGCTGTATCATAAACCACCGTAGTGGGATTCCGGCCCCAGCGGAACCACGGAGGATGAACGTGAATGTCCTACCTTGACGCCTGCAGAGCCGGAGGACTACCTTCCCGGCAACCGTGAAGCGCACCGTTCAGATCGAAATTGCCGGCGCCCGCTACCGCATGTCTTCGGACGCCGACGAATCTTACCTGCAACGATTGGCCGACATCGTGAACGAGCGGGTGCAGTCGCTCGGTCCGAAGGCGGCACGGACGGCCACGCCCGCCCAGCTGCTCGCGGTGGTGGCGCTGAGCCTCGCCGAGGATCTGGAAGCGTCGGAGCGGAAGCGAGAGACGTTGGAGGCCAAGACGCGCCAGGTGGTCGGAGCTGCGATTCGACGGATCGATCAAAGGCTGCAAGCCGACGCCGAGCTCGCACAGCAGATCGAGCCGTGAGCGCGGACACGCGGGTCCACGAGGAAATTGAAATTCGACGACGCGCCAAGCGGGCGCTCCGCAACCAGATGCGGGCCGTGCGAGCCGCACTCCCCGAATCGGCATGCGATGCGCGGTCGGCCGCGATCACGAATCGTCTACTCGGTCTCGAAGAGCTCGCACGCGCACAAACCGTTCTGTGCTTCGCGTCGATTGGCAACGAAGTCCGCACCGGGACGTTCATCAGCGCCATGTGGGACGCCGGCAAACGCGTGGTTCTGCCGCGCGTCGTAGAAGACGAGCTCGAGCTTTGCTTGGTCGATGGGGCGACCGCGCTCGTCGAGGGAGCGTTCTCGGTGCCCGAGCCAGACCGCAATGCTCCATTGCTCCCAGCCGAAGAGGTAGATTTCGCGCTGGTTCCTGCGCTAGCGGTCGATCCGCGTGGATTCCGGATCGGGTACGGCGGCGGCTACTACGACAGGCTCTTGCCACGGCTCTCGCGTGCCTGCTCATGCGCGGTGGCATACGACTTCCAAGTCATCTCGGAAGTTCCCGAGCTTCCGTTCGATGCCGCCGTCGCTCTGGTGGTCACCGACCGGCGTGTCATCCGGGCCAAGTGAGCCCGGCGCGATCCACGGGTCAGCCGGTGGTATAGACTCGAGGTGATTGCCGAGGCAGTACAGCGAAAGCTCGAGACGCTGCCCGCATCGCCCGGCGTCTATGTGTTCCGCGGCGAGCGCGGCAAGGTCCTGTACGTGGGCAAGGCCCGGAGCTTGCGGAGCCGCGTCCGGAGTTACTTTCAGCCTGGCTCGAGCGATCTACGCGCCTTCGTCAGTCGGCTCGAACGAGAGCTGAGGGACATCGAAACCTTCGTCACCCACACCGACAAGGAAGCAGCGCTGCTCGAGAACCAGCTGATCAAGTCGCATCAGCCGAAGTACAACGTGAAGCTTCGCGACGACAAGGAGTTCTTGTCATTGCGGCTCGATACGAAAAAGGCATGGCCGAGGCTCGAAGTGGTGCGCCGGCCCAAGCCCGATGGCGCTCAGTACTTTGGTCCCTACCATTCGGCGACTGCCGCGCGACAGACCCTTCGCCTGGTCAACCGCCATTTTCAACTCCGAACCTGCACGGACACCGAATTTCGGCTCCGTTCGCGGCCTTGTTTGCAGCATCAGATCAAGCGTTGCCCCGCGCCATGTGTGCTCGAAGTCGACGAGGAGGAATACCGCGCCCAGGTCACCAACGTCGCGCGCTTTCTCGATGGTCGACACGACGAGCTGGTACGCGACCTGGAGAGCCGGATGAGGAACGCCTCGAACCAACTGGAATACGAGCGCGCCGCACTCTATCGGGACCAGCTTCGCGCCGTGGAGCGCGCGCGCGAAGAACAACGTGTGGCGGGCGTCCAAAAGTCGGATCAGGACGTGATCGGCTTTCACCGGCAGGGCGATCAGGTGGAGGTCGCGGTTCTGAGCCTGCGTGGAGGGCGATTGTTCGGGATGAGGACCATGCCGCTAAAACGGGTCGCAGTGCCGAACGACGAAATGCTGAGCGACTTCCTTCGACAGCACTACGCCGAGCGTTCGGTCGTGCCCGACGAGATCCTCGTGCCGCTTTCGATCGAGATGAGCGAGGCGCTGGAAGAGCTCCTGAGCGAGAACCGGAAGCGGCGCGTGCACATCGTTCAACCGATTCGCGGATCCAAGGCCAAATTGGTGGACCTGGCGCGCGAAAACGCCGCCCATGCCTTCAACGAGAAGCAACGAGCTCACGAGGACGTCGAGGCGCGCCTCGAGGCGTTGCAAAAACAGCTGCGGTTGTCGGTGCTACCGCGCCGCATCGAGTGCGTGGACATCTCGCACACCGGAGGCGAAGAAACCGTCGCTGTGTTCGTGGCCTTGGAGGACGGTGCTCCGGCCAAAGAGCGATACCGAAGCTTTCGCGTCAAACGAGTGAGTGGCGGCGATGACTATGCGGCCATGTACGAGGTGCTCGTGCGCCGCTTGCGACGGGGCCACAGCGGCGAGGAAGGATGGGAGCTTCCCGACCTGCTCGTCGTGGACGGAGGCAAAGGTCAGCTCGGGGTCGCCCTGCGAGCCAGCGAGGACGTGGGTGTGACGGACCTCGAAGTCGCCTCGGTCGCCAAGCCACGGGTCAATGCCTCTGGTCAGGAAGAGGGCGAGCGAATCTTTCGGCCGGGTCAGAAGAACCCGCTTCCGGTGCGGGCGAGCTCGGCTTTGTCGCTGCTTTTGCTGGCGCGCGACGAAACGCATCGCGCGTCCAATGCGCTCCGCAAAAAGGTCGGCCGCAAGAACCGGTTGCGAAGCGAGCTCGACCGAGTACCCGGCATCGGCCCCAAAACCAGGTCCAAGCTGCTCCGAAGCCTCGGCTCCCTGGCAGCGGTCCTTTCGGCCGATGAGCAAGCATTGGTCGACGCCGGAGCCACCCGGCGCCAAGCCGAGGCGATCAAGAGAACGCTCGGGGACCACGGCCCCCGTGCACGTGACGCCCAGGCCGCCGAAGACGCGGCCATCGAGAATGCCTTTCAGAGCGACTGAGACCGGCGCACCGCCTCTCGATCAAACAGCCGCGGGAAGGCGCACTTGGAACGTCGCGCCGCCTCGATCGCGATTTGCCGCTTCGATCGAGCCGCCCAGCTGCTCCACGATGGCGTAACACACCGCGAGCCCGAGTCCCGTGCCTTGCCCCGCAGGCTTGGTCGTGACGAAAGGATCGAAGACCTGGTCGATTACGGACGCGTCGATTCCAGGACCGTCGTCTTCGACGGTCAGCTTCACGGTGCCGCCGCCGTTCGAGGCGCGGACGTCGATTCGGCCTTTGCCTCCCAGCGCATCGGCGGCGTTGAACAAGAGGTTCAACAACAGTTGCCGCAGGCGCTCTCCATCACCCCGGACGCGAGGCAGGCCTTCGTCGAGCGCCAAACGAAGCTCGATTTCGCGGAATCGGCTCTGCCGATCGAGCAGCTTGACGGTATCGGAGATCACCTCCGAGAGATCAGCCGAGCTTTCCACCCGCCCTTTTTCGCCGGGCTCGCTACGCGAAAAATCGAGCAGATCGCGAATGGTCAGATGAATCCGTTCGGTTTCGCGCTCGATGCGACCGATGAACTCGCGCTGTTCCTCGGGATCGAGGTCACCCGCCTGCAGAAGATCGATCAAGCCTCGTATCGCGGCGAGGGGGTTGCCGATTTCGTGTGCCACCCCCGCCGACAGACGCCCCACGGCAGCAAGCCGTGCGCTTCGGATCAACTGCTCTTGTGCGCTGGTGAGCTCGGCGGCGGTCCGCTCTAGCTCTTCGAGCCGCTCTTGGAGCGCGGCGCGGTCTTGCCGTAGCTGCGCCGCCATTTCGTTGAAGGTAGCCGCCAGGCGTGCCACCTCGGCGGCCCCCTGAACTGGAACGCTCGTTCGGAGACGACCGGCCGCCAGGCGCTCCGATGCCAACCGCAATCGATCGATCGGACGCACGATGAAGTAAGTCAGCAATACGTATGCCAGCAGCAACACCGTCGCGCCCGTCAGCCCGAGGTAAAACAAGAACAGGCTGCGGCGCGTATCGGCGCCGCGCCGGGCTGGCGGGGCCCAAACATGCAGCTCGACTCCATTCTCGGTGATGACCGTTGCTTCGGGCGCTCCTTGCGCGACTCCCCACGACCGCCACGATCCGTCGCGCGACCCAACCTCGATTCGCGCGGCAAGACCTTTCCCCACCATGGCCGCAACGGCAGGCTCGAGCGCGTGGCCGTCGGTATCGATCCCCGCCGCGAGCGCCCCGGCCAGTGATTCGGCGCGCGTGCGTTGCTGCTGCGCGCTCGCATTTTCGTCCAGCCGCGCCGTCACCAGACTGAGCAGCAGAAACGCTCCGCCGAACGCCACGATGAGCGCGAACATGAGCTGGCTTCGAAGCCCTAAACCGAAGGGACGCCCCATGTGGATAGTCTACAGGCTCTATCTCTTGACCCGCCACGCCGACCGGTGCATGGGGAAATCATGACAGGGGGCGCCCGTGTAGGCGTGACCGTCGGCCTGGTCCTCGTCCTATCGTCGTTTGTCGGGTCTGCGAGCGCGCAACGGCAGGGAGACGGACTCTACGGCCGGTGGGACCGCGGACTGACGCTCGCGCTCGGTGCGGGGGGCGGCGCCACTTGGCTCGACCGCCGGGCTGACCCGAACGTGATCGGTGAGGCTCGCTTCTTGGTCGCCGACGTGGCCGGGTTGGTGCTTGCGGGCAGGTGGGGTCCGGACTCCGGCCAGCATCTGTTCTTGGGTGTGGATCTTCGTCCTCTTTTTCCGGCTCTCTTTTTTCTGTACAAACAAACGTGGAACGAGTTCGCCGATCTAGTTCTGCAGTCCATCTTCTTCGAGATCGGACCTGCCTTTCTCCTCGATGGCGACAAGAGCACGGGGCTTGGCGTAGGTTTCGGGTTCGCCGTCCCTTTGTATCGGCCACTCAACACGTTGGAGGGGCTCTGGCTGAGGATCGGGTCCCGTTACGTGAACGCAGATCCATCCTACCGAAACACGGAACCCACATCGGTTCGCACGCGTTGGACGCTGTACGCCACCTTCGTGGTGCGGCTCGGTTTCAAGTCGCACATCAGCAGCTGGGAGCCACCGCGCTACCGGCACCGGTAGTTTGGCGGAGCCAGCTAAGCCGGGTACAACCTCGTTGTGAGACGCACCAAGATCGTCTGTACGTTGGGACCTGCCAGCCACACCAAGGACAAGATCGGTGAGCTGATCCAGGCAGGAATGGACTGCGCACGGCTCAATTTCTCCCACGGAAATCACGCGTCGCACGCCACCTTGACCCGACTCGTTCGCGAGACCGCATCCGAAGCACGCTTGCCGTTGGCGATCTTGGCCGACTTACAAGGGCCGAAAATGCGGATCGGCACATTTGCCGAAGGTCAGGTCGATCTCGCACATGGCGATCGGTTTTCGCTCACCACGGACGACGTCGAAGGAACCCACGAGCTGGTGTCGGTGAGCTACCAGCCGCTTCCGGCCGACGTGCAACCGGGTGATCGAATAGCGCTCGATGACGGCCTAATTCGACTCCGCGTCGACGCGGTCGAGGGCAATACGGTCCACACCATCGTCGAGGATGGGGGAATCCTGACCGACCACAAGGGCTTGAACCTTCCCGGAGTGGCGATTAGCGCCCCGGCCCTCGGCGACAAGGACCGTGAAGATCTGCTCTTTGCCGTCGCGGAACTCGACGTGGACTACATCGCGCTTTCGTTCGTGCGGTCTGCGAGCGACGTGAAGGAGGCAAAAGCATTGGCCGGTGACGTCCCCGTCATCGCCAAGATCGAGCGTCCCGAAGCCGTCCTTGCGCTTGGGGAAATCGTCGATGCCGCAGATGGAATCATGATTGCTCGCGGCGATCTAGGCGTGGAGCTCGGGGCCGAGAAAGTTCCGCTGATGCAAAAGCGAATCATCCGGGAGACGAACGCGCGCGGCAAGGTCGTCATCACGGCCACTCAGATGCTCGATTCGATGATTCGAAACCCGCGCCCTACCCGTGCCGAGGCGGCGGACGTCGCGAACGCCGTCATGGACGGAACGGATGCCGTCATGCTCAGTGGCGAAACCGCTGCCGGACGCTACCCCGCACAATCGGTCCGCATGATGGACACCATCATCCGAGAGGTCGAATCGGAGTACATGGAGGACATCGCCCGGGAGTTCGGAGAGCTACAAGGCGTCGGCGACGAGGACTGGTCCTTTTCCAACGCGGCCGCGCGCGCCGCCGCGTTGGTGACGAGGCATTTGCCGCTCAAGGCAGTCGTCGTCTTCACGCAGGACGGCCGCTCCGCCGGCCTGCTCGCCGAACATCGGCCGCGCGCGCCCATCGTGGCAGTCACGAGCGAGGTCCGCGTCGCGCGAAGGCTCGCGCTCGAATGGGGTGTGATCCCCAGGCTCGAGGTGCCGCCCGAATCTCTCGATGAGACGCTGCGAATTGCCACTTCGTTGCTGGTGCGAGAGAAGATCTGCAAGCACGGCGACGCGTTCGCCATGGTGGTGGGTTGGCCGACGTCCAGCCGCACCAATACGCTGAAGCTGCACCGTCTCTAGCCCAATCCGCCCCCATGCACTAGATCGCGCCCAATGGAAGACTTGCCGCAACGGATCGGCCGCTACCGAATCGAACGACTCATCGGGTCCGGGTCGATGGGCAATGTCTATCTCGCACACGACGCGGATCTCGATCGGCCGGTCGCCGTCAAGACGCTGCGAGATCTGGCGCTCGACGCCGACACCCGCGAGGTCTTCCTGAGCCGCTTTCAAAACGAAGCACGTGCAGCCGCGCGCTTGCAACACCCCAACATCGTGCAGATCTTCGACGTAGGCGACGATCCTCGCGTGGGGCCCTATTTGGTCTTCGAGTACGTACGCGGACATACCCTCAAAGAAGAGCTCAAGAAGGGGGGCCCACTTTGTCGCGATCGCTTGCTCGAGCTCGCGCAACAGGTCTCAGATGCGCTTGCCACCGCACATGCCGGGGGTGTGATCCATCGCGATCTCAAGCCGGAGAACCTTCTGATCACCGACAACGGACAGATCAAGCTCGCGGACTTCGGCATCGCTCGCATCCCCAATGCAGACCTGACCAAGGAAGGTCAGTTTCTGGGCACACCCTGTTATGCGGCGCCCGAAACGCTACGAAGGGGCGAGTACAGCGAGGCAAGCGATCTATTTTCCTTCGGCGCGCTGGTGTACGAGGCAGCCTGCGGAAAGCGGGCATTTCCTGGCACCGAAGCCATGGTGGTGGCTCACCAGGTCATGGACGCCCATCCGGTCGCCCCGAGCGAGGCCAACCGGGATGCGGGAATTCCCGCAAAGGTCGATGAGGTCATCCTTCGCGCGCTCCGGAAAAACCCAGCGGACCGGTGGGCAAGCCCTCGCACATTCGTATCGGCGTTGAGGGAAGCCTATGACGGAAAGCCGGGACCCGCGGGGAGAAGGAAGCGGATGACCCTGCCTTTCGCGATGACCTTGATGGTCGGGGTACTGGCCGCGCTTTGGGTCGCTGCGCAAAACTGCCAACTCTCCGGGACGGAAACAGGCGGGGGCGCGGGCAGTGCCGCCGACGCCGGGACGGACGCTGGCGCCGCCGCCGACGCTGGCGCCGCCGCCGACGCTGGCCCCGATGCTGGCGCCGACGGTG
Source organism: uncultured delta proteobacterium (assembly GCA_963817725.1). GTDB lineage: Bacteria > Myxococcota_A > Polyangia > Polyangiales > Houyiibacteriaceae > SG8-38. Next base: position 685,016 of record CAWFPD010000004.1, read on the forward strand.
GCGGAGGGCTCGGCGCGCTCTCGCCCCACGAGCGCGAGGAGGCCGCCAAGGACGAGCTCGGACGTGCCCGCGAAGCACTGGAAGCCGGGGATTTCGGAGCAGCTGCCGCCGCGCTCGAACGGGCGCGCCAATTCGATCCCCAGAACCCGGATATCGCGGAGCTGGAAGCGAGGCTGCCCATTCAGCTTCCTGACGCCGGTCAATAGAGCTTGTTGTGCTCGTCCCGGACCGGCTTCCAGCGGCAGTCCTGTCCCCCGCCCGTGGTCGGATTGCACTTGTACATGTAGGTCAGCGTACGGCCGCAGCCGCTCGCGCGCTTCATCATCGGCTGATCGGAGACGAGCTCGATCAGCGACGCGTCGCAGTCCAAATCCACCGCAGCCGCGCTGCGAATCTGCTGCGTAGCGGCGGACTCGCGTCCGCAACCGAGCAGGAGAGCCAACAAGACCGTAGCGCCGACGACTTTCTTCATCTCTCGATCCCCTCTTGAAGCATACCTCGAGCCTGGGCAACGCGCGCCTAGAGGGAAATTCCTAGGCTTTCCAATTCCTGCTCCGCCTGTCTCGCCCATCCGCGGTTGGCTTTGGGGCTCGCGGGGCTCGGATGCAGCAGTGTCCCGATACGGATCCGACCGTCGTCGAGCGCAGCATCTACCCGCTTCGCCGCCCAAACACCGATCCCGACCACGAGCTCTGGCTCTAGAATCTCGATGCTGGCGCGAAGCGCGTCATCACACGGAGCGAGGAGGGCCTCGCGCTCGTGCACGCGAAGCTTGTCCGGCGTCCGGTTCCGGCCGCTGTGCTCGATGAAGAGCAGTGGGCAATAGTTGAGGACGAAGAACCTCGAGAAGAAGCGCTCCGGCGTCCCAAACCGGTCCTGCGCCCAACCCCAGAGCCGCGAGCCGCTGACCTCGGAGCGGTTGCATCCGAAACCGAGGACGGGCCGCTTGGGATGCTCGTGGGCAGGCCTATCAACCCGCGCTTCGATTCCCAACCAGTCGCGGACGAGCGCCACGTCCCCAAAAGGCACGCCCGTTTGCGCCATCCCAAAGGGCCCGGGGTTCATACCGACGAGCACGACTTCCTTTGGGCCGTTGCCGAAACGGCTCAGATAGAGCTCGTGGGAACGCCTCGCGTACTGCAAAGGGTTATAGACGTGGCTGACGGGGTCCGCGAATTCGAGCTTCGACACGGCGCGGCTCAGAGCGCGCGAAACGTGAGCTAGATCAGGCATGGCCGATCAGCAGAGATAGCGCTCGCCCCCGTCGCACAGGATGGTGACCACTCGCTGCGCCGGTTTCATGCGCCGCGACACCTCGAGCGCGGCATGCACGTTCGCTCCGGCCGACGGCCCTACGAGCAGCCCTTCTTCGCGAGCCAAACGCTTGGTCATGCGCTCCGCAGCCACGTCGGTCACGGCGATCACCTCATCGATGAGATCGGTGTCCAGCACGGCCGGGATGAAGCCCGCCCCGAGTCCCTGAATGCCATGAAGCCCCGGTTTGCCGCCCGAAAGCACGGCGCTTGCTCGCGGCTCGACCGCCACCAATCGGATGTGGGGATTTCGCTCTCGGAAGACACGTCCGACGCCGGTGAGTGTTCCTCCGGTGCCCACGCCGGCGACGAAGGCGTCGACCTTGCCGCCGGTGGCTTCCCAGATCTCCTCGGCGGTGGTCTTTGCATGAATCTCGGGGTTGGCGGGGTTCTCGAACTGACGGCACATCATCGCACCGGAGGTCGTTTCCAAAATGCGCTCCGCTCGTTCCACCGCACCGGCCATGCCGTCCTCCGCTCCGGTCAGCACGATCTCCGCACCGAAGGACTTCAACAAATGCCGGCGCGTCTCGCTCATGTCCTCCGGCATCACGATCACGCAGCGATAGCCGCGAACGGCGCAGATCATGGCCAGGCTGATGCCCGTGTTGCCGCTCGTGGCCTCGACGACCGTCGAGCCAGCCCCGAGCTCACCGGACTGCTCCGCAGCGAGGATCATCGAAAGGGCTGGCCTGTCCTTGACCGAGCCTCCCACGTTGCTCGATTCGAGCTTCCCGCATACCTCAGCACCTCTGTCGCCCGTGATTCGCGACAGGCGCACCAAGGGCGTGTGGCCGATCAGGTCGAGTGCGCCGTCATAGATTCGCTCCGTCATGCGGTCGCTAGCATACCAGGCGGCGCTTAGATGTCACCGTCAGAAGAGCGCGTTTCGTGTCGGTCGTAGGCCTGGATGATGCGTTGAACGAGCGGATGCCGCACCACGTCCGCGTGCGAGAAGTAGACGAGCTCGATCCCCTCGATGCTGGACAGCACCTTCTGGGCATGGCGCAAGCCGCTTCGAGCGCCGCCAGGCAGATCGACCTGCGTGATATCGCCAGTGATCACCGTCTTCGAGTCGAAGCCCAATCGCGTCAGGAACATCTTCATCTGCTCGACCGTAGTGTTCTGGGCCTCGTCGAGGATCACGAAGCTATCGTTGAGTGTCCGTCCGCGCATGAACGCGAGCGGTGCGACCTCGATCGTCCCCCGCTCGATCAATGCGGCAACGCGCCCGGGCTCCATCATGTCGTGCAGTGCGTCGTAGAGGGGTCGCAGATAGGGATTGATCTTCTCGGCGAGATCACCGGGCAAAAAACCGAGTCGTTCGCCGGCTTCGACCGCAGGGCGCGTCAAGATGATCCGCTTCACTTGGCGCTCCTGGAGCGCACGAACTGCCATCGCCATGGCCAAATAGGTCTTGCCCGTCCCTGCCGGGCCGATCCCGAAAACGATGTCGTAGCTCCGGATCGCCTGCACGTAGTTTTGCTGGGTTACGCCCTTGGGCGAAACGATGCGACGGCTCGAGGTGGTGAGCACGACGTCGTCGAGCAGCGCGCGCAGCCTGATATGCGGATGCGCACGCAACGTCCTAGCGGCGCGAGCCATCTCCAGCGGGCTGAGCTCGCGAACTTGCAACGCATCGATGAGCTCGTGCAGGACACGCTCGACCAGCTCGACGTCGCGATTGGGACCGTGCACGTGGATCGTGGAACCACGCAAACCCATCGATGCGCCGAGCTCGGCTTCGAGCAAGCGCAAATTCGAGCCACCGGGCCCAGTGAGCTTGAGCAGTAGGCTTGGATCAGCGACTTCGATGTCGGCTGCTACGTCGGCCTCGAATGGACCCGTCTGCGACGTCGGTTCGATAGTCAAAGCTTAACCCTTCCCGCCGTCAGGCGCGAGCCGCAAAGCTACCGCCAAACCAATGCATCGGGGCCTCGTTCGAGCGCCGTTTGCAGGCGCTCGTGGGCCGTCAGAATCAAGGATCGGCTCGTGTCGCCATCGAGCGGATACGAGGATAGACCAATCGCCGCGTGGAGGAAGGAGAGCTGATCTGGATCGCGGATCCGCCTGGCATCGAGGTCCTCCTGCAGCCTGCGGATGACCTCCACGACCGCCCGTGCGCTGGCAGCGTCCAGCCCGACCACGAACGTATCGTCATCCCATCGCCCTCGTACGTCTTCACGCCGGAAGCGACCGTAGATCAGACGTCCCAAGTGGCTTTGGAGCGCTCGCGCCCTCACGCGGTCGAGCCCGTCGAGCTCGGTGGCCCGAATGAGCCCGACTGAATAGGTGCGCCCATGCCGCTGCGCAGAGGACAAGGCAGCTTCCAAGGCCGCAACTGCAGCGGGCCGCGCGAATAGCCCCGTTTGGGAGCAGCGAACACGCTGTCGGCGCAGGCGAGCGATGCGCTCGGCTTCCCGATGAAGCGGAGCCAACCAGCCTACGGAGCGGCTCAGGCACTCACCGATTTGCGGCTCGGTCGCGAGCGGCGAGTCGTCGAAGCAAACCATCGTGCACTCGGAGTCCCACGCCGACATCTGGATGATTGCAGGAACCTGCTTCGCAGTCACAGTGGAGCCGAGCAGCACGACGTCCGGGGACTCGATGTCGAGCTCTCGCAAGAGCTCCTCGAGGCTGAAATATAGAAAGCACTCGAGACCTGCCTCCTCGATCGACCGCGCCGCGTCGGGGTCTCGAAGGACCGCGATTTTGGGCCGTGGCGTCATCGCGCACTCGACTGCTGCATTGAGTGCGTGATGCAAACGAACCAGCTCGATCGGATGCGCCAAGAAAATGTCGATCCCGAGCTGCGCGGCTTGCGCGCGCGTGTGGGGGTCGTCGTCGACGGAAAGGACGATGATCGGCACGTGGCCGCAGCCCTGCAAGGCCCGGAACATCTGCACGAACCGACCGAGCGCGTCTCGATCCTGAAGGGGCCAGCCAACGAGGGCAGCGGTCGGCGCATTTCGGCCCGCGATTTTGAGCGCCTCCTCCACCGTCGAAACAGGGCGCAAATGAACCAGCACCTCATCGAACGCTGCGCGTAGATACGCGATCATCGCGGGGTCGTCCTCCAACACCAAAAGCGTGGGAACGAAGTCCTTGGGAATGGACCGGTGCAGGAAGAAGCTTGCTGCAGGGGTGACCGGAGGGGTGGCCGCAGCGACGGGCTGGGAGGTGTGCCCAACTGCGGCGGCCGCGTAGGTCCGGACGGCATCGATGCTTTCGAACATCGTGGGCCAGTCGAGCCTGCCGGATTCTTGTAGGTGACGCAGCTCCTGCTCGATGCGGCCGGCCGCCTTCGAGATCTCGGCGAGGCCGTGGGTCTGTGCGCCGCCGACCAGATCATGGGCTTGCCGCAAAGCCTCGGCGACCACACTCGTTCTCTCCGCCTCCGAGTGCACCCTCCGAATCGCACCGGTTAGATTGTCCGCTGCAATGGGCAAGAGGCTCACGTAGGACTCTTTGGCCGCTTCCGGATCGACCCCGGGAGTGGAGGCTTCTCCCGGATAGAGCACGCCGTCGTCCGGCTCCTCGGCATCCTCTTCAGATCGGTGATGAGAAGCCGGGGGAATGCTCATCGGCCCGGAGATCGCGTTCGCAATCTCGCGCGCAAACCGGTCGACCGCCACCGGCTTGTGAAACACGCGAATCACATCGAGCGCTCGGGTCAAATGCTTGAACGTGGCCAGGTCCCGATAGAAGGCGGACACGAAGACGACCGGAGTATGGTACCCATGCGCCCGGAGCTCTTCGATCCAGGCAATCCCGTTGGTGTCGGGCAATAGGCCGTCGACCACCACGAGCGAGGGCTCGTCCTCTTCGATGAGCGCTCGGGCAATGCTGCCTTTGGTCGCGCTCAAGACCCGCAGCCCGAACGCTTCGAGTGCAGGGGTGACGCTGGATCGAAACTGAGCGTCATCGTCGAGCAAGAGTACGGTCGGAGCCACGCTCGACTAGCTTGGCATCCTTTGGGGCCACCACAAAGCGGTCAGGCTCGGTGGCCTCAGGAAGCGCGCCGGTAGCTCGGATCGGCTTGCTCGAGGTACGCAGCGGCAACGGGGTGGTCCGCGCAATGATGGACCACGGTTCGAAGATGCTCTTTGCCGCGGTCGGCATCCCCTGTCTCGATCTCGATCACGCCGAGAAGCGCGCGAGCGTCATGGTGGCTGGGATCGAGCTGCAGGATGAGGGTGAGCTCTTCGCGGGCGCCCCGGGCGTTGCCACGCAGACGGAGCAGCTTGGCGAGCTCGAGACGGATGTCGTGGAAATTCGGGCAGAGCCGAAGAGCCCGCCCGAATTCGTGAATTGCGTCTTCGGGTCTGTCCAGATCGAGGTACGCGCGACCGAGCGCCCGGTGCAGGTTCGCCACTTTGCCGCGCCGGTAGACATCGTTCGACGAGTCCGCGTGGCGTTGCGCTCGTTGCAACGTGCGCACGCCTGAGCCGTACTCACCCAGCTCGTTGCATGTCACGGTGAGATTGACGGCTGCCTCGAGATAGCCGGAGTTGATCTCGAGCGCCTGCTGGAAGCACCACCGCGCTTCGGCGAGCCGGCCGCCTAGGTGATAGATGATCCCGAGCCTGTTGAACACGTCGGCATAGCGAAGCCCCTGCTGCACTAGCTTTTCGTAGTAGGGTTGCGCCAGCGGGTAGTCGCCGCGGTCGTAGTGCTCGTCGGCCGCGTCGAGAAGCTGTTGAGCCCAAGGAGCCATGGTCCCGAAGGTAGCGATCGACCCGAGCGGTGGCCAGAAATCAGCGGCCCGGCCTCAACTCAGCTTTCGGAGCAAGTTTCCGGCTCGTTTGGCCTCACCGCTGTCCGGGAATCGCTGGATCACCTCATTGAGGGTATCCCGAGCGGCGTCGGTTTCCTCAGTCTCGATGTACACCTCGCCCAGCAAGAGCATCGCCTCGGCTTCGACGGTGCTGCCCGGATACGCCGCGAGCAGACTTTTGAGTCGTGCGATCACGCCACGGTAGGCTTTGCGCTGCAGGTAGAACCGGGCGACGTACAGCTCGTGCGCAGCGAGTAGGCTCATACACTTTTGCATGAGCTTGTTGGCGTCCGGCACTCGGTGGTCCTCGGGATAGTCGACGACGAAACGGCGAAGTTGAATGAGGGCATCGCGGGCGGCGCTTTGGTCTCGCTCGTAAGGAGGAGGTGTCATGAACCAACCGCCAGGAATTTGATTGAAATAAGCTTCTGCGATCCGGAAACGCGCGTAGGGGATTTCCTTGTGCGAGGGCCTAACGCGGACGAACTGCCGATAGGTTTCGATCGCCTCCGGGTACTGCTCGTTCTTGAACTGGCAGTCGCCGACGCGTAGCTCGGAAAGGGCTGCAAAGCGACTGTACGGGAACTCGCGGCGGATTTCCTCGAAGGTCGGTTGCGCGGAAAGACAGTCTCCCCTCCGAAAATCGAGCAGGGCCCTCTCGTAGCCGGTGCGGGCGTCGTCACCTGGCTCGAGCGAGCTCTTGCCCGTCTTGCTGCCCTTGCCAACCTTGCCCCCGCAAGCGGCGGCAAGCATCAGAGCGGCGAGGAGAAAACCACTTCGGGCGCGCAAATCCATCGCCCGTGGACGTAGCCCCTGAGCCAGCGGCGAACAAGCGGACGTTCGAAGCAGGCCTAGGCGCTGCCGATTTGGCTGTCGATCACCAAGGCAGGATCGATTCCCAGGGTCGCAAGCGCGGCTTCCCAACGATTTTCGATCGGCGTGTCGAAGACGAGGCCATAGTCGAGATCGACCGGGATCCACGAACCCTGCCTCATCTCGCTCTCGAGCTGGCCGGCACCCCAGCCGGAATACCCCAGCATCATGGCGCAGGTGTCGGGCCCGTCGCCGCGCGCGATGCGCTCGAGTAGATCGAGCGAGGCGCTGCACGCGATCCGGTCACCCACGACAATCGTCTTGCCAGAAGCGGGGGGCGGGATGCCTTCCGCGTCGTAGAGAATCCAACCCGACTCGGGGGAAACCGGCCCTCCTAAGAGCACCGGTGCCCGCACCACCCCGTCAGCGGCCGCACCAAGTCCGACCTCGTTGAAGACGTCGCCCATGTCGAGGTCTGTGATTCGATTGATGACGAAGCCGAACGAACCTTCCTCTCCGTGATCGACCAGCAGCACCAGCGTATGATTGAAGAAGGGGCACCGCATGGACGGTGCAGCGACGAGGAATCCCGGTGCCAATGATGCCGCCACGAATCGAGACTGCCACCAAAACGGAGCCGTCGCGAGTCCAAAATGGGAAGGCTCGCAAATGAGCCGGGCACGTGCGCTCCTTCGAACCGGGGCATTCGTGGGCTGGTCGGCCACGATCCTCGGAGCCTACGAGCTCAGGCGTGCCATGACCCCTGAGATGCAGCGTCGAGCGCTCGCAGACCGGTACCGGACGCGGTTGAGCCACGGTGTGCTCCGGTTGTTCGGAACGGAGCTCTTGGTGGAGGGCGAGCGTCGACACGAAAGCGGGGCGCTGGTCGTCGCCAATCACCAGAGCGCCCTCGACATCAGCGTGATGCTCGCCTTGTTCCAGGCGGTGCTGGTGAGCCGACACGACGTGGCGAGCTGGCCGCTGCTCGGCCGGTTGGCCAAGCATGGCGATACGATCTTCGTCGACCGCGAAAGTCGGCGGAGTGGAGCCGCCGCGCTTCGGGAAATTCGACGGCGCATCAAGGAAGGACGAACCGTAGTCGCCTTTCCCGAGGGCGCGACGTTCCCCGGGGACTCGGTACAGGAGTTCCACCCGGGCGCCTTTGCGGCCGTTCAGTCGCTCGATGTTCCGGTGATTCCGGTGGGCCTCGCCTACTCTCCGGCCGTTCCCTACGGCCGGGAGTCATTCGCGGAGCACGTGGCGCGCATTGCCGCCCGGCCGAAAACTCGCATCGCCGTGCAGATCGGAGAGCCTTTGGTCCGCGGACCCGATCCCCGCTCTACGGCTCAGAGGGCCCGCGCCCAAGTGGAGCGTCTGGTCCTCGACGCCCGTGCCACGCTCGATCGGCGCGGGCGGTAGCGCTGGGAGGGGTCCTTGCGGCGTTCTAGGCTTTAGGCCCTCTCTTCGCTACGATTCGAAGGTCCTCCCCGGAGTGACACCAGGTCATGGTCCGCCTCATCCGCCAGTCCAAAGAGCCGAGCCCCGAACGCGATGATCGCACGTGGGCGTTGCTGCCGAGCGCCCTTTGGGACTTGGACTTCACCGGTCCGCTCGACTGGATCGAGGCCCAGGGTTGCAAGGACGCCGATGAGTTCAAGAGCCTCGTGCGCAACGATCCGGAAGCCTTGAGCGAGTGTCTCAATCGACTCCGGATCCAACGAGTGAGCGCAGGCGCTGTTTCCTTGGCCGGCGCAGCAAGCTCCGAAGAATGCATTCGCAGATCACCGGAGCTGCTCACCGCCGAGTCGAAAGCGGATTTTCTGCGCGTGCTGATGGCTGCATTTCGAGCCGAGCGTGACGTACACCTGGAGACGGCGATCGTGACCTGCGCCCGCGAGCCCCGAGATGTGCGCGTGCACTGGCGCTTCGTACCGAACGACGACGAACGCTTCGAGCGCGCCATCGTGTCCGTCGTGGATATGACGGCCGAGCGCGACCTCCAGCAAAGGCTACTCCTGGCCGAACGCATGTCCGCCATCGGGACGTTGACCGCCAGCATCATCCACGAGGTCAAGAATCCACTCACCTTCGTGTGGAACCACCTTCGGTCGCTGCGAGACGCCAAGGAACCGCTCGGACAAGACGCTGAAGAGCTGATTCGCGAGGCCTTCGAGGGAGCGGAGCGGATCCGCATAATATCCAATGAAATCGCGTCGTTGTCTCATCCGGGCAGCGCAGCCGAGATCGAGACCGTCAACGTGAAGCAGGTGCTCGACTCGGCGATTCGGCTAGCGCAGCCCGAGATTCAGCATCGCGCCACCGTGGCCCGCGAGTACGAAGAGGGCAGTCTCTACGTGCGCGGCTCGAGGACCCGGGTCGGCCAGGTGTTTGTCAACCTCATCGTCAATGCGGCCCAGGCAATCGACCCTGGCGATCATGCACGGAACACGATCACCATCCGGGTGCGCAGCACCGAGCGAGACCGTGTGTGCGTCGAGGTTCAAGACACAGGACCAGGCATTCCACCGCAGCTCTTACGGCGCATCTTCGATCCATTCGTCACGACCAAGCCCGCCGGACGCGGAACGGGACTCGGACTTTCGATCTGCAGGCGCATCGTGCATTCACTGGAGGGAACGATCGAGCTTCAAAGCCATCCCGGCCAGGGGACCGTGGCGAGGGTCGTGTTGCCGAAGGCGACGCGTGCTCAACGGCCGCTGACCGTGCCCCCGCCTTCCATCAGCGCAATCCGGCGCGCCGCAGGAGGAAAGCTGTCGGTGTTGGTGGTCGACGACGAGCCCGTCATCGCCCGGCTAATCCAAAAAGCACTCGTGGACCACGATGTGACCATTGCAAACGATGGTCGCGAAGCCGTGGCGCTGATGGGCGAAAACGCCTACGACGTCATCCTGTGCGACTTGATCATGCCCGAGATGACTGGGATGGACGTCTATCGTGCGGCGCTCCAGCGGGCCAATCCCTTGCATGATCGGATCGTGTTCATGACCGGCGGCGCATTCACGCAGCGAGCACGGGACTTTTTAGAGAGCGTCCCAAACCTTCGAATTGAGAAGCCTTTTGAGCTGAGTCATCTGGAGCGAACCATCTACGAGGCCGCCGACCTGGTCGACCCCAAGTAGGCACTCGCGGCCGCGGTACGAACGAGGCAAGGATGGATGCGCCGAAGATGATCGTGATCGGGCTCGACTGCGCTCCTCCGCGGTTGGTCTTCGAGCGATATCGCGACGTGATGCCCCACGTATCGGCGCTGATGGAGCGCGGTTGTTGGGGGTCGCTTCGAAGCTCCGAGCCGCCGATCACAGTGCCAGCGTGGACCTGCATGGTAAGCGGGCGGGACGCGGGTGAGCTCGGGCTCTACGGGTTTCGAAACCGAATTGCGGGCGCAACCGAGCTGCGATTGGCAGATGCCCGAGACGTTCGAGACAAACGCGTTTGGGATTGGCTCGGTGAGCATGGCTTCCGCGTCGCGCCGCTTTTCGTTCCGTTGACGTTCCCGCCAAGCCCGGTACGCGGTCAGATGATATCCGGATTCTCGTGGCCGGGAGAGGACGCGCCTTGGTGCTTTCCGCGATCGCTGGAAGCCGAGCTCACCGAGCGGGTGGGTCCGTACCGCGCCGATGTCGAGCAGTTTCGGGCGGAAGACCTCGAGCGAATCTATCAGGAAATCGTCGCGATGACCGACCAGCACTTCGAGATCACCGAGCTGATCTGGAGGGAGAAGGAACCGGATTTCCTGATGATGGTCGAGATCGGCGTCGATCGCTTTCACCATGCCTTCTGGCGCCACATCGATCCGGAGCACCCTCGGCACGAGCCCGGCAATCGTTGGGAGCCACTCGGCCGGGAGTACTACGCTTTGCTGGACGCCCGCATCGGACGGATCTGCGCGCTTGCCGGCCCCGACACGGTGGTGCTCTTGGTGAGCGATCATGGTGCGCAGGCAATGCACGGCGGCTTTTGCATCAACGATTGGTTGATCGAGCAAGGCTACCTCCGGCTGAAAAGAACACCCGCCGCACGGGCGCCCCTGCGCCACGACGAGATCGACTGGACGCAAACCAGGGCTTGGGCCGAAGGAGGCTACTACGCGCGAATCTTCATCAACGTGGTAGGGCGTGAGCCAGCAGGCATCGTTCCACCGTCCGAGATTGGCAGGACACGCACGGCGCTAAGGCGCGCGCTCGAGGAGGTGAGAGACGAACACGGCGAGCACGTTCCGGCTTGGGTCCGGATTCCCGAGGAGCACTATCGCAAGGTGCGCGGCTTTCCGCCGGACTTGATGGTCTACTTCGAGGATCTGAAGCTACGCGCAATCGGGTCGGTCGGGCACGAACGCAGGATCGTATTGGAAAACGACATTGGCCCCGATAGCTGTAATCACGACTGGCAGGGCATCTTCGTGATGAGCGGCGGCGGCGCTCCGGCACGGGGCCGCGTCGAGGGAGCCGAGATTTACGACGTGACGCCGACGATCCTCGGCGCCTTCGGCATCGCGCGCCCGCCGGGGGTGCGCGGGAGGGACTGGAGCAGGTAGGGGCCGAGACAGCGCCAGCGGCCGGATGCGCGGTGGCGTGAGGACGGGCTCGCAAAAACGCGACACGCGGTTGCGCGGGACGGGGCGTGCGCGGGTGCCTTTGTCGGCGGCGCGCGCTACGCTGCGGTGCATGCCTGCGCGGGCATTGGTGGTGGGGCTCGATGGGTTCGATCTGGGTCTCGTCGAGCAATTGGGCCCGGAGCGGCTGCCGCGCATCCACGCGCTCATGGCACGTGGAGCTCACGCCGCGCTCGAATCGGTGCAGCCCCCCGCGACGCTCCCCAACTGGACGACCTTCCTGACGGGCCTCGACCCCGCCCGGCACGGTGTCTTCGACTTCACGACACGCAAGGGGTATCAGATTCGCTTCACCGCTGGCACCGCGCGGGAGGCGCCCACGATAGGCCGGCAGCTCGATGCGCTCGGCCTTCGCTGCGCCTGTCTGAGCTTTCCCGCAACCTGGCCCCCAGAAGAGCTCGAGCACGGCGTCTTCGTAAGCGGCTGGGACGCACCGGTCGCGTTCGAAGCGGACCGCTCGTTCATGTGGCCGCGGTCACTCTATGACGAGACGGTCCGGAAGTTCGGTGCGCCGACATTCGACGACGTCGACGAGTTTCACGCCGATAGCCCAGGTTGGATCGAACGTCTGCCTACAGGGCTCGAGCGGAGGGTCAAACGGAAGACCAAGTGGGCACAGTGGCTGCTCGAACGGCAGAACTGGGATGTCTTTGCCGTGTACTTCGGCGAAAGCGACACAGCCTCGCACTACCTGTGGGCCCATCACGATCCGAGCTCGCCCCGCAGACCTGCTCACGTGACAGCGGAGCTTTCTGATGGGCTCGGGCGTGTCTATGAGGCGCTCGATGAAACCGTCGGCGCTCTCTTGGACGCCGCGGGCGGAGAGCGAACCGAGATTACCCTGCTCAGTGATCACGGATCGGGCGGTTCGTCCGACAAGGTCCTCTATCTGAATCGCCTGCTCGCGGCGCGTGGGCTTCTTCACTTTCACACTCGGCGAGGCCGCGGGAGCAGGCGGCTCAAGGAAATGGCACTCCGTCGTTTGCCGCCGCCTCTTCGAGAGCGGCTATTTCGGCTGGGTAATGCCTGGCTACCGAGCCGTCTCGAATCGAGCGTGCGCTTCGGCGTGATCGACATGCGGCGCACGGTGGCCTTCAGCGATGAGCTCAACTACTTCCCGGGCATCCATCTCAACGTAGCCGGGCGCGAGCCGCGGGGCATCGTGCAGCCAGAGCACGTGCGGGACACCCTCGTGCGGGTTCGCGCTTCGCTGCTCGGCACCCGCGATCCCTGGACCGGCGCCCCGGTGTTCCGAGACGTGATCCCGCGCGATGCGCTCTTCGATGGGCCGTTTCTCGATCGAGCGCCGGACTTGTTGCTCGATCTTCATCTAGATGGCGGGTACTCGTACAATCTCATGCCGAGCGCCCAAGCGCCCGCGGAACCGCGCCACATTGCCATCGAGGGGACCCACGGCAGCCCCTGGTTCCGAAAGCTGGGCGACGACGAGAAAATGGGCAAGAAGGGCCGGAGCCTGCCGGGCAGCCATCGACCGCATGGGTTCATGGCACTGGCCGGGCCGAGCGTACGAGCCGCAGGACGCATCGACGCGCACATCGCCGACGTGACGGCTACGCTCCTTTGCAGGCTCGGTGTGTCCGTGCCCCCAGCATTCATGGGTCGCGTTCTATGGGAGGCTCTACGTGATGATCAGAGCCCTTCGGTCGAAAGCCTCCCGATCATGGAAACCCACCGAACCCACGCGAACCATGACGCGGCGCTGATCGAGTCGAGATTACGAGCGCTGGGTTACGTCGAATGATCCTGCACGTCGCCTGTCTCCCCTTTCCGAGCTACCAAGGCACCCAAGCGGCTCTGGATGCCATGCTACGCGCCTCGATGGAGTCGAGCCGCTCAGCCCATTTGCTGGTCTATTCACACGGCGCATACGCGCTGAGCGCGCCCTATCCGATCCACCGCATCCCAGATTTTCCCAAAGTTCGTTCGCTTCGCTCCGGCCCCTCCTTGGGAAAGCTCGCGCTCGACGCGCGATGCATCGCCGAGACGCGCCGCTTGGTGCGCCACATCAGGCCCAAGGCCATCGTCGCGCACCACATCGAGGCTGCACTGGCTGCAATTGCCGCCCAGGTCGGCCCCCTGTACTACGTCGCGCACACCAGTCTGAGCCACGAGCTTCCGGTCTATCTACCCTTGCTTCCGCGACGCATGGTTTCGCGCGCCGCAGGACGGACCGAAGCGTTCGTGTGCGAGCGCGCGCATGGAGTCGCTGCTGTGGCTCCTGCGCTTGCTGCACTCCTCGGCGACCACGTACGGTATCTGCCAGTCCCCTGGCGCGCGCCCACGAGCACGGATCGGCCGAGTCCGAGCGAAGCGCGTCGGGCCTTGGGACTGCCCCCTGAAGATCTTGTTTGTCTGTACGCGGGCAATCTCGACCGTTACCAGGGCTGGGAGCATCTCCTCGAGGCGCTCGCCGTGCTGCGAACCACGCACGCCACTGCATCGTTGCTGGTCGCCACCGAATCCGATCCCCGGCACGCGCGACGACAGGCGCACCATCTGCGAATCGGTGGCGCGGTTCGCTTCCGCCCGCTTGACGGCGAGAAGGCACGCGCGCTGGCCCACGCCGCTAGCGACCTCGCCTGGATTCCGAGGCGGATCGAAGGAGGCCTCCCCATCAAGATGCTCGACGCGTTTGCCCGAGGGCTTCCTGTGATCGCCATGGAGCGGGCCAGGGCCGGCCTTTCGACGGGAGGGGCGTGCATGATCGTCGGAAACGACGATCCAGGTGATCTCGCGGCGGCCGCGCGACGTCTACTCGACGATGGACGAACGCGTGATTCCCTGCGGGAACGAGCGTTTCGCTATCTCTCGACCCACCATGGCACGGCCGCCTTCGACGCGGCAATGCAGGCGCTGCTCGGTGTTGCCCCTACGCCAGGCTCCATGCCTTCCGGGCGGCATCGACGAGCTTCTCTGGAACCCCGAGCTCGGTGAGCTCGGGCAGGGCGCACCATCGGTAGGCGTCGTGCTCTTCGGAAAGTACCACCTCGCCATCTTGGTGATCTCCTCGAAACACGATGACCGCCATCGGCTCGCCGCGCCGCCTCGCGGCGTAGGCGGTCACGGGACGGGCATGAATACGGACGCGCAAACCAGTCTCTTCGACGACTTCGCGAAGCGCTGCGTCGAACGGATCCTCTCCGGGCCGGACGCGCCCCGATACGCCTTCCCACAGCCCTGGGGCTGCATCTTCAGTTGCGGCACGGCACATGCAGAGCATCTGGCCATCGCGAAACACGAGCACAGTCACCGCCACCCATTGTTTCGCCTCGTCGCCCATCGCCACCACGCACTGTCAACATATGCGCCAACGCGCCTTTTTTTGGATTCAGATCGAGGCCAGCAAGTACCATTTTTCTTCCCGGCTCGCGTTGGAAAAACAGCATGGTCGCCCACTTGGACGAATCGGCCTCATACGCCCATAAACCTACCAATTCCGGTGTCTCCAGGCTCCTCTTGAGAGCCGGGCTCGATGTGGACGTCCCTGCGCTTCCCGAGCTGACGGCCGCCGCAGTCGCGCTCGCGATCGGCGCCAGACGCAAAACGCTGCTGCCTTTGGCCTCCGCCGCGATCGAATACGCGCTGGTTCGCCGCGGGGACTCGATTCTGGTGAGCTGCTACGGCACGGCGAGCTCCCCGGTGGTCTACCAGCTCGATCGCGCCGTTCCACTTCGACTGTTGCTGGACACCTGTGCGCAATCGATGCTCGATGCTGGGGCCCAAGAGCTCGATTCGACGGCGAGGCAGATCGCGATCCGGGTTGCGGAACGGGCCATGGCCACCAAGATCGCGGCCGATCCGGAGGGACTGGCGCCCCCGATCAATCAACGCGGAGGCGAGCTGGAGTCCCCAGGCGATCACATCCCCCTGGCCTTTGGGTACGAAGCCGCAATCTACCCCTCCTCGTCCGCCTCCCACGGACGATCGACACAGGCCGACGTGCATGCCTTGCTCTTTGACGGCCACCTTTGGGTCTTCGTGCGCGGCCGCAGGTTGTCCCTGGTGCGGGGCCCGATCATGTTGGCTGCGCATCGCATGGTCGTCGCGGTGGGGACGCTCATCGATTCCTGGGACACCGCGAGGCCGACTCACGTCCGCCTTCGGGCGGGCGCCTTCCAAATCGCGTTACGCAAGTCATCGCACCAATTGGTCAGCGTCGAGCTGTCGTCCGAGGGTCGTGGTGATCTGACGGCCACCTCCCTGACGATCGCCGAGGCGGCCCTCCCCATCCTCAAGCTGGCAAGCGATTTGCTGCGCAGCTTGACGGCCGCGGACCGAGGCCAAAGCCGCAATTTGCGGGTGCGCGCGCTGCGACAAGAGGTCCGGGCGCTCCGGCGCGAGATCCGAGCGCGCCGCAGCGCCGACAGCTTCGTGAACCTCGACCCCGATCGCCTGCGCATCCAAAACAGCGGCGAGACCGCACGGCCGCCTGCGATGGCAAGCCTTCCATCCTTGCAGTTCGAGGAGCGTTGGCGCGCTTGTCTCGAGGGCTTGGATGCCCACTCGGTGTTCATGTGCGGAGACCGACTCGTGATCGCGGCCCAGACGCATCTCGTGGCCGTGTCGCGCGACGACGGCAAAGTCTTGTGGGCCCGCCCCGGCCAGGCAGCGGCAACCTTGATGGCAGGGACCGCCTTGATCCGCCTTTGTGCCGACGGGGAGGTCGAGCTGTGCAGCGTCGAAGACGGCGAGCCGTATTGCTCGACCCACATCACACCTCGCATCGGCGGGCCGCCCGTGGGTTTGATGGCGGGCGGCGGCAACATCCCTCCCGTCGCGGTGCTCACCGAGGGCAGCCATCGATTGGTCGCCATCGACGTGCGCACCGGCGAGCCTCGTTGGCGCTTCGCATCACGAAGCGGTAGCGAGTTCCGGCTGACCAAGGTCGGACGCGTCCTGTTGGTCACCTGCGGCGAGGAAGCGATCCATGCGATCGACATCGCGACCGGCGAAGACGTCTGGCGGTTTGCAGAACGTGGATGCTTTCAATTCAAGCCGCTCGTGAGCCACGAAACGGTGGTCGCAGCCGCGGTGCGGGGGCGCCGCGAGGGGGCTTTGTTCGCCGTCGACCTCTATAGCGGGCAGCCCCGTTGGCAGCGCGAGCTGCAGGGGCCTCCCACCTCCGACCCTTGTGCGGCCGGCGAGGTGGTCCTCGTGTCGACGGCCGGCGAGGAGGCGATCTTGTCGGCCCACTGCCTGCAGACCGGCGCGCCTCGTTGGGAAACCAAGGACCCGGGACTCGCCATCGGAGGAGCGGGGCTGACCATCGACGAGACCTGGGTCGTCAACGCGCCGTTCGGCCAACTGACCGCGCTCGATGTAGCCACGGGCAACCTTCGCTGGAGCACCAACCTCGCCGATGCGCTTGCCGATGAGATCCCGCGAAGGCTCGAGCCAGTGCTTCGTGGGGGGGCCCTGTTCGTTCCGGCCTCGTCGGTGCATGTCGTACGCCCCTCGGACGGACAGAAGCTCTCGGCGAGCCTGCCCTGCGACCTCGTCCCGGACCTGATGCGAGTCGACGAACGCGGTTGGGTCTACGTGGCCGAAGAAAGCGGCTACGTCGCCGGGTATGCGCCCAAGCCGGTGCTGACCCTGATCAAGGGCGGCAGCTAGCTTCGATACTTCCGTGCACGCCCGTAACCGGCCGCTATTCGATCGGCTCGCAGTGGAACTCCATCGACCAGCCTTCGAAGATGGGGGTGCTGAGCGTATCGGCGGACGCCTGCAGCCTGGCACGCACGCGCAGGTAGGGCATGTAGTTCTCCTTGCCGCCTGCGATCAGCTCCGTCCCGACGTCATAGCTTTGTGCGGTCGTATCGGTCGGATACGTCAGCGAGACTGGGATCTGCGATCCAAGCTCCGCCGCAGTGTTGGCCGTAAAGAACTCGAACGTGACCGAGCTATCAGACGGCGTCGAGCCGCTCCATACGAGCGTGCCCCAATTCGGCCGTTCCGGAGGGATCTGGCAAACCACGTCCGAATCGTAGGTGTTCTCGTAGAAACCAGCACCATATGAAGTGCCTGCCTCTGGTACCATGACCCGCACTGGAATCCGGGCGAGCTCCGCGGTGCCATCGGCGATCGCAACCATGTCGAAATCGAAGACCTGTGGCGAAGCCGTCGAGGTAACCACGTCGTTTCCGAGTCGGAACGAGAACCCGAGCTGGGTGTCGGCAAGACAACCTTGGCACATGTTGGTTCCCTGTCCGCCGAGACAGTTCTTGATGCCGGCGGTCGGACACGTGGTGGCCGTGACGGCGGTCACGAACTGCGTCTCATCGACCGTCGTCGTGGATGCATTGTCCTCAGCCACGAGGCTGATGTCACGCCGGGTGTCGCCGACCAACGATCGAACCGCGTCCAAAATGGCGGTCGAGAGGCCGGAGCCATCCCCGTTGATCAGCTGCAGATAGGGATTTCCGAACTGATCGAGCGAGTTCGTCGCGACTGAAATCGCCTGGACATCGGGCACAGCGATGTAGCCCGCATCGTTGGGACTGACGATGTTGACGAATTTCACACCGGACGCGAGGAGCTCGGTCTCGACCGTCGTCCAGGGAATCGGAAGGTCCGCGGTCTGCCAGCTCGGATAGCCGCCGGGGTCGGCAGTCAGATTATGAAGCCGGAGCTGGAAGTTGCCGACCCGCTGCGAGACGGAGCTGCTCGTGGAAACCGAGGCGTCGGAAACGGCATAATAGGTACCCGCCCCAAGCGTTTGGGTGAGCGTGCCCCAATAGTTTCCACCGCCAGGACCCCCGTTGCAGTCGAGGAAGGCCAATGTCGAATCGAGGAGCGCGACGTTGGTCGTGTTGTAGGCGGTACCCTCGCCGCTCACGAACATGTCGACGGGGCCGGTGAGAGAGAAGCGCAAGAACGCGTCCCGCCCATCGCTCCAACAGCTCGAACTGCATCGCATGCAGGCGCCCACGTCCCACGTCTTGGCGTCGTTGCCGAAGTTTCGGTTGCTTCCCATGACGGTGAGAGACTTCGCGGTGAGGTCTCCGAGATTCCAGGCGGTGGACGGATCGTTCGAATAAAGAACGTTAGGAGATTGCTCGACCGGGGGGAGCCGGGTCCCCATGCCGAGGACGCCATCGAACGGGGGGTTTCCGTAGGTGTGCCCGTTGGCCACGGGGCCGTTCCACATGTCGGCATCGGTGATCAAGACGATGATCGGGAGCACCTTGTCTCTGAAGCAAGGATAGCCCCAACGGCCTGCCGGGCTGGATGGACATGACCCGCGGTTCGGAACGAGGTCGCCGAGACCTTGCCCCGTCACGACTGCATAGAGTGCCTGGCTGAGCGCCTCGGGATAGTCGCTGTTGTTGTCCGGCACGAAGTTCGAGACCGCGTCGAGCACGTGTTGGATGTTATCGGTCGTATCGAGGTAGTGATGATAGGGCGCCATGTCGTAACGCGGGTCGTGCGGCGGGTAGGAAACCTCCTTGAAGTCCCCGACGCCGATCCACAGGTCCGGGATCGAGCATTCGAGGGCACCGAGGAGCCCGGTGCCCGCGCCTCCTGGGCACTCGACCGGGTCGACAAAGGTCCCCGTGGTCAGGTCTGACACCAGCTGCACCTGCTCACCGCCCATCGACCCGGTGGCGTCCATTAGGATGTAGGCGTCCGCCTTTTCGATCTTGCCAGAAACATCGATGTCCGCCTGTACGGTCACGTCGCTGTCCGTGTTGAAGTAGAGGGTTTGGTAGATTCCGTCGTTCGTGGCGTCGCCATCGCAGGGAAGCCGCCAGCCCGGTCCCGAACACTCGTCGGCCGGATCGG
The DNA here is from genome assembly GCA_963817725.1 of uncultured delta proteobacterium. GTDB lineage: Bacteria > Myxococcota_A > Polyangia > Polyangiales > Houyiibacteriaceae > SG8-38. Next base: position 704,355 of record CAWFPD010000004.1, read on the forward strand.
GAACCCCGTCTCCGTCGCTATCGACGAGATTGCCGCTACCGGGCTGGAGCGTGAGCGCGCCATCGGTGTTGGAGTAAAAGAGATCCTGCGAGTTGGAGATGGTCAAATCGGCGTTGACCGGATAGTCGAGAGCGATGTTGCAGGTAGGGTCGCCGGGACCACATGAAGCCGGTGCAGAAACGAGCGATTCGGTGCCCATCCCGGCAGAGATCGGGTCACCGCCTTGGCACGCAGGTAGGGCTACCGCGAACAAGAAAAGGATAAATGGAGTCAGGGATCGGGGTTTCACGTCGCCTCCTTACATTGCGCTTCCCGCTTGACAGCTCGGGGGGCCGCCGCTCCGCGGTGACGCGCAAACCTGTTGGAGCGGGCAATCGGTGATTTGGTGGCAGGCGCCATTGATTGGAACGCATTCCCGGCGGCCGTCCTGCCACAAGCCGAGACACTCGAAGCCGGCGTCGCAATCGTCGTTGGTCAGACAGAGTCCGTAGTCGCCGCACATGGCCGTGGTCCCCGATGGACCCGCCTCGCACACGGGAGCCCCAGGGCTCGTGCAGTCCGAGCTCACGCAGGCATCGGCGTCGAGCTGCCCCGTACACTCGTCCCGTCCATCGCCATCGACATCCGCGCAGAACCGTCCAAACCCGTTGCAGTCCGCGTCGACATGGCACGTGCGAGAAACGTGAACACAGAAGGTCGCGTTGCTGCAGACGTAGTTCTTCGGGCAGTCGAGATACGTGTCGCACGGCACGCGGCGATCGACACAAGCGCCATCCTCACAGGAAAACCCTGGCACGCAATCGTAGCTTTCGGTTGCCGGATCACATCCTGGCGTCACTCGAACGCAGCGCGTAACGCCCGCGCCGACGACGAGGCAGTCGTAGTCCGCCGAGCTCGGGCAATCCCCGACGTCGGTGCAGGAGCCGCCTCGCCATGGTTCGCACTGTTTGATCGGCGCGCCTTGATTCGTCTTGCAGCCGGAGGGGACGCACGCGTAACCGGCAAACATGCAGTCGGCGTCGGTGTTGCAAACGTCCTCCGTGGGGCACGTCTGGCAGAGCGCATTGGTGGCGCAGGGACCGGCGGCGCCTCCCGTTCCACCAAGGCCCGACGTGCCACCCGTGCCTGAGATGCCGCCGGTACCGCCGACGCCACCGGAGCCGACCATTCCCCCGGTTCCCGCTCCACCGGAGCCACTCATTCCGCCCGTTCCCCCGCTACCGCCCGTCCCGCCGATGTGAACCGTCGGAGGGGAAGCGTCTCCGCAGCTGACTGCGAAGACGAGCACGCCGAGCGCGACCGACCCCAACCCGAGGAGGCTCGAGGGTGTCGACTGGCGTTCCCAGCGGCTCATGGCTGGTATCCCGTCTGGCAGCTCGGGGCGCCGCCCTCGCGCGGAGAGGCGCAAACCTGACGTACCTGGCAGTCCACGTAGCTCGAGCAGCTTCCGCCGTCTGGCACGCACTCCTTACGGCCGTCCTGCCAAAGGGCGGCACAGTGGAAGCCCGCGGCACAGTCGCCGTCGCCCAGGCAAAGGCCATACTGGCCGCAGTCGCTCGTGCTTCCAAAGCTCGATGCTTCACATACGGGCGCCGACGCATCGGTGCATTGCGCGTTGAGGCACGTGTCGAGAGACGGTGCGTTGGGATTGCGCACGCCGGCGCATTCCTTGTTGCCATCGCCGTCGATGTCCTCGCAGCTCTGCGCCAGCCCCTCGCAGTCGAAATCGAAGAGGCAATCGATTTGAATCCGACGGCAGAACCGGGAGTTTTGGGAGCTCCCACAGAGGTGGTTCTTCGGGCAGTGCTCGTCGAGGCTGCATGGGATCCTTCGATCGACGCAGCTTGCATTCTCGCAGGCGAAGCCGAGTGGACAATCGAAGCTGGTGTCGCAGCCTGGGGCCGTGCGAACGCACCGCTCACCCTCTCCAGGGACATCCAAGCATTTGCGGCCGGTCGGACACGGGGTGTTGGTGTCACAGGCGCCGCCGCCCGCGAAGAGGCACTGCTTGATCGGTGCGCCTTCGAGGTCGTCGCAGCCCGACTCGACGCAGATCGATCCGTCCGAACAGTCCGCGTTCGTGGCGCAGTAGCCTTCCCTGGGACAAGAGATGCAAAGAAGGCTCGTCACACACTCGATCGCGGTTCCGCCGGTGCCCGCCGAGCCGCCCGTACCCGTGACCCCGCCGGCACCTCCGGCGCCCCCGGCGCCGGCACAGCCCCCGCTGAGGCAGCGCGAATCGCCTGGGTCCTCCGCTCCACATGCCACAATGCAGACGGAAAATAACAATACACCAAGCCACCGATAAGCCATGCGGGCCTCCTTTTGACAAATTCACTGAAATTTTCCGGTGAAGCAAACCATGCGAGACCCAAGAGGAGGCAATTACGCAAACCTGTGAGGTGGAACACCAGTCATCCCAAAACGCCCGTGCTTTCAGACGCTTGCAAACCCCACCAGGCGACTCCGAACGCCGCTCTTCCCGGCGTCTTACGCAAGTGCGCGGAAAGATGAGATTCGCACGCTGCAGCGCGTCCCCTACACTCGGCCCCGATGAGGGAAGCTCGAGTGGGGAAGCCCTACCGCCCGTTTGCGGTGCGTGTGATGAATCAGCTCGGCCGGCTCGCGAGCTCGGTCGGCATCGAGCCGATCACGTTGGAAGAGGATCGGCTCCTCGAAAAAGCCATCGCACAAGCGGGTAGCTCGGACTTCGGTGACGATGACTTCCGGGAAGGGCTTCGGCGATTTCTCGCGAGCGCGCGGAGCGAGGCGAAGCTCACCTTGCTCGGCCGGATGCTCGCGCAGGGGTACGTCGTCGGCAATTTGGCGAACCGCCTGCGGCTCGTCGACTGGCGCAAGCGGCATCCGAGCATCGAAGCCGAAGAGATCATCGAGCCGCTCTTCATCGTGGGAATGCCTCGCACGGGAACCACGATTCTGCACGCGTTGCTGGAGCAGGATCCGGCAAACCGTTCTCCGTTGTTCTGGGAGGTGCAGTTCCCCGTCCCGCCCGCGACTCCCGAGACCTGGAACGACGATCCGCGCATCGCGGAAGATCAAAAAGTTCTCGACCAGCTCTACGGACTCGTGCCCGGGTTTCAGTCGATGCATCCGATGGGGGCCACGATGCCGCAGGAGTGCGTCGCCGTGTTCACGATGTGCTTCATGTCCGAGCAGCTTCAGGTTCAATTCGACGTTCCGTCGTATCAGGCCTGGCTCGATGAACAGGACATGCGCTCGACGTACGAGTTCTACAAGCGCTTTCTTCAGCATCTGCAATCGGGGGGCGTCAAGGGTGAGCGCTGGGTGCTGAAGTCGCCGGCCCACCTTCACTTGCTCGACACGCTGCTCGACGTGTTCCCCGACGCGCGGATCGTGCACACCCACCGCGACCCGATGGAGGTTTGCGCATCGGTCGCAAGTCTGACCGCGGCCCTCCGCGGCGCCGCGACCGACGAAATCGATCTCGAGGTTATCGGTAGGCAGCAGGTGCAGTGGTGGGCGAAGCTGATCGAGAAGTCGCTCAGCCAGCGAAAGCGGCTAGCCCCCAAGAACAGTCAGTTTTTCGACGTGACGATGAGCGAGATCGTCGACGATTCCCTCGGTGTGGTCCGCCGAATGTACGCTCACTTCGGCTATCGGCTGAGCGACGAGGTGGAAGCGAAGATGGTCTCGTTCATGGCAGAGAATCCGCGCGACAAGCACGGCTCCCACAGGTACTCGGCCTTTGATTTCGGCATCGATCCCGACCGCGATCGCGCCCTTTTTGGAGACTACATCGAGCACTTCGGCCTAGCCAAAGACGGCCGTGAATCGAGCGCCCCATGACGAAGACATACGACGCATTCATCACCCTGCTGGACTCCCTGCGCGAGCTCCCCGAAACCTTCACCGACGAGTTCAAGGGACTCAGCGCACAGAGCCAGGTGCAGGGCTACCGGCACCTCGCGCACCTGCTTGCCTATGGATTCGAGCTGTACTTGGAGAGCGACCCGCTGCGTCCGGCGCTCCTGCCGCTGGCGCGACCGACGCAGAAGATCCTCGGCGACAACACCGACTCCGTGTATTGCTTCACTCAGGCGCGAGGCGATCAGCGCTACCGCATTTGGGGAAATCGGGGTGACGCCTGCTATCTGAGCTTTTGCGTGTACGCAGGGGAGCCCGACGGCTCATGGTCCGATGGTCTTGCCGCCAACATCAACCACACTCAGATCCACTTCGCATCGGATGGCTCGTTTGAAATCTTCCTCGGACCCGACGCGCCCGACGCGCCCAATCACTTTCGAATCGGCCCGCGAGCGGTCTGCATCATTTCGCGCGAATACTACTTCGACCGTCAAAGCGACCGGATGGCAGCCCTGCAGATCGAAAACCAAAACGACGTAGAGGCGCCCGCCCCCGAGACCGATGAAGGCCTCGCAGGCAAGCTCGAAGCCGTTCACAACTTCGTGAGCCAGACGACGGCGATGATCCCTCCGCCGGCAAGCGAGGAGCCCAACGAGCTCGGCGATCCATTTGGCTTCGAGCCGGACGGGATGGGATGGGGCACGCCCGACAACATCTACGCGATGGGCACCTTCCGTCTCACCGACGACGACGTCTTGGTCATCGAGGGCCGCTCCCCGACGTGCTGCTACTGGGGCGTCCAAACCTGGAATCCATACCTGCAATCGTTCGACTCGCGCTACCACCAGGTCTCGCGCAATTCGAGGCAGGTTCGTTACAACCCGGACGGGAGCTGGACGATTTACGTCTCGAAGCGGGACCCGGGCGCCGGCAACTGGGTGGGCACCGCCGGCCACGACGAAGGCATCGTCTTCTGCCGCTGGCTGCTCTCCGAGGCGCCGCCAGAAAAACCAAGCACCCGCGTGGTCCCGCTCGCATCGCTACGCGAACGCTGACGCTGACGCGGGCACCGGCGTTGACTCTGTCGCTGGCGTTGACTCTGTCGCTGGCGTTGAGGGAGGGGGGCGGCGGAACGCGATGCGGGGATGGGGCGACGTAGCGAGTGCCAATCGGCATGCGAGCAACCACCTCCGATTGGACGCGAGCTCCGAGGCGAGGCTTGCGTGGCCTGAGCCCGCAAGTCCATCCGGCCACCTTTGCAAGCCGAGCCGTTCGACCCATCCCCGTGTCGTGTTCCGCCGGGCCACGGCCTGACGCTGACCTACGGGCACTCGACGACTGGTTCTGGGAGGGTGTCCCCGACGATCCTCACCGCCCCGAATTTCGAGCCGTCGAGATTGATGCGGTCCGCCGGCGAGGGGCTCAAGAACTGCGCATAGCCATCGACCCCACCGCAAAACCCATCGAGTGAAATTGTTTTGCCAGAGACCACGAAGCTCTCGATTGGAATCGGTATGTCCGCATCGACGACGGGGTATGCCGCGCTCGGTAGATCTCTCTTGCCGAAGTCTGCGACGAAACGGCCGTCCGATTCGATCGCAACGTCGCTGACCGTCCAGGCATCCCCGACGGGTTCTTTGGTGTCAATGTCGAGCGGCTGCATCGTCATGTCGATCGACGAGCCTTGAAGCTGCACCTCGGCCTCGAAGAACATCGGCCTCGAAGGCCAGATCACCGGGCTGACCGAGAGCAAATGCGAGCCGGACACATCGTATACCTCGGCACCTTCCGCAAGGGACGGGGGTGCACAGGGACCCGCCTTGACCGGCGCCACACACTGGCTTGGGGCCGCATCGAAGCTCACGTCGGCGAGCCAGATGTCGCTCGGGGCAAACTGGCCTTCCAGCCAGGCCAGCTCTTGATCGGGCGGCGTGCTGTACCACGACAGTAGGTACTGGCTTTGCGTGATGGGGACGAGCGCCGTGTACGCGGTGTCACCCGAGCTCATGAGCTCTTGGATTTCGCACATCTCGACGGGCGCCTTTGGATCGGTCAGATCGCCACGGAGCTCGTACGCAGCGGTCCGCTTGAAGGTGCAGGACAGATGCTTGCGCGCGAAAATGAAATTGCGCACTTGATCTTCGTGTCGACGAACGACCCACGTCGGTCCTCCGAGCCGCTGGTCGACGCGCCGGCCGCACTCCCACTGGTCGAAAGGCGCCCGGGACGTGCAGATCGCAGACTGGCCGTCGTCGAGGTTGCCCTGATTGTCGAGCCGAACGATGGAAACCGCGGTTTCCTGATTGTCGCCGAAGAACTGGAGCTCGGCCTCGCTCGGGGCGTCGTCGTAACTGTCGATGATGTTCGAAACGTAGGTCCATCGAATTCCGTCCTCGGAGCGGAAGAATCCCGCCTTGGTGTCGCCATCCTCATAGCCCGTTGCGAACAGGGTCTCCTTGGCCTCGCCGTTTTCCTCGTACTGGCGTTTGGTGAAGCGCCAAAAGCCCCAACGATCCATGAAATCGGCGCCTGCTTCATCTCGAATCCGCGCGGGAGCCGTCCACGTACGGCCCCCGTCCTCCGACTCGCTTCGCACCGTCCAAGTCTGTTTGAACAGGTCGCGGTAGGTAAACCCGGGCGATCGGGCGATCGCGTAGAGGAACAGCTTGTCGCCCATCTGCACGAGCTTCGGATCACGGATATCTCGGCCCGCGCCGGGCTCGGCAGAGTCCGCGGGCGGCATGGTGATCTCGCTGATCTTCGTGAAGGTCTGACCTTCATCCGTCGATTCCGAGATCAGAATCGCGGCGCGATCGGAACCGACCTGGCCCTGCTCCCCGCCACGAAACGCGAGCAAGATGCGGTCGCCCAGGCGAATCATCTCGGTGTTTTCGTTGTGAAGCCCGTCGCTGAAGATGATGCGCTGGTTGGTGACGAATTCGCCGGCCGAGTCGCTGTTGCCGCATCCGGAGGACAGCGCTACGAAGGCCACACACGCCCGAAATGCGAGTCGTTTCATAGGGGGACGCGCCAGGATAAAGCGACCCGGGCGTTGATCAATCGAGGGCTCCGTCTACGCTCATAACGCGATGCGTCATTGTAATGAAGTTCACCGTCGGTCTGGAGGCGGATTCGAATTGTGAAAACCGAAACCAAATCAAGATCTTTTCTTAATTTTGGCCTTGCATGGCTGCGGGATGCACTATACAAATGTAACTCTTTGTAGCTCTCAAATCTCGAGGTCCGAATCATGATGAAGCGTTTGATAGTGGTGTTGTCGTTGGTGGCTGGCTTGTCGTTGGTGGCTCCTGCCGCCGATGCAAACGCCAGTAGCGGCATCGAGAGCAGCTGGAGCTGGACTAGCCGAAGCGTAGGCGGCTGGAGCTGGAGCTGGAGCAGTATCATCAGTTGGTTGAGACAAACGTTCGGCTCCACTTCCTCGGGTGAGACGACGCCCAGCGGCAACGGTTCAGCCGTTCCGGAGCTCGATCCGAGCGCCGCAGGAAGCGCCTTGGTGCTGTTGATTGGGGGCGCCGCCTATCTCACCTCGCGCCGACGCGAAGAAGAAGAGCAGGCCTAACGCCTGCACGCGGTGATCCCATCATAGATGCCTGAGCGCGCGCCGCATCCATGGTTCGTGCGGCCTTTGGTTGCGCTGCTCGTGCTCACGGCCGAGTACTTGGCCATCACGCTGAGCTTCGATGCAGCGCCGCTACTCGAACGAGTGGGTCTATGGGGCGGGCTTGGCTGGATGGGTCTGGTAGGCCCGGCCGTGATCGCGTTCGTCACGGCCTTTTGGATCGTCGGCGGCGCCGAGCTCCGGGACGCGGTCTCGCCTGCGCCTCGGACACAGGCGCGGGGTGTTCTTTGGTCGGTCGCCATCGTTCATCTTCTGAGCTTCTTCGCGTTCTACGTGCTCACGGCGCTCGTCTTTGGCGCAGAGTCTCCAGTGAGCGGCGCGCCCGCGCCCTGGATTGCATCTTGGCTGCTTGCGGGCTGCTCGACGCTTCTATCGTTGATTCCGATCGCATTCGGGAGGCTGCAATGGACGACGACATGGCGCGCGTTGGCCGCGCCCTTGAGCCTTGCCGCACTTCTCTCCTTCCTGGCATGGGCCGCAGGACTGAGCACCCTACTCCTTTGGGATCGACTCGGCGAAGCCACGCTGGATGCAGTCGCGACGGTTCTCGGCGCGTTGGTGTCCCCGATTCATTTCGACCCCTCTGAAGCCGCGATCGGTACGAAACGCTTCTGGATTCGCGTGGCCCCGATCTGCTCAGGCTACGAGGGAATCGGTCTCACCATCGTGTTCCTGTCCGCGTATCTCGCAGCCTTTCGAAAACGTTTCCGCTTTCCGCGCGTGCTGCTCTTGGTGCCAGCCGCGGTCGCGGCGGTTTGGCTCCTCAACGTCTTGCGGATCGTGGCCCTCATCCTGGTAGGCCACTTCTGGTCGCCCGCTCTCGCCTTGGGGGGATTTCATTCGAAGGCTGGATGGCTCCTCTTTTGCGGCGTGACTCTTGGGGCGGTTTGGTTGAGCGGACGACTCTCTTGGTTTGCCCATGAGCCCGCGGACGCTCACAGCCGCATCACCAACCCGAGCGGTCCGTTCTTGGTACCCCTACTCGCATTGGTGGCGACCGCCCTCGTCACGGGTCTATTCGTCGACCAGTTCGACTACTTCTATCCGCTCCGTGTGGTCGTCGTCTTGCTGGTGCTCGCGTGGTACCGGGACGAATACACCGCGGGTCTTCGAAATCAGCTCGCTGGCCGCAGCGTTTGGTCGTGGAATGCCGTGGGTATTGGGATCGCGGTGTACTTACTGTGGGCTGGTTTGTCCGCCCTCTCCGGGTCGTACGGATCGGAAACCGTGCCAGAGGAGCTGGTCGCGCTCCCTGGGCCAATTCGTGTCGCCTGGATCATCTCCCGCGCGCTCGGCGCGATCGTCACAGTCCCCGTCGTCGAGGAGCTGGCGTTCCGAGGCTTTCTGCTGAGGCGTCTCATCGGCTCGAGCTTCACTCGCGTGCCGTATGACCAGTGGCGTTGGTACGCGGTGCTGATCTCATCCCTTGCGTTTGCCGCCGTGCACCAGGAATGGCTGGGTGGTTTTGCGGCGGGCGTGCTCTACGCCTATGCCCAAAAACGCAGAGGGCTTCTGAGCGACGCGATAGTGGCGCACGCCACCAGCAACGCGCTGATCGCAATCCAAGTACTCGCCGCCGGGCACTGGTCCCTGTGGTGACCGCTGCGCTGGACCCATGGCGCTGCCACCACGTCGATTGGTTTGTGGGCTTTGTTTGTACTACATCAAGCTCCCGTGATGAATCGGAAGCACTTAGTGGTGGTCGCGTTTGCCGCGGCCGCCCTTTTCTTGCCTGGATCTGCGCTCCCGAAGGCAGCAGCCGCAGGTCCCATCGTGATCCGCTATGCGTCTTTGGCCCCACCTGGCTCGGCGTTCGGCAAAATACTCAAAGCGTGGGGCCGTACGTTCAAGGAGGAGACCGACGGCCGCGCGGAGCTCCGTTTCTACACGGGCGGCAGCCAGGGCGACGAGCGCGACTTCATCCGCAAGATTCACGCAGGGCAGATCGACGCTGCGGGCATCACCGCGACCGGCATGGGCATGGTCGTACGCCCCATCCTGGTCCTGACGGCCCCAGGCCTCATCACGGATTTCGAGCAGCTCTATTACGTCCGCGCGAAACTCCGCGACCGCTTCGAGACGATGTTCCGAAACGCGGGATTCGAGCTGCTGACCTGGGGTGACGGCGGCAAGAACCGGATTTTCTCGATGGACCGGTTCGCCCGACCCGAGGACTTGAAGAGCGAACGTCCTTGGGCGTGGAAGGACGATCCGGTATTTGCAGCGTACTTGGCGGTGATTGGCGCGAATCCCGTGCGGGTCGGTGTCCCAGAAGTCTATGGAGGGCTGCAGACAGGTATGATCGACACGGTGCCCGCCTCTTGCATCACCGCCGTTGCCATTCAGTGGTACACGAAGCTCAACTACATGGCGAAGCAAAACTTCAACATCATCATTGGAGGTTCGATCGTCAAAAAGCCGCTCTTCGACCAGCTGGCGCCTGAGGACCAGAAGGCCTTGCTGGATACCGCAGAGCGTGCTGCCCGGGCCATGGACAAGATCGTGATTCGAGATGACGCCCGCGCCTATCAAACCTTGGTGGAGCGGGGAATGCAGGTAGTCGACTTAGCCCCGTATCAGGCCGAGTGGGATGCCGTCGCCAAGAAATCCCGCGAGCAGCTGATCGGCCGCGTCTACAGTAAGAGCCTGCTGGATGAGGTCGCCAAGCTGGCCGCCGAAAAGTGAACAAAGCACGGCCGCAGGCCGTCGGAAGACGAGTGGACATGCAACATCGGAAATATCTCTTGGTTCTCGCCCTCGCCCTCGCTGCCCCGTTCGTTGCGGGGCAACCTGCGATCTCACAAACACCGGCCGCCAAGGTGACGACGATTCGCATCGCCTCACTTGCGCCACCGGGCTCTTCGTTCGTCAAGGTCTTGAAGGCCTGGAGCCGCACCCTGCAGAAGGAAACCGAGGGACGGGTCGAGCTTCGGGTCTTTTCAGGCGGCAGCGAAGGCAGTGACCGCGACCTCGTCGAGCGAATGAAGGCGGGCAAGCTCGACGCCGCTGGGGTGGCGACGACCGGACTAGCCATGGTCGCCCCCGATCTTCAAGTCTTGACCGCGCCGGGCCTGCTCACGGAAGACGCGGAGCTCGATCGGGTCCGCGACAAGCTCGACGCACGGCTGCAAGGCCTCATCGAGGACGGGGGCTTCAAGCTGCTTGCTTGGGGAGATGGGGGAAAGAACCGCGTGTTCTCTTCAAAAGAATTCAAGACGCCAGGCGACCTCGCCGGCAAGGCGGCATGGGCCGGCAAGGACAACGCAGTCGCGCTCGAGTACGTCAAGGCACTCGGCGCGAGCCCGGTGCGCATTGGATCTCCAGGGGTGTTTCCCGCGCTCGAGAAAGGCAAGCTCGAAGTCGTGCCCGCCTCGGCCATGGCTGCCGTGGCCTTCCAATGGTACACGAAGCTCAACTACATGGCCTCGGGCAGTTTCAACATCATCGTGGGCGGATCCATCATCACCAAAAAGAAGTTCGACGAGCTAAATGAAGCCGATCAAAAGACGCTGCTCGCTACGGCCAAGCGCGCTGCCTCCAAGCTGGACGAGATCGTCGGCCGGGACGACGCGCGCGCCTATCAGACGCTGCTGGGCCGGGGCATCACCGAGGTCGACACCGCTGCAAATCAAGCGGCCTGGGACGCGGTCGCCAAAAAGGCGCGCGAGCTGCTCGCCGAGCGCGGGGTCTACAGCAAGAGCCTGCTCCGCACCGTAGAAGAGGCTGCCCAGAAATAGCTGCCTTTCAGGGAACCGGGTCTTTTCGGTTAGCCAGCAGGAGCCGCTGTTTATAGACTCGGCCGACGTGACGGCTGAATGCATTCTCGCCATTGATCTAGGGACGAGCGGACCGAAGGTGGCGCTGGTCACGACGGAGGGCGAAGTTCTCGCGGCCGAGGTGGAGTCGACCGAGCTTTACCTGAGTGACGGCGGAGGCGCCGAGCAAGACCCAGACGATTGGTGGCGGGCGATCGTCGCTGCGACGCGGCGCATCACAGACCGCGATCTGGTGCCGAGCGAACAGATCATCGCCGTTGCAGTCACCTCGCAATGGGCCGGTACCGTCGCGGTGAGCCGGGAGGGCAATGCCCTCGGGCGCGCCATCATCTGGCTCGATTCGAGGGGTGCAAAATACGTCCCCGAAGTGGCGGGAGGTTTGGTTCGAATCCAAGGATACGGGGCCCTCAAGCTCGAAAGCTGGCTTCGGAAGACCGGCGGGGTCCCCAGCCTGGCCGGAAAGGAGCCGGTGGCGCACATCTTGTTCCTTCGCCACGAGCGCCCTGAAATCTATCGAGCGGCCTATAAGCTCATGGAGCCCAAGGACTACTTGAACCTGCAGCTAACGGGGAAGTTTCTGGCGACCACGGACTCGATCACCCTGCATTGGGTCACGAACAATCGCGACATCGACAACGTCCACTACGACGACCAGCTCCTCGCCCAAACGACGCTTCCCCGCGAAAAGCTTCCGGACCTCGTGCGCGCCGTGGACGTCATCGGGACGTTGACATCGAGAGCAGCCGCGGAGCTGGGGCTTGGCGAGCACACCAAAGTCGTCGGCGGCACACCCGACGTGCCGGCAGCAGCGGTGGGATCGGGAGCCGTTCGCGACTTCGAGGGACACCTCTACGTTGGGACGTCCTCGTGGTTGACTTGTCATGTCCCGTTCAAGAAGACCGATATCATCCACAACATGGCTTCGTTGCCCTCGGCGCTTCCCGGCCGTTATTTCGTCGGCAACGAGCAGGAAACCGCCGGAGCCTGCATGACCTGGCTCCGCGACAACGTCTTTTGCCGCAGCGACGCCCTCGATCCGGGAGCTCCTCCGGACGACGTGTTCGAACGCTTCGGCGCGCTCGCAGCCGAGGCGCCTGCGGGCAGCGACAAAGTCATCTTCACACCCTGGCTCTATGGGGAGCACACGCCGGTGGCCAACCCCTATCTTCGCGCCGCCTTTTCCAACGTCTCCCTCAGAACCACGCGTGCACACATGATCCGCGCGGTCATGGAAGGCGTGGCCTACAACACACGCTGGCTGATGGGCGGGGTCGAGTCGTTCATCGGGCACGAGTTCGACGCAATTCGATTCATCGGCGGAGGCGCCAAGTCAGACCTGTGGTGCCAGATCTTTGCCGATGTGCTCAACCGGCCGATCGACCGGGTTGCCGATCCGCTCTCGGCGAACGTCCGGGGCGCAGCCTTCGTCGCAGCCGTCGGTCTGGGCAAGCTCGAGGTCGAGGACATTCCCGCCCTGGTGCCCATCGAGAGCCGCTTCACGCCCAACGGCAATCACCGCCCGATCTACGACGAGCTCTTCCAGGCCTTTCTCGAAATCAAGAAGAACAACGAAGCCATGTACAACCGGCTCAATGGGTAGCGGCCCAGGCGGGGTGGCCGATTTCCCGAGGGTGCGGTACGCAGGAGCTCATGGACATCAAGGACCTAGCAAACGTCAAGCTCGGCCCACTCGAGCCTCTCGCCGCTCGAATCTACCGCTACGCGAAACGCCTCCCCATCGTCAAACGCAAGCTGGAACAAGAGTATGCGCCGATCATGGAGGAGCTCCGGAAGTCGGCAAAGCCCTACCGGGACGAAGTCCCGAGCCATCCTACGCTTCCCGAGTCGGGCAAGGCGCGTGAGGACATCCTGAACGAGATTCGAGAGCTGGAGCGTAGGGAGGACCGCCGCTGGGAGGAAGGATACGTGTCAGGTGCAGTCTACCACGGCGATCCCGAGCACATCGCGTTTCTCAACGAAGCCTACGCGATTACGTCTCAAACCAACCCGCTGCATTCGGATCTGTGGCCCAGCATCGCGAAGTACGAAGCCGAAATCGTGTCGATGACCGCCCACATGCTCGGGGCCCAGCGTGTCACCGACGGGCAGGTGTGTGGGACGGTGTCGAGCGGCGGAACCGAAAGCATCATGCTCGCAATGCGGAGCTATCGGGATTGGGCGCGCGATACCAAGGGGATCAACTCACCCGAGCTCGTGGTCCCGACGACCGCTCACGCCGCCTTCGACAAGTCTGCCCAGTATTTTGGGATCAAGCTGGTCAAGGTGCCGGTGGGACCCGACTGCCGGGCGAACGTGGACGCGATGAGCAAGGCGATCAATCGGCACACGATCTGCGTCGTCGGCTCTGCGGTCTCGTTTCCTCACGGAGTCATCGATCCGATCGAAGAGCTCTCCGAGATCGCCAAACAACGCGGGATCGGTTTTCACACCGATGCGTGTCTCGGCGGCTTCATCTTGCCATGGGCTGAAAAGCTCGGCTACGACATCCCCCCCTTCGATTTTCGGCTGCCTGGCGTCACCTCCATGTCGGTCGACACGCACAAGTATGGATATGCTGCCAAAGGCACGAGCGTCGTCCTCTATCGCAACCACGAGCTGCGCCACTATCAATATTACAAGGTCGCGGACTGGCCGGGGGGCCTCTATTTCTCGCCGACCTTCGCAGGCAGCCGTCCGGGCGCGCTGAGCGCAGCATGCTGGGCAGCGATGATGTCCATGGGACAGAGCGGCTATCTCGATGCCACCCGCCGAATCTTGGCAACCGGCGCCGAGATCCGCGAGGGCATCGAGGCGATACCCGAGCTCGGAGTGCTGGGAAATCCGCTGTGGGTCATCGCATTTGGCTCCGACGAGCTCGACATTTATCGCGTCATGGATTTCATGACGAAGCGACACTGGAACCTCAATGGCCTGCACAAGCCTCCAAGCGTCCACCTGGCGGTGACACTCCGACACACCCAAGAAGGCGTGGCCGACCGATTCCTCGAGGATCTGCGTGCGGCAGTCGAGCATACCCAAGCGCATCCGGACGAACAGGGGGGAATGGCTCCCGTGTACGGCATGGCCAATGCACTTCCCGTGCAGGGTGTCGTCACCGACCTTCTCGAACGCTACCTGGACGTCCTCTACGAAGTGTGAGAAACGATCGCGCGATGTCGGGCATTTTGGAGCTGTACGAAACCACCGATCCACTCAAAACCGCGCTTTGGGCAGCCGGCGGCTTTGCGCTGCTCTGCTGGGTGCTGTCCCTGATTACCAAAGAGTACTCGTGGGTCGACCGTCTTTGGTCGATCACGCCTCCCCTCTTTGCGGTGCATTTCGCCGCGCATGGTGGGTTCGATGACGCCCGTCTCAATTTGATGGCGGCGCTCGCAGTGTTGTGGGGCGTCCGTCTCACTTACAATTTCGCGCGCAAGGGCGGCTACAAGGCCGGCGGCGAAGATTACAGATGGGAAGAGATCAAGGGAAAGATCGGGCCGTCCTGGTTCCAAGTGCTGAACGCCACGTTCTTGGCGCCGTTTCAGAACTTTCTCTTGCTGTTCATCGTCTTGCCTTCGTATGCGGCCTACCGTTTGAAGGGCGCTCCGCTCAACGCACTCGATTATGCTGCCGCCACTGCCTTCATTCTGTTTTTCTTGGGTGAGACGATAGCCGACGAACAGCAGTGGAGGTTTCACGCAGCAAAGCACGCAGCCATCGCACGCGGCGAGAAACCCCCGAGCGATTTCCTCACCACGGGTCTCTTTCGGTATTCGCGGCATCCGAATTTCTTTTGCGAGCAGGCGATGTGGTGGACGTACTACGTGTTTTCCATTGCTGCAGGAGGGGGTTGGCTCAACTGGACCATCACGGGCGCCGTCTTGCTCACCCTGCTGTTTCAGGGATCGACCGGTCTCACCGAGAAGATCTCCGCTCGAAAGTACCCGGCTTACGCGCAATATCAACGGACCACGAGCCGTCTGATGCCGTGGTTTCCGAGGTCCACCTGAGGTAGAGCGGGAGGCTGCCTAGCGAAGCTGCCGATGGCCGAGGCTCGGCAGGGCGTGGCGCACCTTCGCCACGTACTCGGGGTCGACCGGGGCCACGGCCACGCCCTCCCCTTCCCCGCACTCCGCGATCACGGTGCCCCAGGGATCGGCGATCAGCGCGTGACCATAGGACCAGCGTCTGCCGTAGTGATGCCCGGTTTGCGCGGCCGCCAGCACGTAGCATTGCTGTTCGATCGCGCGTGCACGGAGCAGCACGTGCCAATGGTCTTTGCCGGTGGTCAGGGTAAACGCAGCCGGGATGGCGAGAGCGATCGCCCCCTCATCGACCAATCGGCGGTAGAGCTCCGGGAAACGCAAGTCGTAGCAAACGCTCAGCCCGAGCGTCCCAAACGGAGCCGTGACGACGACCACCTCCGAGCCGGGCTCGACCGTTTCGGACTCCAGCAACTTCGTGCCATCGGGCAAATCGACGTCGAAGAGATGGATTTTTCGGTAGACCGCTGCAATCGAGCCGTCGGCTCGCATGTAGACGCACGCGTTGCGGACCTTGCCCGGGTCTCCCGACTTTTCCCAGAACCCCCCGTACACGACATCGACTCCCGCCTCGCGTGCGGCTGAACGGCAACGATCCAGAACCGGACCGCCTTCGTCCAGTGATTCGGCGACGTCGATCTTTCCCTCCTCGGGCCCGAGATATGCAAAGCATTCGGGCACCACGACCACGCGAGCACCCCGCGACGCGGCCTCGCCCACCATATCGTGTACCGTGCGCATGTTGGCAGCGACGTCCTCCGTCGAGGTCATCTGCACCACTCCGACCATTACCGGGCTCGACTGGCTCAATGTGAGAACCTCCGCATCGAAACGTTCATCAGCAGACCCAACCCGATCATGGTCGAAAGCAGGCTCGATCCACCATAAGAAAAGAGAGGAAGTGTCATTCCAACGACCGGTAGCAGCCCCGAAACCATTCCGAGATTGATCACCGTCTGCCAAAAAATCATGGCACCAACTCCCACGGCGACAACCGCACCGAAACGGTCCTTGGCCTGAGAGGCGATGCGAAGCGACCAGAGCACGAGGAATAAATAGAGGCTAATCAGCAGGAGAGCCCCTATGAAACCGTGCTCTTCGGCCCACACGGGAAACGGGAAATCGGTGTGTTGGTCGGGTAGAAACCGAAACCGGGTCTGAGTTCCTTGTGTGAAACCCTTGCCGCTCCAGCCCCCGCTCCCGATGGCCACCAGCGATTGGTGGGCATGCCATCCCGAATTCAAGAGGTCGGTTTGCTTGCCCCCGAGTCGGTCCCAAAACGCGATGATCCGCTCCTTCTGATAGTCCTTCAGCAGATAGCCCCACGTGATCGGGGCGGCCACCACGAAGGTGGTGAGCAAAGTGACCAAGGACCGCCGCTTGAGCTGGGTCAAGAGCATGATGCTGGCGAAGATGAACGCGAGCATCATCGCCGTGCCGAGGTCAGGCTGAAGCAACACCAATGCCATGGGCAGCGCGAGGATGAGGCCGGGGATGATCAGATCGACGAGCGTCCGGCCGCCGACTTTGGTGTCATGATGCAGGTACTTGGCAAGCGCGATGATGAGGCCGATCTTCATGAGCTCGCTCGGCTGAAGCGAGAATGCCCCGAGTGAAATCCAGCGCGTCGAGCCTCGCACGCTCCTCCCCAGAACGAACACCAGAATCAGGGCCAGGATGCACGCCCCGTAGATGAGCCAGCCGTAGCGTTCGAAGTGCCGATAATCTATGGCCGCCGTCAACCCCGCGACTCCGAAACCGAGAAGCAGCCAATAGAGCTGCTGTACGTAGGCATCGGAGATCGTGCCGCCTTCCGTCGCGCTGTAGAGGTTGAGAACCCCGAACAGCGCAATCGTGGACACTGAAATGAACAAAGGCCAATCGAATTCGTCGCGTATCGTCCTGCCGATCGCCATCGCCTACTCCGTCTCCTGTGCCTGCTGCGCGCCGAGGTATTGCTGCATGACCGAAGTGGCAATCGGGGCGGCGCTCGCACCGCCTGAGCCACCGTGCTCCACCAGCACGGCGAATGCCACCTGGGGATTCTCGGCTGGTGCAAAACCAGCAAACCATCCATGGGACCGATCCAAATACCAGGCGCTCGACGATTGGTCGGTATGGCTTCTTCGGCTCACCACCTGTGCGGTCCCCGTCTTCCCCGCGACCCGCACTCCGCCTTCGTTTCGCGCCCGGAATGCGGTGCCGCCTTCTTTTTGAACGACGTCCACGAGGGCTTTACGGATGAGGTCGAGGTGCTCCGGTGCGAGTCCCACGTCTCTCTTGACGCGTGGCTGAAACGTTTCCGAAAGTGAGCCATCGGGCGCCCTGACGTTCTGCAGCACTTGGGGAACGTAGAGGGTTCCTCCATTTGCGATGACCGCATACGCCATGGCGAGCTGCAGCACCGTCACGCGCGTGTTTCCCTGCCCGATGGCCGTATTGAGTGTGTACCCGATCCGAAATGCGCCGTAATGCTCCTTGTACCACTCTCGAGTCGCCAAAAAACCCTTGGCTTCGCTGTTGACGCCGATACCCGTACGTTCTGCGAAGCCAAGCGCGCTGGCCACACGGTTGATTCGTTCGATGCCGACTTGTTCGGCAAGCTCCCAAAAGTACACGTTGCAAGACTGCACGATCGCATCGTAGAGATCGACCCAGCCGTGGTGCTTGTTGCAGCGAAACTTTTGTCTTCCGATCTTCAAAAAGCCGAGGCATTCGACTCGCTGCATCGGATCCACGACGTCGTCCTCGAGCGCTGCGAGCGCGGTGACCACTTTGAACGTCGAGCCTGGAAAGTAGGTCTCGTAGATGGTCTTGTCGATCAACGGACGAAATGGATCGTTCGTCAGCTCCGCATAGCGTGCGGTGCTGAGGCCGCTGCTCATTTCGTTGGGGTCATAGACCGGTTTCGAATAGAGCGCGCGGATCGCCCCCGTGTGGATGTCCACCACGACCGCGGCGCCCGACGGGTAAGGCCGAAACGCACGATCGAACGCCTCCATCAACCGCATGTCGAGGGTCAGCTGGAGATCATGGCCGGGAACCGGTTTCTGGAGCATTTGGACGTCGAGCGAGTCAGGCCTCGCGCCTTGTAGCGCTTTGCCTCGCGCATCGACCACGACTCTGCGGAAACCGCGTGACCCTCGCAACAGTGACTCATAGCGCTTCTCGAGACCGCTGCGGCCGATCTGATCTCCGGGCCGATACGCGTGGGGAGCGGAAGCGTGCTCGATGTCTTTTTCGTTGACCTCGTTCAAATAGCCGATCAGGTGCGCCCCGAGCGTTGCGTAGGGATAGTCGCGGAGGGGAACGGTGACGATGTCGAGCCCAGGCAGCTCCGTCAAATGCGTCTCCAGCGCCGCGAGCTGATCGCGCTCGATGTCACGGAAGAGCTCGATCTGGTGCGAACGTCGGCTTTGTGGGAGCTCGGTGATTCTTCGCCGCAGAGCGTCGGCTTCGTCCTTAGTGAGACCCATCAACGAAGCGATGCGGGCTAGGTCTTCGGCATGCAGAAGCCTCGGGGTTACGTAGACGTCATAGGAAGGGCGATTGGACGCAACCACACGCCCTTGGACGTCCCGAATCACTCCTCGAGTCGCGGGAAGCTCCAGGGTCTTGGTGATGTTTTCCTGAGCGATTCCGGACCAACGGTCACTCTGAAAGAGCTGAACCTGAGCGATGCGGACGATGATCCCGCCGAACACCAACACCACGAAAAGCGCCATCCACCGGTACCGCTTCCGAAATTCCCCGACCTCCCGGCGCTGTGAGAGCGTGATCACGTGGGAGCTCCCTCGGCCTGAGGGTCGATCCGCCAGGTCAACGCAAAGAGCAACGGGGCAACGATCGCAGTGGCAAATGCGGAGCCAAAGAGCGCCGCAGTCAGCGTGACGCCATCCCAAGCCATGCCGCCAGGGGTGAAAGCCCGAATGGTTTCGAGTAGGCCGCCGAGCGGCAGTGTCAGAAAGAAGGTGAGTGTGAGCTCGAAGGGCAAGCCCCGGAACGAGACGAGATATGCAACGAGCCGAGCGACCAACAAACCGATCACGAAGACTAGGGTGTGGATACCGAGTGGGTTACCCGTGAATAGGTCGTACAAGTAGCCTATGGCAAATGCGGTTGCCGCGCCTCGTACGATGCCGACTCCAGGAGCCGTTCCCAGCGCAAACACGAAAGGAAGTCCGAGGTAGGGAGCGAATGGATAAGGCGCTAGCAGACGCGAAAACACCGACTGCACGAGCAGCATGGCGAATACGACCAAAACGATGCTGATGCTTCCCCTGACTCCCCGCACGTTTCCTCGCGCTCAGCGCGCCTCCGCGTCCTTCGGACCGGAAGTCAGAATCAGCACTTCCTCCAGTCTGGTGAAATCGACGGACGGCGTCACCTCGCCTTCTTGGTGAAGGCCAAACTCTTGGTCGCCGATCTTGCTGACGTAACCTATGAGGATCGATGCTGGGAACTTTTTACCGAGCCCGGAGGTGAATACTTCGTCCCCTACGGTCACCTTGTCGTCGGGGCGATCGAATTGGATCAGGCAGCGGTAGCGTTCGCGCTCGCCAACCCCTTCGAGCCGCCCACGGGCACGTTCCTCGCCCACCACTACATCGACGTGGCTCTCCGGATCGACCGTGAGAAGCACGTCGGCGAATCTTCCGGACACGCGCCGGATCTGGCCCACGAGCCCCTCGTTGGCGATGACGGGCATGCCCGCCCGCAATCCGGCTTGCTCCCCTTGGTCGACGGCAAGACGCACTACTCGAAAGGAAGGCGAGATGTCTTTGGCGATTACACGCGCGCTCAGCGTCTCCGTCGCCACCCTTTCGCGCAGCCCGAGTAGCGACTCGAGCTCGTAGGTTCGCTGCGCGTCCGCACGAAGGGTGCGCATCTCCCTACGTAACCGGTCGTTCTCGGCTCGTAGCTGGTCGTTGTCGCGCTTGGCGTCGACGAGATACACGTAGTCTTCGATGAGACCGGTCACACCATCGGCGGTCCACTGCCCGACGTATTGCACCGGACCGCTCACTTGCAGCAAACCGCGATCGAGCCAGGAAAGCTCGGATGGGTCTCTCAGATTGGCGCGAAGGAAAGCCGCGGGGATGATTACCAAGGCAAGTAAGATGGCGGCATCTCGTATGGTCTGAAAATAGTTCATCGCCGCGTTCGTGGTTCTCGCGCTACGCGATCGTCACCTCACGGAGCAAATCGAGATGATCGAGCGCCTTTCCGGATCCGAGCACGACCGCGGATACGGGATCGTCCGAAACCATCACGGGAAGCCCCGTTTCCTCGCGCAAAAGGACGTCCAGGTTCTTGAGAAGCGCGCCGCCACCCGTCAAGACGATGCCCTTGTCGACGATGTCCGCCGAAAGCTCCGGCGGGGTGCGTTCGAGCGCCATCATCACGGCTTCCGTGATGGCATTGATCGGCTCGGTGAGGGCGTCGCGGATTTCATCGGCGTTGACCATGACGGTTTTCGGAACGCCTGCGACCATGTCCCTGCCCTTTACCTCCATCGTCGCGGCCTCGCCGTCTGGGTATGCATTGCCGATGGTGCACTTCACTCGCTCGGCAGTCTGCTCACCGATCAGTAGATTGTACTTGCGTTTGAGGTAGGCGATGATCGCCTCGTCCATCTTGTCGCCGCCCACACGAACCGACTGCGAATAGACGATACCCGCAAGAGAGATCACGGCAACCTCCGTCGTACCTCCACCGATGTCCACCACCATGTTGCCACTGGGCTCGGTGATCGGAAGACCGGCGCCAATCGCGGCCGCCATCGGTTCCTCGATCAAGAACACCTCACGGGCGCCTGCGCCTTCTGCGCTCTCTTTCACGGCGCGCTTCTCGACCTCGGTGATCCCGAAGGGAACGCAGATGATGATCCGCGGCTTGACCAAGGTGCGGCGATCGTGATGCGCGCGCGCGATGAAGTAGCGCAGCATCGCCTCGGTGATGTCGAAGTCCGCAATCACACCATCGCGCAGGGGACGGACGGCGCGTATCGATCCCGGCGTGCGCCCGAGCATCTCCTTGGCTTCTTTACCAACTGCCAAGACGCGCTTTCCTCCCCGCGGATCAGCCTGCACCGCCACGACGGAGGGCTCGCAGGAGACGATCCCGCGGCCCTTCACGTAAATCAGGGTCGTGGCAGTGCCGAGATCGATGGCGAGGTCATTGGAGAACAGGCCGTAAAACCAATCGGAGATCATGGGTGTCGGCTGGACCGCGGAATAGAATTTCCCCACCATTTCCGAGGGCTTCCGAGACCAGGCCGCTTGCATGTAACAGCTTGGTTTGGGCCTTTCAACCCACGGATTTGGGGGTGGGTCCCGAAAGTGAGTAACCTTTAGGGATCCTGAACGGACAGGGGGCTATTGAGGGTGAAATCTGAAGCATCCGAAGCACAACGGCGGGGGGCGGAAGCCGCGGCGCTCGTCTCGCGCGCCAAGAACGGGGATGGCGGGGCATTCAACGAGCTGGTCCGGAAGTATCGACCCCGTGTGTATGCGCTGGCCTTGCATCTGACCGGACAAGCGAGCGATGCCGACGACATCACGCAGGACGCGTTTCTCAAGGCCTACGCCAAGTTGCCCGAGTTTGAAGGGCGGAGCGAGTTCTTCACCTGGATCTACCGCATCACGTTGCATCGGGCGCTCAACGCGAAGCGCGATCATCGCCGGAGGCGGACCGTGCCGCTCGATGATCCTCGACTCCTCGCCGCCGTCGAGGTCGACTCTCAGGGCGACCCTGAGCGGGCCGTCGAGCTCCGCGATCGCTATCGCGCCCTTCTCGAGGCATTCGACCGACTTTCCCCACTGCTACAGACCACCGTGGTGCTGACCATGCTGCAGGGGTTGAGCTACAAGGAGGCCGCCGTGGTGCTCGAAACCACGGAAGGGACCATTGCCTGGCGTGTGCACGAAGCACGGCGGAAGATGCGGGGGTATCTGGATGCCCTCGACGGCCAGACCGCCGGCCCGAAACGGCGGCCGATGACCGACAGCGCGATTTTTCGACTGGAGAAGGCGCTCGTTCGCCTGGTCCCAAGCGTGCCCGTGCCGGCGCCGGTGCGCTGATCGGGTCGGCCGAGCTTCCGTGGTAAGCCATGGGCGTGCTGGCCCATAGCGTTCTCACCGCGCCGTCGGCGACGCCGTCGGCCTACATGCTGTTTTTACACGGAATTTTGGGTACCCGCGCCAATTGGCGAGGGATCGCCCGTCAGCTCGTCAGACGCCGGCCTGAGTGGGGGGCCATCCTAGTGGATCTACCCGAGCATGGTGAGTCCCCCAGCATGCCATCGCCCCACACCGTGCGCGCCGTCGCGAGCGCCGTGCAGCAGTTGGAGCGTTCCGTCGGCCTGCCCATCGGCGGTGCGCTCGGCCACAGCTTCGGCGGCAAAGTGGTCCTCGAGTGGCTTCGAGGCCGCCGGGGCCGACCGACCGAGGCCTGGACCGTCGATTCTTCTCCATCACCGATCGAGACCGCCCAGGATGCTACCTCCACCGCCAGCGTCATTCGCCTGCTCGAGACACTGCCTCGGAAGTGGGGCTCCCGTGATGCATTCGTGCAAGCGGTGGTGGACGGTGGACAACCCGAGCCGATCGCGCAGTGGCTGGCGATGAGCTTGCAGCGAACCGAGGACGACGAGCGCGAGTTCGGACCCGATCTCGAGGTAATTCGACTGTTGATCGAGGACTACGCCCGTACCGATTGCTGGGATGTGGTCGAGGCCTTGCCCGAGCATTGCAC
Source organism: uncultured delta proteobacterium (assembly GCA_963817725.1). Classification (GTDB taxonomy): domain Bacteria; phylum Myxococcota_A; class Polyangia; order Polyangiales; family Houyiibacteriaceae; genus SG8-38. Next base: position 727,415 of record CAWFPD010000004.1, read on the forward strand.
GCTCGATGTCGTCGTGGGAGGCCGCTCGGAAGCGGTGTCGGCAGCCGATCGACGGCGCCTCGCCGCAACTGCCGCTCGTGATCCGCACCTCTCGGTGCATGTCGTCGAGCAGGCCGGCCACTGGGTCCACGTGGACGCCCCCGACGCCTTGATACGGCTCTTGACTTCCGGGCCTAGCCCACAACCATAGGTTGCGATGGCGATCTTCATCACCGGCGCAACGGGTTACATCGGCTCCTACGTGACCGAGTGGCTCTTGCGCAACACCGACCACGAGCTCGCGTTGCTGGTGCGGGCGCCGGACTACGATGCAGGTGTCGAACGTCTCTGGAAGGCGCTGCAGCTTCACATGAAAGGAGACGAGTTTCACCGACATCTCGATCGCATCGCCTTCATCAGCGGCGATCTCACGGAGCCGGGGCTGGGCATTTCCGCGGCGGATGCCGACTGGCTGATCTCGAATGCCGAGTCGGTGCTTCACGCCGCCGCTGCCCTCAACTTCCGGTCCGAACGCGCCTGCACCAACCACAACCTGCGCGGCACGCTCTCGGTCATCAAGCTGGCTCGCGCCATCCAGGAAGATCATCCATTGCGGCGGTTCACTCTGGTATCCACGGTGGCGGTCGCGGGAGACCGCCCGGGCGCGATCGTCATGGAAGATGAGCCGCTCGACTGGACCCAACGCGATTTCAACCCCTATACGCGCACCAAGAAATTCTGTGAGCACATGGTGCGAGAGCTTCTTCCGGACGTGCCGTGCCTCTACGTACGTCCAAGCAGCGTGATCGGGGATTCGCGCTTCGCGCAAACCACACAGTTCGACATGGTGCGGGCGGTCTGCGTGTTGACCGATTTGCCGCTGCTGCCGCTGTCGCCGGACGTTCGGCTCGATGTGGTCAATGCCGATTGGGTTGGCGCGAGCCTAGCCGAGCTCCATGTCCGGGAAGACCTGTCGCAGGATATCTACCACCTCAGTGCGGGTACCGAATCACGCACCATTGGTGAGATCGCCGAAGCGTTTTCGCTCGATCTCGGCAGAGGCATGCCCCGGTTTGCAGGCCGACTCGCAGCTCCCTTCGGGCGAACCATGGACGCGCTTGCCAATCTCCCAGCAGCGGGAAACCTCCAACGCATCGGCGCGCTGATGAGTGTGTTCATACCCTACATCATGGCAGACATCGTCTACGACAACCGGCAGGCCCTGACCGCTCTGGCGACCAGGCCGACGCCTTTTACCGCCTACGGGCCCCGCCTCTACCGATGGGCCAAATCTGCGAGCTTCGAGTTTCCGTACCAGCCCCTGCGCGAGGACCTAGACCTTTCCAACGTACCGCCCGATCCCGTCCGCCCCACGGCCTGAGCGCAAGGCGCACTTTTCAGCCTCGGGCGACAATGGTAAATGCCGTCGAGGATGGGGTTGAAGAGCACAATCGACTGGGCGCGCTCCGAGTGGGGCATTTTTCGAAAAGGTCACGAGATGGGTTGGCGTCAACGGGGACGCTGGCTACGACAATGGGTGCCTTTTGGGGCACGAACGATCGGGTGGGGCACCTTCTCGATCACGCTGGGTCCACTGACTGCAGGCGGGGCATCGACCTGGGCAGCCAAGAAGTGGAGCAAGTCCTCGGCCAAGGGCCTCCGAATCGACATCCAGGCTGAGGGCCAAGAAAACGTCCCCGAGGGGGGCTTCGTCTACGCGAGCAACCACGAGAGCCTCGTGGACATCCTCGTGCTCGGCGCAGCGCTTCCGGGAGACTTCAAATGGGCCGCCAAGCGTTCCGTCATGAACGTGCCGTTTCTGGGTTGGCACCTCCGGCTGGCGGGCCACGTGCCGGTCGACCGAAACCAAGGCAAGGAAGCGGCGGTAGCGGTCATCGAAACGTTTGAAAAGGTGCTGCGCGAGGAGAAGCCATTGCTGGTGTTTCCAGAGGGCACACGAACGACGGACGGAAATCTCAAGCCCTTCAAAGACGGCGCGTTTCAGGCCGCCGTCATGGCGGAAAAGCCGGTGGTGCCCGTTGCGTTGATGGGGACGTTTTCGTTGATGTCGCGAGACGCCGTCGACACCGGCGCAAGCGCGAACCGGGACGACCGCCTGGTGAGGGTGCAGATCGGCAAACCGCTCTATCCGCATCCCGAGCTCGACGAAGAGGAAGCTGTCACCGACCTTCGGGATCGCACCAGAGCGGCAGTGCTCGAAATGCTCGGTGCGCCTAGCCATCCAGGGAGCGTCGCTGAACCAGCGCGGACGCTTTGAAGCTGATCACCGCTTCACCGCGGTGATTGGTCAGGGTAAGTAGGCTGCGGATGATTCCGAGCTGGGGTTTGCTCTCCGAGGGCCGGGTCTCGATGATTTCTCCGCGAAGGCGTAAACGGTCGCCTGCACACGCCGGCGCGTGAAAACGGACCTCGTCCCAGCCGAGTCCGATGACCGTAGCAGTAGGCTCCGCTTGCATCTGGTGGCCCAGCCGAATTGCGATAGCCACGCTGTGAACCGCGGAGGTGAACAGCGTTCCGACGGGGGTTTTCGCCGCAGCCTTGGGATCGACATGAAACGGAAGCGGATCCCACTTCTTGCAAAACTCCGTGATCTCGTCCGCCGTGAGCTCGTACGCCTCTTTTGATTCCTTGACGTCGCCTACCTGGATGTCTTCGAAATAGCGCACGCCATCGCCTAGGTGTACTTCTCGATGATCAGGCCCAGATGGGGGACGGCGCTCTCGACGTTCCTGCGAGCCGAGCCGCGCAGCTTGCCGTACGCGCCTTTGACCGAAGCGTGCTCCGACTTCTGTGCTCGGGTATCGGTCACCGTCAACAGCGCCTCGGCCACTTCGCTCTGATGGGTGTCGAAATAACTACTCACCGACTGCCCCTGGGCGACGGCCTTCGCCCGGATCGGCTCGAGCGCTGCGGCAAACTCGGGCAGCAGGGTTTGCACCACGTTGCGCACGAACCCGGGCTTCACGCCCTGTACCAACCGGTAGCCTGCCTTCACCGCCACACCACTGATGCCACGCTGCTTGGCGACCTCATCGTCCACCAAGCGGCAAACATCCTCGATGATCGAAGCTCGCTTGGCTTCATCGCTCAACGCGTCGTTCAGATTCATGCCCTTCCCTTTTGCTCCTACCCCGCCCCGGCGCAAGCACCGCGTGCTCGATGCTCGATTCGATAGCCTCGACCACCGCATCGACCGTCTCGCGCCGTGAGCTCACGACGAACAGATATTCCGTGTTTCGCAAATGACTCACGCGACCAACCTTCTCGCCATTCGGATTGTGGATGCCGATCTGCGCCCCTACATAGCGCTTGAAATCGACCGAAACGACTCCGACGTGCCCCCTGCCGGAAAGGAGATCCACCATCTCCTCACGATCGACGTGACCCTCGTTGTTGAAGGAAACCAGCAGGTGGTTGCAGCGCACCACCCCGAGCAGGGTCCTCAGGCTCTGGCGGATGCGGCGCTTGGAATTGAAATCGCTCTTGTAGTCCTTGCACTGGACACGCTTGTTCGCGACTCCGTACGTCGCAGGCTTGTCCCAACGGACCAGCGTCTCCCAAACGTGGTAGTTGCCCATGTAGCTGTGCTGATTGTATGGCGGGTCGATGTACGCAACGTCCGCTTGCACTTCCGATGCCGCCTCTACCGCGTCGAGCTGAAGAGCGCGCCCCGGCCCGGGCAAAATCGAAGGCACTCGAAGCTCGAGATCGTTGAAAGCGCGGGCTGCCCAACGTTTGAGGTACGCCATTTGCACGCCCGTGGTCGAATCGACGCGATCGGCGGCCTCCATCAACGAAACGAGGGCAATGGCTTCGAGCTCGGGTGGCAATGCCCTATGGGCGATCTCCTCTCGGATCGCATCGATGCGCTCGCCGTTTTTCGGTTGGAAGTATCGGGCCTCCTCGCAGAACGCTCTAGTGAAGTATCCCGGAGCGGGCGATACGGCAGAAAGCTCCTCGACGAGTCGTCTCGCCTCTTCGAGCCAGCGAACCGCATCCGCTTGTACGTAACATCGCCCGAGCGCCGCGGCGTACGCCAGGTGATCGTTTGCAATCACGAAACGGCCGCTCGCCTTGAGCGCCCGCGCCACCCGAGACGTTCCCGAGAACAGATCGAGCACGCGCCCGGACTCGGGGAATGCGGACACGCCTCGCACGATATGGGGGACCAATAGACGCTTGGAACCGATGTATTTGATCATGAAGCCTGGGCCGTCATCGCCTGCACGATGGCATCCCGGAGCGTAGCAGCTTCATACGGCTTTTGGACGAAACCGAGCGCTCCCATGGAGCGGAGCTTGCGTTCGAGCTCGGAATCCCAGTACCCGGAGACGAACACGACCGGAGCCTCTGGATCGACCGCCCGGAGCTCCTCGAATGCCTGGTCTCCCGTCATGCCGGGCATGTTGAGGTCCATCAAGACGAGATCCGGGCGTGGCTGCGTTTCGACGTAGATACGGATCGCTTCCTTCCCGCTACGGGCGAAGATCACCCGATGTCCGCTCTGGCGCACCACCCGCCCGGCGCTGCGACGCACGACGTCCTCGTCGTCCACCAACAGGATCAACAACTGCGTCCTCGGGAGCTTGATGGCCGGCAAGCTCGGCTCGGTGGGCACCATGGGACGCTCCATGGTCAGCGGAAACACGACCTGAAACGTGCTTCCGCGGCCCGCAACACTGTGTACCGTGATGTGTCCGTTGTGTGATTTTGCGATCTCGTACACCGCGGCGAGGCCCAGACCCGCGCCGACCTGGTCCCCCTTGGTGGTAAAGAATGGATCGAAGGCGCGTTCGCGCGTGGCGGCATCCATGCCTACGCCCGTGTCCTCGATCGTGATCAGGGCGTGCGCGACCAGGGGATTCAGCGGCGCTTTCTCGATGTCGCGCGGATCGGCTTTCGTGGCGCTGAGCTTGAGCTTCCCTCCATTGGGCATGGCATCGCGCGCATTGATCATGAGGTTCATCAGGAGTTGATGGAGTTGGCCGCGATCACCGCTCACCTTGAGCCCTCTGTCGATGCGCGCCTCGATCCGGATGCTTCGATGGAACGTGCGGCGGGCGAGCTCGACGACCTCGTTGCAAAGTGCGGAAAGGTCGACTTCGGAGTGACTGCGCTGAACCTCACGGGCAAACCCGAGCAAGCGGCTGGTCATCTCGGTCGCTGCTGAGGCGGCGGCACGGATGTCCTCGAACGCCTCGCGTACTTCGGGCTCGCCGACCCGGGTCTGTGCGGGAAGCGCATTGAGAAAGTCGATGCTGGACCTCACGGCGCCCAGCAGATTGTTGAAGTCGTGCGCCACGCCCGTACCCAAGCGTCCGATTGCCTCGAGCTTTCGTCGCTGCGCAACCTGCTCCTGCATGGGGTCGTGATGAGCAAACAGCAGGAGGGAGCTTCCAATCTGGATGCGGTCCCCGTATGTGAGAACCTGCTTCGCGATGGCCATCCCGTTGACCACCGTCCCGTTGCGGCTCTCGAGATCCTCGATCACGTAGGATCCATTTTCGTGCGTGAAGATCCGCGCGTGCATGCGCGAGACGAGCGTATCGTCGATCTTCACATCGGCTTGATCGCCTCGGCCCAGTGTGAGCGTGTCATCGATGGCGTACTTGTCGCCCGCGAGCTTCCCTGCGAGCACCACGATGCGCGCCTCCTCCTGCTTCTTGGAGAGGCCCTTTTGCGCAAAAACATGGCGCCGTGTTACCTCGGTGGGATCGTGTCGCGACATCGGATGGCGGGCCCCGGACCCATTAGATCCTAGCGTGGAGCGGGGCCCGGGGGTGTAGCCCGGTTGGGTGAGCCGCTCCAGCGGGGCACCGAGCATGGGTTGATGGAGCAAGCGAATCAGCCATACTGCGCCGTCGATCAATGCCGCACCGGCGTCACAATCAAGCAGAATCGTCAATGATTCGAAGTAGTTGTGTCTTGGCAACGCTGCTGGTCATGTTTCTTCTGGGCTCGAGCGGAGCCCACATGCTCCTGGTGGAGCACGTTCGCTGCGCCGAGCACGGCGATCTGATTCATCGAAGCGCGAGCCGTGATCACGACATCCTGACGCGTGCCGACCGCCGCCTGACGACAATCAGGGGGCTAGCCGATCCCGGTACCGAGGACGCGCATTCGCGCTGTCCGCTTTCGTCCCATCGCCGCGAGGCATGGGCACCTGCAGGCCAGGCGCAAGCTGGCTGCGCGCTCCAGGGCGAAGCACCCGCATGGACGCTCCTCGCTCGCCAAAGCACCCGCGACGATTCCTCCCGCTTCCGCGTCGCGCCGAAGAATTCACCCCCCGTCTGAGCTCGCTCAATCAGAGGCCAGGTGGTTTGCGACGTCCGCGACCCACGAGGCGAGCGCCTGATCACGGTCGGGCAGCGCGCAGGCATGCCGGCGCATGACGCCCGGCGACGCTGTCGCGCGAGCGAGACAGACGTGGAGGAGTGTATGAAGGGTTTCGAGATCGTCAAAGGGATCATCGTGCCGCTGGGGACCGTCACCGTCCTGGCAGGCGCGCCGGTGTACGCGCAGGAGGACGCAGGCACTGACGCAGGCGCTGACGCGAGCGCTGACGCGGACGCTGGCACGGACGCGGACGCGGACGCGGGCGCGGGCCCGGGCGCGGACGCTGGCACGGTCCTCCACCCTCCGCATCTCCTCGAGTCGCCGTCTCCACGGTATCCGGTCGGCCACGAGAGCGAGGGCCTTCATCCGGTCGTCATCTTGCTCCTCACGGTTACCGCGGAAGCCAAGGTCACCGACATCGTGGTGGAGCATTCAGCCGGCGCGGACTTCGACGCCGCGGCGGTGGAAGCGGTGCAGAGTTGGACCTTCGAGCCTGCGCACAAAGGCAGCGAGCCCGTGGCAAGCCGGATCCGGGTTGCTGTCCACTTCGAAGCCCCCGAGGTCGGTGTCGACGAAGACACAGGCGCCTACGCGAGCCCGACCGCTGAGACTGCCGCGGGCTCCCGAGAGTCCGCAGCCGCAGCGACGAAATCGGACGAAGATCGTTCCTATGGCACCGATGCATTGGTGGACGCCGAACATCTGCGCAGCGACGGACGCGGGGCGGCCGACTACACCATCGACCAGCAGATACTCGACGCGGCCCCGGTGTTTTCCGCCAACGATCTTCTGAAGCGGGTTCCTGGGCTATACGCTTCGCAGCCAGAGAGCGCCGCGGTCGGGCAACGGTTCTTTTTGCGGGGCTTTGACTCCGAGCACGGCCAGGACATCGAGTTCAAGGTCGGGGGCATTCCGCTCAACCAACCATCTCAAATTCACGGCCAGGGTTATACTTACCAGGGGTTCATAATCCCCGAGGTGGTGCGTGAGCTCCGTGTCATCGAAGGAGTGTACGATCCCGCGCAGGGCGATTTCGCCATCGCCGGCACGGTCGACTACCGCCTCGGTGTGGAGCGACGTGGCATCTACGCGAAGACCGAGATCGGATCGTTTCGCACCTTCCGGCAGGTCGCCGTATTTGCGCCCGAGGACGGCGACACGGACACCTTTGGCGCCTTTCAACTCCAGAGAACCGATGGCTACGGCCAAAACCGCGCTGGCATCAACGGCTCGGTGATGTTTCAGTATGGCTTTGGCAGGGGAAAGTGGCGCTTTCGGGCGCACGCCAGCTTCGGCGGCGCCCGTTACGACCTGGCAGGCGTGCTGAGGCTGGATGACATCCAATCGGGCGTCGTCGATTGGCTCGACGTGTATCCATTCGATACGGCCCTAGCGCAAAGTGCCTCCAATCTGAGCGCGATCGTCGGCGTCGCGGGGGAGCGCCGCGGTCAGAACGAGACGAACTCGAGCTTTGGCTTGTGGGTTCAGTTTCACGACTTGCACTTACGACAAAACTACAGCGGATTTCTCGAGACGGACCAGAGCGGCAATACGCCGGGCGACCTGATCGAGCAGCTCGACCGTCGATTCGTGATCGGGGGCGACGCAAGGCATCGAACGCGTCGATTTACGCCCGCCGCATGGGCGCAGGGGACGATCGAGCTTGGCGTCGCGGGGCGGGTCGATCTCGTCGATCAGCAGCTCAATCTCCTCCAAGCGCCCCAAGATCTCGTCTATCAGAAGCGAATCGACGCGGAAATCACCCAAGCCGATATCGGAATGTGGCTCGACATCGACTGGGACTTTTCGAAGTACTTCAACCTAACCGGAGGCGTACGCACCGACGTTCTATTTTTCGACGTGACCGACTGGCAACAGAGCGTTTCACCGGACGGCGTGGTTCCCTACCGGCGTACTGCCGCTGGCGTCGCACTCGGCCCTCGCGTCGTCGCCACGGTGAAGCCGATGGAACGGCTCGACGTCGTGCTTTCGTACGGCCGCGGCTTCCGGGCTCCCCAGGCCCGCTCCATCATCGACGGTGAATCAGTCCCGTTTACATGGGTTCACTCGGCGGACGTGGGCCTCCGTTCCCGCGTGGGCAAACATGACGAGCTAAGCCTCTCGCTCTCGGGCTTTTTCGCCAAGCTCAGCAATGACCTCATCTTCGAAGCCCATGAGGCCCGATTCGAAACCCTCGGCCCCACGACTCGAATCGGCGCAGTCTTCTACGCCCAAGCTCGTCCCCTTCCCTGGCTCTTTGGCGGATTTTCTCTCACCTACGTCCACGCCACGATCGATGAAACACCGGCTGCCGCGCCAGGCGAGCCGCCTTCAGGGCTCGCCGCCGGCGACCCGATCCCCTTCGTTCCTCCTTGGCTGCTGCGCCTGGACGTCGGAGCAGAGAACGACCTCGTGGACCTCGGGAAGCACCCACTGCACGGCAAGATTGGAATTGGCTACACGTTCCTCGGAGAGCGCCCGCTCCAGTTCTCGCAACAATCGCCGCCCGTGAATCTACTGGAGCTCGGCGCGGGTCTATCTTGGGGCTTCCTCGAGCTCGGCTTTCAGGTATTCAATCTCCTAGACGCTCAGTACGCGGCGCAGGAGTTCGTATTCGAATCCAACTGGAATCCGGGCGCGCCTCCCTCTGACCAGCCCGCCAGACACGTCGCCGCAGGTGCCCCCCGCACATTCCTGTTCCAGGTCGGCTTCCGGCTCTGAGTCGATGCCCTCGCGGCTCTTTGCGAGGCCGGCGAAGGCCGCCTAGCTTACCCTCGTGGAGACCCAGAAACACTTTCCCATCGCGATTATCGGCGCCGGCTTCGCAGGCATCGGCGCGGCGATTCAGCTGCTCAAGGCCGGCATCGACTCGTTCACGATCTTCGAGCGTGCCAGCGAAGTCGGCGGCACCTGGCGCGACAATACGTACCCGGGCGCAGCTTGCGACGTGCCCTCTCACGTGTACTCCCTCTCCTTCGAGCAGAATCCGAGCTGGAGTCAGCGTTATGCGACATCGTGGGAGATCCAGCAATACCTGATCGGCGTCGCCGACAAATGGAAGCTGCGAGACAAGATGCGGCTCAACACCGAGATCGTCGAAGCACGTTTTGACGAGGCCTCAGGGACGTGGACGCTTACGACGACCGGCGGCGACACGTTCAAAGCGCGTGCCGTGATGGCGGGCGTCGGCGGGCTCGTGGATCCTCAGTACCCCGACATTCCCGGTCTCGGAGACTTTCGGGGCGACATGTTTCACACGGGTCGGTGGAATCACGACGTCGATCTCACGGACAAACGGGTCTCCGTGATCGGCACTGGGGCAAGCGCCGTGCAGGTGGTACCGAGCATTGCACCCATCGTCGCGCTGCTCACCGTCTTTCAGCGCACACCTGCATGGGTGGTGGCCAAGTTTGATCGATATTATCCGGCGTGGCTTCGGAAGCTCTTGGCGAGGTTCCCACTTCTGCTTCGCGTGAGCAGGTTCCTCAAATACTGGCTCAGCGAGCTGCGCGGCCCGATCGTGTTCGTCAACTCGAAGATTCTGTCGAAGATCGGGGTCGCGCTCTCGATGTGGAATTTGAGGCGGCAGGTGAAGGACCCTGCGCTGCGCAAAAGGCTCACTCCGAATTTCCAATTCGGGTGCAAGCGGGTCTTGGTCTCAGACGACTACTGGGCGACGTTCGAGCGTGAGAACGTAGAGCTCGTTACCGATCCCATCGAGCGGATCGAGGCGATGGGTGTACGCACCAAGGATGGGACGCTCCACGAAGCGGATGCGATCGTTTTGGCCACGGGCTTCAAGCTCGGCCTCGCGGCGGCGCCATTTCGCATCATCGGCCGCGGCGGCCGCACGCTCGACGAGGCGTGGAAGCACGGGGCGATGGCCTACAAAGGCATGACCGTCGCTGGTTTCCCAAACTGGTTCATCATGATGGGGCCGAATACGGGTCCCGGACACACGTCGGTCTTGGTCTACACCGAGGCGCAGATCTCCCATGCGCTGCAGGCGATCCAAAAGCTGATCACCGAGAACCTGAAGTACCTGGACGTGCGCCAAGAGGTGATGGATCGATACAACGAAGGCATCCAGAAGAGGATGAAACGCATGGTGTGGAGCGGCTGTAAGAGCTGGTACCTATCCGAAGATGGGGTCAACCGCTCACTCTATCCGGGCTTTGCCACCGAGTATGTGCTCCGCGCACGGAACTTCCATTCCAGCGACTACGAGGCCGTGGGGCAAGTCCCGGAGCCTGGGGTGTCTCGCGATTTCGCGCCCTTGTGACGACCCTTAAGATAGGCCGATGCCGGACTGCAGAAGCTGCGTCATGGCCAGCGCAAGCGTGCGCGCCTCTTCCGAAGACAGCTCCCGCATGCGCGGATGGCGGTCGACGATCATGCGCGCGAGACCGTGGGTCAGCGCTTCGCTGCTCAGGGCGATCAGCTCGGGATCGGCTTCGGGAATGAGCCCGGCGTTCTGGCCTTCGATGATGAGCGCGATCAACTTTTGTCTCCGCTCATCATTGACCTTACCCAAAAATCTTCCGGATACGGACTCGTGCTCGTGGATGAGGTCGAAGAGGGCGGGGTGCTCTGCCGCAAAGCGAACATACGCCACGGTCAAGGCCCGGAACTGCGTGAGCGCGTCGGTGCAGCGCTCGGTGGCCTCGTCGAGCGCACGCTCGAGCTCTTCCGCCGCTCTTTCGGCCACGGCACCCAGCAAGATTCGTTTGTCCGCAAAATGACGAAATGGCGCTGCGGACGAGACGCCAATTTCCCGCGCCAGCTCCCTCATGTTCAGAGCGTCGACCCCTTGCGCATCGACTCTTCGGAAGGCGGCGTCGAGGAAGGCCTCGCGCAGGTTGCCATGATGATAGGGCTTGGCTTCGGGCGGCACGCCCCCAGGTTATCAGAAGATGTTATCGGCGCTTACTTCCTGCCGGAATCGATGTGAGCGGCGCTAACTTGGCGGTGCAGCTAGCGATGCTTACATTGGGCGGCCGATGTGAGCATCGCTAACACTGCGGATCCAGGGCCCGTGTGCAGCGCTTACATGTCTGCTCTTCCCTACTGACAGACATTCCTCGAGAAGTCGCAGGTGTAGCCATAAGGGCAATCCCCGTCCGCCCCGCACGGCAACAGCTCGCACAGGCCAGTGCTCTGATTGCAGTAGTAGGGCGGGGCGCACGAGTGCAAACGGCAGGCGATCTCGGAGGCCGAAGGCCGGGACGGGCGAGGCGCTCCCTCTTCGCTACGCCGGGTCGGCGCAGCCGTGCTCTCGGTGTTGCTGGGCTTTTTGCAACCGGATAGCGCCAGTGCGGAGCAGAGCCCCCCAATCGCCACGAGCAGCCGAACCGTCCGCATCCCGACCATCCGCGAAAGATGATAGGTTTCTTTCATGGCTGCAAAGCACATTCTCGCATGCGTCGACTTCTCTTCGCAGTCTACGCGCGGGCTCGCTGAGATCGGGGAGTACGCGAGAGCCAACGGATCCAAGGTCACGCTCATCCACGTGCTGGATCCCCGGGCCTTCATTCCGCCGCAAGCGGTCCTCGAGCCATCGTATCCGGAGAGTGAGGAGACGGACGAAACCGAGCTCGCCAAGCTACGTGATGAGCACCTGTCCGGCGTCGCAGTCGAGCTCGCCGTGATCGAGGATCACGCGCCCGCGAGGGCAATCTGCGACTACGCCGAGCAGAACGACGTCGACTTGATCGTCGTCGGGTCCCACGGACGGGGCGGGATGGAGCACTGGCTGATCGGAAGCGTCGCCGAACGAGTCGTCCGCCATGCCACAGCCAACGTATACGTCGTCCGGCATTGACTTCAATCCGTTGCTGTCCCCTGTTAGGCTCGCCCCATGGCAAGGCGTCGGGCATGGTCGATCCTCGGTAACTCCCAGCGCCTCGACGGCGGTGCGATGTTCGGCAACGCGCCGCGTGCTCTGTGGCGTCAATGGATCGAGCCGGACGAGCTGAACCGCATCCCGTTGGCCTGCCGGGCGCTCCTCGTCGAAGACGGGAGCCGGACAATCCTCTTCGAAGCTGGAATCGGGACATTCTTTCCACCCCAGTTGCGGGACCGGTTCGGCGTCCAAGAAGAACGTCACGTACTGCTCGACAGCCTCGAGCGCGCGGGCTTCTCCGATGCAGACATCGACTGTGTGGTGCTTTCGCATCTGCACTTCGATCACGCCGGGGGGCTCCTGAGCGCCTACCATCCCGAAGAGCCCATGCGCCTGCTGTTCGACAACGCCACGTTCGTCGTCAGCTCGGAAGCTTGGCAACGCGCCCGTCACCCGCACGCTCGGGACCGCAAGTCGTTCATCCCTGAGCTCCCAGACCTGCTCGAGGAAAGCGGCCGGCTCGAAGTGGTGAAGGGGCCTCGCTCCGACACACTGGGCGGCGACTACAAGCTATGGACCTCGGAGGGGCATACGCCAGGGCTCATGCTGACGGAGATTCCAGGCGACGGCGGCCCTCTGGTGTACGCAACGGATCTGATACCCGGCCGCGCGTGGGTGCATCTTCCGATTACCATGGGATACGACCGGTACCCCGAGCGACTCATCGACGAGAAAACGGACCTGCTGACCAGACTCTACGAACAGCGCGGGCGCCTGTTCTTCACCCATGATCCCGAAGTCGCGCTCGGCAGAGTCGCGCGTGACGACAAGGGTCGCTTTTTTGCGACGGAAACACAGCGCGAGTTGATCGCAGCGCCCCTTTGAAGAGCATGGTAAGGTAGTGATCCCGGGAGAGACCATGGCCCTAGGCAATGGCAGCGCACCCAGCCGAATCGAAACCGGCGACGAATACATCCAAAGCCTCCGTGGCAGGAAGCTGAAGGTTTTTCTCTTCGGCGAGCTGATCGAGGAGCCGGTGGACCACCCGATGATCCGCCCGTCCATCAACGCGGTGGCGGAGACCTATGACTTGGCGGTGGAGGAGCCCGAGGTCGCCACGGCCCATTCTCCGCTCACCGACAGGCGCGTCAACCGGTTCCTCCACATCGCACAGAGCCCCGCAGATCTCGTCGCCCAAAACATGATGCAACGCAGGCTCGGCCAGAACACGGGCACGTGCTTTCAGCGATGCGTGGGAATGGATGCGTTCAACGCGCTCTATTCGGTCACCTATGAAATCGACGAAAAGCATGGGACGCCCTACCACGAACGCCTCAAGGCGTTCCTGACCACCATGCAGGAGCACAACTACGTGGTCGGAGGCGCCATGACCGACGTCAAGGGCGACCGCAGCAGGGCGCCTCACGAGCAAGAAGATCCCGACCTCTTCGTGCACGTCAGCAAGAGAAACGACGAAGGGATTTGGCTGAAGGGCGCCAAGGCGCATCAAACCGGCTGCATCAACTCACATTGGATCATCGCGATGCCGACGATGCGACTCGGGCCCGCCGACGAAGACTACGCCGTCGTCGCCGCCTTCCCGGTCGATGCACCGGGCATCACGTACATTTACGGCCGCCAGTCCTGCGACACGCGCAGCATGGAAGGCGGTTCGGTCGACGTGGGCAACGCCAATTACTCGGGCCAGGAAGCGATGGTGGTGCTCGATGACGTCTTCGTTCCGTGGAGCCACGTCTTCATGGACGGGGAATTCGAGTTTGCCTCGATGCTGGTCGAGCGTTTTACCTGTTATCACCGGAGGAGCTACGTCTGCAAAACCGGCGTGGGCGACGTGTTGATCGGCGCAGCCGCGCAGGCTGCGGCATACAATGGCGTGGCCAACGCGTCACACATCAAAGACAAGCTCGTGCAGATGACGCACTTGAACGAGACGATGTACGCCACGGGGATCGCCTCGTCGTACCAAGCTCGCCCGACCAAGTCCGGCTGTTACATGAACGACGACATGCTCGCCAACGTGTGTAAGCACCACGTAACCAAGATGCCGTTTGAAATCGGTCGACTCGCACAGGACCTGGCAGGCGGGCTGGTGAGCACGGCTCCGTCCGAACGGGAGCTTAGGCACCCCGAGCTCGGCGCGCTGCTCGACAAGTACCTCAAGGGGCGTGCCGACGTTCCGACCGAAGCGCGTATCCGGATCCTGCGCCTCATCGAGAACATGACCATGGGACGAAACGCCGTCGGTTATCTGACCGAGTCGCTGCACGGCGCGGGGTCACCGCAAGCACAGCGAATCCAGATCGGTCGGCAGATGGCGCTCGACTTCAAGAAGGCTCTGGCACGACGACTCGCCGGCATCGACGACGATAACACCGAAGATTAGCCAGGCTCCCCTGTATGCTCTACCGTTGCGTGCAATGCGTGTGGAGAGCGGCGTTGGGTTGGCGCTGGTGTGGCTCTGCCTGACGGGCATCGCCTGCGACCGAGATGCGATCGCAGAGCCGCCCGTCTCGTTGGTCGAACGGCCGGCACCCGCGCCGCCGGAGGGCGAGCATCCGGCCTCGTTGCGCACGCCTCGACCCGAGGTCGACCGCGAGGGCTTGCTGATCGGAGAGTTTCGTTTGGCGGCCGATCCGGTAGTCGACGGCGATACGATTCGGGTGGAGGGGATCGACGGATCGATCCGGCTCTTGTCGATCGATACCGAGGAGAAGATCCGCAGCAAGGCCGATCGAGCAGCCGTGGAACACGACTTCGCTCAGTATCTGACCAAGAAGCGCCGCAACGCCATACGCCCCCAAAAGGCAGGAACCCCGATGGGAGATCAAGCGACCCAGTTTGCCGAGGCGTTTTTTCGGGGCGCTGAGATCGTACGACTCGAGCGTGATGATCCCAAGGAGATTCGCGGTCATTACGGTCGCTTGCTGGCTTACGTGTTTGCAAAGAAGGACGGGCGCTGGACTAGCTACAACGTCGAGTGCGTAAGAGCCGGCATGAGCCCCTATTTCACCAAGTACGGTTACTCGCATCGGTTCCACAACCAGCTGGCCCACGCGGAAGCCGAAGCGCGGGAAGCCAAGCGCGGCATTTGGAATCCGTCGGCCGAGAGCTACGGTGACTATGACGAGCGCAAGGCATGGTGGAACGCGCGCGCGGAGTTCATCCGGGCCTTCGAGCAGGAAGCCAATCGCAGAGACGACTACATTCAGCTCAGCCATTCGGATGCGAATGGCCGCCTCGAAGCAAGGCTCGGGCAAGAGGTTACCGTCCTCGGAACCATCGACCGGATACAGACCTTCAAACGGCTGGTTCGTGTCTCACTGGCCGGGGAGGCTCACGCACGATTTCCGCTGATTTTCCGCGACCGCGAGGTTTTTCGCGAAAGCGGGATCGCGCGATACCGCGGAGAACCCATCACCGCCCGGGGCACGGTGGAGCGCTACGAGAAAGGAAGCTACCGGACGCTTCAGATCGAAGTGACGAACACGGGACAACTTTCATTTCCCTCGTTACCCTGGCCGCGCGACGAAACCAAGACGACCGCCGTCCGATAAGCGCTCCAACCTGGAGCGGAGGTCGAAATGGGTAGTTTTCAGCGCAGCGCGCACGGTGTGGCGTGTCTGTTCTTGCTCTTGAACGCGTGCCGCCTCGAAGCGGTCGGTACAGAGGAGGCTTGTCGTGACCTCCTGCCTGGGGACCTGGTCATCACAGAGATTCATGCCAATCCTCGGGGAGCCGACGCCGACGACGAGTACGTGGAGCTCTACAACGCCAGCGGGTCGGCGCATCTGCTAGGCGGGGTAACGTTGGTGACCAGCAGGGCCGACGGAACGAGGCCTCGAACACATCGCTTTGCAGGCGTGATCGCCGTTGATCCAGGCGACTACTTGGTTGCCGGAAACGCTGCGGCAGATGCCCTGCCTCCGTACGTCGACTACAGCTATGGAAGCTCGCTTGGAAGTCTGCGCAACGCAGACGCGGCCGTGTCGCTGTGGTGCGGTACGAGCCTAATCGATGAAATGCGTTACGAGCGGACTGTCGACGGCCGGGCCCTCCAGCTCGATGGGCGGCTCGTGCCGAATCACGAGCTGAACGACGACGCAGACAACTGGTGCGCCACGCCGGAGGGCCTCGATGAGCTCTCGACGGGCAACTTCGGAACGCCCGGTGGCCCAAACAGCGCGTGTGAGACGTCATCCGTAGAAGGCACTTGCCGGTCGGGCGCATCGGTCCGCGCCATCGTGCATCCGGAGCCTGGACGAGTGCACATCACGGAATGGATGGCGAATCCAGCAGGGCCGGATGCCGACTTCGAGTGGGTCGAGGTTGCGTTCGACGACGAGGCCGATCTCAACGGGTTTCAGCTCGGCTCGGCAGCCGACGCGCTAGCGATCGTGATCGACGACGAGGCATGTTTTCCGGTCGACGCGGGTACCAGGGTCGTTTTCGGGGCGAGTCCGGGAGCGGCTCCCCGCGTCGACGCGGAGCTGAGTTTCAGCCTCGGCAATTCGGGGCTCCGCAGCATCGTGGCGGGAACCGAGGGCTCCGTCCTCGACCGAGTCGACTACGAGCAAACAACTGAAGGAATTGCCTGGCAGGTCGACTCCAACGCGAACGTTTGCCTTGCCCGCCGTGCCGATGTCTATCGGGCGGACAACTCGGGAACCCCAGGCGAGGCCAACCCGAGTTGTCCCTCGGTGCTCAGCCCGGGGCAGTGCTTCGACGATGGTGTTCCGCGCAACGCAGTCAGTCCCGTGGTCGGTCAGGTGCACATTACCGAGTGGATGGCCAACCCCTTCCTGTCGAGCAACCGGGAGGGAGAATGGGTCGAGCTCAAATTCGACGCAGCGGTGGATCTGAATGGCCTCGTTCTCTCCGATCGAACCACGAGCACCACCGAGCTTCAAAGCGAACGATGTCTACCGGTTGCGGCCGGAACGCATCTTCTTCTAGCTCGAAGCATCAATCCTTCGGTCAATGGGGGAATCGAAGACGTCGACGCTGAGCTGTCACTCTCACTCAACAACAGCGACGAAACGATCACGCTGAGCCTCGAGGAGCAGATTCTCGACTCTGTCTCCTATGACCGGTCCAAACCTGGAATCGCAACACAAGTCGACGAGGGCGGCAACGTCTGCGATGCCGTGCATTCATATGGAGAGGGGGATCTGGGAACGCCTGGCATGGCGAATCCTCCGTGCTCCTGAGGAGCATGGTCGTCTCGCTGGGGTTGCTCTCATGTGAGCCGCGCACCGCCCGGGCGGTTCCATACGAGATTTTCGTGGACATCGACACGGAGGAAGATCTCTATGAGCTTTTGGTCACGGATCAGATTTCAGAGTCGACGTTCGATGCGCTCGTGGCTCTTCACCAGACACGGGTCGATCTAAACCGGGCCGATCGAGAGCGGCTCTACCTCCTTCCGAACCTCGACTATGCAGATGTCGACGGGGTCATCGCCTATCGCCGTGAAGAGGGTCCGATTCGCGGCCTGGACGAGTTGGTTCACGCGGGTGTGGTTTCTGCTGAGCTGGCCAACTCGCTTCGAGCCTTCGTTCTCTCGACCATGGCAGACGGCACCCCACGCCGGACGGACGCCATGCTACGCATACAAGGACGGTGGAGCGGCAGAACGGACCGCTTGCCGCCGCCATTCGCCGTGCAGGCGCGCATCCGTCCGCTCGAGAGCCTGGACATCGGAGCTGCGGCAACAATCACGCGGAATCAACTCCATCGTGTTCGTTGGGACGCGAGCCGCAGGGGGCTCAGCGCCGACCCCGAAGGTCCTCGTTTCCTGGTTCCCAAGCTCTACGTCGCATGGCGAGAGCGCTCATGGGAAATCATCGCCGGAACCTATCGAATTGGGTTTGGTGAGCGGCTTACCTTCGACGTGACCGACCAAATCAAGCCGAATGGATTCTTTGGCGACTACGAGCTTCGACGCGACGGCGCGCTCACGCTCCGATGCAAGCGCGCCGCCGGAGAGCTCGCGGCGTCGCCCTGCCCAGATGCGCAAGTCGCCTACGTGACGCCGGACTACACCTGGACGAATCGAATGACCGGTGTAGCCGCGGGTCTGACGCATCTAAGCGCAGGACGAGGATGGGTGCAGCTTTATGCGTGGGGCTCGTACCAGATCCACCGCGCCTTCCAGACCGAAGTGGTAGTCGCGGCGGAATGCGACGACCCACGCAGAGACGACGATTTCGCATGCGGCGCGCCCCCCGTATTCGTGCGAACCGGCGACCCTGCTGCACCAGCGAGCGTGACCAGGTTTGCGAGCCTTCCCATGGCATATGCGGAAGCACTCGCAGGAGGCCACGTCAGTTACTCATGGAGCACGCGCAATCACCTGGGTCTGACTGGGTTTGGATCCGTCCCCCGATGGTTGGTTCAAGGCACCGAGCTCGGGTTCCAAGAATTCGCGGCCAAACCGTTCGGGGGACCGTTTGGCGCGGTGGGCGTCGAGGCGGCATTCGGGTTCGGCGCGCAAGACTTTTCCTTCGAGCTTGCAAGAAGCTTCGATCGCCAACGCGGCGGCGGCGGCGGCTTTGGGGTGGTGGCGCGGAGCATCACCACGCTGCCCACGACGGAGCTAGACATCTCCGCTCGATACTATGACCCGCGATATGCCAACCCCTACGCACGCTCGATCGCAGCGCCGGACGAGCTCGACGGGCTCCGTGTCCGCGATGAAAGCGGCTTTCGTTTCCGTACGACGACCCGCGTCGCACGGCGTGTGTCGCTTCGCGCAGTCGCCGATGGCTGGCGCCGGCTTTCGTCCGGCGCGCTCCACGTTGCCCTGTTTGCTCGTGCCGACTTGCAGTTGGGTCCATCTTGGCGCTGGGCACTATGGACCGAATATCGCTACGGACGAGACCACCGCATGACCGTGGTTACCGCGCTCCGATGCGAGCCGCACCCGCGATTGGCGCTCTCGGCGCAGGTTCGGCACGGACTGATTTCGCGGGCGCCGATCCCTGCTGATCGTCAACATGACATCGGCGCCATGGGGACCATCGTGGCTCGGCCTATCGACATTGTGCGCTTGCGGCTCCGCATTCGGTACGATTTGGAGGATGCCTCGGCCGATGATCGCTCGCCTCGAGTGCTGTGGGGCTATTTGGATGTCTCAGTGGCGCCCCGCCAAGGCGACGCGGTGCGGCTGCGCTACGACGTCCGCGCCTTCCTAGACGACCGGGCCTCGACGATATCGAGGCGGCCCAATCCCGAGCACTGGCTACTGTTCGAGTACGTTTGGCGCTACTGATGCCTGGTTGTCTTTCAGACGCAAGACGGCTTCCGCGCGTGCCACTCGAATCTGCACGCGACGCGATTGCGCATCTCGAAGCGACGCACGCGCGTCGGCCACGTTATCGAGGCTTCCTTCGCCGAGGTCGTAGCTGGCTTGCGCTTGCTCGACTCGGCGCTCGGAGACTGAAACGAGCGCGTCAACCAATACGAGCTGCTTCTCGGCGTGACTTCGATCGAGCATGGCTTGTGTATGCTCATCTTGCTCCGCTAGCTCGGCATCACGGGCACGCGCGTCGAGCTCGATCGCGCGCGCATCGGCAGCATGTGCCAATGCGACGGCCCTCCCGCCATCCCAGAGCGGTACCGCAAGATTCAGACCGAGCCGATACATGGGAAACGCGTAGCTGTTGATGCCTGCCAAGCCCGTCTGCCCGACTACCGCAAGCACCGGCACTCGACTTCTGCGATACATTTGCGCCTCTTGCCGTGCGGCGTCGCGCTCGCGCTCGAGGGCCTGCACGTTCCAGTCGGACGAGTCTGCGGAGTCCGAGTCTGCCGCGTCGATGCTCAACAACTCTGGATCGGGCTCTGCATCGGGTGCTAGCTCGATGCCGACGGCGGCTTCGACCGCCCGTCGAGCGTGGGCAAGCCGTGCCTCGGAATCGGCGCCAGCGAGCTCGGCCTGGAGCTCCTGATAGCGAGCCACATCCAGGTCGGGTGGAGGAATGTCGCCACCCGCAACACGCTCCTCGATCCGCTTCCGTTGGGCGCTCGCGTCTTTGGTCGAGGCTGCGGCTAGGTCCTGTTCCAGATCGGCAGCAAGCCAGTCTAGATACGCCACGCGGACGTTGGCGAGCAGCTCCTGCCGAGATGCCGTCGAGCTGGCCTGCGCCGCCGCCTCATTGGCCTCGGCTGCTTCGATCGATGCCCTGTTCTGGCCGTCATACAGGGGCGCACGCATGGCGACCGTCGCTTCATATCGCGCATTCGGACGAAATGCCGTCGACTCGCTCACGGTTGGGGAAGCCCGCACATTGACGACGCGGCCATCGGTGGTCTGCACCTGCTCGACGTAGGAGCCGGGAGCGATCGCGCCCTCGGCGTTCAACAAGAACGTCGGCTTGAGCCCGGCGCGCGCTGCATCCACTTCCGCAGCAGCTCGCTCCGTGGTGGCCTCGACTGCTTCCCAGCGCGCTCGATTTTGGAGTGCGACCTCCTCGAGCTGCTGAAGTGTCACGACTTCAGCCGATGCGACCTCTGGTGCGGCCATTGCGGCAAGCAGCGCCAGGACGGCTGCCGTGCTGCCTTTCCGATTGCAGTCCCTCGTCATGTTCCACCTCACTCATGGCGCAGCGCCTCGATGGGCTCGAGGCGTGCTGCGCGCCTCGCCGGAAGGTATCCGAATGCTACCCCCACGCTGGTGCCGAACAGGGTGGCACCTAAGATAGTCGAAATGGAGAGATTGCCCGACCATGCCATCGCTTCGGCGACCAAGCTCGCTGCGAGCCAGCCGAGCCCCACTCCGACGAGGGAGCCGGTCAACGACAAGACCACGGCTTCAGCCAAAAACTGAACCAAGATTTGCCGTGGTGACGCGCCAATCGCGGATCGAATGCCGATTTCCTTGGTGCGCTCCGCCACGGAAACCAATTGGATGTTCATCACGCCAATGCCGCCGACGAGCAGAGATACCGCTGCAATCCCCATCAGAAGACCGGTCAAGATGTTCGAGACGAACTTTGCGACCTGCGCCGCCTGGGAAGGGCTGACGATCCGGAAGTCATCCAGCTCGTTTTCGGACAACCGATGGGAGCGACGCATGATCGGAGCGACCTCGACCATGGCCGTCTCGAGAAGCCCGATGTTTCGTACCTGAAGCATCAGCTCATGATAGCCGATGGGCATGCCGAGAAACGCTTGGAATGTGGTCGCAGGGATGAGGATGACGTCGTCCATGTCATCGCCGCTCGTCTGCTCTCCCTTGGACTCCAGGACGCCGATGATGCGGCACGAAAGGTTCGAACCGATGGTGATGGTCTCGCCTAGTGGATCGTGTCCGCCGAAGAGCTCTCGCGCGACGGTGGTACCCACCACGGCAACTTTGGCACGCTGCTGGACATCGGTATCGTCGAACATACCGCCCGTCAGCATGGGCCATTCGCGAATGTAGACAAATCCCGGTGTCGTGCCGGTGATCCTGGTTGCATACGTCGCATATGCGGACCTCACGTTCTCGACCTGGGTAGTCTGGGGGACCACGCGCTCGACCGTCATCGCCTCTCGTTTGATCGCCTCGATGTCGAAATCGGTCAAAGGCTTGGCGCTCCCAGCAAAGTCTCTGCGGTTCATGTTGGTCCGGACGTACACGACCCGGGTTCCCAACATCTCGAACTGTTCCAACACCGACCTGCGGGCCCCGGCACCAAAGCTCACCATGGCGAGAAATGCACCGACTCCGATAGCAAGCCCGAGCATCGTCAGCAGCGTGCGGCCGGGATTTCGCACCGCGGTGCGGACAGCCCGCCCTAAAACCTCGCTACGCGTGAGTCGCATGCGCACCCTCGTCGGACACGATTTTCCCATCTCGCAGGAAGACCTGACGATGGCAGAAGGCCGCGATGTCGGGATCATGGGTGACGATGATCAGCGTCATCGACCCGGCCCCGTGAATCTCCTTGAGCAAATTCATGACCTCGTTCCCGGTGCGCGTGTCGAGCGCGCCCGTGGGCTCATCGGCAAGCAAAAGCCGGGGCTGCCCGGCGATGGCGCGTGCGATTGCAACCCGTTGTTTCTCACCGCCCGAGAGCTGTGCAGGCCGGTGCGTGAGCCGATGCCCGAGCCCCACCCTCTCGATTAACTCGATCGCGCGAGCCTCGCGTTCAGCACGACCGACGCCCATGTAGTAGAGCGGCAGGGTGACATTCTCGAGGACGTTGTGATCCGCGATCAGGTGAAACGACTGGAAGATGAAACCGATGTAATGCAGTCTGACCCAAGCGCGCTCTCGGGGGCTCAGCGTCGACACGTCTCTTCCGCCCAGCCAATACGCCCCGTATGTGGGTCCGTCGAGGCAGCCCAGTATGCTGAGCAGCGTCGATTTCCCCGAGCCGGACGGCCCCCTCAGTGCGACGATCTCACCAGACTCGACGGTCAGGCTGATTCCGTCTAGGACCGGCGCTCTCATGTTCGGGAACTCTTTGCAAACGTCCCGCGCTTCCAAAATCGAAAAGCCGCTCATCGCTGGTGACCTCGAAGGGACAACGACGGGGCGCCGGCGGCGGCGTCGCTGTTCAATGCGAGGCCAATGGCAATGGGCTCGTCGACCTCGAGGTTCTGACCCTCGGTAGGGCTTATCTCCGTGGTCGCCCCATCGGATAGACCCGGCTTGACCGATATCTCCTGGAGCGTGTCGCCATCGACGCGCCAGATGCGAGTGCGGGCCGGAGCATAAGGAGCGCCTTCGGGTGTAAATCGCAGCGCAGCTTCGCGGACCGCGAGCACGTCGTCGACCTCCGCGACCTTGATCCGTATCTGGGCCGTCATGCCCGGAAGCAGCAATCCCTCTGGATTTTCGGTTTCCAGCGTTACGTCGTAGAAGATGGCGCCGTACTCGGTCTTGGGGTCTGGGCTGATGTGCTTGACCGTGGCCTCGAATACCTTGCCCGGGTACGTGGGAACTTCGAACTTGGCCACTTGGCCGACTACGACTTCTCCAATGTCGGCCTCACCGATCGGTGCGATGACGTGCATCGTGTCGAGCGGCGCCCCGATCCGAAACAATCGGGTCTGGGGTCCCACGACCATACCAGTTCGGGATGGTGCTTCCAGGACCAGTCCGGCGCGAGGCGCTACGATCGTGGTCTGTTTCCGCTCGAGACCCCGGAGTGCTGCTCGCTTTTGCGATGCGGAGCGCTCTGCCTGCGCCGCGCGAAGCGATGCTCGCGCCTTGGCTGCGTCCGAACGCGCGGCTTCGAGCTGACGCTCGCTAGCCAGTTCCTTTTCAGCGAGCCGCTGGGTTCGTTCGAACGCTTGGGCGGTGCGCTGCACGGCGGCCTCGGCTTCCGCGATCCGCGCCTGCGCCGCGTTGAGCTCCGCCCGCGACAGTTCGAGGGCGATCTGCGCGGATCCCGCGTCCAGTTGGGCCAAGAGCTGACCTTCCTCCACCTGGTCCCCGGGCTGGACGAAGACTTTGACCAGTTGACCCTCGAACGACGCCGGCACCTCGACTTCATCAGTCAGCCGCAGGTGCCCCGTCACCCGAATCTCCTTGACGATCGAGGTGCGAGACACTTGCGTCGTGCGGTACGGGCTCTGTTTCGGCCCGCGGGACACGAAGTATGCGGTGACTGCGCCGGCAACGAGAAAGACGACGACGGCGATCGCGATCAGGCGCCCGCGAGGTGAATCGAGCCGCGGAATCTCGAGCCTATCTTCAGCCGAGGTAGGAGTCGCTTCCATGCTTGCCTTACACCTAGGCTGTCCGGCTTGGACGCGCCAGTGCCAGGAGCATACGCGCCACCTGGCTGGAAAGTCACTCTCGGAAGGGAGAGTCTCAGCGGTCCAGAAGGAGGGTTTCGCCGATCGCGGGGACCAGCCGCTGGTGGTCATGCAACCCGCGCCGCTCCCACAGGTCGCGCAGGAGCTCCGGCGGCTCTGCCAAATGCTCGTCGGTCAACTTGAACGTGCCCCAGTGCATGGCCACGAACTTGTCTGCTCCGAGCGCATCGAATGCACGGATGGCATCTTCGGGATCCATGTGCTGCGTCCGCATGAACCATCGTGGCGCGTACGCGCCGATGGGAAGCATGGCTGCCTGAATCTCGCCACATCGATCTGCGATGAGGGAGAACCCGTCGAACCAGGCCGTATCTCCCGAATGGTAGACTCGGAGACCGCCACGTTCGATGACATATCCGCCCCACCAACTTTCGTTCATGTCGGTGAGCCCGCGGCGAGACCAGTGTTGTGATGGCACGAAGGTCACGTGCAGGCCTTCGATCTCTTCCTCCTGCCACCAATCCATTTCGATGATCCGCGGGAACCCAGCGCGGTCGAACCACCCTCCCAGACCTCGAGGCACCACATAGACCGGATCACGGCCGAGACGCTTCAGGGTGGGCGCATCCATGTGATCGCGATGGTTGTGGGTCACTAGGACCACGTCGATCTTCGGAAGCGCCGGCCAATCGAGGCCTGGCGCTACGTTCCGCCGAAGCACCGCGGTGAGCCGTTCCGACATCACCGGGTCGATCAAAGCGCTCTTACCGCCAAGCTGAATCAGGAAGGACGCATGGCCGATCCAAGTGAGAGCGTCCTTGGTGGCCTGACGAATCATCCGCCCATCGTTGGCAACGACCGGAACCGCGACACCGGTAGCAGGGGCGCGCGGCCGTTTCTCGTCATGGAAGCCGAGCTGCCACCTCAAAAGGTCGACTAGATCCGCGACATCCGCGGTTCCATCGAGGTTGGAAAACCTCCGCGCCATCGTTACAGCCGTTCATAGAGCGCTCACGACTCGCCGAACACCCCCCGAAGGAACTTCTGGAGCTCGGCCCAACTCTCGTGGTCCGCATGCTCGTCGTAGGCCAGCGGCAGGTTGAACTTCTTTCCATTGTCGGTCGCGGCTGGATTCGTAAAGGCGTGCACGGCGCCGGGGTACGCGATGAACGTGTAATCAACCCCAGCGGTGTCCATCTCCTTTTTGAATGCTGTCACCTGCTCCTTGGGTACCAATGAGTCGTCGGCACCATGAAGCACCAGGACCTTGGCCTTCACCACACCGGGCTTGGCTGGTGAGTCGGTGGAGAGATTGCCGTGAAAGCTCGCGACTCCCTTCAGGTCCGTGCCGAACCGAGCCATCTGCAGGACGACCGCGCCGCCAAAACAATAACCGATCGCCGCAATCTTGGAAGGGTCGACGGTCTCGTGCTTTTTGAGGAGATCGTAGGCCGCCATGAAACGCGCCTTCGCAATCTCGGGATTGCTGATGGATTCCATCATGAAGCTCTGCGCGTCCTTCGGATGATCGGCCTGCTTGCCGTCACCGTACATGTCGAGCGCAAGCGCGGTGTAGCATTGTTCGGCGAGCATGCGCGCGCGCCGTCGCACGTAGTCATTGTGCCCCCACCACTCGTGGACCACCACCACCCCGGGCCGTCGACCTTCGTGGTTGGCGTCCCACGCGATGTATCCCTTGAGCGTAGTATCGCCCGCGCGGTAGGTGACTTCCTGTCCTTGGATGTTCGGCTCGGTTCCTCGCGTCATGACAGATCGTATGGGGCCGTCGCTCTCATCGCGCCAGCCCTCGAGCCATCGCTGAGGCCTGCTACTTCCCCTTGGCCTTGCGTTCAGCGACCTCGGCTTGGACCTTCTCGAGGATGTTTCTCGGAACGGGCGCGTAGTTCTTGAACTCCATCGAAAACTGGCCGCGGCCGGAGGTCGCGGAGCGCAGGTCCCCGATGTAACCAAACATTTCGCTGAGGGGGACATCTGCGTTGACGTGCACGTTGGTGACTCCCTTTTCCTGCGAGCTCACCACGCCCCTCCGGCGGTTGAGGTCGCCGATGACGTCACCCACATTGGCTTCCGGCACGTACACGTCGACCTTCATGATGGGCTCGAGAAGTTGAGGCCCCGCTTTGGGCATCGTCTGACGGAATGCAGCTCTGGCCGCAATCTCGAAGGCCATTTGAGAAGAGTCGACCGCGTGGAACGCACCATCGTTCAGCAAAACCTTGAAGTCGACGACGGGGAATCCACATAAGGGACCCTCGCCGAGCATCTGCTTGAAGCCCTTTTCTACGGCAGGAATGAACTCTTTGGGGATACTCCCGCCGGTGATCTTCGAGTCGAAGCTGAACCCTTCACCGGGCTCGGCTGGCTCGATCGTGTAGTCGATCTTCGCAAACTGCCCCGAGCCGCCGGTTTGCTTCTTGTGTACGTACACGTCGCTCACGGGTTTGGTGACCGTTTCGCGGTACGCGACCTGGGGCGCGCCAACCTCGACCTCGACCCCGTGACTGCGCCGGAGGATATCGACCTTGATGTCGAGATGAAGCTCTCCCATCCCTTTGAGGATCGTTTCGCCCGACTCCTGGTCGACCTCGACCTGGAAGGACGGATCCTCGGCCACCATCTTGCCGAGCGCCGTACTGAGCTTTTCGCTGTTGGCTTTGTCCTTGGTATTGACGGCCACGGAGATGACCGGGTCAGGAAAAACCATGGGCTCGAGGGTCGCCGGCGCCTTGGGATCGGCAAGGGTATGCCCGGTACGCACGTCCTTCAGTCCGACCATGGCCACGATGTCCCCAGCTTGCACCGAATCGACGAGCGTTCGGTCGTTGGCGTGCATCTCGACCATGCGCCCAATGCGCTCGGTTTTCCCAGTAGCCGTGTTGATCAGTGTGTCGCCCTTTTTGATCGTGCCGGAGTAAACGCGCGTGAAGGTCAGAGCACCGAAGCGATCATCCATGATCTTGAAAGCGAGCGCACGTACGGGCTTGCTGGGATCTACGATCGCGAACTCGCCGGTCTCGTGACCTTCGAGATCGATCTCGGGTTGCGGGGGAACCTCCGTCGGGTCGGGCAGGTAGTCGACGACGGCGTCGAGCATCAGCTGGATGCCCTTGTTCTTGAATGCCGATCCACAATAGGTCGGGAAGAACACCAGGTCGCGCGTGCCCTTGCGAATGCACTTCTTGATCGTCTCGAGATCGGGCTCGTTTCCCTCGAGATACTGCTCCATTGCGTCGTCGTCCTGCTCGACGGCCGTCTCGATGAGCTCGAACCGGTATTTGTCGACGAGCTCCTTCATGTCCTCCGGGACTTCCTGAACCTCGTAGTTCTCAGGCTGACCCGACTCGTCCCAGACATATGCCTTCCGGGTGAGCAGATCGACCACGCCCACGAATTCGGACTCCGTGCCGATAGGCAGCACCATGACCAGCGGTTTGGCGGCGAGGACCGTCTTGATCTGATTGACGACGCGATAAAAGTCGGCGCCCAGACGGTCGAGCTTGTTGACGAAGATGAGGCGAGCAACCTTGGAGTCGTTCGCGTAGCGCCAGTTCGTCTCGGACTGCGGCTCCACACCACCGGAGCCACAAAATACACCGACACCGCCATCGAGCACCTTGAGCGAGCGATACACCTCGATCGTGAAGTCGACGTGTCCAGGGGTGTCGATGATGTTCAGCTGATGCGCATTCCAGAAACAGGTCGTCGCCGCGGATTGAATCGTGATCCCGCGCTCCTGTTCCTGCTCCATGAAGTCCGTGGTCGCCGCACCGTCGTGAACCTCGCCGATTTTGTGGATCTTGCCCGTAAGCTTCAGGATGCGCTCGGTGGTCGTCGTCTTGCCCGCGTCCACGTGCGCAAAAATGCCGATATTTCGGTATTTACTGAGGTCTTTCATCATTTTGCTCGTCCAATGTCGCCGTTTGGCAACCCGCCGGTTACCTCGAAAGTCAGGTTGTGCAAGCCCACGGCCCGCGACGTCTCAAATTTGCCCGGAAACCGGCGCAAAGGGGTCGTGCGCAGCAGCGACGGGGGTGATCACCGAAGGTCGACGCGCAGCGTGTCGCCGTCGACGCAAGAGGCGGTGGTGCCGAGCGCTCGCCCCTCCCGGGCCAAGGAAGCCGCGATCCATTCGCAGTCGCGCGTGGACGCACGGTGCAGTTGAAATCGCGTCATCTGGAGGGGTGTGATCTCCAACCGACTCAGCGTTTGGTCGGTCACATCGAAGCTCAAGAAGTACATCAACGCGAGATCTCCCCGGTACTCTTCGTAACCCCCGATGCCTTCGTAGTCGTTGATGAAGTCGCCGCACCCGTAGAGGATTGGCTTGCCCCGGTGGATCTCGATCCCCTTGGGATGGTGGGATGAGTGCCCGTGGATGACGTCTACCAGGCCTTCTTCGATGAGCCGGTGCGCAAAGCTTCGCTGATCAGAGGGTACTTGATAACCCCAATTCCCGCCCCAATGGATGGACACCACCACGATGTCTCCCTCCTGACGCAGCGAACGAATACGCTGGCCCACTCGATCGGCGCTTTCGCTCGAAAGATCGGGTAGCAGCTCGACGCCAGGCCTCGACGTCTTGGCGGCCCAGCTGCCGGGAACGCCACTGGTGCTGGAGGCGAGCCCGAAGACCAGGACCCTTCCATGTGGGGTGGGAAGGGTTGCCGGACGCTCGGCTTCGCGGGCGTCGAGCCCTGCTCCCGCAGTCTCGATGCCCGCATCGCGTAGCGCGCGAAGGGTATCGATACATCCGGCCCGACCCCAATCGAGCACGTGGTTGTTGGCCAAGACGCAGCAGTCGACGCCGGCTGCCGTG
Organism: uncultured delta proteobacterium; assembly: GCA_963817725.1. Lineage (GTDB taxonomy): Bacteria > Myxococcota_A > Polyangia > Polyangiales > Houyiibacteriaceae > SG8-38. The sequence continues at coordinate 756,202 of CAWFPD010000004.1, forward strand.
AGGACGGGCACGTTGGCGGGATCCATGCGGTAGTGGATTCCCTTGGGCTCGGGATCCCCTTGCCTCGTGATGCTCGTCTCCAGGTTGATGATCCGGACGTCGGGCCGGCGCCGATCGAGCTCTGCAAGGGCCGCTCCCCAGATGTAGGAATAGTCCACCGGTTTTGGAATAGGACCGTTCCTACGCTCTGCCAGGGACACGTAGTCCCGGGCACTCTTCAGATAGCTCTCGTGGATTTGAGGGTCACCAGGATGAGGCAGCACCTGATCGATACCGCGTCCCGTCATGACGTCGCCGCACAGGAACAACGTGACCGAGCCGCTCTTCCGTGCGCTCGTGAGGACCGGGGCAGCCGTGGTCAAGGTCGCCGCGCCTGCGGCCATCATCCATTGACGCCGATCGAGCATCACGCGGCTACGGTGCACCCATTTGGTCCGAGCCGGCAAGTGCTAGGATAGACGTCGCGGAGGAGGGCTCATGACCGCCGGCGAGCTTTGTAACCGAACCGTATACATCATTCATCCAGATGAGAGCATCCTCGAGGCCGCCCGTTTGATGAAGACCCATCACGTAGGCTGCCTGGTAGTGGTCGAGGAGCGCGGTGATGAACGCGTCCCCGTGGCGATGGTCACCGACCGTGATCTGGTGGTGAAGGGTCTTGCCGAAGCGCCGAGCGAGCTCGCCAGACTACGAGTGGCTCAGGTCATGAGTGACGGTCTCGTCACTGCCCGCGAAAACGAACGCATGTACGACGTTCGGAAAAAGATGCGCTCCCGTGGCGTGCGACGCATCCCCGTCGTCGACGCGCAAGACCGCCTTCAGGGAATCATCGCGTTCGACGACTTGGTCGATTGGATGGCCCAGGAGCTCGCCGACTTGGCTAGGCTCGTCTCACGCGAGCAGGAGCGGGAATCGGAGGCGTGAGCCAGCGTCCCGGACCTGTTTCGAGGCTCTCTAAGTGGCAGATTCGGTATCGCGCGCGCCATGGATGAGGTCGACTGAAAAGCCTTCCTACCAGCTCTCGCCGAAGGGCCGAACGTCGACCTCGAACGACCAGGCCGACTTGGGCTGCGTCGCAAGATGGTACACGGTCTTCGCGATGTCCCTCGGCCTCAGCTGGGACCCGTCGTCGTTCGCCTGATCGTCGGTGCCGATCCTCCCGTCGACGATCAGGAGCGCGACGTGGATTCCTTCGGGCCCCAGTTGGCGGGCGAGTGATTGGGCCAGGCTTCGCTGTGCGGCCTTGGCCGATGCAAACGCGGCAGTGAAGGGTTTGCCGCGAAGCGAGGCGGTGGCCCCAGTGACGATGATGGCCCCGCTCTTCTTGTGGCGCATCGCACCCACGACCTCCCGCGTGCTTTGCAAGAGTCCGCGCACGTTGATCTGCCATCCCTTCTCGAACTCTGCGTCGGGGATGTCGTCAAAGGTGCCGAACTTACCTGAGCCTGCGTTGTAGAGAAGCACGTCGACATCGCCGAGGTCCTCGCGAATCTCGGCGAATGTTTCACGAATCGCCTCCGCGTTGGTGACATCGCAGGCATACGCCCGGCCGCCGATTTCTTTGGCGAGGCCACCGGAGTACTCCGTGGACCGGGAAAGAAGCGCCACCGCATATCCTTCCTCGGCGAAACGCTTGGCAAAGGCGCGGCCGTTCTTGGGCCCAACTCCGACGACCACACAAACAGGCTTACCCATGAACACCTCCCCCTCGCCCGGGCGCCAGCCGCATCGCGAACGCCGCCGCCCGCGCTGGCGGCTGGCACTGGCACTGGCACTGGCACTGATTCTAGGACCTCCGTCGCCTCTGCAAAGTCCCGCTCGCCAAAAAACGGTTGCCCCAGCTGGGTTGTCGCGGAAACCTACGCACCGAAAAGGAGCAACCCTCATGAGCGTTCAATTCGAAGTCCTCGAGCACGTGGCCGTCATCACGCTCGACCGGCCGGAAGCCCGCAACGCGATCAATGGCGTCATGTCGACCGGAATCGAGGCTGCGCTCGATCGCTATGAGTCCGATGCATCGCTCTGGGCGGCTGTCCTGACGGCCAATGGACCCGTCTTTTGCGCCGGCGCAGACCTGAAGGAAATCGCGGCGGGAAACGCTGGCGCCACGGCTACGGCCAAAGGCGGCTTCGGCGGAATCGTGCAAAGGGCTCGCACCAAGCCGCTGATCGCGGCGCTTCAAGGCCCCGCGCTGGCGGGCGGCTGTGAGATCGCGCTCGCCTGCGACATGATCGTCGCTTCGACCGAAGCCTTCTTCGGTCTTCCCGAGGTGAAGCGGGCGCTGATTGCAGTGGCGGGCGGCCTCTTCCGTCTGCCGCGCGCGATCGGCATGGCGCAGGCTATGGAGGTGATCCTGACCGGAGAGCCCCTGGGCGCCGATCGCGCATACCAGCTCGGATTGGTGAACCGGTTGGCGAGCCCAGGGCAGGTGCGAGACGACGCCATTTCGCTTGCCCACAAAATCGCCTCCAACGCGCCGCTCGCGGTGCAGGCCAGCCGAAATCTCGCCGCTCGCGCGTTCACCGCGGACGACGCCGCGCTCTGGCGCGAAGGTTTCGAGGCATTTCAAAAGAACATGCAAAGCGAAGACGCCAAGGAAGGGCCGCGTGCGTTCATCGAAAAACGGGCGCCGCGCTGGAAGGCCCGCTGAGCACGCCGATGAGTATCCCACTACGAGGTCAGCGATCGAGCGCGTCAGGCCCGAGGTCGGCGAGCTTGCGCGTCCCGGTCAGGGCCATCGCCACCCTCATTTCCTCGCGGATGATGCGCAGGACGTGCGCCACGCCCTCCTCGCCCCGTGCCGCCACGGCATAGGTCCACGCTCGGCCGAGCAAGCAAGCCCTCGCTCCCAGGCTGAGCATTTTCACCACGTCGAGCCCGCTTCGAACGCCGCCATCCACCAAGACCTCCACACGGTCGCCAACCGTTTCGGCAATGGGTGGCAGCGCGAGCGCCGTCGAGCGGACATCGTCGAGCTGCCGGCCCCCGTGATTGGACACGATGATGCCGTCGGCGCCGGCATCCACGGCGCGCTTGGCGTCGTCGACGTCGAGAATTCCCTTGAGCACCAGCTTGCCCGTCCAATGCTTGCGGACCCACGCAAGATCATCCCAGGTGACGGTGGGATCGAACTGGCTATCGACCCAATCTTTGAAATCCGTCGGATTGCCGGCGCCGGGTACCGCGGCCTCGAGATTTCCGAAGGTCAGCGGTTTGCCGCGCAGAGCCACGTCCATCACCCAGCGAGGGTGCGAAAGGATGTCCCAAGCGCGGACCAGCTTCTTCGACCGTGAAATCGGTACGGTCATGCCATTTCGCGTGTCGCGGTAGCGGGCGCCCACCACGGCGAGATCGATGGTCAATACCAGCACCGAGCACCCAGCCTCGCGCGCGCGGCCCATCAGCTCCTGCGCATATCCACGGTCGCGCATCACATACAGTTGAAACCAAAACGGCTGATTGGTGGCTTCCTTCACTTCCTCGATCGCACAGATCGAAACGGTGGATTCACAAAACCGGACTCCCTCCTTTTCCGCTGCCCTCGCGGCCTGAACCTCTCCGCGACGTGCAAACATGCCGACGAGACCGACCGGACCGAGCACCACGGGCAGAGCCAAATGCTCGCCCAGCACCTCGGCGCTGAGCTCGATGTCGGACACGTCACGCAAGATCCGCTGGCGCAGATGAATGCTCCGGAGGTCCGCGACGTTGGCGCGCATCGTATTCTCGGCATACGCGCCTCCGTCGATGTAGTCGAAGAGCTGTCTCGGCAGTCTCTTGCGAGCGAGCTCGCGGTAATCGGTTGCGCTCGCGGGAGCGAGGTTCATGGGGCGATCGTTCACGGATTGTTCCAGAGCATAAGCCGGCTCCGCCACGGTCACGCGCTCCGCGCTATTCGTAGAGCTTGATCACGCGGACTCCCTCGGGGGAAGCCTGCATGCAGAGGTCGCAAAGGGTGCATTCGTCGACGTTTTCCTCGACCACCTCGACTTCGTTCGGCTTTTCACCGAGCTTGAAGATCTTGACGGGACACACTTCGACGAGCTTTTCCGCGAGACCGGGAGTCTTCGCGACGATGTTGTTGTCGACGTCTACGCGTATGAACATGGCCATGGTAATTCCCTTGCCGCTCAGTTTCCGAGGCGCTCCCGAACGAGGTCCGGAATATCGCCGATCTCTTCTGCCACCGAGATGCCAGCCTCCCGCATTCTGCGCATCTTGTCGGCGGGAGAGTCCACCTTTTTGTTAACGACCGTCCCTGCATGACCGAAGCTCATCCCCGGCATCTCATCCATGAAGCGGCCCGCGACGAACGCCACGATGGGAAGGCGGCTGTTGTTCTCCTGCGTCCAACGCGCGAGCTCCGCTTCCGCCGTACCGCCAGGCTCGGAGTAGACGACGACGGCTTTGGTATCTTCGTCGGCTTCGAATAACGGAATCAGGTCCGCATAGGTCGACCCGATGACCGGGTCGCCGCCGATCGAAATGGCCGTGCTGACGCCGAGCCCCGAGAGGGTGAGCGCATTGCAAATTTCCGTGGTCATACCGCCCGACCGGGACATCACTCCGACGACTCCCGGCTTGAAAGCCTTGCGGCAATCGACCGCCGGACCGCCAAGGCTCCCGAACCGGCACACGTCGGGGGTGATGACGCCCAAGCAGTTTGGGCCGATGACGCGCGCACCGTGCAGCTGAGCGTACTCGACTACGGCAGACGCATCCTTGCGCGGAATGCCTTCGGTGATGACCACGACTTCCTTGATGCCGGCATCGATCGCCTCGAATGCAGCGTCCGGGGCGAAAGCGAGGGGCACGGTGATGACGGTGCCATCGACCCGTTCCTTTTCGGTGATCTCGCGAACCGTGTCGTACACCGGGACGCCGTAGACCTCCCGGCCGCCCTTTCCGGGCGTGACTCCACCGATGATCTTCGAACCGTACTGCAAGCACTCACGCGTGAAATTCAATGCTTCCCGGCCCGTGATGCCCTGGACGATGAACTGGAAATCCTTGTGAACGATGACGGCCATTGCCGATCTCCCCTAGCCAGCTTTCTCGACGGCGCGCCGGGCCGCTTCGCTAATCGAAACCGTCCGATCGCAATACTCGATGCCATACTTCTTCAAGATCTTGGCGGCGTCGCTCTCCCAGGCCCCTGGGACCCGAAAGATCAAGATCTTGTCGGCCGGCTCGAATCCCATTTCGACGATGGCCTTGATCACGCCGCGGGCGACGAGATCCGCACGCGTATTGGACACGACGTTCGACATCACCGCGATCTTGTCGACACCGGGCTTGCTCAAGACGAGCTTGGTCAGTCGACGAGCTTTGTCGACACTCGGATTACCGCCAATGGCGGCGTAATTGGCTGGACGGCCGCCGTGCTTGCGCACCGCGTCGGTCAAGGTCAACGATCCACCCCCGGCGCCGATGACCAAGCCGATGTTGCCGTCGAACTCTGCGATCGGGCTGATGATCCCTCGCGGGTCCTCAGCGTCGATACGCGCGCCCTCGAGCTCGAATTCCGTCGGCTCGCGCACCTGCCTGAGATCGTCCTTGGCGAAGCCGAGCTCGTCGAGCATGGGTCTTTGTCGGTGGCGCGCCTCGATTTCGAGATCCGCCTCCACGTCGAGCACGGCGAAGCTCCCGTCGGAGAGCTTGACCAGCGACGTGATGTCGAGATCCGCCAAATCGTATCTGAGGAAGAGCCGCGCGAGCCCAGACACGATTCGGGTCATGCGGTTGAGGTCCCCTCCCCCGAAACCCATGGAGCGCACGAGCTCTTTCGCGATGTAGTCGGAGAACGGGTAGAGCGCGGAGAAGTGCCGTCGCACGATGCGGTCAGGATGCTCGTCCCCGATGTCGTCGATCTTGCCTGCGACGTCGCTTCCTGCGATGACGGGACGCTTCGCCGTACCATCATAGGTGAACGAGAGGCTGTAGGTCGGTCCAGATGGTCGCGCCTCGACTAGAAGACCTCTTGGCTTGCGGCCACCATCGTCGATCTGGAGGAGCTCAGCCGCGGCCGCCTTGGCGCCCGCGGCGTCGGACGCCTCCTTGACCGATGCCGCGGCCAGGCCCGGTGCGATGACCTGCGCCTTCAAGATGACCGGACCGCCGATCTCGGAGGCCATGCGCTGGGCGTCTTTAACGGTCGTTGCGTGACCGCTCTGGACGAGCGGAATCCCGTGCTTTTGGAGGAGCTGCTTCGCTTCGAATTCGTAGAATCGCATGTTGAAACGGCCAGATTAGCCCCTGTGCGCCGCGCTATGCAAGGTCTATTGTCCGATGGCTTCTGCGAGCGCAACCACGCGCTCGGCGTGATCGACGTGCAACCGCTCGATCAGCTTCCCGTCGACCACGACTACGCCCCGGCCCTCAGCTTCGGCCGCCGCATAGGCGTCGATGATTCGCCGGGATAGCTGAACCTCTTCCTTGGATGGAGCGAACGCCTGGTTTGCCGCCTCGATCTGCTTCGGGTGAATCAGAGTCTTGCCATCGAAGCCGAGCTCGGCCCCTTGCCGACAAGAATCGACGAACCCGTCGTGGTCATTCAGATCCAGATAAACCCCGTCGAGGATCGCAATCCGCGCGGCCCGCGCCGCAAGCATGCACAGACCTAACGAGGTGATCAGCGGCAAGCGCATGGCGGTGTGTTGCGCCTGCAGGTCCTTCGCGAGGTCGGAGGTGCCCATCACCAACCCTCCGAGGCGGGGGCTCGCATCTGCGATTTGCTCGGCGTGCAGCATGGCGCGGGGAGTTTCCATCATGCACCAAATCACCAGATCGGAGGGGGCTCCGTGGGACAGCAGGACCGACTCGGCTTGTCGCACCATCTCGGCGCTTTCGACTTTGGGAAGAAGGACCGCGCCAGCGCGAACGTTCGCGACGGCGACGAGATCGTCGTAACCCCAGGGCGTGTTCAGCCCATTGGTGCGAATCAGGATCTCCCGCTCGCCGTATCCGCCCGCCTCGAAAGCCTGAATGACCTGGGTCCGGGCAGTGAGTTTCGCATCGGGCGCGACGGCATCCTCGAGGTCGAAAATCAAGGCGTCTGCGGGCAGCGTGCGGCTCTTTTCGAGGGCGCGCGCGTTGGAGCCCGGCATGTACAACACGCTTCGTCGCGGACGATGCCTCTTGGTCATGTCTACACCTCTCAAAACTGGTAGGCAGCTCTCAGCTCTGGATCCTTGTCGGCAAGCATACGGGCGAGCTCCACCATGACCTTGCACTGTTTCACGGTGGCATCGTCTTGCATCTTGCCGTCGATCATGACGGCGCCGGTGCCGTCGCCCATCTCCTCGATCACCTTCTTGGCCCAGAGCACCTCATCGACCGGCGGGCTGAAGACCTTCTTGGCGATGTCGATCTGCACTGGATGCAACGACCACGCCCCGACGCAGCCGAGCAAGAATGCGTTCCGGAACTGATCCTCACAGGCGACGGTGTCCCGAATGTCGCCGAAAGGGCCATAATAGGCGAAGATGCCGTTCGCGACACAGGCGTCGACCATTCGCGCAATCGTGTAGTGCCAAAGATCCTGCTGGGCGGTCTTTCGCGGCGCATCGGGATGATCCGGATCCGGATCCTCCCGAACGAGATAACCCGGGTGCCCACCGCCGACGCGCGTCGTCTTCATGCGGCGTGATGCCGCGAGGTCCGCGGGACCGAGGCTCAGACCCTGCATGCGCGGGCTCGCTCCGGCGATCTCCTCGACGTTGGCGACGCCGAGCGCGGTTTCCAAGATCGCATGGACTAAAATGGGCTGCTTCACGCTTGCACGCGCTTCGAGCTGAGCGAGCAACCGGTCGATGAAGTGAATGTCCCATGGTCCTTCGACCTTCGGGATCATGATCACGTCGACTTTGTCACCAACCTGCTCGACGATGCGAATCATGTCGTCGAGAAACCATGGGCTATCGAGGCTGTTGACCCGCGTCCATAGCTGACAATCGCCGAAGTCATTCTCCTTGGCGATCTTGATGAAGCCCTCGCGTGCGTCGATCTTTTTGTCCGCCTGAATGGCGTCCTCCAGATTACCGAGGAGCACGTCGCACTTTTGCGCAATGCTCGGGGCCTTCGAGGCCATCTTGGGATTGCTCGGATCGAAGAAATGGATCATTCGCGATGGCCGGAAGGGGATCTCCCGTACCGGCTCGGGTGCCCCGATGGCCATCGGTTTGAAGAAATCCTTTGGGTTTCGCATGGTGTATCCTCCGCCGGTCAAGCCCCATGGGCGTGACGCAGGGAGCTAGTCCTAAACGCCAACGCGCACAGATGCAAAGCCTTCTTCAGGCCCTGAGAGGAGCACATGGAAATCGGGATGAACCTGCCAGTCATGGCGCCCGGCCTCGACAGAGACGCCTTTTTGACGTGGTGCGATCGCATCGACGCAGGCTTCTTCGCGAGCCTCGCAGCCGGTGAGCGCATATCCTTCTACAACCCTGACCTGACGGCCGCGCTCGCCGCAGCAGCGACGCTAACCAACCAAGTCAAGATCGTGAGCGGCGTCTTCGTGCCGATGCTCCACCATCCCGTGATGCTCGCCAAACAGCTGGCCACTATCGACGTGCTGTCTGGCGGAAGATTCGTCGCGGGGCTCGGGGTCGGAGGACGCGAACAGGACTATCAATCGGTCGATGCGCCGCTTGGCCACCGTCTCACGCGGCTCGCCAAGAGCGTCGAGACTATGCGAAACGTCTGGCGAGGCGAGCCCGTGGTAGAGGGCGCGCTTCCCGTCGGCCCGGCCCCGGTTCAAGAGGGAGGTCCCAAGCTGCTCACGGGCTCTTTGATGGTCGAGTCGATTCGCGCTGCCTCCAAGTGGGCGGATGGCCTGTGCGGGTTCAGCTTCGGTCCGTCCGCGGCCGAAATGGAGTTGCAGTTCGAGGCTGCAAGACGCGCATGGAAAGAACGCGGTCGCGCGGAGCCGTGGCTCGGCACCGGCTTTTGGTATGCGCTGGGCCCCAACGCCCGCATCCAACTCGACGACTATCTAGAGCGCTACCTCAATTTCATGGCGCCCGTGGCCCGTCAAAACGTGAAGCAGATCTGCATCGCAACCACGCCGCAAGCGCTCAAGACGGCGGTGCAGCAAGCCAAAGATGCAGGCGCCGACGATGTGCTGCTGGTCCCGACGACATCCGACCCCGATGACGTGCACCGGGTGACGGATATCTTGGGATAGGCGTTACTGAACCGCGTTCGTGCAGCAGCCGGTCAGGCAGAAGGACCCGGCCGGACACGCAGCATCCCCGGGAAGGCCGCATTCCTGCTTGTCGGGCGGGCAGCGCAAGCTGCCCCCAGAGCCGCCGGTGCCGCTCATGCCGCCGGTGCCACCGCTACCTCCACTGCCACCGCTACCGCCGGTCCCAGGAAAGCAGTCTTCCGGGATGGTCGGCTTGCCGAGACAGATCTCGCAGCGCTCGCAGGTGTTCAGGCAGTTGCCCGCAGGCGTACATGGCCTGCAGAGCTCGGGGTCGTTGAGATCGTTCAAAGTACAGGTTCCGTCATTGCCGATATAGGAGCCGAGGAAAACGTATCCACCGTTGAGCTCGGGGAACGTACAGCAACCAAAACAGTCGCAGCCATTCGGCGTGAGCGCACCGCAGGTCGACTCGCAGAGCTCAGGCTGCGGGTCCGGGCAGTAGTTCGCAGCACCGATGAGAGCCTCGTTGTAGACGCAACCATCTTTGGGCTCGAGCGGATCGCAGCGCCGGTCCCATTTGCATTCGCCCGACCCCGATCCGTTTCCTCTGTCGAAGTAGCAGTCGGCACCGCATTGATTGCCGGTTTCACCTGGGGTGCCGGTCAACAGGACGGGTCCTTCGGTACCGTCGCAGGGGCCGAGGCACTCGGGATCTTTGTCATCCACGAGCCCGTCCCCGTCATTGTCGATGCAATCGCCGCAACCATACGAGTTGCCGTCTGGACAGAGGGCGGGAAAACAACCGCCGGACATGCCGCCCACGGCGCCGGTTCCGCCCGTGCCCGTATTGCCGCCCCCGGTTCCGCCCGTGCCCGTGGTTCCTCCGATGCCGCCTGAGCCGCCGGTGCCAGCGTTGCCGGCGCTTCCCCCGCTTCCGCGGTTGTCACCCACCGAATCGCCACTACAGGCCACCCAACAGAACAGGAATGCAAAGGACAGTGCGGGCATAAGAATACGTGGATACTGCATAGTCCCAAGATAACGCGGGCTACGCTGCGGATCCACGAATTCTGCCCGAACGGTCCACGGGGCCCCGAGCCCGAGGACCGGTGCGCCCTCGACGGGGGCCAGGCTGGACGAAAATATGCGTGGTTTCGAGGAGATGGAGAGATTCCGGGCGATGGCGGTCCGACGGCTGTCCCTCGGACGAATCCACGGAGTCTCGCGTGTTATAAGCAACCCTCGGAGGAGGAAGGCAGATGAGAGCGTTTTTCATAGCTTTGTGTTTGGTAGGGGCTTTCGCGGCCGGTCTGTTGGTCGCACAAACCAACCCGGTGGCCGCCGATAGCCACAACCCACCCAAGAGGGACCAGTGGCAGTACCAGTGCTTCGATGCTTCGGACGTCGCCCAGGTGACCGAAATGTCCAACAAGATGGGAGAGCAGGGTTGGGAGCTGGTGAGCTCCGCCGGAATCAAGAGCTCCGCGATATGGTGCTTCAAGCGCCCTCTGTGGAAGCCGGCGAAGTAAGCAAGCACACCTACGGGGGCATGCGAGCGGAGGCGCGGTGAGCGGGGTTCCTGAGATTCGCATCCGCGCCCTCAACGGCCATGCGCTGGCCGATGGCCGGTACGTGCTTCACTGGATGGTGGCGTTCCGTAGACCGCGATGGAACTTCGCGCTGCAATACGCAGCCGAGCGCGCTCGAGCCCTCGAAAAGCCCCTGGTCATCATCGAGGCGCTGCGAACCGGCTATCCATGGGCCAGCGATCGGCTTCACCGTTTCGTCCTCGATGGGATGCGCGCACATCGGGAGCACTTCCGCAACAAGGGCGTCGTCTACTACCCATACGTCGAGCCAGAGCCAGGTGCCGGTAGCGGGTTGATCGAAGCGCTCGCCCGCGAAGCTTGTATGGTCGTGAGCGACGACTATCCGAGCTTCTTCATTCCCAAAATGCACCGGGCCGCGGCCTCGAAGCTCGAGGTGCCCCTCGAGCTAGTCGACAGCAATGGCCTTCTTCCGCTTCGCTCCGCGAACAAGGTGTTCAGCCGTGCCTTTGATTTTCGCCGCTTCCTCCAAAAAGAGCTCCCAGACCACCTCGACGTGCTTCCCGCAGCCGATCCGCTGGAAGGCTTCGCACCGCCCGGACAAGAGAGCCGAGAAGAGCTCCTGCGTGGCATCAGCAAGCGTTGGCCTGAGGCCACCGATGCAACGCTGGCCGGAGAGACGCTCGACTCGTTTGACATCGACCATTCGGTCCCGCCGGTCGACTTCGAAGGAGGGTTTGTCGCGGCGGAGCAACGTGCCCTCGATTTTCTGGACGGTGGCTTTCACCGGTATGCCGAGGACCGCAACCATCCCGATGAAGACGCTTCGAGCGGCCTTTCCCCCTGGTTGCATTTCGGACACGTATCGACGCATCAGATCTTCAGCGAGCTTTCTCAGAACGAGGGGTGGACGCTCGATAGGCTCTCGAACAAGACCAACGGCGCCCGGGAGGGCTGGTGGGGCATGAGCAACAATGCCGAGGCGTTCCTAGACGAGCTGGTGACGTGGCGCGAGGTCGGGTTCAACATGTGCGCGCTCGAGCCGGGCTACAACCGATACGATTCCCTGCCCGCATGGGCGCGCACCACGCTGGAGCAGCACCAGGCCGACCCCCGCGCGTACGTCTATTCCCTCGAGGAGCTGGAGGCTGCAGAGACCCACGACCTGGTCTGGAACGCGGCGCAGACCGAGCTCACCCAGACAGGCCGACTCCAGAACTACCTGCGCATGCTTTGGGGCAAGAAGATCCTCGAGTGGAGCGCTAGCCCTCGGGATGCCCTGTCGGCCATGATCGAGCTCAACAACAAGTACGCAGTCGACGGCCGAGATCCGAACAGCTACTCGGGGATCTTCTGGGTGCTCGGCCGCTACGACCGGGCGTGGGGCCCCGAGCGGCCCATCTTCGGCAAGATCCGATACATGAGCTCCGAGAGCGCGGTCCGGAAGCTCCGTATGAGCGACTATCTCGCTCGCTTTGGTCGCCAAGCTGAGTTATTTGACTGAGCACCGGCAGCGGATTGGGCCCATGTCCTTCTTCGACGACCCACAAGTCAGGCGAAACGTAGACCGTCTTCCCATCGAGTTCGACGACTATGGGTTCGATCGCTTTGGGCTTTCGAAGAAGGCACTGGTGCGCGCCTATTCTCCCATGGCGTACTTCTACCGCCACTACCTCAAGGTGACGGCCTTTGGGCTCGAGAACGTACCTGCGACGGGACGCGCGCTCGTCATCGCCAATCACTCGGGTGGGATCGGCGCCGACGCTGCGATGCTTTTCACCTCCTTGCTCCTCAACGATGAAGCTCCGCGCCTCGGTCAAGGCATGGCGGAATACTTTCTGACCCGATCGCCCTTTGCCCGACCTGCGCTCAGCAAGCTCGGTCATCTGACTGGGTTACCCGAGCACGGAGAGCAACTATTGGCCGACGAGCGGCTGGTCGTCGTTTTTCCGGAGGGCGCGCGCGGCGCAGGAAAGCTCTACAAGGACCGCTACAAGCTCGTCCGTTTCGGTACGGGGTTCATGCGGCTCGCCCTCAAGATGGATACACCCATCATCCCGTGTGCCTTCATCGGTGGTGAGGAATCCTTCCCGCAGCTCTTCCACATCAAATGGTTGGCCAGGATGGCGAAAGGCCCGTTCGTGCCCGTCGCACCACAACTGGTGTTCTTCCCGCTTCCGGTCGCTTGCCAAGTCTACTACGGAGCCCCCATGCGGTTCGAGGGCGACGGTTCCGAGCCCGATCAAGTCATCCACGCATACATCGACGAGGTTCGCCAGGCCATGGAGCGGCTGATCAGCGTGGGTCTCGATGCGAGACCTCACCCATTCATGTTCCAGCGCATGCCGAGTCCGGACAAAGAGCGAAGGCCATGAAAATCTTGATTACCGGAATCAGTGGAACGCTGGCGCGTGGCGTTGCCTACCGGCTCACGCGCCGAGGGTATCAGGTGATCGGCATCGATAGGCGGCCATGGCCGGACGTGCCCGAAGGGGTGGAGATGCATCAGGCGGACATTCGAAAACGGCCGGCGGAGGACGTGTTCCGGATCTCCCGGCCCGACGCGCTGATCCACATGGCGACGGTCACCCATTTCACGACCGACACCGAAGAGCGTTACCGCATCAATCTCGGCGGCACCCGAAAGCTGTTCGAGTATTGTCATGAATACGGGGTAAAGCAGGCGGTGTTTGTAGGCCGCCACACGGTCTACGGAGCGACGCCGGACTCCCCTCTCTATCACACCGAGGACGAGCCTCCGCTTGCGGGCGCGGCGTTCAAAGAGCTTGCGGATCTCGTCGCCGCCGACCTCTACGCGGGTAGCGCCTTGTGGAGGTGGCCGGAGCTCAACACGGCCGTCCTCCGGCTTTGCTACTTCCTCGGCCCAAGCCGGGGCGGCACGCTGGCGAGCTTCCTCTCGAAACGCCGGGTGCCACTGGTGCTCGGCTTCGACCCGCTCTACCACCTGATGCACGAGTGGGACGCCGAAGAGGCGATCACGCTTGCCGTGGAAAAGCAGCTCCGCGGCGTCTTCAACGTCGCCGGACCGCCCCCGGTCCCTTTGTCCATCGTCTGCGAGGCGACGGGCAAACGCGCGATCCCGATTCCAGAGCCTCTCTATCGAACGGTGCTCGGCCGTTTCGGCTTTCCCTACCTGCCCGACGATGCCATCGCACACGTGAAGTACCCGATCGTCATCGACAACACGGCCTTCGTCAAAGCCACTGGCTTCCAGCCACGCTACACGGCCAAGCAAACCATGGAAGGTTTCCGCTGGAACTGAGGCAGCTTAAGGGTTGACGGCCGCTTCGCAGGCGCCTGCATCGAAATCAGCCGGCGTGGGCGTGCAGGAGACGTAGGGCCCCTCGGCGTCCTCTTCGAAGAAGCTCTCGAGCGGCTCGTCGTCGTTGAGGAGATTCTCGACGTAGTCTCGCAAGCTCGTGTCGCCGATCTCGCTGCCCGCCCAGGCCAGCGTGGCGAAGTCGTTCTCGAAGAGATTGAGCGCCTCCCCCAAGCCGAACTCTTCGAGCCCTGGGATCGTGACGCAGTGACTGTCGTTGGTGGTGCGGTAAAACGGGATGTAGTAGCCGAGATTGCTCTTGTCATCATACTGGGCACGCAAGAGCGCCGTGTCGTCCCACCAGAGGCTGTAGATCGCGGCGCGATCGAGCGCGACGTCCTCCTCGAGGCCGAGCCCGTCGCCCATGTAGGGAACGATGCTCTCACCGTCACGGGTCCAGAATCGCTCGTAGGAATAAAGCGAATAGTTGTAGTCGAGCCGGAAGTATGTCGTGGCCAGCCTGTCATTCGGAAACTCCTCGGCCAGCACCGTATTGAGGTTCCCGAAGTCCATCTTGAGCTCCTCGGAGCGGGGCGCCGAATCGATCAACTTGTCGGCGTCCCACGACGACCGAACACGCTGATGCAACTGAAAAGAGCGCGAGGTCGCCGCCTGATCCGGGTAGATCGGGCCCGAATCATCGAGGAGATAGCCCTTGTCCACCCCGTGGATCCCGGTTCGCAGGAAGTAGTAGTTGACGATGGCGCCCGCTCCGCCCGCGCTGCACCCGCCGACGAAGAGCTTGGGCACCGTCGGAAACATCTCGTCGAGCATCCCGGTCATCGCGAGCACGTTTCGATGACCGACGTGATGAAACACGAGGTCATCCGCAACGCCACTTGGATCTTGATAGGTCACGGTGCGATCGCCCGAGTAGACGTCGCCCGTGCAGTATCCGACGAAGACCTTGTTCCAATCCGCCATCGGGCTGACGGCAGGGTCCTGATTGAGAAGGGGGTAGACCTGACTTGCGCCGACCTCGATGCCCGCAATCTCGTACAGCGAATCGGCGTGCGTATCCGGCAAGCCATTCGGGTTGGCCGCGCCACGAATGCCGCCGTTGCCGCTGCAACTTTCGTAGTCCCAGCATGCGCCCCCGCCTTCGAAAAAGATGATCAGATTGTCGGAGGTTTCCGAGAACTCGACCCAGAACTTGTATTGGCTGCCGTCGCTGCAGGTGGCTCCCTCGGGCTCATATTTCACCCAGGTGCCGTACTCGGGCGGAACGAAGCTCGAGCCGCCGGTGCCGCCGGTGCCGCCGGAACCACCCAGGCTCCCAGCATCGCTTCCACAACCCCCGGTGATCAGTCCGAAAACCAAGCCAAAACCAAGCAAGCTACGGTTCAACATGGCGCTAGCACTATCACCGAATCGCGCCGGGTCAACCCCGTCGTGCTGGCGGACGCCGGCGAGAAGTTTCTTCGCAGCGGATCGTTGGGATGATAATCCTGCGAACGATGGAACCGCCCCAAGAGCCCCTGCCACCTGCTCCGGCGCCTGTGCCGGCTGAACCACGACCTAGCGACCTTGGTTTCCCGCTCACCCGAGAGAGCGGCACCCTCGCGAACGTTCTTTCCCGAGCATCGGAGGCCTGGTCGCGAGACCTCGGTACCTGGGTCTCGGCCACGCTGCTCTATTTCTTGATCGGCTTCGGCGTCCCCACGGCGCTCGGGGTGGTCTGGGGCTTCTTCTCGACGCTTCAACAAACGAGTGGCGAGCCCGGCGCCATGTTCGGCGTGCTCGACAAAGCGGTTCGCGTCGTCCTGCAGGTCGTCCAACTCGTCTTGTCAGCAATTTTCGTGCTGGGAATGTGGGCGATGGCGACGCGGGCGCTTCATGGACGGCATACGACCATCGGGGTGTTGTTCAGCCAGCTGTCGAAGATCTGGAAGTACATCCTGCAGTCCCTTGCGGTCGGGCTTGCGTTCATCGTCATCATCGTCCCGATCGTCGTCATCATCTTTCTCGCGTTCATCGGGCCGGTGAGCATGGATACTCCGATGAGCGAGATCATGGACGACGCGGCGCGTCCGTTCGCCATCGCAACGCTGGTGTTCCTTCCACTCTATGTATACCTGGCCACCGGGATTGCCTTCATGCAGGCTGAGCTCGCCTTCAACGACGATGCAGGGCCCATCGAAGCCATCGCGTATTCATGGCGAATCGCCAGAGGAAAACGCTGGCGCATCATCGGCGTCGGCTTCATTGCGGGCCTCATCGCGATGGGCTCGGCAATGCTTTGCGGAGTCGGGCTGCTATTTGGTGCGCCATTTGCCGTGCTGCTTTTCGGCGCGCTCTATCTGTCGCTCCGAAACGGGGCGGACGTGCCCCGCGCAAACACGGCCACGACCCTTGGAAGGGAGTATTAGCGCGGCGAGGCGGCGATGTTTCCGCCATCGACGGTCAGAACACAGGCGGTGGTGCTGGGCGCCAAGGCTAGATGCAAGAACGCCCCGGCGACGTCATCGGCAGCTACCTCTTTTTGGAGCAAGTTGGAGCGATAGTACGCATCGGCGTCGAGGCCGCGAGCGCGCGCACGGCGCGCGATGTCCTCTTCGGGGAGAATGCTCGTTCGAATGCGATCGGCGTTGACGGCATTGCTCCGCACGCCGATGGCACCGCCCTCGATCGCGTACTGTTTCATCAACGCAATGACGGACGCCTTGGGAATCGCGTACGGACCGAAGTCCGGACCCGGATTGAACGCCGACTTCGACGCGTTGAACAGCAAGAATCCACCCGAGCCTTGCGCTCGCAACACACGCATCGCTCCAGAAGCCAGATACTGGTGCGCGAACAGGTTCACCTCGAAGCTGCGCTTGAGCTCGGCCGTGGAAACCGAGGACATTTGTCCTTGCGGCGCAATGCCGGCGTTGGACACCACGCCATCGATGCCTCCGAGCTTGCGCACGCAGCGGTCGATGCTGCGATGCACGGCGGCCTCGTCCGATACGTCGAGCACCTCCCACGAAGCACCGATCGAGTCGGCAAGAGCCCGAAGCGGCAGCTCGTCCAGATCGGTCAGGTAGAGGCAGGCTCCGGCTTGCGAGAAGGCCCTGGCACACGCCGCACCGATCCCACGTGCAGCGCCGCTGATGTAAACCACCTGGCCCTGCAGCGGCTTGGGCTTGGTCTTGCCGAGCTTGGCTTGCTCGAGCGACCAGTATTCCATGTCGAATAGGTCGGCTTCGGGCAGGGGCTCGTAGCGTCCGATCGCCTCCGCCGCCTCGATGACGTCGATCGTGTGTTCGTAGATGTCGGCTGCAATCCGGACGGCGGCCGGGGTGGCTCCGGCCGCGATCACGCCGAGACCCGGAACCAAAACCACCCTGGGATCGGGGTCCAACGGCTCGACATGTCGCCGTTTTCGTTCCGATTCGGCTCGAACGTAGGCGTTGTACTCTTCACGATAGCGCTCGAGCCGCTCCTCGATGTGCGCAGCGACTGCATCGGAATCCATGGAGGACGTGACCTCGAGCAACATGGGCGCGCGTTTGGTTCGGATGACGTGGTCGGGCGTAGCCGTGCCTCGCTGAGTCACGCTCGCGAGGTCCTGCCGAGCCAAGAAGGCATCGATCGCTTCGCTCTGCCGGAGCGTGAGGAGGTACCGGCGTTGGTTGTTGCCAAGTCTTCCGCGAAGCATCGGCGCGATGCGTTCGTAGGAGATCGGTCCCTCGCTTCGGCCAGCCCTCGAACGGCTCGAGCGCCTCGACGCGATGAGTTGCTCCGCTGCGTCGACCGCCCCAATGTGTCTCTCGTAGCTTTCCTTCGCCGTATCGCCAAACGTGAACAAGCCATGCTTGAGCAAGAGCAGACCCTCGATGGCCGGATTGGCTTCAAACGTTTCGGCGGCGCGCTTGGCGAGGTCGAAGCCGGGTTTGATGTAAGGAACGATCGCCAGGCGCTCGCCATAGAGCCCTCTGCAAATCGCTTCGGCATCCGGCTGGTCCACCAGCGCGAGGATCGCGTCCGCGTGCGAGTGGTCGATGAACTTGTGCGGGAGAAACCCGTGGAGCAGCGTCTCGACGGACGGGTTCGGTGCGCTTGCGTCGATCAGGCGCGTTCGCTGTGCATTGATCATCTCCTCGTCACTGAGGGTGTCGCGGTCTCGCAGCGCGCCTAGGCTGTCCAGGCGAACGGCCGGGAGGCCCGCGGGCTCGATTCGTCCGAGGTCCCAGCCGCTCCCTTTGACGCACAGGACCCGCACCTCCGTTCCCGTGTCGTCGACCGTGCTGGTCTTCACCGAGGTGTTGCCGCCGCCGTGAAGGACCAGCGCCGGTTCCTGGCCGATCAGCCGTGAGGTGTAGACGCGAAGGGCAATGTCGTCATTGACGCGGGGATCGTCGCGGTAGCGCTCGAGCGTCGCTCGGGCATCTTCGTCGGACCATCGGCTCTTCACTTCGGCCTGCCTCCCTGAGGGCTGGATCGGCCGGTATCAAGACCGGCCAGCTTAGGTGCCCAGACCTGGAATCGAACCAGGGACACGAGGATTTTCAGTCCACTGCTCTACCAACTGAGCTATCTGGGCCCGGAAAATAGGCGCGGAGCCTAGCCGCCGCCCGGAGCCTGTCAAGCATCAGAGAAAACTTGCGTTTCGATAGGCCTTCAGGATTACAATGTAGAACGGATGGTGTGGGTGGATGGGAACCGCGGTGGATGACTTCGGCAGCGACTCGTTCCGCGTTCTGTTGCATGAGGGCGCGAAAGGTCCGGGGCCCAAGGCGGAGGCCCTAGAGGCACTGTCGCTGAGACCCGTCTGGCTGGCGACATGGGAGCCCCAGGCGGAGGGATTCCGAACGCTGATCAACGCCGACGGCGAGGAAGCGCTCGCCATGTTCAGCTCCGAGAAGGAGCTCAAAGCAGCCGCCGCGCGTTTCGACTGGCTGGCGGAGGACGGGACGATCGCCGCACACAGGACGATCGGAGGCGACATGCTCCGGCACGCGTGGACGCGAGAGTATGCGTTCGTCGTCATCGACATCGGCTCGGACCACTCGCTCGAGTACGACCGCACCGAGCTGAAGCAAATCCTTCGAGAGCTGGAGAGCACCGGACCGTTCCGCACGTCGAGGCCGCCGGCACCGACGAGCAAAGCGACGGCACAGAGCTCGTTCCCCCCGCCGGTGGAACGAGTGTCGACGACCTACAGCATGGGTCCGAGCCACATAGAAAAGCTAGACCGCTTGAGCGATCTGCCGACCAAACCGCACGAAGCCCCCCACGACAGCGAGCCCCCGACCAAGCCGAGAGCCGCCGTGAGCGAGGCCGAGCCCA
Organism: uncultured delta proteobacterium; assembly: GCA_963817725.1. Taxonomy (GTDB): domain Bacteria; phylum Myxococcota_A; class Polyangia; order Polyangiales; family Houyiibacteriaceae; genus SG8-38. The sequence goes on from CAWFPD010000004.1 coordinate 775,508, forward strand.
AGCCGCGCAAGCGCGTGAGCTCCCGCCCCGCGAACAAGCCGAAGGGCGAGCCGCCTGCCGTCACGATCGAAGAAGTGAGCGTGCGCGCGGCAGAGCCGGGTGACTCTGGAACCTACGGGGCGGCGAGCATCATCCCCCCGCCCAAGCGGCGCCCCAAATCCGCGCTGCCCGAAACGTCTTCCGGGGACGACGTCGCGCTCGGGGATTCGAGCCATCCCGCGGCCTCGAGCGCGCCCAAGCTCAATTCCGAAGTCCCTACCGCACCCGGTGCGCAGGGGTTTCTATCCACTCACCCGGGCAAGCTGAAGTTGCCGCCCATCGGGCCCATTGGCGCCGCGCCGGTGGAGCCTGAGCCACCGGAAAAGACCGCCCCAGACGGCAATACGCACAAGCCGGCGGCCGAGCGCGAGAAGCCTCCTGCCAAAAGCGAAACGGCTCGCGCTGAAAAGCCTCGGCGAGCCGTGGGGCCCTCGATCGGCGACGGGATCAAGTTGGTCGCACTGCAGGAGGCGCCCGACGAGGCGCTGCTCCAGAGCTTGGGCAACGTGATGCGCAGCTACTTCGAAATCGAGTGGGCATCATACTGTCACATCGCACGACCTGCAGGGCCCCCGAGCCCTGCCGTGGCGCTGCGGATCACCGACGACTACCGTGACAACGTGACGGCCATCATCAAAGAGCTCTGCGAGGCAAGCCGAGAGCATGATACCGAAATCGAGGTCTTGCTGATCGACGGCCACGACATGCTTCGGAAGGCCCGCGAGAGGGCGTTCGTCTTTTATCCTTGGAAGCCCAAGCCATTTCTCGGCTGACCCGGTTGTTGGTCGGTCGCCGTGCTAAGACTCCCGGGTGCAGCTCGGCGATGCGCTTCCCGACGTTCGAAAGCCGATCCCTGCCTCGGCGGGGCGGAGGTGGGTAGAGAGGCTGGCCGCCAGTGAATGCCCGGCGCTGACCACGAGGCGCAAGCGGCGCGAGGAGCAGACCGGCGCGAGCCATGACCCCATCGTGTGGGTCGAAGCGCTCGGAGCCAACGTGATCGACGCCGACGGCAATCGGTATGTCGACCTCACGGCCGGCTTTGGCGTTGCATTCGTGGGGCACAGGCGTCCTGAAATCGTCAACGCCATCAAGGGGCAAGCCGACCGGCTGATCCATGCGTTGGGGGACCTACACCCGTCCGACGTCAAGATCGAGCTTCTCGACCGGCTCCGTGCGCTCGCCCCATGGCCGGATGCGCGGGTGATGTTGTCGCTCAGCGGCGCCGACGCGGTGACCGCCGCCCTCAAGACCGCGGTGATGGCGACCGGCAAGCCCGGAGTCGTCGCGTTCGAAGGCGGCTATCACGGGCTCACCTATGGGCCCTTGTCCGTGTCGGGTTACGACGCGCGCTTTCGAGAGCCCTTCCAGCCGCAGCTGCACCCGCACGTGCAGTTTGCACGATGGCCGCAAAGCGAAACCGACTTGGAGGCGGCGCTTCGAACGCTTCCGGGGGATTGGAGCGGGATCGGGGCGGTGATCGTGGAGCCCATCCAGGGACGCGCGGGGGTGCGCGTGCCGCCGAGCGGCTTCCTCGCAGCGCTACGAGACGCATGCCGGGACCATGGCGCTCTGTTGATCGTCGACGAGATCTTCACTGGCCTTGGCCGCTGCGGCGCATGGTGGCGGTCGGTCGATAGGGGTGTGACTCCCGACCTGATCTGCGCAGGCAAGGCGCTCGGCGGAGGAGTGCCCGTCAGCGCGTGCATCGGTCGCGCGGAAGTCATGCGTGGATGGGGCACACCGGATCGGGAAGCGATTCACACCGGCACGTTTTACGGGGATCCGCTCGGCTCGGCGGCGGCGCTCGCGACGCTCGACCTGATCGAACGAGAGGGCTTGCTGACCAAGGCAGCCGAGCGGGGGAAGCGATTCGGCAAGGCGCTTCGTTCCGCGCAGTTGCCTGGGATCCTCGAGGTGAGGCAGGCCGGCATGATGATCGGGCTTCAGTTGGAAGGCGACCATGACGCGCTCGCGATGACGCGCGAGCTCCTCGAACGCGGCTACCTGGCGCTTCCGGCCGGCGCGCGCGCCGACGTCTTGCAACTCACGCCGCCAATCGTGCTGACCGATGCGCAGCTCGAAGGGTTCGTCGACGCGCTCGGCGACGCATTGGGAAACCGATGAGCAGCGAGCGCCTCGTCTTCAAGCACCGCATCGAAGCGATGATCGGAGATTTCGAGGCAGGCCGCAAAATCGAGCTTGAGGCGCGCGATGCGCTGATCGAGGATCTCGCCGCTTGGCAGGCCGCACGCATCGGCGAGTACGGAAGGTTGCGGCGCCGCGGCTCCTGGCCCCCGGCTCTTCCGACGGACGTATTTCGACTTCGGCGCATTGCCGCGCATCCCAAGACCGAAGATCTGCGGGTCTTTCGCAGCTCGGGTACGACGTCGACCGACCGAAGCATCCACGCGTATCGGGATTTGTCCCTCTACGACTTGGCCTCTCGGGTGGCAGCCCGTCACATGCTGTTTCCCGACGTCGACCGGATCCGGCTCGTCCTGTTCGCCCCTCGACAAGAGGAAGCACCGGATTCGTCGCTCGGGTACATGCTTGCCCGATTTGCAGAGTGGTTCGGGTCGCAACAGGCCTGGGTCTGGCGCGACGGGGAGCTCGACCTCGATCGATTGACCGAGTCGCTGCACGAGGCGGAGGCAGCGGGGGAACCGGTCGCCTTGCTCGGCACCTCTTTCGCCTTCGTGCATGCAGAAGATGGACTGGGGAACCGGCAGTTTGCCTTGCCGCCGAGAAGCCGGCTCATGCAAACCGGGGGCTACAAGGGGCGTTCACGCGAGGTCGAGGCGGATGCGCTGCTTCAAGCGATCGCCGAGCGGTACGGCATCGTCCAACCATTCATCATCAACGAATTCGGAGCGACCGAGTTGAGCTCGCAGCTCTACGAGACGACACTGCGTGAGCAGATCGAGAGCGGACCAGGACCGAGGCGGCTTTGGGCGCCCCCTTGGGTTCGCGCCACACCGGTAGACCCTGACTCGCTGGAGCCGGTGACAGGCGATGCGGTGGGCATTCTCCGAATCGACGACTGCGCCAACTTGGACTCTGTCTGTTGCGTCCAAACCGCGGACCTGGCGCGCCGCGTCGATGACGGCATCGTGGTCCTGGGTCGTGCAAGCGGTGCCACGCCGCGGGGCTGCTCCTTGGCCGCTGATCTCGCACTCGGAGCGCGACATGATTGACGATGTCTCGGCGATCCGTGAACGGAGCGATGCCGTGTACGAGGCGGGGGCTGCACTGCGAGCGGTGACGGCTGACGACCGCGCGGCGTGGCTTGCCGCATCGGCCGAGCTGCTGTTGCAACGAGCTTCTGCCCAAAGCGCCGCCCTTGCCCAAAGCACCGGCTTGAGCGCGCCGATGGTGAGTTGGGCGGTCCAGACCACTTTGCGCACGATCGAAGAGGATGCCCTGCGGGCGCTCGGGACACGCGCGGCAGGGTCGGGTGCCGCTCCGATCGCCATGCTTTCGGTGATCCTCGCGGGGAACGTGTTCACGGGGTCGGTCCGGGGCCTGGTGGTGCCGTTGTTGCTCGGCGTTCCCGTGCTGGTGAAGTCATCTTCGCAAGAGACCATGTTTCCGGGGATGCTCAGAGATGCGCTTCGCCACCTCGACCGCCGGCTGGGAGCCGCCTTGGACGTCGTTTCGTTCGAGCGTGGCGACCTGGAGCAGGAGGCGGCGCTCGTTGCATCCGCAGAGGCGGTCGCCGTCTATGGAAGCGACCAAACCGTGGCATCCATCGGCGCACGCTGCGGTGAAAAGAGGCTGATTCCCCATGGCCACGGCATCAGCGCAGCCTACTGCGGACGCGATGCGCTCACCGAGGCCCGAATCGGTGACACCATCTCAGGCTTGTCGCTCGATATCTGCGCCTACGATCAGCGTGGCTGCCTCTCGCCGCAGGTCGTCTTCGTAGAAGCCACCGCTGATTGCCCCGCTCTGGCTTTTGCGGAGCGCCTTGCCACCGAGGGCCTCGAACCGATCAGCGGGACGCTGCCGAGGGGTCCATTGCCTCTGCCGGTAGGCGCCGCCCAGGCACAATGGCGGGGAACCGCCGAGGTGGAAGGAACACTGGTGCAAGGCGAGACGTATGCGATTTGCGTTCACACTGCGGGCCCGATTCGCTGGAGCCCGGGATACCGGAACGTGACGGTGATACCGGTCGAGGACCTCGCTCATGCATTCCAGGCCATGGAGCCGTTCGCAGCAAGCTTGAAATGCCTCGGCACGGACAGCGCCTCCCGCCGACAGGTCGAATCCAAGCTCGCCAAAAGCAGGACGCTCCAGGCCTATGCCTGCAACTTGGGCCACATGCAGACTCCCCCGCTCGACGCGCCAGCGGACGGAAAGCCGGTGTGGTACGGCCTGCTACGTCCTCAGACGCCGATGAAAAGGCGCTGACCGAAATTGCGCTCGAGACGCGCGCCGAAGATCTTGGCAGCTGCACTTTCGATGTCGTATTCGATGCGCCTGAAATGAAAAGACCGAGCGTCGCTGTCATAGACGGTGTAGCTCGCGCGATTGTCGTAGTCCCGCGGCTGGCCAACCGATCCGACGCTGACGATGTACTTGGTGCCGTCCTGGAGCACGAAGTCCTCAGGCGGAAGCTCTTCGACCTCTCCCGGCCGCAGGGCAAACACCTTGCACAAGTGGGAGTGTCCGATGAAGGTGATGTGGGCGAGCTCGTTCCAGATGGGAAGGCATTCCGCAGCCTGGTCGGGCGCGAAAATGTATTCGAATTCTTCGAGCCGGACTGGGGAGCCGTGACAGAGATCGACCCCGATGGGCTCGAGACCATGCTTGTAGGGCAACTGCTTGAGCCAGGCCATGTTCTCGGCTGTCAGCTCCCGGGCGTGCCTGTCCAGCGCATTGCGTGCGGCTTCATAGTAGTATGAATAGTCCATGCGTCCCGCGACCGCTGCGTCGTGGTTTCCGAGGATGGTGATCTCGGCAACCTCCCGGATGATGTCGGCGCATTCGTTCGGGCTCCCGCCGTAGCCGACCACGTCGCCCAAGCAGTAATACACGTCGATATCCTCGCCCGCGTATGCATCCATTACGGATGACATAGCCTCCAGATTGGCGTGGACGTCACTAAAAATGCCGAGCCGCATGATCGGTTCGAGGTTGGCCCCGAATGCTACATGTTACACGAAACCCCGTGGCCGGTCGATGTACCGTATTGCGAGCAGCGGCGACTCTGTGCCTCACGGCTCGCCACGATTTGCGCATCATCGCGCCCATGTTTAGACGCCAAAGGCACGATTTCAGCGAACCGCCTCCAAACGATGACCAGTTTGCCGAGGCGCGCTATCGTCCCGGGGAACATGGAAACCGATCCTGCCGTGATGGACCTCACTCTGGCATGCGTGACGTCGACCAAGAATGCCACGGGGTTGGAGCTCGACCTGACCCCGGACACCCTGCCCATTCTCGACCACTATGCGCAGCTCGTGAACTCCCCTCGGGACGAGGTGGTGTCTCTTTTAGGCCCGATGTGCGGCGCCTATTTCGGCGAGCTCGTCCGCCGACAGTTGCAGGACGGCGCATGGAGCCTCGATCCGGATGACTACGCTCTGTGGCGTCTGCGCTTCGAGGCCTGCTCCTTGGTGTTCAACCCCATCGGGATCGCTCTCGAGGTGCTTCTGAGCCAAGACGTCCCTGAGTGGGGCGCCCATCTCCAGACCGCTCCGGAAGACCGGGACCGGGTGAAGCAGGCCCTGGAAGTCTTCGGGGATGTGCGGGATCGGGACTATTACACCTTCAGTGTGCGCTACGAGGCCATCGAGCAAGCGTACCGAAGTTTGTGCAATGATCCCGAAAGGATGGGCCCCATGGCTTGACACGGGAGGGGCCACCTCCATATTTGCCCAAACTCCTGGAAACACAGGAGTTTTTCGAGCTTTGACGTGACGGACTCACAAATATCGCGGGTCGATCCAACCGGGTGCGGTGATCTACTGACCACCGGGGACATGGCGCGGCTCAGCAATAGCACGCTGCGCACGGTGCGTTTCTACGAGCAGGAAGGGCTCATCGAGCCCGAACGCAGAAGCTCCTGCGGTCACCGTCTATTCACCGGACGCGAGTTGATGAAACTGCAACTGGCCCTAGACCTGCGGGAGGCGGGGTTGTCCCTTCAAGACATCAAGGATCTGTTTTGTCTGAAGGCCGACTGCGCCTGCCCCGAAGAAGCCAGCAAGCGGATGTCCAACGTGTTGAACGAACAGATCGACACCATGCAACAGAAGATCACCAAGCTCCGCAGGCTACGGGAGGAGTTGACCGCGATGGTGTCCGTCTTGACCGAATGCCAGTCCTGCGAGGAGGGAAACTTCCCCATTGCTTGCGAGCAGTGCGACGTAGTGGGAAGCCCGCACCTGCCGCGAGCTCTACACGTGCTTTGGCACGAGTGCGAGTAGAGGGCCGGATGAAATGGCAACCAAGCACGCCGCTCTCGGCCGACGAGCTGGCGAAACTGCCCATCTTTCCACTTCCCCGCGTCGTATTTTTCCCTGGCACCGCCTTGCCTCTTCATTTGTTCGAGCCGCGGTACACACGAATGGTCGAGGATTGTCTCGATACCGGATGCACCGCGCTTGCGGTCGCGCTTCTCGCGCCAGGCTGGGAGGACAACTACGAGGGAGACCCCGCGATCTACGAGATCGCCGGAGCGGGTCGCATCGTCGCACACCAAGCGCGCCGTGACGGCACGCACGACATCATTTTGCATGGGCTCAATCGGGTTCGGCTGCACGAACATCCCAGCGAGAGGCGTCCCTATCGGTGCGCTCGCGCCGAGCCGCTAGAGGACGTCGGTACCGCGACGGCTGGGGACGTGCTCGCCATGATGGCATGCGCGACGCGCGTCGCCGCAAAGGTTCGGGAGCGTCAGCCAGATTTCGTGCTGCAGGTATCGAACGACTTGGCGCCCGCACGCGCTGCCGACGTCATCGCGGATCAGCTGGTGGTGAGCCCGGAGGCACGCCAGCAAATTCTCGAGGCCGTAGTCGTCAAGCGGCGCGTATCACTCGTCACCGAGCAAGTCGCAGGCCTCTTGGCTCAACTGTCGGAGGCCCATGCGCCGTCTTGACGCCAAACGTAGCCGCGGATGGAACGAGGGCCCACCGTGTGGTACCGAGGCTTCTCACATGAATGCGCGGCGCCAACACGAGCCTACGGTGAAACGATACGCGGAGTCGCGATTGCCTTCGCGCTTTGGCACGTTCCAGATCGTGGTGTATCGCGAGCTCGACGGAGACAAAGAGCACCTGGCTATGCTCGTCGGAGACATCGAGGGTGCGGAGGATCTGCTCGTCCGGGTGCACAGCGAATGCCTGACCGGCGAGGTCTTTCACTCGCTTCGCTGCGACTGTCGCGAACAGCTCGATCTGGCGCTCGAACGAATTCAAAGTGCAGGGCGTGGAGCCTTGCTTTACCTCCGTCAGGAGGGGCGAGGCATCGGTCTCGGGAACAAGATCCGCGCCTACGCGAAGCAGGACGAGGGGCTCGATACCGTCGACGCGAATCTCGCGCTCGGCTTCGAGGACGACCTGCGAGGGTATCGGGTCGCGGCGGACATGCTCAGGGATCTGGGCGTGCGGTCGATCGTCTTGATGACCAACAATCCCCGCAAGGTAGAGGGCCTCGAGAACGACGGCATCATCGTAACGCGCCGCGAGCCACACGAAGTGCAAGCCCACGAGCACAATCGAGAGTATTTGAAGACCAAGCAAGACCGGCTCGGCCACCTTGGCAACGGCAGCGACGACTGACGGAGACATTCCCGCGCGGCGGGGACGCTGGCTCTGTCGCTGTCGCCAATGCGGGTGGCCATCCTGGCGCTGCCCCCCTCGTTGCCGTAGGCTGGCGGCCTGTGACCACACGATCAACCCTCTTCAAGTTGTCCATCGTGACCTTCATCGCGGCTTCCGCGATGGCTGCCTGCCACAAGGACAAGACTTCCATCCCGCTGAGTTGGCGTAATCCGGGGTTTGAAGACGCGTTCTTCCGCAAGTTGTTCATCATCGGCATCGGGCGAGACGAAAGTGCACGCCGAATGTTCGAGGACACCTTCGTCAAGGCCCTCGATGCGAGAGGCGCCGAAGCTCAATCGAGCTGGACCGTTTTGCCGCAGAGCGAGCAGCTCACCGAGGAGCAGATACGGAGCGCGATCGACGGAGGAGGCTTCGATGGAGTGCTGATAACCCGGCTGCTGAGCGTCGAGGAAGCGCAGGAGTACGTCCAAGGCAAGTCCTACGTCGTTCCCAAGACGACACACTATGGATACGGGTACTACGGATACTATAGCTACTACGGAACCAGCTATGCGACGGTACACGAGCCAGGCTCCATCAAGACCAACACCACCGTCCGGCTCGAAACCAATCTCTACTCGGTGGCCACGGGCGGCCTCGTATGGTCGGGTCAGACCGACACGATCAATCCCGACTCCGTCTCCGAGTTGATCGACTCCATGACCGCGGCCGTCACCAAGCAGTTGGCGGAAGAAAAGCTCATCCCGTAGGGATTTACGAGCTCGCGTGCTGCTGCATCAGGTCTGCCTGATGGTGGCTCCGCAGTGCAGTGAAAAGCTCGGACAGGTCGCCTTCCATCACGCGGTCCAGGTTGTGCAGAGTCAGTTGGATGCGATGGTCCGTGATACGGTTCTGCGGAAAATTGTAGGTTCTGATCTTTTCGGAGCGCTCCCCGGTTCCCACCATGCTGCGTCGCTCGGAGCTGATGGCGCTCGCCTGTGCCTCGCGCTCGATGTCGAGGAGCTTGGCCGATAGGATTTGCAGCGCTTTCGCCTTGTTTTGGTGCTGCGACCGTTGCTGCTCGGAGCGGACCATGATCCCGGTGGGGAGGTGCTTGATCTGCACCGCCGACATGGTCCGGTTCACGTGCTGACCACCGGGTCCACCCGAAGCAGTGGCGCTGATCTCCAAGTCGTTCGGATCGATGTGGACCTCGTCGACATCTTCGACTTCGGGAAGCACGGCCACGGTGGCCGTCGAGGTGTGAATGCGTCCCTGCGACTCCGTTGCTGGAATGCGCTGTACGCGGTGCACCCCGCCTTCGAACCGTAGCCGTGAATAGACATTGTTGCCCGAAATCGAGGCGATGACCTCCTTGATCCCTCCTGCGGAGGCTTCACTGAGGGACATGATCTCGACCTTCCAACCTTGGGACTCCGCGTAGCGCGAGTACATTCGGAAGAGGTCGGCTGCAAAAAGCGCTGCCTCCTCGCCTCCGGTTCCGCTGCGGATCTCCAAGATCGTGTTCCTCTGGTCGTTGGGGTCCTTCGGAAGCAGAAGGAGGTTGATCGACTCCTCCAGCCGTTCGCGCTCGGCCTCGAGCGCCGGGATTTCATCGGCGGCAAGCTCGCGAAGGTCCGGATCGGAAAGCGCTTGTCTGTGCCCAGCGAGGTCGGCCACCACCTGATCATACCGACGATATGCTTCGACTACGTCCTGCAGCTCGGCTCGCTCTTTGGTCAGCGCGGTATACCGCTTGGAATCGGATACCACGTTGGGCTGGCACAACAGCTCTTCGATCTCACGATATCGAGCCGTCAGCGACTCGAGCTTGTCCGTGGGAAGCATATTTAGACCGCGCGAGAGGAAGCAAGGGAGCCCTCGCCACTCAATACTTCCCTGAAGCGGGCAAAGCTCGCAAAGACAATCGGGTCCTCCCCATGAGGAGCTTCGTTTTGAATTTGCTGTCTCCAAGCAGCCGCTTCCATCGCGGCGATGGCGATTTCGACTTGGTCGTCGTCCGGCTCGCGGGTCGTGATCTTCTGAAACACGAACCCTGGGTAGAGCAGCAACCGCCTCCAGCCCTTCGTACAGAAGCGCGCACTCAGCCGTTGCAGCTCGTAGGAAATGGCTGCGATGAGGGGTAGCAAACCGATCCGAATTAGTAGCAGCGAGACCTGTCCCAACCAACCCTCGACGTTTGGCATCAATAGAGGCGCTGCAAGCGAGCCCACGATGATGGACACCACGATCACCATGACCAGGAAGGTGGTTCCACAGCGGGGATGCAACGTGGTCTGGCTCTGCACGTTGTCCACGGTGAGAGGAAGGTTCTTCTCGTAGGCGTTGATCGTCTTGTGCTCAGCACCGTGGTACTGAAAGAGTCGGCCTACCTCGGGGATTCGACTGATGACGAATAGGTATCCCACGAAGATCATGAGCTTGAAACCGCCGATCAAAACGTGAAACCAGGTGTCGGTGAGACCGAGATCCAACCCCGCTCCCCTGGCGGTCAAGCTTGCCAAACCCTGCGGCAAGGCAATGAAGAGTGCCAACGCGAGGAGCGTGGAAATGAACACCGCCAGCCGTCCGGACCCCTGCTCTTCGGCCAACTCTTGCTCGCTCATCTGCTGCTCCGCGGAAAATTGAAGCGCAGCAAAGCCCATGGCCATCGACTCGACCAGCATGGCAACACCGCGAAATCCCGGGAGCTTCCAAAGCTTGCGGGACCAGCGGGAGTGATAGGGGCCTTCGCGAAGCGCAATCGTGCCGTCGGGACGCCGGACGGCGACCGTCAGACATGCGGGAGCCCGCATCATCACCCCCTCGATGACCGCTTGCCCCCCGATGTACGGCTGAGCCATCGTAGCCACTATGACGCCCTTGCGGGGCACGGCGTCCTAGTTTTTGGCGGACGCCTCGGGCGCCTCGTCCTTCTTGCCCTTCTTGTTTTTCGCGTACTTTTTGCGGAACCGTTCGACGCGACCCGCGGTGTCCACCAGCTTTTGCCTACCGGTGTAGAACGGGTGGCATTCCGAGCAGATGTCCACCTGATCGATGCTCTTGGTCGATCGCGTCTGGAACGACGCGCCGCAAGCGCAGGTCACGGTGACCACGTGGTATTCGGGATGGATGTCGGATTTCATTGCTGTCGTGCTCCGTCGCTCAGCGAGGCCGCGGTATGTAGCGTAGGACGGCCTAGACGGCAAACCATCGTGCCGATGGGCGACATATGCAAGGTGTGCACCAAATATCCCATGAATATCAGTCAGTTGCCTCGTCCTTCACAGATTCGGTTGCCGGGGTTCTCTCCTCCGATGGCTCGGGTGGCGCCGAGGCCACTCGAACGCGCGGCGGGCGGGCTTCGATGAGCTCACGAAAGACGTAGCGGATCTCGCCATCGTCGGTCACCTGCATCGAGACGCGAACCTCGTCGACGAGAGCGTCCAGGAGCGCCTCCGCATCGGCGCTCATCAGGCGTAGGCCCCGCGCGACGTCGACGACCTGCAATACGCCGCCGTTCTCATCGGCCAGAGCAAAGACTCGATGCTCCGACACCGTGCGCTCGAGGCGGTTCGCACGACGGCTGAATCTGCGGCTCTCCCAAAGCCCCAAGGCGCCGGTCGCGATGCCTGCGCCCGCAATGACCGCGGCCACGGTAAGACCAGCCGTCGAGCTCGTCGCCGCTGCGACGATGCCACCGACCAGCACGCCGACGCCGAGTGCCGCAATGCCGGCAATGTACAAACCGAGCGACCAACCACGGGCCATGCGGGCTCTGGCTTGAATGCGTCGAAGCGACCGGCTGCTCATCGGCGTCAAAAACCTTTACGTACTCTTGGGGCGCCCGGCTCCAAGCTTCAAGCCCCATGAATCCGGCCGCCTAGCGGTGCGGCTTTCGCCACGTTAAGTTCGCTCGGTGATGAAATGCTTCACGCGAGTCGCAGGACGGCTCGTCGTCATGGTGCTTGCGGGGGCGGCGATCGGGCTCCCAGCATGCGCAACCACGAATCCCCAATCCGTCCCGGTAGTCGAAGACGTCACGCCACCCGCGGAGCCGGCCTCGAAGAGCGATGTCGCGCCGAGGCTCGTGGTATTGATCGTGATGGACCAGCTCGGCGCGTGGGTCTTGGACGAGCAGCTCTCGCTGCTCGACAAGAACGGTGTCATTCGGCGCGCGCATCGCGATGGCGCAGTGCACGTGGCGGAGCTTCCGTATGCATCGACCCAAACTGCGCCCGGCCATGCCTCGCTGACCACCGGAGTGATCCCCGCAATTCACGGCGTCGTCAGTAACGAGGTATACGATCCCGAGCTCGGCGCTCGGCGGGTCGTCGACGACCGCGAGCATGCGGTCCTTGGCAATCCGGAGCGCTTCGTGAGCCCGGCGGTTCTTCGGTCCGACACCGTGGCAGACGTGCTCTACCGGCAAAGCCAAGGGCAAGCTCGCATCGTGGGTGTGTCGATGAAGGCGCGCTCGGCGGTGCTTCCCGTAGGGCTCGAACCAGACATCGCCGTTTTCTACGACGCGAAGGCCCGAGCCATGACCACCTCCAGCTACTACGCACCCAAAGGGCGGCTGCCCGACTGGCTGGTCGACTTCAACAAGGCCAATCCAGTCGAGCGTCTGCTGTTACCCTGGGAGCCAGCGGACCCCGATCGCTTGGAGCGAATGCTCGGGCCGGACGCGGGACCCGGGGAGATGTATCCCCTGTTTCCACACGATCCGCGTGAGGCGCCCGACCCCTGGTATGCGTTCTCCGGGATCCCCGAATCGAGCGAATACTTGATGGCAGCGGCGTACGCGGCCGTGAAGGCAGAGCGGATGGGCGTCGACGAGGTTCCAGACTTTTTGGTGCTCAGCATTTCCGGCACGGACATCGTGGGGCATCTTTGGGGCGCGCGGTCCTGGGAGTATGCGGACAATCTGGCGCGCGTGGACCGCGCGCTCACCCACTTCGTCGAGCTGCTGGAAGCCCGCGGACCGGTCGCCTTCGTGCTCACCGCCGACCACGGCGTTGCCGAGCTCCCGGAGCAGATTCGGGACAAGAGGCGCTCGGGCGGCCGCCTGAAACCCCAACTGCTCGCAGCCGAGGCGGAGCGGGCGGCGGATACGGCGCTCGGCCCGGGCGATTGGATCGCCGGCTATGTTCCGCCATTTTTCACGTATACCACTGTGGGAAAGTCACGACGCAAGGAGCTGACCGAGGCCCTGCACGACGCGCTGCCGGCCGTGGAGGGCGTGCGCGCAGTCTACGACGCGTACGACGGGGCGCAGCTCCGGCAGAGCCGCGACGAGATCGAGCGTCTGGTGGGCGCAAGCTTGCCAGACGAGCCTCCCGGGGACCTCTACCTCGTGGCCGAGCCCGGGTGGTTCGACGCGCTCTCTGAGGATGGCGGAACGAACCATGGGAGCCCCTGGGACTACGACCGCCGTATTCCGGTCCTGATGTGGGGCACGGCGATCGAACGCCGCACCAGCAGGGACTTGCAGAATGCCTTGCAAGTCGCCACGAGCTTGGCCGCTCTGCTGAACGTCCCGCCCCCCGATGGGGCTCCCGCATGGCCCCTGCCAGGTGTCATGCGGTTGCCCGATTGATTATCCTCCGGCCATGAAGCTTGCAATCGCGCTGGGCAAAGTCGTCGTTCTTGCGGCGTGGGCTTGGGGCCTTCTGTCCTATTTGACCCCCACCATGATCCCGGAGCCTTCCGTTGGCAGGATGGTGTTTCTCGGGCTGCTTGCCGTGCACGCGGCAGAGACTTTCGCCTTTGCCAAGAACCTCGCCGCCGAAGAAGGCGGAACGGTCGGCAGCCACGTCAGCAAGCTGTTGGTCTTTGGTTATTTTCACGTCTTGGCGATGCGTTACGGCTGAGGGTTGGCGGCTCGTGGTCGATGCGCAATAACTGAGCGATGGGCCAGAAGCGCATTCATCTCATCGTTCGTGGCCGCGTCCAGGGCGTATACTTTCGTGCGACTGCGCAGCGCGAGGCGCGCCAACATGGATTGAGCGGTTGGGTGAAGAACCGGCCGGATGCCTCGGTCGAGATCGTAGCAGAGGGCGAGGAAGACGATGTCAAAGACTTCCTGTCGTGGGCCCATGCCGGACCCTCGACGGCGCGGGTCGACGACGTCGAAGTCCGATGGAAAAGCTACACCGGCGAGTACACCGACTTTCGGATCACCCGCTGAAGCTCTGGTTCGTCGCCGGCGGATTCGGCGTGAGCGCAGACGGAGCTGCAGCGAGGGTGGCATGGCGGTTCGGCGGCCGATAGAGCACCCCCACCGGCACGTCGGCGTAGTCGATCTCAGGGCTCCGGTAGGTACCCACCAATCGGTCCCAGAAGGTGAAGTACTGGCCGAGATTGAAATCACTGTACCAGTGGTGGAGAGTGTGGTGGTCGGTGTAGTTGAGCCATGGCCACCGAACGAAGCTCACACGATCGTGGATGCATACGGCCCACAGCGTCACGAAAGTCACCGAGGCGAGATACACCCCTGCGTGAAGCGGGAAGAAAAAGGCTGCGATGTGATGGGGCACCGCTTGGAGAAACGAATCCATCGGATTGAAAGACAGCGCGGAGTAAGGGGTGGGCACCCGATACTTGTGGTGGCGCTCGTGTATGTATTTCCACAGCCAAGGAACGCGGTGGAACGCGTAGTGCGTCCAGTAGATCAAGGTCTCGGTGAAGATCAAGAGCACGACGACCTGCCCGAAGAGCCAGCCCCAGCCGTGCTCGCCAACGTCGTAGTACATCTTCGAGTAGTCTTTCGCGATCAACATGTGGATCGGCAGCATCAGGGCTGCATTGCCGACGATGCCGATGACCGACCATTTGACGGCCGACTTCATCTCGAGGCGATCGAGCTCGTAGTCCGGGTGAAAGCGTGCTTTGAACCGTCGGAAATAAATGTAATAGGCCACCGAAGCGATGAGAAAGAAGTAGAGCATCCCGAACACGGCAAAGACGACGAACATCACGCCTGGGGTGTCCGGCAGACCGAGTAGGTTTGCGATCACGGTGCCGTTAATATCCGCTCCCGCTTTCTTGTAAAGACAGTGGCGGGGCCAGGAGCGAAGGAAGCGGCAAGGAGATCTCGGAGTTTTCCCGAACCGATCTGCGGGCGAAACGGTTGAGGGCAGAGGCGGCACCGTTCAACCCTGTTTTTGAACCATTGGGCCGGTTTTTCGGCTCGAAGTCGATCATGAGCCTAAATTCCCCGACGAGGAAGGCGGCGTCTGCCGACGAAGAGGAGGACGGTTTGGGCGAAAGCTTTCGCTTCCCCGGGATTCCCGTGGGATGGTACACGGTCGTGACATCGCGCGAGGTCAAAGCGGGACAGGTCGTTCCGGTCAAGTACTTCGGCGAAGAGCTGATTCTCTACCGGACCGAATCGGGTCAGGCGCACCTCACGGGCGCGTACTGCCCGCACATGGGAGCGCACCTAGCCAAGGCCAAGGTCGAGGGCGAGAACCTGCAGTGTGCGTTCCATGGCTTCCAATTCGCCGGCGACGGACGGTGCGTGCGTGCGTACGGGCAGTCGACACCCCGCAAGGCGAAGCTCGATGCATGGCCGATTCGAGAGCACAACGGATTCATCTTCGCGTGGTACCACCCGAAAAGGATCGAACCCGAGTGGGAGGTGCCGGTGCTGCCCGGCCCGACAGAAGGTTGGACGAGCTTTCGAACCCGCACGAGGAAGATCGCGAGCCACCCCCAGGAAACGAGCGAAAACAGTGTGGACGTGGGTCATTTCCTCCACCTGCACACCTTCACCGATGCTTGGTACGAGGGTGACCTCGACATTCAAGGGCACCTGCTGAAGGGAGCGTATGGACTGAAATACGCGCTTCCGGGAGTCGAGCCCATCACCGCGTTGTTCAACGTCGAGGTTCACGGTCTCGGTTACTCGCTCGTCCGAATCCATGTTCCGCGCTTCGGGGCCAAGATGAACCTCTTGGTGCTTTCGAGCCCGGTGGACGCCGACAACATCATCTTCCGCACGTCGCTCGCCGCGAAGAACTGGGGACCTCGCCCCTGGACCTATTTCATCCGCGAGGTCACTTCGCTCGGAGTCGCTCGCGAAATCAGCCAGGACGCCCCGATCTGGGAGACCAAGCGATACCTCGATAGACCGATTCTCGCGGAGGGCGACGGCCCCATCGCCGAGTACCGTCGCTACTGCAAGCAGTTTTACCCCGAGCCAGCCGAAGCAAGAACCGCCAAGCTCCCGGTCGTCGCAGCTTGAAGCGAGGGCGCTGGCGCAGGCTCGTTCGCGCCAACGCTGTCACCGGCGCTCGCGCCATCGAAGCCGCCTGCGTCGCTGCGATCTTTGCGCCAGAAAGCTTGCGTTTCCGGGGTGTTGCGGGGGTGGAGAGTGTCCCTGTTAGTCGAGGAATTCGATGAGGGACAGGGGGGCGTTGTCGCCGCGGCGGCGGTTCACCTTGATGATTCGCGTATACCCGCCGCCCTTGTTCTCTTTCGCGCGGGCGAGGTAACGGGGTGCGATGTCGGTGAAGAGCTTGTGGATCAGGTCCACCTCTTCGATTGTGCCGTCGGGATGGGTCTTGGCGAGCTGCTTCGGCAAGAAGCGGGACACCTGCCGACGGGCATGAAGACGCCGCGCCAGGATTCGATCCCGTTCCTCCTCGTCTTTGACTTTCGCGACGTCGATGGTCAGGTCGTCGCCGAGCCGCACCGCTTTGGTGACCAGGCGCTCCGCGATTCGCCGCAGCTCCTTGGCCTTCGCGTCGGTCGTCTTGATTTGCCCGTGCAAGACCAGGTTCCCCGCCAGATTCCGGAACATGGCCCGACGATGGCTGGTATTGCGACCGAACTTTCTGCCTGCCTTTTGATGTCTCATGACGACCTATCCGCGACCCATCTGAAAAACGCGTTACTGCGTGGACTGTTGCGACTTCCAGCGCTCGAGCATCTGGGACCAGTTGTCGATCTGCATGCCGAGCGAAAGACCCATGTCGGCGAGGATTTCCTTGATTTCCTTCAGCGACTTACGTCCGAAGTTCTTGGTCTTGAGCATCTCGCCCTCGCTCTTCTGCACCAACTCGCCAATCAACTTGATGTTGGCGTTCTGGAGGCAGTTCGCCGAGCGTACCGAAAGCTCTAGCTCATCGACCGAGCGAAACAGATTCTCGTTGAGCGGTTCTTCGGAGCTCTGCTCTTCGACCGGCTCGTCGTGCTCTTCGAAGTTGATGAAGATCGTCAGCTGGTCCTTGAGAATCTTGGCGGCATACGCGACCGCATCCGCGGGCTTCACGGCGCCGTTGGTCCACACTTCCAGGGTGAGCTTGTCGTAGTCGGTGATTTGGCCGACGCGAGCATTCGTCACTGTATAGTTCACCTTGCGAATCGGCGAAAACAGCGCGTCGATTGCGATCGTCCCGATGGGAATGCCAGCCGTCTTCGTGCGGTCTGCCGGAACGTAGCCGTGACCCACGTTGATGGTGAGCTCTGCTGCGAATCTGCCACCCTTGGCCAAGGTGCAGATTTTGTGATCGGGGTTGAGAATCTCGATTTGGTCACTCGCTTGGATGTCGCCTGCCGTGACTACCCCCGGTCCCTCTTTTTCGATCCGAACCATCTGGGTCCGAGCGGTGTGAGACCGAACGACGACCTCCTTGAAGTTGAGAACCATCTCGGTCACGTCTTCGACCACGTCGGGCACAGAGGTAAACTCGTGCAGCGCACCGTCGATCTTCACCGCGGTGATGGCCGCGCCCTGAAGCGAGGACAGCAGCACACGGCGCAGCGAGTTGCCGAGGGTAATTCCGAAGCCGCGCTCGAGTGGCTCGACCACGAACTTACCGTAGGTGTCCGTCAGCGACTCTTGATCAACTGGAACATTTTTTGGGCGAATGAGCTCTCGCCAGTTACGTGCGACCAGATTCGGGCTCGTCATCAATCGACCTCCGCAGCCTTTAGACGCGCCGTCGCTTAGGCGGACGGCAACCATTATGGGGAATCGGGGTGACGTCGCGAAGCAGGGTTACCCGCATCCCGACGTTTTGAAATGCGCGCAGCGCTGATTCGCGGCCTGCGCCGGGGCCTTTCACGAAAATCGCGACCGTCTTCATGCCGGCGTCCTGGGCCTTGCGCGCAGCATCTTCTGCGGCGAGTTGGGCAGCGAACGGCGTGCTCTTGCGCGAGCCCTTGAAGCCACGCGCACCGGCTGTCGACCAGGAAA
The DNA here is from genome assembly GCA_963817725.1 of uncultured delta proteobacterium. GTDB lineage: Bacteria > Myxococcota_A > Polyangia > Polyangiales > Houyiibacteriaceae > SG8-38. The sequence continues at coordinate 793,517 of CAWFPD010000004.1, forward strand.
CCACGTCGCCATCCAAATCGGTGATGGTGACGATGGTGTTGTTGAAGGTGGACTGGATGTGGGCGATGCCACTGGTCACGACCTTTTTGGTCTTACGCTTCTTGGAGGACTTTGCCTTTGCCTTTGCCATGACCGCTCCTACTGCTTCCTGCTCATCGCGCCGCGTTTGGGCCCTTTGCGAGTACGGGCGTTGGTATGGGTCCGTTGGCCACGGGTCGGCAGCCCGCGCCGGTGGCGAAGCCCCCGGTAGCAACCGAGGTCCATGAGCCTCTTGATGTGCATGTTGACCTCGCGGCGTAGATCACCCTCCACCTTGAAGTTCTGGTCGATGCACTCGCGGATCTGCTTGACGTCGTTCTCGTCGAGCTCGTCAGCACGCTTGTCCTCGGGGATATGGGTTATCTCGCATATTTGCTTCGCGCGATGCGGACCAATCCCGTAGATGTATTGCAGCGCAATCACCGTATGTTTGCGACCCGGAAGGTCGACCCCTGCGATACGTGCCATTCGCTTTTATCCTTGCCGTTGCTTGTGACGGGGGTTGTCGCACAAAACGCGCACCACGCCTTTGCGGCGCACGATTTTGCACTTCTCACAGATCTTTCTGACGCTTGGTCGAACCTTCATGTCAGCCTCTCTTTGATTCGTCCTCTCGTCGGGTCGTAAGGGGAAATCTCGACTAGCACCCCGTCGCCGGGCAACAGCTTCACCGTAACCTGCCTCGTCTTCGTGGAGACGGACGCGGTGATGTGCTCACCATCGTCCAGCTTCACCCGGTAAAGCGCCCGCGGCAGCACCGCTTCGATGGTACCCCGGGCCGTTGTCGCGTCAGTCATTCCGCTCGTTAGTCAACCCCAATCGCTTCCTTGATTCGTTTCGTGATTTCTTCCAATGATCCGACACCAAGCACGCTCTTTACGAGGCCCTTCCCATCGTAGTAGGCGAGCACCGGTTCGGTCTTCGCTTTGTATTCCTCGTATCGCTTCCGAACGACCTCTTCGGTGTCGTCCGATCGCTGCACGATCTTGGTCCCCCCACACGAGATACACTCTCCGTTTTGGGGCGGCGGATTATAGCGGACGTGATAGGTCTGTCCACAGTCGAGGCAGACCCGGCGGCCCGTGACTCGCTTGACGATTTCATCGAGCGGCACTTCGAGCGACACCACCCGATCGATCTGGCGTCCGAGCTCGTTGAGTAGGCTGTCGAGCGCCTCGGCTTGGGCCACGGTTCGCGGATAACCATCGAAGATCGCACCGTTTTTGGCATCACCCTTACTGAGGCGGGCCTCGATCAAATCCAGCACCAGACTGTCAGGCACTAATTTTCCAGCTGACATGTACTCGTCAAACTTCTGGCCGAGCTTCGAGCCTGACTTGCGCTCGGCTCGCATCATGTCGCCGGTCGAGATCTGCGGGATTCCCAAAAGGTCCACGAGAAACTTGGCCTGCGTGCCCTTACCCGCGCCGGGGGGACCGAAAAGAACCAAATCCATCATGCGCTCCTCGCTCGGATTCGCGAGCCCTTGGTCCCCGTGATGCCTTCATAGTGGCGCGTGATGAGGTGACTCTCTACCTGTTGCGCGAAGTCCAAAGCCACGCCGACCACGATCATCAGTGAGGTGCCACCAAGGTAGAACGGCACGTTCCAGCGGGCCTGAAGCAGCGTAGGCAAGGTGACGACTGCCGCTACGTACAACGCGCCGCCCACCGTGATGCGGGTGAGGACCGCGTCGATGTATTCGGCCGTCGCCTTCCCGGGCCTGACGCCGGGAATGAATGCGCTTTGCTTCTTGAGATTCTCAGCCACGTCGACGGGTTGGAACGTGATCGCCGTGTAGAAGAAGCAAAAGAAAATCGTCATGGTGGCGAAGACGACGACATAAATCCAACCGCCCGGAACGAGATTGCTGCTGATCCAACGCATGGCATCCGAAAGGTATGGGATGTTCGTCCCTGCCAGGGTCACCGGGAACATCAACAACGACGAAGTGAAGATGGGTGGGATGACGCCAGCCATGTTGACGCGGAGCGGCAGGTGAGATTGCTGTCCGCCATACATCTTTCGCCCGATCATTCGCTTGGCGTAGGTGATGGGAAGCCGCCGCTGCGCCCGTTCGAAGAATACGATGAATGCAGTCGTGCCGAGCGCGATGACGACCAACAGCATCAGATCGATGGGCTGGAGCTCGCCAAGCTTGAACTGCTCCATCGTCCTGAAGATGGCATCCGGCAAATTGGCCACGATCCCTGCGAAAATGATCAACGAGATGCCATTGCCCAGTCCGCGTTCGGTGATCTGCTCGCCGAGCCACATCAGAAATGCGGTCCCGGTGGTTAGAGCCAGCACCGTCATCAGCCGGAAGCTCCAGCCTGGATTGTGCACGATATCTCCTGCAGTGGAGCTTTCGTTCCACCCTTCCCAAAGCATCGCAAGACCCATGCTCTGGAAGATGCTCAACGCAACCGTGCCATAGCGCGTGTATTGATTGATCTTGCGCTGGCCTGCCTCGCCCTCCTTCCGAAGCTCCATGAGCTGCGGCACCACGACGGTCATTAGCGACAAGATGATGCTTGCCGACACGTAGGGCATGATGTTGAGCGCGAAAATCGACGCTTGCTGGAGTGCTCCACCCGAAAACAGGTTGAAGAGGCTCAGGAAGCCGCCCGACTGCCCGGCGACGTACTTGCGCATCGCGCCCCGGTCCACGCCGGGTGTAGTGACGAAGATGCCGATCCGGTAGATCGCGATCATCCCCAACGTAAAGAGGATGCGTCGACGGAGCTCGGGGATTCTGAAGATGTTCGCGACTGTGCTCATGGGCTACTGCGGGCTTTCGGTTATGAGGCGGTCGTTTCCACGAGCTCCACGGTGCCGCCTGCTTTCTCGATCTTTTGCGTGGCGGTCGCGCTCGACGCGTGGACTTTGACGGTGAGAGCCTTGTCGAGCTCGCCATCGCCGAGAACCTTGATCATGTCGGCTTTTCGGTTGACCAAGCCAGCTTTTCGCAGCGCTGCCTCGTCGACCGTGGCTCCTTCCTCGAATCGCTCCAAGTCTTTCACGTTGATGGTTGCGACTCTCTTGGCAAACAGATTCGTGAAGCCGCGCTTTGGAATGCGGCGGTATAATGGCATCTGGCCGCCCTCGAAGCCGAGCTTGCTGAAGTTGCCGGGATGTCTCGCCTTTTGGCCCTTCTGACCATGGCCTGCCGTCTTGCCGAGCCCCGAGCCAGGGCCACGGCCCTTGCGTCGCTTCCCTCGAACGGCGCCCTCGGCCGGGCGAAGCCGCGACAGGATCGGCGTCTTGCTTTGTTCACTCATTGATTTCCTCGACTTCGACCAGGTGGAGCACCTTCTTGACCATTCCGCGGAAGGAGGGCGTATTGTCGACGACGACTTCCGAATGAGGTCCTCGCAGCCCGAGGCCCTTCAGAATGCGCCGCTGCTTGTGCATTCGCCCGATCTCGCTTCGCACTTGGGTCACTTTGAGTTTGTTCGCGCTCATGACTGCCTCTTTCAGGATGCGTTGGCCTCCGGCGTTGCGTCCGCAGGCTGCGCGGGACTCTCGGTCTTGGGTGCATGCTTGTACTGCTGAATCTCACCCCTGCGCCGGCTGCGCCGGCGAGCCACCTCAGCCGGCGATTCGAGTGTCTTGAGAGCCGCGATGGTGGCGTTCACCACGTTGTGAGCGTTGGTGGTGCCGAGGATCTTCGCGAGAACGTCCTTGACGCCCGCTGCCTCGAGCACCGGACGCATCGCACCGCCAGCGATGACGCCGGTTCCTTCAGATGCCGGACGCAATACGATGCGGCCCGCTCCCGAATGGCCAACCACCTTGTGTGGAATCGTACGGCCGCTCAGGGGAACGCGAAGAAGATTCTTTTTGGCGGCTTCCGTGCCCTTGCGAATCGATTCGGGCACCTCGTTGGCCTTGCCCATACCGATACCCACGTGCCCATTGCTGTCGCCAACGACCACCAGAGCGCTGAAGCTGAATCGCCGTCCGCCCTTCACGACCTTTGCAACACGGTTGATGTAGATCACCCTCTCGGTGAGATCCTCGAGAGAATCCGGATCTATGATTTCGTCCCTATATGCCATCTCGTCCTCAGAACTTCAGACCCGCCTCGCGCGCCGACTCGGCCAATGCGCGAATGCGTCCGTGATATTGGTAACCTCCGCGATCGAACACGACTTGCTCGACCCCCTTTTCGATGCATGCCTTCGCGAGGGCGCTGCCGACGTGCTTGGCCGCATCGACCTTGCTTCCAGAAGCTCCTGTGACGCTCGATGCATGGGCGATCGTCGTACCTTGGGTGTCGTCGACCACCTGCGCGTAGATGTGCTTCGCGCTGCGAAACACACACAACCGCGGCCGCTCCGGGGTGCCATGCACCTTCTTGCGAATCCGCATTCTCCGCCGAACCCGGCCTGTCACCTTCTTTTGCATGATCAGCCTCCGGCCTTTCCAGCCTTGCCTGCCTTCTCGCGAATACGCTCGCCGGTATACCGAACGCCTTTGCCGTTATACGGCTCTGGCGGCCGAACCTGACGAATGCGAGCTGCGATACGGCCCACGAGTTGCTTGTCCGCCGACTCGAGATGCACACGCGGGAACTTCGTGCCCGCTTCGTCGATCGTTTCCACCTTCACAGATACCTCTTCGGGAATGTTCAAAACCGGCTGATGCGACAGACCCACGGTCATCTTCAGCTGGTTGTTCTTGAACTCGGCCCGGTAGCCTACCCCGCGAAAGTCGAGTGAACGCTTGTATCCATTCGCAACACCTTCGACCATGTTGCTCAGAATTGCCCGGGTCAGGCCTTGGTACTGAAGCCCGAGCTTTCCGGCATTGTCGGCCGGAGCAACGGTGAGCTTGCCGTCGTCCTGACTCACCTTCACCTCGGAACGGACCATGTGGCGGAGCTCGCCTTTGGGGCCCTTCACTGTGACCTTGCGGCCGTCGATGGAGACCCGGACGTCCTTGCTCACCTCGATGGGCCGCTTGCCCGTCCGGGATTGTTTCGTCGTTGCGGTCTCGGTCATCACCAAACCTCGCACAGAACCTCACCGCCCACCCGCTTGTCGCGAGCATCGCGGTCGGTCATGACGCCAACGGACGTCGACAAAATCGCGACTCCCATGCCGTTTTGCACGCGCGGAATGTCACGATGTCCCACATAGAACCTCCGTCCCGGACGACTGGATCGTCGCATACCGACGAAGGCGCTCTGCCGATCACGCCCGTACTTCAAGAAGATGGTGAGCGACTTCTGAACTCCATCTTCCACGCGATAGTCCTCGATGAAGCCTTCCTGCTTCAGGATCTCGGCGAGACGTTCCTTCAGCTTCGAAGAAGGCAGAACGGTTTGTTCGTGCTGTGCTTGAGCGGCGTTCCGGACGCGCGTGAGCATGTCAGCGATTGGATCGGTCATCATGACAGCACCTCCTCACCAGCTCGACTTCGTCAGTCCCGGAATGTCACCCGAGAGACCGTATTTGCGGAGACAAATGCGGCACATCTCGAATTTTCGATAGTAGCCGCGGGGCCGACCGCACACTTTGCACCGATTCCGGTGCCGCACCGAGAACTTCGGTGTCTTCTCCATCTTGGCAAACGCTCGCTGACTAGCCATCTGCTTCCTCTAGTTCCTAAAGGGCATGCCGAGCGACTTTAGCAAGGCGCGTCCCTGTTCATCTGTTTTAGCCGTCGTGACGAAGGTCACGTTCATGCCCTTGATCCGTTCGATTTTGTCGTAGTTGATCTCGGGAAAAATGATCTGCTCGCGTATGCCGAGCGTATAGTTGCCGCGTCCATCGAACGCTTTGGGGCTGATCCCCTTGAAATCGCGAGTGCGCGGCAGAGCCAGTGACACCAGCCGGTCCAGGAAGTCGTACATCTGCTCGCCTCGAAGCGTGACCATGGCGCCAATGGGCATACCCTCACGCAACTTGAAGCTCGCAATCGATTTCTTCGCCCTGGTGACGATGGGCTTGCGGCCCGTGATTGCAGTGAGCTCTTCGGTGGCTGACTCGACCAACTTGGCGTTCTGCACCGCCTCGCCGAGGCCCATGTTGATCACGATGCGATCCAATTTGGGCACCTGCATGATGTTCTTCAGGCCGAAATCCTTCATCAATTGAGGAATGACCTGTTCTTTGTACTTCTTTTTGAGTCGGGGTTCGTAGTCACTCATGACAACCTCAATCAAGCACCGACCCGCTCTTGATGGCGACGCGAACACGCTTGTCCGGTTCCTTCTTGTCGGCTTGGATGCGAACACGGGTACGCTCTTCGGTCTTCGGGTCGACGAGCATCACGTTGGATGCGTGAATCGGCATCTCCTTCTCGATGATGCCAGCCTCGCGAAACCGCCGTGGGCTCTGGTGACGCTTCGCTCGGTTCACACCCTCGACGAGCACGAGCTCCGATCCGACCATCTGCAGGACGCGACCCTTTTCGCCCTTGTCCTTGCCCGCGATGACCTGCACCAGGTCGCCCTTCTTGATGCGGGACGGCATCACACCACCTCCGGCGCTAGGGAAACGATCTTCATGAAACGCTTTGCTCGCAGCTCTCGCGCCACCGGCCCAAAGATGCGTGTCCCGATCGGCTCGTTGTCTTTCGTGATGAGAACCGCACTGTTGGTGTCGAACTTGATGTACGTGCCGTCCGGCCGTTGATACTCGCGCTTGGTGCGCACGACGACGGCGCGGGCCACATCGCCCTTCTTGACGCGTGCAGTCGGCAAGGCCTCTTTGATGGAGACCACGATGACATCGCCCAAACCCGCATACCGGCGTCGCGAGCCCCCAAGCACCTTGATGCATGCGACCCGTTTCGCGCCGCTATTGTCGGCTACATCCAGCTGTGTTTCGGTCTGGATCATGGTTAAACCTCCGGCGGCCTCTCGATGAGGCGGACCACCTCCCAACGCTTCGTCTTCGAGCGAGGGCGACAGGCGCGAATTTCGACCAAGTCGTTCTTGCGATACTCGTTGCTCTCGTCGTGCGCGTGGAACTTCTTCTTGCGCTTGACGTACTTCACGTAGAAGGGATCACGTGCGTGACGGACGACTTCCACGACCAAAGTCTTGTTCGCTCGCCCCTCGGTCTGTGTCTCGTTGACCACACGACCGACCAAGCGACGACGACGGCCACGCTCCTCGCTAGGCGTCGATTGTCCTGACTCAGTAGCAGCCATGGCGGGTTACTCCTTGTTCGCCGCTTCGACGCGGCGCTCGGTGAGAACGGTCTTCACTCGGGCGAGATCCCGGCGAATCTTTTGAATGGAGCTCGTATCGTCGAGCTGGTTGGTATGATTGTCGAAGCGCGCCTTCCAAAGCTGACGACGCAGGTCGCCTTCGAGCACGGCGAGCTCCTCGATGCTGTTCCCACGAATGTCTTCGGGCTTCATAGCTCGGCCTCCCTGGAACGAAACGTCGTTTTGAGGGGCAGCTTGTGTGCGGCGAGCTGAAAGGCCTCTCGGGCCAAGTCCTCTGGAACTCCTTGGATTTCGTAGAGCATTCGACCTGGCTTCACCACGGCCACCCAGCCCTCCACGCTGCCTTTGCCCTTGCCCATGCGGGTTTCAAGCGGCTTCTTGGTGATGGGCTTGTCCGGGAAGATGCGTATGAAGAGCTGTCCCTGACGCTTCACGTGACGCTGAATCGTCATACGGGCCGCCTCGATCTGCCTCTGGCTGATCCGGCCGGGCTCGAGCGCCTGCAAACCATAGTCTCCAAAGGAAATCTTGGAGCCTCGGTACGCCTTGCCACGCATGCGGCCTTTCATCTGTTTGCGGAACTTGGTTTTCTTTGGTTGCAGCATGGCTCGTCCTCAGACTCGGGCTCCGACGGCCGCGGCGCCCGGGCGCTGCGGCAATTGCTCACCCTTGAAGATCCAACACTTGATGCCGACGGTGCCCGCCTTCGTGTGCGCGGTGACCTCGCCATACTCGATGTCGGCGCGAAGCGTGTGAAGCGGGACACGGCCTTCGCGGTACCACTCGGTACGAGCGATTTCGGCGCCACCGAGGCGGCCCGAAGCCGTCACTCGAATGCCCTTTACACCGAACTTCATCGCCGTCTGCACCGCCTTCTTCATGGCTCGGCGAAAGGCAACGCGGCGCTCGAGCTGGGTTGCGATGTTCTCCGCAACGAGCTGTGCATTGGTCTCCGCCTTACGGACCTCTTGAATGTCGAGGAAGAGCTCGTTGTTCGTGAGCGACTGAAGCTCTGCCTTGAGCTGCTCGACTCCGGCGCCGCGCTTCCCGATGATGATGCCGGGACGCGAGGTGTAGATGACGACTTTCGCCTTGTTCGCAGCGCGCTCGATTTCGATGTCTGCAATGCCTGCATGGGCAAACTTCTTACGAATCGCCTTCTTCAGCCTCAAGTCCTCATGAAGCCACTTGGCGTAGTTCTTGTCCTCGTACCACTTGGATTTCCACGTCTTCACGACGCCGAGACGGAAACCATAAGGATGTACCTTCTGACCCACGGTTCAGCTCTCTTCCCCATCGCTCACGACGACGGTGATGTGACTCATTCCTTTGACGACGCGTGTCGCGCGGCCCTGGGCGCGCGGCCGCCAACGCCGCATGTGTTGGTTTGGCGCCATGTCCGCGAACGCGGTCTTCACGAACAGAGCATCGAGATTGATTTCTTCGTTCTTCTGCTTGGCATTGGCAATGGCGCTGCCGATGACCTTCGCGACGATGGGAGCCGCCGACTTGGCCGTGAAGCGAAGCTCGCTGAGCGCCTCCGCAACGCTCTTTCCGCGCACCATGTTGAGCACGACGCGCGCCTTGCGAGGCGAAATCCTCTGAAATCGTGCCTTTGCGACCGCTTCCATGACTACCTCTTACCCGTTTGCGGGTTGATCTTGCGACCGCCCTTCCTATCCGACGCATGACCACCGAACGTGCGCGTCGGCGCGAACTCCCCGAGCTTGTGCCCCACCATGTTCTCGGTGACGAAGACCGTCACGAACTTGCGGCCGTTGTGGACGGCGAAGGTATGCCCGACGAAATCAGGTGTCACGGTCGAGCGGCGCGACCACGTCCGGATCATCTTCTTGTCACCCGACTTGTTCGCCGCTTCGATCTTCTTCTCGATATGCTCGTCGACGAAGGGACCCTTTTTTACTGAACGCGCCATTACTTCTGCTTCCGCCGGCGAACGATGTACTTGTCGGTCGCCTTGTTGTTTCTGGTCTTCAAGCCTTTGGCGAGCTGGCCCCACGGCGAGCACGGATGCCGTCCGCCCGAGGTGCGCCCTTCGCCGCCACCCATGGGGTGGTCGACCGGGTTCATGGTAGTGCCGCGGTTGTGGGGACGGCGGCCCAACCAACGGCTCCGGCCGGCCTTGCCCAGCGACAAACGCGCATGCTGTGAGTTGCTCACTTGCCCCACCGTCGCGCGACAGTTGAGGTGCACCATCCTCACCTCCCCGGAAGGGAGGCGAATCTGAGCGTAATTACCGTCTTTCGCCATGAGCTGAGCGGCCGTGCCGGCCGAGCGGACCAACTGGGCCCCTTTGCCGATTTTGAGCTCGACGTTGTGGATCATCGTTCCGAGCGGCATGTGGCGAAGCGGCATGGAATTCCCGGGCTTCACGTCCGCGTTGCGGGAAGACAACACCTGGTGACCCACTTCGAGCCCATCGGGCGCCAAAATGTAGGCCTTTTCGCCGTCGGCGTAGTGCAACAGCGCAATGCGTGCCGATCGGTTCGGATCGTACTCGATGGCCTTGACCGTCGCCGGGACCCCGATCTTCGTGCGCTTGAAGTCGACTTTGCGATACCGCTTCTTGTGTCCGCCCCCGCGAAACCGCGAAGTGATGCGGCCTTGGTTGTTGCGGCCCCCGGATTGGGTTTTCACCTCGAGAAGCTTCTTCTGAGGTGTGCTGCTGGTGATCATGTCGAAGTCAGGCGCTTCGTAGAAGCGACGAGACGGCGACGTGGGTTTGAACTTGCGGATTGCCATGACTAGACGCCCTCGAAGAAGTCGATCGTCTCGCCCTCCCTGAGCGTGACGATGGCCTTTTTCCAGTTACGGGTTTTCGCGTAGCCACGTCCCATACGGCGCATGTGACCACGCATGACCAAGGTATGAACGTCGTCGACCGTGACCTTGAAAAGAGTCTCGACGGCATCCTTGATCTGCATCTTGTTCGCATCGAGATCGACTTCGAACGTGTATTTGTTCTGATCTTCTCGCAGCTTCGCCCCCTTTTCGGTCAGGTAGAGGGGCCGCTTGATTACGTTCTCGACGTTCGTCACTGGCACCTCGCTTCCAGGGCTTCGACTGCGGTTTGGGTGAGCACCAGATGCTCATGGCGAAGCAAATCGTAGAGATTCACGCCTTCTGGAGGGAGAACCGAGTGATTCTGCAAGTTACGGGCGCTCAGACGCAGCTTGTCATTGTCCTTGCCATCGACGATGAGGGCGCCGCCATCGACTTCGAGCTTCTGCAGGACCTCCATCAGCTTTTTGGTCTTGATCTCGGCCAGCTCGAAGTCCTGCACCACACGGAGTTGGCCATCGCGCAACTTCAAGCTCAGCGCTCCCTTGAGCGCACCGAGCCGCATCTTTCGAGGAGGCCGGTAACCGAACTCCCGCGGCTTGGGTCCGTGAACCGTACCACCGCCGACGAAGACTGGAGCCCTCCTCGAGCCATGACGCGCATTGCCGGTGCCCTTCTGCTTGTACATCTTGCGTCCGGTCGCGTTGACCTCGGCACGCGTCTTCGACGCAGCGGTGCCTTGACGGTGGCTCGCCAGTTGAGCCTTGAGAACGTCGTAGAGCAGGCTCTCGTTGACCGAGGCCGCGAACACGGAATCGGAGAGATCCATCTCTCCGACGCCTTTCCCACTCAAGTTGTAGACCTTCACCTTGGGCATGGACCTACCGCCTTACGATTTGATCTCGACGTCGACGCCCGCCGAGAGATCCAGCTTCATCAGGGCGTCGAGCGTCTGCTGGGTTGGATCCAGAATGTCCAAGAGGCGCTTGTGAGTCCGAATCTCGAACTGCTCCCGCGACTTCTTGTCCACGTGGGGCCCCCGCAGCACCGTGTACTTGTTGATGCGCGTCGGCAGCGGAATCGGACCCGCGACCCGCGCGCCGGTTCGCTTCGCCGTGTCGACGATTTCGGTCGCCGATTGGTCCAACAACCTGTGGTCGTAAGCCTTGAGCCGAATCCGAATCTTGTTGGCTGCCATGATATTACTCGATGATCTTGGAGATGACGCCCGCACCGATGGTCCGGCCGCCCTCACGAATGGCAAAGCGTTGCTTCTCTTCCATGGCCGCCGGCGTGATGAGGTTGACCTTCATCTTCACGTTGTCGCCCGGCATCACCATCTTCACGTCCTCGGGAAGCTCGATCTTGCCCGTCACGTCCAGCGTCCGGATGTAGAACTGCGGCGTGTAGTTGCTGAAGAAAGGCTTGTGCCTCCCTCCTTCTTCCTTGGTCAGGATGTACACCTCGCACTCGAATTGCGTGTGCGTGTTCACCGAACCAGGCGCCGCCAGCACCTGCCCGCGCTCCACTTGGTCCTTTTCCACACCCCGGAGCAAGCAACCGACGTTGTCCCCCGCTTGCCCCTGGTCCAGAAGCTTGCGGAACATCTCCACGCCCGTCACCGTCGTCTTGCGCGGGTCCCGGATCCCTAAGATCTCCACCTCGTCGCCCACCTTGATGATGCCCCGCTCGATTCGGCCCGTCACCACCGTGCCCCGGCCCTTGATCGAGAACACGTCTTCGACCGCCATCAAAAACGGCTTGTCGATGTCTCGCTCCGGCTCCGGAATGTGGCTGTCCACCGCGTCCATCAGCTCCACCACCGAGTTCACCCACTGCTCTTCGCCGTTGAGCGCCCCCAGCGCCGAGCCCTTGATCACCGGGATGTTGTCCCCGTCGTAGTCGTACTTCGATAGAAGCTCCCGCACTTCCATCTCCACCAACTCCAGAAGGTCCGGGTCGTCCACCGCATCGCACTTGTTCATGAACACCACCATCGTCGGAACTCCGACCTGGCGCGCCAACAACACGTGCTCCTTGGTCTGCGGCATCGGGCCGTCCACCCCACTCACCACCAGGATCGCGCCGTCCATCTGCGCCGCCCCCGTGATCATGTTCTTGACGTAGTCCGCGTGGCCCGGGCAATCGACGTGCGCATAATGCCGATTGGCCGTCTGGTACTCCACGTGGCTCGTCGCGATCGTGACCGTCTTGGTCTCGTCTCGCTCCGTGCCGCCCTTGGCAATGTCTTTGTAGCTCTTGACCTCGCCTCCGTGTCGGTCCGCCATCACTTTCATGATCGCCGCCGTCAGCGTCGTCTTGCCGTGGTCGATGTGACCGATCGTGCCTACGTTGATGTGTGGTTTGTCCCGGACAAACTTTTCTTTAGCCATCGTTAGCTCCTCAGCCGCCCTTCGCCTTGGCGACGATTTCATCGGCAATGCTTTGCGGCACCGCCTGATACTCCTTGAACTGCATCGTGTAGACCGCACGCCCCTGAGTCTTGGAACGCAAGTCGTTTACGTAACCAAACATGTTTGCGAGCGGAACAAATGCACGAATCACTTGAAGACCGCCCACAGAATCCATCCCGCTCACGTTTCCGCGGCGTGAGTTGAGGTCGCCGATGACCTCCCCCATGTAGTCCTCGGGCACGCGGACCTCGACGTCCATCACGGGTTCCAGCAGCTGAATGCCCGCCCTCTTGGCGCCCTCTTGGAAAGCCAGTGAGCCGGCGACCTCGAACGCTGCCTGGCTCGAGTCCACGTCATGGTACGAGCCGTCGAACAAGGAGGCCTTGAGGTCGATGACCGGGTATCCAGCCATGACACCACGGCTCATCGCATCTTTGATGCCCTTCTCGACCGCGGGGATGTACTCCCTGGGGATGACGCCGCCCACGATCTTGTTCTCGAACTCGAAGCCACTGCCAGCATCGAGGGGCGCGAGCTTGACCCACACGTGGCCGTACATGCCGCGGCCACCGCTCTGCTTGATGTAGCGGCCCTCGGCCTCGATTTCCTTGGTGATCGTCTCTCGATATGCGACTTGCGGTGCTCCGACGTTGGAATCGACTTTGAACTCTCGCTTGAGGCGATCGACGATGATCTCGAGATGGAGCTCCCCCATTCCGCTGATGATCGTCTGCCCGGACTCTTCGTCGGTATGCGCGCGGAAGCTCGGGTCTTCGGCCGCAAGCTTCGAGAGGCCGACACCTAGCTTGTCTTGGTCCGCCTTCGTCTTGGGCTCGATGGCAACCGAGATGACGGGGTCGGGAAACACCATGCGCTCCAAGATGACCGGCGCCCTTTCATCGCACAGCGTGTCGCCGGTGGTCGCTGTCTTGAGACCTACGGCCGCGGCGATGTTGCCGGCGTAAATCTCCTTGAGCTCCTCGCGGTTGTTCGCATGCATCTGAAGGATGCGCCCGATGCGCTCTTTCCTGCCCTTGGTCGAGTTCAGCACTCCGGTGCCGGCTTCGAGCACCCCGGAATACACGCGAAAGAACGTGAGCTGGCCGACGAACGGGTCGTTGATGATCTTGAAGGCGAGCGCGCTGAACGGCTCCTCATCGGATGCCTTTCGCTCCAGCTTCTTTTCCGGATCGTCGGGATCGACACCTTGGATGGCAGGGACATCGAGAGGCGAAGGAAGGAAATTCACGACGGCATCCAGAAGCTGCTGGACGCCCTTGTTCTTGAAGGCCGATCCGGTCAGCACGGGCACGATCGTCTGCTCGAGACACCCCTTGCGAATCCCTCGGACGATCTCGTCCGGGCTGAAGTCGGTGTCCCCCTCGAGGTAGCGTTCCATGAGAACGTCATCGACTTCCGCAACGGCCTCCAGCAAGGTGGCCCTGGCTTCTTCTGCCTGCCCCTGGAACTCTTCGGGAATGTCCTCCTCGGACCATTCTGCACCGAGGTTGTCGTCCCTGAAGCGCATGGCCTTCATTTTGATCAGATCGATCACACCTTGCAGTTCGGCTTCTTGACCAAGAGGGAGCTGGAGTGCCACGGCGGGGGCGCCCAGGCGAGTCTTGATCGACCTGAAAGCGGACGCGAAATCGGCGCCCGCTTTGTCCATCTTGTTGATGAAGCAGATGCGTGGAACGTGATAGCGATCGGCTTGGCGCCAAACCGTCTCGGACTGCGGCTCCACCCCCTCTTTGCCATCAAACACCGCAACGGCACCGTCGAGCACGCGAAGCGAGCGTTCGACTTCGATGGTGAAGTCGACGTGTCCAGGCGTATCGATGATGTTGATGCGGAACTGATCGCCGCCGTAGGGTCCGGCTTGTGGGCGCCAATAGCAGGTGGTCGCGGCGGAGGTGATGGTGATACCTCGCTCTTGCTCCTGCTCCATGTAGTCCATGGTCGCAGCGCCGTCGTGTACCTCGCCGATCTTGTAGTTCACCCCCGTGTAGTAGAGGATGCGCTCCGTCGTCGTGGTCTTCCCCGCATCGATGTGGGCCATGATGCCGATGTTGCGGGTTCTTTCGAGTGGGTACTGCCTAGCCATTGGGTTGCTCGAGCTCGACTCTTTTGACCATGGCGCTTCACACACAAAACCCCCTCCGACCCAGAAGCCGCCCTCGGGCTTCGTCATCTCAGAGAGGGTTTCGAGAGGCACTTCGGTTGCGACGTAAGCGTCGCGGTCTTCCCGGTGACTCTCTTTATGTGCGCGATGTCATGAGTTCAGCTGCTGCTCCTTGTCCGAGTGGTTTCCGTGGACCTTCCCAGACGCCAATGAGTTCCTACCAACGATAGTGGGCGAACGCCTTGTTCGCGTCCGCCATCTTATGCGTGTCTTCGCGCTTTTTTACGGCATTGCCGCGGCCCTGTGAGGCCTCCATCAGCTCCGCCGCAAGACGCTCCTGCATCGACTTCTCGCCGCGTGCCCGCGAGTACTGCACCAGCCAGCGCATCGCGAGTGCGTTGCGCCGATCGGAGCGCACCTCGACAGGCACCTGGTACGTCGCACCGCCGACACGACGGCTTTTCACCTCGACACGAGGTTTCACCGAGTCGAGCGCCTTCTGGAAGACCTCGAGAGGCTCTTCTTTGTAGCGCTGCTCGATGATCGTGAAAGCGCCATACAAACACTTCTCGGCGGTCGAGCGCTTGCCCTTCACCATTAGGGAGTTGACGAACTTCGCAACAAGCCGATCGCCGTACTTGGCGTCCGGAATGATCTCTCTCTTCGGTGCGGTTGCTCGACGACTCATGACTTAGTTCTTGGGGCGCTTGACGCCGTACTTGGACCGCTTGTTGACGCGGTTCGCTTTGTTGGTGTTGGAAGGACCCGCCGCGCCGGTTGCGTCGAGGGTGCCGCGAACGACGTGATACCGGACGCCCGGAAGATCCTTGACCCGGCCGCCGCGGATGAGCACGACCGAGTGCTCCTGGAGGTTGTGGCCCTCGCCGGGAATGTAGGTCGTCGCCTCGATGCCATTCGAAAGACGCACGCGGGCGACTTTGCGAAGCGCGGAGTTCGGCTTTTTCGGAGTCGTGGTATACACGCGGACGCACACGCCCCGCTTCTGCGGGCATCGCTGAAGCGCCGGTGAGTCCGTTTTCGATTTGATCTGTTTTCGTCCCTTGCGGACGAGCTGATTGATCGTTGGCATAACTATCCGAAAAAGCGTGCAATTCCTCGAACGCGCGCAACTTCCCCACGCGCCGAAGGGAGCGAAGGATAGGCGTCAACGTCCCGCTGTCAAGCGAAGGATCAGCAGAAACCCGTCCGATCTTTCCCTATCACACAATTCCAGTGTGATCGTTGGGAAACCAGGTCAGAAATCGAGGCGGAAACGGCCTCCGGTCGCACCGAGCTCCAGCCGAAACCGGCGACTCGTGCCCCCGGAACGCTTGAGCTCGTCTGGCAGCTCGCGGCGTCTCGTGCGACCGATGACCGGCTTGAACCTCACCTCGGCTTCGATGATGCCCGAGAGCGCGAAACCCACGAAGGCGCCTACGCTCGCCCAGTTGCCGATACGAAGGGCCCGCTCGACCCGCTGCGCCCGGGCGATTTCGTTGGGCGCCGGGTTCTCGTCACGCAGAGAGTTGTGGCCGATGAAGGTCGCGATCGAAGCGACGAGAAAGACCGATTCGGTGGTCGCAAACATGATCCCCAGTTTCCGGTTCTCGTTTTGGAACTGACCAATTCCGTAAGGTAAGGCGGCGATCCACCGGGAGTTGACTTTCTCGACCGTTTCGGTTGCCGCCAGCTCTTCCAGCGCCTGGATGCGCTGTTGCTCGCGGATCACCCCCTCGAGCTCTTCGGTGCGCTCTTGCTGCTTTCGAGCCTCCTCCATCGCTTGTTTTTGGGCTCGTTCGGACCGCACCTTCGATTGCACTTCCTCGAACGTTTGCACGACCGCCTCCGGAAAGGCGACGGGATCGATGTCGTACTCCGGATCCTCCTCGAGCAATAGCCGGAACTGCTCCCGTGCTGCTTCTGGCTCATCCAGGAACATATACGTGGCACCCAGGTATTTCCGCGCCTCCAGGCGGACCACTTGGTTGCGCGCACGAGGCACCGCGCCTCCAACCAGAGACTCCAGCTGCCGTGCTGCCTTCGCATAGCTCTGGTTTTCGTAGTCCCGGCGAGCTGACTCGAAATCGGAGAGCTCGTCCGCTGCCGCGGGTAGCGCGAACGCAGTCATCAGAACGACCACGAGCCCGATCAGCGTGGTGCGCGGCATCACCTTGGTAGCGTTCTACGGGGTTTCCTTCGCCCTCTCAAGCCTGAAGGAATGCTCGGTCAAGTCACCGCCGGCCCGAAGCTCGACCGCGCTCTTGTACATCCGGTAGCCCGGAGCGCTGATCTGCACCTGGGCAGAGGCCTCGAGCGAGCTCATCGGAATGCGAAGTATCTCACGAATGCGACCCGGGACCTTCCGGTTTCCTGGGAGGATCACGCGGACCGAAGCATTGGGTGGCGTAGGCCCCTTGAGATACAAGCGCGCTGGCTTGTAACGAAGGGTGACGGGGAGCTCGAAGTCCCGCGAGCTCGCTGGGATACGGCGGCGGACGGTGCGATCTTGGCAACAGTCCTCTGCGCCGACGAATCGAAACGTATGAGTGCCCGCCTTCACGCGGACCTTCTGGAAGCCCGGCCCGTATGCCTTGAGCGGGCCTCCGTCGACGCTGATCGAGACGTTCGGCGGTCTCGGTTTGAACACGACCCAGCGGTTGCCGTTCGCGTTCTGGTCTTCGTCGCGCGAAGGCTCCGGCGTAGCCGCCGCGGGACGTTCCTCGACGACCGTCGGTTGCTCGTCCTCGGGGGCCGCCACGGGTGCCGGTGGAGCCTCCATGCCGTCTTGGCGCTCTGCCGGACGCTCCATCGGTGCATTCCCGATATCCTCGGCGACTGCTTCGGTCTGCGCTGTGGGGGATTTACTCCGGTGCTGCCAAGCTGCGTATCCCGCCGCCGCCAACACGACCACGACGAGACCGAGCGTGACCGCGACCAGCGCGCTTCGGCGCTGACGTCGGCGCCCCAGCGAACCCAGGAGTCGCAGCGCTCTTTCATTTCCTTCGTCGAGCGCCAACGCGCGGCTGAGGACGGCCTGCGCCCTCGGCACGTCGCCGGCTTTGGCCGCCTCGGCACCGATCTCCAGCAACCGTCGCAATGCATGCCCGCGAAGCTCGGGCGTCGCTTCGTCCGGAGCTCGCAGATAGCGTTCGAGCGTCCCGTCTGGGTCATCGATGCCCATCTCCCACAGAAAGGCTCGGAGGCGATCGGCCATTTCTCCGGCCGTCTGGAACCTCTGGGCAGGATCTCGCGACAGGGCTTTTTCCATGATCGAAGCCAAGTCCGCACCGATGTCGGGGCGCAGCTTCAAGGGATCGGGATACGCGCCGTCCAGAAGCAACTTCAACAAATGATGTGGGTTTCTGCCGACGAAAGGAAGGCGGCCGGTCGCACAGAAGTAGAGGACGGTACCGAGGGAGAAGACGTCGCTACGAACGTCGAACGCACCGCTTTCGATTTGTTCGGGCGCCATGTGACCGGGCGAGCCCAGGATTTGTCCCGTCGCGGTGAAAGCGTGGGTGTCGACCATGTGCGCGATACCGAAATCCGTCAGCTTCACGCACCGGTCTTCGTGGATGAGAACGTTCTCGGGCTTGACGTCACGATGAATGATGCCGTTGGCGTGGGCCTCGTTGAGCGCTTCGGCGAGCTGGAGCGCAATGCACGCAGCGATCTCCGGAGGCATCCCTTCGTGTCGCAGCACGTAGTCCTTCAAGGTAGGGCCCGTGAGTAGCTCTGCAGCGATGTAGGTCTCGTCCGACGACTCCCCGCTGTAGTCGTAGATCTCGAGAATGTGGGGATGGTGCAGCTTGGCGACGCTTCTTGCCTCGCGGCTGAACCGAGCGCGAGCCTCAGTCGTCCGCTGCAGATGCGGGTGCAGCACCTTGAGCGCGACGAGACGGTCGAGCGCGCTGTCTCTCGCTCGATAGACCGTGGCCATGCCGCCGTGGCCTATCTCGTCGAGCACCTCGTACTTCTCCAGCTTGCGTAACATCGCCAAAGGGGAACCTCGAGAATACCAGCTTCGCCGTCGCCCGCCCGCTCCTTCTAGAGCGGCGAAAGCTCGCTCGGGACGCAGAACTCCATGTCGTCACGAATCTCGGTCCCGTCATCGCCGCCCGCCACGATGAAGGCGCCACTTTCGAGCAAGATCCCTCCGGCTCCCGCACGGGGAACATCGAGCTCGAGAAGCTCTTGGATCTGCACCTCGTCGGCATTCCAACGCACCTCTTCGACGAGCTGCGATCCCTCCCCTCCGATGATCAACGTGCTTTGGGCGAGCTGGAGCACCTGGGTGCGGACCGTAGTCCACGTCGGACCGGCGCCCGAGATGCAGTTGTTCGGACAGTCGTCGAAACGGACCGTATCTTCGCGCAGTGAACCGGTGCCGTCCGTTCCACCCATCCAAAGCGCGCGGCTCTGTCCATCACCGACGAGGAAACCGCCCTCGCGAACCCCGTCCATCACCGACGCGACGGGCGTTCCCGTAGCACTTCCGTCGAGGAGGAGCTCGGCGTTGCCCGTATCGTTTCCCCCCACGACCAAAACGTCCTTTCCGAGCGCGGTTGCTCCGGGTCCCGACCTCGGCTCGCTCAGTGCGAGGGGAGTAATCAATCCCTCAGGCCGAACCAACGACACTCCAGACTGGGGTTGTCCTGCCGTTTCACCGCCGATCACCATCGCGCCCAGCCCGGGCACCGACACGAGCGCCGAATGCGGCCCGGCTCCGTTGTGAAGAACGACCGTAGTGACGCGATTACTGGCGTCGAGCATGTTGAAGATGAAGGGCCCGGCATTGGCCGGAAGAACCAGGATCTTCCCCTCGTCGATGGATGCAGCGCGCGTCTCGCCAAGCTGGGAAAGTGACAGCTCCTCCGGAAAGGGCCGCGAGTCCCACTCCAGCTCGTCCAAGAACTCGACCTGCTCCTGCTCTGAAGAGGTCGTTCCGCCCGCGAGCAGGGCAAAGGTTCCCGACCGCGTCATGCCGAAAAACGCGCGCGGCGCTTCCATGGCATCGAAGGTCACGCGCTCACACGAAGATGCGGTCGCAGCCACCATGCGGACGAAGCCGTTGCTCGAGAGGGGCACGAAGGCCGGTGGCGAGGTCAACAACTCGGCCGTCGGTCCCTCGATCGCCACCCGTATGCGGGTGACCAAAGACACCGCTGCCAACTCGAGAGTCGCATCGAATTCCCCGTCGGTGACGGGGTACTCGAGCGTCCGGGGTGACAAATCACCCTCCCGTATCGCGATCCGGAGAATCGTGGCATCGGTGCCAGCTGCGGGATTGCCGCCGTCGCCGTCGACGATCCGAGCGTCGAACACGGCTTGCGTGACGTTGTCGTTGCAGGCCAACGACATCGTACAGAGCAAGCTGAGCACCAGGGTCGGGCGGAGCACCTCGGGAGGTTGCGTTACCGCTTCCGACTGGGCAAGTAGAGCAGCACCTTGTGGGCCGAACGCATCGCATCTCGGGACACGCTTGCGCTTGCACGGCTGCTCCGGAGAGCGCCGGGGTTTGTATGGCTGGACTCAAACCGAGCCGAGGCCAGGGATGGCCGCTATTCCTTCTTGTCCGCGTGGCCTGTCGAAGAGATCCGGATCGCGTTCGGGAGTGAAGCCCCGTTCGCTGCACTTCGAGGCGTCGAACGCCCTCCACGGGAGGTCAACCCGCATGGACCCAAGCCATCGGAGGTGCCTTCGTGGATCGGCTACGTCGCATACGATGCGTTCTGGTCGGCCCCGCCGCGTGGGAAGCGCCGCTTCGAGCGGGGCGACGATCCCATCGTTTTGTTTCGACGCTACCCCGCGCTGCTCGCACTCGATCACGAGTCAGATGAAACCTGGGTGGTTGGGGACGACCGACGGGCGTGCGACACATTTCGCCAACGCATGCAGACTCCGTTGCCCGGAGCAAGAGTAGCGCCTCGAGTCGGGGCGATCGAAGTCGACGACCCCCGGTCGCACAGGCAAGCGATCGAGAAGGCGCGCGGGTACATCGAGAAAGGCGAAGTCTACGAGGTAAACGTCGCAAGGCGGTGGTCTGCCTCCTTCGAAGGGGATGCACTGCAGCTGTGGCAGGCGATGCGAATTGCGAGCCGGGTTCCACTGGGCCTTTTTTTCGAAGCAGGAGACCATGCGATCCTGGGCTGCACCATGGAGCGCTTCATTCACTGGGACGCCGAAAGCAGGGTGTTGGTGACGCGTCCCATCAAAGGGACCATCCGGCGGGAGCCGACCGACCACGGCGCTCCAGCTCGGCTCCGCGCCGATCCCAAGGAGCAAGCAGAGCATTCGATGATCGTCGACCTGATGCGAAACGATCTCGGGCGAGTGGCGGAGATCGGCACGGTCAAGGTGGAGGCGCCTCTCATGGTGGAGCCATTCAGTGGTCTGTACCACCTGGTGAGCACGGTGAGCTGCATCACCCGAGACGACGTGGACCCGCGGGACATTCTGGATGCCACATTCCCACCTGGAAGTGTGACGGGCGCTCCCAAAATCCGTGCTCTCGAAATCATCGAGGAGCTCGAGCAGCATCCACGCGGTGTCTACTGCGGAGCATTGGGCTTCATCGATCGCAATGGGGGCCTCTCCCTCGCAGTCGCCATTCGGACTGCGACCGTACGTCGCGGCCGGGTGTGTTACTGGGCGGGCGGCGGCATCGTCGAAGCAAGCGACCCCGACCGAGAAGTGGCCGAAACCGAGCTCAAGGCGCAGGTGTTCCTGGACGCGATGGCGTCTCTCGGTGTCGAGCCAGAAACGTCTTGGCCCCGGCGTTGAGTATGATGTAACAAGGCCGGTCATCGCGTCATGCTCCACGCATTCGAGATAGTTTTGAACGTCGCAATCGCGGTTTTCATTGCGGGCGCGTTGTTTACCGCAGGTCTCGAAGTGACGTTCGCTCAAGTGCTCGGGCCTCTCAAAGACATTCCAAACGTGACCCGCGCGCTGATCGCAAACGTCGTGCTGGTCCCGCTACTGACCTATGCGATGAGCGTCTTTTTTCCCCTCGAGCGGCCGTACATGATCGGAGTCTTGCTGTATGGAATCGCCTCGGGCGCACCCTACACGCCGAGATTGGTCGCAGTGGCAGAAGGCAACGTTTCGAGCTCGATTGGTCTCACCATGCTGCTGACGGTGCTGACGATCCTCTACATGCCATTGGCTCTGCCTTTCCTGGTCCCCGGCACTCACATCGGCATGTGGCAAATCGCAAAGCCACTTCTGCTGCAAATGTTCGTCCCCTTGGTGATCGGCCTGGGAATTCGCAAATTCAGACCCCAGCTCGCCGCTACGCTGCGGAGGCCGGCCAATCTCGTGGTCAATCTGTCGGCTGCCGTGTTCCTCGTGCTGGCATTGATCCTCCACCGCGACGAGCTCGCCGCGACCGTGGGAAAAGGCGCGATCGCCAGCGCCGCGGTACTCACCCTCGTTTCTTTTGGTTTGGGTTTCGCGCTGGGCAAGGACGGTCCCAAGGCGCGCGTCACGCTCGGCTTGATCACGACCGCACGGAACATCGGTGCCGCGGCGACCGTTGCCACGGCAAATTTCGGCGACGACCCTCGCATCCTGATCACGGTGGCGGTCTGCATGTTCGTCGTTTTCGCCTTTGCATTCCCAATGGCGAAGCTCTACTTCAACAGACGGCTCTCGAGCCCGTATACAGACGGCTAGCCTTGGATGCCATTCACCGCGGGCGAGACATGAGAGGCTGGCTTGTCCACCTCAGGCAGGTTGTCGACCTGCCATTTGGCGGTCAACTTCGGAGCACGCCCATGAAACGAGAGACATCCCTGATCCTCCTGTCGACGCTCATCGCGCTTTCGGCATGCGCCACGGAGGGAGCAACGCCCTCTTCCAAGAGCGCGACACAAGCAACCCAGGAAATCACGCCGGCTGAAGCCAGCGCGATCGCGGAAGAGGCTTACATCTACGCCTTTCCGATGATCGAAAACTATCGGACCCTGTACGTCCAGGCCATCGATCGGACCTCGCCAGGGTACAAAGCGCCTTTCAACCAGCTCACACACGAGCGGCAACTGCTGGGGCCCGAGTTCAAGGACATCGTGCGGCCCAACAACGACACGCTGTATTCGTTTGCCTGGCTCGATCTCCGGGCGCAGCCGCTCGTGATCAGCGTGCCTGCGATCGAGGATCGCTACTACTCGGTCCAGCTCATCGACATGTTCACGCACAATTTTGCGTACATCGGAACCCGTACGACCGGAACGGACGCGGGCCGCTACGTAGTGGCGGGACCGCAATGGGGAGGAACCAAGCCAGACGGCACCAAGGCCGTCTTCCAAAGCCAGAGCAGCTTCGTGTACTGCATCATCCGGACGGAAGTCCGAGGTCCCGAAGACCTCTCCACGGTCGCGGCGGTGCAGGATCGATATGGGATCACCCCGATGAACGTGTTTCAAGGGCGCTCCACGGCTCCAGTGGCCGCCGGAATCACGTTTCCGTCCTACGCTCCAGACAAGGTAAAATCCGCCGGTTTCATCGACCTGTTCAACTTCCTGCTGGAGCAAGTCTCCGTCGCGCCGGAGGAACGGGATCTAATGAAGCGCTTCGCCCGGATCGGGATTCAGCCTGGCGCTCTTTCCGCATCGATGGTCCTCAGCTCGCAACTTCGCGAGGCCATCGACGCCGGGGTCGGGCAGGCCATCGTGGCGATGTCCAATGCGGCGCAAGATCCGGGGTCCCTCGAAGGTGTCACGGTTCGTACGGCGCGTGGATGGTCCGGTATCAAAGGTATTTTCGGGAACGGCGAAAGCATGCGGGGTAAATATCTGGCTCGCGCAGTCGGAGCCATGATTGGTCTTTACGGAAACGACTTCGACGAAGCGTATTATCCGCTGGCAAACGAGGATGCCTCCGGCGAGCCCCTCGATGGCTCCAAACACAGCTACGTCATTCGTTTCAGGCCAGACCAGCTGCCGCCGGTGGATGCATTTTGGTCGATGACCATGTACAGCCTGCCTGACCAGCTCATGGTCCCCAACCCGATCGACCGCTACTCGATCGGCGACCGGAGCAAGCTCCGATACGGCGCGGACGGATCGCTGACCATCTACATCCAGCACGGCCCGCCTCGGGCCCCAAAACAGAGCAACTGGCTGCCTTCCCCGGACGGCCCTTTCTCTCTTCAACTTCGGATGTATCTCCCCAAGCCCGAAGCTTCCGATCCGCTCTATCTCCCGCCGCCAACTCGCGCGGTGAGATGAGAATCGACGATCAATCGGACAGCCACTGCGGCAACGGCTCGCTCCTACTGATGAACCCGATGGCGTTGGTGCCGGAGCGACCCACCATCACCGCCTCGATCAAAGGGGAATGCGCCTTTTCGGTGGCTCCGTGCCACTCGACGATGAAGTTCGCGCCGGATCCACCCGTGGAGTCACTCCGTTCGACCAGAAACTCGATCGTTTGAAGGGGTTGGAGAGCAATGAAGCGGTCGATGTACTTCTTCGCGAGCTTTCCGTTCGTGTCGTAGTAGTCGACCTTGCTCAGGTAGATGGGATGGCTGGGATCGACGTTCCGAATGCTCAACGTGGTTTCCAACAGGTAGGGGCGGCCGCCGTCGTAATAGATGTGGGAGTAGACGGGAACGTAGTCTGCCCGGTGCACCGGAAGCGAGGCTTCCGCCACCCCGGGTGCAGCATAGTCGTCCAGCTTTGGAGGCGTATAGGCGCGCGGGGTCTCATACTGCACTCGGTCCTCGATCGCATGAAGCCTTTGCTCCGTGTCCACGCGGCTCCGTACGTAGACGACCGCAACGAAGGCAAGCGCGGCCAGGATGAGAACCTGCATCCCGTGCTTCATCAACCAAAGCAACCAATCCGGACGTTTCTGATCGTTGGGCAACTAGAAGCTCCTCGCGCGTGCAAGGCGGGTATCGCACCTTTCGCGGGCGGACTGCAAGGCCGGCAACCGAAGCTTGAGCGGACGCCCATGCGTGTTATGAGGAGAGGCGCTCCCGGGTCGTCTAAGGGCAGGACAACAGGCTTTGGACCTGTGAATGGTGGTTCGAATCCACCCCCGGGAACCCAATTCGATGACCGAAGGGCGTACCATCATCACGGCCGTGCTGATCGCGTTCCTCGCCGCAGGATGCGAGAGGGGCGGCGGCGCGACGACTGCGGCCAAAAGCGACGTCAGCTCATCATCCAATGCGGGATGCGACCACGACTTGAAGTCCAGCGTCGTCGTCGAGCACAGCTGGCCATATCCAGCAGACGCCAAAGACCTGCGCTGGGTAGACCGGTACACCAAAGTGAAGCTCAAGCTCAACCCCTCTCATGCCGCGTTTTTCACCGCCACGCTGACCTATAGACGAGGGGATTACATCTCCGTCGAGGACAGCCAGGTGCACATCGTCAAGCCGCGTCGTCTGGTGGCCAAGCGCGACCTCTACGTGCAACGAAAGGTCTGGGACCAGGGCATTCAGGTGGACCGACTCGTATTGGCAGCTGCAAAGGGCGAGCTCGGAAGTTTCTTGTTCTACAATTCGCGCGGGATGTGCATGCTCGACACCGAGCAGGGCCCTGGGTGGACTTCTTGCACGCTCGACGACGCGTTCGAAGGATTGAGCGCCGAGAGCCCATTTGCCTGCGCGCAGGTTTGGTGGGTCAAGATCAAAAGGAGCAAGGTCGATCAGGGCTGGATGCCCTTCGACCCTGAGCTCATGGAGCGTGTGCCGCCGAACGACGGCGGAGCCAAATGAACGTTTCCTGGTTGCCTTTCGGTCCGGTGATCACGCTGTCCGCCTGACCGACCTTCACAAAGCCGAGCTGCTCGGCGTGGGCTGCGATCGCATCGATGGCGCTCTGGCGAAGCGCTGAGTCTCGTACGACGCCGCCCTTTCCCACGTGTTCCTGGCCCACCTGGAATTGAGGCTTGACCAGGGCGATGACGCTGCCGCCCTCCTTCAAGAGGGCGTGAGCCGAGGGCAGAAGCTTCTCGAGTCCGATGAACGACGCATCGATCACGACGAGATCGACCGGCAGGGGCAGATCGCCCGTTTTCAAGTAGCGCGCGTTTGTGCGTTCCTTGACGACGACGCGCTGGTCTTGGCGCAGCCTGTGGTGGAGCTGCCCGTAACCCACATCGATCGCGAACACCTTGATCGCTCCGCGCTGCAACAAGCAATCGGTAAAGCCGCCGGTCGATGCGCCGAAATCGGCCACGACCTGGGCCCCGGGATCATAGCCAAACGCGTCGAGCGCACCGGCCAGCTTGATGCCACCGCGGGAAACGAACGGATGATCAGGCTCACGTACTTCGACTGGGGCTTCTTCGTCGAGGAGCTCGCCGCTCTTTTCGATGCGGCGTGGGCCACTGAACACCTTGCCCGCCAAGATCAATGCTTGCGCTCGCGACCTCGAGGGTGCGAGGTCGCGTCGCGTCAACAAGAGGTCGGCCCGGACTTTCGGCACAATCTAAAATGGACTAACTTTCTTTGAAAGGCGAACGGCGGTATCTTGAGCGCATGGCGCGCAACGTGCTGTTTCTGATGGGTGCCGGAGCGATTGGGTGGGGGCTCCTATGCTTTTTCGCGGGCTCGGCCATCATGCCGGACTGGATGGGCTTGTCCGGTCCCGAGCGGGGCGAGCTGTACATCGAGGCGCTTGCGCTCAACGTCGGCCTTTGGCCGGCGCTCGGAATTTTGGCCATCTTGGGCGGTCTCTTTCAACGGCTCCGGCTGGCGGCCGCGCTTGCCTTCATGGTCTGCGCGGCCGGCATGGCCGGCGGCCGCATCCTGGGTTTGGTGCAAGGCGCCACTTCGGGCGCTTACATGAACCTGGTGCTGGCCATGGAAGTCGCCATCGTCGTGGCCGCGTCAGCGGCCTATGTCTCCGAAAAGAGGCGGCTGTCGCGCGAAGCCAAGGAAATGAAGAGAGCGGAAAAAGCAGCGCTCGAGGCGGCTCTTGCCGCGGAGCATGCACAGCGAGAAGAGCACGCTGCCCCGCCTTCTCAAGTTCAACGACCGTGAGGACGCGAGGCCGGAGCCGGCGACCTTCTCGCATCAAAAAGGAATGTCGTCGTCGCCGAAATCATCGGCTGGTGGTCCACTTCCAGCATCCGATCCAAAGTCGCTCGGCGCGCTCGAGTCACGACCGCGTCCGCTGCCCAACAGGACGATGTTGGTGGCCACGATTTCCGTCGAAGTTCGTTTGTTCCCGTCTTTGTCTTCCCACTGCCGGTACTGAATTCGCCCTTCGACGCAGATGCTGCGGCCCTTCGACAGAATGTTGTTCAGCGCTTCGCCACGCTTGCCCCAAACCGTGATGGTGTGCCACTCGGTCCGCTGTTGGCGCTCCCCTGCCCGATTGACGTACGACTCCGTCGTGGCCAACCGCAAGCGCAGCACGGCTTGCCCGCCTTGGGTGTACTTGAGCTCTGGGTCGGCACCCAGATTCCCTATGAGCATCACACGATTCAGGCCTTCTGCCATGGCTCCCCTTCTCCTCGCCCCGGTGGGCGCCGAACATACGCGGCCTTGCGCCGCGGATCAATGGCTCGTGGCCTCGCGCTGCATGCGAAGCACGGTAGCCAGCTCATCGGTCAATTCGCGTCGCCGGTGCGTGTAGTAGCTGGGCCCAATGGCTTCGGCCTTGCGCTGGCGTTCCAGCGACGCGATGGCATCGAGTAGCTCTTCGCGCCGATCTCCTCGAGCCTTGGTTAGCGCAACCGTCTGGTCAGAGGGTCGGAGGAGCAGGACGACCCCGAATCCGATCAAGATCAGAGCAAAAGCAACGGCCAGATAAGGCAGCGGTCCCCCACCGGGGATGCCCCGAATGTGAATGCGAAGCGGGTCGATGGGCGGCTCTCCCGGACGGCGCATCAGACTAGCGACCAAAAAGCGACGGTCACCGCCTTCGTGCACTCTTGCGACCTGAAAACCCTCGACTTCCATGCTCATGCCATCGACGAAATCACTGATGACCTGGTACTCCATTGTGGCAAATGGGACGGCCTGCTCGATGGAAATCGAGGTGCCGCTGATCGGAATGTCGTAGGCCCACGTGAGATCAACTCGGCCCGGAGGAATGGACCCACTGATCTCCAGCCCATCGTCGGTGGCGGTGAGACGCTGGTCCGTCATGACCGCCATCGAATCGAACGCCTTGAACCCAGACGGCAAGCGAAGCGGCATACCACCCGCGGGCAACACGTAGGTTTCGTCGCCGAGGTTCGCGAGGCGCGCCTCCTGGGTGATGTGCGCTCGATCCGCCTGAAATTCGATCATGGTTCGCCCGACAACCTGGAAGACGCGCCGGCTGTCCGTGGTCGTTGGAAGACGGACCACCCGCACCCGCTGCCCGTTCGCGGGGTCCAAGCGAAATGGAGTCGAGCTGTAGCGCGCACCTTCGTACGGTACGTTCACCCGATACGAATACATCGACTCGGTCGCCAAACCGTCGAAGGAACAGCGGCCTTCGTCATCGGTGACGCATGCCTTGCTCTCACGGCTTCCGGACTTCTCCATGAGACCGAGACGTACCGCCTGTTTGGGCACCGGACGTCCTCCCGCGTCGACGACCTCCACCGCGATCGTGCCGGCCGGCAACTCCGCGTCGGAGACGGACGTGACCAGATCGGGCACGTTCCCCGTGACCCGGTCGATGACCGTTTGGTCCTGTTGAGCGGATGCCAAAGCGGGAATGCAAAGCAGCAAGGCGACCAGAAGCGTGGTCCGCATCAATCCTCTTTCTCCAACCGCTGCAAGATGAGCTCCTCGGCCTCGGCGCGAAACGCCTCCGTACCGGCGTCCAGCTCGTGCAGCACGTGACGTGCTTGGGCACGAAGGTTGGCATTGAGCTCGTCGAAGTCGGCGTCCGATAGCTTCCCCGAGTCATGCTCGAAGGTAACGTCACGAATCTCCTCGAGCAGGGCCTCCTTTTCCGTGAGGAGAGCCTGGCGCGCATCGAGGGTCAGCCGAGCGCGCGCACCGCTCGGGACCTCGCCGGCCAACGCCAAGCTCAGGCTCTGCCAGAGGCTGAAAAGCCCCGCCACGATGCCTAGGGAGGCACCGACGATGAACAACCAGGGAAGAAACTCGCTCATCAGCTCTTCTCCAAGCGCTCGAGCTCGTCATCGAGACGCGAGTCATACTGGATATCCCCGGGAGCGCCTACTGCTGCTGCAGTCCGGGTCTCGGCTCCACGCTGCTGCCAACGGCGCCCCATCATCACGATTAAGCCGACCGCGAGCGCCATGGCCGCGACCGGCACGGCCCACAAGGCGCGGTCCAATCCTTCGTCGGAGGGAATGGCAAGGGCCTTCGCGCCGTACTGCGCGCGATACGACTCCTGAATCGCGGTGGGCGCCATGCCTGCCGCGAGGAGCTCCCGAATCTCGGCTCGCTTGTCGTCCGCCCAGCCGCACGCGCAGGTATCGAGAGGCAAACGGGCACAGTCGCCGCATTGGCAGAGCAACCGGCCGAAAAGCTGGCGCTCCACCGGGTCGTGAATCACCACCGTGCCGGCATGGAGGGAGCTGCTGCTGTCGTCTTGGGCCGACGCAACACCCGCCCAGGCCATCATCGTGGCAATCGCGATCGCTAGGGCTACGACTGCAGCCGCGGGCGAGAATCGGAATCGTTGAGGCCGAGTGGCTTCTTCACGCAAGAGCTCGCGTGCCGAGGGCCACATGCCGAGGATGGCGCCTAGCAACAGGACGATGCCGCCAAACCAAATCCAAGGAACCAGCGGACGGATGATGATGCGAAAGGTCCCGCGCTTCGTCGACGGATCGACGGTGCTCATGATCACGTACACGTCCTCTGACGGCCGACTGCGAATCGCCACCTCAGTCGTCGGCATTTGGGGATGGGTGCGGTAGATGAATTTCGCGGGTGAAACCTGCCCGTCCTCTCGTCCCGATTCATCGACGATGGTCATGTCGGTGAAGATCATCCGCTTGTTCGGATCGGTTTCCATTCGGGGCTGGTCGTAACGCAACGTATGCCCACCAACGGACATCGTCTCTCCGGGACGAAGCGCCTTTTCCTGCTCGACGTCGTAGGCCGCGCCCGTGAAGCCGACGAACATCAAGGCGATGCCCACGTGCACGATGTACCCTCCGTAGCGCCTTCGGCCCTTGGAAATCAGCCTGGTCAATGCCTTTCCCGGTCCTTCGCCCCTCTTCATCCGCACGCGCACGCCACGCCAAAATTCTTGTGCGACGCTGGCAAGCACGAAGGCACACGTGGCGAACGAGAGCATCGGTGCCACAGCCCCGATCCAGGCCAAGACCTTGCCCGTCGCGGTGTCGTAGATCTCGGTCGGTTCCACGATCGGCGGATAGCCGAGGCGCGCCCCGAAGAGGACCTGAAACACGATCACGGCAAGACCGGCGCCCAGAGGGAACACCAGAGCGCGGGCCAGCTTCGCGCCCGTTGCCTTACGCCACGCTACGAGCGGTCCAAGCCCCGCCAAAAACAAGAGGACGATGCCAAGGGGGGCCATCCATTTGTTGTAGAAGCCCGGACCGACGGTGACTTCTTCGCCTCGCAGCAGCTGGCTCAAGAGAGGGAAGGTGGTTGCAACGAGCACGAATACCATCATGCCGAGCAGAACCCAGTTGTTGAGCAGGAAGGCAAACTCCCGGCTCACCAGCGACTCGATTTCGTTGTCGGCCTTGAGCTTGGGAAGCCGCCAAATCACCAGGGCAGCAATCGCGATGGTGAGAAACCCGAGATACCAAACGAAGTACTGCCCGATGTCGGAGCGGGCAAACGAATGAACGCTGGCGATGAGCCCCGAGCGAGTGAGAAAGGTTCCGAAAATCGTGAGGATGAACGTCAGCGAAAGCAAAAAGACGTTCCACACCTTCATCATCTGGCGCCGCTCTTGAATCAGCACCGAGTGTAGATACGCAGTGCCGACCAACCACGGCATGAACGAGGCGTTCTCCACGGGATCCCACGCCCAGTAGCCGCCCCAGCCAAGCTCCTCGTAGGACCACAGGCAGCCGAGCAACAAGCCGAGCGAAAGAAAGGTCCAGGCGATCATGGACCACAAACGGGCCGCGCGGACCCATTCGTTGCCCAGGCGGCCGGTGACCAACGCAGCGACCAGTATGGCAAACGGGACCGACCAACCGACGAATCCCATGTAAAGAGATGGGGGGTGGATGGCCATCCAGTAGTTCTGCAGAAGCGGATTGAGGCCTTCGCCATCACCAGGGGTCGTTCGAACGTAGGTGGCGAACGGGTTGGCCGCGAACAGCATCAGGACCGCGAAGAAGATCAGGATGCTCATCAAGGTTGCGAAAATCCACGGCTGAAGCTCGGTGTAGCGACCCCGCAACCAACGCGTAACGAAGAAGGTATAGGCGGCTAGCAGGAACGCCCACCACAACAGGGAGCCGTCCTGGCCACCCCATAGCGATGCGATGAGGTACCACCATGGCATCGACCGATCGCTATAGCGAGCTACGTACCGAATGCGGAAGTCGTGGACCTGAAATGCATAAGCCAGGACGCAAACCGCAACCAGCACGAGCGCGCAGGTCGCGTAGGTCCCCCAGCGGGCCGCCGGAAGCAAATGGGGTCGTCCGCGGCCGGCGCCCATGGCGACAGCCATCGTGTACGACGCGCTGATGAGGATGAGACTCAGCACGAGCGTGCCGAAAAAAGGAATGTCGAGTGCCGCCATGGATCTTCCCACCCCGCACAAAGCGGGCCTATCTTCCCTATGTAGGGGCTCTGCGGCCTCGGGCAAGCACACAATGAACGACCCCGCGCGGCGTGGGGCCGGGCGGGGTCGTCGGAGGTGTCCTTAGACGGGAGTTAGTCGCCTTCTTCGAATTCCGCGTCGATCACGTCATCGTCTCCCTTGCCGGGCTCGCCGGCGCCAGCGGCCGCTTCGCCCGGGGCACCGTTGGTGGCAGCCCCTTCGGCCGCAGAGCTGTAGGCGACCTCGGCGATCTCTTTCATTGCCGCTTCCAGAGCCTGGCTATGATTGGCCATCGCGGCGGCGTCATTGGCCTCGATGGCGTCGCGGAGCGACTTCACCTTACCTTCGACCTCAGCCACCTTCTCTGCCGGAAGCTTGTCCTTGACCTCTTCCAGGGCCTTTTCGACTCCATAGGCGAGCTGGTCGGCCTTGTTGCGCGTCTCGACTTGCTCTCGACGCTTGCGGTCCTCTTCCTCGTGAGAGGCGGCGTCCTCGACCATCTTGTTGATCTCGTCCTCGGACAAGCCGCTGTTCGCGGTGATGGTCACCTTCTGGTCCTTGCCGGTGGCCTCGTCCTTCGCCGTCACCGACAAAATGCCATTGGCGTCGATGTCGAAGGTCACCTTGATCTTCGGAATGCCGCGAGGAGCGGGCATGATTCCCTCCAAGTGGAACCTACCCAACGTGCGGTTGTTGCGCGCCTCGGCCCGCTCGCCCTGGAGCACGTGAATCTCGACTTTGGTCTGGCTGTCCTCGGCAGTGGAGAAAATCTCCTCCTTCCGGGTGGGGATGGTGGTGTTCCGTGGAATGAGCGCGGTCATGACACCGCCCAGGGTTTCGACACCTAGGCTGAGTGGAGTGACGTCGAGAAGAACCATGTCTTGCACGTCACCCGAGAGCACGCCGGCCTGCACCGCCGCGCCGAGCGCGACGACCTCATCTGGATTGACGCCCTTGTGGGGCTCCTTGCCGAAGAACTTGGTCACCGCCTGCTGCACCAGTGGGATGCGCGTGGAGCCACCGACCAGAACAATCTCGGAGATGTCTGCCGCCGTCTTGCCCGCGTCGGAGAGGGCCTTCTTGCAGGGCTCGAGCGTGCGCTGCACCAGACCGTCGATCATCGATTCGAGCTTGGCCCTGGTGAGTCGGATGTTGAGATGCTTCGGCCCCGCGGCGTCTGCCGTGAGGAATGGCAAATTCACGGTGGTTTCGAGCTTCGTGCTGAGCTCGATCTTCGCCTTCTCCGCAGCGTCTTTGAGGCGCTGCACCACCATCTTGTCGCCAGTCACGTCGATGCCGGTGTCCTTTTTGAACTCGGCCTCGAGGTACTCGATGATGCGCTGGTCGATGTCATCGCCACCGAGGTGCGTATCGCCATTGGTGCTGATGACGTCGACTACTTTGTCGCCCACCTCGAGGATGGAAATGTCGAACGTACCGCCACCGAAGTCGTAGACCGCGATCAGGTGGTCCTCGGTCTTGTCGAGCCCGTAGGCCAACGCAGCCGCGGTCGGCTCGTTGACGATGCGCTTGACGTTGAGGCCTGCGATCTTGCCAGCGTCTTTGGTGGCCTGGCGCTGAGAGTCGTTGAAATAGGCGGGCACGGTGATGACCGCATCGGTGACCGTCTCCCCCAGGTAGTTCTCCGCTGCCTTCTTCAGTTTGCGGAGCACCTGCGCAGAAACCTCGGGCGGCGATAGCGTTTTGCCGCGGACCTCGAAGCCAGCGTCACCATTCTTGAGCTCGATGACCTTGAAAGGCATCCGGCTCGAATCGTCGCCCAGCTCGTCGAAACGCCGTCCGATGAAACGCTTGGCCGAATAAACGGTGCCCTCGGGGTTCGTGATGGCTTGCCGCTTGGCGATCTGGCCGACCAGAATTTCCCCTTGATCGTCCCAAGCCACTACCGACGGTGTAATCCGGTCACCCTCCTCATTGACGATGACCTTCGGGTCTTTACCCTCCATCACCGCGACGACGGAGTTGGTCGTCCCGAGGTCGATGCCGATAATCTTTGCCATGTCTACGTGTCTCCTTTTCGTCCCCGAGCTATCGTCGGAGTGTTCCCAACCTAACCACGCGCCCCAAGCCGTCAAGACCTCGATACCATGGCCCTTCGAGCCAAAATCCGGGGCCAAACGAGGGCTCAGCGACGGTCTTCAGCCCGCGATTCTCTGCCGGAGTGCGGCGACGTCCCGATTGTCCGCAAGCACGATGAGAGAGTCCCCCGCCTCGAGCAGATGCTCGCTACCGGGGTTGTACACGTAGTCCCCGTCGGGGCGGTGCACGGCCACGACTAGGGCCCCGGCCTCCCGAATCTTGGTTTCCGCGAGCCTCTTTCCGACCAGCGGGCTCGAAGCAGGTATGTCGATCGCCTCGATCCCCACACTGATTCCACTGCCGAAACGGACAATTCGATCGAGGAAAGCCACGGTCTTGGGACTGACCATCTCACTGAAGAGCCGCACGCCGCCGATGTAGTTGGGTGCCACCACGGCGTCGGCTCCCGCCCTGCGGAGCTTGGCTTCCGTAGACGCCTCGATCGACTTGGCCACGATCCGGATTTTCGGATTCAGTGCGCGGGCAGTGATCGTGACGAAGAGATTGGCCTTGTCGTCATTGAGCGCGGAAATCACGCCCCGAGCGCGCTCGATTCCAGCGAGCTGGAGGACGTGATCGTCGGTCGCATCCCCGTGGATGTAAAGCAGCGTGTCATCGTACTCGCTGCTGAGCTCTTCGAGGCGACTGCCATCGGAATCGATTACGACGAAAGGCACGCCCACCGCCCTCAGCTCCGAGGCGATGTGTCTCCCGGTCGTCCCGCTCCCGCAGACGATGACGTGGTCGCTCAAGGTTTCGATCGCTCGATGCATGCTTCTACGCCTCAGTATCCCCTGCAGGTCACCTTCTACAATCAAAGCTGTGAGACTTGAAATGAAATAGAGCAACGTGCCGCTGCCTAGAATGATCAGGGCCACGGTGACCACGCGCGCCTCGGGCACCTCGTTCATGCCCTCGAGCGTTTCGGCAAAGCCGACGGTCGAAAGGGTGATGATCGTCATGTAGAAGCAGTCGAACCACGACCAGCGGCCATCCCCGATCGCGTAGTACGCGGTCGCTCCCACCAAGACGACGGCTGCAAGCACGCCAGCTGCCCAGAACAATCGGCCGTAGGCGCCGCGCTTCAAGCTGAAGAACAGGATTCTCACAGGGGCGTAGTTGGCGTCATGCCCGGATCCAAGTCAACCCTTGACCGGACCTTCGCCGGGCGGCACAACCGGCCGCGGTGAGCTCCTCGGAAGACGCGCGCCGGGCGGGGCGCGGCCTGGTGTCGATTGCCGGCGCCAAGGCGTACTTCATCCTCACCAGCTATGCGGTGCAGCTACTGCTGCCGCGGATCTTCGGCGAGGCCAAGGAGTTCGGGCTCTACTCGGCCACGATGAGCGGAGTGGCGATCCTGACCAACGTCTTGATCGTCGCGACCATGCAATCGGTTTCCAAATTCGTCAGCGAGGACGAAAGCCGGGCAGCGACGACGCTCCGTCAAGGCCTTCGAGTGCAAGCGCTCGTGGGTGGCACGCTCGCTCTGGCGCTCTTCGTCTTGGCGCCCTCGATCGCTCGAGCATTGCTCGACGATCAGCTGACCCCGTTGTTGCGAATCGCGTCGGCCGTGGTGTTCGCGTATGCGCTCTATGCCGCTTTGGTAGGAAGCCTCAATGGACGTCACCTCTTCGCGAAACAGGCGAAGCTCGATGCGACGTTTTCCACTCTGCGCACCACGGGGATCCTGGGAGGTGCGGCGCTCGGGCTCGGAGCCATCGGCGCGGTTGCTGGATTCGCCACGGCAGCGGCCACCATCGTCACCGTCAGCCTGCTCTGGATCGGCCTGGGTGCACCGGCGAAGCCTGGCGAGCGGATCCAAAGGCGCCGCTGGCTCGGTTTCATGGCTCCGATCTGGACCTATCAGATCTGCCTCAACGGCATCTTGCTGATCGATCTTCAGGTGCTCAAGCGGACCGTTACCGAGATCGCGTTCGGGGACGCAGCGGTCCAGGCCGCGGTCGACGTCGCGAATCAATACGTTGCATACTACAGAGCGGCGCAGACGTTTGCCTTCGTGCCATACCAGCTGATCGTCTCAATGACGTTCGTGGTGTTCCCCATGATCAGCAAGGCGACCAGCATCGGAGGTCGGGAAGCAGCCCGCACCACGATTCAGCACGCGATGCGGCTGTCCCTACTTCTGCTGTTGCTCTTCGCAGCCCCCATTTCGGGAGCGGCGTATGGCGTGATGCGGCTCGCCTATCCAGCGGATTATCTTTCGGGCGCATCCGCTCTATCGATTTTGGTTTTCGGGGTGGTGGCGTTCGCCATGTTTGCCGTATCTGCCACGGCGATCAGCGGAGCGGGGAAGCCATCGATTGCAGCCCTGATCGCTGCAGTGTCTCTGGCGACGGTCATCGTATGCAATCGCATTTTGGTGCTGCGCGCTGGGCTCGGCGACCGAACGCTGGAAGCGGCTGCGGTGGGAACCACGATCGGGATGATGGTTGCGCTCGTACTTTCCGCGGCCGTCATCCACCGCATGTTCGGGGTCTTCGTGCCTGTCCAAACGTGGGTTCGCGCGGGTTTGGCCGCGGCGGCCGGCTATGCTGCTGCGCATTGGGTTCCTCACGATTCCCCTTTTTTGGCTCTGGTCGCGCTGTTCCTCGGCTTCGTGAGCGCGCTCGCGGTCTTGGTGCTCACCGGAGAGCTCGGCTCGAATGACTGGCGCGCGCTGCGGCGAATCGTCCGCCGCGACTAACCTTCGCGGCTGAAGCGGCCGCTGCGGCCGCCTCGTTTTTCGATCAGGACCACTTCCTCGATCGTCATCGCACGATCGATGGCTTTGAGCATGTCGTACAAGGTGAGCGCGGCGACGGTGACGGCTGTCAGCGCTTCCATTTCGACACCGGTTCGATCGGCACAACGTACCGCTGCTTCGATGACCACCCGTGCCTCGTCCGGTGCGGGCTCGATGGCGACATCACATCCGGTGATGGCTAGCGGGTGACAGAGCGGGATGAGCTCCGCCGTTCGCTTGGCCGCCTGAATGCCCGCAATGCGCGCGGTCGCCAAGGCATCGCCTTTGGGGGCCCGGCCGGATAGCAAGACTCGCCGGGTTTCGGGTTGCATGCGAAGCGTGGCCCGTGCACGGGCCTCCCGATTCGTCTTGGCCTTGTCGGCCACGTCGACCATCCGGGCCTGACCGTGGGCGTCCAAATGCGTCAGCTCGTCCTTCTTGGTCATCAGTCGGCGCGCTGCGCGTCGTGCTCGGCACGCGGAGGGATGGTAGCCGTGCCAGCCATACGGGCAATCAACTCGACACGCGAATGCACACCAAGCTTGGAAAAAATGCGTTTGAGATAGGTATTGACCGTCGATACCGTGAGCCCAGTTTCAGTCGCGATCTCGCGCGTGCTGAACCCTGCCACGAGGAGGGACACGACGTCGCGCTCCCTTGGCGTGAGCGGCGCGCGCCGCAAGGTCTGCTCTACCGCCTCACCCGGCCTTCGGCTGCCCTCGTCCGCAAGTCTGTGGCTGTGGGCGAGGCCTCTGGCATAGAGACGAGACGCCCACTTCACCAGCTCGAGTTGGCTCCCGGTGGGCGCATCGCCAACCATCTCGAGATGCAGCGTGCCGAGCGAAGTCCTTCCCTGGCGCAGGGGAAGTGAGATGGTCGGCTCGGTGTTGGTCAGGAGTGACTCGCTGCGCAATGGCTCGACCTCGGGACGATCGAGTCGAAAGGCATGGGCGCCTACCAGGCCAGCCAGCAGGGTTGCGCCACGCGAAGCGTACGTACGGACGGGATCGAGCTCCGTGAGGCGCTCGGCGATGTCCATCAGTCTTTCGCTCGAATTCACTGCCCGATCCTCGACCAATGTCTTCGTCCATCAGGATGGAAAATTGAATTAAAGTCAACCCCGGGAATTCCAAGTGAACGATGACCGCGAGATCTCGCTCAGTGTAAAGCGATCGATCAACTCCTCGGCGCGGATCGGCGCTTCGTTCGGCGTCAAGCCGAGAGAGCACGCCAACATCCCGATTACGAATTCGGATGAGCGTCCAGCTTGGCGGAGCTCCTCGATCGCGCTCCCTCCGTGGCGCTTGGAGAGCCGAGTCCCGCTCTCATCGAGCACCAAGCCCAAATGCGCGAAGCCGGGCAAACGGTATCCGAGCGCCTCGTAGAGCGCGATCTGTCTGGGCGTCGACGAGAGCAGGTCTTCGCCGCGGATCACCTCGGTCATCGCCATCTCGGCATCGTCGACGACCACTGCAAGCTGGTACGCCCAAATCCCATCGGCCCTTCGAAGCACGAAGTCTCCACCGACTTCACCCTCGGGAAACTGACCATGCAACAAGTCCTCGAACCCCGGAGATGGATCGTCGAACCTGAAGCGGATTGCGGCAGCGCGCCCCGGCCTGCTGACTCCTCCGCGGCAAGTGCCTGGATAGCGGAGCCCGTCGTCGCCGTGAGGTGCGCTCGCAATTTCGGCTATCTCCTTGCGGGAGCAGGTGCAAGGGTAGACCAGACCCATCTCCTCGAGCCGGGCCAGCGCTCGTTCATATGCTTCGTCGCGACTCGACTGCAGAATCGGCCCCTCATCCCAATCCAGACCCAGCCATTCATGATCTCGACAGATCTGATCGGCCGCCCCGGGCACGATCCGAGGTCGATCGATGTCCTCGATTCGCATGACGATCCGGCCCCGGAGCTTGCGGGCCCTCAGCCAGGTGACCAGCGCAGTCCGGGCATGCCCGAGGTGCATCTTTCCGGTGGGCGAAGGTGCAAAGCGCGTCCGATAGGGTGTGACCACGACCCTGATTTATACGACTTGCGCCAGGACGGCCATGCAGTGCATCTTCCGACCGTGCGCGGACGGACCGATGTATGCGGCTGCTTTCCGACGGGCCGGCATTATCCGGGCATTGCCGACCTGATCGCGGAAGCGATTCAAAACGTCGAAGGGTTGTGTCACGAGTTCGAACCCGGCGCGTCCTGGGAAGACATCCCATTCGTCGTCGTCGACTTCGAGACCACAGGCCGCGACTCCGAGGCCGACCGGGTCCTCGAGATCGGCCTGGTGACCTTCGAAAAAGGCAGAGTGACGAGCCGGGAAAGCCTGCTGGTCAACCCAGGCATTGCGGTGCCCGAGGAGTCGCGCGCGGTGCATGGCATCACCGACGAAGAGCTTGCGGGTGCACCGGGGTTTGCCGCCGTCATGCCCCGTGTGCTCGAGCTGCTTCAGGGCAAGCTTCCGGTCGCGTACAATGCTGCGTTCGACCGGGGGTTTTTGCTGGCCGAGATCGCCCGGGCTGCGCCGAAGGCCATGACGCCGGGCGATCTTCCGCCTGCCGCACGCGACGACATCGCGTGGGTCGACCCCTTGGTGTGGGCGCGGGAGATTCTGAAGGAGCTACAGAGCCGCCGTCTCGGCGACGTCGCGCGACATCTCGGCGTCCCGCTCGAGCAAGCACACCGGGCAGCGGGCGACGCTGAAGCCACGGGGCGGGTTCTGCTGGCGCTGGCGCCGCACATGCCGCGTATCTACGGAGAGCTCGTCCGCCTGCAAAAACGCTACGCAGCCTTTCAGGACGCCGAGCTTGCGGCCTGGAAACGCTTTCGGTGAGCCCCAAGGTCACCAGGGCCCGGCTGATCTGGGTGCCGTTCGCGCTGATGGCAGCCGGCAGCTGGGCGCCGGTCATCGGCATGTGGGTCGGGGGGATCGAGTGGACCGGCGCCGCCGGAAGGGCGGTGGCGATTTGGTATACGGTCCCGGCGCTCGTCGCCACGCTGCTGGTGCAGGGCCCATGGCTCGAGCAACCGATCCTCGAACCGCTAGGCATCCGATTCAAGGTCAACCGGTGGTGGGGCGTCGCATGGCTGTTGCCGGTCGCGATCCTACTGCTGGCCACCGCGATCACTTGGCTGAGTGGGTTCGAGCCTGTTCTGACCGTCGACCAACTCATCGCGACCAAGCGGGCCACGGTCCCCCTGGATCAGCTCGCCCAGTTCGACCAATACGTGATCGAGAACCCTCCCCCTCATCCGTTGATGTTGATCGTAATGGGGCTACCGGCCGGTTTGACCTTCAACTTAATTCCGGGCTTGTGCGAGGAGATCGCCTTCCGCGGTTACTACTTCCGTGAGATGCCAGGGGGCTTTTGGACGCGGTCGACCCGGATCGGGATCTTGTGGTGGCTTTGGCTTGCTCCATCGATTGCGCTCGGAAATCTCTATGGCACTCCGGGTTGGTGGGGCGTCGCCCTCGCGCTCCCCTGGTGCATCATCGCATCGTGGGTTTTGGTATACATCCGGGTGCGAAGCGGATCGGTGGTCGCCGTTGGAATTGCGCGCGGCACCACGCTTGCCCTCACGGCAGCGGCCGACGACCTCACTTTTGGCGCCCCGGCCTGGCTTGCTCCCTTTTACGGGCTTTCCGGGATTGCCGCGATTTCAGTCGTTTGGCTAGCCTTGTGGATGCACGACAAAACCCGCGCTCAGGCGCGGCTGACCACGACGTGAGAGGGTATGGGTGTGCAAGAAACTCCGAAGCTGGGTCTACAGAGTCGCTACGGCGGGTATGCGCTAGTCACCGGGGCAGCCCGCGGCATCGGGAAAGCATTCGCTACCCATCTTGCCGCCGAGGGATTCGACCTCTTGTTGGTCGATCGCGAAGAGAAAGAAGCGACAGCTCTCGCCCAAGCCATTCGCTCCCAGCATCGAAGACAGGCACATGCACTGGTGTACGATCTGACGGATGCAGGCCTGGTGGAGAAGGCTCGGCAATGGGTCGACGCCTACGACATCGGTCTGCTCGTCAACAATGCCGGGACTAGCGAGCTCGATCCCTTCCTCGATATCCCGCTCGACGCGCACTTGAAGACGCTGGACCTCAACTGCCGCGCCACCTTGGTCATGACTCACATCGTGGGCAGGGCGATGATCTCTCGGTCGAGAGGTGCCATCATCGTGGTTTCGTCGGCTTCGGGTTTGTCGGGCTCGCCCTACTTCTGCCACTACGCGGCCACCAAGGGATATGGTTTGAATTTGGCCTGTGGCCTATGGTCGGAGCTACGGAGAACCGGCATCGACGTCTTGGCGGTGTGTCCCGG
Source organism: uncultured delta proteobacterium (assembly GCA_963817725.1). Taxonomy (GTDB): domain Bacteria; phylum Myxococcota_A; class Polyangia; order Polyangiales; family Houyiibacteriaceae; genus SG8-38. Next base: position 833,923 of record CAWFPD010000004.1, read on the forward strand.
CATGACCGACACGAAACCGGTTCGGGACCGTGGCCTCGACGAGCACTTGCCATTTTACGTGCCTATGACCGGACCTGAGCCGGTAGCGCTCGCCGCGTTGGCAGCTCTGGGAAAGCAACCCGTGCTCGTCCCGACCTGGGCAGACAGGCTCTCCGCAGGCTTGCTCTCCAAGCTAGCCCCGAGAGCTTGGACGCTCTCGATCATGAAGCGCTCGATCGAAAGAATGAGGGGTTAGAAGCCGTCTTTGGCTTCTCGAATGCCGGCAAACGACACCACCGGATCTCGCCCGGCGGCAATACGTGGATCGTCGAAGCGAAAGAACGGATTCGTTTCGAGCTCGCGGCCGATGGTACCCGGGACGGTGAGCTTCCCAGCCTCCCGGGTGGCGATCGCGTCCCGAAGCGCGCGCTCCAGCTGCGAGTTGTCCGGCTCGACGGTCTTGGCGAAGCGAAGATTGTTCACGGTGTACTCGTGGCCGCACCAGACTTTGGTGTCGGGCGGAAGCGATCGAAGCTTGGACAAGGACTTCGCCATCATTTCCATGGTGCCTTCGAACACTCGTCCGCAGCCGGCGATGAAAAGCGTGTCGCCGCTGAACAGGTTGCCGTCTGCGATGAACGCGATCGCGCCGAGCGTATGCCCAGGAATCTCGAGAATCTCGACGGTGATGCCTTCGAAGTCGAAGGAATCTCCCTCACCGAGCGCGTCGGTCTGGTGTGGAATGCGCCGGTGCTCCGCATCGTAGCGCGATCCCCGCACGTGGCGGATGGGGCACTCCTCGATCAGGGAGTCGATGCCGCCAATGTGATCCCAGTGATGATGAGTGAGCCATATCTCGCTCAAACGGACGCGATGGCTCGCAATCGCTCTGAGCACGGGATCGGCCTCGGAAGGATCCACGACGGCCGCGCGCCCCTCCTGGATGACGAGATAGGCGTAGTTGTCGCTCAAACAAGGGACGGGAATCACCTGCATAGGACAAGCTTAAGGCCCGAAAGTCCCGCTGGCCATGCGCTACGGCGCGTCATCGCCGAATGGGCGGTTGGCCGTCCAATCGAACGACCCCTCGTCTCTTTCCCGCACGGCCTGCTTCCAGCCCACCTGCTCGGCTCGTCGCTTGAAGTGCAGGCCCTCTGGGGAGTGGCGCGTGATTCCATCGAACAGGGTGGCAAACATCTGTGTCTGATGCATGCCCATCGCCTCGATGGCCTGGTTGATCACGAGCTTTTGCATCATGAGCTGATTGACGGGAACCGTGGAGATCCGATTTGCGAGCGTTTCGACTTCTTCATCGAGTCGATCGGCTGGAACGGCCTTGTGGACGAGGCCCATGCGTTCGGCCTCGCGCCCGTCGATCTTGTCGCCCGTGAAGAGCATGCGCTTGGCGTGCTGCGGTCCGACGCGATAGACCCACATCGCCGTAGTGGGGCAGCCCCAAACGCGCGCAGGCATGTATCCGATGCGTGCATCCTCCGCCATCACGATCAGGTCCGAGCAGAGCGCGATGTCGGAGCCTCCGGCGACGGCGTATCCGTGGACCTTGCAGATCACGGGCCGGTGCGATCGCCAGACGGACATGAAGAGCTCCGTGTTTCGCATCATGAAGGCGTAGTCCTTCATGGGATCCCACGGCATCTCCTGAGTGCCCGACGCCGCGCCGGTCGCCTCGGCGTAGTATGAGAGATCGTAGCCGGCGCAAAAGCCCCTACCCGCGCCGGACAAGACGATTACGTGTACTTCCTGGTCTGCATTGGCTCTATCGATGCACTCAGCGAGCTCCTCTGGAAGCTCATTGTCGATCGCGTTCATCACTTCGGGACGGTTCAACGTGATTCGGCCGATGCGGCCATCTCGCTCATAGAGAACTTTAGCCATGGTGTGCTCCGTGCTTTTTTCAATCTCCAGCCTTTCAAAGAAGGCGGCTCTGACGTTATATCGGGGGATGGACCTCAAGTCTGTGGAGAAACTGCGAAAGATCGACACGACCGGTGCTTGAGGCCGACGACACGCTGCGCGGGCGAATCATCACAAACCTGGCCGCCCACGAGCGCTCTGCACGGCAGGACCCCTCGCTTCGACCTGCAGCCGTTGCGATGACCGTCATCGCTGACGACGCCGGCAAGGCGTGTTTCGTGATCACTCGCAGGGTGAAGACACTTCGCAATCACGGTGGTCAATGGGCTCTTCCAGGAGGTCGAATCGATGAGGGCGAAGACCCGGCAAGCGCAGCGCTTCGAGAGCTCTCGGAGGAAATCGGGGTGAGCTGCGGTCCGGATCGAGTGCTCGGCTTGCTCGACGACTACCCCACACGCTCGGGTTTTCGTATTACCCCGGTCGTCGTATGGGCGGGTACCGACGTGGTTTTCAGGCCGAATCCGAAAGAGGTGGCGGAAGCACATCGCGTACCGATCGAGGACCTCGACGCGCCGGGCATTCCCAAGCTATTCCAGCTCGAAGAAAGCGATCGGCCGGTGCTTTCGGTCAAGATTCTGGGTCAAGACATCTTCGCACCGACCGCCGCCGTGATCTTTCAGTTTCGAGAAGTGGCCATCCATGGGCGGGACACGCGGGTCGCGCACTACGACCAACCCAAGTTCGCATGGCGCTAGGCGAAAGCCGTTGACCCAAACAACGCAAGCCCCAGAGACGTGAGGAGTCATGCCCAATCACCTTCGGAACGAAACGAGCCCATATCTCCTTCAGCACGTGAACAACCCGGTCGATTGGCACCCCTGGGGCGAGGAAGCCATGAGGCTCGCCCGCGAACAGGACAAGCCCATTTTGCTCAGCATTGGTTACGCCGCTTGTCACTGGTGCCACGTGATGGAGCACGAGTCGTTTGAAGACGAGGCTACCGCGGAGCAGATGAATGCAAGCTTCATCAACGTCAAAGTCGACCGTGAGGAACGCCCGGACATCGACAGCATCTACATGCAAGCGGTGACCACGATGACCGGCCGCGGAGGCTGGCCGATGACGGTGTTTCTGACGCCCGACGGAAAGCCGTTTTACGCGGGAACGTATTTCCCGAACGAGCCTCGGCACGGCATGCCGAGCTTTCGGCAGATCCTCACCGGCGTGAGCGAGGCATGGAACGAGGATCGGGCCAACGTCGAGAGCAGCGCCCAGCAAGTAGCGGGCCAGCTTCGTACCCTGTCGGAGATGGGCCTGGAAGGGGGCCCGCTCGACCCCGACATCTTCCGAAACGCGTTGCGAGCGCTCGATCAGAGCTTCGATGCGACTTGGGGGGGGTTTGGGGGTGCGCCCAAGTTCCCGCAGCCGATGACCCTCGAGTTCTTGCTGCGCGAGTATGTGCGCGACGGAGATTCGGACGCCCTCCGTATGGCGGAAACCAGCTTGGAGAGGATGGCGCGCGGCGGCATGTACGATCAGATTGGCGGCGGATTCGCCCGCTACTCCGTGGACGAGCGTTGGCTCGTGCCCCACTTCGAGAAGATGTTGTACGACAACGCGCAGCTCGCGCGCGTCTATCTGCATGCCTGGCAGATCACGGGCAACGACTTCTATCGCCGCATCACCGAAGAGACGCTCGACTATGCACTGCGCGAGATGCGGCACGAGAAAGGTGGCTTTTACAGCAGTCAGGATGCCGATAGCGAAGGTGTGGAAGGAAAGTTCTACGTCTGGTCGGCGGACGAGATCCGGGAGGCCTTGGGCGCCGAAGCGGACACTTTCATGCGCATCTACGGGGTATCGGACGAAGGCAATTGGGAGGGGCTCAACATCTTGACCCTACATCTCGATCTCAAAGGTCTCGCCGCACGACTCGGGATCGACCCGCGTGAGCTCGAATCGCGCATGGCGGAGGCCAAAAGTCGGCTCTACCGAATCCGCTCCAAACGCGTCCGGCCCGGGCTCGATGACAAAGTGCTCACGTCTTGGAACGGACTGATGCTGGCGGCGCTCGCCGACGCAGGCAGCGCGCTCGGAAGGTCCGACTACCTCGATGCCGCGAAGGCGAATGCCGAATTTGTGCACCGAACGATGCGCCAGGAGTCCGGGCGGTTGTCTCGGACCTGGAAGGCGGGCTCTGCAGCCAAGCTCAACGGCTATCTCGAAGATTATGCGATTTTGGCAGACGGTCTGATCACGCTTTATGAAGCCACGTTCGATTCGCGCTGGGTCGATTGGGCCCGCGAGCTCGCCGAACAGATGATGGAGCACTTTCGCGATACCGAGCACGGTGGCTTTTTCGACACGGCGGACGATCACGAGGAGCTCATTCATCGACCCAAGGATCTACAGGACAACGCGGTGCCGTGTGGCAACTCCGTAGCAGCCATGGCGCTCCTGAAGCTCAGCCTGCTGACCGGCAACGGAACCTATTGGCAGGTGGCCGAAGAAAGCGTCGCGACGATGACGAAGTTCATGAGCCAGTATCCGAGCGGCTTCGGGCAGTGGCTCGATGCTGCGTCTTTCATGCTCAGCGAGCCCCGGGAGATCGCGCTGATCGGGAGCGAAGCGCAGCTCAAACCTCTGCTCGAGGTGCTCCGCGAAGGGTATCGACCGTTCCAGGTGGTGGCGGCCGCGACGTCAACCGAAGAGGCTGCCCTGCCCCTGCTGCAAGACCGACCCCAAGTAGACGACAAGGGCACCGCCTACGTCTGCCGCCAGTTCGTCTGCCAGGCGCCGGTCACCGACGCGAGCGCGCTCACCGCGCAACTGCAGCGAACCTGACGGAGAGTCAGGGCGCTGGAGGCTCGTCGATCACGATCGGGTTTTTCGGAGGCGCATCGGGCGTTCCGGTGGGCGCCTCCTCGGGAAAGCCAGGCACCGTCCAGTCGATCCCCTCGTCAGGCTCGAGCTCCGGCTGCGCGGGCTCTGTCGCCGACGCTTTCGCTGTCACCGGCGCTTTCGCTGCCGCTGGCCTTCGCGCTGGCCTCTTCGACGCCTTGCTGCGCGTGGGCGCGCTCGTCTTCTTCGGCTTGGTCTGTTTCTGCGGTACGGGGTCGGTCTTTCGGATCTCCTGCTTGGGCAGCTCCTCACCCACGGGTTGCGCGTCCGGTTTGGTCAAAGGGTCGTCGGTGGCGACGTCTACCAGGGGCTCGTCGACCGCCGCCTCAGCAACCGCCGGCTCGCCGTGAACGGTCAGTGTCGTCTCCGTGGTGACCGTGTTCTGCAACGACTGCGAAGCACGTTGCCGCCACCACGTGCCTGCCGCCACACCCACCATCGCAAGCGCCAATACGCCGAGCAGCGTCCAGCGCCACGGAGGCGTAGGCCGGTCCAGACCGGGAACCGCCACGAGATCGTGACCGGTGGTCCCAAAGGGCTTGGGCGCCGAGGACAAGAGCGCCTCTTCCGCCGTATTGCGCATGAAAGCGGCCGGCCGGGTATCGGCGAGAGCAGCCGGAGCGGTTGGCGGCGTGCTCGACTCCAGAAGGTCCCCGAGATAGGAGCCTCGAGTGGCGAGCTCGTCTCCCCAGACGGTCCCGAGCAGCAACGCCCGCGCATCGTTGAGCAAACCGGCGCGGCCGGCCGCTTCGGCCAGCGAGTCGAGGAGCTCCGCCAGGGTCTGTTGACGCGCATCCCGATCCTTGCGAAGCGCGCGCATCACGACCATGGCCAAGTCGTCGGGGACCTCGGCCCCTCGCCCCTTGGAGCGAATCGGCGGGGGCTCGCGATGTACGTGCTGCATCAGGATGGCACCGGCTGTGCTTCCCTCGAATGGAAGCTCTCCGGTGAAAAGCTGATAGGCCAACACGCCCAGAGAGTAGATGTCGCTGCGATGGTCGGTGTCGTCGCCAGTGGCAGCCTCTGGAGAAATATAGGCCGCCGTCCCGAATACACGCCCGCTCTGTGTCGTGGTCGAGGCCACGTTTTCGGCATGGAGCACCCTGGCGATCCCGAAGTCCACGAGCTTGACGAAGTCCTCGTCCTTGCCCCGTCGGACCAAGTAGACGTTCTGCGGCTTGATGTCGCGGTGTACGACGCCCGCGGAATGCACCGCACCGAGAGCGGCACAAAGCTTCATGAGTAGGATGACGGCCCGCTCGAGGGACGGCGGGCCGAGTTGCTCGAGCTCTTCAGCGAGGGTTCTTCCCTCGAGCAGCTCCATGACGATGTAGAGCCGGCCATCGCCGAGCCGTCCGGTCAGGAATACCCGAACCAGGTTCGGATGATCGAGCGCGATGGCCAATCGCCCTTCTCGCTCGAACCGGCAGACCGCGTGCTCGTCGCGGGCGAGCTCTTGGCGCAATACTTTGATGGCGACGTCCCGACCCACCGTGGTCTGATGGGCTCGATAGACGGTTCCCATTCCGCCCGTGCCAATTTGCTCTTCGATTCGAAACTGTTCGAGCAAAACCGTCCCCAACAAGGGATCCGGAATCTCGTGGTCGGTCACCAGGAGAGTGCCATCATGGGGGCAGTACTCGGCCTGGCTCACGAATTTCGAACCGCAGCGAAGGCAGAGTTTTCGCATCTCGGTAGGCTCCCTCGATGACCCGTGGGGCGTAGCACTTGGTAGTGGATAGTACAATTTTACCTAAGACGTGTTCGCGTCCTGGAGCTTCATTTCTACCGCTGCTTTTTTGCACTACCTTGCGTTCGACCAAGCATGCGGATCATCGGCGGCATACTCTCGGGACGCAGGTTCGAAGCGCCTGGCGGGCGAGACACGCGACCCACGTCTGACCGGGTACGGGAGGCGCTCGCCTCTGCACTCGAATCACGAGGTGCATTCGAGGGTGCACGTGTCTTGGACCTCTTTGCTGGGACCGGCGCGCTCACTTTTGAAGCGCTGTCTCGTGGGGCGGCGGCTGCCGTCGTGGTGGACCGCGATCCGCGCGTAATCCGTCTGCTCCTCCGGAATGCAGAAGAACTCGGTCTGGCGTCCGAGGTTCACGCGCTTCGTGTAGATCTACTCGGCGATCCTTCGACCGTCGTTCGTCGAATCCCCGAAGCAACTGGCGGCTTCGGTTTGGTCTTCGCCGACGCGCCGTACTCGAGGACCGATTCGCTTCCGGGGCTCTTGGAAGAGCTGGCCGCAGAACGACGGCTCGCGCCTGGGGCTTGGGTGGTCGTCGAGCATGCGGCCGCCTCAGACTGGGCCTGGCCGAATGGGCTCGCATCGGACGCGGAGTACCGCTATGGTCAGACTCGAATCAGCCTTGGTTTCTACGCCCCCGAGAAAGGCAGTCAGTGAGCATCGCCGTTTATCCTGGGTCGTTCGACCCAATCACCAAGGGCCATACCGGCATCATCAAGAGCGGGCTGGTGGCGTTCGAGAAGATCATCGTCGCCGTCTTGAACAACGAATCGAAGAAGCCGTTGTTTTCCGTTGCCGAGCGCATGGAGATGATACGGGAGGCTCTCACGGACATGGAGGTCGACCCAAAGCGGGTCGAGGTCGACAGTTTCGATGGTCTCTTGGTGAACTACGCCGCGCGACGCAACGCCCAGGTCATCCTTCGTGGGCTTCGAGCCGTTGCTGACTTCGAGTTCGAGCTGCAGATGGCCAACATGAACCGTCATCTCAATCCCGGGGTCGAGACGGTCTTCATCATGGCTGACGACGCCTATTTCTACGTCGCGTCCACTCTCGTGAAGGAAGTCGTCAGGCTCGGCGGTGACGTTTCGGGACTGGTGCCGCCGCCTATCCTGCCGAGGCTTCTGGCCAAGTTCGACAGATAGATGGGAGGCTGCACGAGCCCGTCGCGGGCGAGCCGGCGGACCTCGGGCAAGGCACCGAGAGATAGCTTGCCGAGCTGCAACTCCCAGAGATTTGCTTCCCCCTGTTCGACCGCACGCCGCACGCGGAGCCACCCAGGGAGATAAACGGCATCGCGGGCGACTCCGCCCGCCCGAAACGCTCGCTCGCACAAAGTCACCGCTTCGGATGGGGCAAAAAGATGCTCCCGAACCAAGGCTCGTGCAGCATCCGCAAACGAAACCCCCGAGTGCATGGCATGCGCAGCAAGCACACGCCCCGCCAGCGTCCGCTTGCGCTGCGCGTTCAAGTGACCAGCAAGCTCTTCAAGGTAAATCGCAACCCCTTCCTGATCGCCGAATGAACGAGCCGTTCCCACCGAAAAGATCCCCATCATCTGGGCCCGGCCGTTGAATGCCGAAACCAAGTGTCCGTAGACCTCGTGGGTAGCCAGACGCTGCGCTTCACACGCCCCAAAAGAGCGGTCTGCGATGAAGACCGTCCGTTCGCCGACCGCCGCATTGGCGATCAGTCGTGGGTCGAGCCGAACCGCCACGTGAAGACCCACGTGCTTGGCATAGGCGAACATGAGGTCGCGCAAGTTGACGCCTAGGCTAGAGGTCGCGGGAATCGACTTGGTCTCCTGCTCGATCGGAGCGGATGCGAGAATCTCGTGTGCCGAGTCGAGCACGGTGTGGCTGTCGTCCTCGAATAGCCGCTCGGCGCCGGTTCCAAACAGGCGAGCGGCCATGGGTCGCACTTGCTTTGCGGAGCCGAGGGACTCCAAGAGCAGCAACTCGGTCTCCAGCTCCTCGAGCCGCGCCAAATAGAGCTCCGACGCTGGAGAGTCCGCTGCGAGCGCGCGAGCCCGCTCGAGCTGGACCCAGATGGCATGGTCGACGGACACGGGTTGCCACGTCCATCGGGGTTTGGCGTGCGCGCCGCGGGCAATGCGCTCGATCAAGCGATTCCTCTCCGCTGGATCGCTGTGCGTCGTCGTGGTGATCAACAGCCGCGCGGCGGCGTACAAGGACCGCAACGCCACGTCGAGCTCGGCCTGCGGCCTTGCCCAAGAGCGCCTAGAGAAGCTGCGTGGCCCGCTCTGCCAGCTCACTTCGCTCACCTTTCGAAAGTGTCACGTGGGCGCCGATGGGCTCGCCCTGAAAACGCTGAGCGACGACCGTGAGGCCGTTGCTCGCAGCGTCGACGTATGGATTGTCGATTTGGTAGGGATCGCCGGTGAGCACGATTTTGGTATCGGCTCCGCAGCGAGTGATGACCGTCTTCACCTGATGCGGCGTCAGGTTTTGCGCCTCGTCGACGACCAGAAACTGATTGGGCAGAGAGCGGCCGCGGATGTAGGTGAGTGGCTCCACTTGAATGACCCCGGAGCCGATCAGCTCTTCGTAGCTCCGGTGCTCCGAGATGCGGCCTCGGCCGCTGCTGAAAATATACTCGAGGTTGTCGAATATCGGCTGCATCCAGGGATTGAGCTTCTCTTCCACGGTCCCTGGTAGATAGCCGACATCGCGGCCCATGGGAAAAATCGGACGGGAAACCAGGATGCGGCTATAGGCTCCATCCTGCACCACGGACTGCAAGCCCGCGGCGATGGTGAGTAGTGTCTTTCCAGTACCTGCCTTCCCGACCAGGGTGAGAAGGTGAATGTCGGGCGACAGCAGCATGTCGAGCGCGAAGTACTGCTCGAGGTTTCGAGGCCTCACACGCCACACTCCTTCGCGGCCGACGCGAAGAGGAACGATGGTTCCGCTCTTCGGATCGAAGCGCCCGAGGGCCGTGTGTCGAGGTCGATCCCGCTCGCGCAGCACCACCCCTGCGTTTGGATAAAGCGGAACGTCCAGTGTCCCAGCATCGATCAGCTCGCGCTTTGCGAGTTGATCGACCAGATCCCCATCGACTTCGGCTGTCACGATACCCGAATAGAGGTCGTCGATGGAAACCCGTCCCCCTTCGTAGGTTTCAGCACGCAGACCCAAGGCATCGGCTCGGATGCGCAAATTGGTGTCCATGGTGACGAAAACCAGCGGATGTTCGGGATTCTCATCGCGGAGATCGAGAGCCATCTGGAGAATGAATCGGTCCATCTCTCCGGGACCGCGCGATCGGTTGGGCATCTCCGGCGGCACCGCCACGCGAAGCTCGCCGCCCGTGCTTCGAATGGGTACGCCTTGGTCGAGGGAGCGGCCGTTCTGGTTGCGAAGCTCATCGAGGATGCGCGACAGATGTCGGGCGTTCTGTCCCAGCTCGCTGAGCTCCTTCTTGAATTGGTCGACCTCTTCGATGACGAAGATGGGCAGAACGACCGTGTTGTCCTCGAACTTATAGACCGCTAACGGGTCGTGAAGGACCACATTGGTGTCCAAGACGTAGGTCTTCTTCACGCTGGCAGACGGTAGCACGCTTTGGTGCACCAGGTACCCAGAAACGAAAACCGAGTATAGTGCGCTTCGCAAGCACGACATGATCGGGGAGCTGAGTTATCAAGGCCTCGCCATCCTCGCAGCAGCTGGGGTGCTCGCGACGGTCATCAACGTGATCGCGGGCGGCGGAGGCATGATCGTCCTGCCCGCGCTGATGGCCCTCGGGCTTCCTGCAGACGTGGCGAACGGAACGTACCGACTTGCAGTCGTCACCCAGAGCATTGCAGGAACCGCCGCGCTTCACGGAGAAGGCAAGCTCGACACGGGATCGATTGTTCCAACTCTGATCCCCACGGTGCTCGGCGCGATCGCTGGCGCCCTGCTCGCGACGTGGATCCCTCGCGAGTTGCTAAAGCCGATCTTGCTGGTGACCATGATCGTCATGGCGGCTTTGATCGCGTTCCGTAAGCAAACGCTGATCGCCACCGAAGAGAGCCCGATTTCGCCGTCGCAAGCGCCTCGGGCTTACCTCGGGCTCTTCCTAGCCGGTGTCTATGGCGGCTTCATTCAAGCCGGCGTTGGCTTTTTGTTGCTGGGAGTCCTCGTTGGAACACTGCGTCACAACTTGATCGCTGCCAATGCACTAAAGTTGGTCATCACACTGGTATTTGGCACGGTCGCTCTCGGCATCTTCGCGTGGGCAGGCTTGGTTTCGTGGATGCCAGCTATCGTTCTCGCAGCGGCGTCGATCCTCGGCGCCAGGCTGGGGGTGCGACTCATGCTCAAGACCCCGGCATCGTGGTTGAGGTGGTTTGTGTTCGCATGTGTGGTGGCCACATGCATCGCCGCCTGGCTTCGTTAGTTAACTCGGATCATCCTTAGTGATACCCTGATCAGCAAGGAGGACTTCGCCATGGGGGAAATGGTCAAGCAGATTGCGGCCCTGCAGGACTACGAGCGCTACCAGGATCTTCACTGGGAGGGTTCCTTCGAAGACTACCTTCAGATCGTGCGGGACAGGCCGCAGGTGACGCGGAATGCGTTTCAGCGTCTGTACGACATGGTCGTGTCGTACGGTGAAGAGGAATACATCGACAACAAGAAGAAGCTGATCCGCTACCCGTTCTTCAAAGATCCAATCGAAGACGGCAAGGATGCAATCTTCGGGTTGGACATTCCGCTCATGCGACTGGTGCACGTGCTGCACGCAGCAGCACAGGGATACGGTCCGGAAAAACGCATCATCCTGCTGCACGGTCCGGTAGGCTCTTCGAAGAGCACCATCGCCCGCTTGCTGAAGAAAGGGATCGAGCGTTACTCACGAACGCCCGAGGGGGCGCTTTACACCTACGAGTGGACGAACCTGCATCAGACGGGGCTTGCCGGCGGCGATGATACGTTTCCTTGTCCGATGCACGACGAGCCGTTGCGGCTCATCCCGCCCGAGTGGCGCGACCATGCGGTGCAAGAGCTGCGGCTCGGCAACGATCGCCAGAGAGTCCAGGTGAGCGGAGAGCTGAACCCAGCATGCCGCTTCATCTTTCGCAATTTGCTGGAGCGCTACAGCGGCGACTGGTCCAAGGTCATGTCGAATCACATCAAGGTCAGGCGCTTGGTGCTGAGCGAGCAAGACCGCGTAGGCATCGGCACGTTCCAACCGAAGGACGAAAAGAACCAGGATTCCACGGAGCTCACCGGCGACATCAACTACCGAAAGATCGCCGAATACGGGTCGGATTCCGATCCCCGCGCGTTCAACTTCGACGGTGAGTTCAACATCGCAAACCGAGGCGTGGTGGAGTTCGTGGAGGTCTTGAAGCTCGACGTGGCATTCCTCTACGACCTCTTGGGAGCCACCCAAGAGCACAAGATCAAGCCCAAGAAGTTCGCGCAGACGGACATCGACGAAGTGATCATCGGTCATACCAACGAGGCCGAATACAAGAAGCTCATCAACAACGAGTTCATGGAGGCGCTCCGCGATCGCACGATCAAGATCGACATTCCGTACATCACGAAGATGAACGAGGAGATCAAGATCTACCAGAAGGACTTCAGCCCTTTCCGACTCCGAGGAAAGCACGTGGCACCGCACACCCTCGAGGTGGCTGCGATGTGGGCGGTGCTGACCCGACTCGAAGAGCCGAAGAAGCATCAGCTCTCGCTGCTTCAAAAGCTCAAGCTCTACGATGGAAAGATTCTTCCGGGTTACACGCAGGACAACGTCAAAGAGCTTCGCAAAGAAGCGAACCGTGAAGGGCTCGAAGGAATGTCCCCCCGCTACGTTCAGGACAAGATCAGCAACTCGCTCGTTCGGGAAGGGAACGAAGGCTACATCAACCCGTTCATGGTGCTGAACGAGCTGGAGAAGGGACTTGCCGCCTCACTCACCGTTGGTGAGGATCAGCGCAAGCGCTTCGGCGAGCTCATCAGCGTGGTGAAGGCGGAGTACGACGAAATGGTCAAGAACGAGGTTCAGCGTGCCATCAGCGCAGACGAGGAAGCAATCGGTCGCCTATGCGCGAACTACATCGACAACATCCGGGCCTACCTGATGAAGCAGAAGGTCAAGAACAAGTACACCGGCAGAGACGAAGAGCCCGACGAGCGATTGATGCGTTCGATCGAGGAAAAGATCGACATCACCGATGCACGCAAGGACGATTTCCGACGTGAGATCATGAATTTCATCGGCCATCTGGCGCTCGAGGGCAAGAAATTCACGTACGAAACGAACGATCGGCTCAGGCGCGCGCTCGAGATGAAGCTCTTCGAGGATCAGAAGGATTCAATCAAGCTCTCGAGCTTCGTATCGAACGTCATCGACAAAGAAACGCAGGACAGAATCGACATCATCAAAAACCGGCTCATCAAATACTACGGCTACAACGAAGCATCTGCGACCGACGTGCTCGCCTACGTGGCCAGCATCTTCGCGAGGGGCGACGTAAGGGAGTAAGGGGTGTCGCTGCGAATCGACCAAGATCATTCTCGGTTCCGCAACATCGTTCGCGGTCGGATTCGTCAGAATCTTCGCAAGTACATCTCCAAAGGCGAGCTGCTCGGCCGGCAAGGAAAAGATCTGGTTTCGATACCCATTCCTCACATCGACATCCCGAAGCTGCGTTTCGGTGACAAGCAGCAGGGAGGCGTGGCGCAAGGTGATGGTGAGCCGGGTGATCCCTTGTCGGGGAGCCCGCAGGACGGAGACGGTCAGGGGAAAGCGGGTGACCAGGCGGGCGACCACCCCTTGGAGGTCGAGCTCACGCTGGACGAGCTCGCGGACATCTTGGGCGAGGAGCTCGAGCTTCCCAACATCGAGAACAAGGGCAAGAGCGCGCTCGTCGACAAGAAGGATCGATACGTCGGGGTGCGTCACGTCGGACCAAACTCGCTACGGCACTTCAAACGGACCTTTCGCAGCGCCCTGCGGCGACAGATTGCGCTGGGCACGTACGATCCAAAACGTCCAGTCATCATCCCGACCCGAGACGACATGCGTTACAAGTCTTGGAAGACGGAAGAGGAGCCAGTTGCCAACGCCGTGATCATCTACATGATGGATGTGTCTGGATCGATGGGGGACGAGCAAAAGGAAATCGTCCGCATCGAATCGTTTTGGATCGATACCTGGCTACGCCGACAATACAAAGGCATCGAGACCCGCTTCATCATCCACGACGCCGCGGCACGCGAGGTCGATCGGGACACGTTTTTTCGGACTCGAGAGTCCGGAGGCACGATGATTTCATCCGCTTACAAGCTGACAGCCGAGATCATTCAACGCGATTACCCAGCTTCTCAGTGGAACATCTATCCATTTCATTTCTCCGACGGCGACAACTGGAGCGTAGACGACACGCTCCTGTGCGTGGACGTCTTGAAGAAGCTATTGCTGCCAGCTTCGAACGTATTTTGCTACGGGCAGGTCGACAGCCCCTATGGGTCGGGCCAATTCATCAAAGACCTCCGCGAGCATTTTGCCGGTGACGAGCAGCTGATCACGAGCGAGATCAACGACCGGGACGCGATCGTGGAATCGATTCGGGAGTTTTTGGGAAAGGGCAAGTAGACATGGCCCAGTTCGCGCTCAAGACCGCTCTGCCGAACTACCTGCGCGACGAGCAGACGCGCATCGAGGACTTCGCGCGCAGCGTCGGGCTCGATTTCTTTCCTACGATCTTCGAAGTCCTGAGCTACGATCAGATGAACGAGGTCGCCGCCTACGGCGGTTTCCCCACGCGATACCCGCACTGGCGGTGGGGCATGGAATTCGAGCGGCTGAGCAAGAGCCACGAGTATGGACTGTCGAAAATCTACGAGCTCGTGATCAACAACAATCCAGCGATTGCCTACCTGCTCGAGGGAAACAGCTTGGTCGATCAAAAGCTCGTGATGGCTCACGTGTATGCCCACGTCGACTTCTTCAAAAACAACTTCTGTTTTCGTTTGACGAGCCAGGGCCGTGACCCGCGAAGCAGCGCCGACATACGAAAGTGGATCGATGCAATGGCGAATCACGGGGCGATCGTCCGCAAGTGGGCGAACCGCGTCGGACTAGAGACAGTCGAGGAGTTCATCGACGCATGTCTGAGCCTCGAAAACCTCATCGACCCTCAGAAACCGTTCATACCCAAGGATACCTCTCCAAAAACGTCGGAAGAGGAGGAGCCTCCCGAGACGCCTGAAGTGCCTCTGCTCCGTGTCGACCGGGAGTACATGGAGTCCTTCATCAATCCGGAAGAATTCGTGGAATCGCAGAAGAAGCGTCTGGCCGACGAGGCCGAGCTGGCGCAGCGCTTCCCCGCGGAGCCTGCGCGAGACGTGCTCGGCTTCTTGTTGGACCACGCCCCTCTTCAGCGGTGGGAGCGGGAGTGTCTCGCAGTCATTCGGACCGAGGCGTACTACTTCCTACCCCAGATGCAGACCAAGATCATGAATGAGGGATGGGCGAGCTATTGGCACTCCAGGCTCATGACCGAGAACATCTGCGACGCCAGTGAGATCGTGGATTACGCGGATCGCTGTGCGAGTGTGCTGGCGACTGCCCCGGGCCAGCTCAATCCCTACAAGCTCGGGATCGAGCTCTTCCGGCACATCGAAGATCGCTGGAACAAGGGTCAGTTCGGAAAAGAATGGGACGAATGCAACGACTGGGAGCTTCGACGGCACTGGGATCGCCGGACGGGACTCGGCCGCGAGAAGATTTTCCAGGTCCGTTCTTTGTACAATGACGTCACGTTCATCGACGAATACCTCACCGAGGATTTCGTCGCTGATCAGAAGCTCTACGCGTTCGGCTACAACGAGCGGAACGATCGCTGGGAGATCGAGAGCCGAAAGTTCGAAGACGTGAAGCGGCAGCTACTGGCGAGTCTGACCAACGCCGGCAATCCCATCATTTCCGTGGTCGATGCGAATCACGGGAACCGCTCGGAGTTGCTGTTGCAGCACACCCATCAAGGAGCAGACCTCCGGTTGGACTGGGCAAGAGAAGTGACCAAAGCGCTAGCACGCGTGTGGACGCGTCCGGTGGAGATTCATACGGTCGTCGACGAAAAGCCGACGGCGCTCCGCCACGATAGCTCCGACTATTCTCAGAAGTTGCTCTAGAAGGCGGTGCAGTTGGCAAAATGGATCGTGGTCGCGCCTCCGCCGGCCGCGCCGACGTCGAACCCAAGACCCGTGGTACTGCTCAAGAGAGACTCACACCGCAAGTCGAACGTGATGTCGCTGCCATCGACTGTGATGTTGGAGAGCTGGCAAGGCTGCTCTGGCGAAGGGGCCTCTGTGCCGCACGAGCCGATGTCGTAAGGTAGCTGGTCTTCGGTGATCGTGACGTTGCACGTCGTCTCCGGTACCACCGAGCCGTCTTCCGTACCGATGACGGCTTCCAGCTCGAAGGCGAACTCGTAGCCCACGTTGGCTTCCAGCCGAAAGCTAGTCCCGCTCGATCTGTCGATGGCGTCGCACGTGGCGATGATCGGTTCTCCGGTGCAGGTCATCTGTCCGTGCTCTCCGACGATCACGCGTTCATTGACCCCGATGCCGTCGTTGAGACACGTCTTAGGCGCTGGGGCCCCGCATCCCACCTGACCGCCCGAAGGACAGGTGAGATTCCACCGGGCATCCGCGGTTACGGGCCCGCCGCCACCGGCGCACGAGAGCAGCAGCACCGAGAACAGCGGCCACACCAACGGCGTTCTACTCATGTTCGACCCCACCCGATCAGGGTAGCCAGGCCGACAAACGGCGGCAACTATGGGGTCGAAAGCGCCTCGCCGAGGTCGTGCTGCAGGTCTTCGACGTCTTCCAGTCCCACGGAAGCCCGAATCAACGCATCTTCGATTCCCCGAGCTTTGCGGACTTGTTTTGGCATCGAAGCGTGGCTCATCGAGGCCGGCTGGCCGATCAGCGACTCCACCCCTCCGAGGCTCTCCGCCAATGCAAACAGTCGGACCCGGGCCAAGACCCTCTTGACCCGCGCCCGACCACCGGTCACCTCGAACGACAACATCCCTCCAAAACCGCTCATCTGCCGGGCAGCCAGGGCATGTTGTGGATGGTCGGTGAGCCCGGGATAGTGGACCGCCGACACGTCGTCCCGATCACGGAGCCACTCGGCCAGTGTGTGAGCGTTCTCACAATGACGCGCCATGCGCAAGGGCAGCGTCTTGATGCCCCTGGCGACGAGGTAGCAATCGAAAGGCGAAAGAACGGCGCCGCCCGCACGCTGAATCAGACGGATCCGCTCGGATCGTCTCCCCTTCACCTTGCTGACCACGGCACCGGCGACGACGTCGCTATGACCGTTCATGTACTTCGATAGGGAATGCACCACCAGGTCAGCCCCGAGCTCGATCGGCCGTTGAAGCACCGGTGTGGCGAACGTGCTGTCCACCACGCAGGCGGCCCCACTTTCGTGCGCAAGCCCCGATAGACCCTCGATGTCGAAGACGCGAAGCAACGGATTGGTAGGCGTTTCAATCCAAACCATCTTGGTAGACTCGCGCATCAGCGCCCGAACGGCGCTGAGGTTGGTCATGTCGGCCCAAGACACCTCGACTCCCAAGGGCCGCACGAGCTGCTCGATCAACCGGTAGGATCCTCCATACACATCCGCGCAGGCCAGAAGGTGATCCCCTCTGCCGAGGAGCTGAAGCACCGCGTGCATCGCCGCGCATCCCGAGGCGAAGACCGCGGCATCAGAGCCTCCTTCGAGCAATGCAAGCGTATGCTCCAAGGCATCGCGATTTGGATTGCTCACCCGGCTGTACGCGTGCGACTCGTAGAGACCCGGCGCCTCTTGCACGAACGTGGTCGACAGAGAGAGCGGCGGTACTACGGGTTGGCCGGCTTCATTGGCCCCTGCGCCCGCATGCGTGGCGAGGGTTGCGATTCGATAGGGCATGAAACCGGGGTACCCCGGCGTACGGCGGCTGCCAAGTGGGGTTTGCGGCACGGGGGTCACTCACGCTAGAAATGGCGCGCCCATGCTCGAGATCGTCACAAACCCAGATGCATGGATTGCGCTTCTCACACTGACGCTGCTCGAGATCGTCCTTGGCATCGACAACATCGTGTTCATCGCGATCCTCGCCTCCCGGCTTCCGGTGGACCAGCAAGCGCTCGCGTACCGGTTGGGCCTTCTCGGAGCCATGCTCACGCGAATCGGGCTCCTGATGACGATCAACTGGGTCATGCAGCTGACCGAGCCTCTATTCGAGGTCATGGCGCATGCCTTTTCAGGCCGGGATCTCATCTTGTTCGGCGGAGGCCTGTTCCTCATCGCAAAGAGCGCACAAGAGATCTACGACAAGGTGGAAGGAGAGCCGCAGGAGGACATCAAGGGCTGGTTCAACGGCCTTGCCGGCATCGTCATTCAGATCATGCTGCTCGACATCATTTTCTCACTCGACTCGGTCATCACGGCCGTGGGCATGGCCGAGCACATCGAGGTGATGGTCACCGCCATCGTCGTCGCCATCGGGATCATGCTGGTATTCGCGAAGCAAATCGGTGACTTCATCAACAGGTACCCATCGATGAAGATCCTGGCTTTGTCGTTCCTGCTGCTGATCGGCGTGCTGTTGACGGCACAGGGGCTCGGCCAGCACATCAACAAGGGCTACATCTATTTCGCCATGGCTTTTGCCCTGGCGGTCGAGCTGCTCAACATTCGCTTTCGAAGCAAGCAAGCGCCACTGTGACGGAGTTTTTTGCTGCAGCCTCTGCCTGCATGCGCCAGAATCGGCGGCAATGCGGTTGGCAACTCTGATCGGACCGGACCTCCAGGATGCGATTGCGACCGGCCCAGAGGCCGTTCGCGAGGCGGTTTCCGAGTTCCACGCGGAGGATATCGCCGAGCTGCTCGAGGATTTGTCGCCGAAGGAGGTAGCGACCTTGGTCCGCGCTCTTCCTACGGAAGCCGCCGCCGACGTCGTAGAGCGATTGAGCCCGCGACGCCAAGTCGTCGTATTCAACGCGATCGACGCGGGCCGGGCGGTGGAGCTCCTCGGGGAGATGGACCCGGACGATCGCGTCGACCTGCTACAGGAGCTCGAGCCGGACGACGCCCGATCCTTGCTCAAGGCACTCGAGCGTCGCGAGCCCGAAGCGGCGGAAGAAGTCCGCGAGCTAGTCGGATACGAGCCAGAGACTGCCGGCGGTCTGATGACCACGGAGTTCGTGGCATTGCCGCCGGAGACCAAAGTGTGGGAGGCGATTGAAGCCGCGCGGGGCTTCGGTCGAGAAGATCGCGCAGAGATTCTGTACTACATCTACGTCTGCGGCTCCCGAGGCGAGCTGCTCGGCGTCGTGTCCCTGCGTGATCTGATTTTGGCCGATCCGGGCCAGGCGCTCTCCGAGATCATGATGGACAATTTGGTCTGGGTATCGCCCTTCGATGATCAGGAGAAGGTGGCCCACGAGATCGCTCGCTACGACCTCGCTGCCATCCCCGTCGTCGACCCCACGTTCCGCATGCTCGGGGTGGTCACCGTCGACGACGTGGTCGACGTCGTGATCGAAGAGGCTACCGAAGACGCTCAAAAGATGGGCGGCGTCATGCCCCTCGAGGATTCATATTTCCAAACGAGCTGGAAGGAGTTCGTCTGGAAGCGAGGATCCTGGCTCGTGCTGCTTTTCGCGGCCCAGCTACTGACTGCCGCAGTCATTCGACAAAACCGGAACGCGCTCGAAGCGACGCTCGAGCTGGTCATCTTCATACCCCTCATCATGTCATCGGGCGGCAACGCGGGGTCCCAGTCGTCGACACTGATCATCCGCGCCATGGCGGTTGGAGAGCTTGCCCCCAAGGACTGGGCCAAGGTTTTTGGCCGCGAGCTCCTGATGGGGTTTTCCTTGGGCGTAGGACTCGGCCTGTTGGGTTTTGCCCGTGGCTGGTTGGCGGGTGAAACCGTGGCGCCGATCGCCATTGCAAGCGCCGTCGGGCTGAGCATCCTCGCGATCGTCACGCTCAGCACGACGATCGGATCCCTGCTTCCGCTGTTAATTCGAAAGGCCGGACTGGACCCCGCAGTCTCCTCGGGTCCGTTCATCGCTTCGGTGGTCGACGTTTTGGGCCTGCTCGTCTACTTCCTGGTGGCTCACCTGATTCTCTCCGTCGTGTTCAGCGCGTAGCCTGTCGATTTTGCCGGCATCCGTGGTAGGCTCCCCCTTCCTGACGGGAGCCGAAAAATGCCGAATCTGACCATCAACTACGAACAAGATGTGGACACGGTTTATCGCTTCGTGACCGATCCGGAGGTGATCAGGAAGCGCAGCGAGGCAATGGAAGAAAAGAACATTCGCATCAAAGTAGACGAGGCGGGTGGAACCAAGACCATCACCTCCACCCGTGAGATCGATAGTGACCTTCCTGGCTTTGCAAAGAAGCTTTTCAAATCCACCAACACGATCATCGAGCGGCGTGAGTGGCGAGACGCTGGCGACAAGAAAACCTGCAAGAGCCACATCGACATCGTCGGCACACCCGGCAAGATCGACTCGAACATCACCATTTCTCCTAACGGCACAGGCTGCACCTACGATATCGAGTTCGAAGTGAGCGCCAAAGTGCCCCTGATTCGGAAGAAGCTCGAAGAGTTCGTGGCCAAGACCACCCTCGAAGGAATGCGGGACGAGCACGAGTACAATCAGCGCGAGCTGAACGCCCGCGGCTGAGCTGATAGTCAGGGCGCGACCAGCTCCGGCCTCAGATAGTCCTCACCAGCCCAGAATTCGCACTTGCTGGCGGCGTTGTCGCCAAGGGCGGCCACCGTGTCGAGCACTAGGTGCTGATCCACGCGGGGCTCATAGGCGGGCCACTCGGTGCGACCATCGGTGCCCGGCTCTCCAGTGGCGGCAAATCGCGAGAAATAGCCGAGGACGTTCAGCCACAATGCTTCGTCGGCCGTCCCCGCGGCCCACGGATTCAAAACCGTAGAAAAGTCTTGGAAGTCGAGCTCGAGGAGCGGATCGTATCCGAAGACGTAAGGGATGTCCGAGCCGTGGAACGCGCCAAGATCGTAGCTCGGCAGCTCCGCGTCGATGAACGGCAGCGCGACTTCGAGCTGCGAGTGCCCGTCTTGATACTCGAACTGATAGAGGTAGGTGGTGGTGAAGGTGGACAGCTTGGCTGCCTCCGTCTTGCCCGGACACCGGAACACCGTATCGGTGGCCACCGCGGCAAGCGCTACGGCCGGCTCCGAGTAATTGGCCAATGGATATTCCGCGGCGGCGCGCGAAGCGAGTCCGGCATCCCCACCGACCAAACGGGCGATGAGCGCCTCGTAGTTGTCCGCACTCACTTCGAGCGGAGGGTCCGAAATCTCGCCGAGCCAGGTAAAAAGCCTCGCCTCGTCCTTGGTGAAACCGACAATCGTGGGCACCCGACTGAAATTGCCCGAAGCAAAAGCCTCGGCGGGCTGCTCGGTGAAGAATTCTCCGTCGAAAATCGGACCCCAACGGCCGGTGGGTCCCTCGCTCGGATTGAATCCAAAGTTCGGCGCTGGAGGCAAGGCCGCGAGCACTTCCTCCGCGGATTTCTGACGCATACAGGCAAGGACGTCGCCCTGTGCGTCACAGCCCAGGGCCGCGGCAAAGGTGTCTCCCTGCGCCTCGGCTGCCTCCAGCGTGGGCCACGGTCGCTCGCAAGAGCCGCTCATCAAGATCGCCTTGTCGAAGAGGCCCGCACTCTTGGTCGAGGCCAGGTGACTGCACACGCTGAACGCGCCTGCAGATTCGCCGAACAGGGTCACGTTGTCGGGGTCACCGCCGAAAGCCTCGATGTTGTGCTGCACCCACCGAAGAGCGGCGGCCTGATCCATGAGCCCATAGTTGCCCGAGACTCCATCGGGGCTTTCTGCGGATAGAGCAGAGTACGCCAGAAATCCGAGCTGTCCGAGCCGGTAATTCATGCTGACTACGACGGCGCCGGTCTGTCGCGCGATGCGATCACCCGCAGTGCCGCCGTCGGTCTGCAGGCCCTCTCCGAGCGTGAAGCCTCCTCCGTGAATCCACACCATGACCGGCAAACCAGATCCTTGCGCGGGCGTGTCCACGTTCAGATAGAGGCAGTCCTCACTCGGCATGAACCCAGGCACGGGAAGACCTGCGAACGCGTCCTGCGGACAGATGCTCGGCCGATCGATCACCGTCAGCGTGTCGGTCCAAGGCGACGGCTCCAATGGAGGCTTCCATCGGAGCTCTCCGACGGGCGGCTCGGCATAGGGAATGCCCCGGTACGACAGCACGCCATCATTGTCGAACCCTTCCACCGGACCCGAGGCGGTCTGGACCAAGACGGTTCGGGGCTCCGAGCTTCCACCGTCTCCTCCGCAGCCGGGCAACGCCGCCATGAGGCACACGCATCCGATCAAGCAACGTTTCATGGGGACCTCACACGTGCAAAGGCACCGAAGGTATGGGATCGGCGGTGTCCGGGCCAGCCCTGCCCCTCACCCGGCAAAAACCGCGCGATCTTTCGCCCAATCCCGAAGTGTTTGGATCCGCTCTGCCATGGTGACCGAAAGCGGCTTGGTCAGGCCGATCTCCTCCACGAGCGACTCGGTCGTCAGGTCTTCTTGACGGGAAAAGGAAGTGTAGAGCGCGGAGACGACGGCTTGCTCGATCTCTGCACCGCTGAAGCCCTCGGTGAGGGACACCAGGCGACCGACGTCGAACTTCGCAGGATCGCGCTTTCGTCGTTTCAGGTGGATCTGCCAGATCCGCTTTCGAGCATCGGTGCCGGGGAGGTCCACGAAGAAGATCTCGTCGAAGCGTCCTTTGCGCATGAGCTCGGGTGGGAGCTTCGAGATGTCGTTGGCCGTCGCAATGACGAATACGCTTTCCTTCTTGTCCTGCAGCCAAGAAAGAAACGTACCGAAGATGCGCTGTGCCGGCCCGCCCTCGGCGTCCTCTTGAGACAATGCCTTTTCGATCTCGTCGATCCAAAGGACGACCGGCGCCATCTGCTCTGCGAGCTTGATCGCGCGTCTCAGGTTTTTCTCCGTCTCACCGACGTAGCGGTTGTAAAGGTTGGACGGATCGAGACGGATCAGCGGCAGTTTCCACTCGGAAGCAACCGCTTTGGCACACAGGCTCTTTCCGCACCCCTGCACGCCGAGCAGCAGAAGGCCTTTTGGCGGAGACAGCCCATATTCTCTGGCGCGACGGGGATCGGCGAAGGCCGCCTGCCGCTTTCGAAGCCAGTTTTTCAGGTTTTGAAGACCCGCAACGTCGCCCATTTGATGCTCGTGGGGAAAGTATTCGAGCACCCCGGAACGCTCGATGACCTGTCGCTTGGCTTTGAGCACGCGAGCAATGTCTTCGCGCCCGAGCACACCATCCTCGACGACAGCCTCGGTGATGATCTTCTGCACCTCGAAAAAGGTGAGTCCATGAAGGGCGGTCAAGAGCTGCGATACATCCATGCTCGAGAGCTCCACCTTGACCTGGAGCCGGGACGCCAGATCGTGCAATACCGCTTGCACGAACGAATGGTACGCCTCCGGTGTCGGTGCCTCGAGGTTCATCGGAGTGAACAGGTAGTCGAGCGCCGGGGGAAGCTCGATCCCATTGCCGGAAACGACCACGGCGCCGCGGTGACCGAAGTACTTGCCGTGAATGCTCTTTAGAAACGCGATCACCCCGGGGTCGTGGAGGTAGGGCTCGAGACCTTGGAGATGAAAGATCGCCTCGAGGTTCGAACGCTCGATGAACGCCAGCGCCTTCTGGGGAGTGTTGCTCTCGGGAGTTTGCCCAGGCTCGGGCAGCTCGCGTCGCAGCCCGTCGATCTGCGTCCAAGAGAATAGAGGTAGCCCGGTGTGCTCGGCAGCGTGCTCGAGGAGCACGTGGAGCCGGTCGTCCTCCACGGTGTCCACCAACAAGAGAGGATGGTAGGCGCGAATGAGAATCTCCAGCTCGCGCAGCTGATCGGCCGATGGCGGTACCCCCCTAAGCACGATTTCAGGATCGGAGGTCGCCGCAGGGGTGTCAAACTTGTGTGAGTTGACACTGCGTGGGGCGTATCTACACTCCGCCGCATGGCAGCTCTGGGTGATAGACTGGTGGATAAGCGCGTCCTGGAACGCAACATGACAAAGGGCTTGCTCTCGAAGGAGCAGTACGAGAAGTACCTGGCCGACCTCACCGACCGCGAAAGCAATTGCGAGCGCGTGCAGATCGAGCCTGGCGATGCCAAAGAAGCATCACAGATGGAGTAGCTTCGATGAGCGAGGACGACACGGCGCCCCCGGACATTGACTTCAACACTTTCATCTTGTCGTTGAGCACATCGGCGCTGATGCATCTGGGCAAGCTCCCCGGCGCCGACGAAGCGACGGTCAGCCTCGCCCACGCCAAGCAGGCAATCGACTGCATCGCGCTCCTCGAGCACAAGACCCGTGGCAACTTGACTGGCGAGGAGGAGCGCCTCATCGGCGAGATCTTGTACGACCTGAGGCTCCGCTTCGTGGCGGCCACGAAAGCAAAGAGCGGCGACGATTGAAGAAGCTCACTCTGCGGCTGGATGCGTATAGTGAAGATGCACGTCGATACGTGGCCGGAGCGCAGCAGCTCGCAGACGAGCGAAGGCACGCCGAGGTGGAGCCAATTCATCTCTGGTACGTGCTCGTCGATGAATCGGACGTAGCGCAACGTGCCCTCGAGGAGTCGGGGCTCGATCCGGTGAACGTGCTGGTCGAGTCCGAATGGGCGCTTCGGCGGTCGCAGAGCTCCGATGCCCCCAAAGAAGCCTATCTTTCGTCCCGTTTCTTGGAGCTCTTGTCTCGCGCGGAGCTCGAGGCCACCCGACATGGCGGAATGCCCGCGAAGACGTCCAGCCTGCTGCTGGCATGCGCGCAGGAGCCGGACGGCGCAGTCCGGTCGGTTTTGCGCGCAGCCGGAGTCAGCAGCGCCATACTCCGCGAATCGATTGCGAAGAGCGAGTCTCCGAGCGGCATGCAGACCGGGCACGGCAGCGCCGTACCAGGCGGGGTGTTGGAAGAGTACGGCCGTGATCTGACGCGGCTCGCCGCACAAAACGCGTTGGACCCCTGCATCGGTAGGGATAGCGAGATCAAGCGAATGCTCCAAGTTCTCGCTCGGCGTGAAGAGAACAATCCTCTGCTGGTGGGCGAAGACGGGACCGGACGCACTGCGCTCGTACATGCGTTGGCTTCGAGGATCGCCAGCGGAGACGTGCCCGAGATGCTGGCCGACCGGCGCATCATCGCGCTCGACGCCGGTGCACTCGTGGCTGGAGCACGGCTTCGGGGTCAGCTCGAAGAGCGAATGCGGGACATCCTCGACGCCGTTCGCGACTCCGGCGGCCGCATCATCGTGTTTCTCCCGAGCCTCGCCACGTTTTTGCGCTCGACGGGAGGCGCGGGAGACATGTTGGCAGATGCGCTGAGCCGCGGTGAGGTTCGTGCGCTCGGACGCTGCACCCCGGACGAGCTCAGAGAAATCGGCGATCGCGCGAGCTCTCTTTCCCGGCGGTTCGTACCCATCCAAATCGACCCGCCGAGCCCCGAGGAGGCCGTGGCCATCCTGCGGGGCATCAAGTCCCGTTTCGAGTCTGCGCATGGCGTGTTGATTCCCGATGAAGCGCTGCAAAGCGCGGTCCGGTTCGCGCGTCGGTACGTCGCCGGACGCGAGCTCCCGAAGTCTGCCATCGATCTGATCGACGAGAGCGCTGCCCGTGTTCGCCTCGGGCTCGATGGATCAGGGCCCCGACGGGCAGTGAGCTCGGAGGACGTCGCGGCAGTCGTCTCGCTCTGGACCGGCATTCCGGCGTCCAAAATGATGGAAGGTGAGGCGGAAAAGCTCCTGAACATGGAGGATCGGCTCCGCCAGCGGGTGGTCGGTCAAGATCACGCCGTGGCTGCTCTGAGCAAGGCGGTGCGCCGAGGCCGGGTCGGGCTGCGCGACCCCAAGCGGCCCATCGGATCGTTCCTTTTCCTCGGACCGACCGGGGTCGGAAAGACCGAGCTCGCCAAGGCGTTGGCAGAGTTTCTCTTCGACGACGAGGCCGCCCTCACACGCTTGGACATGAGCGAGTTCATGGAAAAGCACACAGTCGCGCGCCTACTTGGCGCACCGCCTGGCTACGTGGACAGCGAAGCGGGTGGATTTCTCACCGAAGCCGTACGCAGACGCCCTTATTCGGTGATCTTGTTCGACGAAATGGAAAAAGCACACGCCGATGTCTTCAACCTCCTGTTGCAAGTGCTCGAGGAGGGAAGGCTCACCGACTCCCGTGGTCGGGTTGCCGATTTTCGCGATGCCGTGATCATCATGACCTCCAACGTGGGAAGCAAGCTCATTTTGGAGCACCGAGGATCGGATGAGGCGCTGCGAACGCAAATCGAGGATCGTCTGCACGACTACTTTCGACCCGAGTTCCTGAATCGCGTCGATGAGGTCCTGATCTTCGACCGGCTGGGCAAACCAGAGTTGGCGGCCATCCTCGAAATTCAGCTTCGGCAGCTTCGCGCTCTGATGACGCAGCAGGAGATCTCGCTGACCGTGTCGGATTCAGCGAAAGCGCGACTGATCGACCTGGGTTACGAGCCCGCGTTTGGCGCGCGGCCCCTGAAGCGAGTGCTGGTGCGGGAGCTGCAAGACCCGCTCGCCGAAGCGCTGCTCCGGGGCCGATTCGTCGCCGGGGACATCATCGAAGTCGGTTTCGACGGCGCTCGGTTTACCTTCGACAAGGCCTGATCAGACCGACTACGACGAACACCAAAGCTCGGGTATGCTTCGGCCATGAGCCCTGAGCGAACCATCCACTACCGCACCTGCAACCTCTGCGAAGCCATGTGCGGACTCGAAGTCGAAATCGAAGGTGAAGACGTCCTGTCGATCCGAGGCGACGCTCAAGACGTCTTCAGCCGGGGCCACATATGCCCCAAGGCCACCGCGCTCAAAGATCTGTACGACGATCCCGATCGGTTGAAACAGCCCGTGCGTCGCGTCGGCGATCGCTGGGAACCGCTGTCCTGGGACGAGGCGTTCGACGAAGTAGTCGACCGAATCCACCAGATTCAGACCGAGCACGGCCGAGACGCCGTGGGCATTTATCTCGGAAATCCCAATGCGCACAACTTCGGCACACTGGTCTTCGGACCTCCCTTTCTTCGAACGCTGCGTTCCAAGAATCGCTTTTCGGCGACCTCCTGCGATCAGCTTCCCCTGATGATGGCCTCGTACTTCATGTACGGGCATCAGCTGCTTTTCCCAGTGCCCGATGTCGATCGGACCGACTTCATGATGCTGATCGGTGCCAATCCTTTGGCCTCGAACGGCAGCATCATGGCGGCACCTGGAATCAAAAAGCGGCTCGAAGCCATCGGCGAGCGCGGCGGCAAAGTCGTGGTGGTCGATCCGCGCCGTTGCGAAACCGCTCGCATCGCGGACGAGCACGTGTTCATCCAACCTGGGACGGACGCGCTCTTCCTGTTGGGCATGCTGCACGAGATCTGCAAGTCAGGAATCGAGCTCGGCCGGCTCTCGCCTTCAGTCAAAAACGTCGATCGCGTGCTCGAGATCGCGAAGCAATATCCGCCGGAGGGCAGCGAGTCGATCACCGGCGTGCCCGCCGCTACGGTGCGTCGTCTGGCGAGCGAGCTCGCCGCCGCACCCAAGGCCGTCGTGTACGGCCGCGTTGGCGCATGCACCCAGGAGTTCGGCGGGCTCTGCATGTGGTTGATCAACGTGATCAACGCGGTCACCGGGAATCTCGACGAGCCGGGCGGGTCGTTGTTTTCGACGCCGGCCATCGACGTCCTCGGAGCGGTCGGGGGCTTTGGTGCCGGACGTGGATCCTATGGCCGGTGGCGGAGTCGGGTTCGGGGCCTTCCCGAGTTCGGCGGCGAGCTTCCATCGTCGACCATGGCTGAAGAAATTCTCGCCGACGGCGAAGGTCGGATTCGCGCGATGATCACGCTCGCAGGCAATCCGGTGCTGTCGACTCCAAACGGGGGCCAGCTCGACCGGGCATACGCATCTCTCGACTTCGCGGTGTCGATCGACTTTTTCATCAACGAAACGAGCCGCCATGCCGACATCATCCTTCCGCCCGTCTCTCCGGTTCAGCGCAGTCACTACGACCTTGCCTTGTACTTGACGGCCGTGCGCAACGTGTCGAAGTACTCGCCTCCGCCATTTGCTCTCAAGGAGGGGGAGCTCGACGACTGGCAAATCCTCACCGAGCTGACCTGCCGTCTCGCTGCACGAAGGCACGGCAAGCTGAGCAAACAGTACCTGACCGCCCGTGCTACCCAGAAAGCCGGTCCTGAGCGCGTGCTGGATCTCGGTCTTCGCCTCGGCCCCTACGGCAAGCGTCTCAATCCCTTTGGAACGGGCCTCTCCCTCGGCGAGCTCCGCAAGACCCCACACGGTGTGGACCTGGGACCGCTGCAGTCGAGCTTGCCGGACCGCATTCCGGAAAAGCACGGCGCAATCGACCTCGCGCCAGACATCTTCGTGGAGGACCTGGACCGCTTGCGGGCGCGTTTCGTCTCGACGGGCTCGGCCACTAGCGAGGGACGTCTTTTGCTCATCGGGCGCCGCCATCTCCGAAGCAACAATTCGTGGATGCACAACACCGAGCGTCTGATGAAGGGCAAGCCCCGGTGCACCCTGATGATGAACCCGGGAGACGCGGAGCGCCTGGGAGTGCAGGCCGGTGAAATGGTCACCGTATCCTCTCGCGTGGGGCAGGTGACAGCGCCCGCGGAGCTCACCGAAGACATGATGCTCGGTGTGGTGAGCCTACCGCATGGATTCGGACACGGGCGGGACGGCGTCCAACTGCGGGTCGCGACCGATCATCCTGGCGTGAGCGTCAACGACCTGACCGACGATCAACTTCTCGATGCGCTGAGTGGGAACGCTGCGTTCAGCGGCGTGCCGGTGACGGTGGCCCCCGCCGCGCAGGCTGCGGCCGCGGAGTGATCAGAAGCGGCGCTTCGCCGGTATTCGCGGCGGTCTCACGCGCGCGGGAACCGGAGCGGGAGCCGGGCTCAACAGTGCCTCGACCGCATCTACCAAAGCATCCATGACCTCACGGGCGCGATCGGAGAGCTTTTTCTTCTTTTCGGTCACTATGTCTTCATAATGGGCTCACCAGTGACGCTGTCAACACCTGAGCCGAGATTGCTCGCCAATTCCGGCGTGCCGGAGCGCAGATGCACGTTCACCTAATCGGCGTGGCGGGCACGGGGATGAGCGCGCTCGCTGCGTTGCTCGTCGAAGCAGGACATCGCGTGAGCGGAAGCGACACGGCGTTCGATCCACCGGTAGGCCCATATCTCCGGGAGCTGGGCATCGAATGCCTACCTGGCTGGAATCGGGCGAATCTCGATGGGAGACCGGATCTGGTCGTCGTGGGGAACGTGTGCAGGCGTGACAATCCGGAGGCGCAAGAGGCCCTCGCACAGGACCTGCGAGCCGTATCGATGCCCACGGCGCTCGCTGAGCAAGTGCTCTGCGATCGGAAACCGTTTGTGGTGGCGGGAACCCATGGAAAGACCACCACTTCGAGCTTGCTCGCGTATCTCCTGCGCCGGGTCGGCATCGATGCCGGATTCTTTCTAGGGGGAATTCCTCTGAGCTTCGATCGCAGCTCGCGTCTGGGTGCGCCGGGCGCGCCGTTCGTGATCGAGGGGGACGAGTACGACAGCGCATTCTTCGAAAAGACTCCGAAGTTTTGGAAGTATCGACCTGCATCGGCGATTCTGACCTCGATCGAGTATGACCACGTCGATATCTTTCCGGAGCCGGCGTCCTACGTGGACGCGTTTCGGCGATTCGTTGCGCTGATCCCGGAAGACGGGTGGTTGTTTGCTTGGGCGGGTGATCCTCTGGTGCGAGAGGTCGCTTCGGCCGCGCACTGCAAAGTTCGGTTCTATGCGCTCGACCAGGATGACTGCGGCGATGCCCAACCCATGTGGCTAGGCGTGCGCGCTCCGGGGGGAGCCATCGATCTATTTGGTGGAGGCTCGCTCTGCGGCCGGGTCAGCTCACCCTTGGTAGGGCGTCACAACGCTCGCAATGTCGTCGCTGCCCTCGGCATGGCGAGCGAAGCGGCCGGTGCTCCCCTCGACGAGCTCATGGGCGCCCTTCCGGGATTTCGCGGAACGAAGCGGCGTCAAGAGCTCGTGGGTATCGCCCACGGGGTGCACGTGTATGACGACTTTGCGCATCACCCCACGGCGGTTCTAGAAACATTGACCGGCTTCCGGGAGCAAACGTCGGGCAGACTGATCGCGGTGTTCGAACCGAGAAGCGCAACGGCGTCGCGGAAGTTACATCAGGACACGTACGCCGCGGCATTTGCACCTGCAGACATGTCGATCCTCGCACCGGTAGGGCGCAGTGAGATCCCGGCAACGGAGAAGCTCGATACCCGAGCTATCGCGGACCAGTTGGCAGCGACCGGGAGGCAAGCGATCGCCTGCACGAGCACGGACGAGGCGATTGCCCGAGCAGCCGCGGAAGCGAAACCGGGAGACACCATCGTCGTGATGTCCAACGGGCGCTTCGATGACGCGCCGGATCGAATCCTGCTCGGGCTCATGCAGCGTTGAGCCATCCGCCCGTATACGTATTCAGCTCTGCGGGTACGGGGCGGTCGGCTTGCCGGCTGCCCGCCAGCCCTTGATGCCCTCGCGCATGACGTGGACGTTCTGATAGCCGTGCTCGGACGCCCGCTCGGCTGCGGAATCCGATGCCGAGCAGCTCGTGCTCGCGCAGTAGAAAATCAGATCCTTGCTCTTGTCCTCGGGCAACTGCGCAACATCATACTTGTAGGACGACGTCAGGATGATGGCATTGGGCACGGTGCCGTTCTTTTCGCGCGTGGTGTCCGAGTTGGCATCGACGGCAACGGCTCCGGCCTGCAGGGCCTTGTCCGCGTCTTCGACGGAGATTTCCGGAATGGCCGCCTGGCCTTGATTTTCGTCCGTCGCGTTCTCGGTCGCCGAGGCTTGGCTCGCGTCCTTGCAGGCGGCGACGAGGAACATGACGGAGAGGGACAGAAGAAGTACTCGCATGACCCCAAATCTAGGGCGGCCGAGCCGGCAAGCAACCCCGGGTGCAAGGGCCGCTCATCGACACTCGAGCGGGGCGGTCGAGAGCTCGGGCGGCATCTTTTCCCAAGGATAGCCAGCCTTTGCGAGGTCGAACGCCCTCGCGAAGAGCTTTTTCATGTACGCGGGGTCGAGCAAGCCGTCGGACTCGGCATGGAAGTCCGTCGGGATGGACGCCAGGTTGAATTCCAGACCGTCCCGGCAGGTCTGAAGATAGATGCGATAGAGGTCGCCGATGCCCTGGGTCCGGACGAGGGACGAGATCGAGCGTTTCGCGATCGGGAAAAGCTTGTTCTTGACCTGCTCATAGGGCGGATCGAGCCGGGAGTTTCGTATGACGTACACCTTGGGACGGCCGGGGACTTGGAGCTTCTTGAGGACCGCGTCCCAGTCGAGACCGGTCGGGTAGAGGAAAACCTGCGAGGTCGTGCCACCGTCCACGTGGAGCTCGTCGAATTGCTCGTCGCCGGCCTCGACTTCGATGAGAACTGGCGGGAAAGCGCCGGGGATCGATGAGGACGCAAGCAGGATCCTGCGGATTAGATCCAAAGCACGGGGATGGCCGCTGTTGGCGATCGCGCCGATGCTCCAAACCACGGGTCGCATCGCATCGAGATCGGCCGTGCCGATGTTGAGCATGCGGCCTTTGCGATGCTCTTCGGCGATTTTGTCGACCACGTCTCGATCGACGTACTTCTCGATCAGGCGCTGCAAGGGCTCGGTCGATGCCATGGCGTCGCTGCGAAGGCCCCTCAGCGTCCGGCGCTTCTCGAAGACCTCGTTCGCGGTGAGATTCACCGACACCTCTTTGAGCACGTGATCGTACTCCGGGCCGAGGAACGCAAAGGGAGCGATGAGTGCACCGGCGCTCACACCTGTAACCGTGGTGAACTCCGGCCGAT
Organism: uncultured delta proteobacterium; assembly: GCA_963817725.1. Lineage (GTDB taxonomy): Bacteria > Myxococcota_A > Polyangia > Polyangiales > Houyiibacteriaceae > SG8-38. The sequence continues at coordinate 865,475 of CAWFPD010000004.1, forward strand.
CCCCGGCCTCGGTCCAACCAAGCAGGAGCCCCGCCGCGAACGCACCATTTTCGCCTCCCCCGGAGATCGCGAGATAGGTGTGCTTGCGCCCATAGATCCCGGAGAACCGGTCCTGCGTTTCCGAGTCGCTGTTGTCCAACCATTCGTGAACCCACGGTGGAGGCGCGTCTCCCCAAAAGCGGGCATCGGCAATCCCGAGAACCTCGGCGTCTTCTACGTGATCTCGGGGCAGTGGGTCGCGTTGAGGAACGTGCACGCATGCCGAAAAAAGGACGAGCCACCACAGCGAGATCGGCCGCGAAATTCCCCGCCTTGCCGCCAGTCTCATAACCCGCCGAAATATCATGGATGACTCGCATCCAAAAGCCCCGATCGCGAGTTTCCTTGGTTTGGTGCACCATGGGCACGTGAAGCTCAGGGCAGGTACGAGCGGGTTCAGCTACAAGGAGTGGAAGGGCCCTTTTTATCCGACGGACCTTCCGGATAAGGACATGCTTCGTTATTACGCGCAGCACCTTTCCACGGTCGAGATCAACAACACGTTTTACCGGATGCCCAAGCGCGACGTACTCGAGGGGTGGGCCCGCAAAGTACCCGATGACTTCGTCTTCGTGTTGAAGGCATCACGAAAGATTACCCACCATGCGCGCCTCAAGGAGGCCGCATACGACTCGGTCGACTATTTGTGGCAAGTCGCGGCGACGCTCGGGAAGCACCTCGGGCCCATCCTCTTTCAACTGCCGCCCAACCTGAAGAAGGACGTCGACCGGTTGCTGGCCTTCATGAGCGCTCTTCCGAGTGGCATGCGCGCTGCCTTCGAGTTTCGGCACGAGTCCTGGTTCGATGAAGAAGTCTATGACGTCCTGCGCGACGGGGGCCATGTATTGTGCCTGGCCGACACCGAGGACGGCGATGCGCCCGAGCTCGTGTCGACATCGGATTGGGGATACCTGCGCCTCCGGCGTGAAGACTACAGCGACGACAGTCTCCGCGGATGGCGTGCCGCAATCGAGGCAGAGGGCTGGGACGAGGCCTTCGTCTTCTTCAAGCACGAAGACGAGGGCGCCGCCCCCCGTCTGGCCGGACGCTTCTTACGCCTTTCGTGATCGTGCCCCTTTTCGATCCGGGGAATTCCTCTATGTTTGGCGCATGACGATACAGAATATCCCTCGCGCTGACGTCGAGTCTTCAGCTCGTATGTCCGCGCAAGAGGTCGTGGAAGCGTTCATCTCTGCCTTGGAGCGTCTCGACTTGGAGGCGGCGCTCGCATGGGTGGCCGACGATGTGAGGTGGGTCAACGTGCCGTGGAAGACCGCCAGCGACAAACGGCAGTTCGAAAAGGTGCTTCGCGGCATGTTTCGGGGCGCCACTCGCTTCGAGGTTCGCTACGCCGACATCCACGAGCGAGGAGACGGCGTGGTCTACACCGATCGAGTGGACGTCTTCGAGGGGGGCGGCGTGTCGATGACCCTTCCGGTGCGCGGCGAATTCCGCGTCCAAGAAGCGCGCATCACGGAATGGGTCGACCGGTTCAGCTGGGCGAAGCTTTTGGGCGAGATCGGCCGCAGCCTGCCGGCCATCCTGAAGCATCGTCTCGGTCGCTAGGTCCCTGCGCTGCGGCGGTGGCAACTCTTGACGCGCCGCGTCACCGACGCGAAGCACCGCCAGCAAGACATTGTTGTGAATCGACATGGCTCAAAGCACTGGTTCGCGTCCGCGGGGTTGGTATGGTCGTGCGTCACAAAACCGTAACGCGTCACGGGCGCAGGAGAGTGAAGATGATACGGAAATTGACTTTCTTAGGGTTCCTCGGCCTGTTCGGAGCCGTGGGCTGCGGATCGGACGGCAGCTCCGGAGACGGCAACTACGATGCTCAGATCGTATGGACCACGTACGGCATTCCCCACATCACGGCGAACGATTGGGGCAGCCTGGGCTACGGGGAAGGGTACGCCTACGCCCAAGAGAACTACTGCGTTTTGATGAAAGAGATCGTCCGGGCCAACGGTGAGAGCTTGCGGTGGTTCGGCGAGTCCGGAGGCAGCCTCGCGGACGACCTGATCTATCGCTTCTTCAACAGCGACGAGAACATCCAAAACGAATTCATCGCAGCGCTGGACGAAAACATTCAAGCGTTGGGTCGCGGCTATGCTGCCGGCTTCAATCGATACCTGGAGGAGACGGGAGTCGACAACCTGGCCACAGGGCCGGAAGGTTGCCGCGGCGAAGATTGGGTGCGGCCCATCACGGAAATCGACCTGGGCAAGGTGTATCGAAAGCTCCTCGTGCGTGCCGGTATCGGCCCGCTTGCAACGCTGATTCTCGATGCAGATGCGCCCACGATGTCGATGGCCGCCAACACGGGCGCCATTCAGGAGAGCATCGTCATCGACGACGCGGACTGGGGCATGCCCGAGCCGACGGTGATGGGGAGCAATGCCTACGGAATCGGAAAAGAGGGATCGCAGACAGAGCACGCCATCCTGCTCGGAAATCCGCACTTCCCGTGGAGAGGCCCGGAGCGCTGGTTCATCCAACATCTCAAGATTCCCGGCGTCTACGATGTCATGGGCGCTTCGCTTCACGGCGTTCCCGTCATCAACATCGGGTTCAACGAGAACCTCGCCTGGTCACACACGGTCTCGACCGGCCGCCGCTTCACCGGGTACGAGCTTCATCTGCTCGAAAACGACCCCATGAAGTACGAATACGATGGAGAGGTGCGCGACATCGAGACATTCGAGGTGCCGATCCAGGTCAAGCTCCAGGACGGAACCATCGAGGACCGGGTCGAAGAGATTTACATGACCCAGTACGGCCCGATCATCGATTTGGGTCAGCTCAACGAAACGTTGGGCGGGTGGCCGACCGTCACCAACACCGTGGTGGCAGTTCGGGATGCCAACATCGACAATACGCGCGCACTGAGCCAATTCCAGGCCATGGGCCAGTCGAATTCCATCGCGGAGCTCGAAGATGCGCTCAAGATCGTGGGGCTGCCCTGGGTGAACACCATCGCGGCCGACCGCGCAGGCACAGCGCTCTACGCGGACATCTCCACGGTCCCGAACGTGTCCGCGCAAAAGCTGGAGGACTGCTCCGATAGCCTCCTGGCGAAGCTGCTCACCGCAAGTCGATTCTTCACGCTGAACGGCTCGCGAAGCGAATGCGAATGGGGTACCGACCCGGACGGACCCGAAGGTCTTTTGGGATTCGGCAATCTGCCGAAGCTCGAAACGGGGCCCGGAGTTCCCTTCGTCGCCAACTCGAACGACAGCTACTGGCTGAGCAACCCCGACAACCTGCTCGAAGGGTTCTCGCCTCTGATCGGAAGCGAGCGTGTCGAGCAGTCTCTGCGCACGCGGCAAGCCTTCGTCCAAGCTGAAGAGCGTGTCGCCGGCACCGACGGCTTGGATCCCAATGCGGGGTTCACGGTGGAACTGCTCCAGGAAGTGATGTTCGGCAATCGCAACATCGCCGAAGAGCTCACCCGGCAAGACGTCATCGCGCTGTGCAATGCGGTAACCGACTGGTCCGCCGGCGACTGCGATCCCAACACCGATGGAGCTCAGCCCTACAGCGCAAATCCGACCGAAGCGGCGAGCGCATGCGGTGTGCTCGATGCGTGGGACGGCCGCTTCAACAACGACAGCGTGGGCTCCGAAATATGGAACGAGTTCTGGCGTCTGCTACGGGGGCCGATTTGGGCGGTTCCCTTCGATCCCAACGACCCGGTCAACACACCCAATACGCTCGACACTGAAGACCCGGATGTGGTCGAAGCGGTACGCTGCGCGCTCGGGCGTGGAGTGGACTTCATGGTCGACAACGCCATCCCGTTGGATCGGCCCTGGGGTGAGGTGCAGTTCCGCCCAGTAGGTGGTGAAGACATCCCGCTTCACGGTGGATCGGGACGCTTCATGTTCAGCGTGATCAGCTCGCAGTTCGACGAGCAGACCGGTGCGTACTCCAACATTCCCGCCGGCAACAGCTACATCCAGACCGTCACCTGGGATGAAACCCAATGTCCGGATGCCTATGCGGTGCTGACCTATTCTCAGTCGACCGATCCGGCGTCACCTCACTATGCGGATCTGACGCAGCTCTATTCAGACAAAGGCTGGAACGACATGCCCTTCTGCGATGCGGATATCGAGGCGGCCAAGACCTCGGAGATGCAAATCCAGGGCACGGCGACCGCTTCTCAAAACTAGGACGACCGTCTGGGTGGCATCCTGCCGCCGATGCGCTCCGTGATGCTCACAATCGTCTTGATTGTGGCCGTCGCGAGCGCGTCGGCGTCACGGGCCCAGCAGCCCTACCTTCCCCTCAGTGGTGGTGCTCGCCTTCAGGGCCGTGAGGATGACCGTGCTCGATCTCTTCCTCGGTGGCATCCCGCAGGGATTCGACCGTCACTTCGAAGTGCAGTGTCTCGCCGGCGAGGGGATGATTGGGATCGATCGTGACCGTTTCCTCGCCGATGGCGATGATGAAAAAGGGGATCTGTCGACCCTGATCATCGTGCGCCACGACCTGCATTCCAGCAGCAAGCTCCGCGTCGGCCGGAAACAGCCGACGGGGCACCTCGTGGGACTCGCCGATTCGCATCCCATATCCCTTTTCGGGGGGCACCGTCGCTTCAACAGTCTCGCCCTCAGTCGCTCCTTCGAGGTGCTCTTCGAGGCCCGGAACGATGTTGCTGGCGCCATGAAGATAAAGGAGTGGGCTCCCATCTTGGGATTGATCGATGACTTCGCCTTCGTCGTCGCGCAACGTGTAGGAAAGCGTAACGACCTTGTTTGCTGTGACTTTGTTGCTCATAGCTTCCAGGCGAACATGCCATACTTCGAGCGGAGCGCTACCGCTCCATAGCGAAGAAAGGAGTCACCCATGATCGAGGTGATGATCGACCTTCCCGACCGAGTCCTCGGCCTCAAAGCACGCGGCGAGGTCACGGCGGATGACTACAGAAGCACTGTCGTTCCCGCGATCGAAGAGAAGCTCACTCGATACGGCAAGGTGCGCTTGCTCTACGTGCTTGGGAAAGACTTCGAGGGATATAGCGGTAGAGCCGCTTGGGAGGACGCGAAGGTGGGCATGAAGCACCTCACTTCGTTCGAGCGAATCGCGGTAGTGACCGACGTCGACTGGGTGGAACGCACGGTCAAGGCCTTTGGCTTTGCCTTCCCCGGCGAGGTTCGTGTGTTCGACGACGACGACCTGGAGGAAGCGCGTCGTTGGATTTCAGAGCCACCGTCCAAAGGCCACCTTTCGTTCGAGCTCATCGAAGACAAAGGGATCCTCGTGCTCGAACCCAAAGGCGAGCTCGAGGCCGCGGACTTCGAACGGTTGAGCACGGAAGTCGACCCGTATATCGAGAGGGCAGGAGCGCTCAACGGGCTCATGATCGTGGCCGAGCACTTTCCGGGATGGGACGATTTCTCGGCGTTGAGCTCGCATCTCCGCTTCGTGCGCGAACACCGAAACAAGATACGACGCGTCGCCTTCGTGACCGACGATCGACTGGTATCGGCCATTCCGCGCATCGCCTCACGGTTCCTCGATGCCGAGTTTCGCGCTTTCCCGATGAGCGCCCGGGACGAGGCTCTGCTTTGGGCCGGTGAGAAATGAGCGACGACGATTCTGCGGTGCCAAATCAAGCCTGGGAAAACCGGGTGACCCAGACGGTGATTCGCTTGAGCCTTCTCGCTTTGCTGGCGTTTTGGTGCCTTCGCATCATGAGCCCCTTCATCAATCCGATCATCGGAGGAATCGTGATCGCCATTGCGGTGCAGACTCCGCATGCCAGGCTCACTCGGGCCTTCGGCGGGCGACCCCGGATCGCAGCCGTGGTCATGGTTACCCTTGCCCTGCTCACCTTGATCGTTCCGGCGATCGCGCTCGGCGCCAACTTGGTCGAAACGGCTGCGGAGCTCTCGGGCAAGTTTGGGAGCCACGACATCGTGGTCCCCCCGCCACCAGAGGCGGTGGCGAGCTGGCCGGTGATCGGCGAGCGCTTGTACCATTGGTGGTTGACCGCGTCGCAGAACTTGGAAGCCGTCTTGGTGAAGCTCGCTCCGTACCTCAAGGATGCCGCTCTGTGGCTCGTGGGAACAGTGGGCGATGTCGGGCGAGGCGTGTTCATGTTCGTCATCGCGATTGTGATTGCAGGCGCGCTGCTGCCTCATGGTCAACGTGCTGCGAGGTTTGCGAGGCGCACCGCCTCGATCGTCGCCGGGGATCGTGGACCGGAGCTGGCCACGCTTGCCGCCTCGACCGTTCATAGTGTGACCCGCGGTGTCATCGGCGTGGCCTTGATCCAGTCCCTCCTGGCTGGGCTGGGCATGCTGGTCGTCGGTGTCCCCGCGGCAGGGATTTGGACACTGCTCGTGCTCATGCTCGCGCTGATGCAGCTCCCGCCGATGATCGTGATCGTTCCCGTCATTTTCTACGTGTTCTCGACGAGCTCGATGGCAGTGAGCATCATGTTCACCATCTGGGGCGTGATGGTGGGCGCAAGCGACAACGTCCTGAAACCCTTGTTGATGGGCAGGGGCTCCACCGTCCCGATGTTGGTGCTTTTCATCGGCTCTCTCGGAGGCTTCATCGCAGCGGGGATTCTTGGGCTCTTCACCGGCGCGATCGTCCTGTCGCTCGGCTACACCGTGTTCATGGCCTGGGCCCAAGGCGCAGCACTCGAGGATGCGGATCCTGCCACGACGCCGACCGAGATCCACTCGTGAGCGGCAAGGCTCGCTAGTGTAACAAGCGTACTCGGATCGTTGCCGAGATGGTGCGAAGCTCCTCGATCAGATGAGTCGCATCGTCGAGCTCGATGTCCATGACCACGTAGCCCACGTCGGCTTGCGTTTCCAGGTATTGCGCGGCGACGTTGACGCCGTGTTTGGAAAACACGCGGTTGATCTGCTCCATCACACCCGGCTCGTTCTTGTGGATGTGAAGAATGCGTCGCCGACCCTCGTGATCTGGGATGGTGACCTGCGGGAAGTTCACCGCGGACACCGTGGACCCGTTGTCGTCGTACTTCACCAGCTTTGCGACTACCTCGCGCGCGATGTTGTATTGCGCTTCCTCGGTAGCGCCCCCGATGTGCGGCGTGAGGATGACGTTGTCAAAACGCCGAAGCGGCGACTCGAACGTTTCCTTGTTCGATTTCGGTTCGACGGGGAAGACATCGATCGCGGCGCCGGCGATGTGTCCGGACTCCAGCGCATCCGCGAGCGCGTCGATGTCGACGACGGTGCCCCGGGCCGCGTTGATCAAGAGAGAGCCGGGACGCATCGAGCGAATGGCTTCAGCATCGAGCATGTTGCGCGTCACCGGCGTTTCGGGAACGTGCAGACTGACGACATCCGCTTCGGCCAGAAGCTCCTGGAGACTGATGACCGGCGTCGCATTTCCAAGCGGCAACTTGTGCTCGAGGTCGTAGTACAGAACGCGCATTCCGAGACCTTCGGCGAGAATGCCCAACTGGGTGCCGATGCGGCCGTAGCCGACGATTCCAAGACGCTTGCCGCGCACCTCGAAGGCGTTCCGGGCCGTTTTGGCCCATTCGCCGCGACGGGCGCGAGCCGATTTCTCCGGGATTCCCCGCATCAGCAAAATGATGTCGGCGAGGGCCAGCTCGGCCACGCTTCGAGTATTGGAAAAGGGCGCATTGAACACGGGAATTCCCATTCGCCGTGCCGTTTTGAGATCGACCTGATTCGTTCCGATGCAAAAGCAGCCGATGGCTTTGAGCTCCTTGGCCGCGTCGAGGGCGTCAGCATCGATGTGCGTGCGAGACCGGATTCCAACGTAGTCGGCGTCCCGGATGGCATCCTGCAGATCCGAACCCGTGAGCGAATGGGTCAAGCGTTCCACGTTGCGGTACCCGGCCGCGGCCAGGCTTTCGACGGCTGCTTCGTGGATACCCTCGAGTAAGAGTATTCGAATATCTCTTTCCGTCACGGCCCGAGTTTGAGTCGATCGCCCATCGCCTGCCAGCAGAAAACTTTCGGGACAATCGAGCAACTGGATCTAGACTCCCCCGGATGAAACGCCGTGTGCTTCCACTCTTGCTTTTGGTTTGTGCCTGCAACGAAAGTAGCGGGCCTTCGTTCGAGACGGGAGCTTGCGACCAGTTCGGTGTCGTCGAACCGGTCGATGTACCCCAAAGCTGCGGCATCGATATCGCGGGCGATGGCGAAAGCCTTCGTGTCTTCGCGATAGGGCCGGTGATTCGCTACGCCGAGATGGAGGACTACGCGACCTTCTGCAAGGCGTGGGATGACGTCGTCCGCACCGAAGTGCTTCCTTGCCTCGCGGACGACAAGCCGAATCTTCTCGTGTTCCCGGAAAACGCGAGCCTTGCCGGCGCATTCATAGGCTCACGTGGAGCCGTAGGAAGATCGGAAACCGAAACCTTGCCGGCGTTTTTGTCGCTAGCCCAAAGCTACGTGGAGCCGATCCGGTACTACGCGCAGCGGTATCCCGACCTGAGCCTTGGCGAGCGTCTCGTGCTCGGCGTCACCGACACGTTGGTCCAGGCTTTTCAGACGTTTCCGGCGATCGCAGCGCGCTATCAGGTCTATGTGGCGGTGTCGTCGGATTTCGCGACGGCGGAGCTGAGCCAAGACCCTGCAGACATCGAGGCGCTGGCCGACCCGGATCTAGACTCGGTTTCCGAAGTCTATGTCGCCACCGAGGGCGCGGCCTACAACTGGGGCTTGTACTTCGGCCCGGACGGGCAAGAGATCGCCCGTATCGCCAAAAGCTATCTGGTGCCGGCGGAAGAGGATCTTCTGGATCTGAGCCACGGTCCCTTGACGCAGATGCGACCCGTAGCGCTTCCGTTTGCTCGATCCGGAATGGTGATCTCGAAAGACGCCTGGATGCCCGGACTGCTCCATCGTCTCGATGCGCTCGGCGCGAACCTCAACTTGCAACCTGAAGCCTTCTCGGGCTGGGCTGTCGAGGAATACGAGGGCGATTGGCTTCCCGACATCGTCCGCCAATCCGCGTGGGATCATACGCAGCGCCACGGATCCTTCCGTCACACGGTCACATCTTGCATCAAGGGCAACCTTCTCGACCTCGTATTCGATTGTCAGTCGCACGTGACGAAGAAGAGCCAACCAGACGATCCACTCGATTCGTTCATCGGTCAAAACCCCTACCATGGATTGCTGGCCGTCGAGCCTTGGGTCATCGAAGATCCTGGCCCACCCTCGTCGCTCGAGGAGCGCCGGGACGTACTGCGGGATCGCGGTGAACGGATGCTTCCAGGCAGTGGCGACCCCCTGGAGGATGCCTACGTGGGCCACGTAATCGCGGCGGACCTCTCGCTACCAACGGACGGCCGTGTGCCACCGTCAGGGGACGGAGAAGCCGGAGCGTTCGGCAGCAGCATCGTCATCGCCCAACCCGCGGCCGCAGAAACGCATCAGCGGTTTCCGTCTTTGTCGGCCGATTCGGAAGCCGCGCTGGTGGCATGGATGGAAGGGCGGCCGGGCGAGGAAACGATCCGCGCGGTCATGACCAACGATGCGACGAGCTTCGAGGAAATCCCACTGATGAAAACCGAAGGCGCGGTGCAGCGTTTGCCACGAACGGCGATCAGCGGAGATCGGATGGCGGTCGTGTGGGAGGAAGAGCTGAGCGCAGAAGCAATACGGGTGGTTGCGCTCACGCGCGTGAACGGTGACTGGATCCGAACCGAGCTCACCATCCCGGATGTCGCATCGGCATGGGAACCCGACGTCGCGATCGACCCCGTCACCGGACGATTTTTCGTGAGCTGGCTCGATCTGCGCGATCAGGGGAGGCCGAAACCTTGGATCGCGAGGTCCGATGACGGCCAAACATGGGAGACCCTCCAGGTCGATCCGGCCAACTCCATCGTCGACAATCCCCGCGGAGATGGAGCGTTCGTGCGAGTGGGAGCTCGGAATTCAAACGTCTACGTTGCGTTTTCAGATTTCCGGGAGTTCAGCTGGGACGTGTATCTGTCGGCGAGCACCGATGGCGGTGAGACGTTCGCACCCGCTGCTCGTATCGATCCCACAGCCAAAAGCGTGGTGCCCGTGTCCGGAGGAGACCCAGTCGAGGCGGAGCGCATTCATGGAGACGTCTCGATCGCAGTGGACGCGTCGGCCAATCCCGTCGTGGCTTGGACGGAACGGCAAGACCGGCGATACGAAACCCGCGTCCGCGTCTGGCAAGGGGGACAAACCGCGCGCGCAGACGACGCGCCCGATGGTATCGACGCGGCGCGGCCCTCGGTCGCCACGAATGCGGCCGGCAACGTGCTGGTCGTCTGGCAAGACCTTCGAGATGTCACCAACGGAATTCGCTTCGCCAACGGACCTGGTGCCCCGGCTTTCGGGTCGAGCGTCCGTATCGACGACGCCGGAGCTGACGCCCATTGTTACGCGCCGCAGATCGCGACTCTCGGCAATCGAACGCTGGTCGTCTGGGAAGATACGCGTTCGGGATACGCGCAGGTACGGCTGGCGACCAGCAATTAGAGCTGCTGCAAGAAGCGTAAATACGCCTCGACGACTTGCTCCGGGGCCTCGACCTGAGGGTAGTGTCCGATCGTAGGAAGCTCCACGGTGAAATGGTCGGGGCTCACCACCTCCCGGTACCGCTCGATCATGTGCACGCCGGATACGGGGTCTACCGAGCCGTTGATCAACCCGATGGGCACGATGCTGTTCTGGAGAGCCGCGACCCAACGTTCGCGGTGCACTTTCCGATCTGTCATGAAAGTGATGAGGCTGTGGAAGACGTGCCTTCCGTCGTTGTAATTGATGATCTCCCAAAAAGCTTCGAGCTCCTCGGGCGACGGTTTGGTGAGAGGCCCGAACACGGCGCTCAGCGACCGATCGAAGGTGCTCTTCGTCGAGAGATTGTTGACGAACGGGCCGATGGGGCTCAGCAGAAGCTTCTGAATCAATCGCGCTTTGTGTGTCTCTGGAAAGAGCCCGCCGTTCAGGAAACAGACCGACAACCAGCGCCCGATGCCCTTCCCTTCGTTTTGGCGAGCCAACAGCTCTTGGGCGACCGTGTCGCCATAGTCGTGGGCGAGCACGTGGAACTGATCGAGCTTCCGATCCTCTACCAGGGCCTCGCAGAGATCGGCCTGCTCCATGATGCTGTAGTCGTGCGGATCGGGTTTTTCGCTGAATCCAAAGCCCAGCAGATCCAGAGCAACCAAACGATACGAGGCTTTCAGCGGAGCCCAAATCGGGGTCCAATCCCAGGATGACGTCGGGAAACCGTGAATGAGAAGGAGCGCAGGCTTGTCGAGCTCTGCCGAGTCGACACAGAAGATCTGCCGTCCCCGCAACTGCGCTACGTGTCCGCGTTCACGCCACTGATCGATGGAGATCTGCATGGACGGCTTGAAGGTTACGCCACATTGGAGCGGTTGACACGGAGATTGTCCGTCGAAGACTATCCTCCACCCAACGAGGCGGAGGATGACCAACACGGCGTTCGTGACCGGTGGAACCGGTCTCGAGGAGGGCTTGCTTGCCGCATCTGGATGACATGACGGGTATGCTGGTCCGGCCCCTGCAGGTTCTGCGAGCTCGGCCTCGGAACACGATCGATCGTCTCACCGTATACGAAGGCCTTTCCCAAGAAACGATCTTTCCTTCGCCGGACCGGCTTCCTCTGGTGCGACGGCGCAGGCGATGGGCGCTGCCTGGATTCGAAAACGAAGATCTTTCGTTTGGGTCCCTGCACGATCCGATCGAGCGCAGCTTTCGGGAGCGCTATCACGAACGGACTCGCCGCATCCACACGGTGTACGCCCGACGAATAAGGCCCACCGGCACCAAGGGGCGGCCGCGAATCCTCTACATTCACGGCTACATGCAACCGGAGACGGTCGTCGAAGAGCTGACGCTGCTCAGTGGCATGGCGCGTGCGCTGCGAATGGAGATCGTGCACATGCAGCCTCCGTATCACGGCCGACGTAAACCCCGTAGCTCCCCTTACGACGGAGAGCTTTTCTGGAGCGCGGATGTGGTGCGCAGCTTCGAGGCGATGCGCCAAACCATACTCGACGCCCGGACGTTGTTGTCGGTGATGCTCGATGAGTCTTCGACTCCCGTGGGAGTGGCCGGGTTGTCACTCGGAGGCGCTTTTTCCGCAGCGCTTGCCTGCCTGGAGCCCCGGTTTGCGTTCGCCACGCCGCTCATCGCGCACATGGACATGGGCGCGCTTCTCCGAGACGCGCCGGTATTGAGGGCCATGCGAAAAGATCTCGCGAGATTCGGTTGGAGCCCGGAAGAATTTGGCTGCTTCTTCGAGCGAATCGGATGGAACGATCTGCGGCCCGTTCTGCCGGTGGACCGTATCTTGCTCTTCGGCGCCGAGCATGACCATTTCTTCGACCCGGAAGTGTTGCGGACGATGTGGCAGCGATGGGGAAAGCCTCAGATCCGTTGGTACCCGACCAGCCACATGGGATTCGTACCCCACGTGCCAAGCACGACTCGGCACCTGCGCCGATTCATCGACGGGATCACTCCGATGGTGCGTCCCTGAGGTGCAATACGCTTTCGAACGCCCCATCGGTGAGACGATAGACTTTCTCTGCGTACTCCAAGTAGCCAAACCCGTAGAGCAAAGACTGAGTCCCGAGCTCTCCGACGAATTCGACGCGATGGGTGGGAATGTACTTGAGAGGATCCTCGACTACGTGCTGCAGGGACTCGACGACCCGTTGGATCTCTCCGGGGTCGTCGATCCGGAGCGCTTCGGTCTCGGTCATTCCCTCACCCGTCTCGAGAGGGACTCGCCGAAAGACCGTGATGTGCTCGAGCGGACCAAGGGGCGCCAAGGAAATCGAAGTGGGTTCGGGCGGCTTCACCTCGACGAATGCGTTTCCCGTTTGCATTCCCACAGGCTCCACGATCGGGAGGCCGGGGGGGCACTTGTACGCCGTGCCAGCCACGGTGATGTTGGAGCCGGTTCCGTAGCCGTGCGCCAAGGGGGGGTCCGTGCTCTCGGGGTTGACACCGCGTCCATCGCCCTGGGAGACATCTTCGGGATAGAGGAGAAGATGGGTGCCACCTCGTTCCGCGGCCTTGTTTCGCGCATCGTTTTCCGCCGACTGCCGATTGATGCTTGGCTTGGAATAGGCGCCGGAAAGGCCGCCGCCATGACCGATTACGACGCCCAAATTCTCACAGCCCTCGGGCTCGTCGTAGAGCAGTGCGACGTCGGTTCCGTGGCTGGTCAGCTGATCCGCCTTGCATCCCGTAAACGCTGGCACGAAGCACGTGCAGCAAAGCAAAGTGGTGAGGCCCGAGCGGCCCAGTGCCGATAAGCTCATCGAAGTATCTCCTCCTGCAAGACTGCCCAGCCGCTCGCTCAAGTCAAGGATCGCGCCCGCTCAGCGGGGTGCGCCAATCGGCCAGTACGGGTCACGCGCCGGCGCGCCGATCGAGGAGGCAGCGGCGACACTCGACGCGCCGATCGGCCAGTACGGTCCGTGCGCCGTTCCCACGGCAGCAGGTGGTCGCCCGCTGTAGTAGTAGCGGTTGAAATGGCTCCGCACGTAGACTCCGTATGGGACGTAGAAACCATTGAAGTAGTAATACTGTTGTTCGAACGACGCCCAGCGCGGAGGAACGAACACGTAACCGCGGCGCGGCGTGATGTAGTCCCCCCCGACCCAAGTGAAGCCCGAGGCGCCGTAGGCCCAATGCGCCTCGACCCAGATCGCGCCTGCGTATGGCAGCGGCGGGCGATCGACGGTGGTCGCCGCCGGCGCGGGTGGAGCTTGTTCGATGGTGGCAACGGGAAGCGGCTCCTGGGTCACGACGAGCCGCTGCGCATTGACGACCACGACTTGACCGCGAGTCAGCGCGGGATAGTCGTTCGCAGACTGAAGTGTCGCCGCGGTCACCCCGATCTCGTCCTTGCGAGGTGTCTCTGCAGCAGCACGGCCGTTGCCTATCCACGACGCCAACAGCATCGCGGCCCCAGTGCTGATCAACTTCCGCATGAGGCGAGTATAGGGGACATGCAGCGCCCCCAAAAGGCGCCTGATTCCGGGCCCGCTGCGCCGCACGGCGCCCGCTGGGGCTCGTTAGGAGCCGGATGCCGAGTTTCGCAAGCGATTGATAATACGAGGTTTGTGGGGCTTCCGATCGCTCCCATGCCCGCGCCGGTCCGTACGACTCATCGCCCCGAGGCGCTTCACCTTTGCCCGGCGACGCTGTATGAATGATTTTCCCATCCGGGGTGACGCGTGGCACGAAACATTACGGGGCATTACGTCAGGAACCTGTCGAGCTGGCGGCGCATGGCGGCGGTGGCCTGGTCGCCGCCGGACGATCCCACCATTTACGGAACCATCGATCTCGACATGAGCGAAGCGCTCCGTTTCCTCGAGAAAGAATCCGAGCGTACGAGCGAGCACCTGACCGTCACCCACCTGGTCACCAAGGCGCTGGCCGACACGCTCGCCGCGCATCCGGATTGCAACTGCGTGATCCGACGCGGACGCATCTTCGAGCGCGACGACATCGACGTATCGGTCTTGGTCGCGGTGCCACCCGAAGACGTAGGGCACGAGCAAGAGGCCGATCTCTCAGAAGCGATGGTGCGGCAAGCCGATCGCAAATCGATTGCCGACATTGCGAAGGAAATTCGCGAAGGGGCACGCAAGGTGCGAAAGCACGAGGACCCTTTGCTCGAACGCACTAAGAAGCTCTTCGACCTTCTTCCACCGGCCGTGATGGGACCGATGTTGCGACTGGTCGCCCGGCTCCAATACGACTTCAACCTCGACCTTTCGGCCTTGGGAATCCCGAACGATCCGTTTGGCAGTGCCATCGTCACCAGCGTGGGAGTGCTCGGCATCAGCGAAGCGTTTCCGCCGCTGCTGACCTTCACGCGAGTGCCAGCGATCCTGGCGGTCGGCGCCGTGGAAAACAAGCCCGGAGTACGCGACGGCCAGATCATCGTGGTGCCGACCATGCGCATCGCGGCAACTTTCGATCACCGGGTCATCGATGGCTTTCAAGGCGGAAAGCTTGCCAAGACGTTCAAGGAGATCATGCACGACCCCTCGTCCAAGTACGGGTAACGGCGTTGCGTGTGGACCGGAAAGAACACGGGATAGATGATTCGCCGCGACGAAACCCCTGAGCACAAGGCGTTCCGCGACACCGTGCGCGCTTTCGTCCGCAACGAGCTGACGCCCCGTGCGCGCGAGTTCGACCAGATGGGGCGACTCGACAAATCGCTCTTCGTCAAGATGGGGGAGCTCGGGATGCTCGGCCTTCGA
Source organism: uncultured delta proteobacterium (assembly GCA_963817725.1). Lineage (GTDB taxonomy): Bacteria > Myxococcota_A > Polyangia > Polyangiales > Houyiibacteriaceae > SG8-38. Next base: position 880,788 of record CAWFPD010000004.1, read on the forward strand.
TACGACGAGGCATACGGTGGCGCCGGCCTCGACTGGTCCTATACCGCCATCCTGTGCGAAGAGCTCGGGCGCGCCGACAACGTCGGGGTGATGACGGGCATCACCGTTCACACCGACATGGCGACACCGTCACTGCACCGCTTTGGCAGCGAGGAGCTCAAGCAACGATACTTGGTGCCGGCGATTCGAGGCGAGATGGTATCGGCGATCGCGGTGACCGAGCCGGATGCAGGCTCCGACGTCGCAGGCATTCGTACTCGCGCCGTGCGTGACGGCGACCACTGGATCATCAACGGCTCGAAGACCTACATCACGAACGCAGCCACGGCGGACTGGCTCTGCCTCCTCGCCGTAACCGACGCCACGCAAGGCCACAAGGGGTTTTCACAGATCATCGTGCCCACCGACACGCCCGGTGTCTCATACAGCCTGCTCGACAAAATCGGCTTCTGGGGCTCCGATACCGGTCAGTTTTTCTTGGAGGACGTTCGTGTTCCTGTCTCGAACACGATCGGGGAAGTCGGACGAGGCTTTCAGCAGCAGATGATGCAGTTCCAGGATGAGCGCCTCGTGGTGACGATTGGCTTGGTCGCCTATTGCGAGGCTCTTTGGGAAACGACGTGCGAGTGGGCGAGGCAGCGCAAGCTCTTTGGGCAGACGCTCATGTCGATGCAGAACACGCAGTTCAAGCTCGTCGAGTGCAAAACCGACCTCACCACGGCTCGTTTGCTGAACCAGGCCTGTGTCGATGCGCTCGTCGCGGGAGAGGACGCGACCGAGCTCATCAGCATGGCCAAGCTCCATTGTGGACGCGTTGCTCGCCGCGTAGCCGACGAATGCTTCCAACTTCATGGCGGCTTCGCTTACATGAAGGAGAGCATGGCTGGTCGCGCGTTTTGTGACACCCGGATCGCCAGCGTCGGCGGTGGAAGCGATGAGACCATGATGCACTACCTAGCCAAGCGGTGGCGACTGTGAGCAGCATCAATCATCGAATCGCCGAGCGGCATCCACGCCGAGCGCGACGTTGACGCGGCTGAGCAGGAAGCCTCCGAGGAGGAAGAGCACCGTGAGCGCCAAGATCCCGTCGCGTTCGGTCGCGCCCGGAATGAGCTTCGGGGTGAAAGCGATCAGCAACGGACCGAAGATCGTGGCAAACTTTCCCACCATGTTGAAGAAGCCGAAGAACTCGGCCGCTTTCGAAGCCGGCACCAGACGGGCATAGAGCGATCGGGAAAGGCTCTGGACGCCTCCTTGCACCAGGCCGATTGCCACCGCCAGTACGTAAAAATCGCCCGAGTCTTCGAGAAATTCCCAGGCGTACACCAGCGCGCCGAGATACACACCGAGACCCAACAGGATCGCCGGCTTGGGCCCGATCCGAGAGCCGAGCGCGCCGAAGCCGAGCGCCGCCGGGAATGCGACGAACTGCGTGAGCAGCAAGGCCGTGATCAGGGCCGCCTGCTCGAGGCCGAGCACTCGGTCGCCGAAGAAAACCGCGGTTTTGATGACCGTGTTGACTCCATCGATGTAGATCCAGTACGCGATGAGGAACAACGCGACCACCCTGAAGCTTCGAATCTCATGGAGGGTGTCGACGAGCTGCCTTAGCCCTTCGCGGATCGCCTGTAGTCTCGGTGCGTGGTGCTTCGGCGGCGTCTCCTCCACACCGATCATGAGTGGAACGGTGAAGATCGCCCACCACAACGCGACGCTGAGAAACGACGCATCGACGGCGCTTGCGACACTGGAAAGTCCAAACCACTGAGGCTTTTGCACCATCAGCACGTTCAGACCGAACAGAAGACCCCCGCCAATGTATCCCGCGGAATAGCCGAGGGCGGAAACCAGATCGAGCTCGTCTTCCTCGGCCACGTCGACCAGCATCGAATCGTAGAACACGTTCGCTCCCGAAAAACCGACCGTGCCCAGGCCGTAGAGGACCAGGCCCATCCACCACTGACCGGCATGAACCCACGCGAGCGCGGCGGTCATCAGCACACCGATGCTCGCAAAGAAGGCCAAGAACTTCTTGCGGCTCCCGCCACGGTCGGCGATGGCGCCGAGGAGGGGAGCTGAAACGGCGATGAGAACGCTCGCAGCAGCCAAGGTGACGTTGAACCAAAACTGCGAGTCCGCGGTGCTGATATCCTCGCTGATCGCGCTGTAGAAGACGGGGAAAAAGCCCGCCATGACCGTGGTTGCAAACGCCGAATTCGCCCAATCGTAGAGAGCCCAGCCGACGACGGGCCTTCGCTTGAGCACGGTGCGCAGTCTGGGGGGCTGGGGCATGCGGAATTCAGGCGAGGCTTGCAGCCGTGACCATAGCCCGGACCGCCTCCACGTCCCACAATCATGCCGGGGCTGGCGTCTCGAACGCGCGAGCCCCAAAGAGCTGGGGGTGCAACCGGCCAACCAGAAGAGGAGCACGACGTGACGGAGAAGCCGAACAAGATCGACGTGGCCATCGTCGGCGCAGGCTCTGCGGGCGTGAGCGCTTGGCGCGCCGCCAAAAAGGAGGGCGCATCGGTGGCGATGATCGATTCAGGCCCGTTGGGGACCACCTGTGCGCGTGTCGGCTGCATGCCGAGTAAGCTTTTGGTCGCCGCGGCCGATGCGGCGCACCACGCACGCCAAGCCGGGCGTTTTGGGGTTCATTCCGAGGACGTTCGGGTGGAGGGACGCGAGGTGCTCGACCGCGTTCGGCGCGAACGCGATCGCTTCGTCGGCTTCGTGCTCGACGTGCTCGACGACGCCAGGAGCGCGGGCGAGCTCGTCGAGGGAAGAGCACGAATCGCAGGCCCAGGGCGCCTCGTCGTCGAAGACGGCACCGAAGTGCACTACAACCGACTGGTGATCGCCACGGGGAGCAGGCCGGTCGTGCCGCCCCCCTTCCGCGCAGTCGAGGCCCACCTGCTCACCAACGAGGACGTCTTCGAGCTCGACGACTTGCCGGACAGCATGCTGGTCATCGGGCTCGGATCGATCGGGCTCGAAATCGGCCAGGCGTTTCATCGGCTCGGTGTTCGCACGACCCTGCTTGGGATCGACGGCTTGATCGGCCCGCTAGCCGACCCGCTCATCCTCGAGCAAGCCGCAGCGACGTTGTCTCAGGAGCTCGACATGCACACCGAATACCAAATCGAAAAGCTCGAGCGGGTCGATACGGGTGTACGCATCCGATTCGTCGACTCTACGGGCGCCGAGCGCGACGAGACTTTCGAGCGCGTCCTGATGGCTGCGGGCCGGGTTCCGAACATGGATCGATTGGCGCTGGAGAACCTCGGCATATTCCCAAACGAAGCGGGCCGATACGACATCGATCCGGACACCCTGCAACTGGGCGACGCACCCGTGTTCGTCGCGGGAGACGTCAACGAGCTGCACCCGGTGTTGCACGAAGCGGCGGATGACGGGCGCATTGCAGGACGAAACGCAGCACATTTTCCAAACGTCCACGCGGCATGGCGCCGGACACCTCTCTCCATCGTGTTCACCGATCCACAAATCGGAATCGTCGGAGGAGGGTACGAGTCGCTCACAGAATGCGAGGCTAGCGCCGGGGAGCTGAGCTTCGAAAATCAAGGCCGGGCGCGGCTCCAAGGGGTCAATGCCGGCAAGCTTCGCATCTACGGCGAGCAGCACACGGGCCGGCTGCTCGGTGCGGAGATCTTTGGCCCTTCGGCCGAGCATCTATCGCATCTATTGGCTTGGGCGGTGCAGGCCGGAATGACGGTCGACGATGCGCTCGCGATGCCCTTCTATCATCCCGTAGTCGAAGAGGGCATTCGTACGGCGCTACGCAATCTGAACGCCAATCTTCGGCACGGCGCACCGGTCAAGTGCGCTGTGGCCGAAATGGGCGTCGGTTGCTGAGCGATTTTCAGCTGCCGAGGAGCGGAGCTCCCTGCTCGAGCGCTCGTCGCAGCCACACGGTGACCAGCACGGCCCGCAGCGACCACGCCACGGTGCGCACCCAATTGCTAGTCACGAGGAAGCGCCATGCCTCCTCGTCGAATCCTTTGCTGAGACGGCCGTGCATCGGCACCTGCAAGAGAAAGGTGGAAGCCCAAATGAGCGCCACCAGACCGATTCCAACCCAGATCTCCCACGGTGCCATCCCGCGCCCGGGCTGCCATGAAAGCGCGAGGGCCGACACCGCTTCGGCGATCATCAGAGGGGCCACGATGAACGTGATGCGGCTCGAATGATAGCTGTGGAAAGCAGGAAAGAACTGGACACCGACCCGGGAAAAGGAAGGGTACTGCACCAGCTGAACGAACCAGATGAGAGCCGTCAGAGCCCACGTCGTGATCGCCTGCACCAGCAACAACGTCATCGAAGTTACCTCGCTCGCTTCACCCGGGCTGCCGATTCTCCCGCACGATGATCATCTTCATGATCTCTGCGGTGCCATCTCCGATTTGCAAGCCCAGTACATCGCGCAGACGCTGCTCGAAAGGGAGCGCTCGACTGTAACCGGCGTGACCGTGCGCCAACAAGCAGCGGTGAACCGCATCGAATGCCACCTGCGGGGCCCACCATTTGCACATGGCAGCCTCCTTGGTGTGCGCTTTGCCGGCCGACTTCAGCCAAAGCGTCTTGTAGCAGAGCTGGCGCGCGGCCTCGGCGTACGTCTCGAGCTCTGCCAAGGGAAAGGTCAAGCCTTGGAAGTCCGCCAGCGGCCGGCCGAAGGCATGGCGCTCCTCGATGTAGGCCCAAGTCTCTCGAAGAGAGGCCTTGGCGACCGCCAGGCATTGAAGACCGATGAGGGCACGGCTGAAATCGAATCCTCGCATCACTTGGGTGAACCCCTTCCCCTCCTCGGCAATGAGATACCGAGCCGGAATCTCGACGTCGTCGAAAAAGATCGAGCCACGCCCAATCGCGTGCTCGCCGGCATCGTCGAAACGCGTCGTGGTCACACCGGGACAATCCATGGGCACGAGGAAGGCCGAAATGCCGCGTGCTCTGTCTCCCACGCTCCCGGTCCGGCCAAAGACCACGGCGACGTCGGCTTGATCGGCAAACGAGATCGAAGTCTTCTCGCCAGTCAACACGTAGCGGTCGCCTCGAACGCGAGCGACCAGCTCGATCGCCGCCGCGTCCGAGCCATGCCCGGGCTCGGTCAGCGCAAGAGCCACCAGGCACTCGCCAGCGCAGATCCGGCGAACCCAATCGCCGGCGACCTCGAGAGCCATGTTGTTTGTAAGGATGTGCGCATTGAGCGAGCCGAGCAGCTGAACGTACGCGACGTTGAAGTCACCGCGTGCGATCGCCTCCATGATGAGACCCGAAGTCACGTAATCTGCCCCGAGACCTCCGAGCTCCTCGGGAAGCTCCGCGCCGATGAGTCCGAGCTCCCCCATCCGGCGAACGAGAGAGCGCTCGAGCGCCCCGCATCGTTCACGGTCTCGATAGCCGGGCGCCAGCTCGTCGCGCGCGAACGCAGCAGCGGTCGCCACGATGGATTCTTGCTCCTCGGTCAGTGAAAAATCCACCGCCTGCGCTCAGGTTTGGTACTTACGGAAGTCGGGTTTGCGTTTTTCGGCGAACGCGCGGACCCCTTCCTTGGACTCTTCGGTTTCATAATAGAGGGCCAGCGACTGCATGCCGAGAGACGCCAAGCCGCGGAAGCTCTCGGTGGCCGCGTTGAAAGACCGTTTGGCGATGGCCAGAGCCGTGGGGCTTCGTTCCATCAGCTCGGCGCACCAAGCCGCCACCTCGTCATCGAGCTTGTCGTGCGGCACGACCACGTTGACCAACCCCATTTCGTAGGCCTGTGCGGCCGTGTAGCGACGGCACAAGTACCACATCTCGCGAGCGCGCTTCTCACCGACGACCTGCGCGAGGAACGCGGTTCCAAACCCCGGGTCCACCGAGCCCACCTTGGGGCCTACCTGACCGAATTGCGCCTGATCCGAAGCGATGGTGAGATCGCAGAGTGTGGCGAGCACGTTTCCGCCGCCGATCGCATAGCCTTGCACGCGAGCAATGACCGGCTTCGGCACGTCCCGAATCACGGTTTGCACTTCCTCGATGGGCAGGCCGATCGTCCCGCGTCCATCGTAGGACCCCGCGTGCGCCGACTGATCCCCTCCCGTGCAGAACGCTTTGTCCCCCGCACCGGTCAGCACGATCACACCGATGCTCTTGTCCCAGCCGGCGCGGTTGAACGCGTGGATCAGCTCCTCGCAGGTTTGCCCTCGAAACGCGTTGTACTTGTCGGGCCGGTTGATCGTGATCGTCGCGACACCATCGTTCGCGTCGTAAAGGATGTCCTCGTATTCCATGATGACCTCATCCGTGCATCGTGAGACCGCCAGAGACGCTGATGACCTGGCCGGTGATGAAGCTGGCATCGTCGCTTGCCAAAAACGCCACGATGCCAGGAATGTCCTCGGGCCGGCCGAGCCGGCGCATGGGAATCGCGCGTTCCAATCCAGCGCGCAGCTTTTCTCCGTATTCGCCCTCCCCGGCGAAATCCCGGAAGAATGTGGTGTCGGTTGGTCCCGGACAGACTGCATTGATCGTGATCCCGTTTCGCGCCATTTCCCGGGCGACGCTCTTGCCGAACGCAATGACGGCGGCTTTGCAGCCCGCGTACACGGCCTCGCCCGATGAGCCGACCCGGCCGGCATCGGAAGCGATGTTGATGATCCTGCCCCTTCCGTGCGCCGCCATCAGGGGAAGCACCTCGCGATGCATGTTCAACGGTCCTTGATAGTTGATCGCGATGATCTTGGCCCAAAGCTCCGGATCCGTTTCGAGAAACGGAGCGCCGCGATCCCATCCGGCGTTGTTCACCAAGATGTCGACGGTTTCGTAGGCACGGACGACTTCTGCAATCGCTTGCTTCACCGATTGCGAATCGGTGATGTCCGCGGAAACGGCGCGAGCGCGAGTCGGATCTCCAATCGCATCGACCGTTTCGCGAGCGGTGTCGACGTCGATGTCGAGCACGGCGACGCGCGATCCTTCTTCGGCGAGCCGTGCGCAGATCATCCTCCCGATGCCACCCCCGCCGCCGGTCACCACTGCGACCTGGTTTTCCAATCCTCGCATGACTTGCCGTGACCCTACTTTCGCCAACGCCTCCCATCAACACGAGACTTTCCGGATGGTGCGTCCGGTTGGCCTGATGCATACTCGCCCATTGCAGAATCGAATTGGATGTCTCGCTCCGTGCGCAACAAGGCCCCATTTCAGTGGGAAGACCCGCTTCTTCTCGAAGAACAGCTGACCAACGAAGAGCGACTAATTCGCAATACCGCGCGGGACTACGCCCAGAAAGAGCTGTGGCCGGGGGTCATCGAGGCCAATCGGCGCGAACGGTTCGACCGGAAGATCATGAACGAGCTCGGTGCGCGTGGTCTGCTTGGCTCGACCCTTCCGGAGACCTATGGCGGGGCGGAAGCCAGTCACGTGGCCTATGGCTTGATCGCTCGAGAGCTCGACCGAGTCGATAGCGCCTATCGGTCTGCGATGAGCGTGCAGTCCTCCCTCGTCATGTATCCGATCCACGCCTACGGCACGGAGGAGCAGCGCCAACGCTATCTCCCTCGCCTGGCTACGGGGCAGTGGGTTGGTTGCTTCGGGCTCACCGAGCCCAACTCCGGATCCGATCCGGGCAGCATGCAGACCCGAGCCACTCGAACCGACGGTGGATACCGGCTGAACGGCACCAAGACCTGGATTACCAACTCCTGTATCGCCGACGTCTTCGTGGTCTGGGCCAAGCTCGATGACGTCATCCGCGGGTTCATCCTCGAAAGGGGAGCCGACGGGCTCAGCGCTCCCAAGATCGAGGGCAAGATGAGCATGCGCGCGTCGGTGACGGGGCAGATCGTGATGGATGAGGTGTTCGTTCCCGAGGAGCAGCTCCTTCCGGGAGCCGAGGGGCTTCGGGGTCCCTTTGGTTGCCTCACCAAAGCGCGCTACGGCATCAGCTGGGGCGCGCTCGGCGCAGCGGAGTTCTGCTGGCATGCGGCACGCCAATATGCGCTCGACCGGCAACAGTTCGGCCGACCCCTCGCGGCGACCCAACTCGTTCAAAAGAAGCTCGCGGACATGCAAACCGAGATCACCATCGGCTTGCAGAGCTGCCTTCGGGCAGGGCGCTTGATGGACGAAGGCCGGTGCCCGCCGGAGGTGGTATCGATGCTGAAGCGCAACTCCTGCGGCAAAGCGCTGGAGATCGCACGAGTTTCCCGCGACATTCATGGCGGCAACGGCATTTCGGACGAGTTCCACGTCATTCGCCACGTCATGAACCTCGAAACGGTCAACACCTACGAGGGCACGCACGACATCCACGCCCTGATCCTCGGCAGGGCCCAGACCGGCATTCAAGCGTTCACCTCTTGAAACCCCTCGATGGCAGCCCGAAAAGGTCGCAGGGGGGGTCATTTTTTCGATTGCATCTAACTTTACAATTTGTATCGTTTACAAAGTGGAAAGAATCACAGAGCTCCCGTACGACAAACGTCCCTCGAATCGAGACCTTAGCCACCTCAGCGGGGAGTACGGCTGGCCCTTCGTCGGCAAGACGTTGGACATGTTCCGCGATCCGCAGGCGCTGTTCGATCACTACTACCGCAACTACGGAGCGATCAGCCGGATCTCGATTACGGGCAACAAGTGCGTGCTCCTGCTGCATCCCGACTACGCGCAACGCGTCCTGATGGACCGAGAAAAGAACTTCTCGATCAAGATGGGATGGGAGTCGGTCATGGCGGACTTCTTCCAAGGGGGCCTCGTCATGCGCGACTACGACGAGCACAGGATGCACCGGGGCATCATGCAGAGCTCCTTCAAGCCGCCCGCCATGCGTGAGTATGCGACCAGGGTCCGGGGCATCGTCGAGCGCACCGTCGAGCGCTGGGCGACACAGGACAGCATTGTGTTTTACCAAGAGGTGAAGCGGCTCCTGCTCGACATCGCGTTCGAGGTGTTCTGCCGGGTCGACAACACGGAAAGCAAGCTACCCGCGGTCAACCAAGCGTTCACCGACATGATGGAAGGGGCGCTCGGCATCGTGCGCCTCGACGTGCCGGGCTTTCTCTATCATCGCGGCCTCGAGGGCCGCCGCTATCTGAAGCGCTTCTTCATGAATCTCATCGACAAGAAGCGCGCCTCGAACGACGGAGATGTCTTCGCCCATTTTTGCAAGGAAAAGAAGGAAGACGGCGAGTATTACGCCGACGAGGACATCGCGGACCACATGGCCTTCTTGATGCTGGCGGCGCACGACACGACCACCAGCGCATCGACCATGGCCGCCTATCACCTCTGCAACGACTACCGGTTGCAGACGGAGCTTGCCGAGGAGCTGGCGACCTGGCCCCACGAGCTGAGCTTCGAGCAGGTGTTTCACCAGGTCAACCCGATGATCTGCGTGTTCTACGAAACGCTCCGGATGCATCCCCCGGTGCCGCTCTTCCTGCGCCGGACGATTCGGGAATGTGAATTCGACGGCGTGCGGGTGCCGGCCGACACGATGGTTTGTGTCCCGAGCGCCTACATCCAGCGAATGGAGGAGTGGTGGAGCGAGCCCAACGTCTTCAAGCCGTCGCGATTTTCTGAGGAGGTGAGCGAGCAACGCAAGCACAACTTCATGTGGATTCCGTTTGGAGGCGGTGCGCACAAATGCATCGGAATGCACTTTGCCCGCATGCTCTTCTTGCTCACCTTCCGCGAGCTCCTCAGCAAATACCAGATCGAGTACGCCGATGATGGGTACTATCCGGCAAAGCTTCAGCACTTCCCGTTCACCAAGCCGCTCGACGGGTTGCCCCTGCGTTTGCGGCAACGAAAGACTTTCGGCTCGAAACCGCCATCGAAGCGTGATTGAATCTGCGGCAACGTGGGTTCCGGGCCGCCAACGATCACGAACGAGCAGATTGCGGACGTCCTCGATCAGGTAGCTGACCGCCTCGAGGCGCAGCATGCCAACATCTACCGCATCGATGCATATCGGGCGGGCGCTGCGGTCGTTCGGCGGCACCCGACCAGCATCCAAGACCTGGCGCTGACCGAAGGGCGAGCAGGCCTCGACATCCTGCCGCAGATCGGGTCGAGCCTTTCGGGCTCCATCGAGGAGATCGCACACACCGGGCGGCTGCGAATGCTGGAGCGGCTCGAAGGCCGCCTATCTCCCGTCGAGCTCTTCAAGACGGTGCCGGGCATCGGAGAGGAGCTGGCCGAGCGGATTCATCGAGAGCTCGACATCGACACGCTCGAAGCGCTGGAAGTCGCGGCGCATGACGGGCGGCTCGATCAAGTGGCAGGTTTTGGGCCCCGGAGGATCGAGGCGATCCAGGAGATTCTCGCCTCCATGCTGGCCCGGTCCGCGCGCGGGCGTGCCCGGCGGTTCGAAGAGCTCGAAAAGGCCGGCGCCACCGTGACTCGTCCCGGGAGAGCCGACGAACAGCCTGACATCGAGCTCCTCTTGGAGATCGACCGGGAGTACCGCACCAAGGCCGAGACCGACGAGCTTCCGAGGATTGCCCCGGCGCGAAACAATCCGGGAGGCGCCGCGTGGCTGCCCATCCTACACAGCTACGAGGACGGTTGGCATTTCACTGCGCTTTTTTCCAATACGGATCGAGCACACGAGCTCGGCCGGGTTCGTGATTGGGTGGTCATCTACTTCGACCGTGATGGACACGAGGGGCAGTGCACCGTGGTTACCGAGTACCGCGGCCCGCTTGCCGGGAAGCGCGTGATTCGCGGCCGTGAGGAGGAGCAGCGCTCGATCGAATCCGCCTAAGTGCGCGAACCGATGCCCGTCACGGAGACGCGAACGTGGGCTCAATGCCGTCGAGTGTCCGCGCGAGATCTCGACGAACCACCTCGTTGCCCAGATACGACGCCAACTGGGTCGCCCCCGGAACCGTCCGGCGAAGCCATTCCAGGGGGCCGAGCACCGCGCGAACCGGGTAGATCGAGTACTTCCAGAGGTCGTCCGGGATACCGAGGTCATCGGCGACGTCGTCTCCATTGAGTGCGCGGGCAAGGCCGTTGTGAAATCGGCTCACCCCCACGGCAAAAGCCGAAGGCGGCTTTCCTCGAGCCTTTTGGCCCGGCACCTTCAACAGTTGCCGGGTCAGCGCCAAGGAATCTTCATCGGGGCCCGGTTGAATCAAGCGAATCAGCTCCGCGATGCGGCGCGTCCTCGATTCATCGGCCAAAAGTTCGAGCAGCCAAGGGTCCACACCGCTCAGGTGCCCGCAGTATCTCCACATCGCGAGGATCGCCTGCCGCTCTTCGGCGCTGACCACGAAACCCAGGCGCTGCGCTCCATCGAGGACCAGCAAAGAGAACTCCAAGAGCGTTCCGAACATGTCCGCCTGATTGATGGGCAGCCCCCAATCCTCGGTGCGCCACTCGGGCGAGCGCAGGCATCCCCGGCGAACGTGCGCGTGGATCACGCTGACGCGGAGCGAGATCTCCCAGCCCGGCTTCCCTCTACGCAACCCATTCACTTGCGACGCTTCGCTCACGAAGCGAGCGGTTTCGGCCAGACGGCGTTGCGTGTTGTGTCGGAGCTGACCGGTGAATGCGAGCGGCTTGACGGCCGCGCTCGAGTGGTAGCCATTGATGAGCGACCAGGCGCTCAAGACGATCATGCCCATGACGCCGAATCGCTGATAGGCCCGCGCACCGAGCTCCAACTGGTCGAAGTCCAGCCATTGGGGCGTCTCTTCGACGCGATCGAAGAAGCGAGTCAGCGCTGGCGCCCGCTGCGAGACGGAGGAGGGGTCCACGCGCAGCGCGTGCTCGAATTGGTGTTTGGCTTCGTCACCGCTCTCGGACAGCCACGTGGCTAGGTCGTCCGCAAGCGGGTCGCCCACCCAATATAACCCTGCGTAATGATCGGCGTCGGGGCCGAAAAGGAAGCGCGCTCGTTCACGGTTGCGGTACCGGCTCGGAAACGCTGCGTCCTGCATGGTCTTCTTCTTTGTAGGGCGTGCCGCGGAACACCGCCAGATCTCGGATCCTTCGTGCCCACCGAGTCCAAACGCGATACCTTACCTAGCGCTTTGTCCAAGACCATGGAGCGTGTCGCTTGGATCCTGGCCGGCGTCCTCATCGTCATCTTGGCCTTCGAGGGCCGCCGCGTTGCGCATCTCCTTCCTCAAATCGAGGGCTACGTCGAGTCGCTCGGAGCTTGGGGCCCGGTGTTCTACGTGCTCGCAATCGTCGTGCTCGAGCCGCTGCTCTTCCCGAACTCCATTTTCGGCATCGCGGCGGGGGTCATCTTCGGTCTGCCTAGGGGTCTCCTCTACTATTGCAGCGCCGTATACGTGGCCAACCTCCTCGTCTATCCCTTAGGACGACGGCTCCTGCGGCGCCCGGTGCTCCGAATGCTCGAAGGACGTGCTTCTGTTCAGGGCGTGGTGCGTCGAGCGAAGCACGAGGGCGGCGGGCTGGTCTTTTGGATACGCCTGCTACCGCTCAACCCCGCCGTGTTCAGCTATGCGTTTGGCGCAATCGAGGTGCCACTCGGGTCCGTTGCGCTGGGCAGTCTAGGGATGCTTCCCCATTTGGCCCTCGACGTATACCTCGGTGCGGTGGCCTCCCACGTGACCAAGATGGCCGGTCAAGGTCACGCCCACTGGGGCCTCCGCGGCATCGCGCTGGTCCTCGGGTTGATCGCCTTCGGCGTGGTCTTTTGGCGCATCGCCCGAATCGCCAAGGCGCACCTCGACGAAGCGGACGCGGGCCTCGACGAGTGACGCGTTCATAGTAGAGTCCTCGCGATGCACAGACGGACCATGGCCGGTGTGGGCGTGGCGGCGGTCGTTGCAATGCTTTGGTCCGCCACGGGCATGGCGGAGCCCGAGCACTGGCATGCGGCAGCCTTGGGCGGTGGCGAGCTCACCTTCACACCGCAGCTCACAGGGCACGGCTGGGCTTCGTTCGATAGCGTCGGACAGGGAATCGTCGGAAACGGCGATCTTCATTTGTTTTACAACACCACGAAGCTTCATGCGGGCATCGAGCGACTTTCCTTTGCCGACGGCAAGCTCGCGTTTTTTGGCTTCGTCGAGGGCGAGGCGGTGATTTCGCAGCTCCTCAATGACTACTTCCAGAACGGGCTTCGGATCAACGAGTACGGGTTCAAGTCGAGCTACGCCATGCTCAATACGAAGCTTCAATGGTATCCGGGCAAACATCAGACGATCGAAATCATCGCCGCGGCGCGGCGTTGGTGGTTCGGACCGCGAGGGAGCACGTCGCCCGACTATTCGCTTCCGCCGGACACCTGGGTTTTCGAGCCGCAGATTGGATACAACTACTGGAACATCGACGTACCCAGTTATGAGTGGGAGGCCCACCGAATTTTCCCCCGAATCGAGGGGATCGCGGTGGGCATCGACGGCGGTCTCAACGTGCGATCGGACGTACGCGTTTGGGGCCTCGACGATGGGCGCAACGACCCCGGGAAAGTGATGTACAACGTGAGCCAGTGGCTGCGCGCGGGCTGGCGGCTCGGGCCGCTGGTGCGTCTACAGCTCGACGAATGGGGGAACTACGGCTGGAAACAGGACGACATCACGCGCCGGCGCATGGGCGGCGTGAATCCGTATGTCATCCCCGTACCCGGTCTCCCCTGGACGGGGCTCATTTCGGAGCGCCTGTTGGCCGCGCAGCTCGGTCTTCATCTCAAGGCCAAGGCGAGCTCGCAGCACGAGTTTGGGATCTTGGTCGGCGGCGGCACGTTCAACGACGTCAATCGGGTCGGAGCGTTGAACACCTACGGCGGCGCCGGCGGTGTCTCCTTGGTCGGAGATCTGCGATTCGGTCCCACCGGTCGCTACCAGGTCAACATCCGCGTGAGCTACGGCTTTCCAACCGTATGGCTGGACAACCCGCCCTATTTCGCAGGGCTGCTCGCCTTCGGCGCCCGTATCTTCTAACCGGGCCCAACGAACGACTCAAAGCTCGACCCGCGCGCCGACCTCGACGACCTGCTCCGGAGGTATCTTGAAGAACCGCGTCGCGTCCATGGCGTTGCGCGACAAAAACGCGAAGATGGCTTCGCGCCAAAACGACATCGCCGGGCGCCGGTGGGGCACGATGCTTTCCCGGCCGAGGAAGAACACGACTTCGTCGAGCTCGAAGCGCAGCCCTTCCTCACGCGCCAGCGCGAGCGCATAGGGCACATTGGGCTCTTCCATGTAGCCGTACTGAACCGAGATGCCCCAAAACCCGTGGCTCAGCGGATAGACTTGGACTTTGTCCGCTCTTTCCACCCGGGGAACGTGCCTGGTCTGAATGTTCAGGATGGCGATCTGCGCATGCAGCACCTTGTTGTGTTCGAGATTGAGCAGAAGCGCAGGCGGCACCCCAAGCGGACGACTGGCCAAGTAGACGGCCTTGCCAGGCACCCGAGTTGGAGAGCGCTCGGCGACTTCTTTGATGAACTGATCGATGAGCGGAGCTCCGCCGTATACCCTTTCGGCAAGCACCTGCCTTCCCTTTCTCCACGTCGTCATGATCCCGAAGATGACGGCGCCCACAGCGAGTGGGAACCACGCACCGTGCGCGATCTTACTCGCGTTGGCCGCGAAGAATGCCAGGTCGACTACCAAGAACCCAATGGTCAGTGGAATGAGAAATCCCAAGCTCCAACCCCAGCGACGTCGTGCCACCGAAAAGAAGAGGATGCTGGTGATCGTCATCGTCGCGGTGACTGCGACGCCGTACGCAGCGGCAAGTTGGCTCGAGCTGCGAAAACCGAGCACCAGCGCGACGACCGCGATCAGTAGAATCCAATTGATCTGAGGGATGTAGATCTGTCCGATCTCGCTCTCCGAGGTATGGATGATCTTCATTCTCGGCAGGTAGCCCATTTGAATGGCCTGCCTAGTCAGTGAAAAAGCGCCCGAAATCACGGCCTGCGATGCGATCACCGTGGCCATCGTGGCCACCACGATGAGTGGGATCGTCGCCCAGCCGGGCACGAGCGCATAAAAAGGGTGCTCGATGGCCTCGGGCCGATGGTAGAGCACGGCGGCCTGCCCAAAGTAGTTGCAAAGCAACGAAGGAAGCACGAATCCATACCAAGGAAGCCGAATGGGTTTTCTGCCGAAGTGCCCCATGTCGGCAAAGAGCGCCTCGGCGCCGGTCACCACCAAGAACACCGCGCCGAGCACCAGGAAACCTTCCACCGAGTTTCGGCGCAAAAAATCAAACGCATGCGTTGGTAACACGGCGGCCAGCACTTGCGGGGCGGCCACGAGGTTGACGATTCCCAAAACGGCGAGGATCACGAACCACACCGACATGATGGGACCAAACAGCACGCCGACGCCCCTCGTCCCGAGTCGTTGGACCAGAAACAGAGCAACCAACACGGCCAAGGCAATGGGGACCACCCAGCGCTTGAGCTCCGGGAAGGCAATGCCCACGCCCTCGATGGCGCTGACTACGGAGATCGCAGGTGTGATCATGCCATCGCCATAGAGAAGCGCCGCGGCGAAGAGCCCGATCGCGATCAGGAACCGGTGCGCTCGCTTGTGGCGTTCGGTGTCCTCCAACTGGGCGGTCAGTGCGATGACGCCACCCTCGCCGCGGTTGTCTGCGCGCAAGATGAAGCCGAGATACTTGATGCTGACGACGAGGATCAGCGCCCAGAACATCAGCGAGAGCACGCCGAGGATGTTCGGGCGCGTGGGGTCGATCCCGTACTCGCCGTGAAAGCATTCCCGAATCGCGTAAAGAGGGCTCGTGCCGATGTCGCCGTACACGATACCGACGGCGGCGAGAGACAAGACCGCGAGGCGCTTGCCATGCGGATCAGGCGGGCCGCTCGGCTGGGTCTTTGGTTTGGCGGGTTTGGGTGGAGGTTTCGAATCCGAATCGTCTCCGTCTTCCCGAGCGGCCATGCCATAGAACGCACGAAAAAACCGGTGGGGTCAAGCGCCCGGCAAGCCAGGCATCTTGCGTTCGCCCGAGGTGGGAGTATCCCTGCAACCACAAAAGGAGTTCTACATTATGAAATTCTCTTATTTCGGTCTCATCGTCGCGGTTCTGTTGCTTGGGCTCAGCACGGCTTCGGCCGACGAGGGCAAATCCGAAGAAAAGCAAGCCGAGAAAAAGCAAGAGGAACAGAAACCAGACGAGCTGTCGCAGCAAGTCGAGCAGATCAAAAAGCAGTGGCAGGAAAAGGATGGTTCCTTCATGCCCACGCTGAAGAAGGCCTACGGGTATGCGATCTTCCCGGAGGTGGGCAAAGGGGGCTTCATCGTCGGCGCTTCGCATGGAACGGCCGAGGTGTACGAGAAAGGCAAGCTGATCGGACACGCCAAGATGACGCAGACCACCATCGGGGCGCAGGTCGGTGGGCAGACTTTCGCCGAGGTGATCCTGTTCAAAAACAAGAAGGCCTTGGACCGGTTCGAGAGCAGTCGCTTCGAAGGATCGGTAGCGGCAACCGCCATCGGAGGAAAGAAGGGGGCCGCCGCGGCCTCCAAGTACAAGGACGGCGTTGCGGTCATGGTGCTACCGCTCAAGGGCGCGATGGCCGAGGCAGCAGTCGGCGGCCAGAAGTTCAAGTTCGAGCCGCTCGGTAAGAGCAAATAGCCCGCTTTTTTAGGCGGAGCGTGGCCCGCTGCTAGGCTTCAGGGCCAACGATGAGCGAGGCTTCGGGGAAGGCAGAGGAACCGTGGGAGTTCGCCGGGTGGGGCCGCGCTGAGCGCATCGTAGACCT
This sequence comes from uncultured delta proteobacterium, assembly GCA_963817725.1. Taxonomy (GTDB): domain Bacteria; phylum Myxococcota_A; class Polyangia; order Polyangiales; family Houyiibacteriaceae; genus SG8-38. Next base: position 897,508 of record CAWFPD010000004.1, read on the forward strand.
GGGCCGCACCCATCTGCCGATTACGAGGCTCGACCAGCCGCAAAAGCACTCGCTTGGCGCCTGGCGAGCCACGGCCATCTGCGGCAACGACATCACGTCGAGCGTCTTGTACGTCTCTGCGCTGTGCGCGGCACAGGCCGGGGCGCTGGCCCCGATCGTGTTGGTCATCGTCGCCTTGGTGCTCTATCTGTACCGGAAAGTCTACGCAGAAGTCGGAAGCGCGCTGCCTCTCAATGGCGGGACCTACACCGTCCTTTTGAACACGACCAACAAGCGGATCGCCGCGGGCGCCGCTTGTCTCACGCTGCTTTCGTACATTGCGACGGCAGTCATCAGTGCAAGCGAAGGGATGCACTACGCCCACAATTTGTGGGGTGAGCTCGACGTCACATGGGCGACCATAGGGGTTCTCGGATTCTTCGCGTTGCTCGGCATCGTCGGCATCGGCGAGTCGGCCGTCGTGGCGCTGACGATCTTCGTTTTCCACCTCCTCATTCTGACCGTCCTCGCTGTTTCGGCTGGCATCGTCGTGGTGGGGGACCCTTCGTTGCTCATCGAAAACTGGCATTTGCCTACGGCTACGAGCGTTCCCCATGCGTTGTTTTTTGGGTTTGCAGCGGCGATGCTCGGCATCAGCGGATTCGAGAGCTCCGCGAATTTCATCGAGGAACAAGAGGCGGGCGTCTTTCCGAAGACGCTTCGCAACATGTGGATCGCCGTTTCGATCTTCAACCCGTTGATGAGCCTGCTCTCGCTCGGTTTGCTCCCCCTCGCGGAGATTCAACGAGTGCCGCCCGACCTTCTGGCGCGCATGGGAGAGGTTGCGCTGGATCGGCGCCTCGGGTTGCTGGTCAGCTTGGATGCGGTGCTCGTGCTTTCGGGCGCGGTGCTCACCAGCTTCGTCGGCGTGACCGGCCTGGTTCGACGTATGGCGCTCGATCGGACCATGCCCCAGTTCCTGCTTCGAGAGAATCGGCTTCGGGGGACTAACCATTGGATCTTACTGGGCTTTTTTGCGCTGTGCGTCTCGATTCTCTTCATCACGCGCGGCGACATTTCTTCCCTTGCCGCTGTCTACACCCTCGCCTTCCTGAGCGTCATGGCGCTGTTCGCGATCGGGAACATGCTGCTCAAAGTGAAGCGGGGCCGGCTCCCCAGGGCCATCCGTGCCGGTTGGCCCACCGTGACCTTCGCGCTGGTCGCCGTCGTTCTCGGGTTGCTCGGGAACATCCTTCTCGACCCGATCAACGTGGAGATCTTCGAGGTGTATTTCGTCGCGGCCGCGTCGGTCGTCGCGATCATGTTCTTGCGGCGTCAGATCTTGAAGCTGGTGCTCTACATGTCGAGGGCCCTTTTCGAAAAGCTCGGAAGCGCGAGCGGCAAAGTACACGAAGTCGTGGTTCAAGAGATCAAGCGCATCGACGAAAGCGCCGTGGTTTACTTCACACGAGGGGACAACATCGTGACGTTGAATCGAGCCGTGCTCTACGTGCTCGCCAACGAGCAAACGTCGATCCTCAAAGTGATCCACGTGTACGATAAGGAATCGGAGATCCCGCCAAGCCTCGCCAAGGATCTTCGCACGGTCGATCGTCTCTACCCGCAACTACGCGTGGATTTCGTCGCGGTTCAGGGAAAGTTCACCCCGGAGCTGATCGAAGCCATCTCGCGCCGGTTCACCATCCCCAAGAACTACATGTTCATCGGAACCCCCGGCGATCATTTTCCTCACCGCATCGAAGAGCTGGGCGGCGTGCGTTTGGTTCTGTAGTGCGTACGGCTCGCCGGACCGGTTTGACCGATTGAGACGGACCGCGGTATAGGCCTCGGCGAGCCGGATGATTCATCAAGCACGCGGTTATGTTCTTCCTGCCGTTGCATTCGTCGTACTGGCGCTCCTCGTACTCGGCTTTTTCGAGCCTCCGTTCTGGTACGGCTTGATCCTCTTCGGGCCCCTTTTGGCGCTCGGCACGTACGACTTTTTCCAGCGTCAGCACAGCGTGCTTCGGAACTATCCGATTCTCGGCCATCTGCGTTTTGCCCTCGAGGACATGGGACCCGAGCTCCACCAGTACTTCGTCGAAAGCAATACCGACGGGCGTCCCTTCAATCGCGATGAGCGCTCGCTCGCGTACGAGCGGGCACAAGGGGTCAACGACGCAAAGCCATTCGGGACCGAGATCGACGTGTACGAGCCCGGCTACCGCTGGATCAACCACTCGATCAAGCCGAGCCGAGCCATCGAAGACCCCGCCAAAAACATGCGCGTGGAAGTGGGCGGGGAGCGGTGCGACAAGCCCTACTCCGCTTCGTTGCTGAACATCTCCGCGATGAGCTTCGGGGCGCTGAGCCCAAACGCCATCCTCGCGCTCAATGCCGGAGCCAAAATGGGCGGTTTTGCGCACAACACCGGTGAGGGAGGTCTGAGCCGCTACCATAGCGAGCCCGGCGGAGACCTGATCTTTCAGTTCGGAACCGGCTACTTCGGTTGCCGCACCGAGGACGGCCGCTTCGATGCGGGGATGTTCGAGGAGACCGCCCGCAGCGAGCAGGTCAAGATGATCGAGCTCAAGCTGTCGCAAGGCGCCAAGCCGGGCCACGGGGGCATTCTTCCGGCGGCGAAGGTGAGCGAGGAGATCGCCGGGGCCCGTGGCGTCCCCGCGGGAGAGGACTGTATCTCCCCGAGGGCTCACACCGCCTTCAGCACGCCGATCGAGCTGCTGGAGTTCGTGACGCTCCTGCGATCGCTCAGCGGAGGCAAACCGGTCGGCTTCAAGCTGTGCATCGGCGACCCGGTGGAGTTCCTTTCGGTGTGCAAGGCCATGCTGGAAACCGAGCTCTTGCCGGACTTCATCACCATCGATGGCGCCGAAGGGGGTACCGGGGCAGCTCCGGCGGAGTTTTCAGACCGCCTGGGTGTGCCGCTACGGGAAGGTCTATTGTTCGCGAACAACGCGCTGGTCGGTTGCGGCCTTCGGGATCGAATTCGCATGGCTGCGAGCGGAAAGCGCCTGACCGCGTTCGGCATCGCCAACGCCATGGCCATAGGCGCGGACTGGTGCAACGCCGCGCGCCCTTTCATGTTCGCGGTCGGCTGCATTCAGGCGCAGACCTGTCACACCAACAAATGCCCGGTCGGCGTCTGCACCCAAGACCCGAAGCTCTACCGGGCCCTGGTCGTCGAGCCCAAGGCCAAGCGCGCGTACCGCTTCCACCGCCACACCCTCGAGTCGCTCGCCGAGTTCACCGCGGCTGCGGGCCTCGACCATCCCCGCGAGTTTGCACCCCATCACATCTGGGAACGCATCAGCCCCACCGAAGCCAAGAGCCTCGATGAGATTTACGAGTGGGTGGAGCCTGGGCAGTTGTTAGACGGCAAGGCTGGCGAGTTCTTGCAGCGCCATTGGGATCGGGCGGACGCGCGGTCGTTTCGGGCGTGGGGCGTCGGCGTAGAGCGGTCGACGCGGCCTGCGAAAGAGGCTTACGAGCCCTCCGCTCACGCAGTGGCTCGCTCTACGGCCCTTCGCAGAGCAGCCTCGAAGGCGTTCCCCGCGTCGGCCCAGGTGTAGCCCCTGACGCTCTCGTACGCGGACTCCGAGAGCTTGCTCCACTCCTCGGGTGACAATCTGCACGCTTCCACGATCGCGTCCGCCATGGCGCGCGCATCGTCGACGTCGACGAGCCAGCCGCCCGCCCGTTCGATGAGCTCGGGCGCCGCCCCAGCGCGAGTCGCGATCACGGGGGTACGGCAGGCCATGGCTTCGAGGATTGGCAATCCAAATCCCTCGAGACGGCTCGCGAAGAGCCAGGCGGTGCAGGAGCCATAGAGGTCGGCAAGATCCTGATCCCCGGGATTGGAAACGTACTCGACGTCCGCCGGAAGATTGCGAAACTCGTGCCTCGGGAGCGAGCCAAAGGCCAGAAAACGCAGCTCTGGAATTTCATTCCTTGCCAGTCGATATGCCTCCAAGGCGTTGTCATCGCCCTTGACCCACGCCTCCCGATACAGGAATCCGACGGTGGGACGGGGTGGCATGGCCCGAGGTGGCTGTTCGAAAAGATCGAGATCCACCGCATTCCCAACGATTTCCACGGTTGCGGAGGGCACGTGCTTCAGCACGAGCTCTGCGAGCCAGCGCGCGATCGTCATCATGTGAAAACCGAGCTTCCAGGTGGGGACGATCTTCTCGAGCTCCTGCTGCGGCGCCTCCGTAATCCTGCATGAAGTATGCTTTCGCGCCCTTGCTCCGATCAAATGCGGCGACCCAATGGGCAGTCTCCCACCAGGTGGCCACCACGACATCCGCGTCGGGCACATCTTCATTCGGACCGGTCGAAAGCGCTCCAGCACCGTGAGCTGGCATCCACTGCGCTCCAGGAATCCGGGGACATGTGCGTTGGACGAAGCTGACGAACTGCGCGATGGCAGCTCGCTTGTCCCCGCTTCACGAGCCGCAACGCATCGATAATGCGTTCGTGCTTGGGCACGACGCGGGGGCGGCAGAACGATGTTCACTTCGTGACCCAACGCCAGCAGATGCTTCGCGTAGATTCCAATGACCCGATTCCCACCGGAAAGATTATCCGGGGCCGCAACAAAGGTGATTTTCATGCTGGCCGGCAGCATAGCCTGAGTAGATTCGACGGCTAGCCCTCACCCAACTTTCGACAAGCTATCGATCAAACGAACCGTTTTATGTGTCCTTCGTGGAGATAGGCGTTCTGCCCACGGCTGGCGGTTGCTCTCTTGCTGAACCCTCGTCTGCGAGGCAAGAACCGAGATGGTCTCCAGAACCTTACCAGGCAACTCGACGCTCTAGTCGACAGATGCCTGGCCAAGGGACTCAGTTAAGATCGCAGCGCGCTTGAGATGCATCGCGGCATGGGTTTTTTCGCGCACGAGCTCAAGCGCACGCAGGCCTGCCTCGCGCAGCCCCTCGCGCGCCCTAGCATAACGCTCCAGCATGGCGGCCAGCTCGCGAGCGTCGCCCGGAGAGAACAAGAAACCGGTCACCCCGTCTTCTACTACCTCGCGTATGCCGATCGTATCTGACGCGATCACCGGCACCCCTTGACTGAATGCATCGAAAGGGATGCGCGGCTGCTCATCGCTCAGGTTCGGCACCAGCACTGCATCGTACATCGCCAGCGCAGCGAGGAACTTCGGACCATACGCGATGGGGTCGAGAAAGCGAAGATCGACCGTACCCTGTTCCTGCTCTGCGAACGAACGGCAGCTGTCCTCGAGCTCTCCACTGCCCATGAAGTCGATCGCTAGATCCACCTGCCTCTGATTGAGCATCCGAATCGCTTCCATTAATACCGCTACGCCCTTCTGGGGGATCGGTCGCGCAGGAAAGATGAAGTGCGCGTGCTCGCGTCCGGCTAGCACCGTCTGCCAGCGCGCGTTCGCAATGGCGAGCGAGGCGCAGTGCTCGCGGTTGATCCAGGTAGCGTTGTTGACGTAGCCGGTCTTGCCAGGCGGCAGGAGAAAGGTTCGGTAGCCGGCGCTGGTGAAGATGCGCACGTCAGCAGACACCACGCAGCGCCGCACCAAGAATCCACTGATATGACTCACCAGCACGCGCCGCAACGTCCGCTTCTCGTGCTGAGTAAGGTGCCAAAAGGTCGACTCGACTAGGAACACCCACTTGCGTCGTTTGAACGGCCGTAGCGCGAGCAGATAGTAGGATGGAAGGAAACGGCCATCCCGCCGCGCCCGAGTGTAGCACCTCACTGTGCTCGACCGCCGAGGCCACGGTGGAGGAAATTGGGGACCAGATTCTTCAGCACGCTGAGCCAACCATGGTCGACGCGCATCGTATCTTGATGTTGAGCGCGGCGAGCTCCGGGTGGGTCGCCGCCGGGAGGAAATCTGCTGGCGGTATCCCGCTCTTGACCGGGAAACACAGGCGCATGTCTTTCAGGTAGATAAGGTGGAGACATAGGTCTTTGGCCCACAAATCGGGAAACCACAACGTTCCGCAGACATCTCGCACCAGCACGATTCGGTTGAACAGCGTGTAGGGCTGCCGAATGCATTGCTCCCCGCAGCCGCGCGAGGGCCGGATCCGGATCTTCAACGGCTGGAACTTGCATGGGAATCTGGTTCCGTCGGCCGCTGGTTAGGTTATCCGATACCGCCCAGCGCCGCAAACGCGACGCGCGCCACAGCCTATGAAAAAGGAATACTTGCAGGAGATGTTGTAGGATACTGTGAGGCCAGCTCTATATGTTCCACCGCCCCCACATCGATCGTGGCGCGTGATCGACGTTGTTGAAGTCGTTCCAGACGGGGACGTTCGGATTGCCCGCATTGATGCCTCTGATTCCGGAACCCGGTCGTACAAAATCTGCGTTGGCAGGATCGATGCTTACGAAGTTGGGCTCATAAGCTAGCCGAAGCCACGGTTACCGGATTAAGGCAGCCATTGCCGGACCGGCACCAGTTTTTCACTCTGCGTGCCACCCGAGAAGCAGCCGTTAGCGAAACTCTTCGTGGAATAAACGAGGTTGTTTTTCATCACACAGCCTGTGCCACCACACACAATCCCATCGTTAGCGGACTTGTTTGTAAAGACCGTGTTGTTGATAAACCAAATGTTTTGAGCACTGATGGGACTTTGTGACGAAGCTCTGAAATGAAATCCGGAGTTGTTATAGGAGACGTTGTTCCTGATGATCATGTCCTGCCCGATGAACAGAAGCCCCCATTGTGTCCCGGCGTTCGTCGCATCGAGTACGTTGCGTTCCCAGACGACGTAGTGCTGCAACTCGTCGGCCCCATCGTATTGTGGATTCGTGCCAGATGGTTGATTGAAGAAATTGCCTTGAACGAAGACCCACGCCGTATTGCCACGAACCGTGAGCGATGTGTGCTGTCCGGGCGCCGTCAGGCTGCTTCCTTGTACCAGAAGCCGATTGCCACCCTGATGGCGAACCGTGTGCTGTCCCGAGGAAGTCCGTATCAGCGTGCTGTTTTTGATTACCATGCGATCGGCATCTGCCAGGAAGATGACGTAAGGACCGCCAGATAGATTGGAGTCGATGATGAAAAAACCATCTTCTCCTGTAGATCATTTGGTAGCTCACACTTCCCGTCAGGGTCACGCGCAGCAGCAGAGAGCCGATTCCGTTGTTGGAGAGAAGCGCGCTATCTCCACTGCCTGCGATGGCCAGGTCTTGGTAAGACCAGTTTGGATAGCAGCTTTAAGTCGCTCGCCGTAACCGCGGGCTTATTGCCGCTGCTGTATGCACCAATGAGTGTCGAGTTCCCAGACCCTCCAGGAAGCGTTCCGTAAGAACCGCCACGCTCGAGCAGGATGTGGCGTCGTGCCTCGCCATTGGTTGCTGTCACGGCAGCTGAGATTGTCGCGAAGTGATCGGCTCCATTCGCGCTGGGACAGTCCGAAAAGTCCGTGCCGACGCATACCGTCCGTGTGGGGTCGAGCACCGTGATCGTCTGTGGGTTCCACGTCTCTCCGTCCACTGTGACCGTCGGATGATAGGTCCCTGCCTTCTCGTACACCACTGCCGCAAGGAAGCCTTCGGAATCCGTTCTCGAGCCGCCATCATCAAAGTCCCAGACGTACTCGCTATCGCGTACCTCCGGCCAAGTGAGGGATGCCCCTTGCTGGGCATCGAGCTGCACCGCGCACGGCGCCATGCAGCTCGTTCGCGTCGCATAGAACGTTTCAGTCACTCCCGGTGCCGGCTGTGGCGCGGGCTCCGTGTTCGTCGTGCCCGCCGTGCTCGTGCTCGTGGAACCGCTCGCCGTGCTCGTGCTCGTGGGACCGCTCGCCGTGCTCGTGCCTGTCGTTCCAGTTTCAGAAGGTGTTGAGTTTCCATTGGGAGAACTGGTCTTCGCCGATCCCTGCGGCGTGGCGCCTGTCGGCGAGCCGTCGGCGGCTACGCCGCCGATATTGCCATTGCCACATGCCCCAAGCGCGAATGCGATGAACGTCAACACCGCACCTCGACTCATGAACCGCCCCCCATCATTCCAAGATTGCACCTAAGGGATGTAGGCAACTGTGCGCTTCGACAGTGTCTTACAAATTAATACAGCCGAAAGGCTTGGTTCTTTGGGGATGACCCAGCCCGGACGCCGTCGTTTCTCTACCTCGTCACGCCAAGATCAACCGCAGAGAGCAGCCGCCTCTCGGAGGCAGACGGGACCGTTCTGGCAGTTCGCGCCAATGCCTCTGGCCGAAGCATCGCGCCAGCCTTCCATTTGCGCCGCCTAGACAGCAAGCGCCGATCTCTTGCGCGGCACGGAAGAGACTGTTCTATTGGGAGCAGTAGGTGGCACCAGCTCAATTATCGCGTTTCGGAGTGGCGTTTCCGTGAAGATCTCCATCGGCATCCTTGCCCATAACGAGGAGGAGAGAATCAGCGGAACTCTCACGTCGCTCTTCGCTCAGGATCTATTCACCAAATTCGAAACGGAGCTTGTGGTCGTTCCCAATGGCTGCTCCGACGCCACCGCGGAGGCAGCCCGGATGAGCATCGAGGCTAACCGAGCGACTTGGTCAGCGCTGGGCACCGCGAGGGTGGAGGAACTTCCCGTCGCAGGAAAGGCGAATGCGTGGAACGAGTTCGTACACCGACTGAGCTCCCAAGACGCTGACACTCTAGTCCTCATGGATGCCGACATCAGCTTCCTCGAAAGGGACACACTTTCTCGGCTCGTGGCGGCACTCACAGGGTCTCCAGGCGCGGTAGTGTCTGTCGATCAGCCGCTCAAGCGGATCGAGCCGGGCTCCAAGGCCACGCTGATCCAGCGCGTGCTCGCTTCCAGCACGCCGCCAATCGATCCGAGGGACGTCCCGATCTGCGGCCAGCTGTACTGCGCGTACAGCAGCGAGCTACGGCGAATCCGGCTGCCCCGGGAGATACAGGTCGACGACGGCTTCGTCCGCGCAATGCTGCTGACCCGCTGCTTCACCGCACGGGAGGACCGCAGCCGGATTCGTGCTAGCATCTAACGCGTACCACGGCTTCACCTCCGTCGCTACGATCGGAGAGCTCTTCAAGCACGAGAGATGGGTGGTCGCAGGGAGCATCGTGAACATGCTTCTCTTCGCGCGTCTTCACGCGGAGGCACGTCCCGATCGTGACGCAGGGAAGTTGATAGAGGAGTGGTCCCAGCACGATCCGGATTGGTTGCCGAAGTACGTTGCGGAGCAGGTCCAGTCGCGAGGATTCCGCCTCGTACCGTCGTCCTGGTGGAAGCGCCGGTGGGCGCGCACTGGCGTCCCTGACATTACCGCATCGGATGGCAAGAGCACCGGTGGCGGCGGCGGCGACGGTCGCAGACGCAATCGTGTTCCTCGCCGCCATCCGGGACGTCCGCGCAGGAAAGGGGTTTCGATATTGGCGCCGCGGCGCTTGAGCACCGCTGCATTGACCACTGCCAATTGAGTTTATCGTTCGACCGCCCCCACATCGATCGTGGTGCGATCGACGTTGTCGAAGTCGTTCCAGACGGGGACGTTCGGATCGCCCGCATCGATGCCTCTGGCTCCGGGACCCGGTCGTACAAAATCTGCGTTGGCAGGATCGATGCTTACGAAGTTGGGCTCATAGCAGCCGGAGCCACCGGTCACCGGATCAAGGCAGCCATTGCCGGACCGGCACCAGTTTTTCACTTGCGTGCCACCCGAGAAGCAGCCGTTAGCGAAACTCTTCGTGGAATAAACGAGGTTGTTTTTCATCACACAGCCTGTGCCACCACACACAATCCCATCGTTAGCGGACTTGTTTGTAAAGACCGTGTTGTTGATAAACCAAATGTTTTGAGCACTGATGGGGCTGGATGAGGTCGCCTTGAAATGAAATCCGGAGTTGTTGTAGGAAACGTTGTTCCTGATGATCATGTCCTGCCCGATGAACAGAAGCCCCCATTGTGTCCCGGCGTTCGTCGCATCGAGTACGTTGCGTTCCCAGACGACGTAGTGCTGCAACTCGTCGGCCCCATCGTATTGTGGATTCGTGCCAGATGGTTGATTGAAGAAATTGCCTTGAACCAAGACCCACGCCGTATTGCCACGAACCGTGAGCGATGTGTGCTGTCCGGGCGCCGTCAGGCTGCTTCCTTGTACCAGAAGCCTATTGCCACCCTGATGGCGAACCGTGTGCTGTCCCGAGGAAGTCCGTATCAGCGTGCTGTTTTTGATTACCATGCGATCGGCATCTGCCAGGAAGATGACGTAAGGACCGCCAGATAGATTGGAGTCGATGATGAAAAAACCATCTTCTCCGTAGATCATTTGGTAGCTCACACTTCCCGTCAGGGTCACGCGCAGCAGCAGAGAGCCGATTCCGTTGTTGGAGAGAAGCGCGCTATCTCCACTGCCTGCGATGGCCAGGTCTTGGTAAGACCAGTTTGGATAGAGCTTTAAGTCGCTCGCCGTAACCGCGGGCTTATTGCCGCTGCTGTATGCACCAATGAGTGTCGAGTTCCCAGACCCTCCAGGAAGCGTTCCGTAAGAACCGCCACGCTCGAGCAGGATGTGGCGTCGTGCCTCGCCATTGGTTGCTGTCACGGCAGCTGAGATTGTCGCGAAGTGATCGGCTCCATTCGCGCTGGGACAGTCCGAAAAGTCCGTGCCGACGCATACCGTCCGTGTGGGGTCGAGCACCGTGATCGTCTGTGGGTTCCACGTCTCTCCCGTCCACTGTGACCGTCGGATGATAGGTGCCCGCCTTCTCGTACACCACTGCCGCAAGGAAGCCTTCGGAATCCGTTCTCGAGCCGCCATCATCAAAGTCCCAGATGAACTCGCTATCGCGTACAAGCGCCCAAGAAAGAGACGATGCTGCTCTGCTGCGTCGAGCTGAACTGCGCAGGGGCGCATACAGTTCGTGCGTGTCTCATGGATGAGCTTCTGCCGCGGAAGGGCGGCGTGCTTCATAGACGCGACGTCGCGTGCCTCCGGGATTGGAGCTCTCGGCGTCTCAGCGGCAAGCCCTTGGCTCGGTCCCTTGGAATCGGCGACTCGGCCGGGAGCTTCCGTCATCGCTGCAGCGAGGTGCGCACGAGGTGACCAACAGAATGACCACTGACTGAACGAATCGATTCATTTGCCCACTGTGGAATAGGTGATTACCGCTGCAGTCGCAATTCGCCTTGGCTTCTAGGCCCAATTACTCAGTCAACACGCATAACCTGAAAGCGGGCCATGAGCATCTGACGGCTACTCTTCACGGTCGCCCCTTATCGCGTCAGACACCCGATGGT
>CAWFPD010000005.1:0-287579 GCA_963817725.1 uncultured delta proteobacterium
ACGCGGCGCTCTCCCAACTGAGCTACAACCCCGAGGTCGGCGGTTCGTATAGCTTCGCCGGTTGCGCGTGCAACTCGAACGTGCCCGGCAAAGGGACGACACCTGAAAACGCGTGCGGTGGCCTTCCTTGCCGGCGGGGCATCCGGACCTCTACCTTGAGGACATGGCACGGAGTTGGGGGACCTTTACGATCGGGCTTCGTCTCGTCGCGCTGCTGCTCGGGCTGCTGGGCGCCATGCCTGCCCAGGCGCAGAACACGCCGGATGATGCTGCGGCCAGAGAGTATTTCGAGCGCGGTCGGGCCGCATTCGAGCAGGCCGATTACGAAGGCGCGTTGGTGTACTTCCGGCACGCGTATCGGTTGAGTCGGAGGGGCGAGCTTCAATACAACATCGGCGTCGCCGCGGATCGATTGCAGCGAGAAGAAGAGGCGCTCGAGGCGTTCGAGCGTTACCTCGAAGAAACCGAGAGCCCGACGCGAGAAGCAGAAGTGCGTGAACGCATCGACGCGCTACGGCGATCGATCGCGGAGCGCAAAGCGACGCAACGCCAGCTCGAAGAGGCCAGGATTCAATACGACGGTGGGACCGCCCAAGCGACCGCGACAGATGGCGTGCGTATCAAGAGGTCGGCGATCGGTGGAGCGAGCGCGTTGGCTGCGGTCGGCGTGGCGGGCATCGCTGCCATGAGCCTCGGGCTCGTGAGAAGCGGATCGTGCGCGCAGGAGGTCAATGGAATCTGTGTCACCGAGCATTCGTCGACCGCGTGGACGTGGGTCTATGGAGGCGTCGGGATCGCAGCCTTCGCTGGCAGCGCCGCATGGCTCACCGTGAGCGCGAAACGACACGAGCGCGGGCGCGGGACCGAGGTGAGCCTGTCTCCGACGGGCGTGGTGGTGCGGGGAACATTCTAGATACGTATCAATTACGATTCCTCCTGCGAATCCCTAAAACCCTCATATTTCCAATAGATTGAGAAGCTGCGAGGCGGTGGTTATCATGCCATCCGGACTCTGCACCCTTGGCGCTCGAACGACTGGGATTCGCGGGAGATAGTCGGTCAGCACATCGGCATTCGAACCCTGGCTGAGATCGGCGGGGCGACCACGGTCTACATGGTTGAGCACGATCGCGCGCACCGAGACGTTCCGTTTGCGCAGCGCCTCGACGGCGGTGAGAGTGTACGACAAGACGCCGAGGGCGTTGCGCGCAACCACGACAGTCGGAAGATCGAGCAGTGCGGCGAAGTCTGCAATCGTGTGCTCGCGATCGATCGGAACGAGCACGCCGCCGGCACCCTCGACGATGACGTAATCTGCTGCCGCTCCGAGCTCACGCGCTCGCTTGGCGAGCGTGCGCAAAGAGCCGATCGGCGGACCGCCGCGCTTTTCCACCGCGTACGGCGCGAGGGGCTCTTTGGCGCGGTAGAACCCAGGTGCGGTCGCTAACGATGCATCGCCGCTGGCATGTGCCAATGCAAGCGCGTCGAGCGGATCCGGATCAGCACCGGTCTCGATGGGCTTGATCGCCACCACTTGCTTTCCGCGCGCCATACACGCCCTGGCGAGCGCCGTGGCGAGCCAGGTCTTCCCAACGCCCGTACCCGTCGCCGTGATGAAAACACCCTTCATCGGCCGAGCTCCCCGTGGGCCCGGGCCACAGCGGCGAACGCGGCGATCGCCCGCTCGATATGCTCTGGGAGGTGGGTGGCCATCGGTGTGACCCGTAGTCGAGCGGTGCCCTCCGGCACCGTAGGTGGCCGGATGCCCTGCACGAACACGCCCCGTTCGAACAGCGCTCTGGAGAGCTGCATCGTCTGTTCGTTGCCGCCGACCACCACCGGGATGATCTGGCTCTGACCTTCTGGAACTCGATATCCCAGAGCTCGGAGCTCGGATCGTAGACGCTGGGCATGACCGAGCAGCATCCGGCGCTCGTCGTCTGCATTCTGGACCAGGTCGAGCGCGGCTACCGCGGCGCGCGCAACCATGGGCGGGGGCGCCGTGGAAAAGACGAAGCTACGCGCCCGATTGCGGATCAGCGCGACGAGCGTCTCGCTGCCGGCGACGAAGGCCCCCGCGGCGCCAAAGGACTTTCCGAGCGTCCCCACCACGACGTCGGGAGAAACCTGTTCGGCCGCCGCGACGCCACGTCCGCCGGGGCCGATGATGCCAAGGGCATGCGCCTCGTCGACCAACAGTCCGGCTTCGAACGCCTGCGCAAGCGAGGCGAGCTCACGTACAGGTGCGATCACGCCATCCATCGAAAAGAGAGAGTCGGTGACGATCAGCGCTCGGCGCGCCCGGGACCGATGGGCCTGCAAGAGAGACTCCAGGTGCGCGACATCTCGGTGTTCGTAGATGTAGACCTCGGCGCGGGATAGGCGGCAACCGTCGATCAAGCTCGCATGGTTGAGCGCATCGCTGAACACGGCGTCGCCCGGTCCGACCAGCGCCTGAATGGTGCCGACGTTGGCGTCGTAGCCGCTGGCGAAGAGGACTGCGGCTGGGGCGCCGAGGAACTCCGAAAATGCGGCTTCGGCCGCTCCGTGCGCGTCCATGGTGCCCGTCACCAGACGGGAGGCCCCCGATCCGACTCCGTCACGTACGACCGCGGCGCGGGCCGCGGCTACGATGGCCGGATGGCTGGCGAGGCCGAGATAGTTGTTCGAGCAGAGGCAGAGGACTTGTCGACCCTCGATTCGGATCTCAGGGCCTTGGGGGCCCAACACACGGACCGGGGTGCGCAGCAGACCTGCGGCTCGCATCTCCTCGAGGCCATCTCGAATTTGACGCTGAAAGCCCATGATCCGCATCTAGGCCGGAGCCGTGGGAGGGTCAACTTGGGCAGGGCCGGAGTGTTTCACGTGAAACAGGGGCTCCGGATACGACATCCTCACGCGGTGTTTCACGTGAAACATGAACCGCTCAGAGCCGGAGCTTCTCTCGCGGGTTCTGGTCAAACGCCGCGTCCACGGTCCTGAGCGCTTCCTCCACCTCCTTCGACTTTCCATCCGGCAAGAGTACTTCCAAATGCGCGATTAGGTCGCCCCGACGCCCTCCCTTTTCAGCCACCCCCTTGCCGCGCAGGCGCAGCTTGGCCCCGTTCTGGGATCCTGCGGGAATGGTAAGTTGGACGCTGCCTTCCGGTGTGGGCACGCTCACCTTGGCGCCCGAATAGGCCTCCAACGGCGTCACCGGCACCCTCACGTGCAGCTGCTTTCCCTTCATGGAGAAGTAGGGGTGTTTCCGCACTCGTACCGTGAGCACCAGGTCCCCGGCGGGGCCACCGTTGAGACCCTGGCCGCCCTGCCCGCGCAGTCGGATTTTCCCCTCATTCCGAACTCCAGGCGGAATCCGTACTTTCAGCGTGCGCTCGCCCTCCGCCGAGTGAAGGCTCAGCTCCCTCGTGCTGCCAAGCACCGCATCGCGGAAATCCACCGTGATCTCGGATTCGAGATCAGCTCCGCGACGGGGCGCTCGGGCATAGGCGCTTGGGCCGGGTCCGCCAACCCCAAATAGGTCCTCGAGGTTGAACTCGAACTGACCCGCGCCAGCTCGGCCCCGTGCCCCTCTTTGCGCTGCACTGAAGATGTCACCGAAATCGAATCCGCCGGCGCCCCCGAATCCACCCGCTCCGCCGAAGCCCTGCCGCGCGGCGCGGTAAGCCTCCGGATCGAATCCTTCTCTCAGCCCCATCTCCCCGAACTCGTCGTACAGCTTGCGCTTGTCCGAATCGGACAGGACGCTGTATGCATTGGAGACTTCCTTGAACCGCTCCTCCGCTTCCTTGTCGTCGGGGTTGCGATCGGGGTGCAGCTCTTTCGCGAGCCGGCGGTAGGCCTTCTTGATGTCCTCTGGGCTCGCATCCCGCGACACCCCCAGGGTTTTGTAGAAGTCGCGGTCAGCCATGACAGCGCAACATAACCACCGCGCCGACTGTTTCAACGCAGCTTTCCGAGGCCACACAGGACATTTTTTTCATTTTTTGCACCCTATTTATGACATGTTAGGCGTATTAATTCTCAAAAAGAGACACTATGGCCCCTTTGGATTGCATGGTGCCGTTCTTGCTGTGACCTGGGTCGCATGATACTCGCTCGCCATGGCTTTGGTCGATGTCAGTCGGCTTCCGAAGCATGTCGCGATCATCATGGATGGCAACGGCCGCTGGGCCGAAGCCAGAGGAAAGCCTCGTACCGTTGGGCACGAGCGCGGCGCCGACGCGGTTCGGGAGACGATGCGCGCTGCGCGCCGGCTCGGGATTCCCGCGCTTACACTCTACGCGTTCAGCGAGCAGAACTGGGATCGCCCGCAGACCGAGATCAACGCGCTGGTCGATCTCTTGTGCGAGTGCCTCGTCTCCGAACGCGATGAGCTCATCGATCACGAGATTCGACTGAACGCCATCGGTCGTCTCCACAAGCTACCGGCGCGCGCACGATCGAAGCTGCAGACGCTGATGAATGCGACCGCGTCCTATCGCGGAATGACGTTGACGTTGGCACTCTCGTACGGCGGACGCGAAGAGTTGATCGACGCAGCGCGCGCGATTGCGACGAAGATACGTGACGGTTCCTTGGAGCCTTCCGAGATCGACGAGGCAACGCTCGAGGCGTTCCTGCCTTCGATGGATTGCGGTCCGGTGGACTTGTTGATTCGAACGGGCGGCGAGCAGCGAATCAGCAACTTTCTTCTGTGGGCATCGGCGTACGCCGAGTTCTATTTTAGCGATGAGTTGTGGCCCGATTTCGGTGCAAATTCGCTATATTGTGCCATCCAAGCATACCAGGCACGCGAGCGCCGTTTTGGAAGGGTCCCCGACACCGAGCTCGCTCCGGCAACGAGTAGATCACGCGATGAGTTGGAGCGCGCCCTATGAGCGAAGCGAGTGAGCAGCGTGGTACGAAGAAAGGGTTGACCGGGACCGCCCTTCGCGTCGTCACGGTGGTTCCGCTGATCCCGATCATCTTGTGGATGATGTTCGCGGGACCTGATTGGCTCTGGCAAATATTCATCCTGGGCGCGATTGCAATCGGTGGTTACGAGCTCATGGCGATGAAGGTTCCGTCATCGCGCACGATGCGAGCATGGGGATCGGCGAGCTCCGTGTTGCTCGGATGCTCCATCTTGTTGATCCAGAGCTTTGCGGCGATCTACGGCGCAATCTTGATCATCGTGCTTGGCGCGATGGTTTGGAGTCTTCTGCAGGAAGACCCGCTGCAGGATGCAAGCGTTCGGGTCGGCTGGCTCCTCGGCGCGCCGGTGTACGTCGGCGGAGCGATGTCGGCGGTCTCGCTCGTCCGAGATTTCCACCCAACCGGCGCGTGGGTTCTGCTGACGATGGTGCTCGCCTGGGGCAGCGACACAGCGGCCTACTTCATTGGTCGCAAGTTCGGAAGCACCAAGTTTTCCCCTCGGATCTCACCAAAGAAGACACTCGAAGGCTCCGCTGGTGGGCTTGCGACATCTGTGATCGGCGCGGTGATCATGAGCTTTTTCCTTCCCGCGCTCCCGGTTCTCGACGCCATTGCCCTCGGCATCTTGGCGGGCGCAGCGGGCCAGGCAGGCGACCTATTCGTCTCCGTCCTAAAGCGGACCAGTGGCGTGAAGGACAGTGGAGGGATCCTGCCAGGTCACGGAGGCATTCTAGATCGTGTCGACGCATTGGCCTTCACCGCGCCGGCGACGTGGGCGTACGGGCACTTCATCGCAGGCTTCTGAGTCGCTGGCCCGTTTGCTTTCACCAATCCAGGATCGCGACCATCACGCCCGTCGCCACGATCAGCACGCCGGCGGCGCTGTCACCATAGCGCTCAATCCACTTGCCTTTGAAGAGCTGGGCGCCCGAGTGCGCGAGCGCCACCAAGACCACCATCGTCCCAATCGTCGCGACCTCATACGCGACGACGATAGAAACCGTCTCGGCGGCCGACAGCGGAGCGGCTGCGAACAAGATTGGAATCACCGCGACACATGGGTCTGCGCAATAGATCAAGAACAGTGACCACGTGGTGGTACGTGACGGATCATGAACGTGGTCATAGTGATGGTGATGGTGCCCGTGGATTCGATGCGCAAACGCACCACGGAGGCCCCAGATCGCGTACGCCATTCCAAAGCCCACGAGGAGTAAGCCTGCGACTGAAACCATACGCTCGCCGAACGATTGGAACAGTTGGGCGCCGAACAACAGCGCAAGCAGTCCCAGCAAGACGGAAACCGTGACGTGGCCGAGGCCGCAGATGAACGCGACGCGGGCGGTGCGCGTCCGCGACCAGTCGCGCGCCCGGGCGACGGCAGCGATGGGCACCCAGTGGTCTGGTGCCAAAGAATGCAATGATCCCAAGGTGATAGCCGCCAGCCCCAGGGAGGTGAAGAGGCTAGTGTGGCTCATGAGAATGGTCCTGCGCAGGGTCCTGCGCATGATCGTGGGCGTGATGGTGATTCGCGTGGGCCCGATGGGTGGGGGGCGCGGGACGGCGCTCTTCGAGCCACTGCAGCCATTCGTCGATCCCTGCGCCCGTCCGTGCGGACACCTGAAGCATGAGCGCCTCGGGCATGACGCGACGAAGCGCATCCTCTACGGCCGCGACGTCGAAATCGAGGTGCGGAATCAGGTCGATCTTCGTGAGCAGCACGAGATCCGCCTTTTGAAACATGACGGGATACTTCAGCGGCTTGTCTTCCCCTTCGGTGACGGACAAGGCGACCACGTTGGCGGCTTGACCGAGATCATAGATGGCAGGGCACACCAGATTCCCGACGTTCTCGATGAAAAAGATGTCGCTGTCCATGGTCGGAAAATGATGAAGCGCATGGTGCACGAGACGCGCATCGAGGTGACACGCCGAGCCCGTCGTGATCGTCGAGGAAACGATCCCCGATGCGTTCAATCGATCGGCGTCACGATCGGTCGCAAGGTCACCGCTCACCGCGCCGAGCTTGAGTCTGCCCTTGGCCGCCTTGGCCGTGGCCTCCAGCACCGCGGTTTTTCCAGCACCTGGCGAGCCCATGAGATTGATCGCGAGAACCCCCAACCCTTCGAAATGACTGCGGTTATGGGATGCCTGGGCGTCGTTGTCGGACAGGATTCGCTCCTGCACCTCGATCGGCACGATTTCGGGGTCACCGCACCCGCATGTTTCACACATTGGGGGCCTCCATTTCAATTCGCTCCAACACGATCTCGTCTCCTTGAATCAAATGAGCCGGTCGTCCACAGGCATCGCATCTCAAGATCGCGCCCTTTGCCACGTTGCGGTTGCAGGTCGTGCAAGCCCATGTCGCAGCGACGGGTTCGATGGCCAGCTCTGCACCATCGCAAATCGTTCGCTCCCGAAACGTGTCGAACGCGGTCTTCAACAAATCGAGCTCCACACCTGCAAGCTCGCCGATCTTCACGTGCAACCGATGGACACGCGTGCCTCCATGCGCTGCAGCTTCTTGCTGCACGCGATCGATCAGAGATGCGACGATGGAGTACTCGTGCATGACGCTACTCCTTTTCAAAATCCGGTTTGCGTTTGTCGAAGAAGGCCGCGAGTCCTTCGGCGAAGTTGGGTCCGTTCGCGATGCGCGCGAGCTCGGTGAGCTCGACGTCGAGGTGCACGTCGAGCCGATCCATTCCTGCAGCCTGATTGAGCAGGTTCTTGGCGACCCCGACGGCTGCCGTAGGCGATTCCGCTAGCTCAGAGGCGAGCTCCATCGATTGTAACTCCATGGAATCATTGGGAAACACACGATTCACCAAGCCCCATTCGAGCGCTTCCCGTGCGTTCAAACGAGGGTTGAGAAGCACGAGCTCGAGCGCTTTGCGAAGCCCGACCAGACGGGGAAGAAAGAACGTCGAGCTCTCTGCACCAGTCAGCCCGGTCTTGAAGTAGGCCCATTCGAACCATGCACGCTCCGACGCCACCACCAGGTCGCAGCTCATCGCGATACCGAAGCCACCGGCCGCAGCCGGTCCATCGACCGCAGCGATGAATGGCTTGGGCGCGCGGCGAATCTCCGAGATCGTGCTGTGAATGTATTCGAGGATCTGTTTGAAGACCTCCCCGTATCCCCCATCTGGCTTGCGCGTATCCGGTTGAAGATAGCCCAGGTCGTCGCCGTCGCCGCCGTCCCGGATGTACTTCAAGTCCGCACCGCTACAGAACACACCGCCCTCTCCGCGAATCAAGACGGCACGAACTTCCCGGTCACGGGCGAGCTGTAGACCCGCTCGTCGAAAATCTTGCGCCGTCTCCACGTCGAGGGAATTGAGTCTCTCGCGGCGCGCAATCGTGAGGATGCCCACGGCTCCTTGGCGCTCGACGCGGATGTGCTTCATGCCGCCCATCGTCAACAGATCCTCGGGAGGAGCTCTCCCTCTGCCTCGGCCAGCAAACGGCTACCGAAGCCGGTATCGAGCACCACGAAACCGGGCCGCTCCTCCACACATTCCCCTACGATTGCGGCGTCTCTGCCCAATGGATGCGACCGAATGGCATCGAGGACGGCAGCCGCAACTTCGGGCCGTACCCCGAGCACTGCCTTGCCCTCGTTGGCTGATACCAAGGGATCGATCCCAAGCAGCTCTCCCACCGCACGGACCTCCTGACGCAATGGGATCGAAGGCTCGTCGAGGATGATCCCGACGCCGCTCTTTTCCGCCATCTCGTGAAGCGCGCTCGACAGACCTCCACGCGTCGGATCTTTGAGCGCCACGACATTCGGTCCGCCGACTTCCAGCGCACGACGGACCAAGGTGTGAATCGGAGCGACATCCGACTCGAGCGCCGTGTCGAGCGCGAGCTCGTTTCGCGTGGCCATGATCGCGAGCCCGTGATCCCCCATCGTGCCGGTGACCAAGATGCGATCGCCCGGTCGAAGGCCCGCGTCGGAGACCACGCGTTGGGTCAGTGCGACTCCCGTCGTGTTCAGCACTAGACCGTCGATCTCGCCATGTCCCATCACCTTGGTGTCGCCGGTGACGATCGTCGTTCCTGCCTCGTCACACGTGAGGCGGATCGACTCCCAAATCCGTTTCAAGTCATCGCGCGCGAAGCCATCTTCGATGATCGCGGCGCACGTCAGCGCGAGGGGCTGCGTGGCGCCCATCATCGCGAGATCATTGATGGTTCCCGAAATTGCCAGCCGTCCTATGTCGCCTCCGGGAAACTCGATCGGCTGGACGACATGCGAGTCCGTCGTGATCACGAGATACTGATCTCCCAGCCAAATCGCGGCGCCATCATCCATCGCCGAAAGCCCGATGCCGCCTTCCCCGAGATCGCCCAAGCCCTTGGCGAACACCTGCTCGATCAGTGCTCGCATCGCGCCTCCACCGGTGCCGTACTTGAGCGTGATGCGATCTTCTACGAATCGGACGTTGCGCGTCATGCGGCGCCTCTCTTCATCGAGCGCAGGTCAGGCCTTCCGCCGTATTGGTGCCAGATCTTGCAGGTTCCTTCAGCGCTCACCATGCATGCGCCCACAGGCGCGTCCGGTGTGCATTCCTTGCCGAAGAGCGAGCAGTCCGACGGCGACGCAATGCCCGCCATGATGTCGCCGCACAAACATTGCTGCACGAGCTTGGAAGGCGCGTAAGTCCATAGCGAAGACAAATCGATCGTGAAGCGTCTCCGCGTGTCGTACCGCGCGAACTCGTCCCGCAAGCGAAGATTGCCATTGGGGACGTGGGCAATGCCACGCCAGCGGCCCCCGGTCGGCCGAAAAACCCGCCAGAGAAGCTTTTGTGCCTGCACGTTGCCTTCCGCGGTCACGCAGCGTGGAAAGGCGTTTTCGACCCGTGGCTCGCCGCTGTTGATCACCTCGAGGAGCTTGACCAGCCCCGCCAACACGTCGAGCGGCTCGAAGCCTGCAATGACGACGGGCACCTGGTGGCGCGCCACGAACTTCTCGAAGACTGCAGAGCCCGTGATGGTGGCCGCATGACCCGCAGCGAGGAAGCCTTCGATCTTCGTCTCGGGCATCTCTGCAACGATCTCCATCACGGGCGGGATGTACTTGTGCGCGGAGAGGACCGAAAAATTATCCGGAGGATCGTCCACCAAGATAGCCGCTGTCGCGACCGCGGTCGTTTCGAAACCGGATGCAAAGAAGACGATCTCTTCGTCGTGGCGACGCGCAAGCTCTACGGCTTGTGTGACGCTGTACACGACGTCGACCTTGGCGCCTTCCGCTTTCGCGTCCGCCAGGGACTGGCACGTGCCTGGAACCCGCAGCATGTCGCCGTACGAGGCAATGCGAATGCCCTGCTTCGCCAACGCGACCGCCTCGTCCACTTCAGGCACGTCCGTCACACAAACGGGACAGCCAGGTCCCATGATCACCTGTAATTCATCGGGGAAAGCGGCCCTCAGCCCGAACTTCGCGATCGCCTGCTCATGGCTACCACAAACGTGCATCACGGAGACGGGAGCATGACTGGCCCGTTGCACGAGATGATGGAGCGCGTCGCGAAGACCGCGGGCCCGGGTGGGGTCTCGAAACTTCAGCTGCTCGAAGGCGTCATTGGGACTCATCGAGCGCTTCCTTCCGCGAACGAACCGCATCGGGCGCAGCGTCGATCTCGCCTCGAACGTCTCCCGCCATCAGGTCTTGTTCGTCCGCAAGGCGCAGGAGCTCGTCGTAGAGCGCCAAGGTCTCGGCTGCTTCCTCCGGAGGAATGCGACGGATCGCGAAACCCACGTGATTCAGTATGTAGTCCCCCGGATCGACCGGTGCATCGCAGACCTCGAGGCGAACCTGCTTCTTCACGCCCCAGAAATCGACCGTCGCGACCTGCATCTCGCGATCGACCTCGATGACCTTACCTGGAACGCCTAAGCACATGACAAAGCTCCTCGGAACATCAGTCTTTGTCTCCCAGAAATGCGTCCGCGATCAAGGCTTGACCGAGCGCAATCCCTCCGTCTCCCGGCGGGACCTCTCGGTGCCGTAATATCTCGTATTCATTAGACAATTTTTTCTCCATTTCGCGTACCAAACGGTCATTTTGAAAAACCCCGCCCGTGAGCGCGATCGGTCGGGGCTCACGGTCCGCCATGATCGTACGGACCACGTGCACCGTGGCTCCGACGAGCGTGCCATGAAAGCGAGCTGAAATCCTCCCTGGGGGCACACCCGCGATCAAGTCCTCGACCGCAGCACGCGCGGTGGGGCGAAGGTCGATCTGCATCGGCGTCTGATGACGATCGATCGCAAACGGATAGGGGTCTTCGTCGTACCCTTCGGCTGCGAAGTCCCAAGCGATTGCCACTTGTCCTTCGTAGCTCGAAACCGGCCGTGCGAGGCCAAGCGATCCGAACGCATCGAAGAATCGACCGACGCCGTGGGCTTGCGGCGCATTGAGACCACGCTCGAGCATTTGTCCGACCACTTGGAGCGACGCTTCGGGTACCGCGTTGAAGAGTGCCAGGCGATCGACGGGTGGCTCTCCGTCGAATGCGTCGTGCAACAGAGCATACCCCGTCCGCCAAACTTCGCGCATCACGACGTTGCCGCCAGGAAGCGGAATCGGACGAAAGGTAGCTAGCCGTTCGACGTGCGACGCGGAGCCAAGAAGGAATTCGCCGCCCCAAGAGGTGCCATCCTCGCCCATTCCGGTGCCGTCAAATGCAATGCCGAGCACCGGTTCTTCGCGACCATGCTCGGCCATCGCGCTGACCACGTGTGCGTGGTGATGCTGCACCCCCACGAGCGTCACATCGGAACGCGCCAATGCATAGCGGGTGGACAGATATCCCGGGTGCAAGTCGTGCGCGATGATCTCGGGCCGGATCGACAAGATCGTTTGCATGCGCTCGACGGCTTCCTCGAAGAACCCCAGCGCTGCGACCGTTTCTAGATCGCCGATGTGCGGGCCGAAATAAGCGGTATCCCCAGCGGCCAAGCAAAACGTGTTCTTGAGATGTGCGCCACATGCGAGGATGGGTCTGTGCAAACGTTTGCGTAGCATGAACGGCCGCGGCACGAAGCCCCGAGACCGGCGCAACACCGTGGGCGCGCCTGCGATCACCCGGGTCACCGAGTCGTCGCAGCGCATCGCGATGTCTCGGTCATGCAGCAACAACCCGTCGGCAATGCTCTGGAGCCGTCGACGGGCCTCGCCATTGTCCTTGCAGATCGGCTCGTCGGCGATGTTGGCCGACGTCATGACGAGAGGGCGGCCGACGGCCCCGAGCAGAAGATGATGGAGGGGGGTATAGGGTAGAAAGAGGCCCAAAAGGGGCGTTTCCGGACTCGCCTCCGCCGCCACCGAAGCGTCTGCTCGCGCCCTCACCAGCACGATCGGTCGCTCTGGCGACGCGAGCAACGTCTGCTCTTGCTCACTCATGTCTGCGAGAGCTCGGGCCGCCTCCAGGTCCCGAACCATGACTGCAAAGGGCTTCTCGTCTCGATGTTTGCGCTGGCGAAGCAATCGAACGGCCTTCGAGTTGGTCGCGTCACACGCCAGATGAAATCCGCCGAGGCCCTTGACGGCAACGATCGCGCCCCGCGCGAGAAGCAAAGCGCAGCTCTCGAGCGGATCTGCCCCAGGTGCTCTTTCGTCCGAGGTCATCTCCAAACGCAACGTCGGTCCGCACTTCGGGCATGCATTCGGTTGTGCATGAAAGCGGCGATCCTCGACGTCGTCGTATTCGCGTCGACAAGCGGGGCACATTTCGAACACTGCCATGGTCGTCGACGCGCGGTCGTATGGGATGCCCGTCGCGATGGTGAAGCGGGGACCGCAGCCGGTGCAGTTGGTGAAGGCATAGCGGAATCTCCGGTTGCCCGGGTCCAAAACCTCCGCCTCGCAGGCTGGACAGGTCGCAAGGTCGGGAGGGATCGAAAGCGCCTTCGACCCCGCGTCGTCGCTCGACTCGATGATGAAACCGGGCGCTCCTTCGTCGGGGATGACGGCCGCCCGCAGATCGACGACGCGGGCTGGAGTAGGCACATCTTCCCGTAGTTGCTTCACAAATGCCGCGAGCTCAGCCTCGGCTCCGAAGGCCCGGATCGTCACTCCGTTTGCCGCGTTTCGCACGCTGCCACGGATCCCCGCCTGGTGTGCAAGCCGATAGACCCACGGCCGAAAGCCGACTCCTTGCACGGTGCCTCGAATTTCGATTTGGCGTCCAGCCATCAAGGTCCATCCTCAGCCACGCTGAGGACATACGCCACGACATCCCACCTCTGCTCTTGGCTCAACGTGGGCCAGCCAGGCATCGAGGTTCCCCGCTTTCCTTCACTCACCATTTTGAACACGTACTTTGGCGTCACGCTTTGTCTCCAGTCGCCGTTCTGGAAGTTGGGTGGTGCGCTCGACAGACCGCTGTGGCGCCGCCCTCGGCCGTCGGCCTCGGCCCCATGGCAAAGCGCGCACTTGCTCTCGAAGATCTCGCGCCCGCGCGCACGTGCTTCGGCCGACGCCAGTCGCTCGACCGGCACCTGCACGTGATCGTATTCGCTGCCCGTCCGTTTCTCGGTGCTACACGCCGAGAGTGCGAGCAAGATGAGCGTAGCTGCCGTTCGCTTCATCGTGATTCTCCGATCGAACCGGCGGGTAGCCGAGTGCCGTGAGCTCTTCCACGACGCGCTCGACCAGCTCGGGAATGCTCGCCTCGACGGGCGGGGTACGCTTCAGACCGAGCTCGATCGAGTCGGGCACGACACCGAGGATCAATACCCGATCCGGATACCGGTCCAGCAAGCTCGCCCCTGCAAGCAGGTCGGCGACGCCTATTTGGTGTGGGGAAAGGCGCTCATAGACCGCCGGCGCCACTTCGTCGCCCTCGACGCGAACCTGGGTGCCGGGGGGTCCATTCGCGTTGACCGCGTCGACCAGGATGACCTGATCCGCGCTGTCCACGAGCGGGAGCAAGGAAAGCCCGAGGGTGCCCCCGTCGATGGCCAAGACGCCCTCGGGCAGCTCGTATTCGCGAATCAGTTTGTGGATCGCGGCAATACCGGCGCCGTCGTCCGTGCAAACCACGTTGCCGAGGCCCAAGACGAGGACCGGTATGCGCTCATTCATCGCGCTTGCGCCACCCTCGAGGCAGGAACTTGTATCCGCTGAACATCGAGTCGATGAGGCCCATACCTTCGACCCGGGACACGAGCATCGCGCTCCAAATGTGGTGCGCAAAGAACCCCAAGAGGAACCACATCGCGACGTGGTGGATCCATCGGGCGGTTTGCGGGCCGCCAAACAAGGGTAGGAACCACCCTCCGATTTCCCGCATGTAGCCGTGGTACGCGAGCCCGGCGTCTACCGAGTAGAGGGCCAACCCCGTGAAAATCATGAGGAAGTAGAGCCCGAACACGGCGATGTAGGTCAGACCCGCCAAGGGGTTGTGGCCGACGTTCATCGGCGGCTTGCTGCTCAGGAACGTGTAGAACTTGAGCATGCGCCACACGTCTCGGCGACGGCGAGCGCCGATCGGGAAGAACTGATCCCAGCGCGCGTAGTGCGGACCGACGAACATCCAAAGGACCCGCGCAAACACGGCCAAGGTGAATATGATGGCCGTGTAGAAGTGCACGGTCTTCATGTTCGCCATGACCAGCTGGGCGTCCGCGGGCCCGCTTGGAATGTAGAACGGCCTGCCGATGTAGATCCCGGTGACGGTCAACAGGAGAAGGGTCAGCATGATGACCCAGTGGCTCAAGCGGACCACCAGGTCCCATACGTACACCCGCTCCAGCTCCATGTGGTGTGGGGGGCGTGCGCCTTCCGCGACCGAGCCCGTCGGAGGTGTCATCGGACCTTCACGCGAGTCACCTCGCGCCCTCCAGTGTCGACCACGTGCACGCCGCAGGCCATGCAAGGATCGAAGGAATGAACCGTTCGAAGAATCTCGAGCGGTTGCTCCGGGTTTGCGATCGGTGTTCCGAGGAGCGCCGCCTCGTAGGGGCCGGGGGTATCGCCCTCGTCACGGGGCCCGGCGTTCCAAGTGCTCGGGACGACGCACTGATAGCGAGCGATCTTGCCGTCCTTCACATGCACCCAGTGGCTCAGTGAGCCGCGGGGTGCTTCATGGAAACCCGCTCCCATGGAATCCTTGGGCCAGCTGGCCGGGTCCCACTTGCTGTTGTCGTGGATCCGAAGCTCGCCCTTGCCCATGTTGGCGGCCAGCTCATCGACGAAATCACCGATCTTGTCGACTAGGATCTTGGTTTCGATGCCTCGCGCGGCGACGCGGCCGAGCGTCGAGAACAACGCTTCGGGACCGACCTCGAGCTTACCGAGGACCGCATTGACCAGGCCCTTGACCTGTTCGTGCCCTCGGCCGTAGGCGACCAGCATGCGTGCGAGCGGCCCGACCTCCATCGGGACGCCCTCGTAGCGGGGCGACTTGAGCCACGAGTACTTGCCATCGGTGTTGAGCCGCTCATAGGGAGGCTCCGGCCCGGTGTACTTGGGATTGGTCTCTCCCTCCGACGGATGTAGCGCCTGGTTGTCGCCGCCATCGTATTCGTACCATGAGTGCTTGACCGCTTCGGTGATCTTGGATGGATCTGAGATCCTCGATCGTCGAGAGATCGCGGCTGCGGATGATTCCCGAGGGGAGGAACTTGGGGGGATCGGCATCGTCGTTGAGGGGATATTCCCCGAACACCATGTAGTTGCCCACGCCCGCGCCGTAGCCGGCCCAATCCTTGTAGAACGAGGCGACGGCGAGGAGGTCCGGGATATATACCTTGCTCACGAATTCCTGTGCGCCCGCGATGAGCTTCTTGAACGCGGCGATGGTCTGGATGTTTAGCGATGCCTGCTGGTTCGGATCGACCGGCGTCGCCATGCCACCAACTAAGAAGCTTTGCAGGTGCGGGTTCTTGCCGCCGAGGATCGCGTGGATCTTGATGAACTCCCGCTGCCACTCCAGAGCTTCGAGATAGTGGGCAACCGCCATCAAGTTCGCCGCCGGTGGCAGCTTGTATGCGGGGTGGCCCCAGTAGGCGTTGGTAAACGGGCCCAGCTGGCCCCGATCCACCAGGCTTTTCACACGATCCTGGATGCCCTTGAAGTAGGTCGCGCTCGATTTGCCCCAGTCTGAAATCGACTGAGCGAGGTCGGCCGTTGCCTTCGGGTCCGCCTCGAGCGCCGACACGATGTCGACCCAATCGAGTGCGTGCAGGTGATAGAAGTGGATGACGTGGTCCTGAATGCATTGCGAAGCGATGATCAGGTTACGCAAGAGCCTCGCATTGGGTGGAGGCTTGGCTCCAATCGCGTCTTCGACCGCTCGAATCGACGCGATCGCGTGAACCGTGGTGCAGACGCCGCAGATCCGCTGCGTGAACGCCCATGCGTCTCGTGGATCGCGTCCTTGTAGAATGATCTCGATGCCGCGAAACATGGTCGACGACGACCATGCATTCGCCACCTTCCCTTCATCGACCTCCGCTTCGATACGCAGATGGCCTTCGATGCGGGTCACGGGATCGACGACGATATGGGTCATGCCTCACCTCCTTCGGGATTCACGGTGGGGTCGGCGGGCGTATCCTTCCCCGATTGCAAGCGCTTCTTGCCGAGATGCACCAGGGTGTGTCCGGCAAATGCCGTCGTGACACCGATCGTCGCCCAGAACCCGACCTTGTCGATATTCGAGCCCTTCTCGAAGCCCGGGAAACCGGGGAGGTGCGAATAGAACGGCGTCATCTTGTCCCAGAAGTCCGGCTCTGCGCAGCCGATGCATCCATGGCCGCACGCAATCGGCCAACTCGTGTTGTCGTTCCAACCGATGTTGGGGCAGTTCTGGTGGGTGACCGGCCCCTTGCATCCCATCTTGTACAGGCAATGGCCCTCGCGGTGCGCCTCATCGCCCCATTGCTCGACGTATTGGCCGGAGTCGTAGTGCGCGCGGCGCTCGCAGTTGTCGTGAATCGACTTTCCATAGGCAAATAGAGGCCGATTGAGCTTGTCGAGCGCCGGCCAGTCACCATAGGTCAGATAGTAAACGAGCGTCCCTGTCAGGTTCTGCGCGTTCATCGGACAAGCGGAAAGATTGATCACCTTGTTCAAGCCCGGAATCGCATCGCTCACGCCCAGCGCCCCGGTGGGGTTTGGCGAGGCGGCCGGGATCCCGCCAAAGGTTGCGCAGGTTCCGACTGCGATCGTGGCCGCCGCGTTTTCGCAGACTTCGCGTGCGATGTCGGTGGCAGCACGTCCGCCGATCGTGCAGTACGCGCCGTTGGCCCCCGTTGGAATCGAACCCTCGATGACCGCGATGTACTTGCCCTTTTGATTCTCGACGACCGCCTGAAGATTTGCTTCGGCTTGGTGTCCCGCAGCCGCCATGATCGTTTCGTGATAATCGATCGAAATCAAATCGAGGATCACTTCGGCCGCAGTTGGTTTGCTCGCGCGGAGGAAAGATTCGGTGTTGCCTGCGCAGTCTTGAAACTCGAGCCAGACCAGCGTCGGCTTTGGATTGTTCTCGATTGCCTCTGCGATCATCGCGGTCGCACCTTTCGGCAATCCAAACGCCACTGCCATCGCAGAGCAGAAACCCATGAACTCGCGTCGCGAAACGCCGCGGGCCGCCAGCTCTCGACGGAAGTCGCTTCTCGGCTTACCCATTGCACCCTCCTTGCTGTTCAGAGCAGAGCGGCGGCGGTGCCTCGACAGCCGCCCGTTTTGTCGGACTTTAGCGCTCTGTGCCGCCAAAAAACAAGGTTCTCTTGCTTCTTGAGAACCGTTTTCCGTTGCAGGCGCGGTTCTTTCGCCGATCGCCCGATGCGCGCAAGATTTGCGCGCGCAAACGCTGCCCAGTGTACCATCGTTTGCGCATGTCCATTGGTCCGCAGCCGCGTGGGTTCTTCGAAGTCGTCCAAGGTTACATCGAGCGCGCAGCCGAGGTGACCGGCCTGCCACGTCACGTCAAAAACATCCTCGCGCGCCCCAAAAACCAGCTTATCGTGAACTTCCCGGTGCGGATGAGCGACGGCGAGCTCCGGGTGTTCAAGGGGTACCGGGTCCAACACAACAACATCATGGGCCCGTACAAAGGCGGCATTCGCTATCACGAGCTGATCAGCCTGGACGAGCTCAAGGCGCTGGCCACGCAGATGACCTGGAAGTGCGCGCTGCTCGGCCTGCCGTTCGGCGGGGCCAAGGGAGGCATCAGGTTCAATCCGCGCGAGCACTCACAAGACGAGCTCCGCCGGATCACCCGCCGCTTCACACACGCGCTCGGCAGCAACATCGGTCCGGCCCACGACATCCCGGCGCCCGACATGGGGACCAACGCCCAAACCATGGTTTGGATGATGGACACGTACATCAATACCGGTCCCACCTACGAGAAAAACGATCAGCGCGCCGTGGTGACCGGCAAGACGATCAATGCAGGTGGCTCGGAAGGACGCGAGCAAGCCACCGGCCAAGGCGTCGTACATTGCATCAAGGAATGGGCGCGGGAAGCTCGTTTCGATCTCGAGGGTTCCACTGCCATCGTGCAAGGCTTTGGAAACGTCGGGTCCAACACGGCGCTCTTGCTGTCGAAGCTAGGCGTCTCGACGATCGCCACCGGCGATCACACCGGTTACCTGCACAACGAAGAAGGGTTCAATGCTCACAAGCTGCAGGAGCACGTTCGCGCCCACGGATCGATCGAGGGCTATCCTCGCGGCGAGCCGATCACACGTGACGAATTCTTCGGAATGAAAGCGGACCTGTTCATCCCCGCGGCGCTCGAAAATCAGGTTGGCACGAGCGAGGCGATCAAGCTCGACGTGCGTCTGGTGGCCGAAGGAGCCAACGGCCCGATCAACCCCGATGGGGAAGCCGTGCTTGCGGATCGCGGCATTCCCGTGATTCCGGACATACTTGCCAACTCC
Organism: uncultured delta proteobacterium; assembly: GCA_963817725.1. Classification (GTDB taxonomy): domain Bacteria; phylum Myxococcota_A; class Polyangia; order Polyangiales; family Houyiibacteriaceae; genus SG8-38. The sequence continues at coordinate 18,836 of CAWFPD010000005.1, forward strand.
GGCGGCGTCACCGTGAGCTACTACGAGTGGGTGCAGAATCGGAATAGTGAGCACTGGGACGCTGAAGAAGTTCAGCGAAGGCTGCTTCACATGATGCGTCGCGCGTATCAACGCACCATGTACTATGCGGCCGAAAAGAAAGTGAATCCGCGTGTTGCGGCCTATGCCCTAGCACTCGAGAGCCTCGCCACCTCGTACGAGGAGCGAGGCATCTTTCCGTGAATATTCTGGAAAACCTGGAGCGATTCGGGCTTCGGCGCGACCGTCCGGGACACCTTGACAAGCGCGCAGTCCGGAAGCACTTCCCTGAGTCATGGTGACTCAAGCTGTCTTCGAAGGCGTCATCCCCGAGGAGGGAATCGGAGACTTGTTGGGAGGTCTCGAAGAGATCGGGACGACGGGCGTGCTCGCGTTCGAGAGCACGGCAGGCTCGGGCAAGATCCGTCTCGTTCACGGTCAGATCGCCGATCGGGAAGCGACAGCCGACGAGGAGCGCGCGCTCGAGATTCTGCTCACTTTACGCGACGGCCAGTTCGCCGTGTATCCGAAGCTCCCGCACCTGCCGGTGTCGCGAGGGACCGACACGACACGACGCGGGTCGCTGGCCGTTCATCCACCTGCGGAGCTCATGCGCTACTGCGAGAACGCAGGGCTCACGGGACGCCTGCTACTCGAGCATCGGGGCCGACTTGCCATCGGTTATTACGAGAAGGGGGACCTCGTCGACGTGAGCATCGATGGTGGCACCGCAGGCGATTTCGTCTCCGCGCTCGAATGGACGGAGGGAACGTTTCGGGTCGACGCGGTGCCGCCGCCCCGTGAAACCCTCCCCCCGGCGCTACGCGACAAGACTTCGGAAGCGCCGCCCAGCAACCCGACCCAGCTTCCTCTCATCGAGGCGTTCGAGGCAGGGCTTGCCGAGATGGGCCGGCGCGATGATACACCGGTTTCGGGACTTCACCCCCGCATGGAAGAGCGGGACGAGGACGCCACCATCCGAGTGATTCGCCGTCCAGGGATGGAGCGCCTGGAAGAGCCGCGCCAACGCTGGGAAGCTCTCGACTATTCTCCCTCGTTCTCGACGGAATCTGCTACAACAGAGCCCGTGAAGACGAAAGACGACGGAAGGCCGATTGGATCGTGGCGGACCGTGGGTTGGGTCGCCGCCGTATTTGCGATCGTCGCCGGATGCCTTTGGCTCCTCGCGTCGCTCCCGCCGCTAGGTTAGTCTGACCGGCGTGAGCCCGCGCTTGCGACCGAGACGCTGGCTTCTGAGCCTGATCGCCCTGGTGGGTCTTGCGTCGCCTTCCTCGGCAAGCGCGCAGGGCGCCGCGCCGGTGGGCGAACCTTACCGGCCGGGCGATGTCGTGGAATCTTCGGCGCCCGGGAGCGCGACGACCGGAGACGACGAAGGCGAGCTTCGGGACCGCTATGGCACGGCCGGCCAGGAAAAGGAGGCCGAGCAGATCACGCTGCAGGTCCGCTACGTGCTCGAGGGCATCGTGGTGATCGGAAACAAACGCACCAAGAGCCGCGTCATTCGCGAGCTCGTTCCTTTGAAGCAAGGCGACTTTCTGGATCCGGAATCACCGGAGCTGTTGGCGACCGAATGGAAATTGATGGGAACAGGGTGGTTCGCCCACGTCAACCTCCACTTGGAGCGTGGAGCCGAACGTGGCTACGTCGTGCTGGTCGTAGAGGTGAAGGAGAGGAATACCGTCGTCATCGAACAGTTGGTGGCAGGCCTCTCCGAGGGTGTCGCCAAGACCACCGACCGCGGCCGCACCTTGTTTCCATGGCTCGGTTTCAAGATCACCGAGACCAACCTGGCCGGGCTCGGCATCAGGCTTTCGGGAACCGCGTTGGTCAGCGAGTTCCAGCAAGGCGGCCGATTGGACCTCACCTATCCCAGATTGATCAAGAACGAATACGCGCTTCGGTTCGCCACGTACTTTCTCAATGGACGCGAATTCTACGGTAACAGCCCTTTGGTCAGCGTGCCTTGTGGCATGCCCACCTGTCCCGGAACCTCCATGGTCAACAAAGCCGTGGTTCGCTACCGGCGGGGCGGTTTCGTGGTTGGAACCGGCAAGGATTTCACGACGAAGCTCAGCTACAGCCTGGATTGGATCGGAGAGTTCGTCAGCGTTCTCGACCGGCCCCAGGCGGCTAGCGAGACACGCGGCAACGAGATCGTGCCGATCGATTTCGCGATCGAGGACGGCCACAGCTTTGTTTCGTCTCTGCGATTCAGGCTCGTTTTCGACAAGCGTGACGACCCTGGAATCACCAAGGAAGGCGTGCTGTTCCAGGGGGAAGTGCTCGTCGGCACCCGTTTCTTCGGGAGCGACTACAGCTACATCCGGATCATGGCGGACGTGCGCAGATGGTGGCGCCTCCCGTGGAACCACACGATTCGAATCGGGGCATTCGGCGGCGCTGCGTTGGGCAACACACCTTTCTTCTACCTGTTCCACATCTCCGATCTCAGTGACCTGATACCGTCACGCTTCCTCGAGATGCAACTCGACGGAAGGCCCCCGCCCAATCTGTTGGGAACGTCGATCGAGAACAACTACCTCGGCGAGCTTTCCTGGAGGCTAGACGTCGGTTACGACATTCCGGTCTATGAGCGCGTGCGCGATCGCGGGTTGCGCGAAATCGACCTGTACACGCTGGTCGGCTTGATCTCGCTTACCGATCTACGCGCTCCCGTCGGTGGGGTGAGCGGCTATAGCGGGTTTTCACGGTTCCCGCTGGACCTGACCTTCGACTTCGGTTTCCGATTCGACACCCGAGTTGGGGTCTTTCAAGTGGGCTTCTCGACGGTACTGGGATTCATACGATTGTGAGGTACTGGATCCCAGCGCTGATCTGGCTGGTCGCCACGGTTGCGTACGCGCAAGCGCATCTGCCGGTCCGCGATTTCCAAGTCGAGTGGGACCGCGGCTCTCCCAAGGTTTCTTTTTCGGCCAAGGATCTCGCCAATGAGGAAGTGCGACGAGAGCTGTCGAGCGGGCTTCGCAAGCGCCTACTGGTACGGGTCAGCGCGCATTTCCGATCGTCCAACCGGCACCTGGCGGTCCGTCAGTTCAGCTGCAACGTGACGCGCGACCTGTGGGAGGACGGATACGTCGTCCGGATCGGAAAGCAGGCTCAGCGCTTCAAGACGCTCGAGGAGGTGCTGAACCACTGCCTGGCGGTCAAGGGTTTGTTCGTTGGCGAACCGAAGAGCTACGAACAAAACAAAGGACGCGAGATCTATTTCTCCGTACGCGCCGAGTTCAATCCGATCTCGAAGGCTCAATGCCAAGAGCTCATCCGCCCGAGCTCCAGCGACGATCCGGTAGGCCCGATCACGATCAGCATCGTCAGGCGGCAAATCTGCCAAGCGGAGCGAACCTTGGAGTTCCGCAGCAAATTCGTGCAGGTGCCCGAATGAGCCGGTTCGAGCGAAAAATTCTGTTCGCGATCGGCCTGTCCGTATTCCTGACTCTGGGAGGGAGCATTTTTCTCGCACAACGGGCGCTCCGCGAGGTGTACCGCGTGGGGGTAAACGAGCGCTTTGGCGCCGAGTTGGTTCGCGGAGTCGAAGCGCGACGCGCCCAGCTGATGGCGCTACGCTCGGGCACGGAGCAGGCCGCCGACGCGGTCCGGTGGGCCCTGGAAGCAGAGCTCGCCGAAAAGCGAGGCACGGAAGGGTTGGAGCCCCTTCTGATGAGCTTTCTGGATCGGTACGACGTCATACAGAGCATTCGCGTCACCCGTCCGGACGATCGGGAAATCGCACGCGTTGCGCGTCCGTTCGATCCGCTCCGTGAGCCCATGCGCGCCACGCTACGCGAGAGGGAAGCGAAGGTCGGTGGAAAGACCTTCCGCATCGAAGTCCAAGTCGCCGTGCCGGAGGTCTACTTCGAGCGGCTGCAGCAGGCCGGGGAGGCAGCGGACGTCTATTCGCGGCTACAACGGCGAAGCGCGTCGGTCTCCAAAGTCTACGTTTGGGTGTTTGGTGTCCTTGCCTTCCTCGTCATCGTCGTTGCATTCTTGATCGGCGCCATCGTTTCGCGACGCGTGACCAGCCGAGTCACAGCCTTGGCCGAAGCTTCCCGTCAGGTCGGCGCGGGCGATTTCACGGTCATGCTGCCGACCGGGGCCAGAGACGAGGTCACGGAGTTGACGCAGGCGTTCAACGCCATGGTCCGCGACTTGCGCGAATCGAGGACTCGAATCGAGTATCTTCAACGCATTAGCGCTTGGCAGGACTTTGCCAGGCGGCTCGCGCATGAGATCAAAAACCCGCTGACTCCCATACAACTGGCTGCCCAAGAAATGGCGGAAACCTATGGTGGCGATGACGATCTCTACCGAGGCAAGCTCGAGCACGCGCGTGCGATCATCGAGGAGGAGGTGGCCACGCTGCGCCGATTGGTGGGTGAATTCAGCGCATTTGCGAAGCTACCGATCGCCGACCTGTCGCCGGCCGATCTCTGCGAGCTCACACAAGCCATCGAGGATTCGGTGCCGGCGATTCTCGAGGATATCGGTCATGGTACGCCAGCCCCGGTCGAAGTGCGGGTGAGTTGCGCAACGAGTCCCATCCCCGTGCGTATGGACCTGATGATGATGAAACGCGGCCTCGACAACATCGTGCGAAATGCCATCCAAGCGACGCATGAGTCCAAGCACTCCGGAGGTGGCAAGGTTTTGATCCGGGCTTATGCAACCGGAGACACCGGATGCATCGAGGTGCGGGACAATGGGCCCGGCATCGCGGAAGAAGATTGGGAACGTGTATTCGACCCTTATTACACGACCAAGCCGGACGGAACGGGATTGGGGCTGGCCATCGTGAAGAAGGTGGTCCTCGAGCACGGAGGCGAGGTGCGCCTCGACCGCGCACCCGAGGGCGGAGCGCGCATCCGTATCGAGCTTCCCCTGATGGAGTCGGCGTGACAGACGCTCGGCAACGCTCGCCGGGCCGTTGGATCCATTGGCTCGTCACCGCAATGGTCTTCGTCGCCCTCTACGCGTGGATGACGCGGGGCAACGCTTCGCCCTTGATGGGCGAGCAGGCGCCCGACCTCACGCTTGCGGTGGCCGCTGGAGCCAGCCCCGACGGTCCGGCGGAGGTGAGGCTCTCCGAGCTGCGCGGCCAGGTCGTCGTGCTCGATTTCTGGGCGAGTTGGTGTCAGGCGTGTCGACGGACCACCCCGATACTCAACGACCTGCACCAGGAATTCGCCAGCGACGGGGCCCGGTTCTACGCGATCAACGTCGAGCCGATCGATCGCCAGCGGCTCGAGGCCGCTCACGCGGCGTTTGGCACCGAATTTCCGAGCCTTCACGACCGGAGCGGCGTGGTTCAGAGGCGCTACGCGATCGATATGCTCCCGACCGTCGTCGTGGTGGGCCGGGATGGCATCATCCGGTGGGCTTCTACCGGAGTTCCCAGCAAGACCAGGCTCCGGAGCGCCATCGCCGAGGCCCTAAATTAGCCGGATCCGGTCATGGTTGACGCCCCCGCCGGGCGCTGGTAGGTTCGCCCGCCCCGCGGCGCCGACGGTGCCGGTCCGGCAGGCATGGAGGCATTCGTTGGTTCAATCCCTTCAAGGTCCGAGCATAGAGGAGCGGGTCGCCTACCTTCAGGAGTTGATGGATTCGGCGAGTCCCGAAGTCCGACAAGAGTATCAAGAGCGCTTCGACATCGCTTGGATCTATCATGACAGCGCGCTCGAGGGCGTCGTCTACTCGATGGATGAGCTCAAGGCCGCCATGCGCGCCGAGGGCGTTCCCGATCCCGCCTTGATCCCCGTCTACGACGAGATTCGAAATCACATGGGCGCGATTGCGATGATTCGCGAGATGGCCACTCGCAAACGCGCGAACGTGACCCTCGACGTCATCAAGAAGCTCTTCGCGCAGCTCGCACCCGAGGAGCTCGAGGGCAAGGGGCCGCCTACCTATCGAAAAGACATGCCCCTTCACCGGCTGTACTTCCACGAAATTTCCCAGCCGGACAAGATCAGCTATCGGATGCGCCAGCTGGTTCAGTGGCTTTCCGACCCCGAGACCAAAAAGACGATGCATCCCGTTCGCATGGCGAGCAAGGCGCACTTCCAGCTTCTGCACATCTATCCCTTCCCGCGTCACAGCGGAAAGGTCGCGCGGCTGGTCATGAATCTCCTGCTCATGCGCGCGGGCTATCAACCGGTCATCATTCATGCGACGGAGCGACAGCGGTACTACGAGGCGTTGCGCAATGGCGAAGACGCGACTGCGAATCTCATCAATCAGGCGCTGGGGGCCGCGATCGAGACCGCCATTCAGTACTTCGAATAAACCAAGTAACGACGCCTAGCGCGCTTCGAAAAAGCGCGGCAAGGCCGAAATCACCGCGATGAAGCGCGCCCCGGTCATGAGCGTTTCATCAGCGTTTTCAGGGGTAATTCCCCCGATCGCGATCACCGGCCGGGATACGCCCCGGCAAACACGACGGAGTCGCGGCACGCCCACCACGGGGTCCGGATCGTCTTTGGTCGTCGTGTCGAACACCGGGCCGAACGCGATCAGATCGGCTCCGTCGCCTTCGGCCTGCATGGCCTGCTCGAGAGTATGCGTGGACACCCCGATCTGCATGTCGCCGACGATCACGCGGGCATCCCGGACGCAGAGGTCATCCTGACCGAGGTGAAGGCCGTCGGCTCTCACCATGGCCGCAATGTCGGCACGGTCATTGATGACGAGCGGGACTCGCGCCTCGTGACAGGCCGCCCGGGCTTCGTTCGCCATATCCAGAAACGTGCGGTCGTCGAGACGCTTGCCACGAAGCTGGAGCATCGCACACCCGTCGGACAGCGCCGTTCGCATCAGCTCGAGCGGCCGTTTTGCCGCCTCGGCATCGATGATGGCATAGAGCGAATCAACCCACGGGCTCATCGCTGGTCAGCCTGGCGTAGAGATCGGGACGCCGATCGCGGAAGAAGCCCCAGTTGGCGCGATATCGACGCAGGGCCTCGCGATCGAACGACGCGGTGGCTACGCCCTCTTCGTCACGGCCGAGCTCCGCCTCGATGTCGCCCCGCTGGTTGCAGATGAACGAGCTGCCATAGAAGATCATTTCGGCTTCGGGCCCGATGCGGTTGGATGCGGCAACCGGCATCGCGTTGGCGACCGCGTGGCCGACCATGACGCGCTGCCAAGGGTGCTTGGTGTCGTCCAGCGGAGCACTGGGCTCGCTGCCGATCGCCGTGGGGTAGAGCAAGACCTCGGCCCCCTGCAGCGCCATGCTGCGTGCTGCCTCCGGGAACCACTGGTCCCAGCAAATTCCTACCCCGATGCGGCCATGGCGTGTGCTCCACACCCGAAATCCGGTGTCACCAGGCCGGAAGTAAAACTTCTCCTCGTAGCCTGGTCCGTCGGGGATGTGGCTCTTGCGATAGACGCCGAGCTGCTCGCCGCTCGCATCGATCATGACCAAACTGTTGTAGTAAGACTGCCCGGCACGCTCGAAGAATGAGATGGGCAGCACGACACCGAGCTCGGCGGCGAGGGATTGCATGCGGGCCACGGTGGGATGACCTTCGAGCGGTGCTGCTAGATCGAATGCTCGCTCGTCCTCGTTCTGGGGGAAGTATGGACCCTCGAACAGCTCTGGCGTGAGCACCACCTGGCCCCCAGCTGAGGCCGCTTTGCGAATCAGTCCCTCGACGCGGTCGACGTTCGCCTCGCGCACGTCGGACAGAGCGCATTGAACGATGGCAATCGAGAGTGTGGTTGTGGTCATGGCGGCAGGGGTTGCGGCTGGGTCACGCAGTGAAAAGCCCCCCCTCCCCATAGCAGGTCTCGAGCGGGGATGCCGATCACTTCGCGTCCTGCGAATGCGTTGGCGATCTCGAGGAGCGCCGCATCATCTTGCGAGATGTCGTAGGTCGGAACGATGACCGCTTGGTTTGCGACGTAGAAGTTGCAGTAGCTCGCGGGCAACGGAGAGCCGTCCGGTGCAAACACGGCACTCGGTGCTGGTAGCTCGACGAGGGTCAGCCCGCTTGCTCGAAGATCGGATCGAATCGACTCCAACACGGTGGCATTGGGGGCGTTCGGATCGGGCCGCATGCACATCACGGTATCGGCCCCGACGAATCGCGCGATCATGTCGACGTGGCCATCGGTGTGATCGTGCTCGAGGCCGCGATCCAGCCAAATGAGCTGATTTACCGACGCTTGGGCGCGCAGTGCCTGCTCGAAGTCTTCCGCCGTCAATCCTGGGTTGCGGTTGGGATTGAGCACGCAGGAAGCCGTGGTCAGGAACCTGCCTGCCCCATTCGAATCGAGCGCTCCGCCTTCCAGCACCACGGGACACTCGAATCGCTGGGCTCCGAGGCGAGTCGTCAACCACCCGCTCACGCGCTCGTCGAAGGGCATCTCGTACTTGCGTCCCCATCCGTTGAACTCGAAGCAGAGGGCGCCGAGGACGCCCGACTCGGTGTGTCCGAAAAGCGGGGCGGTGTCGCGGACCCAGCAGTCTCCGTAGTCAGCGCGTAGATAGTCGACACCGGCCGAATCGCCGATCAGGGTTCGTGCCGTCTCTTCGAGTGCCTCGTCCTCGACGAGCAAGCGAACGGTCTCGTTGCCCGCCTCGTCGATGACACGGCATAGCTCGGCGATGGTTCGCTGTGCGCGCTCGAGATTGCCCGGCCACTCCTCGCGCAAGTGGGGAAATGCCAACCAACAGGCTTCGTGCCGTTCCCATTCGGCCGGAACGCGAAGTCTTTGCCTCACCTGCGGAAGCTACCACGGGAGCACCTCGGATTCACCGAAGCGTGCGATCATCTCCTCCACGTGCGCGAGCACGGCAACCCGCCTCTTTTCGAGCCCCTCAAGCTGTCTTTCGTTCAGCACGGGTGCCAGGGGATCGCTTTGCAGCCGAGCGGCGAATCGTTCGACGTCCAGACGGCGTACGGCTTCGACGGTCGATCGACGAAAGCGTTGGAGCGCCTTCAGACGCGCCTCCATGAGGCCGAGCCGTTGCTGTCCGAGCCAAAAGCCAGCACCGTTGTCGAGATAGATGAGAGGTCCGCCAGGTCCGCGCGTTCTCACGTTGGTGAAGTCACCGCCCCAGCGGTCGACGTTCTGGGTGAGATAGTCGAATACGATCATGTCCGAGAGCTCGGCTGGGCGTTCCTCGACGTCTGGTCGATCCGCCTCGGGGCGCCTCGGGTCCGTCGCCTCGCGAATGCCTGACCGTCCGTTGAGGTCGGCCCGGTAGTCGATCGGCCTCTGGTATGGGGTGATGGGCAGCGTTTTCTGCACTCGGATCCACCGCTCCCAGCCGCGGCCCATGCGCAGACGCTTGAGCGGATCGGGGATCCACCAAATGAACGCGCCCTTGAGCGTTCCATCTGGATCGATTCCGAGCTCCGACACCCTCCGATCCCGGCCAGCGGCTTTTGCGAGCGCGGTCCAAGCAAACCTCCGTCCCGTCGTCGGAGGAACCCGGTCTAGGCCAAGCTCCCGATCCAAGTAGTATGCAGCGACCTCGGAGTACCAGTGTGCCGCCGAGAAGGTCTGTTTGGGCTTGAAGTACCCTCGTGTTCCGTCGGCCAGCGTGATCAGAAAGGCCAGGCTTCGACCGCCCCGACCCTTGCGGACCTGCTCGATGACCTCGTCTCTCAGTGCCGTGATGCGGGGGCCGTCCGGTTCGCCCAAAAAAGCAGGGGGTCCATCCTGCCGGGTCTGTGTCGAGGCGAGCAGGGGCCAGGACACCGCGAGCGCCAGCACGAAGCACATCGTCGGTCGCATGAAACCGAGCCTAGTCGGCCATGCCGATGAGGTCGATCTCTTGGCCCAACGATCGTGACTTCGCGAGCTGGTAGATGGCCTGGGCCAGGGCCACGTCCTGAATCGCAAGACCCGTCGAATCGAAGATCGTCGTCGAGCCTGCCGCTGGTTTTGGGAGCCGAGCCGCAACGACTTCGCCTAGCGTTCCAGCGATGTCGCTTTCCGAAAATTCGCCTTGGGTCAGAGGCACGTTGATCTCGCCGCTTCCCACCGCTTGATGGATGTCGTCGATGTACACGCTGGCTCTTCTCAAGATCTCCGGCTCGAGCTCCTGCTTCCCTGGCGCGTCTGCTCCCATGGCGTTGATGTGGGCGCCAGGACGGATCCATTCGGCGCGCACGAAGGGGGACCGCGATGGCGTCGCAGTGCAGACGATGTCGGCGCCTGCGGCTTCTTCCAAGCTGACTACCCGGGCTCCGACCTCGTTCGCAAATCGCTCGGCGCTTTCGGCGTTGCGATCGTAGGCGAGGCTTTCGAACCCACCGAAGACCACTCGATGCGCCCCGTAGAGAGTCCGTGCCTGCATGCCGCAGCCGATGAAACCGATGGTAGACGGGGGCTTGGATGCGAGATGCTTGGAGGCGACGCCTGCGGCAGCTCCGGTTCGCAGGGCCGTGAGCGCCGTCCCATCCATGATGGCCAAGGGAAACGCATTCGATGCATCATTCAAGACGTAGACAGCCATCACGGTTGGTAGACCATGGCGTTTCCGGTTCTGCGCGTGGACGTTCACCCACTTGATGCCGGCGTAGTCGCCGAGTCGTGCGGGCATGGCCCGAAAGTCACCATCGTGATCTTCGATGGGCAGGTACACCTTGGGCGGCATGGAGGCTTCCCCCCGTCCGAACGCGTCAAAGGCTCTCTCGACGGCTTGCACGGCGAGCTTCATCGTCGCGATAGACTCGACCTCCGCCCGCGTCAATACCAGCGTTCTCATGCTTTCCCCCCTCACAAAAAACTCTTGGGTCGCGGCGCCATCGCTGCAGTATAGTCCGCGCCGGACCATGGCTTGCAACTTGGGGTGAACGATGTCTCCTTCCGGACTTGCACTGATTGGCTATGCGGCGTGGACGCTGTTGCTGTCCACCGCGTTGCTCGGGTATCGCACGATGCTGGTTCTCACCAAACAGCGAGCGGCGAATTCATTTAGTCCGAGCGGAGAGGACGTATCACCGTTTTCTGCGAGGCTCTGCAGGGCGCATGCGAACTGCTATGAAAATCTTCCCGTGTTCGGGGCGTTGATATTGATTTCGTTGGTCACCGACCATGCCGCAATCACTGATCCTCTGGCGCGCTGGGTTTTGGTGGCGCGCGTGGCGCAGTCTTCGGTGCATCTGATATCCACGAGCGAGGCTGCCGTGACCGTCCGAGGAACGCTCTATTGGCTGCAACTCGGAGCCCAGGCGTACTGGGTGGTCCGGTTGGGGCTCTTGGGCTTTGGATGAACGTCTCGCTCAGTGGAAGTCGCGGGAGCGGTGCGTTGGCTCTTCGAATGCCACTTCGGGTGTCCACAATGAGCGCGCGATCAGGTGTGTGACGCCATCCGCTTTTTGTATTTCTCCGCTCACACCGAGCAACGCGGCTGTTTTGGCGATGATGGCGTAGCGATCGAAGACTTGCTTCCAAACGACGACGTTGACGAAACCAGTCTCGTCTTCGAGAGTGAAAAACGTGACTCCAGAAGCCGTTCCGGGACGCTGGCGACAGATCACCATGCCGACGTAATCGAGCTGGTCACCATGCTTTCGACTATGAACGGCCGTGGCATCGGGAATGCCTCGTGCATGCAATGCGTGGCGAAGCCCGCGCATCGGATGACCGCGGGTGCTGTGATCACTGACCCGATAATCCCAAATCACCTGGTCGTCGCTCGCCAATGATCCGAACGAAATCTGGCTCGATGCAGGCTCGAGCGGCAATGAGTCCCGAACGAAGCGTGACAGGCTGCGCACTTGCCAGATCGCGTCACGCCGATCGAGGCTGAAACATTCGAATGCCCCCGCTTCTGCAAGCGAGTGCAGCGCCTTTTTGTGGAGCCCCGTTTGGCGGACGAAGGTGGCGAGATTGGGATACGGAGGTCGTCCGGCTTCGATCCGTTGGCGTTCGATTACGCCGAGCCCTTTGACGTAACGCAGCCCCATTCTCACAGCCAGCGAAGAGGAGCCAGCCTGCTCCAAGGTGCAATTCCAGTGGCTTTTGTTGATGTCGATGGGCCGTACTTCGATGCCGTGCCGCTTGGCATCCTCGACCAACGTCGCCGGTGTGTAGAAACCCATCGGTTGGGAGTTCAAGATCGCACACGTGAATGCATCGTGATGGTGGCACCGAAGCCAGGCCGTTACGTAGGCAAGCAAAGCAAATGATGCAGCATGGCTTTCGGGAAAGCCGTATTCCCCGAAGCCACGAATTTGCGAGAAGATGCGATCGGCAAACTCTTCGGGAATGCCTTGGGCGATCATTCGGGGGATCATGCGTGTTCGGTGCTTTTCGATTCGTCCGGATTTGCGCCATGCGGCCATGTCCCGCCGGAGTTGATCCGCTTCTCCCGGCGTATAACGTGCGGCTTCGACGGCCAACTTCATGACCTGCTCTTGGAAGATCGGGACGCCCAGCGTCTTTTTCAAGATCCGCTCGAGCTTGGGATGTGGATAGAGGACGTCTTCCTCGCCCTTTCGGCGTCGCAGATACGGATGCACCATGTCGCCTTGAATTGGACCAGGGCGAACGATCGCGACTTCGATCACCAAGTCGTAAAAAGTTCGCGGCTGAAGCCGGGGCAGCATGGCCATTTGCGCACGACTTTCGATTTGGAAAACACCCACGGTATCGCCTCTCGACACCAAGTCGTAGGTGGCTTCATCTTCAGCAGGAACGGTCGCAATCTCGAACGACTCGTTCTTGTGTTGGCGCAAGAGATCGAATGTATGATGGATACAGGTCAGCGCGCCTAGACCGAGCAGATCGACCTTGAACAATGCGAGGTTGTCGACGTCATACTTGTCCCACTGGATGACCGTACGGGCCTCCATACTGGCTGGCTCGATTGGCACGATCTCGTCGACAGGGCGGTGGCCGAGCAAAAAACCACCGGGGTGGATCGATAAATGCCTTGGGAAATCGAGCACTTGCGAAGCCAGTGACCATAGATGACGGGTCGCCGGGGCATCCTTTTCAAACCCTGCCTCTCTCAGGAGATCGGGGTTGAGCGCGTCATCGCGATGTCGAAGCAAGCGCGTAGCGGTTTCCAAATCCGTTCGAGACAGACCAAGCACCTTTCCGACGTCACGCACTGCTGAACGAATGCGATAGCGAATGATGTTCGCAACCATTGCAGCGTGCCGGCGTCCATATTTTTCATAGACGTGTTGAATGACTTCTTCGCGACGATCATGCTCGATGTCGAGATCGATGTCGGGGGGCTCCGCGCGCTCGATACTCAAGAATCGCTCGAACAAAAGATCCATTCGAACTGGATCGATTGCCGTGATGCCCAAGCAGAAGCATACGGCGCTGTTGGCCGCGCTTCCTCGTCCTTGACACAAGATGTTCTTGTGCCGGCAAAACTGGACGATTTCGTACATCGTCAAAAAGTAGCCCCCATAGTCGAGCTTGTGGATGATCTGAAGCTCTCGTTCTATTTGATTGCGAACGTCGGCAGGCATCTTTCCGTGATAACGGTCGAGCGCGCCCCGGAACGTGAGCTCGCCGAGCCATCCTTGTTCCGTTTGTCCATGGGGCAGATGCTCTTCGGGGTATCGATAACGAATGTCATCGAGACTGAAGGAGCACTGCTCGGCGATGTCTAGGGTGCGCTGGAGGCATTCAGGATCATCGGCAAAGAGATATGCTGCTTCGTCCGATGCTCGGAGATAGTGCTCTGCGTTCGGACGGGTCGTATGGCCTGCCTCCGAAAGCACCTTTCCAGCACGAATACAGGCCAAAACGTCTTGCAGAGGGCGGCGTGTCTTGTCGTGATAGAGGACCTCGTTGGTGCCCACCACCTCTATCCCGAGCTCTCGGGCCGTAGCTCGCAGATCCCTTTCCTTGGGCCTGTCATGCTCCGTGAGGTGACGGGCGCAAAGTGCAAAGAGAGTGCATGGACCGCGAAGCGAATGCAGGGCACGCAAGGGCTCTGGCGCCGGGCAGAGAAAGAATAGGTCGCGCGCTTCTTGAAGATCAGGTGGCTCGATGATCGAAACACCTTTTTCGCAGCGCGCATGTCCGAGCGAGATCACTCTGCACAGATCGGCATACCCTTGCCGCGTCTTTGCAAGCGCGATGACGAGGTACGTTTTGCCTTCGACGTCGACCGTGAGCTGGGCCCCGGTCAGAATACGGATGCCGAGATCTTTGGCGCGGATGTGTGCTCGCACTAGACCATACACGCCATCGCGATCAGTAATGGCAATTGCCCGAAGACCGAGCGTATGTGCTCGTTCCACCAGCTCTTCGGGGAATGACGCGCCCTCCAGAAAGCTGTGGTTGCTCTTGACCCACAACGGAACGTAAGCGCTCATTCAATCGAGCACTCCATGTAAGAACCATCGCTTCCGAGGGCGGTCGTAGAAGAGCCACAGCAAGTCTCCGTGATCGGTTTCGGCGTAGTAGTAGTCGCGTTCGACCAAGCGCTTCCACCAACCACCGCTGACGCGATACGGGCCGTACAGGTGCTCGATCGTATGGTTTGTCGCGAGCGAAGGACCCGCTTCGGGCGTTTGGGGCTCCCGTGGGGGCAAAGGCTTTGGCTTCGCGTAAACACGCCTAATCATTGACGAAACATGCTCCGCAGCGGTTCTCTCTGCGGCAAGGGCATGCTGGGTCGGCTCCCACTGGAACGAGGCTTCCGGCAAATGCGCTTCGCGTATTCGAGCCCTAGTGACCGAATGCTCGCCGTATGCCGCGCGAATTCGGGCGAGCGCACGATGCGCGGCGCTCATGTCGCGACGAGGTTGATGTCCGGGTAGCGAAACCTGCTCTGCGTGTGCTCGCATCGTAGTAGCAAGCAACTCCACTTCTTCCACTGCGCCCCGCAAGCTCGTTTCGCCCAGCCGAAGACGGATCAGCTCGAGCAGCAACATCAAATCCAAGGTCGCACGAGCAGGCTCGAGATACTCTCGATGAATGGGTGCTCGTTCCAGGTGAAGCGATAGATGCAAAGATTGAATTGCTTCACCGCGTGCCCGCACTTGATGTAACAACGAGTGAAGAGCGCCTTTCATCGCGAAGAGCAAGCGGTGTTGATCTTCATCTGGAGGATCGACTTGAAAAGAGATTCGTGCCGGCTCGTCGAAGGCATGGGGTTGGATGGGAAGCTGAAGACCTTCTGCGAACGAGTCGTGAAGCGCGCTCACCTCGGCACCGAAGCGGCTAAGCAACTCTCCGGCCGGCACGGTCAGGAAATCGCCCAATGTCTCGATGCCCAACGCGCGCAGGCTTTCACATGCTTCTCCGGGAAGATTGAACAGGCGAAGCGGTGTTTTGTCGGACTTCTCACATTCTTCGTCGGGGCTCTCGACAACGGTGACCCCGGCGTGTGTCATCGCGACTGCCAGCGCGCGATGACGATGAAAGCCCACCATCACTGCGTTTTTCCATTGGCGAGCCCGTAAATAGCGGTGAATGCAAGTCGCCCAGTTGCGATAGCCGCCGTAGAGGCCCCGAAGGCCCTCGGGATCGACATGGAATGCACCGGGATGATCAATCGCTTCGACTCTCGGTGAAAACGTCTGAAGTGAGGAGATCAACTCCGCGCTGATTCTCGACGTCTCTTCGGATGACACGATTGCAGCGTGCAGATTTGGAAGGAGATCGCGCGCCATGACTTGACGCATTCCAATGTGCAACCGGCTCTTTTTTGCGAGCTCATTGAGGTGTGTAATGCGGCCATGCGGGCCTTCGTCATCCACGACGGCCACGGGCGATCCATGCCAGTGCGGCTTTTTACGAAGCACGATCTGCAAAGGAAGCATCGGCAACAGAACACAGCTCGTTCGCTTCATGACGTTCCTCGCAAACCCGGTGGAGCGATGGAATAGGTTGGCGACAGCGTGCTACCGAGGCCGACTTTGTCTTTCAGGATCGTCGTGTGGACTTGGAATTGATCGGCGCGAAGAGAGCCGCGCTTGGGTTCGATGCGCAAACTCACCAATGGACCTGAGGACGGATCTTGGTGCGTATTCGAAGTGAGCAAAAGAATGCGACCATCGTATTGGCGCAACAAACCTTGCAGGCGGCCTTGCCAGTTGACCGAGGATCCGGATGGAGCTGCGTCCGTGAGGTCGATCACCGTCAATCCAAATGCCCCGGAACGGGCAAGCCACTCGGCTGCGCGAACCAATGCAAATGGGCCTGCGGAGCGGGGCACGTGAATGACGATGAAACAATCGAGATCGACCCCCGCGGCGTCGAGATCGGGAGGAAACAAGGAGCCGTCTTTGGGCTGTACCCAAGCGACCAGCTCGCCGCGCGTCTGCGCATGGATCACACAGGAGACCGCCGTGGTGGTTCGGGCACATGCATGTCGCCCCGATACCTCGACCAAGCGTGCTTGCGGCAACAACTCCGAGAGCGGCAAAGCCTCGATCTGGATGACGGTCCCCAAAGCCATGGGACCACCCAATATACTGAACAAATAAACAGTAGCAAGAGGGACACGCTCCCTCCACCCAACCCCCTGAAATTACAACGAAAATAAAAGAAAGATCGCAGCACTAAATCATTGAGGAAATCGGAGATCCAACCCCAAACATCCGAGATCAATCGCTGCGATCTTTGCCGGGAGAAGGTAGTGATTCTGGGGGGTTAGGTGGGGGGAGCGTGTCCCTCTCGGATCATGGCTTCGAGGGCCTCTTGATAGGAGATGGAACGGGTGGTAGCGCCGAGCGCGGCGGAGGCGATGCGGGCACGCCTAGCAGCAGGGTCGCCGTCATCGACGATCGCGAGGACCGCCTCGCGGACCGGCCCCGTGAGCGAGGCTTCCAGCACCTCTGCGCTCGCTGCTTGCAGTCGCGGGTCGTCGCTCTGCAGGCCTCGCCAAAGCAACGCGAAGTTTTCGCCAGGTTGCTGTAGAGCCATCAACGAGAACGTTCTCTCCAATGCAGCGTGCTCCTTGTCGCGCAGCACGTGCAACGATTCGGCGTCCCGCAGGGATTCATGAGCCTCGATTGCCGCGCGCCATTGAAGAAGCTCGATGACCCGCATGAGGCTCGATCTGAGCTGGTCATCCAACGCTGCTCCCTCGAGGGCGATGTCTGGCGCGGTGGCCTGCCAACGGCTCAGCGCCCTCATGATGCGAAGGCGCGATCGAAATTGATCGATATATCGCCGGCGTGTCGACACGATCGCGATCAACCAACCCAAGGTCACAAGCAATAGAACGAAGCCGAGCTGCTGAACCGACAGCTCCAAGGCAATCGCGCATATGATCAGCAACGAACCGATGGCCTGGCCCACACGGTGACCGAATACTTCGATCATGCCCTTGGCTCGCTCGCGACGGCCGCTGTCGAGCGGTAGAAAAAGCACCTCCACCGAGCTCCGGTAGAGCGTGTGACGCAGGCCGCCATCGAATGCTTTGAGAGCGACCGCAAATGGAAGAACCGGCCCGAGGGTCAAGCCCGCGGCGCCGGCGAAGATCAGAGCTGGTAGCAAGCTCGAGCTCTGGTGAGCCCCAAACCCGCGAAGAAGCCAGCCGGCACCCACCAGCTGGACGACCAGAGCCACCGTGTTGAGCCCCAGATAAAAGCGGGCGAAAAAGAGGCCGAGACGCGCTGGCACAATGCTCTGCGCGACTGTGCTCTTGAACACGAAGTCGATCACCGTGAGCGCAATCGTCCCCACGAGCACCAGCGCCAGCAGCCGGGAGACGTAGCCGTCACGCACGAGCCACTCGAGCGAAGCTCTTCCTCCGCCGATCGAACGCCCCTCGTGCGCTCTTTCGCTGACGTTCCACAGAAAGGAGGTTGCCGCCGCGATTGCCAGGATGGTCGCCGCCGCCAGGACCAGCCCAGCTGGAGAGACCAGTCGAAGCAGACCTTCGGACAGAAGTGAGCCGAGCATGGCTCCGGTCACCCCGCCCGCCGCAACCGCGGGGAAGATACGCTTCGCCTGGGTCACCGTGACTGCGTCGTCGAGCAAGAGCCAAAACTCGATCAGCACGACCGTGATCAGGAGCCCAGTCCAAACGTAGAAGCCGAAGGGCGCCCAAGATCCGAGGTCCTCGAGCCATGCCCAGAAGGCCAGGGTGACCAAGGCGCCAAAAACCAACGAGGCCGTCAGCAACGCACGACGGTCACGAACATAAGGCAGCAACCGCCTGTGCATTGCGAGCTCTGCGATGGCCAGTAGGGCGATCGCTAGATACGCACGCGGAAGGTCGGTTGCTGGCAAGCTGGTCAGGAAGAGCGTATCTCGCGCCGTTTCCATGACGGAATGGGCGGTCATGATGGTCATCAGGCCCATGAAGCCGACCGCGAGGTTCCTGCGATCCTCTCGACGAACCGAAAAGCGCATGCGTGAAGAGCACGGTACCGTCAAAATGCGCCCGGGTCATTTCTCGTGCAGCGCTCTGCCCGGCCCCCGAGGCTAGCTCCTGCGCAGAGCTTCGAGATCTTCGAGAGACCGAGGCCAATCCCCCTTGAGCAGCCTCGATAGCGAACGATCGGCGAGCAGCTTCCCTCCGGTCTGACAGGTTGCGCAGTAGTTGGTTTCGCGGTCTGCGAACACGATCCGCTGAATGGGATCCCCACAGACGGGACAGGGGCGGCCGTACTTGCCGTGCGCTGCCATCTCGGGCCGGAATGCCGTCACCTTCTCGGGGAACTCCTCGCCGTGCTGCTCGACGAGGCGAGCAACCCATTCGTTCAAGACCTCCTGAGTCGCGTCGTATAGTCTCTGCAGCTGTGCATCGCTGAGTCTCTGCGTCCAGACCAGAGGCGACATTCGGGCACGATGAAGGATCTCGTCGGAGTAGGCATTGCCGATGCCGCTGAGGATGCGGGGATCGGTCAGAGCGCGCTTCACGGTATGGTTGCGCGCCCGCAAGACGTTCTGGAATCTGACGTAGTCGACGTCCAATGGCTCGAGGCCTCCCGGATCGTGCTCCCGCAGAGCGTCCTGCCCACGGCATACATGCAGCGATGCCCGCTTCTTCTTGCTGGTCTCCGTGAGCAAGAGCGTCCCGCCGTCGAAATCGAACGCTGCGAGCCCGATGCGACCGGGGATCTTGTGTGCGGGCTGCTTCCACCGCAGTCGCCCTGCGATCATCAGGTGAACGACCAGGAACAAATCATCCTCCAGCACGAGCACCAAGCGCTTTCCAAGACGCCGCAGATCCGTCACCCGTTTGCCCTCTACCGCGTCGATCGGCGGCTCGACGCTCCGGAGCACGAAGGGCGACGCCAGCCGCACGTCACGCAGCGTATTTCCCACGATGCGCGGACGTAGCGCGTGAAGATAGAGCTCGACATCAGGCAGCTCGGGCATGGCTAGCGTAGGTGAGGGTCGAGCCGGTCCCGCAACCAGTCGCCCGTGAGATTGAACCCAAGCACGGTCAAAGCGATCGCACCGCCCGAAAAAAGCGCCACGTGCGGAAAGCGAAGCAGCACACTCGTGCCTTGATCGAGCAGGGCGCCCCAGGACACGGCTTTGCCTGGGCCTAGACCGAGAAAAGAGAGCGTCGACTCCGCCAAAATCACCACGCCGAGCCCGGTGGTGGCCTGAATGATCAGAGGGCTGAGTAAATTGGGGATGACGTGTCGGCGCATCACTTGAGGCGCGGGGACTCCCAGCGCGCGTGCGGCTTCGACGAATTCTCGCTCCCGTAGGGACAGTGTTTCAGCACGCGCCAGTCGAGCGTACAGAACCCAGCCGTTGACGAGTAGGGCTAGGATCAGATGAATCAGTCCCGGCCTCGCCACCAGCGCGAGCACTGCGATGTTCAACACGATGGCTGGGAATGCCTGTACGAGGTCAGCCACGCCCGTCACCAGATGGTCGGCGAGGCGGCCATAGTAGCCTGCCCAGGTGCCGATCAGCGTGCCGAGCACCACAGACACCCCCACGACCACGATGCTGACGACTGCCGCCAGCCGCGCTCCATACAGCAAGGCGCTCAAGATATCGATGCCGTTGTCTCCCGTGCCCAGCCAATGTGCCCGAGATGGGAACTCGTATTCGTGCAGCAAATCGATCGAGAGGGGATCGTAGGGTGCAATCCAGGGCCCGATGAGACCCAACAGGAAGAAGCAGAGCACGATCGCGACTCCGATCGGCGTCTTCGCTAGGATATTGCGAGCGTTCTTCACGACAACCGAACTCGTGGATCTACGATTCCATAAGCCAAATCGACCGCGAGATTCACCCCGACGTAGATGACCGCGATCAACAAGACGCAACCTTGTACGACTGGAATGTCCCGAGCGAAAAATCCATCCAAGAACAGAGTTCCGAGGCCTGGTCGCTCGAAGATCTTTTCGGTGACGACCGTTCCAGAGAGCAAGGCGCCAAGCTGGGCTGCGCCGATGGTCATGACCGGCAGCAAGGCGTTGCGGAGCGCGTGACGCAAGAGCAGCGGTAACGAAGGGACTCCGCGGGCGCGAGCCGCAATGATGTATTGCTCCGACAGGACCCCGATCATGGACGCCCGCGTCTGCCGGGTGAGGATCGCGGCAAGCGCGGTGCCCACGGTGATCGCAGGAAGGATCAGGGCTTCCGGGCCCGCCAGGTCGTCTCCTGGCAGCGGCAGCCAGCGCAGCTTCACGCCAAACGCGAGGATCAACAAGGGACCGAGCCAGATGTTGGGAATGGCCAATCCCGCGACGGCCACCGTCGATGCGATCTTGTCCCATGCCCGACCCGCGCGCGCCGCGGCCAGCGTGCCGAGCGGAATCGCGACGAGCCATGCCACGAGCCATGCGGCCAGCGCGAGGATCACCGTGTAGGGCAAGACCTCGCGCATCATCGACCATACGGTGCGATCGGGCTGGCGAAAGGACCGTCCGAGGCTGCCGTCCGCGACTTGGCCCAGGAAGGACAGATATTGCCGGCCCAAGGGCTCGTCCAGATGGAGGGTGTGCCGAAGCTCCGCTTTTTCCTCTGGCCCCGCCTGGTCACCGAGAATCGCCTCGACCGGGTCGCCAGGGATCAGACGCACCAACAGGAACACGATCGTCACCAGGCCGACGATCGTCAGCGCCGCTCTCGATAGACGGCCCGCCAAGTACCCCCACAGACCAGGAGACATCACGCAGACCATACTACGCGCAAGCGATCCCCTGCGCGGGGTTCCCGGCTGCCGGGATCCACCAGGCTACATGCCGCCATCGGCCCCGAGTGCATTCACCGGGCCGGAGTTCGGGGTCAGCGCTACGCAGATTTGCGAGTCGGTGCTGCTGCCTTGGAGGTCGATGATGCGCGCGACCCGCTCGTCCTCCGGCAGATTGGGTTCGAATTGTCCGTTCATGTTGATTTCGTCGGGAAACACGCACGAATATTCGGAACGGCAATTGCCGTCATTGTTGCATGTTTTCATGCACCAGGTTTCGGCGGTGCGGCTCGGGATGAACCGCCACTCGACGCAAACCCCTTCCGGACAGGTGTCGGGATCACACGAAAAAACCGTGCAGTAGCCACCCGGCTCCGCGAGATCGCACTGTCGCTCTCCGGTGGGAGAGCAATCGGTGGAGTTTGCGCAGGAATCTCCGATGTGTTGTTGGCACCCCGCCATCGCAAGGGCCGCAAGCAATAAGACAACCACACGTCGCATCGTTAGCGCCGGAGCATACGGGACGACTCCTGCGATCGCCAATCGCGCTGCGTTCCGCTGAAACGGTGGTAGATTTGCTGATGTTGCGTGTTTTTTGGCTGGGGGCATGGGTCGCATGGCTGGCTTGCGCCTGGGCGCTAGCGGATAGCGGGCTCGAGCGCGTCGCCTCCCTGGTCCGCGAGGGCGAGCCTCACCAGGCCCTCGAGGAGATCGGCCATCTTCCGGGCGAGCTCCGCGACGAAGATGCAGTGCGCTACCTGCAGGGCCGTCTGATGTTGGAGGTGGGGCGGCCTTGCGACGCGATGGAACGTCTAGCCCAGACGCCATCGACGTTGCCGGAGTCCATGCGGGAGGACTCCACGCGTCGCTGGGCGACCGCCGCGTCGCGGTGTGGCCGCTGTGCTGAGGCGCGTCCGGTATTGTTGAGCGCCGCTTCGAGCGATGCCACGGTCACCCGACACGATCGTGCGATCGCAGCCGACTGCGCCGTGCAGATGGGACAGCTCGAAACGGCTGCCGAGGAGCTCGCTGATCTCACGCGCCGGCGGACCGGCACGCCGAATCGACTATCGCTGCTCGTTCGGCTCTCCGAGGTCTATCTCGAGCTCGGGCGCACTGACGAAGCCCGGGACGCGGCCCTCGAGGCTTGGAAGTCTGCGGTTCAACCCAGCGACCAGCAAGTTGCTCGCGAGCTCGAGGCCCGCGCGTCACCGACCACGGACGACTGGATCGATCGCGCCGAGCGGCTGATGGATGCACGCCGCTTCGCTCGAGCCGCAGAGGAGCTCGAGTCGATTTCGGTCGCTGACCGTACCGCCGTCGCCGAGCGCTGGCATCACGTGTACGGCATGGCGCTCTTTCGGATGCGGACGCGTTACCTCGATGCGGCGCGGGCTCTGCGCGCATCGGCCGCCTTGCGAGGAGAGCACGAGATCGAAGACGCGTTTCACGCCGCCCGCGCCCTCTCCCGCGCCGACCGTGATGCGCAAGCGATACGGGCGTACCGGCGGTTCGCGCAGCGTTACCCACGAAGCAAGCGAGCGGCCGAGGCCCGGTTTCTCGCGGCGTGGCTGGAGATTCGGCTCGGTCGTCCCCAGGGGCAAAGGCAAATGGAGCGCCTCGTGCGCGGCAACAGCCAGGTTCGCGGGCGATGGCGGCGCGCGGCCCTGTGGCAGCTCGGTTTCCGGGCGTTCGAGCGGAGGCGCTACACGGCGGCCGTTCGGTATCTGTCCCAGTACGCCGCACTGACAACCAATGCGATGGACGAAGCCCGCGGCTACTACTGGTTGGGACGCTCCTACCGGCGCGGCCCGCGGGCGGTCGACGCCTACCGAAAGGCCATCGCGGTCGAGCCATTGCATTGGTATGCGACCTTGGCTGCCCAACGGCTTCAGCAGCTCGGGATCGTGCCTCCAAACCCGTTCGAGGGCCTGTCCTCGGCGAGCAACCTCGAGCTTCCCGAACGCGGCCTATCCATTCCTGACGAGCTCGCAGCGTACCACCGACTCGGCCTCGACCTCGAAGGAGTGAGCTGGCTCAGCGCGCACGAAAATGAGCTGGTCGAGCCTTTCGGCAGAGAACTGCGCATTCCGCTGCTAGTGCAGCTCTACCGGGAGATCGGGGCCCACCAAGAAGCGCTTCGCACGGCGCGGCGGCGTCCCGTGTATCTCTACAGCGATCCACGTGAGCAACGATGGTGGTGGGAGGCCATGTACCCCATGCCTTGGCGCGACATCGTCGACGAGTACCGCGGTGGGCTACCCCGCGCGCTGGTTTACGCGACGATGCGGCAGGAAAGCGGATTTCGTCCCGAGGTGGTGAGCAGAGCGGGCGCAGTCGGTTTGATGCAGCTCATGCCGGAGCTCGCCTCCAAGCTGGCTGGCAAGCCCGTCACCCGTAAGATGCTCCGGTCTCCCGAGATCAACATCGCGCTCGGCCTGCTGGAGATGGCGGAGCTCGCCGATACGTTCCACCGGGTGTATCCGTTGAGCATTGCGGCCTACAACGCCGGCAGCAGTCGGGTCAGGCGTTGGCTCAAGGAGAGCGGGAAGATCGAGCTCGATCGGTTCGTCGAGCGCATCCCTTTCAACGAAACGCGCAACTACGTTCGCCGGGTGAGCACGCACTATGCGCGCTACGCATATCTCGACGACCCACAATCGCGATGGCCCGAGTTACCCCGCCTGGTTGAACCCTGATTTGCCCGTCATGCCGAGTCCGATACACTATCCAAGACGATTTGGGTTGCCCGCGCCGAGGTGCGAGGCCAATACATCGGCGGCCTGACTTGCGGGCAAGTGAACACTGATGAACTTCATTGCGGCAGGGCTCTCTGACGTCGGTCTTCAACGAGAGCACAACGAAGACAGCTATTGCATTCTGTCGAAGCATCGATTGTTCATCGTTGCCGATGGCATGGGAGGGCACCGCGCGGGAGACATCGCCAGCCGGATGGCAACCGCGGAAATGACCTCCTTTTTCGACGATACGAGTCTCGACGACGGTTCATGGCTGGGGGACGATGAGGCACGCCGGACCTCGGATCAGAGCAGGCTCGTCTCGGCGGTCAAGCTCGCAAACCAGCGCATCTTTCAGGCGTCGATACGGAACCGGTCAGTCCAAGGGATGGGCACCACGGTCGTCGGCGCGCTTTTCGATCGAGAGCGACAAAGCATCCAGATCGTGCACGTGGGCGACAGCCGCGCGTACCGAATTCGATCCGGTGCGATCACGCAGCTCACGCGCGACCATTCGCTGTTGAACGACTACTTGCTCGTCATGCCCAATCTGACCGACGCACAGAAGCAGCGTCTCCCAAGCAACGTCATCACCAGAGCGCTCGGTATGCACGATGCCGTCGCGGTCGATCTCCGCGTGGAAGATGTGGAGCCGGGAGACGTCTACGTCCTTTGCACGGATGGATTGAACGGCATGGTGACCGACAACCGAATTCTGGATATCGTTCAGGGCTCTGGCGATGACATCGAAAAGGCCGCCAAGGGCCTAATCGCCGAGGCCAATCGAAATGGCGGTGACGACAACATCACCGTCGTGCTCGTTCGCATCACTGCATAGCCATGTCTAAGAGCCTCGACATCAGGCAATTGTTGGACTGCTCCGAAGAAGAATTCTGGAGACGGATCTTCGCGAGTGAAGATTTCAACCGATATTTGTACGAGGGGCTCGGGTTCGAATACGAGCTGCAAGAATGGAACCCGGAAACCGGCTACCGTCGTGCGAAAGTGTCGCCGGCGCATCAAGTGCCCGGAGCCGTCGCCCGCGTTTTCGGCGACCGTCTCAGCTATATCGAGGAAGGTACGTTCGACCCGGTGACCGAGCGATACGAGTTCCGGGTGATTCCCTCCGCATTGCCCGACCGCATACGCGCTAGAGGCACCGTCGAGGTCGAGCCCGTATCTGCCCATCAGTGCGAGCGGCGTGTGACCTTGGAGATCGGCGCGAACGTGATGGGGCTCGGACGCCTCATCGAGGGATACTTCGTAGCCGCCACGCGGGAGCAATACGCAAAGAACGCAGCCCTCGTGAACGAATATCTAGCGGCTTTCCGTCAATGACCCGCCGGGCGTCCGCCCTTTCGCGGATCGCTGGCTGCGTGAAGCGAGCGTGTCGGCGTGCGTTCGATTTCGATCGCCTGGACGTTCGCCACGTTGTGGATCGGCGTGATCACGTGGCCGCGCGCCCGGAGCGCATCTCGTAGCGACGGATCGAGCGGAGCGATCTCCTCCACACGAAGCGAGTCGGGAACCCCCTGGTGATGAATTCGAGGGGCAGCGACGGCTTCAGCGATGTCCATGCCGAACAACAAGACGTTCGTCGCAACCTGCTCGGTCGCGGTGACGATCCGGCTTCCGCCGGATGCGCCGACGCACAGTGCTGGCTTTGCGTCCGTGAAAACGATTGTGGGAGACATGGTCGAGACCGGGCGCTTCCACGGACCCGGCAAGTTGCGTGCCCCTCCTACCAAGCCGAACGCGTTCGCCTCTCCCACGTCGCTTGCGAAATCATCCATCTCGTCATTCATCACGATGCCGCCGCCCGTGAAACGAGCCCCGAACGGTAGATTGACCGTAGTCGTGACCGAGGCCACGTTGCCCTCGGCATCGACTACGCAAAGATGCGAGGTGCCGCTGCCATCTGGGACCACGACCTGATCGCGCGTCCATTCGATCGGAAAGTCATACGACTCGCTCGGATGGGCCTTCCCGTCGGCGACGAGCTCCGCTCGTTTGGCGACGCGAGAATCCTGAAGCAGTCGATCGACTGGAAGGATCACCTGGTCGGGATCGCCGAAGTAACGCTGGCGATCGAGAAAAGGCCCCTTCCATGACTCCGCCATTGCGTGCAGAAAGAAGGCGTCGTGAGCGGGATGGGGGCCCAATGCCTTTTGGAGGATCAGCAGGCTTTGAATCAGGGTGAAACCGCCAGCGCTCGGAGGGGGAGCAGTGACCCAACGATGGCCAAACACCGTGGCCTCGAGTGGCTTGCGGTTCCGGACACGATAGGCGCGCAGGTCATCGAGCGTCATGATGCCGCCGTGCTGCCGTACCGACGCGACCATTTCTTGGCCGATGACTCCGCCGTAGATGACCGCTGCTCCCTTTTGGGCGAACGCTCGCAGCACACGTGCAAGGCTCGGCCTCTTGAGCATTGCACCACGCTCGAGATTCCAGCTCGCCATGACGGGGTCTTCCCGGAGCTGACCTTCGAAAACGGCTCCCATCGCAGCAAGCGCTTCGCTGACCGTTGCACCCCGCTCTGCGAGCCGAAGCGCGGGCGCAACCACCTGGTCGAGAGACAGCCGACCAAAGCGCCGGACCAGGGCTTCGATACCTGCCGGCTCTCCGGGGACTCCGGAGGCCAGTCCTCCGAGCTGTGACGGCGCGTTCGCCGGACCTGGCGGTGGCCGCTCCGCCGTGTCGAACATGGTGCGCGTCGCAGCACGAGGAGCCCGTTCGCGGAAATCGAGAAAAGAAACGGAGTCATCCTTTGCCGAGTAGTAGAGAGCAAACCCACCACCACCCAGACCGCTGCTCGCAGGATTGATCACGCCGAGGGCCAACATCGTAGCCGCTGCCGCGTCGGCCGCATTGCCACCGGCAGCCAAGATTTCAGCGCCAACCTCCGATGCCTCCGCGTGGTCGGCGGCGACGGCATCTCTGGTGAAGACCGCTGCATAATCCGGGGCGGTCCCGACGGTGAGCCCTGCGATCAAGACCGCCCAAACGCACCAAATCACGATCGAAATCCAACGGGTCATGGCCCGCACCTTGCCCGCAATCGAGCCGGGATGCTACCGCAGAGACCATGCGGTTCGTGTTCGTGATGGATCCGGTTTCCACGGTGATCGTGGACGAAGACACGAGCTTCGTCCTGATGCTCGAAGCGCAGTCCCGGGGCCATCACATCGATCATTGTCTGCCGAGCGACGTGGGGCTTCGAGGGCAGCAGGTCATCGCGCGGGTGCGCCGCGCCACCATGGAGCGCGACGCTTCGGCGCCGATCAAGCTTGGCGAAACGGTGGATGTCGATCTCTGCGATGTCGACGCGGTGTTCATCCGCAAGGATCCGCCGTTCACCGATGCCTACTTGTGGTTGACGCTCGTGCTCGATCATCTCGAGGGATGCACCCTCGTCGTCAACAGCCCGCGCGGGCTCCGTGAAGCCAACGAGAAGCTCTACGCCCACCATTTTCCAGAGATCGTGCCGCCCACCATCATGACCAGTCACAAGGATGAGGTGTTGCGGTTCTTGAAAGACGTCGGCGGCAAGGCCGTGATCAAGCCGATCGACGGGCATGGTGGCGAAGGCGTATTCGTGCTTGCAACCGGCGACCCCAACCTTCATGGCCTGATCGAGGCGGTCACCCACTTGGGTAGGCGCAACGCAATCGTGCAGGCCCTCATTCCGGAGGTCTACGACCGCGGCGACAAGCGCATTCTGCTCGTCGATGGCGACCTTCTGGGCGTCGTCGGGCGCGTGCCGCGCAAAGGGGACATCCGGAGCAACGTACACGTCGGCGGCTCGGCCACGTCTGCGTCCATCGACGACGCGGACCGGGAAATCATCGCCACGATTCGTCCGCGTCTGGTCGCGGATGGTCTATTCTTCGTGGGGCTAGACGTCATCGGTGGGCGTCTCATCGAGGTCAACGTGACCAGCCCGACCTTGATTCAGCAGATGTCGCGACTCGACGGCCGGAACCTGTCCGCAACGGTCATCGATCGGCTCGAACACAAAGTGCGCACCTACAAGGCGTAGGGTCCCTTCAGCTGGAGCCTATTCGGACGGCAGTCGAGATTCCGGCACCGGAGATCGCACCGGTCGCCACGGCGACGATGAACGCCACCGGGGCGCTCATCAGATCCAGCCCGTCGAGCACCAGGCCTGTCATGCCAAAGAAGCAGACGAAGAACGTCCAGAAACGACGGGATTTCACGATACGGGGGAGGAACCCCCTTGCACCAACTCCCTCGAGTTGACCGATCTGGCTCGGCCTGGTTGGATCCTCCATCATCGGCATTCGATCTGCAGGATCCCCGGCGCGCTTGTCGCTCAAGAAGAGGGACGCGGTCAGAAGCGCTGCGCCGAGCACGAGCGATAGGATGTAGAGATTGATGAGCATGTCGATGCCTCCTCCCGTCAGCAGGCGCGCACGCCCGCTGCGCCCCAAGACACGTCGATAGGATGAAGCCCGGCGTCTTTGCAAGCCTTTTCGAAGCTCGTTGCGTCATGCTCATCGGTGAAGAACGCCACTGCGACGTCGCCCCCCCCCGCCCCGGAAGGCTTCGCGCTGCCCGAAAACCGCCCTGCGAGCTCGACTATGCGTCCGAGCCGCTTGTCGACGATCGGCGCCTTCGCCGCGGCGCCGAGGGCGCGCATCGCGTCCGCATACGATGCAGCGCTGGAGACGACATCGCCGGGGCGACCCGCTTCGAAGGCGGCCGCAAAGGCAGCGCAGATCTGACAAAGGCGGGCCATGTGCCAGTCATATTGATTTCTATCGTGGTCACGCAAGCGATGCACTTCGGTCAGAAGCTGGCTCGTCCGGGCGGCGTGGCCGGTCCACACCAAGCGGATCACGAGCTCGTCGGGAGCGCGCAATGGGCGCACGTCGAGCTCGCTTCCCACTCGGACGAAGCGAAGAAAGCCACCAAAGCTCGAGGCTGCTACATCGACCCCGCTGCCCCGTGGGGCGACTGATGCGTGGCCCCTGTAGGCGCAAGCAAAGATGCGCTGTAGCGACTCCGGGTCGTCGAGATCGTGGCCGTGCGTTGCAAAGACGGCAGCCGCCGTCGCGGCCGCGGCGGCTGCAGAGGAGCCCAAGCCGAGCTTGATCCGGTCGTGTTGGAGTGCGCCGACGTCGAGGCTCAGCGATCGAGGCACTTCCCCACATTCGAGCCGAGCGAGCTCGAGCGTCGCGGCGACCTCGGGCGGCATCGGAAGGGCTTGGTCTGACCAAGTGACCGATACCCTCCGGTCGACGGCGCTTACGACCGCGGGTGCGCCTTCCAACACAGCGTATTCGCCGCACAAAAGGGCCTTGCCCGGTGCGCTTGCCCCGATGGGCTTCACCTGCGCACCTCGACATCGGGTCCGGGCGCGGCGATCCAGGTTCGTGTCACGCCTTCCGTCCGCTCCAGCGCTTGGCGCACGTGATGAGCGTCGCCGGCTTGGCAAAGCGCTTTGACGTGCGGCCCCGCGTCCATGGTGGCCCAGGCCGCAATGCCTCGCTCGCGCAGACCCCGGACCGTGGCGAGCGCGGCAATTGTGGCCGGAGCCCAGTACAGGATGGGTGGATTCGAGGTGATGGCGCAGCAGTGAAAGGCTAGCGTGCTTTGCTCCATCGCCGCCCCCAGGGCATCGAGGTCGCGCTTTTTGATGGCCCGTTTGATAGTCCGCGCCCACTTCGGTGCGGCTTCCAGCCATGCTTGATAGTAGGGTGAGGTCTTGCGCGATCGCTCCATGCCCTCGGTGGACCCCACCTTTTTCTGGCCCGGCTCGGTCAACGCGACCACCAAGCGCACGTCCCAGTAGTCGGCCGGCGCGAGCTGTCGGGCCGACAGGCCCGCGTCGCCCCGTCGGCCAGCCGGCAGCTCCACGAAGCCGCCGAAGATCGAGCGTGCCGCCGACGCGCTCGACGTTCGCGCCAGGGCGCTGAGGCGCCGAGGGCTGTGCCGCAGCCCCGCGGCGGTGGAGGCTGCTGCTGCGAGCGCTGCAAAACCCGATGCGCTCGATGCGAGCCCAGCGGCCGTCGGAAAGCGATTGTGACTCGTGACTTTTGCGTACATGCGAAATCGCGCCTCGCGCCGAATGCGATCGAGCATCGCCACCACCCGCGCGCCTTCCGCGGTCGTGGCGCGCCGGCCGTCCAGGCGCACTTCGTCGGATTCGAGCGATGGGTCGAAGCGGACGCGTGTTTCGGTGACCATTTGGTCGAGCGTCAACGAGATGCTGGGCACGGCGGGCACGTTCCACTTCGCGTCAGCCTTGCCCCAATATTTCGCGAGCGCGATGTTCGCGGACGCTTTGGCGCTTGCTTCCATCGGCGTCTGACTCACCGGCTCACCTCGGCTACGAACGCGCCCGTTCCGAGTACGTCACGAATGTGATGCGCCTCTTCGAGCTTAGCGGCCAGTGCAAACATGCAGCCGCCTCCGCCTGCGCCCGTCATTTTCGCGCCGAGCGCTCCTGCAGCGCGGGCGATCTGGCACATCGCATCGAGCTTCGTCGTACACAACATGAGGGAGCTCAAAATGGTGTGATTGAGATCGATCAGCTGGCCGAGCGCGACGTGATCTCCAGCTTCGATGGCTAGCTTCGCGTCGAGAACCAGCGATTCGATTCCCTCGAATGCTTTGCGAACCCGATCAGGATCACGATCGAGCTGCCGAGTTACGGAATCCACCATGTCCTTGGTGCTCGACGCCTCCCCGCTGTAGCCGATGACCAAGTGCAAGGCTTTGTTCGAGTGCAGGGGCTCGAGCGGTGCACCCTTTCGAAACAGCGCCACGCCGCCTACGGCCGACATGGTGTTGTCGATCCCGGAAGGATTGCCATGGAAGACCCGTTCCCAAGCCAGCGCGGCCGCTCCGAGCGCGGCCCGCGAGCGCTCGATTCCCAGAAGCTCATCGATCGCATCGAGCACGGCGACTCCGATCGCCGCTGAGCACCCTAGGCCCGCCCCAGCGGGAAGGTCGACCCATGCGTGGACCTCCAGTGGTGGGCGGTCCGGATAGCTTGCCAGGGCCGCGGCGAAAGCACGTTCGAGAGGCTCCTCGCTCGCCGGGTCGGGCTCGAGCGCCAGACTCCACGGAGTCAGCCGAAGCAGGTCCCTTCGTGCAACGGCGGCCTTGGCCCTCACGCCTTGCTCGATTCCAACGGCGATCGCCGCAAAGCCGTGAACGACGGCATGCTCACCGAGAAGGATGACCTTCCCCCGTCCAAAGCCCATCAGCTCCCTCGTTCCGTCAGTCGGAGCGTAACCTCTTCGAGCATTTGCTTCGAGTCGTCGTCGAATG
Organism: uncultured delta proteobacterium; assembly: GCA_963817725.1. Taxonomy (GTDB): domain Bacteria; phylum Myxococcota_A; class Polyangia; order Polyangiales; family Houyiibacteriaceae; genus SG8-38. The sequence continues at coordinate 49,976 of CAWFPD010000005.1, forward strand.
GGCCTGCGGTAATCGCGCCTCGCGCCTGATCGACGAGAAACGCGAGCCGTGCTTCTACCTCGGTCCGCGCGTCGGACAGCACGCCCCACGCCGTCTGCAAGGCATCGTCCGTCGCGTCGGGGCGTCCCCAGACGGCGTCGAGCGCTGCCTGTTGCGCGTCGCCCGGCTCGAGCCTGCGAAACGCCGCGACCACCGCGTTGTGTTTGCCGTGACGCAGGTCGTCTCCTGGTTTGCCAGTCTCCCTGGCGCTCCCGAACGTGCTCAGGAGGTCGTCCCGCAGCTGAAAAGCCACGCCCAGCGGCGTCGACCAGCCTCGAAGTGCGTGCATGCAAGCCCCGTCTGCGTCGGCGAGGATGCCCCCGAGCTCGGCCGGGCCCCGCGTCGTGTAGCTGCCGGTCTTCAAGTCGTGCATGCGCTCCACGTCGGGGTCGGTCATCAAGTCCAGCTGCTGGCCGGCGAACACTTCCTTTTGAATCTCCACGAACAGACCAAGCCCTTCATCACGCCGGTCTGCGGGGAAGCGACTCTGCAAGAAGAGCTCCCAGCTGAAGGTCGACGCCAAGTCGCCCGCGAGAATCCCGAGGCTTGCGCCCAGGTGCTCCTGGCCATGCCTACGTTGGAAGGCATAGTGGACGGCGGGGCCTCCCCGTCGTTCGCGATCTTGATCCATCCAGTCGTCGTGGATCAGCAAATAGGTTTGCAGCAGCTCGAGCGCGGCACCCGCCTCCACGGTGGCGTGGGGGCCGCCGGCGCCTCCTGCCGCCCGATGCGCCGCCGCAGTCACGATCGGCCTCAATCTCTTGCCTCCGCGCATGGTGAGGTCGCGGACCTCGATGACGAGCTCGATCGCCCGCGGCGACAGCCGCGTTGCCTCCGCGCACTTCGACTCGAAAAACGCATCCAGGGCCGCGTCGATCTGCTGCCGGATTCCGTTCATCCACGAGTCGAGAGTGGAGAGCCCTTGCGCCATGGTGTCAGCGTCCCTATTCCGAGCTACGTACACGGCGTGACGCCGCTGAGCAAGCATCGCCATGAGCGCGGACATCGGGAATAGAAAGGCAGATCACCTCGATCTGTGCGCGACCGACGAGGTCGCGTTTCGGCAGCGGACCACGCTGCTCGAGTGTGTCCGGCTCGTGCATCAATCGCTGCCCGAGATCGACTTCGATTCGGTCGACACGCGAGTGCGTCTGCTGGGCAAAGAGTTGCGCGCGCCGCTGCTCATCGCAGCGATGACCGGAGGACACGAGCGTGCCGCCGAGATCAATCAATCGCTTGCATCCATCGCAAACGAGCTCGGCTATGCGTTCGGCCTGGGAAGCCAGCGTGCGATGCAAAAGCGTCCCGAGACGCGTTGGACCTATCAGGTGCGCGAGCGAGCGCCCGATGTGCTGCTCCTGGGCAACGTGGGCGTGGTGCAGGCGCGCGATCTGCCGACTGACACCATTGCTCGAATGCTGGGAGACGTCGGCGCGGACGCGCTTTGTCTGCACATGAATCCCGCGATGGAGCTGGTCCAGCCCGAAGGTGACCGGGACTTCCGAGGCGGACTGGCCACCTTTCAGCGCCTTTGGGCGGAGCTGGACGTTCCGGTCATCGCCAAAGAGACGGGCAACGGGATCAGCCGTCAGGTCGCAGAGCGGCTGCGCGCCATCGGCATCAAGCATGCAGACACGTCGGGAGCTGGCGGGACTTCCTGGGTTGGCGTCGAGACCCTGCGAGCGGAAGGCGACGGCCGCGCTCTTGGGGAGGCGCTTTGGGATTGGGGCATTCCCACCGCGGCCTCGGTGAGATATTGCGTCGACGCCGGAATGACCACCATTGCGACGGGGGGCATTCGCACCGGCATGGATGTCGCTCGCGCGATTGTGCTCGGTGCGAGCTGTGCGGGGATCGCGCGCCACGTGTATCAGGCGTTTCTCGACGGCGGCATGGATGGCGCGCGTGCATTCCTACTCAGGGTCGAACGGGAGCTTCGTTCGGTCATGCTCCTTTGCGGGGCGCAAACGATCGAGCAGCTCCAAAATACGCCCTACGTGTTGACCGGAGAGCTGCGCGACTGGATCGCGTACTAGCCTTCGCCGGGGGCCTCGCTCGGAACCGTTTCCCGGTCGTCGGACCGCGGTTGGTAGCGGAGCAAGTCCTCCACCCGCTCGAGCAGCTCTCCCTCGAAGTGAACCGAGAACCTCGGCTCGAGAAGCTTGGTGCGAACGCGCCAGACCACGGGATCGGCAGGGTCGCGCAGCACGACCGGGGTGGCTCCCGCGAGTACCCACGGAGAGCTCAAGATCGCATCGGTGAGCGCCAACCTGACCTTGCCCGCGTCCTCGTAGCCCTCCAGGCGCACGACCACTTCGTGCTCCGCATCGGCCCCCGAGTCGTACACCATCGGTGCGCCCACCATCGCGCGGTTGGGAACGGTGAGTCGGTGCCCTTGTCCGTCACGTAGCCAAGTAGCGCGCAACGAACGTCCTTCTACGGTTCCTTGAAACCCTTCACCCGAAACCCACACGCCCTTCTTCACGCGACGTTCGGCTGCCAACACGAGCCCGGCTACTAGGTCGGCAAACAGATCACGAATCGACCACCCGACCACTACTGCGAGAGCCAGCAGCGCCCAAAGGATCCAATCCTGTGCGCCGGGAATCAGCTTGAGCACGATAGCAAGCACGATCGCGAGCCCCCCGAGCCTCAGAAGCATGACCAACACGGTGAGAACCCGTCGCACCGGAACGTTGGTCGTGATCCAGCTCCGTGCGCGCTCCGCGACGAATAGGGCAACGCCGAGCCCGAGAAGCCCGAGGAAGAGGATCAGTAGAGGCCTGCTCTTCTTCTCCGGAGCATCGGGAAGCCCCGCTCCCGGATGCGGCGGGGCTTTGGCAATGCTCGGTGGCGCGCTCGGGATCTCGGTGGGCGTCTGTTGGACCTGCTCTTTGGGTGGCGTCCGTGGCGGCTGCGCAGCCGGTTCTTCATCGACTCGCGCAGGTGCGTCTGCCACGGATTGGGTCGTATCCGAGCCGGGGGCGTCGAGGAGCTGGGCCGCGGCAGGTGCCGCTCCGAGGACCGACAGGAGCCACAGGCACGCGCTGCCACGCCATAGCCTGTCCATCACAACACCCATTGTCGCTCCGCGAAAATTCGCCCTAGCACACCGCGCAGGTGCACCGCGACCACGAACGCGCCCTCGCGCTCCTCGAGCAGCCCGAGATGCGCGAGTCGGCTCAATTGGGCCTGCGCAGTGTTGACGTCGAGTCGGAACAATCTGGCCTGGCCTGCTGCATCGATCCAACCCTGCCGAGCGATTTGATAGAGATTCACCAGCACGTCGTCAGGCAACCGTTTCACCCGGGAATACGCCGACGCCGGGATGGGACCGACACGGACGATATCGTCTTGGATTCCCCGGATCGAAGCGAGCCACAGTCGAAGCGCATCGCGCACGAGCCCGCCCGTCGCTTCGTGAAGCTCGTGGAAGTACTGATCGTAGGGACGCCGGATGCGGCTCGCGCCTCTCGCGAAAAGACCCTCGATTGGGGATCCCTCGCCTCTGTCGAAGGCGTGCTCGAAACCGCTCAGACGATGCCTCGCGATGACGGCGGCTTGTAGCTCCTGCTCGGTGAGGGGCTGGAGATGGATCACCTCGGGAAACGCGTCTCGTAGAGGCGCGACAGTCGAGGCGAAGTTCCAGAAGAGCACCGCGCTGTGTGCGAGCCATCGACGGCGGCCTCCCTCCTCGATGATCCCCTTGACGAAGCGGCGAAGTGGCTCGAATCCGCCCGGCGCCATCGATAGCATCCAATGAAGACCATCTACGACGACCAGTTGGCCCTCGGGCGTATCCTGGAAAATCGCTTCCACGTCCTGTACCGTCACCGGGCCTGTGAAGACGACTCGCCGCACGTTCTTCCATCGCCGCGCGCGCACGATGGCGCTCGAAACCGCTGCTTTTCCGACGCCGTCCACGCCTACCAACACCACCGAGCGCAAGCGCCCTCTCACCTCGCTCGAGAGAACGGACTCCGCTCGACGGATTTCCTCGTCTCGGCCGGTCAGCACATCCCCGGCTTCCATGGTGTCCGCCGCGAAGAGACGCCGGTAGACCAACGGCAGGTCCGCAGAGACCTCGGGTGCGGCGAAGCTACCCGCGGTGAGCTGCTCCGTGGGCAGCGCCCGAGCCAGTCCGAGACGGTCGCTCCAGCGCTCGAGCTGCTCCTCGCCAAACAAAGCTCGCAAAGCATTTCGGATCTGCCCCTTCAACCGCTCGACGCGAGGAGGCTTGTCGGCCTTCTCGATCATGCGAAGACCGCTCGCTGCCCGGCGCATGGCGTCGAGACGGGACTTGCTGAACTCGCCCTCCGCAAGCTCGGCGCGAAGCGTTTCCAGGGTGCCGAAGGCGGCTTCGTGCATCTGTGTCTGGACGGTCTCGGGCCAGCGCTGGGATTCGACGCGAATCTCCTCGAGGGAGTTGTAGCTGCGCTCGAGCTGGGCGTAGACCATTTCCCGCAAGAGCGTGTGCATCTCCTCGGGAATCGGCTCGTCGTGTACGATCTCCAGCTCGGCCGTGGCCAGCTCGACGTTGAAGGCGACGACCCGCTCGAGCTCCTGCAGTAGGTTGGCGAGAGGCTGCACGCGCTCGGCGAGCTCCCGTCGACTGGCCAGCAGCTTCGGTGCGACCTGGCTGTCGATGTACGTCAGAACCGCTTCCCGAAATGGGATTTCCACTTCCGGCAACGCAGTGGGCAGGCGCCACTCGCCTGTTTGCCGCTGGCCTACGGTCACTCGATATCGCGGCGTCAGGCCTCGACATGCGTCGACCAGTGCGTCGAGCAGAGGGGCGATCTTCATGTCGTCGCTGAGGTCTTGATAGAGCTCATTGGTGACACGGGCGGCCTCACCGCTGACCTTGCTGGTCGCTTCGGTCGCTTTGCGAAGCGCGGCCGCGAGCTCCTCGCCAGAATGGTCGCTCTCGAGCTCTACGTTCAGCTCAGCCAGAGCCGTCTCGAGCGTGTCGCTGGCGCGCTCCACCTGAGAAATGGCCCGCCGCTTCACCGTATTGATGAGTCGAAGCACGTACTCGGCCACGCTGTCCTTCACTCGGGCCTCGAGCCCCAGTAGCTCGAGCTCCATCGCAAGCGAGGAGTACTCAGCCGAGCTTGCCCTCCGCAGATTGGACACGTCCTTGGTCAACGTCTCCATGGCACGCATACGGGTTGCGAATCGGCGACTCGTTCGCCGGTCGCTGGTCGGCAGATCGAGCGTTCCGAAGGTGGGAAGGTCTTCCTTCATCCGGACGAGGCCGCTTGCCAGCGCGGCGGCTGCCCGCTGGGTTCCCTCACCCGTAATGCGAAGCACTTCGTCTAGGGCAAGCGCGAGCTCCTCTTCGACGTCGTGCCGCAACTGAACGAGCTGATGCTCCAAATCCGCATCCGGATCGTCGCAGATCTCCACGACGTCGTCGTAACCGGCGATCACTCCGTCGAAGAGGCTTCGTGTCCGAGCTGCCATGTGACGGTCCGCTTCGACGAAAAGTGCGGCGAGCCCCTCGAGTCTGGCCGGAGCGTCGAACGACAAATGAAAACGGCCGAGAGCCGCGAGTCGAACGTCCCGCGTGGGGGGGCCTTGCCCAAACGTCTTGCGCCAGCCTCGCTTCAGCCGCAGAAGCTGACGCCTGATCCGTTTCCAGATCGAATCGTCTTTCTGTCTCTGGTAGGTCCTATCCTCGTACGGAGCCGTGACGATTTCGGGTAACTCGTCCACGATGGCGTCGACGCTGCTGAGAACCGTTTCGGGCGTCCATGTTTGCTTGGACAAGGTGACCGATCGACCGAGCACGATACCGCGCCAGTGTGCAGCGAGCTCCGACTGAGCGGACCGCAACATCGTCATGAGCTCGTCTCGCTCCGCGGGATCCTCGGCTCGCGCTTGAACCGTCAGCCGTCGATGTTGGCGGAGGAACTCACGGCGCAGATCCCGGAGATATTTGCTCGATTCGATCTGAAACTCGCGAAGCGGTCCCGTCGATACGTCACGCACGATGCTTTGAAGCTCGGCCGCGAGATCCTGAATCCTGGCATTGAGCGCGTCGCTCTTGGTCTGCAGCGGGTCGCCCCATAGCTCCTTCTCGCCGACGTGCTCAGGCCAAGGCTCCAGCTTCTTTCGGGAGCTATCTTCGCCATCTGGTCGAAGGGAAGGAGGTCTCACCGACAAGTGTCGAGGCGCGGCCATTGATCTTCGACTCGTGCTCGTCTCGCCCCCCAGGCTCAGCCCGAGCTTGAACATCACCGGTCCGACTAGCTCGTTGATGGCTACGCCCCCGATGATCAACGTTTCGAGGGATCGGCCAAGCTCTCCGAAGTTATTTCCCACGATTGCAGCCAGCAAGATGGAAACCCCGGCCTGCGACAGGAAGCCCATCCAACCGAAGGCGCGCGTCGCCTCGTCGGCTTTGCCCAAGCGAGCTCCCAAGCTGGTCCCGGAATAAATTGCGAAGGCGCGCACACCCACCAGAGCCGCCCCGAACAAAGCGACCTGACGGAGTTGATCGAGATGGAGCTTTGCACCGGCCAGCGTGAAGAAGACGACGTACACTGGAAGCGATAGACGTTCGACGGTTTCGATGAGCCGGTGCCCCGTCTTCGAAAAGTTCGAAACGCCGAAACCGGCGGCGAGAAAGACGAGCACTGGATCCCAGCCCAGCTGGCTCGTGATGAAGGCCACCAGATACACGACGCCGACCACGAAGATCAGCAGCTCTTGGTTGACGAAGCGGATGTAGAGAGCCGTCAGGCCCCCGACCACCACTGCGCCGAACACGATGGAGACCAGGATGTGGCGCACGAGATACGCGCCAATTCCGCCTTCCATGGCGGTGACGCCGAGCTGTTTCGCGACGAACACCTGGGCCACCGCAAACGCCATCACCACTACCACGTCCTTGATGACCACCACCGAAAGGACGTTTCTGGTCATGGGGCCAACGGCCCGGGACTCCATGATGACTGCGATCGTGGCGGCGGGAGAGGTCGCGAGGGATACCGATGCCACCATGGCGCCCACGGCTAGCGCCGCGGCCGTCGGAAGACCTTCGACACCGGGAAGACCAATGAAGGGAACGACCCCGGAGATCAGCCAGACGAAGCCCGTGATGAGGACGCCCACGAAGAAGATCTGCGCGGCGAGCACCGAGCTGATCGTGCGTAAGCCTTTGCGCAGACTATCGAGCTTGAGCTCACCGCCTGCCGTGATGGCGATGAGCGCAACCGCCAACGTGTCGAACAAGCTCAGCTGCTCGATCACATCGTCGTTGAGGATGCCTTTGTCGAAAGGAGGCGGCAGGGCGAGACCCGAAAGCACCTTGGCCAACGACGGCCCGAAGACGAGCCCGGCGATCAAGTAGCCGGTGATGTGAGGCAGCCGGATCTGACTGACCAGCCCGCCGATCGTGAAGCTCGCCAACACCACGAATCCGAGGGCCAGCATTGCGCTCGGGTCGAACTCGTTCTTCGGGAACTGCTCGAACTGATACAGCGCTACCATGCCGAACAGGAGCAGCACGATGACGGTGATCTGTCGGCGTGCGTGGGTTTCCTCGCCTGGTGGCGGCATGCTGTACGACCCGGTCATCAACGTCTCCAGAAACCGGGGAGAATGAGGGCGAACAGCGTGAAGAACTCGAGTCGTCCCAGCAGCATGGCCATGGAAAAGAACAATTTCGTCGGAGCCGAGTAGTCGGCGAAATTGTCCGCGCCCACGTGGAAGGGCGCAGGACCCATGTTCGAAAGACATGTGAGAACGGCGCCAAACGCCGTCGGAACGGGTACGCCTTCGACCAGCGTCACGAACAACAGCCCGAAGGCGATGCAACCCATGTAGATCAGGAAGAATGACGCGACGTCGGCTAGCACTTGGCTGTTGATCGTGACTTTGCCCATTCGGACGAGCTGAACCGTGGCTGGCCGGAAGCTCTTCTGCACTTGCGCCACGGCTTGCTTCGCCATCAGCACGGCACGCTCGACTTTGATTCCCCCCGCGGTCGAGCCGGAGCATCCACCCACGAACATCAGCAAGACGATGAGTGTGAGCGCGGCGGACCCATACGCACTGTAGTCGTCGGTGCCATAGCCAGTCGACGAGATCACCGTGGCCACCATGAAGAACGAGTAGCGAAACGACGTGAGCAGCTCTCGATGAACGCTGAGATTGAGAATGGTCAGCACGATGACGGAGACCAACACGATGGCCAGATACGCTCTGAACTCGATGTTTCTCAGCAGAAACTTCCAACTTCCGGTTCGCAGCAGGCCGTAATAGAGACCGTAATTGACGCTTCCGATTAACATGAAGCAGGCAACGACGTACTCGACCGCCGGGCGATTGAATCCACCAATCGAGCTGTCCAGCGTAGAAAAGCCACCCGTCGACATCGTGGTGAACGAATGACAAACCGAGTCGAAGAGGTCGAGACCGACCAACTTGAGCAGCGCGATCTCGATCAAGGTCAAGGCTGCATAGAGCTTCCACAGGGTGAACGAGGTCTCCGCGATGCGTGGGCGTAGCCCCTCCGCCGTAGTGCCCGGCACCTCACCGCGAAACAGGTGCTTTCCTCCGGCTCCCAAATTCGGAAAGACCGCGACGAAGAGCACGACGATACCCATTCCACCGAGCCACTGAATCAACGAGCGCCACAGCAGCAGGGGGCGAGAGAGACGCGTTTCGATGTCCGTGATTACCGTCGCACCCGTCGTGGTCAGGCCGCTGACTGCCTCGAAGAAGGAATCGGCGGCGGGCATCCCCGCACCCAAGACGAACGGGAGAGCACCACAGACGCCAGCAGAGATCCAGATCAGGCTGACGGCCAAGAGCGCTTCTCGCCGCGAAATGCGCTCCGTCACGAACCGCTTACCGTAGAGGAACCCGAGCAGCCCGACCGCCGAAACGATGATGGCAGACAGCGCAAGCTCCGCAGCGCCCCCCTGAGGGCGCGCCGGATTGGGCGCGATCTGATCCCAGATCATCCCCACGCCGGCGCACAAGGCCATCATCACGCCGATTCCCAGTACGACGGCGCCGACCGGTCGGATCACGCCCCGAAAGTCTCTCGATTGCGAGCTCACTCACCCCTCGGTCGAAACAGCCGCTCGACGGTCGCGCGCGCGTCCTTGGTCGTCATCAAGATGACGCGGTCTCCGGGATGCACCACGTCTTTGCCACGGGGGATGATTACGTCATCTCCGTGTACGATCGCAGCAAGAAGAGAACCCCGGGGCAGATTCATACGATGCAGTGGCTTGTTCACCGCGCGGCACTTTGGGCTCGCGGTGAGCTCGACCACCTCGGCCTGACCGTCTTCGAGCACCGTGAGGCTGTGGAGGCCTCCACCCCGCGAGAAGCGCAAGATCTGGTCGGAGGCCACGGTTCGCGGGGACAACACGATGTCGACCCCGAGCTGGCGGTAAATCGAAGCATAGTCCGCGCGCTGCACGATCGTAGCGGTCCGTTTGCAACCGGCCCGCTGCGCGAGAAGCGCTGCCATGAGATTGATTTCGTCTTGCCGGGTGACGGCCGCGAACAGGTCGTAAGTTCCGACCTCATGCTCCTCGAGCAGGGCGCCGTCGGTACCATCTCCTTGAACGACCTCGATCGCTTGGAACTCCGCGCTGATCTCTTCGGCCGTTTGGAGATCATTCTCGACCATGAGCACGGTAGCCCCCTGCTGCAGCAGCTCACGCGCGAGCGCCTTGCCCACGACACCCCCGCCTACGATGCAGATGCGCCGTGCCTCACGCTCCTTGCTGAATAAACGCTCCGCTGCGAGCACACCTTCGGGACGGCCGATCAAGTAGACGCGATCGCCCTTCACCAGCACATCAGCGCCCCCGGGCACGAAGAGCTCACCATCGCGGACGACGGCGCTCACGAGCGTATGGGGCGGCAGCTCGAGCGAAGACAGTGGTTTGTTCAGGACACGTGACTCCTCGAGGTCGATCTGGACCAGCTCGACACGGTCTTGGGCCAGATCGACGACGTCCGACGCGCCATACGATCGGGCGATGCGGCCGAGCTCCTGGGCCACGAGCACGCGAGGATTGATGACGACATCGACGCCGAGGAGCCCGTAGCGGATGCCCTCGGTCCACTCCGACCACGACGTTCCTTGCACTCGAGCCACGACATGCTTGGCCCCGAGTTGTTTCGAGGCCAGCGCCGCGATGAGATTCATCTCGTCGTGGTTGGTCACGGCCGCCACCAGATCCGCTCGCGCCACTCCGGCAACCTTCAGCAGCGTTTCGCTCGCTCCGTAGCCGACCATCGATGCGACGTCGAAATGCTCTTCCGCGTATTGCACGGCTTTGGGGCTGCTATCGACAGCCACGATGTCGTGACCCTCTTTGTCGAGAACGCTGAGCAAATGGCGGCCTACCTCCCCCAACCCTATGACGACGATGTTCATCGGGCTTTGACCTCGATCGATGTACGGGAGTCGCTTTCACTCAGCTCGCGTTGAATGCCGCCCTCGTCGGCGAGCAAACCTCTGAGCAATCGGGGAGCAACGAGGTCGTTTAGAATCACCGATCCCAGCACCACCGAGTATGCGATGTCTGCGGCACCGCCCTTGTAGACGAGGCGAAACGATACGGCCATGGCAAGCGTGACATCGCCGTGTGCCAAGAGGCCACGGAACAGGTCCTTGCGGAGCGAGGTCCCCCACGCAGCGATGACGCTGGCGAGCCATTTCGCGAGCGTGCGGACGACGAGAAACCCGACCAGGGCGACCAGGGTGACCCGGAGCGGCGTGGGCACCCACAAGGCGCCTGCAAAGATCAGCAAGACGATCGCCATTGGGCGCTCCGTAGACTCGAGCGTCGTGTGAAGGAGTTGGCCTCCGCGCGCGAAATTCACCAACACGAAGCCCATCGAAAGATTCACCGCCAAGGGAGAAAGCTGCAGAAAGAAGGCGCCGCCCGAAGCGAAGGCGATGATCCCAACCAGGGCCAAGAACCGCGAATTGTCCGACTCGTCGCCCGCCAAGAAGAGCGAAAATAGAAAGCCCAAGGCCCCTCCGAGGAGCACCGTCACCCATGCCCATAGCGCCGGCGAGTACACTTGGGCGGAAGGGTCATTCTCGTGGAACACACAGAAAATCAAACCGAATGCGAGGATTACGGCGATGTCGCCCAGGCGTGTTCCGTTCCTCAAAAGGGGCGCGAGCCGTCCGCTGATCTCGTAGCGTCTAGCGAGAAGGTCGAACGGCTCCGCGGAGTCCGCGGCTGCGAAGCAAGCAAGCGCGGCAGCGCTGAGCGCTGCGGTCCGCGACGTGATTGCCTCGTCTCCCAACGCGATGAAGAAGTAATAGGAGCCGAAGCCGACCGCCGCGCCGGGGAGCAGGTGATGCAGGAAGACGATCCGCCACGTTGCCGGATCGAGCCTTTGGAGGCTGGTGAAATCGAAGTCCGTCCCTCGAAGAAGGCCGACCCATCCTGCGGCGAGCGCGATGATCGGAAGCAAGCCGGTCAAGTTGTCGAACGCGCCGATCGCGGGAAACGTGGGCCCGAGCAGGACGCCTAGCAGGAGGTACTCCGCCCCGCTCACGACGAGGAAGCGACGTTGCAGGCGCTCGACGACGTTGTGCGCAAGAACGTAGGCCACGCTGATCACCACCACCAGCAACACCACGGTGCCGAGCTCGACCGCTCCACCCGTGGGGTTTTGCGTACCAGCCGCGTATGCGACTCCCGGCAGCGCGGGCCAAGCCAGCGCCGCGGTCCCCATCAGCCTCCGCGCCATAGCCGCCTAATTGTGAAGAAGAAGCTCCCGGAGCGGTAGTTTCAAGCTGGACAAGTGTTTAGGCCTGGTCTGGCCGGCTCACTTTCGCAGGCCTTCGAGCACGATCGTGATGAGGCGCTTCGAGGTTTCGACCGGGTCGATCGTAACCCGATTGCGAACGGTGGCAAGTGCCAAGGCCTCCACCGCGCCGAGAACGGCAACCGCGCTAATGCGGGGGTCGGATACGACCGCAAACTGCTTGTCCACGGCGGCCTGGCTGAGCGCGACGGCTCGATCGTCGAGGTCACGGGCCAGGTCGGAAATCGCCTGGCGGGCCGGGGTGGCCGGGGCGCGACACTCCTGGAGGTAGAGACACAGCGCGTCCGCATGTGTTTCGAGCGTGCCGCGCAGCCGGTTTCCGAGCTGTGCATATGCAGCAATGGCCTCGCTCCGGCCTTGAGCCGCACGCACTTGCCGGTGGCATTCATCGAGCGCCGCGCGCGTCGCCTCCGCCACCGGCTCGATGACGGCTTCGACCAGATCGGGCTTGTCCCGGAAATAGCGGTAGAAGTTGCCCTTCGCCATGCCGGCTTCGCGCGCGACTTCGTCGATCGTGACCGCCTCGATGCCCCTCGCCAGGAACAGGGAAAGCCCCGCATCGATCAGATCCTGCACGCGACGGCGACGATTGAGATCCCTCTTGCCTCCCGCTGCTCCTGGTCGCTCGACCGGGCCCGCGCGCCTTGGCCGTCTTTCCTCATCCATCGAGTGGCTCCTCAGGGGAATGATGAACCGTTGCCCGTTCTATATGGGGCACGGGAGCGCCACGTAAAGAGATTTCGCGAAAATTTTGCGCCGGCGCGGAGAGGAATTTTCGTAACGTTGCGGTGAACCGGGGAAACCGCCACAATTCGAAGTGTTAGGGGCGTTTGACAGGGGGAAGGCCCATCCCTAGGAGCGTGACTCGACACGCACTGAGCAACTCGATGACCTCGCAGGCTCGCAAACCCGATTGGCTTCGCGTGCGGCTTCCCGCAGGCGCTCAGCACGAGGCGTTCCAGGGACTGAAGGCCCGTGTCCGCCACCATGGGCTCCATACGGTCTGTGAAGAGGCCCGGTGCCCCAACATCTTCGAGTGCTGGGGCCAAGGGACCGCGACGGTGATGATCCTCGGTGAAACCTGCACGCGCGGGTGCCGCTTCTGTTCCGTCCAGACGGGAAAGCCAGGCGGTGTCGTCGACGCGAGCGAGCCCGAGAACACCGGCCTCGCGCTGGCCGAGATGGGTCTCGCCTATGTCGTCCTGACCATGGTCGACCGCGACGATCTCGCCGACGGAGGCGCCGCACACGTGGCGAAAACGGTTCAGCGGATCAAGCACCACACCCCTGATCTACGCGTCGAAACCCTGGTGGGTGATTTTCGTGGCGCGCGGGGCGACATTCAGACGGTCGTGCGCGAGGGGCGTCCTGACGTGTTTGCCCACAACGTCGAAGTGGTGCCGCGGCTGCAGCGTACGATCCGCGACGCCCGGTGCTCGTGGGACCGTTCGATCGAGGTCTTGCGCGCCGCCAAGGAGATCGGGATGGCGATCACCAAGTCGTCGCTGATGGTGGGCTTGGGAGAGAACCGCGCCGAGGTGCTCGAAGCCATGCAGAGGTTGCGGGAAGCGGACGTGGACGTGCTCACGATCGGGCAGTATTTGCGGCCGACCAAGCGTCACGCCCCGGTCCAGCGCTACGTGGAGCCCGCCGAATTTGCCGACTACGAGCGCGCGGGGCTCGACATGGGTTTTGTCTTCGTTGCATCGGGCCCGCTGGTTCGTTCGAGCTATCGTGCCGCCGAGGCGTTTTTGTCCGAGGGGCCCCTCGGGGACGGGCCGGCCCGCCCCGCCTCCGTGATGGATCGCTACGGAAAGAAGCGAAAGTTGTCGGTGCTGACGTAAGAAAGGGACATGCACATAATTCGCTCCGATGGAAGCCCCGACCTGAGCCTCGACCCGAGCTTGTCGATCGATCAGGTCGTCGCGATCTACAAGGCGATGGTGAGGACCCGGGTCATCGACGACAGAATGGAGAAGCTGCAGCGGCAAGGCCGCATCGCGTTTCATGTGGGCTCGACGGGCGAGGAGGCTGCGATCATCGGCGCTGCCGCAGCGCTCCGCGCGCAGGATTGGATCGTGCCCTGTTATCGCGAGGTCGGTGCGCTCCTTTGGCGTGGGTATCCGCTTCAGCGATACGTCGACCACATGTACGGAAATGCCGGAGACCCCGTGCGCGGGCGGCAGATGCCGGACCATACCTTCAGTCGCGAGCAACGTTATCTCGCCGTCAGTGCGCCGATCGGGACCCAGATCCCACATGCGGTGGGTATCGCCATGGCCGCAAAGAAACGCGGTCTCGACGAGTGCGTCGGCGTGTTCTTCGGTGATGGAGCCACCAGCTCCAACGACTTCCACGCAGCCATGAACTTCGCCGGCGTCTACCAGAGCCCGGTCTTGTTCCTCTGCCGGAACAACGGCTATGCCATCAGCCTTCCCACGGAACGCCAGACGGCCGTGCGCACGCTGTCCGAAAAGGGTGCCGCGTACGGGATACCGGCCGTTCGGGTCGACGGAAACGACGTGTTCGCCGTGTGGAAAGCGGTTCGCGAGGGTGTGCGGCGTGCCACGGAAGGCGGTGGACCCACCTTCGTCGAGCTCGAAACTTATCGCCTTGGTGGTCACTCCACATCCGATGACCCGCGTGCGTACCGCACCGATTCAGAAGTCGAGTCCTGGCGCGAGGCCGATCCACTGCCGAGGCTTCGAGCGCACATCGAGCACGCAGAGGCGTGGAGCGACGAGCTCGATTCGGATTGGCGTGCCGCTTGCGAGGCGGAGATCCGCGAGTGCGTTCGGCGCGCCGAAGAGAAACCCGTTGCTGCGCTTCGCGATCTCTTCACGGATGTCTATGCCGATCAGCCTTGGCATCTCCGCGAACAGCAGGAGCAATGTCTGGCGAGCGCGAAGACCGGGGACGAGGAGGGCGACGCATGAGCGAGATGAATCTCGTGCAAGCTCTTCAAAGTGGCCTCCGGGACGCGCTGCGGGAGGACGATGGGGTCATGCTGCTCGGCGAGGACATCGGCAAGCTCGGCGGCGTCTTTCGCGTGACCCAGGGGTTGCAGGAGGAATTCGGAGCGGATCGAGTCTTCGACACGCCCCTGTCGGAGACGGGAATCATCGGCACAGCGATTGGAATGGCGCTCCATGGCCTGCGACCCGTCTCCGAGATTCAGTTTGCGGACTTCATTTACCCGGGGTTCGACCAACTGGTGAGCGAGGCCGCGAAATACCGATACCGAACCGCGGGGGAATTCCAGGTTCCCATGGTGGTTCGAACGCCGTATGGGGGAGGCATTCGCGGGGGCCAGTACCATTCGCAGTCTCCTGAGGCCTTGTTCATCCATACGCCGGGCTTGAAGGTGGTATGCCCGTCCAATCCCTATGATGCGAAGGGCTTGTTGATCGAAGCGATCCGTGACGACGATCCGGTGGTGTTCTTCGAGCCCAAGCGCGTATACCGCGCGGTGAAGATGGAGGTGCCCGACGGGCCCTACACCGTGCCGCTTGCACGAGCCAAGGTGGTTCGGACCGGTGAGCAGGTCACGTGCCTGGCCTGGGGCGCGATGCTCTACGAGGCGTATTCGGCGGCGGAGGAAGTCGCAAAGCAAGGCGTCGACGTGGAGGTCATCGACCTGCGAACACTGTGGCCCCTCGATATCGACACCGTGGTCTCGAGCGTGCACAAGACGGGTCGCTTCGTGGTCGTGCACGAGGCGCCCCGCACTTGCGGTTTCGGAAGCGAGTTGGTGGCCCTCGTGACGGAGCGCGCGTTCTTGCACCTCGAAGCGCCACCGCGCCGGGTGACCGGTTGGGATACGCCTTTCCCGTTGACCCACGAACGGGAGTACCTTCCGCTTGCGCATCGGATCGCGCCCGCGCTCCTCGAGACGGCCAGGTACTGATGGCGCGCCTGGAATTCAAGCTGCCCGACATCGGGGAGGGCGTGACCGAAGGCGAGATCGTCGAATGGTTCGTCAGCGCGGGTGATGAAGTCCACGAGGACGATCCCTTGGTGGAGGTCTTGACCGACAAGGCGACCATCACGATCGGCGCGCCTTGCAATGCCCGAGTGACACGACTGCACTTCGGGGTGGGCAGCGTGGCGAAGGTGGGACAGGTGATTCTCACGCTCGATTCGGAAGCCTCCTCGAATGTGCCTCCAGCGCAGCGATCGTCGCGGCCGGCTGCGAGCGCGGTGGGTGACATTCGGGACGAGCTTCCTGGAGCGAGCCTGTTTGCCCGGAGCGGGAACGGCCAGGGGGTCGGCGGGCACCGAACGCTGGCCGCGCCTGCTACGCGGCGTCTAGCGAAGGATTTGGGGGTGGACATCCACAGGGTCCGCCCGACCGGCGAGGGAGGGCGCGTGACGCAAGACGACGTTCGCGCTGCGCTTCGTGGGGACCGGACCGAGGACCACCCGCAGGCTCCTCTCGAGGAGCGGCAGCCCATCATCGGGGTGCGACGGAAGATCGCCGAGCGCATGCATCGCGCCAAGACCACCGCGGCGCACTTCACCTTCGTCGAGGAATGCGACGTCGGGCGTCTCGTCGAGTTGCGGGAGCATCTGAGTGAAGAGGCGGAAAGGCGGGGCGTCCGGCTCACGTACTTGCCTTTCATCGTCAGAGCCGTCACCGATGCGCTTCGCAAGCATCCCGTCCTCAATGCTGCAGTCGACGAGCAGAGTCACGAGCTGGTGTACAAGAAGTACTACAACATCGGGGTCGCCACGGCGACCGACGCGGGGCTCGTCGTCCCCGTCGTCCGTGACGCAGACCGGCTTGGGCTTCTCGAGCTGGCGGGGCAGATCGAGCATCTTGCCAAGTCTGCGAGGGAAGGCACGCTCATCCCGGAGGATTTGCGCGATTCCACCTTCACCGTGACCTCTCTCGGGAAGCAAAGTGGGTTGCTGGCCACACCGATTTTGAATCATCCCGAGGTGGGGATTCTCGGTGTTCACCGCATCAAGGAGCGCCCTGTGGTTCGCGATGGGAAGATCGTCGTGGGCAAGATCATGCTTGTCTCGCTCTCGTTCGATCACCGCGTCGTCGACGGCCACGTGGGCGCGGCGTTCGCCTACGATGTCATTGGTGCGCTCGAGAATCCGGACCAATTGTTCTACGAGTACCTCTGATGGAGGCCCTGCGGCACAAGCTGCTGCGCTGGTACGACCGGGCGGCCCGCGACCTTCCCTGGCGCCGAACGCGCGATCCATATGCCATTTGGGTCTCCGAGACGATGCTTCAGCAGACGCGGGTGGAGACGGTGATTCCCTATTACGAGCGATTTTTGCAGCGGTTTCCGACGCCCGAAGCGCTCGCCGAGGCCGACGAGGACGAGGTGCTGTCGCACTGGAGCGGCCTCGGGTACTACCGCCGAGCCAGGCTCCTGCATGCGGGGGCTCGGGAGGTGGTCGCTCGCTACGGAGGCAAGGTTCCCGAGGAGGCGCATGATCGGCGGGCGCTTCCCGGGGTGGGCCGGTACACGGCTGGCGCGATCGGGAGCATCGCTTTCGACAAGCCCGAGCCAGTCGTCGACGGCAACGTGACCCGAGTACTGGCCCGGCTGTGCGGAATCGACACGCCCACTGGCACCGCAAAGACCACGAAACGCTTGTGGGCCGAGGCCGCCAGGTTGGTTCCCGACGAGCGGCCGGGGGCGTTCAACCAAGCCCTCATGGAGCTCGGGGCCATGGTCTGCAGCCCAAAACGGCCGCGCTGCGAGGTCTGTCCGCTCGCCGGGGATTGCGAGGCGTACGCCAAAGGTCATGTCGAAGCGTTGCCAGTCATCCGGGCGCGCAAAGCCCCGTCGGGGGTGAGCCTCGTGGCGGTCGTGGCAACCCGCGGGACCGGCTCGGGCCGCGCGGTATGGCTCGTTCGGAGCCAGGAACGGTTGTTCGGCGGCCTGTGGGGCGTGCCCATGGTGCAGCGCAACGGAGCTCGGCTCGGCGACGCGCGCGCCGCGCTTCACGCCGCCGGAATTTCTGCGCGTGTGAGCCAGAAGTCCACGGCCCGGATCGAGCACGTGCTGACCCATCGCCGCCTCGAGCTCGACGTCTTTCGAGCCACCGGAGCCGATGCGCGAGAATCCGAAAACCGCCGCCGCTTCACCGCCGCCGCTCTGGACGAGGTCGGGCTCTCCACGCTCACCCGGAGGCTCCTCGCAGCCGCACTGGCCTCTTGAGACGCGCTGTTGTGCGTGCATGCGCGTCGACTGGCCCCCGGGGATTAGCCGTGGCGCGGAGCAGCCGATACACTGAGACGCGTGGGGATTCTCGCGTATCGCGACGTGTCGAAGCGCTTCGGATCGCGAACGGCGCTCGAGGGCGTTTCGCTCGAAGTGCTGCAAGGCGAGGTATTCGGCCTACTCGGGCCGAATGGCGCAGGCAAGACCACTCTCATCCGGATTGGGCTCGACATTCTTCGTGCCGATGCCGGTGAGGTCATCTTGTTTGGCGAACGGCCGTGCCCACACGCGCTCGACCGGACCTCGTATCTTCCTGAAGAACGCGGGGTGTACCGGCGGGCCAAGGTTCGAGAGCTGCTCGAATACCTAGGTTCTCTCAAAGGCATGAAGCGAGGGGACGCCCGCAAGGCAGCGGCCCGTTGGCTCGAACGGGTGGGTCTGAGCCATCTGGCAGAAGAACGGGTGGAAAGCCTTTCCAAGGGAATGACACAGAAAGTGCAGATTGCCGGGTGCCTCATGAGCGAGCCCGAGCTGTGCGTTCTCGACGAGCCCTTCTCGGGCCTCGATCCGGTCAACGTCGCCCTGGTCACCGACTTGATCGAGGAGCGCCGCACACGGGGCCTGACCACTGTTTTGTCGACGCATATGATGCATCAGGTCGAAGCGCTTTGTGATCGCGTCGCGCTCATCCACCGGGGTTGCCTGATCGTCTATGGTCAGCTCGCCGAAATCCAGCGTCGATACTCTCCGAATGAGGTGATCATCTGGACGACCATGGACCTGTTGGCGCTTGGGATGCGGGCGACCCAGCACAAGCCGGGCGGCTGGCGCGTGGAGCTGCCGCCGAGCGCGACACCCGCAGCATACCTCACCGAGCTCGTGCGAAATGGGGTGGTCGTCGATCGATACGAGCCGCTCGTTGCGCGGATGGACGAGATATTCGTGAATCTGGTGAGCGAGGGTCGCTGAGCCATGCGGATCCGGCGTATCGGCGCGGTCGCACGATTCGAGCTGCTCTCGGTGGTCAAGCGCTGGTCTTACTTGATCACGACGTTTGGTCTGCCGCTCTTTTTGGCTGCGATCTCGGGCACGGTGCTCGGCCTTCAGACCTATTTTCTCACCCAACGCGCCACCCAAAGCTCTGCTTTTGGGCTCATCGACGAAGCCGGGATCGTGAATCGCTCGATCTTCGAGCGACGTGGCGACGAGCGGGTGTGGAGCGCGAATGGAAGCGACGTCTTGCTGTACGACGATCGGGACCTGGCGAACACGCATCTCGCGTCGGGCCGACTCCGAGCGCTCTACATCGTGCCCCAGGACTACCTGCAAAGCGGCGAGGTCCACGCCATTCAATCCGAGAAAACGCCGCTTCTGAGCATGCGGGGAACGACGATCGAGCCGAAGCTTCGATCGCTTCTGCGGAAATCGCTGTTGGCGGGACGTCTGGAAGCCGAGGTGCAGGAGCGCGTTCTGTCCCCGGCCTATTTCGTCCGGGGCCGGATCGGGCCCGACGGCGATCAGGTGACCGATTTGGACGAGGCGCTCGACCTGCTGGTACGAACCACGATCCCGCTCTTCCTCGGCGTTTTGCTGCTCACGGCGCTCTTGAGCGCTTCGGGTTACCTGGTGCAAACCGTATCGACGGACAAAGAAAGCAAGATCGTCGAAGTGTTGCTCTCGTCGGTCTCGCCCGACGAGATTCTAGCGGGCAAGCTGCTCGGTCTCGGGGCCGCGGGCCTCGTTCAGTTTGCCGTCTGGTCCTCGATGGTCGTGTTCGTGGCGATTACCGCATCCGCGGCGCTTGCCGCCGTCGTCGCCGTGCCCTGGCAGGCGGTGTCCGTCGCCCCAGTGCTTTTCGTGCTCGGCTATCTCTTTCTCGGCAGCTTGATGCTGGCTACGGCAGCCCTTGGAGCCAACGCAGCCGAGAGCCAGAAGCTCACCATGGGCTGGGCCCTGCTGGCGATCGTCCCGCTGATGGTCCTCTTGGTACTCCTCGAAGAGCCTCACGGCCTGGTCGGCCAGATCCTGACGTGGATTCCGTTCACTTCGCCGCTCACGGTGATCATTCGCCTTGCAGTCGATGCGGACGGGATCGCCTGGTGGGAGGTTGCGGGATCCATCGCGGTCCTTCTGATGTCCACGTGGCTCTCCATCCGAATCGGAGCGCGCCTCTTCCGCGTGGGCTTCCTGCTGACGGGGTCGAGACCGTCTCTCGCAGAGCTGTGGCGCCAGGCCCGGTGAGGCGCGTAGCAGGGCCAAGCTCAGCGCCAGCGCCAGCGTCAGGGTCAGTGACAGCGCCAGCGCCAGGGCAGCGCCAGCGCTCGACGTCGACGTACTGTGCGGGGCGCTCTAATCGACGGGGTCGGGTGGGGGCAGGGGGAGGGATTCGAGGAGCTGGCCGGTCGTCGGACCGGCGGCTGAGTAGAATTCGACGCGCATCGCGGTGAAGTCGAGCACGGCGAAGCATTGCTCGTTCTCGCGATAAATCGTGCCGGCATTGATGACGGTGAGCCCCGGGAACACGCGCACCATGCGCTCGTGCGTATGGCCTCCGATCATGAATTGAACACCGTCATCCAACATCAGCTCGCGGAGTGTCGGAATGTCTTGAAGCGCGTAGCCTCGCGTGTCCGGGAGGAGCCACGCTTCGTCGTCAGCGCCCACACCGTGACAAAGCAAGGCCGTGCCAGCTGGCGTGGCGTATCTACGCTCCCTTGGTAGCCGCACCAAGAACTGGCGCGATGACTCGCTGATGGCCTGCGTAGCGCGCTCGAGATTACGATGCTCTCCGGTCAGTAGCCAACGCTCGTGATTGCCGGCGACGCACTGCACGTTGCGCGCGTCGAGCATCGCCAGAGTCGCATCCGCGTCGCCAGGTCCATCGACTAGGTCGCCTACGCAGAGCACCGACTCGACGTTCATGGTCTTGAGCGCATCGAGCACCCGGCCGAGCGTTTCGGACTCGCAATGAACGTCGCCGATGACCCCGGCCCGTCCGAGCATGCCCGTGTTGCCCACGTCTTCAACTTAGGCGTTTTCCGGGGGCAAGCCAAGAACGGCGCGACTGGTGCATCCCCGGTTGGTGTTGTAGACCCGGCTGATGCTGGACTTGCGCTACGTGAGCGAAAACCTGCCCGATGTGAAGGCGGCTCTCTCACGTCGTGGCTTCGCCGATGAGGCGCTCCTCGACCGGATGGGCGCGCTAGCCGCGGAACGCCGGGGGCTCATCGCGCGGGTCGAAGGTCTGCGGCAGGAGCGGAACGAGGCCAGTCAGTCCATGGCCAAGATCCCCGACAAGAAGTCCTCCGAGTTCCAGGCCAACCGCGAGAGGCTCCGCGCCCTCGGGGACGAGATCAAGAACGGCGAAAACCGGCAAGCCGTGCTCGAAAGCGAGCTCGAATCAATTCTTCTGAACTTGCCTAATCTTCCTCACGCCGACGTGCCGGATGGCCGCACCGAAAACGACAACGTCGAGATTCGCGTATGGGGTCAGAAGCCCTCCTTGAGCTTCCCAGCACGTGATCACGTGGAGATTGGATCGCAACTCGGAATTCTCGATTTCGAGCGGGCGGCCAAGATAAGCGGCTCCCGCTTCGTAGTCCTCAAGGGCGCCGGCTCAAGGCTCAACCGCGCGCTGCTGCAGTTCATGCTCGACGTGCACACCACGGAGCACGGATACGAAGAAGTCTGGCCGCCCGTCCTGGTCAAAGACAGCGCCATGCGGGGGACGGGCCAGTTGCCGAAGTTTGCCAAAGATGCGTTTCGCATCGCCAAAGACGAGGAGTGGGAGGCGCAAGCCGACGCGCAGGGGCACGATCTCTATTTGGTGCCGACCGCCGAGGTGCCCATCACCAATCTGCATGCAGATGAAATTCTGCCGGGTGCCGACCTGCCGCTCGCGTACACCGGGTATACGGCTTGTTTCCGAAGCGAGGCAGGAAGCTACGGCAAGGACACCCGAGGCATGATTCGTCTTCATCAGTTCGATAAAGTCGAGCTGGTTCGATTCTGCCGTCCTGAGCAAGGTGAAGCGCAGCTCGAAGCGCTCACCACGCATGCAGAGACGATTCTACAGAAGCTCGGTTTGCATTACCGTGTCGTTCAGCTTTGTGCTGGCGACATGGGATTCGCGGCCCAGAAGTCGTACGACCTCGAGGTTTGGCTGCCTGCACAAAGCGCCTACCGTGAGATCTCGAGCTGCTCCTGGTTTGGCGACTTCCAAGCGCGTCGCATGAAAGCGCGATTTCGGCCCGAGCCCAAGGCCAAGCCGCAACTGTTGCACACGCTCAATGGGTCTGGTTTGGCGATTGGGCGCACACTGGTCGCCATCCTGGAGCAAAACCAGCAGGCCGACGGCAGCGTGCTCATCCCGGAGGCGCTGGTGCCCCACATGGGCGGCGTCGAGCGAATCCTGCCGACCTCATGACCACTCTCGCGATTCAGTGTGACGTCCCGCTCGCTCCGCTGACGACCCTAGAGCTCGGAGGGCCCGCGCGCCACTTCGTTCGGGCGCAAGACGAGCGCACGCTGACCGAGGCGCTCGAGTGGGCTGCGGACCGCGTTCTTCCCATGGTGATCTTGGCCGGCGGCTCCAACGTGATCGTCCCCGATGAAGGTTACGACGGGCTCGTGATCCACATGGAAATCGGGGGCATCGAGCTCGATGAAGTCGGCGTGGTGCAAGCTGGTGCGGGCGTGCCCTGGGAGGCCGTGGTCGACGAGGCCGTCTCACGCGGTTGGGCAGGGCTCGAATGCCTGACCGGGATTCCGGGATCGACCGGCGCGACGCCAATTCAAAACGTGGGCGCCTACGGACAGGAGGTCTCCGAGGTCATCGAGCGAGTTCGCGTCCTCGACCGACACACTCTTTCGTTCGAGTCGTTGGCGCCAGAAGATTGCGCGTTCGCGTATCGCAGCAGCCTGTTCAAGCGATCGCCGGAGCGCTTCATCGTATGCGCCGTTCGCTTTCGGCTGCGGCCTCATGGCGTCGGAACGATCCGTTATGCGGAGCTCGAGCGCGCCTTGCATGCCAAGGCCTCCCTGTCGGAGATACGCAGCACCGTGCTTGCGCTTCGCCGGCGAAAGTCGATGGTCCTCGACCCGGAGGACCCCAATCGGAGGAGCGCCGGCTCGTTCTTTGTCAATCCGGTCGTCTCGGTCGCCGACGCAGACCGAATCGCCGAGCAAGCCGCTCGTGACGGCCTCGTGGCCGTGCCGAGCGAGGTTCCGCGGTTTGTTGCCGGACCTGATCGTGTGAAGCTCGCCGCGGGGTGGCTCATCGAAAAGGCTGGGATTGCCAAAGGCTCCCGCCGTGGCGCCATCGGCGTATCGAGCAAGCATGCCCTTTGCCTGGTGCACCATGGCGGAGGCACCACCACCGAGCTTCTCGCCTTTGCGAACGAGATCCGAGCTCGCGTCGAGGATCGCTTTGGCGTCGTCCTCGAGCGAGAGCCGCAGCTCCTGGCCTGAGCCGTTACAGCGCGTTCACGGTTGTGCGAATGGATCGCTATACGCCGGGTTGGTGATCAAGTCTTCGTCGGTCAGGGCCCGAAGGAACGCGATCAGGTCTTGCTTCTCTTGGTCGGTGATGGAGAAGCCCTTCAAAAAAGCGCTCTTGTTGGGGTTTTGGCTTCCGTCGCCGGCGTAGGGGCCGCTCTCGATCAACCGGCCGCCACGGGCGTAGTGGTCGATCACCTCTTCGAGCGTTTCGATGGACCCGTCGTGCATGTAGGGCGCGGTCAGGGCGATGTTGCGAAGGCTTGGAGGCTTGAACCTTCCCTTGTCGGCGGGGTCCCCCGTCATTTCGAAGAGGCCTTCGTTCCCCGGAGGATAGCTGCCTTGCTCGTCCAGATTGTAAAGCCCGTTGTTCATGAAGAACTTCTGATCGAAGACCTGGCCGGCATCGTCCGAAGACTGCGAAAACAAGAATCCGCCGTGGCAGTGAAAGCATTCGAATGCATCGGCCGCGCCCGCGGCACTGGTGCCGCCGAAGAACAATGCCATGCCACGTTGCTCGGATTCGTTGAGCGCCGTGCGATCGCCTTGCCGCCATCGATCAACTCGCGAGTGGAAGCTGGTCACCGAACGCTCGAATGCCCCAATTGCCTTTGTGATGTTGTCCAGGCTGATCGGATCTGACTCTTCAGGAAACGCAGCGGTGAACATGTCGGGATAGGATGCGTCGTCCGCAAGGCGCTGCAGAAGCTCATCCTCCCGGTTGGCCATTCCGAGCTCGACCGGTGTTTCTCCGAACATCGGCACCAATGCCTGTCTTTCCAACCGCACCAGCGTGTTGTTGGCCCACGTCAGCGTGGCCGCGTAGCCTGCGTTGGCGATGCTCATCGAGCCGCGTGGGTGTGGCTCGCCGGTCGAGCCCTGCGCATGAGGCAGGCCATCGGTGAAGGCGAGCTCCTGCTTGTGACAGCTCCCGCAGCTCTGGGTTTGATTGCCGGAAAGCCTCTTGTCGTAGAACAAGAAGCGTCCCAATGCGACCTTGTCGGCGCTCATGGGGTTGTCTTCCGGCACACGGGGCTCGGGGACGCCGTCGGGCAGATCCCAGACCCATGCTTCGGTTCCAGAAGCAGAATCGCTGCCGCCGCAGCCGGCTCCGAAGAGCAGCAGAGTAAGAATGGGGAGGATGCGTTTCATCAGTCCAGAATCAGGAATCGGCTCACTCCGCAGAGAAGAATGACTGGGTCCCAGGCGCGGAGCCGGCAAAAGACAAGCCTAGGTTCTCGAAGAGCGGTCCGCAATCGCGGTCCGCGGGGCCAGCCATGCACCCGAAGGGCATATCTTGATCTACATCGAGCGCTGCCCCTGCTACCACCGCCGCAAAATCGGCCACCACCCGGTTCATGCCCGGATCGAAGCTCGCGAATTCTACCTCGGGTCGATTGGGGTTGCTGCACGAGGTGATGCCTCCAGCGAATGGATCACCCTGACAGTCCGTGCTTCCGAGGTGAAAACGCCAGTCCGTGGTGCTGAAGGTGCCCGTATCGATGCGAAGGAACTTGTACCCGCCCTGCCAGTCCCACTGCATCGTGGTCAGGTTCAAAGGGCTCGGGGCGATCGCTGGATTTTCGTGGTTCAGGTCGAAAGGCACACCCATCTTGAAACGAATGCCGTCGTAGGTTCCGGTGGGCACCGTGCCCGTGACGACCGTGTTGGTCTGCTCGTTGCCTTCCTCCCCGCAGCCATCCTCGAAGTCGAGCAAGGTGACGCTGCCGGTTTGCCAATCGTTCGCGTCGAGCTCCACGGGAACGTACTCGCCGTCGGCGTTCTTCAGCTCGACGTCTTGCACGTAGAACCGAAAGTCTGTCAGCTCGAGCGAGCTGTCGTCCGCGCCCAATCCGTCGTACGTAGTACCGCAGACGAACTCTTCGCCGCCGACTTGGGCGCTGAACTCGATCGCCACCGCCTGGCTTTCGCCGCTGCTGCTGCCGCAGCCCGCGCCCGCCAGGGCAAGCGCCGTCGTAAGAGTCATCACTGTCTTCATCGTCTCACTCTCCGTGGTCTCAGAGACCGCCCTGCCCGTAGGAACGCAGGGCCGTCAAAGAGGACCGTATGTTCTTGGTTATCTGTTGTTGCACCGCGTTTGTGTCTTGCTGTGCAAAATCGATGCCATCGAACCATCCGGTGTGGTCGATGGCGATGGAAACCCCTTCCACCACGGGATGCTCGACGACCAGGGGTCGATCGAAGCGAATCTCGCAGGGCAGAGCCTCCCCAATGCGGACGAGCACGGGCCACGCCCCATTGCCGGCCTCGTTCTCGACCGAGCCAGCGATGAGGACGCTGTGCTGCATCATATCCCGGTTCTGGTCGGTCAGGCCTTCTGCATCTTTGTCGGCGGGCAGTCCAACGACGCGAATCCCGCAATAGCTGCCCGGTGGTGGGCGGATCGTCCCCGCGAAGACCGGTGTCCCTGCGCTTTCCATCAAATCGAGCACGAGCGGAACGCCTAGGCTGGTCGGTGTGTCGAGGGCGTGCGCACGCGCGCGCCCCGGCGCCACCAGCCGCCAGAGATCCAGGACAAAATTGTCACACCGAATCAACTCCACTTGCCCGACTGCGATGAGGGCGCGTTCCAGGTGCACTCGGTAGCCGATGTCCGTGCGAATCTGCGAAGGCATGGCTTCGGGCTGATAGGCGACGTCGACCTCGATGCCGTCACTCACCTGCATGCACTGCGGCAGCGAGGTCATGCACCACAGGCTGATCACGAACGTCAGACTAGATTTCATAGACCAACCCCGCGGTCAGCGCGAAGCCTTCCCGGTGGTTCCCGTCGAGCCGCTGGATCAGCGGCAGCGCCGCGGTCGCCTGCAAGAGAATCTTGTCGTGCGGCAGCGCGATGAGACCCAGGCTGCCGTAGGCGATGTAGCCCCCCGTGTTCGGATCGCGGATGCCGGCAATGGTGCCCGGTTGATCGATTCGGATCTCGAGCCCTGCTTGAAATCCAAGGAATCTCCATGGCTGAAACTGGCCGAGCACGGTCTGCCGCGCGCTGATTCCACTACGCGTGTCCGCAGTGCCCTGCGTCGGGAAGATCGCGACAGAAGATACGTACATCGACCAAGGATCGGAAAACATGGAATAGGAAACGCCAAAGATCGGGTCCCACGAGCCAGTTCCCGCTTGAAACTCGAGGGGCAAGGGCACGCCCTGGGCGTCGGTTTCCACGGAGCCGGTCGGAAACTCCAGACCCCCGATCAAGCTCACCAGGTGCCTTGGTGCAAACTTGCGATCGCGCCAGACGACGCCGCGCAGCCGCATCTCCAAATCGCCGGGTGCCCAGATGTCGGCTTGTGCGAGATTGACCGCGGTCACGAAGCGG
The DNA here is from genome assembly GCA_963817725.1 of uncultured delta proteobacterium. Lineage (GTDB taxonomy): Bacteria > Myxococcota_A > Polyangia > Polyangiales > Houyiibacteriaceae > SG8-38. The sequence continues at coordinate 76,862 of CAWFPD010000005.1, forward strand.
TGCACCAGCGGCATCATCAGGGAAACGGTGAACCTATCCGTTGGAGCGTAGGCAGCCGCCAGCTCCATGCGTTGCTCCGACAGGGTGAGCTCATCGACATCCGGCTCACCAATTCGATCGTTGCGGTAACGTACGGTGGCGGAAGCTCGAAACCGATTGGCCTTGGGCTGCTCGAGCCCGACGACGGTGAGCGTCGGATCGCCCACCGAGCAGGTTCCGCACGCAAACGCATCCGACGCGATCCCTGCCGGCCCCAGCAGCGCCGCGAGCACCCAGTAACCCTTCACCTCGCGAGCTTAGGTTTTCGGGCCGGACCTTTGAATGCGGCAAATCGTCGCAGCGGGTCAGCGGGACGAGGGAAACTTCGCCAGCTTGCGCTGGAGGGAGCGCCGGTGAATTCCCAGTCTTTCCGCCGCCTTGGTGATGTTGCCGTCGCAGTCGGTCAGGACCCGGTGGATGTGTTCCCATTCCACCCGGGCAAGCGATGGCGTCTGCGGCTCCTCCCCTTTGGGGATTGTGGATCGGCCCTCCGCGCTCTGCGCGCGCGCGAATGCGCTGATCACCTCGTCGACGTCTGCGGGCTTGGTCAAGTAGTGGGTGGCGCCGAGCCGCACCGCCTCCAGCGCCGTCGCAATGCTTCCATAACCGGTCAGCACCACGATCTTGGTCGATGCGTCGATCCCGTGCAGCGCTCGCACGACCTCCAGGCCCGACTTTCCAGGCATGCGCAGATCGACGACCGCGTATTCAGCGCTTTCGGCCGAGGCGATGGCCAATGCCTCGTCGTAGCCTTCTGCCTGTCGCACCTCGTATCCACGCTCCTCGAATGCCCGAGCCATTCTCGATCGGAGCCGCTCGTCGTCATCGACCAGCAGGATCGACGGCGCGGGGAGGATGCTGTCGTTCGGGTCGGTCATGATTTGCGAGGAAGGGCGATGCGGATCGTGGTGCCTCGTCCCATTTCCGAGTCGATCACCAGCTCGCCACCCAGCGAGTCTACGAGCGTGCGAGCGAGGAACAACCCCAAGCCCATTCGATCGTCCGCGTTCTTGGTAGTGAAGAAGGGCTCGGTCGCACGTCTCAACGCTTCCTCGTCCATCCCGGAGCCCTCGTCCGTGAAGACCAGCTCCACCGTGCTGCCGTGGGTCGAGACGTCGAGCGAAACGCGACCGGTCTCGCATGCATCGAATCCGTTACGCGCGATGTTCTCGACCATTTGCACGAACGCTTCAACGGGCACCTCGATGCTCTCCATCTCGCTTCTGGTCTGCCAGCGTCTCGCCTGCTCCGTGCTGAGCCGGCGGCGCACTTCCGCGAACAGGGTCTCGACCGGGAGCGAGCGTGCCGATTCGCCGACGTGCTGACCGCCTGCCACCACCATTCGGTCGAGGACGATGCGGCACCGGCTCAGCTCTTGCCGAATGAGCTCCGCATCGCGCGCGAGCCCTTCCCCGCCGGGAACGGTGCTTGCAAGCCGCTCGATCTCTTTCGCCGCCACTGCGATCGTGCCAAGCGGTGTACCGAGCTCATGCGCTGCGCCGGCTGCCAGCGTGGCGATCGAGGCGAGCTTGCTCCATCGATGCGCTCGCTCCTCGGCCTCAGCGAGCGCCCGTTCGCGCTTGCGAAGCTCTTGCGACAATTGACTCACGAAATACGTGATCAACACGACGGCGAGCACGAAGGCGATGAACATTCCGTAGAGATGGGCCTGGAAGCCATCGGCATGCCCAGCGTGCCCCAGATCGGCGCCCGGTACGCGGACGACGAAGAGGGCCGCGAACGAAACCATCGACAGCCCGGCGACCGCCCACGTCCATCGGGGCGCCAGCATGACCGACGACATCGCGATGTAGACCACGTAAAAGACGCTGAATGGATTCGTCGAGCCGCCCGACAAATAGAGGAGCCCCGTGAGGAGCACCACGTCGAGCAGCAAAAACGCACCGAGATGGCCAGCCCGGTCCTTTCGCGAGCCGAGCCACGCATTCGAGAGCGCGCCCACCGCCACCAAGGCCCACATCGGGCCGAGCGGCAGCGACACATCCAAGGCTTCGCGTGCAATTAGGATTGAAGCCGCCTCGATGACCAGCGCGCCCCAACGCATCCGCGCCAGCCATTCGGCCCCAGCGGACTGCGCTCGATCTTCGCCGTTCACGACCGGGGCTATGCTTTGCCCTCGGCGGGCCCGTCGAGATCGACGCTTCCGTACATCGACTCCGCGATCTTGTACGCGCTGAGCTCCAGCGTTTCGAGGGCATCTTTGATCGCGATGGCATCGCCCTCGTGGATGCACGTCTGCAACGTTTCGATGTCCGCTTCGACCTGGTTCACGATCTCCTCGGCCACCAGATCGCGGCATTCCGCCACGGCCCGCTCGCTGGTGTAGAGCAGCGCTTCGGCGGTATTGCGTAACTCGGCCAGCTCGCGGCGCTTTTGGTCGGTCGTCTTATAGGCATCGGCCTCGGCAATGATCCGCTCGATGTCCTGTTCCGTGAGGCCGCTCGATGCGACCACGCGGATGTTCTGCTCCCGTCCCGTCCCCAAATCCTTGGCGCTCACGTTGACCACGCCGTCCGCATCGATATCGAAGGTCACCTCGACTTCGGGAACCCCACGCGGGGCAGGCAGGATCGGCGCGAGCTCGAACTTGGCCAGTGATTTGTTGTCCTCGGCCATTTCACGCTCGCCCTGAAGCACGTGGATCGGAACGAATGTTTGGTTGTCGACGCTCGTCGTGAAGATCTCTTTGGCCCGCGTCGGAACGGTCGTGTTGCGTGGAATCAGTTTGTGAAAGACGCCGCCTCCCGTTTCGACGCCGAGGCTGAGCGGCGTCACGTCGAGAAGCAGAACCTCCTCCACGTCACCCGTCAGCGCGCCGCCTTGCAAGGCAGCGCCCATGGCGACGACCTCGTCGGGGTTCACGCCCTTGTGAGGTTGCTTGCCGAAGAACTCCGATACCTTGGACTGCACCAGAGGCATCCGGGTTTGGCCGCCGACGAGCAAGATCTCGTCGATGTCCTCTCTCTTGATCCCAGCGTCTTCGAGCGCCTGCTGGCAGGGCCCTAGCGTTTGGTCGATGATTTCCGACACCAGAATCTCGAGCTCGCTGCGCTTGAGCTTCATTTCGAGGTGCTTGGGGCCCGATGCATCCGACGCGATGAAGGGGAGATTGATTTCGGTTTCGAGGGCGGACGACAGCTCGTGCTTGGCCTTTTCGGCCTGCTCCTTGAGACGCTGAAGCGCGACCCGATCAGGACGCAGATCGATTCCGGTTTGCTCTTCGAAACGGCGTGCGAGCTCTTCGACCAAGGCGTTGTCCAAGTCCTCGCCGCCGAGGTGGGTGTCGCCTGCCGTCGATTTCACGCTGAAGACACCGCTGGCGATCTCGAGGATCGAGATATCGAACGTGCCGCCGCCCAGATCGTATACCGCAACCCTCTTGCCTTCTTCCTGCTCGAAGCCGTAGGCAAGAGCCGCTGCGGTGGGCTCGTTGATGATCCGCCGGACGTCGAGCCCGGCGATTTTCCCGGCTGCGATCGTGGCGGAGCGCTGCGCGTCGTTGAAGTAGGCAGGTACCGTGATGATCGCCTCGGTGACGGGTTCGCCGAGGTACGACTCCGCTACTTCCTTCATCCTTTGCAGCACCATCGCCGAAATTTCGGGAGGTGAGTACTGGTGATCAACGACCTGGACCCAGGCATCGCCGCGATCGCTCTCGATGACGTGGTAGGGGACCAGACGGGCATGTTTCTGCGCCTGCTCCGATGCGAACGGAAGACCCATCAATCGTTTGATCGCAAATACCGTGCTTTCGGGATGGGTCACGCCTTGGCGCTTGGCTACGCTGCCGACCCGACGTTCTCCGTCCTTGGCGAACGAGACGACCGAAGGCGTGGTACGACTGCCCTCCGCGTTGGGAATCACCAGCGGCTCCCCATTGTCCACGAAGGCCACGCAGGAATTGGTGGTGCCTAGATCGATCCCGATGATCTTCCCCATCTTGCCCAGACCCCTTTATAACCCGAGCAGCGGGGTTGTCGCATCTGCGGGGTGATTATTCCCCTGAACGGTCCTATTCAGGGGGGGCGCCGTCGTCCTGATCATCCGTGCGGGAAGGCGGCTTTGCCACCACGACCATCGCAGGGCGTAGCAAACGGTCGCCCAGGTAGTAACCAGGAACTACCTCCGCAACGACGGTGCCCGGCGCCTGTTGGTCGGTTTCTTGCTGTTGCATGGCGTCATGACAAGTCGGATCGAACTGATGGCCCACCGTCGGCACGCGCTTGAGACCCAGCCGGCTTGCGATGTCGTCGAAGCCCCTGAGGACCATTTGAACGCCCTGCGCCACTGCGCCGACATCGCGTGCCTCGGACATGGCGCCAGCGGCGCGCTCTAGGTTGTCGACGACCGGCAGCACCTCACGCAGCGTATCCTCGATGGCGCGGCGGCGAACCTCCTCCACTTCCTTGCGGGACCGTTTTCGAAAATTGTCGAAATCAGCCGCAATTCGGAGGAGCTGCTCGCGCATGCGATCCCGTTCGGCGCGAGCCTTCTCCAGGTCGCTCAGCTCGGCCTCGGCCGCTTGCGCCGCTTCTTCTTCCGGAACGATGAAATCCTCGTCGTCATCCTGGGGCTCCGGCTTGTCCCCCTGTTCTTCACTCATTGATCTTGTTCCCCTTTACGAGCGTTTCGAGGTGCCAGGAAAGCGTCCATCGAGAACGTCGCTGAGCACGTTCGCAGCAAAGCCTACCAGCGGTATGTATTTTCGGTAGTCGATGCGCGTCGGGCCCACGATGCCGAAGGAGCCGACGCGGGACCCGTCTCTCCGGTACGGGCTGGAGATGACACTGATGTCGCGCACCTCGTCGAGCGCCGTCTCCGACCCGATGAATACCTGGACTCCGTCTGCGGTCAGGGTTTGTTCGAGCAACTCCAGGAGCTTGCGCTTGTCCTCGAATGCGCCGAGAAATCCGCGGATCTTCTCCGCATCGCCGAACTCGGGGCGGTGGAAGAGCGCTCCCTGCCCCTCGATCCAAACCTCCGCCTGCTCCGCACGCCCCTCGGCCGTGGCCTCGACCATCGTGCGAGCATGGTCCCGTAGGACTTCATACTGGCCCTCTTCGGTCGCGAGCCGGGCTGCCAACCGGTTGCGCAAAGCACGCAGTGTCTGGCCGCTGACCAAGTCCTCCAGATAATTGTTGACGCGTTCGAGCGTCCGGTCATCCATGGTGAGCTCCGTGGCCACGATCCGGTTCTCTACCGCGCCACCACGAGTCACCAAGACGGCAAGGGTCCGGCGTCCGGAAAGCCGGATGAACCGGAGCTGATCCAATATCGCCTCGGAAACCCGTGGTCGTGCGATGATGGTGGCCGTCCCGGTAAGCCTGCTGAGAAGCTGTCCCGTTTCCCGAACCGCGTCATCTTCGGGCGCGAGATCCTGGAGCCTCTGGATCAACGCGGTTCGATGCGCGGCCGAGATTTCACCCACGGTTGCCATCGCATCGACGAAACACCGAAACCCTGCGTCGGTGGGTACGCGCCCCGCGCTGGTATGGGGCTGATGGAGCAGCTCCGCGTCCTCGAGGTCTGCGAGCACGTTGCGAATGGACGCAGGCGAGAGATTGATCGCGTAGCGCTTGGCAATACGTCGCGAGCCAACGGGCTTCCCTGTGGCGATGTACTCGGTCACCACAGCAAAGAGAATCCGCCGATGGCGATCGTCCAACGTCACCGTCACTGTGAGAGGAAAGTAGAATCTTGCTCGTTTCTGTCAAGCCCAGGAAAGCGCGCAGAAAATTGCACCCCACGGGCGCCTTGGGGCAGGCTGAGACCCGTGCGACCCACCGCTGCCCTTCTCCCGTTCGCACTGATGGTGATGGCGATCATGACCGTGCCGACCCTAGTGCTCGACGAGCAGGGTCTGCCTCGCTACCGGCACCTGCGCAGCGAGCTCGAGGAGCTTCGGGCGTCGAACGAAGAGCTGACTCACGAGATCGCGGCGCTGAAGCGGGAGATCGACGCCCTCCGCACCGATCCGTCGTACGTCGAGCGCATCGCCCGCGACGAGCTCGGGATGGTTCGAGAGGAAGAGCTGGTCTTCCAATTCCCAGCCCGATAGGGTAGGCGCTCCACACACATTCCCGCGGATTTTTTGCTGAACGAATGCCGCCAGCTTAACACGACTCTCGTATGACGGCCCTCGTCCAGGCGGCGCTCCGCGTGAGACGCACCGCGCGGTCCTCTTGGGGTTTGGCCGTAGGTTTTCTCCTCGCGGCCTTCTTGTTGGCCGGGTTCTTCGTTCCCGGCAGCAGGGCACTTGGTCTGGGCCACGCGGCGTGGCTCCTTTGCTGGCTGACGCTGTTTGCGTTTCGCGCACGGCAGACATACCTCGATGGTGCCGATTCGAAGACCAGCTTCGAGCTCGGTGTGCTTCTCGTCGTAGGAGTGCAGGCGCTCGTCCAGTACCGCGGCGGTGTCGAAAGCGACGCGTATCCTCTGCTGTTCGTGGCCGTCGCGCTCGTCGCCTCGTTTGCCAGCGGCTGGGCTGGGATCGGCGTGACCGCCTTCGCTGCCGTCCTCGGAATTGGGGTCAGTCGCTTGGCCGAGCACGTCACCGATCCGCTGCGGCTTGGCGCGAACGCCTTCTTCGTCGTGGCCTTTGGCGTGATGAGCCATGTGTTCACGCGTGCCGAAATCGCGCGCGTCCGACGCAAATCGGAGCTCGAGCTGGCCGCACACCAAGACAAGGTTCGCAGCGACATGCGGATGTTTCGGCTCGTCGCGCCTTCCTCGGACGGGCTCAGAGACGAGGAGCGTCTCTATCAGACGAGCGTGCAGGAGGTTCGGCAGGCTCTCTACCACGCGCTTCAGCTCCTCCACCGAACCCTCGATCTGCATACGTGCGTGCTTCTGATGCCCACTGATCAGCCCGAGCAGCTGGAAATCGCCGAGCTGGTGACCAAGAGCGATGATATTGCGGACGGTCCGCTATGCCTCGGAGCGGGAGCCGTGGGCGCTGCGGTCAGGCGTAAGCTCACCACGAGCCTTCACCAAATTCGTCCTGGGTATCAAGGGATTTGCTACTATCGTGGCCCTGCCCTAGTCCAATCGTTCATCGCGGTGCCGGTGCTCGACCGCGGCAATCTCCGCGCGGTGCTCTGTGCCGACCGAGTTCCGGACCGTCCCTTCAGCCCCGAAGAGGAGGAGCTGCTTCGTGACAGCACCTCACACATCCTTCGCGCGTTTGAGAACGAGCGTGTCTTCATGGCGCTCGAAAGCTCCAAGCGGGAGCAGGAAATCCTCTATCGTGCATCCCAGGCGCTCAGCACCGCATTGACCCAAGATGCGATCATGGAAGTGGGCCTCGCTGCCGCCGCCGAGATCGCACCTCACGATTTCGCGGCCATCACCGAGTACCAACCCGACGGCCGGCGCCATGCCGTGCGGCGCGCCGTCGGCGAGCGTGCCTTGGAATTCCAAGGCCTTCGCTTTCGCGACAACACCTCGCTGACCGCGATGGTGGTCAAAAATCGCCACTATCTGCCCTACCGAGGGGACTTCGATTCCAAGCAGCAGGTGCTCTTCACGAAGAAGGCCAAGCTCAAAGGCATGGAGTCGCTGCTGGTCTTGCCCTTGGTGGCACGGGAGGAACCCATCGGGACCTTGATCGTGGCTGCCAAGTCGCGGATGGCGTTCAGACCGTCGATGCGCGAGACGCTGCGCGCCTTGGCCAATCAGCTCGGCGTTGCCATGGCCAACGCGCGTGCGGTCCGTCAGCTCGAAGAGATGGCGACCACCGATGGGCTTACGGGCTGCCTCAACAAACGAGCGTTCCTAGACCAGATGGAGCAAAAGCTGATGGCGGCCCAGCGATTCGGTAGGAAGCTTTCTCTGATCGTCACCGACCTCGATCATTTCAAGGCGGTCAACGACACCTATGGCCACGCTGCCGGCGATCGGGTCTTGCAGGAGCTCGGGCGTGTCCTCACGCGCGTGAAGCGCGAAACCGATTTGGTAGCCCGATTCGGTGGTGAGGAATTCTGCGTATTGTGCGAGGAAACCGACGCTCGAGGTGCACGCCTACTCGCCGAGCGGGTGAGGGAAGAGCTGGAAAATGCGGAGGTGCAGACGGATCTGGGGGCGTTGCGCGTCACCGCGTCGCTCGGCGTGGCCACCTTCCCCGATCATGCGCGCGATGCGGAGCAGCTCTTCGCGCAGGGCGACAAGGCACTGTACGACGCGAAAAGGCGCGGCCGCAATCAGGTCTGTACTGCCTGATCGCTACCGTGGCCGTAGCTCGAGCGTGCTGGGATCGAGCATCCACCGAAACCGGCCTCTGCCGTTCTGGACCTCGATCAAGCACGCCGATGCCGTTCGGAAAGACGGAGCGGTCGCGAGCCGACAAAGATCGCCTGCTAGGACCGCGACCTTGGGCATATGCGTGACCAGCACGATCAAGTCCTCCTTCTGCGCCTGCTCCAGGGGGGCGAGGGCCTCCGTCGTCGTTCCCTCTTCATTGGACAGGGCGGCGCTCACCTCGAGGGGTCCTTCGAAGCCCGGCTGCGTCGCGGCCAAAATTTCCGCCGTTTGGATCGCACGCACCAGCGGGCTCGTATGGATGCACGAGTACCGCAGATCCAATCTCGTCAGGGCCTCGCCTACCTTGGTGGTGGTTTGTCGTCCGGACGTGGTGAGCCAGCGATCACGATCGATTCTGGCCGCACGCACGTCGACGGCCTCTCCATGTCGGACTAGCAACACGTGCATACGCAAAGCTTGGCACGGTTGCTAAGGGACGTCGCGCGGACTCCGTGCCGACAAGGCGAAGGACTCCTCCGGGGCCAACACCAGATTGCGTCGCGCGAAGAGGGCGAACCAGAGCAAGCCGAGCGCGTACCAGATGGCGGCGCCGATCACGACCTTTCGATACACCGGCTCGGTCAGGAAGAGCGTGACCAGGGTGACTATGGCAATCAGCAGGGCCGCGATGGCACCCGGGACGCCCAGGGGACTACGGTAAGGGCGCTCGATGTCGGGCAGCCGAACACGGAGCAGCACGTACGACAGCATCTGAAGCGCATACGCGATCACCGCTCCGAATACGGCCATGTTGAGCAGCACCGCTCCTACCGGATGCTCCGGGCCGAGCGCATGGATGCCGTATGCCACCGCGTACCCGAGGATCGCGCCAACCAAGAGCGCGACGTGAGGCGTTTGGCGCCTGCGGTGCGTTCGCGACAGCCACCGCGGAAAGTAGCCGGCGCGCGAAAGCGAGAAGATTTGTCGTCCGTACGCGAAGATGATGCTGTGAAAGCTGGCGACGAGGCCGGTGACTGCCACGAGCGCAAGCAGCTTGGCGCCGAGCCCCGTGCCGAAGATCGTCTTGAAGCCTTCGAAGAGCGGCTCTGCCGAAGAGCCAAGCACCGCGGAGCCCGGTGCGATTCCGGCGTTGAGAAACAATGTGAGAAACGCCGCTACGACCAGCGTGAGCAGTCCGCACAGCAGGCCGCGGGGTAAGTCGCGCGCCGGCGTATGAGCCTCTTCTGCCGCCAGCGGAAGCTGCTCGATTGCGAGGAAGAACCAGATCGCAAACGGCAGCGCCGACAGGATGCCAGCAGGGCCTTTCGGAAGCCATATGCTCCGCCCCGAGTCCGGATCGATGTTCAAGGCCCATCGGAGATCGAAGTGCGGCAGCGCGCAGATCCAAAAAACGGCCAGCACTCCGAGCGCCAGGATGGTGATCAAGACGGTGAACCGAAAGGTCGCCTCCACACCGGCGATGTTCAAGCCGACGAAGACGGCGTACGCGGCGAGCCACCACAGCGGCTCTGCGCTTGGAGGCGTCCCGAAAATCGCGCCTAGGTAGCCGCCAATGCCAACGACGATCACCGCAGGCGTGAGGATGTACTCCATGTTCTCGGCGAGGCCCGTGATGTACGCACCCCAGGGACCCATCGCGGACCGTGCGAAGGAGTAGGCGCCGCCGGTGTGGGGAAGCGCCGCAGTCATTTCGGCGATACTGAAGCACAAACCCGCATACATGACCGTGATGATCGAAGTCGCGATCAAAAGGCCGCCGAACCCGCCCGAGGCAAGCCCGAAGTTCCAGCCGAAGAAATCTCCCGAGATCACGGCGCCAACGCCCAGCGCCCAAAGCGACCATACGCCCGCGTAACGCCGCAGCACCCGCTCTCCGAAATAGTGGTCTCCCACCGGGACGTACTGCACGCCCCTGCGCTTCTTGTTCATGGCGCGGAGTGTAGCGGTTTGGCGGGACAGGGGATAAGGTTCCGCGCATGTTGTCGATCGACCTCTCGGGGAAGCGAGCATTCGTTGCCGGCGTGGCCGACGACGCCGGGTTCGGCTTTGCCATCGCCAAAGCGCTCGCACAGGCGGGGGCGTCCATCTGCATTGGAACCTGGCCCCCAGCGCTCGGCATTTTCGAAACGCTCCTGCGTAGGGGCAAGCTCGATGCTTCGCTGAAGCTACCGGACGGAGGGAAGCTCGAATTCGAAAGGATCTATCCTCTCGACGCGGAGTACGACGCCCTCGACGAGGCGCCGGCGGATCTCCGCCAGCAGAAGCGCTACCGTGACCGGGGAGACTTCAGCATCGAGGGTGTCGCTCGGCGTCTTCGTGAAGACTTCGGCGGCAAATGCCTCGACATCGTCGTGCACAGCCTGGCGAACGGACCCGAGGTTTCCAAGCCGCTGATGGAAACCAGCCGCCGGGGCTATCTCGCGGCGCTTGGGGCGAGCGCGTACTCGTTCGTGTCGCTGGCCCAGCGGCTCCAACCGCTCATGCGTTCCGATGGCGCGCTTCTGGCGCTGTCGTATCTCGCGAGTCGCGGTGTCGTGGCCGATTACGGGGGCGGGATGGCTTCGGCCAAGGCAGCGCTCGAAGCGGATGCACGGATGCTGGCATTCGAGCTCGGACGCAAGTGGGGGCACCGGGTGAACGTCATCTCGGCGGGTCCCTATGCATCCCGGGCCGCATCGGCGATCGGATTCATTCACAAGATGATCAAATACTACGAGATGAACGCCCCTCTATCTCAGGCGCTCCAAGCCGACGAAGTCGGAGCCGCTGCGGCTTTCTTGTGCAGCCCGCTCGCGAGCGGAATCACCGGCACGGTTCTATACGTCGACAAAGGCTACCACGCGATGGCGGCACCTGCGGACGTGGGAGGACTGATCGACGGACTCGGCGCCGACTAGGCAAAGCCTAGGCTGCCACCATCTCGTGCCGCGCCGTGGGCCGGATGCTGCTGGTGTCCGGCGCGACTTCGAACGTGGCGGCGAGCGCACGCTCGGTACGAACGCGCTCTGTGAGCCAGGGCTCGAGCGATCGCATCAATGCCCGGGCCGAGGGGTGTCGTCCGGCTGGTGACCGGTTGAGCAGCTTGGCCACCAGGTCGTTCATCTCGACATCGATGTGCGGCGCGAAGAGCTGCAACGGTGGCGCATCCTGTCGGATGATCTGGCGCAGCACGGCCGTCACGTCCGGGCCCGTGAAGGGAAGCTTTCCGGTCAATGCTTCGAACATGGTCATACCGACTCCAAACAAGTCGGCCCGTGCATCGACGAAAGGGTTGCCACTGGCTTGCTCGGGCGAGGCGTAGCTCGGGGTCCCATAGACCCGGCCACGCTCTCGGGAACGCTCGTCCGCAGGAGCGCTTTCGGCCGCACAGACCCCAAAGTCCAACAGATGTACGTCGAGCTCGCCGTAGCCTCCTCGGTTGAGGAGAATGTGCTCGGGCTTGATGTCCCGGTGAACGTACCCGTGACGGTGGACGCTATGCAAAATGGACGCGAGCCGAGCCACGATCACGGCCATATCGGCGGCATCGAGCGGGCCGCACCGTCTCAGGTACGCCGCTAGGCTCTCGGAGCGCATGTATTTCATCACGAGGTAAGGAGAGCCATCGTACAGGGTCCCATGGTCGATGACGGGAACGATGCCCGGGTGGAACACTCGCCGCGCAACCTCGACCTCTCGGCGCAACCGGCTCATGAGGTCGGGATTTCCCGCATGCGCCGGCCGCAGCATCTTGATCACGACCCGCTCGAGCGTGGCCAGCCGCTCCGCCTCGAAGACGATCCCCGTGCCGCCGGTCCCTACGGCGTTCCCGATTCGATAGCGTCCATCGAGGAGCTGCCCCCGAAGCTCACCGCGCTCGCCCGACACCGACATCCCCCGAACCATCGGCCGGGGAGGCTCTCAGCGTCAAAAAAGCAGCAATTGCGGGAAAGGCGCCAAGCGTCAGAGCCCGCGCCGCCGCCCCCCTCAGTCCGCTGCGCGAAACGCGTTGATCGTCTCGCGTTCGTCGAAGTCGTGGGTGTATCCGGTGGCGCGGCGGAAGGCGTCGCCATCCACCACGATGGGATAACGCAAGTGGTCGAGGGCGCCCGCGGGAAGATTGGGCAGCCCGAGTCGGCCCAGCCCGAGTCTAAACAACGCGGCGGGCATGCGCAGGGGGCGTCGGCCTGCCGCGCGGACGATGGTCGAGAGCGGAACGGGCGTCGGCCCCGAGACGTTGTAGATTCCGTGAAGCTTGTGCGTGAGGGCCGTGACCACCGCTTTGGCCGCGTCTTGCTCGTGCATGAAATGAAACAGCGGGTCGAACCCGGCGATCAGCGGAACGGTGGGTCCCCGCAGAAAAGCGGCCAAGGTCCCGTGCTTGCTGGGACCGAGCGTGTAGACGACGCGCAGCACGCAGGTCGCGATCTCCGGATAACGCCACAACGCCGACGCTGCGTACAGGTCGGCAGCGACCAAGTCTGCGAGCTCCGGAAAGGTATGGGCCGACATCGGCGGCTCGTCTTCGGTGTGATAGAGCGGAGAGTCTGCTGCAGCCCCGTAGTACGTGTGCCTCCCGACGAAAGTCGCCTGCTTCACGCCGTATTTGTTGCAGTGGCTGATGAAGGCGCGGGTGCCGTACAAGTTCACGCGCATGCGGTCGGGGCTTCGATGGACCAGGTGGGTCACCGTGGCCATGTGGATCGCCGCATCGGGTCGATGGGTTCGAAACACGTCCTCAGCCGGACGCTTCCGAATGTCGGCTTGAAACAGCTCGACTCCGGCCGGGGCGTCCGGCCACCCCCGCCGATCGATTCCGATCACTTGGTAGCCGGCCTCGACAAGCTTCAGGGCCGTGAGACGCCCGAGCTTTCCAGCAATTCCTGTGACTAAGACCTTCATCACAGCACGAGGTCTTCCTCGGAGATGGTGTGCTCCCGTAGAGCCCGTCCCTGGCGGATCAGGTCGCCGATCCGCCCCTTCACCTCCTCGACCATGGCATGGACCGTCTCATCGGATTCGTGGCCCGTGCCCTCGAAGTGCATGGGCTTGCCATAGAGCAGTTGGAACCGGGTCGGCTTCGGCACCAGGAAGATCCACTTGGTGACTGGGATGTAAGGGACCCCGAGAAGCCGCCCGAGACGCTTTAGGTTTGCGACGGTGGGAAGCGCCTCGCCTCCCCCGACGAATCCAAAAGGAATGATCGGGCTGCTGGTCTCGAGCGCCAAGCGCATGAAGCCCGTCCCGAACTCCACCAGTGAATCGGCGTCTTTGGCAAGCTTGGCGGTGCCCCGCGCACCCTCTGGAAACGCCAGGATCAAGCGACCGGCCTCGAGCAGACGCTCGGCCTGGTCCGGATTTCCAGTGAACTGACCCATCCGGCTCATGAGTTGGGAAGCGCCTGGAAACTGATGGATGAACTTGTCGAGCATCGCGTGAGGAAGACGCGGCGGCTCCGCATCTAGCAACATCGAGCCCATGACCATCGCACCATCGATGGCCACACCGCCCGAGTGATTGCCGACCAGGACGGCTCTCCCTCGAGAGGGGACGTTGTCGAGCCCGTACACGTCCACCTTGAAGTAGTAGCGGTAGAACCAGGCAAACATCGAGACGAGCTGGGCCAGGTCATTCTTGTCGATGCCGTACGGATCCACGCCGAATTTGTTGAAATCGAGGTCCAAGGCCTCAATGCGCGCGGCAATTTCTGGGTCGACGGGAAGGAGATTGTCCAGCAATGGATCCTCGGTGGCGTCAGCGATCTCTATGTTGCATGGGCACCGGGCGCAATGTCACTCCGAGCCGGGCTTGCGGATCCCGAGGGCACGCATCTTTTTGTAGAGGTGACTTCGCTCCAGACCCAGGTCCGACGCGGTCTTGGTCACGTGTCCGCCCCGGTGCTCGAGCGCCTGCTCGATCAGCTGGCGTTCGACCTCTTCGAGCATCTCCCGAAGCGGCGTTTCGGGCCGGAAATGGGTGCCCGTAGCCCCGGTCTCGATCGGGAGAAGAGCCCGAGCCTGGCCTTCGGTGATCGTCGCCCCCGGGGTCAAAATCACCAGACGCTCCAAGAGATTTCGAAGCTCCCGCACGTTGCCCGGATACGGGTACGCCTCCAGAACCTGCATGGCCCCTGGTGTGATCTCCTTGTGCGGCCGGTCGTGTACCTCGCAGGCCAGCGTTAGAAAGTGATCGGCCAACAGGCGGATATCGCCACGCCGCTCGCGAAGTGCTGGAACCCGCAATGGTACCACGTTCAGCCGATCGAAAAGATCGGCGCGGAAACGTCCTTCGTGGATCTCCTCTTCGAGAGATTTGTTCGTTGCTGCGACGACACGAACGTCCACCTTCACCGTGGTCCCGCCCCCGATTCGCTCGACCTCGCCATCCTGGAGCACACGCAAGAGCTTGGCCTGCATTTGCGGCGGCATGTCGCCAACCTCGTCTAGAAAGAGCGTCCCTCGGTGTGCCCGCTCGAACTTTCCCTGCCGGCGCCGAGTGGCCCCGGTGAAAGCACCGGCCTCGTGACCAAAGAGCTCGCTCTCGATCAAGCCTTCGGGAACGGCAGCGCAGTTGAGCTTTTCGAAAGGGCCTACCGCTCTGGCCGAGCCGGCATGGATGGCGGCGGCCACGAGCTCCTTGCCCGTGCCTCGCTCTCCGAGCACCAGCACCGCGGCGTTCGACCGGGCCGCCAAGGCTATCTGGTCGCGCAGCTTCTCGATGGAAGAGCTCTCTCCCAGGAGCGATTCGCTTCCGCCGAACCGGCGCCTGAGCTCGCGATTTTCCTGCTGTAGCTCGCGCACTTCGAGACTTCGCTTCAGCGACAGCACCAGCCGATCACTTCCAATCGGCTTCTCGATGAAATCGTCGGCGCCCCTGCGCGTCGCCTCCATCGCGACCTCGATCGTCGCGTGGCCGCTCATCATGATGACCGGTGTCGAGATCTCCCGCTTGCGCAGCGCGTGCAGCATCTCGAGCCCATCCATGCCGGGGAGCTGCACGTCCAGCAAGATCGCGTCGAAGGATTGCTTTCCCAGCGTCTCGAGCGCGATCTCTGCCGTTTCGGCTACTTCTACGTCGTAGCCCTCCAGACCAAGCGCGCGCGAAACGGACGTCAGGATGTTTTGTTCGTCATCGACGACGAGCACCGTCGCGGCCGCCATGCCGCAACGCTAGCACACCGAAGGTTGGAATCATGTGCCGGTTTCGCCGCCCGTTTTGGGGATCGGAATCGATCGCACATAGGTTTCCGATACGCGTTGATTGGCCGCAAGCCATGGTGTGAGTTGTTCGGGCGCTTCGGGCCTGGCGTACAGATAACCCTGGGCGATGTCGCATCCATGGGCCCGCAAGTATTCCAGCTGGGTATCGGTCTCGACCCCTTCCGCAATGACTTCGAGCCCAAGGTTCTTGCCGAGCCCGATGATCATGTCGGATATCGGTGCGCCACGATCGTTCGACTCGACGCTTTGGACGAAGCGTTTGTCGATCTTCAGCGCATTGAGCGGAAAGTCGTGCAGATAGGTGAGAGACGAATAGCCGGTACCGAAATCGTCGATGGCGATGCGGACGCCGACCTTGCGGATCTCACGGAGCAACGCCTCCGCTTCCGCCGGATCGGACATGAGGGAGCTCTCGGTGAGCTCTAGCTCCAGAAACTCGGGTGGAAGCTTGGTCTCGTGGAGCGCGCCGCGGATCTTGTCGATCAGCATGGGGTCTTCGAGTTGCTGTGCCGAGACGTTCACTCCGATCCGCATGGGTTCGAAGTCCATGCGATGCCATCTTCGCACCTGTTCGCAGGCGGTCTGTAGGACCCATTCTCCCACCTGATTGATCAAGGCGAACTCCTCGAGTCCGGCAATGAAGTGCTGCGGGGTCAACAGGCCCCGGCTGGGGCTCATCCAGCGAAGCAGTGCTTCGACGCCGATCACCGTTCCCGTCCGCAAGCAGAGCTGCGGCTGGTAGGCGAGCCGGAACTCGTTCTTTTCCACCGCGCGGCGTAACGCCCATTCGAGCGCGTGCCTCGACTGCGCTTCCTCTTGCATCGCGTCAGCGAAAAACTGATAGCGACCGCGGCCCAGCGACTTCGCCTGATACATGGCCAGGTCGGCTGCGCGGAGAAGCTCCGACAGGTCATTGCCGTTTTCGGGGAACATCGCGATCCCGATGCTGGTCGAGCTCTTGATCTGGTGACCCTCGATGCTGTTGAGCTCGCTGAGGCTTTGCGTGATTCGCTCGATCACGGCCAAAACCTCCTTCGCCTCGCTGACGCCTTCCAAGATGATCGCGAACTCGTCGCCACCGAGTCGGGCAACGGTATCTTGGTCGCGGACGCTGTCCCGGATACGCCGACCCGCCTCGATGAGCAGCTTGTCGCCTAGCTCGTGACCGAGCGTATCGTTGATCTCCTTGAAGCGGTCCATGTCGAGAACCAGGGTTGCGATCCCGACGCCGGACCGCATCGCGCGGGCCAATGCGTGACTGACCCGCTCGCGAAGCAGCGTGCGATTGGGAAGCGCGGTGAGCTGATCGTAGTGGGCCAGCCTGACGAGCTCGAGCTCCGTCCGTTTTCTTTCCACTGCATAGCGGATGACGCGGTGCAAGTTCGCGGCATCGATGTGGCCTTTCACCAGATAGTCCTGCGCGCCTGCCTTGACCGATCGAAGCGAGATGGCCTCGTCTTCCCAAGAGCTCACGATCACGAGCGGGATGTTTGGGTACGAGGTCTGAAGGCTGGCTACGGTCTGGGTGCCCCGCGAATCCGGTAGGTTGAGATCCGCCAAGATGACGTCGGGCGTAAGCTCCTCGGCGCAAAGGACCGCATCGTTCAAGGTCCTGACGTGGGTAATCCGATAATAGGCCGAGCCCACGCGCCGCAGCAGCCGTCGGATGAGCTGCGCATCGATGAGATTGTCCTCGACGAGGAGGACTTCCCGCAACTCATGCTCTTCCGCGTCGCGCCTCTCGAGCATTCCCCACCATCCCGCTAAATACCGTTCACAACGCCTTATTACAGTGCTATGGTTTCTTAGGGGCGTCAAGGGTGATTCCCCTGGGGTTGGCTCGTGCTTCTCGACAAAGCGCAGATATCAGCGATTTCGGTCACGAGACGGGTGCGGTTGCTGATCGTCTCGGGCAACCCCGAGCGCGTCATGCTCGTTCGCGAGAGCCTCCATGCGTGGCCTGAGCCGGTAGTTTGCCGTGTCGCGGTCAGCCGAGAGGATGCGGTCCCGCATTTCGAGAGCCACGCCCCCCACGTCGTTTGTTGGGATGCCGCCCTAGGGCCCGAGCTTCCTGCGAGGGAGCATGGGATCTCCGTGCTGCTGCTCGGAGAGGACTCGTGCACGCGGCCGGAGGAGGCGCCTTGGGCCATGGCGCTGCCTGACGAATACATCGTCGGCCTGCAGCAATCGATCAATCGAGAGTATGAGCTGCGCCGCCTGTTGGTTCAGCTTCGTGACGCGCACGGCACTGAGACCCAGAGCAGGCTGCTTCTGAGCCGAGCCACTGACGGGATCGTGGTCGTCGATCCACAAGGTCGAGTCCTCTACGTGAACCCCGCGGCTTGCGCGATGCTCGGCGTCGAGTGCGAGCAGCTGCTCGGCAAGCCCTTTGGCCATCCCGTCCCCGACGAGGGCCGCCCCCTTGGTTACGCGCTGCAACTAGCAGATGGATCGAAGTTGCAAGTGACGGGTATCGCCATCGTCTCGGTCTGGGATGGCAAAGAAGCAACCATCATCCAGCTACAGCCGACCCTTCGGCCGAGCATCCCACCGAGCATGCCGCCGAGTAGCCTGCCGGTCGTATCGGGACCGCGGATTTCCGAGGACCGTCTTCGGACCGTCGGCCGCCTCGCCGCGGGTCTCGCTCACGAGGTGAACAACCCATTGACCTTCGTGTTGGCGAACCTGGAGAGCCTACGAGAATCGCACCAGTCGATTCGCCGCTTCATTCGCAAGCTACGAGTCGATCTCGCCACCAAGGAAGTGATCACTCCCCAATCCTTCGAGCAGAGCGTCGCCGAAGCGAATCTCCAAGAGCTTATCGACGACATCGCGGACATGCTCACCGATTGCTACAAGGGCATGCATCGCATTCAGGACATCGCGCGCAGCCTCGGCACGTTCTCGCGGGCAGATGACGAACAGGCCGAAATGGTCGACATCACACGCATCGTGGACGACGCCTGCGCGATGGTGTTCAACCAGATTCGCTACCGGGCTCGCCTGGTCAAGCGGTTCGAGCCCATCCCGATGATCGCGGCGTTGCCCGGCCGGATCGCGCAGGCGCTGGTCAACCTGCTGACCAATGCAGCGGAAGCCATCGAAGGGGGCGCCTACGACCAGCATCGCATCGTCGTCTCGACTCGGGTCGATGACGGTTTCTTGATCATCGGCGTCAGCGACACCGGCGTCGGAATCGGCGAGACGGACCGCGATCGGATCTTTACTCCGGGCTTCACTACCAAAGCGGATCAAGGTGGCATGGGATTGGGGCTCACCGTCTCCAGTCGCGTGGCAGAAGAGCATGGTGGGCGTCTCGATGTCATCCATCTGCCCGATCGTGGAACTCGCTTCGAGCTCGTCCTGCCGGTCGAGACAGGGCTGGCTGTGGTAGAACCGCGCCGGGACAGCCGGCCAATCTCGGAGGCACCGCTCAAGCAGCTCCGCCTTTTGATCGTCGACGACGACGCGATGGTGCTCTCCGCATTGAGAAGACGGCTTCGCCGCCGGTACGACACGGTCACGGTGCTCGGTGGTGCCGACGCGCTGGCCCGACTCGACGAAGATCCTGATTTCGACGCGATCGTGTGCGATCTCATGATGCCCGAGACTGACGGCAAATCGTTCTACGACCGTGTCAAGCAGGACCATCCGCAACTGGCCGACCGCATCGTGTTCATGAGCGGTGGCGCCTTCACGCCCCGGCTCCGAAAGTTCGCGGCAGCGGTTTCGAATCCGGTGCTCCAGAAGCCCGTGACCCGTGAAGATCTCGAGACCACCCTGGCAGCGCACATCGAGGACCTAAGTGACTGATCTCATTCGTTGCGGAGGCCGAGCTCCTTCATCTTGTTCTGCAGGCTCTTGCGAGAGATCTTGAGTAGCCGTGCGGTGTGGGTGACGTTGCCGCCGGTTTGGGCGAGGGCTCGACCGATGAACTCGCGCTCGAGCTTCAAGGTCGCTTCCCGGACCGCTTCTTTGAGCCCGGTCTGACCTGGCGCTGCGCCGATGCCGGACACGATGCTCGGTTCCAAATCCCCCTCCGAATCTCGAATCTCCGTGGGAAGGTGCTGGATCTCTACGTCGCCATCTTCTGCGAAGATCACGCACCGCTCGACGACGTTCTCGAGCTCTCGAATGTTGCCCGGCCAGCCGTATCGAAGCAGCTGCGCCATCGCCTCCTGCTCGAAGCCCGTCACGGCGCGACCCAGCTTCGCATTGAACTTCCGTATGAAATGCTCGACCAGCAAAGGAATGTCGCTCGGGCGGTCGCGCAAGGGAGGCAAATGAACGTGCACCACGTTCAGCCGGTAGTAGAGGTCTTCTCGGAAGTCACCATCGGCGATGCGCGTCTTGAGATCACGGTTGGTCGCAGCGACCAGCCTGATGTCGACGGAGATGGTTTTGATGCCCCCCACCCGCTCGAACTGTTGCTCCTGTAGGGCGCGCAGCAGCTTGACCTGCATGCTGACCGGAATCTCGGCGATCTCGTCGAGAAAGAGCGTTCCTCCGTCCGCTAGCTCGAAGCGCCCCGGCTTGCTGGTGACCGCACCGGTGAACGCGCCCTTTTCGTAGCCGAACAGCTCGCTTTCGAGGAGATCCGGCGGAATGGCGGCACAGTTCACGCTGACGAACGGCTTGTCCTTGCGCGAGCTGTTCTGATGAAGCGCACGCGCGATGAGCTCCTTGCCGGTTCCGCTTTCTCCCGTGATGAGCACCGTGCTCGGGGTATCCGCGACCTTTTCGATCACATCATAGACGCCCCGCATGGGAGCGGACTGACCGATGATGCGGTAGCGGCCTCGCTCGTTCGGGTCCCCGCTGACGTGCTTCTGCGAAAGCTCACTGGTCCGGGCAGCCTTGCTGACGACCGCGCGGAACTCAGCCCGGTCGAAGGGTTTGGTTACGTAGTCAAACGCGCCGAGCTTGAGCGCCTCGACCGCGGTATCGACGGTGCCATGGGCCGTGATCATGATGACGGGCACGTTCGGGTGCCGATCGCTCACTGCCTTGAGGACCTGCATTCCGTCGAGCTTGGGCATCCGGAGGTCCGTGATGAGGACGTCGATGTGATGATCGGCCATCGCGTCGAGCACCGCCGCTCCGTCGGCGACGCATTGAACCTCGTACCCATCGTGCTGCAACTGCGCTTTGAGCACGCGACGCAGGTTGTCCTCGTCATCGGCCACGAGGACCTGTTTGGTTTCGTTCACGGGTCCGAGTGTAGTCGAGCGGACACGCCTGTACAGACGCCTACGGCCTACGCCGGTCAGCTCGCGGCGGCCAGACGCTGCTCAGCGGCGCGAATGACGGTCGTGCGCTTCTTGCGGGCTCGCTCGTAGTCGAGAACCGCCTCGGCCTGCGGGCCCGAGAGCTTCTGGATACGGGTCGCCACGTCCTTGGCCGTCAGTTGATCGTAGTCTCGAATTGGTGCGGTCTTCTTGGAGGAAGCCTTCGAGGCCTTGGGCGTTCGCGCCTTCTTGCGAGAGCCCCGCGCCGGTCCCGGCTTCTTGCTCGGTTTGGCGCCCTGCTCGAGCCGTTCATCGACCTTGTGCTGTGCCCGCTCCAGCAGATCCCGAGTCGATTCGAGAACCGTCACTTCCACTGCTTCGGGCTTGAGCGCCTCGCGGGTGGTCGACGCTTGGTGCTCGAGCTCCCCTAGGCGTGCTTTCCATGCAGCGACATAAGCATCGCGGGTCTGCAGCACGAGGGACCTCCAATCGAGCGCCTCCTTGTGCACTGCCTTTTGTAGACCGCGTGTGGCTTGCCCCACCGTGGCGGCCAGCTTGTGCCGAGCGGCGTCCAGATCACGTCCAAACGCGCCGCTCGCTTCGCGTGTCTCCGCGACGAAAACCTCGCCGGCTTCCCAGGTCTGATCCAGCCAAAGCGACGCCTGCCGTTGCAAGCGGTTTCCGCTACGCTGAAGTTGGTTGTGGCCAGTCATCTCGCTACCCTCCTGGAATGACGCATCGCGTTATCCCGTGTCAACATAGCCAGGAACTCTCGGCCGTCAAGCTTCCACGAAACCATGAACCTTTCGGCCGATTGGATTAGACTTTAGGGCTAGTGACGCCTGTGCCCTTGCGAACGCTGGTCGTGGATGACTCGAGCTCGATGCGGGGGCTCCTGCGGGAGCTATTGCGTGAGCGAGATTACGAAGTGACCGCCGTAGCGTCGGCCGAGGAGGCGCTCGCGGCGCACCAAAGAGAGCCCTTCCAGCTCATGCTGGTCGACTGGACGCTTCCTGGTCTGTCTGGTCTCGACCTGTGCCGTCGGGTCCGCGCTGCTCCGAGCGGAGAGCAGGTCTTCATCATGCTCATCACTGGCCGCAACCGGGCCGACGAGATGAGCGAGGTACTCGACGCGGGAGCCTCGGATTACTTGTCGAAGCCGATTGACCCCCAGGTGCTCAGCACGCGGTTGCTCATCGCCGAGCGCACGATTCGAAACGCAGGGAAGGAGGAGGCCGAGCGAAAGGAAATGGAATCGCGACTCGCCTTCGCCGATCGCATGGCCTCGGTGGGCACGCTGGCGGCAGGTGTCGCACACGAGCTCAACAACCCGCTCATGTACGTGCTTTCGAATCTGCGACTCACGCGTGAGGACCTCGAGGCGGCCGACCCGACTGAATGGACCGAACGCGCGAAGCAACAGCTGGACGAGGCCATTCAAGGCGCCCTTCGGATGCAGAACATCGTGCGCGATCTCAAGACCTTCTCACGTCCAGACGACGAGGAGCCGAACAACGCGGACCTTCGGCAGGTCCTGGAGTCGGCGATCAACATGTGCTGGAACGAAGTCCGGCATCGCGCCACGCTCGAACGGGATGAGGGCGAGACGCCTCCGGTGGCCGCAGCCGAGTCCAGGCTCGTCCAGGTCTTCGTGAACCTCCTGATCAACGCGGCGCAAGCGATGCCCGAGCGCCCTGCCGTAGACAACCGGATCACGGTCCGGACCGGCACCGCAAAAGACGGCTCCGCGGTCGTGGAAGTCATCGACAACGGCACGGGCATCGAGCCCGATCGGCTCGGCCGCATTTTCGATCCGTTCTTCACGACGAAGGGTCTCGCGGAGGGAACCGGTCTTGGTCTTTCCATCTGCCGGAACATCGTCGAAGACGCGGGTGGGACGATCGAAGTCCGCAGTGAGCCCGGCGTCGGTACCACGTTCACCGTTCGGCTGCCGCCGTCCGACCGGGTAGGTGTTCCCGAGCTCAACCCCACGCCCAAAGCCGTTGCAGTCAGCGCTCGCGCACGCGTGGTCGTGGTCGATGACGAACCTCTGGTGGGCCGCTCGATCCGTCGCGCGCTTCGTGGTCACGAGGTTCAAGTTTTTTCGAGTGGACAGGAAGCGATCCAAAGGCTGTGCTCCGAGGAGCCCACGGACCTGATCTTCTGCGATCTCATGATGCCGGAGGTCAGCGGCATGGAGGTCTATGCCAAGGTCTCCGCCCGTCGCCCCGAGCTCGCATCACGCTTCGTGTTCATGACGGGCGGCGCATTTACCGTGCAAGCGAGGGAATTTCTGAAGGCGACTCCCTTGGTTTGCCTGGAGAAGCCGTTCGAGCTCGCTCAGATACGAGAGCTGATCAGGGAACGTGCCGAGCCAGGGGGTTGAGCTGCTGCAACGATGCAGTTTCGACCTCGGTCTTTGGCTTCGTAGAGCGCCGTGTCGGCGCGCGACATCAGATCGGCTCCGGTTTCACCGGTCCGAAGCGATGCAACCCCCACGCTGATGGTTAGTCTGCCGGCCGGTTGACCTTCACCGCCCGGAAAGTCCGTCTGTTCCACGATGGCCCGAAGCTTGTTCGCCACCTGAGCGGCTTCGGCGAGATTGGTTCGTGGCAACAGGACGACGAACTCCTCGCCACCGATGCGGGCGATGGTGTCGATACGCCTGAGGTTTCGCGTCATCAAGCCCGCGAGCTTGCGAAGCGAGGCATCGCCGGTGGGGTGACCGTGCCGATCGTTGAGCGCCTTGAAGTAGTCGATGTCGATCGCCAGTAGGCTGACCGCTTGACCGAATCGCCGGGCGCGATGGAGCTCGTCCTCCAAGCGCAGGCGTAAAAGGCGGCGATTGCCGAGCCCGGTCAGATCATCGTGCTGAGAGCCGCGCCGGAGCTCGTCGAAAAGCTGCGTGTGACGGATGGCCAATCCGAGCTGATCGGTGATCGCCGCGA
Source organism: uncultured delta proteobacterium (assembly GCA_963817725.1). Lineage (GTDB taxonomy): Bacteria > Myxococcota_A > Polyangia > Polyangiales > Houyiibacteriaceae > SG8-38. The sequence continues at coordinate 100,556 of CAWFPD010000005.1, forward strand.
GCAAGCCCCGCTCGGCCTCCGAGAAGCCGCTGGTCTGTTCCCGGGTGGCACTCATCAAGCCCGTGATTCGGCCGTGATGGACGATGGGCAGGATGGCGATGGAGCCTCGACGTGGAATCGGATCCCACAGCGCTTCGTTCTCGATCCTTTCCAGGTCATCGATGAACACGGGATCCGCGGTTTCCGCGACTCCCCCGAGCACGTTTTCGTCGAATAGGACGATCCGCTCGAGGAGCTCCCCGGGCCGGTCGAAGCCATAGGTCGCGCGCAGCGTCAACCGATGTGTTTCCGAGTCCACGAGGAACAAGAGACATTCGCGGAGGCCGAGCGCTCGGCCCAACCGCGACGCGATGTCATAGAGAACCGTGTCCAAGTCGCGTTCCGATGCGCTCGCACGGACGATGTCGAAGAGCAGAGCACGCTCGGCGAGCCGCTGCTCCAGCTCCGCGGACTTGAGGCTGAGCGCCTTCTTCAGGATCAGCTCCTCGCGCGTGTCACGCAGCTCCCGGCCCTGCTCGATCATTCGAACCTCGAGCGAGGTGAGATTGGCCAGCAGGTCGTTGACCGCGCGGGCGATCGCGCCGATCTCGTCGTCGCCGAGATCGGGAAGTCTTTGCAGGCTGCTCTGCCTAGCGTGGGCCTCGAGCACTTGCACCACCCTGGCCATGCGCCGTCCGACGGAGCGCTCCATGTAGATCGCCGTGAGAAGGGCCGTAGTTCCGACGGCAACCGCGGTGACCGAGGCAAAAACCGGAACCGACACGGTCACGCCAACCCAGCGCAACGCGAGCCAGCCCGCCGCCGAGAGCAGAAGGGACAGGACGGCGGCTTGCACGCCAGCTTGTTTGGCGAGTCGTCCGGACGCGACGGGCATTCCATCACGCTACAGAGCGCATCCGTTCAGTCAAGTGAGGCACATCGCGTTTGACGCTGAAACGCTGCCGAAGCACCTTCATCCGCCATCTCGCAAGCCGCGTTCTACAAGTGGAAAGCGCGCTACGAAGAGCTCGGGGAGGCCGGTCTATGCGACCGGTCCCGTGCTCCCCGGCACTCGCCTCGGTCGACTCCTGCAAACGTGGTTCGCAAGATTCTCTATCTGCGCCAAAGGTATCATTTCGGTCCCGGGCGAATTTCGGCCTATCTGCAGCGGTATCATGAGATCTCGATCGCGGCCTCCTCGGTTCACCGTATTTTGTGCAAGCACGGCGTCAACCGACTGCCTGCTAACCAGAAACATCGACCCCACAGACAGCGCTGGAAGCGTTACGAAAAGCGCCAGCCCGGCCACCGAATGCAGGTCGACGTGAAGTTCCTCGAGCGCATCCCTGGGACCCGAAAACGCTTCTACCAATTCACGGCCATTGACGACTGTACTCGGATACGGGTCTTGAAGATCTACGACGCCTGCAACCAGAAGACCGCGATTCAGTTCATCGACGAGGTGATACGACGGCTGCCGTTTCGCGTGCACGTGGTCCAGACGGACAACGGCGCGGAGTTCCAGTCTAAGTTCCGCTGGCACCTACAGGACCGCGACGTCCGGCACGTCTACATTCGACCGCGAACCCCCCGACTCAACGGCAAGGTAGAGCGCTCCCATCGAATCGACGATGAGGAGTTCTACCAGGTCCTGGAGGACAGCGCTGTTCGTGAGAGCATCCACCTGTTCAACAAGAAGCTGCGGGAGTGGGAGGACTACTACAACTTCGATCGCCCGCACGGAGCCCTCGATGGACAAACTCCCTACGAGCGTCTACTAGAAAAGAAGAGAGCCGAAGTGTCCCCGGTCTCCTGAGGCACCACAGTCCCGATGGGGTGGCGATGGGTGGATTCGAACCACCGACCTAGCGCGTATGAAACGCCCGCTCTAACCACCTGAGCTACATCGCCAGAGGGCCGCGAGTATAAGCGTGGCGCAGGTGCGCGCAATGTGGACCGCGGAGGGCGTAGAGGTCGGGGCTTGGCACCGACTCGGGATTGGTTTATGGCCGGCATCGTGCCTAAACCGAACGGTGCTTTGTTCTTGCTCGGCATGGCGGTTCTGGCCTCGCCCTCGGTCGCTCTTTCGCAGTCCGCTTGGGGCGAGCCCATTGCCCCGCAGGCGACGCCGCAGCCCGAGCCGAAATCCGAGCCGTCGAACCCGGATTGGTCGGATCCCCCGGCTGCCGAATCGGGGCAAGACGCTCCCGAAAACCCGGATTGGGTCTACGATGACGAGGAGGACGACGCACCTCCGATCGCCAGCGCGAAGCGCAGCGCTTCGGAGAGCTACGACCTCCGGTATGCCAACCGAAGCCTGACCATGCCGCGGGGCATGATGCGGGGTACGTTCGACACTGTGGTGGGACGCAGGGCGGGGGAGACCGTATCGACCATGAGCTTCGGGGCCGCCATCACCTTGGCCCAAGATTTCGAGATCGGGTTTTCCCGTTATCGCATGGCTTCGTTTCCCAGCATCTCGCTCCTCCCGAACGTGGGATTTGGGGGCGAGGGACTGATCGCGTTCAGCATGTCGCCCGATGCGGAGTTTGGGGACATTCCACTGTACGCGCGCTTCGAGGCGCTCGATCGGGATGTCGTCAAGCTCGGATTCGACGCCGTGTTTCGCATTCCGGTGCAGAGCAATTTCGGTTTTCTCGGAGGCATTCCCCTGCGTTTCGTCATTCAGGAGCAATTTGCGATCGACACGGGGCTGAACTTCACGGTCGACGACAACCCGCAGGGTCCCGCGGTCTGGAGCGTCGAGCTTCCGGTGAAGCTGGTGGCCAACGCGACCGATCATCTCTTCATGGAGGTCGCGAGCGGCATGGTATTCTTCGATTTGGGCCAAACGGTGCGCACCGCGACCTCGGGCCTGATCCAAGGGCCGTTTTATTTCATCCCGCTCGGGTTCCAAGTCGGTTACACGTTGGAAGCGCGCGCCACGATGATGGACATCTTTGCAGGTTTCCGCTTTCCGACCCTCTATGGTTTCACCGCACGCGACTCGTCGCTGACCACTGAGACCTGGCAAGTCACCATCGGTCTCAACATCTATTCCCCCATCCTGTTCAAAGAGAGCGCCCTCTGATGATCTACGAGCTCGGTGATCGGCGGGTACGCCTCGAAGGCGAGGTCTTCGTCGCTAATTCGGCGGATCTGATCGGATCGGTCCTATTGAAGAACCAGGCGAGCGTGTGGTTCAATGCCGTCCTTCGCGGAGATTCGGACAAGATCATCGTCGGTGAGGAAACGAACATCCAGGACGGAGCGGTTCTTCATACCGATCCCGGAATCCCCCTGGTGTTGGGCCGCGGGGTGACGGTGGGCCACCACGCCATCGTCCATGGATGCGAGATTGGCGACTACAGCCTGATCGGCATCAACGCCGTGGTCCTCAACCACGCTCGAATCGGAAAATATTGCACGATTGGCGCCAATGCGCTGGTCACCGAAGGCAAGGAAATTCCGGACTATTCAGTGGTGCTCGGCTCCCCTGGCAAGGTCGTTCGGCAGATCGACCCGGGCGATACCGCGAGCCTGATACGAAGTGCCGAAGGCTATGTGAACCGAGCGCGGCTGTATCTCACATCGCTTCAGTCGGACATCCGCTTTTCCTAGCAGCCCATCCGATCGAGCAACGCGCGCTCTCCGAGCTCTTCACACAACGCGCGGAGAGCGGAAGGGTCTGGGCCCTTCCAGAACAGGTCTTCGAGCGATTCATGGATCGGGGCATCGACGCGAAGCGTGGCGAGCGTACGATACAACATCGCATCGTCACGCTGCGTGCGAAGTTGGCGCGCGAGCGTCGCGGCGCCGCGGACGGCCACACTCCACTGTTTCGGGTCATCAGGGATCCTTTCGAGATGACCGAACTCGCCGAGCACCAGAGCAGCGCTCTTGGGCCCCCATCTCGGAATGCCCGGAATCCCGTCGGCCGCGTCGCCGACCAGCGCGAGATAGTCGGGGATCGATCGCGGTGGCACTCCGAACTTCTGGCGAACGCCCTCTTCATCGAGCACGACTTGGCGGCGCCGATCGAGCGTCACCACCTTGCGGCCACGGACGCACTGGCATAGGTCCTTGTCCGGAGAGCAGATGATCACCTGGTCGACTTCGGGCCGGCCGTGGAACTTCGCCGCCGCGGTCGCAAGCGCATCGTCGGCCTCGACCTCGACCATCGGCCACGTGACGAGGCCAAGCGCCTGGGTGGCACGCTCAGCCAACGGGAACTGAGCGAGCAGCTCGTCCTCGAGCCCCTCCCCCGTCTTGTATCCATCGAAGAGCTCGTTCCGGAACGACTCGACGGTATGATCGAAGGCGCAACCGACGTGCGTCACCTCGTCATCTCTCAACATCGCGGCCAGCGAGCGCAGCAATCCTCGGGTGGCCCCGACCTCCTGTCCGCTCGGGGACGTCGCCTCAGGAGCTCCGAACCAGGCGCGGAAGAGCTCATACGTTCCATCGATCAAGTGCACCTTCATGGCCTGGTCTCCCGTACCGCCTCGGTCGGCATCGTGCCGCCGTCAGAACGGCTCGCATTCCGAGAACTTGTAGAGCGATCTTGAGAGGATCACAGGGAGGCCGTAAGCCGGGATGCTACCGCCATCGCTGCACGGATGTGGGGACAACCCCCACGCACCCCCCCAAATGTTGCGCATTTTTTGAGGCCTAACCCCAACATATTGTAGCATAGGTACTATGACCCTACATACCATGTCACGTAATGCATATCGCTTCCGCAACATCGTGACGCAGTGCGAAATCGACGAAAATGCAAGGAACAGGGTCTTTCAAGGAGCTGAATTTCTTTGGGAAACAGACAAAGCGAATCGAGCCTTTCATTTCTGCTTGACGCCGCCGTGCTCACGGCGCTACTTCGCAAGCTCGCCCCAAGCTGTTGTGGTGGCTAGCAGGCTGCCAGCGCAATCTGTGGTGGGCGGTTTGTGGATAACGGGGGTTCCGCCTGGGGATGGGCAGTGGAATACACCCGGGTGGTGAGGTGTGTCTGGATGGAGGTATGCTGTGGCGCTAGAAACTAGGGGAATGACGAGCAATTTGGAAATGGAAGGCACCCGCAGGGCGGAGGTTTCGCAGGAGCACGGCGGCCTCGCCATGGAGCGGCGTTTGACCAAGCCGGGCGAGGATCCGCTCGAGTCGGTCGAGTACGTGCTCAGAGACAGCCAGATCACGAATTCCGACGGCTCGATCGTGTTCGAGCTCAAAGGGGCGCAGGTTCCCGAAGGATGGAGCCAGCTCGCCACCGACATCGCCGTGTCCAAGTATTTCCGCAAGGCGGGCATCGAGGGCGAGAAGAACAGGGGCGAGCGGAGCGTTCGCCAGCTGGTCTACCGAGTCGCCCACTCGATCCGCGAAGCCGGCGAGAAGTTCGGCGGATACTTTGCGGATGAAGCGGCCGCCGACACCTTCGAAGCCGAGCTCTCCCATCTCCTCATCCACCAGAAGGCTGCATTCAACTCCCCCGTTTGGTTCAACTGCGGTCTCTACCAGCGGTATGGGATCGAGGGATCGGGCGGCAACTACGCCTGGGATCCCGAGCAAGACGTCATCTTCAAGACCGATACGGCCTACGAGCATCCACAGTGCTCCGCGTGCTTCATCCAGGCGGTCAACGACGACCTCATGGCCATCTACGACCTCGTGAAAAACGAAGCGAGGCTCTTCAAGTACGGCTCGGGAACGGGCACCAACTTCTCGAAGATCCGGGGCAAGCAGGAGAAGCTTTCCGGCGGCGGCACCTCGAGCGGCCTGATGAGCTTTCTCGAGGTGCTCGACCGGGCAGCGGGCGCGACCAAATCGGGCGGCACCACGAGGCGCGCGGCCAAGATGGTGTGTCTCGATCTCGATCACCCCGAGATCGTCGATTTCATCGAGTGGAAGGAGCGCGAGGAGAAGAAAGCGCGCGCGCTGATCGAGGCCGGATACGAGTCGGACTTCAACGGCGACGCCTACCACACCGTATCGGGTCAGAATTCGAACAACTCCGTTCGCGTCACCGACGACTTCATGAAGGCGGTCGAGGCCGACGGCGAGTGGAGGACGACGTTTCGCACTACCGGTGAGGTTTGCGACACCTATCGAGCGCGCGATCTTTGGCGCAAGATCGCCGAGTCGGCTTGGGGCTGCGCCGATCCAGGGGTGCAGTACGACACGACGATCAACGACTGGCACACGTCTCCGAACACCGATCGGATCAACGCATCGAACCCGTGCTCGGAGTACATGTTCCTCGACAACTCGGCTTGTAATCTGTCGTCGATCAATCTTTCGAAATTTCTCGATGACAACGGCCGCTTCGACATCGAGGGGTACCGTCAGGCGATTCGGATTCTGACCATCGCGATGGACATCATCGTCGACTACGCGAGCTACCCGACGCGCCCAATCGCAAAGAACAGTCACAACTACCGACCGCTCGGCCTCGGCTATGCGAATCTCGGCACCCTGTTGATGCAGCTCGGCATTCCGTACGACAGCGACGAAGGCCGGACGATCTGTGCGGCGCTCACCTCGATTCTGTGCGGCCATGCCTATGCGACCTCGTCGGAGATCGCGGCCAGCAAGGGGCCGTTTGCCGGCTTTCAGCGCAATCGCCAGCCGATGCTTCGCGTCATGGGCAAGCACCGGGAAGCCGCGTATCGAATCAATGAGCCAGACGGTCCAGGCATGACCGAAGACCGGCCCACCGCTTGTCCGCCCGAGCTCATTCAGGCCGCCCAGGAAGACTGGGACTTGGCCTGTAAGCTCGGGGAGATGTACGGCTACCGCAACGCGCAGGCGACGGTGCTGGCGCCGACCGGCACCATCGGGCTCCTGATGGACTGCGACACGACCGGGATCGAGCCGGACTTCGCGCTGGTGAAGTTCAAGAAGCTCGCTGGTGGTGGGTACTTCAAGATCGTCAACCAGAGCGTGCCGAAGGCCCTCAAGCGCCTCGGGTACACGGAGGCGCAGATCACCGACATCGTCTCTTACGTGACCGGCACCAATACCTTCACCGGCGCCCCGCACTGCGGGCGCAAGGCGCTGCTGGAGAACGGCCTCACCGAACGTGACATCGAAAAGGCCGAGAAGGCGCTTCGCGGGGTCTTCGACGTTGGATTTGCGCTGGCGCCATGGGTCATCGGGACCGACGCATACGAGCGGCTCGGGATCAAGCCCGAGGTGTACAACAAGCCGGGCTTCCATCTGCTTCGATATTGGGGCCATAGTGATGCCGAAATCGGGGAGATCAACGACGTCGTCATCGGCCGGATGACCGTCGAAGGGGCGCCGCATCTGCGGGCCGAGCACCTGCCGGTGTTCGACTGTGCGAACCGCTGCGGCAAGATCGGCAAGCGGTTTCTGAAACCGATGGCGCACATCCACATGATGGCCGCGGCCCAGCCTTTCCTGTCAGGCGCGATTTCGAAGACGGTGAACCTGCCGAAGGATTCGACCGTGGAGGATGTCGAGGAGATCTACGAAGAGGGCTGGAAGCTCGGGCTGAAGGCCATTGCGCTCTACCGTGATGGATCGAAGTCTTCACAGCCGCTCAGCACCAAGGACGACTCGAAGAGCGAGGAAAAGGAAGAGGCCCCCGCACAGGCGAAGGCGCCGGTGAAAGAGGCGTTGGTGAAGGAAGGGCTGACGCCCCCGACCACCCGGCGCCACCGGCTTCCGAAGAAGCGCAAGGGCTTTACCCAGGAGGCCCGCATTGGAGGACACAAGGTCTTCCTTCGTACCGGTGAATATGAGGACGGCTCGCTCGGAGAGATCTTCGTCGACATGCACAAAGAAGGTGCGGCATTCCGTTCTCTCATGAACTGCTTTGCGATCAGCGTGTCGATGGGCCTTCAGCACGGGGTGCCCCTCGATGCGTACGTCCGCCAGTTCACGTTCACGCGGTTCGAGCCGCAGGGCATCGTCGAAGGCCACCCGAACATCAAGTTCGCCACCTCGATCATCGACTACGTGTTCCGTGTGCTCGGCGTGGAGTACCTGAAGCAATACGACTTTGCACAGGTGCCACCCAAAGAAGAGCAAGAGGAGCTCCAGAACCCCACCGACGTGGCGGCTGCGCATCGATTGGAAGGAGCACAACCAAGCGAGTCTGCGCCGGACATCGAGCCCGCCGAGCAGGTTACCTTCGGATTCGACGATGGCGTGCACCATCCGAGCGCGCTCGATCAACAGCTCGGCGAGATGATGGGTGACGCCCCGATGTGCGACAAGTGCGGACACATCACGGTGCGCAACGGCGCTTGCTACAAGTGCCTCAACTGCGGCAACTCGATGGGTTGCTCCTAGGCGCTCGCGTGGGGGTGGCGGGGTGGGGACGAAGGGTCCACCCGTCGCGTCCACATTTCGACGCCAGCAACTGCTCAGCGTCAGGCCGCGGCGCGGCGGAACGCGACACGGGGATGTGTCGAACGGCTCCGCTTGCAAAGGCGGCCGGGTGCGTAGTGGCGTCAGGACGGGCTCGGAAAAACGCGACACGGAGTTTCGCGGGACGGGGCGGCTTGCATAGGTGGCCCGGTGCACTGGGGAGCTCAGGCCACGCAAGCCGCCCCTCGGGCGGCGCGCCAATCGGAGGGGATTGCTGTCTTGCCGATTGGCACTTCGCACGCCCTCTCCACCTCATCTCGCGTTTTTGCGAGCCCTCCGTACGTCGACTTCTACGCAGGAGCACGGTCGGGCTGGGCAGCGTGGCTGGACCCATCCCCGCATCACGTTCCGCCGCGCGGCAGCGTCTGCGCCAGCGACAGCGCTCAGCGTCAGCGCCGGCGTCAGTGCCAGCGTCGTGTCAGCGTCCGTGTCAGCGTCCGTGTCAGCGTCCGGATGCGCGGTGACGTGAGGACGGGCTCGCAAAAACGCGACACGCGGTTTCGCGGGACGGGGCGGCTTGCATAGGTGGCCCGGTGCACTGGGGAGCTCAGGCCACGCAAGCCGCCCCTCGGGCGGCGCGCCAATCGGAGGGGGTTGCTGTCATGCCGATTGGCACTTCGCACGCCCGCCACCGTCAGAGCCAGCGTCCGCGCGAACGCCAGCGACAAAGCCAGCGCGAGCGTCAGCGACCGAGCCAGCGATGGGGTCGGCGTTGCTGTCTGGCCTTCTCCGCCCTACAACGTCACCATCGTGCAGCTGCCGTTTTACAAATATGAAGGTCTGGGAAACGACTTCCTGCTCGTCGAAACGGCAGCGCTCGGCGGCTTGCAGCTCACGAGCGATCAGGCGATCGCGCTTTGCGACCGGCACCTCGGCGTGGGCGGCGATGGCGTCCTGTTGCTCGACATAGACACACCTTCGATGGGCGTCATCAATTCGGATGGCTCGGTTCCCGAGATGTGCGGCAATGGAATTCGATGCGCAGCGCTGCACCTGGCTCGGCGCGCGGGCCAGTCCACGCTCGAAGCGACCATCGACACTTTGGCGGGTCCGCACGCGTGCCTGGTCGTCAATCAGCCTGGTGCGGAATCGGTGGCGGTGCGCATGGCGCCGCCTTCCCTCGTGCCATCCGATCTTCCGCTCAACGCCGAGGCGCCGTGGATCGACCATCCTCTTGCCGTGGCGGACCACACCGTTCGTTTCACCGGCGTCTCTTTTGGTAACCCCCATGCGGTGACGTTCGACGACGTGGGCGAGGCGCGCTTTGAAATTGGGCCCGCGGTCCAAGCCGACATCCATTTCCCCGAGGGCGTCAACGTGGGCTTCGTATCGGAGCAGGAAGGGACGAGCATGCGTCTCGACGTCCTCGAGCGCGGCGCCGGCTGGACCCTGGCTTGTGGGACCGGCGCGTGCGCGGCCGCCGTCGCCGCGGTGGAGACGGGACGAGCCGAACGAGAGGAACCATTGAGCATCAGGCTGCCGGGGGGAACGCTGATGATCACCGTGGGTGCGCCCGGCGATACGGTCCTCATGCAGGGGCCTGCGCGGTTCGTCTTTGGAGGCGAAGTCGAGTTGGCGCCTTCTCGTTGAAATATTCGCGACATCCCATTAACTTTGCACGATGCTTCGGTTTGCCTTCTTCGTTTCTTGCGGAATCCTCACCGCGCTTCCCGTTGCGGGATGCGGAAACGACGACAGCGCCTTCGTGGACCAGCTCGGGCGTTGCGATGATTTCGACGAGCTTCGCCAGGTCTATTGGGGAGACACGCACGTTCATACCGAGCTCTCGTTCGATGCCAACATGCAAGGCACTCGAACGAGCCAGACAGACGCCTATGCCTTCGCGAGAGGTGAGACGATCCCACTTCAGCCGTACAACGAGGATGGCACGGCCACTCGGATGGCGACCATCGATCGGCCCCTCGATTTCGTGATGGTGAGCGATCACGCGGAGTTTCTCAGCACCATCGCGCTTTGCAACGACTCGAGCTCTCCTGCATACGATGCGCAACAATGCGTGGACTACCGCGCAGGAAACCAATTCGATAGCGACCCGATCGATGCCGCCATCGTGTTCGTGCAGATCAACGGGCTGACCGCCGTTCCGCAGGACAGAGCGCAGTACCCCGCGCTTTGCGGGGACGGTGACGAATACTGCTTGCAATCGGGAATGGACGTATGGGGCGACATCGTCGATACCGCGGAAGCGGCCTACGACCACAGCAGCAGTTGCCAATTCACCACGTTGCCGGGCTACGAATGGAGCGGCGGCCCCGAGTCCAAGAATCTCCATCGCAATGTGATGTTCAGGAACAGCCACGTGACACCGCTGCCCTACAGTTACTTCGACGAGCCCTATCCCGAAGGGCTTTGGAAACGCCTCAAAGAGGAGTGCCTCGATGCCGGCACGGGCTGCGACGTCTTGGCGATTCCGCACAATACCAACCTGTCCGACGGGATCTACTTCGAGAACAAGATGGCCAACGGCCAGCCCTTCACGCCCGAGTATGTCCAAACGAGCCACGCGCTCGAGCCGGTGATCGAGATCTATCAGCACAAGGGGGCGTCGGAATGCTTGCCGGGCGAGATCGACGAGCTCTGCGGTTTCGAGGTGATCCCGTTTCGGAGCCTCGCTGCCACGAACCTGGAGCAAATCAGTGAGCCCGACCCCAAAGGCTTCCTGCGTTTCGCCTATGGCGAGGGCATGAAGCTCGAAGAGAGCCTCGGCGCCAATCCGTTTCAGTATGGCATCACGGCCGCGACCGATACGCACATTTCGGCAGCCGGCTTCGTCGCCGAAGGCGACTTCAAGGGCCACGGGGGAGCAGGACAGCCCAACCGCTTTTTGCCACCTCCGGAGGGCTTCCCCGACATCGAGTACCTGAGCCCGGGCGGGTTGACCGCAGTGTGGGCCGAAGAAAACGCACGTGACGCCATCTTCTCGGCTTTCCGCCGCAAAGAGACCTTCGGGACGAGCGGCCCGCGCATCGTCGTGCGGATGTTCGGGGGATGGGAATACCCGAGCGATCTCTGCGATGCGGTAGACCTCGCCGCGCAGGGCTATGCCGGTGGAGTTCCCATGGGCGGGACGCTTCCGGATCGCGTCGGTTCTTCCGGGCCGAGGTTCGTCCTATCCGCCAAGCAGGACGCGACGAGCGCGCCGCTTCAGCGAATCCAGATCGTCAAGGGCTGGCTCCAGGGTCAAGACTATCAAGTGCAAGTGTACGAAGTCGCGGGCGATCCCAACGACGGAGCGAGCGTCGACATGGACACCTGTGAGCCGCAGGGAGAGGGCTTTGCCGATCTGTGCAAGGTTTGGGAGGACCCCGATTTCGATCCCAGCCAACGCGCGTACTACTATGCGCGAGTGATCGAGAATCCGTCCTGCCGTTGGACCACGCGGCAGTGCGTCGCGGCGAGCTACGACTGCAACGACCCGGTCCGCCAGATCGACCTCGACTGCTGCGACCCGGTGGTCGGCCTCAACGTCGACTGGTGTGCGAGCGTCGACTGCGCCAATCCGGACAGCCTCCCGCCTGCCGACGCGCGATGTTGCCAGCCGCGTCTGGAGCCGACGATTCAAGAGCGCGCCTGGTCCTCGCCCATCTGGTATCAACCTCCTCCTTGATGCTGCGCTCTCTTCTCCATTTCTTCCTGATCGGCGGTGTGCTTTTCGGGGCCAAAACCGCTTTCGAAAGCAGCCGCGCCGAGGGCTCCGAAATCACCGTGCGGGTTGGCCACGACGCGACCCCAGGCGCAATCGACCAGACCGTTCGCGAGGCGATCCTGTTGAACGAGGCACGGCGATACGGATGGGATAGGACCGATCCCATCGTGTTTACGCATCTGGTCCGGAACATGCGTTTCATCGAGCCCGAATCCACCGCGGACGACCTCACGCTCTATGCGCAGGCGCTCCAAATGAAGATGCACGAGCACGATCCCATCGTGCGAGCACGTCTTCTCTACCGGGCTCGCCAGGCGCTCGAGTCGATTCCCGACGACCGCATGCCGAGCCGACAAGAGCTCCAAGCATACCTCGAAGCCCACCCCGACCGGTTCGAGCGGAAGGGCCGTGTCCGCATGCAGCACGTCTTTTTGAGCCGTTCCAAACGAGGTGCGTCCCTCGCCGCCGACGCTCGTGACATGCGAGAGCGGCTCTCGGCGATCGGTGACGCGCCGCCCACGGGCCTCGGCGACCCACTGCCCGGTCTCCGCGCAGAGCAAGTGGCGACGCCGTCCGAGATCCGGGACGAATACGGCGCAGCGCTCGGCCAAGTGGTCGAGGAGGGCATCGTGGGACCCTGGCGCGGCCCCGTCTCGTCCGTCTACGGCCTTCATTTCGTGCGCATCATCGTCAAGGAGCCGCCGTATGTGCCTCCGCTCGACGTCATCGCCGCCGAGGTTCGTGCCGCACGTCTGCAGGAGATCCGGGACGAGTTGCGTCAAGAGCGCATGGCGGCGCTTCGCGATGCATATACCGTTCACGTCGTGAGGGCTCCGTGATCCGGGCTGTCCTCACCGTGGCGGTTCTTGCTTCGAGCCTTGCAGTCGCGAGCAGCGCACGGGCTCATCCGCTCGCGCCGTCGGTGCTGTCCTTCGAGCCGAATTCCAACGGAACGGTGACCATGACTTGGAGATCGCCAGCCAAGCGTCCCACCGGCCAGTCGCTTCGACCGAGGGTTCCCCAATCTTGCGCGCCGCTCGGCCCTGCCGAGCAACGCAAGAGCGAGGACCAAAGCGCCATCATCGAGACGATGCAGATCCGCTGCGACCAGCCCGAGATGATGGGCGCCGTGGTCGGTGTGGACGGTTTCGAAGATTCGACGATGAACGTCGTCGTTCGCGTCGTTCGCGCCGATGGCAGCGTTCAGCACGCCATTCTCGATACGGGCGCTCCGGAGCTGACAATCGTGCCTCCGGAGGAACAATCCCACTCTTTCGTCGAGTACCTGGGTCTAGGGGTCAAGCATCTGTTGACGGGATGGGATCACCTGACCTTCGTGATCGGGTTGCTCATCCTCTTTGGGTGGCATCGTCGCTTGCTCGCCGCCATCACGGCATTCACCGTCGGCCACAGCCTCACCCTGGCGCTTTCCGTTCTGGGCATTCTCCGCGTTCCCCAGATGACGGTCGAGGCCTTGATCGCCATGACCATCGTCGTGCTCGCACTCGAGATCCAGTCGGGTCGGCACGGGCTCGTATGGCGGCATCCTTGGACCTTGCCGGGATCGCTTGGGTTGCTGCACGGCCTGGGCTTCGCCTCGGTGCTGTTCGATGCGGGCCTCCCAGCCGGGGAGATCCCACTCGCGCTGCTCGGGTTCAATGTGGGCCTCGAGCTCGGCCAGCTGGTCGTGATCGCCGCGGCCGGGATGATCTACATGGCCGTGCGTCGCGCGATTCCATCGGCATGGCGAGCCAAACCGACTGTCCCAGCCTACGTAATTGGCTCACTCGCTGCGTTCTGGGTCATCGAGCGCACCCTGGCGGCACTCGGCATCTCGTCCTAACCGGCTTGCACCCGCGATGGCTGGGGCAGCCCGAAGGCCGCTGCGGCCGCCTGGTCGGTCGAAGCGCGTTCTTTGGCCACGGCCAGATAACCGCGCAGCTCGGCCGCGGCTCGGTGTTTGTCAAAAGGCGCCAGTGGTGATTTTGGTATCCGATCGAGCGCGGCGTCCAAGTGTTCGGCGAATCGCGCGCATTCGTGGGTCGCGCGCTGCAAGGTGGCGGCGTCGACAGACTCGGGCCTGCTCAAGGACCCCACCAGTCGGGTGAGCGGCCCAAAGCGGGGGTAGTCGGTCCCGCGAGCCAGGCGTGGACCGAAAACGCGGAAGTGCCGAGCGAACTCCCCGATGAACTGGAGATTCTCGGCATCCCGCCAGTCATCGGCGGCCCGCGATGCGGCCGAAGCTTTGGCGATGAATGCCCTCAAAATGAATCGAAACGACCAAATCTCCTGCTGCAGATTCCTCGGCACCCGCTCGCTCTGCCGCGCCCCGCGCTCCGCTTCGGGCGGGTTTGCGAGGCGGTGGAGATCCCTGGCTGCTGCTTTGAGCACGACGCGGACGGTGCGAATGCCACTTCGCAGCCGCTCGGCGACCAGGACGTCCCCACGCTCTTTGTCGAGCGCCGGAAGCGGCTCGTCGAGCGCGGCGCGCGCCTTGGCGTCCACGTCGGTAGCGAGCATCTCGGCCGACTCGCGAAGCCGTTGCAATTCGCGCGAGGCGTTGCTGAGATCGGTGCGGGCTCTTGCGAGCTCCGTCGCGTTCACGGCGAGCAGGCGAGCTTCGAGCTCCTCGGCAAAGGTTTCCACACCTTGCACCAAAACGAAGCGGCTCCACGTGCGCAGGTCGTTGCGGACGGCCGCGACGACGACGTGCGCCCGATAGAGCCCCTGGCCCCTTCCGATCTGGCGGTCGGCGATTCCCAAGAAACGATGGCTGCGAAGCAACGTCAGAAGCGAGATCAACACGGACGTTTTGGCGGCATCGCTCTGCCACGACGCGAGCTTCGGTACGAGGCTCCGCGGCTGGACGAGCTCGGCGACGTTTGAAAACTCGAGGGGCCCCGGCGGCCAGAAGAAGGGATTGCGCCTGAGCTCGTGCAAGAACAGGTCCAGGCTCACTCGAAAGGCCGCGGCGTCGACGACTCTCGACGCGAGGACCCGCTCGCCCACCTGGAGCGCCTCGCCGAGCGAACGCTCGAGCATGTCCAACGACGACTCGAGCTCGCCGTCGGGCGCGGAGCTCGGCCACGGCGGCTTCCTCTGCGACGCCGCGCTTAGGCGTCCCACGAGCTCGCGCGCCCAGTCGTACGCGACACGCACCGCGTGCAGGTGAGGCCGGAGGTCTGCGCAGGGTGCCCCTCCCGGATGGTTTTCAAACTGGCGAAAGGCGACCAAGCCCGAAAGCACGGCCTGAAGCGCAAGCACGTCGCCTCGTTGCTCCGACCCGAGCGACCGGAGCCACCCGCCCCAGATCTCCGCGTCAGCCGGCGTCCAGCGCTCGACCTGGCGAAGCAGGCCCTCCTCGGCCGTTTCGCGGCGGTAGCTCATGGGAGGTGGGATTCTACCAGGCCCCCTCGCAAGTGGGGGAGATTCCAAAGGAGCAACTCAGAACAAGCCGGTTTGCGTGCCCGCCGGCTGCTCCTTGCCGAGATGCTCGAAGGCGTGACGAGTCGCCATGCGTCCCCGCGCGGTCCGTGCCAAAAACCCTTTTTGAAGCAGGTAGGGCTCGTACACGTCTTCGAGCGTATCGCGCGGCTCGCTCAGCGCGGCCGCCAAGGTTTCGATGCCCACCGGACCTCCGTCGTAGTGATCGATGATCACGGTGAGATAGCGCCGATCCATTTGGTCGAGCCCTGCGGTGTCGACCTCGAGCCTGTCGAGCGCCTCGCGCGCGGTTTTTGCATCGAGCTTTCCATTGGACAGGACCTGCGCGAAATCCCGTGATCTCCGCAGCAGTCGATTGGCGATGCGCGGAGTACCTCTGGATCGGCGCGCCAGCTCGTGAGCGGCCCCTTCGGTGATGGAGAAAGTCAAAAGGCGGGCGCTCCGCTCGATGATCGATTGCAAGGCGTCTTCGGGATAGTAGTCGAGACGCGCCACGTAGCCGAATCGCGACCGCATCGGGTTGGTCAGAAGACCGGTGCGCGTCGTGGCCCCGATGAGCGTGAACGGGCTCAGTGGGAGCTGGAGCGTCTGCGCATAAGGACCGTCCCCGTTGACGATGTCGATGCGGAAGTCTTCTACCGCCGTGTATAGATTCTCCTCCACCGTCGCGGTCAGGCGGTGAATCTCATCGATGAAGAGCACATCATTGGGCTCGAGCTTCGTGAGCAAAGCGGCCAGCTGGCCTTTGTGCTCGATCGCGGGCCCAGAGGCGGAGTGGAGTGTGACGCCCCGCTCGGCGGCCAGGATCAGCGCCAGCGTCGTCTTACCGAGCCCAGGCGGCCCGCAGAACAGGGTGTGATCGACCGGATCACCGCGTCGTCGCGCCGCTTCGACGAACACCCGCAGATTGTCTTTGATGCGCTCCTGGCCGACGAAATCATCGAACTTCGCAGGGCGGAGGCTTCGATCGAACACCCGATCGTCGGACTCTTCAGCAACGCTCACGTTCTGGTTGGCTCTGGCTTCCATCTCGATCACGACAACGCTGATAGTGCAGCGCGCAAGAGTCCTTCGATGTCATCCTCCGAAGCGCTGGTCGCGCTCCCCACTGCGGCTTCCGCTTCGCTTCGTTTGTATCCCATTTGCACCAGTGCACCAACGACCGTGTCACTTGCCGTGGCCGCAGCGCTCGGGACGGCGCGCAGGCGCACCCCGGTCCGGGCAGTCGCGCCGAAGTCGAGCTTGTCATGGAGATCGACGAGGATTCTCTCGACGGTCTTTTTGCCGACGCCAGAGATACCCTTGAAGGCGGTCTTGTCCTGCCGCGCGATCGCGTCTTGCAACTCGGCTGCGTTCAGGGTGCCGATGATCGCCAGCGCGAGCTTGGGGCCGATGCTGCTCACCTTGAGCAGGGCGCGAAACGCGGCCCGGTCTTCGGCCGTGGCAAACCCAAACAGCGTCAAAACGTCTTCTCGGACGTGCGTATGGATGAAGAGAGACACGGGCTGGCCCGGCTCGGATCCAAGCCGGCCCGCCAGTCCTGGTGGAACGAAGACCTCGTAGCCCACGCCATGGACGTCGACGATCACCGAGCCATCCGCCTCCCGCTGCGCAATGGCCCCTGTCAGCCTCCCGATCACCGGCCGAAGCCTAGCAGGTTACTGAACAGATGTATGCAATTCGGCAGCGGGGCCCCGAGGGTGTGGGCTCTCAGCGCAGGCCGGACCGGGAGGCCTGAATGTGGGTGATCGCGACGGCCAACGCGTCCGCGGCATCTTCCTCCGGAGGGGTGCGGAGGCCCAGCAGCGCCGTGACGAGCCGCCCGATCTGGACCTTGTCCGCGGCGCCGCGGCCCACGATGGTGCGCTTGACGATCGCTGGCGGGTATTCGTGCACCCCGATATCCGATTCGGCGGCGACCAACAACGCGATCCCTCTGGCATGACCGAGCTTCAAGGCGGCGTTCGCGTATTTGGCGAAGAAGATCTCTTCGACAGCCACCGCGTCTGGATGGTGGGTCGCGATGACGCCGGCAAGCTCTTCGTGGATCCGGCGCAGCCGCGTCGCCAGCGGGAGCCTGTCGGACAAAGCGATGGTTCCTGCTCCCACGTGGTGCAGACGTGTTCCTTCGAGCTGCACGACCCCCCATCCGGTTCGGCGGCTGCCAGGATCGATGCCAAGAACCCGCATGGCCCGCTCAGGCCATTTCCGCGAGCGCGCGTTCGCTCAGCTCGAAGTCCGAAAAGACGTTTTGAATGTCGTCGTGGTCTTCTAGCGCTTCGTAGAGCTGTATCAGCTTGGCTGCCTCTTCTCCTTCGACGATCTTCGGATTGTTGGGAACGTACTCCAGGCGGGCTTCGTCCACCTCGATGCCGGCAGTCGCCAGGGCGTCTCGCACCGCATCGAGATCGTTTCGTGCGGTGGTGAACACCCACTGATCGCCGACCCGCTCCATGTCTTCAGCGCCGGCGCCCACGGCGACCTCGAAGAGATGCTCTTCGGTGGCTGCATCCTTTCCGAGTCGAAGGATGCCCTTTTGTTCGAAGGCCCAGGCTGCCGAGCCGCTGCTTCCGATTTGCCCGTGGTTCTTGTCGAAGACCTTGCGAACCTCTGCGATGGTTCGATTGCGATTGTCGGTCACCACCTCGCACACGAAAAGGGCGCCGTCGGGTCCGATTCCCTCGTACACCAGCTCTTCGTAGTTGACCCCCTCCAGCTCACCGGTGCCCTTCTTGATCGCGCGGGTCACGTTGTCGGCCGGCATGTTGACGGATCGAGCGAGATCGACCGCTCGGCGAAGCCGTGGATTCGCGTCGGGGTCGCCCCCGCCGGTTCGGGCCGCGATGGTGATCTCTTTGATCACTTTCGTGAACAATTTCCCGCGCTTGGCATCCTGCTCGCCTTTGCGCCGCTTGATTGTCGACCATTTGCTGTGGCCACTCATACCGAGGTTGTTATTCAACGGAATTGTTTGGTTTTCAAGCCAGACCCGACGGTGAATAAGCGGTTTGGCCGAGCGTCGAACCCACCATGAGACGCTTCGGGATTTTCTTCATCGCGCTGCTGGGAATGGCAGGCTGCAATCACGACTCGCGGTACGTATGCATCGCCGATGGGCCACTTGGCGAGCGTGGCTGCTTTTTGTGCCAGGGCGATGAATGCGACCCGCAACCGGCCCCGGAGCGCACGATGTGCCTCGCTGAAGGGGACTGTGCCGTGGGGGAGGTCTGCACGACCATCGGCTGCGTGGCCGAGTGCCAGGATCCTTACGAATGCCCCATCGGGACGACCTGCGCCGACAACGGCCTGTGCCTCAACCCCCTAGAGGAAAATCCTCAGCCGCCCCCATTTCGGTGTCAATTCAACTTCGAATGCGCAGACTCCCAAGTCTGTATCGACGGCGATTGTCTGCTGACCTGCCTCGACGCGCCGTGCCCGGAAACGCAACAATGCGTGAACGGAGCGTGCCGACCCTGTACGGATGCAAGTTGCCTCACCAGCTGCACCGACGATGCCGATTGCGCCGATAGCGAGTACTGCAGCTCCTTCCAGTGCATTCCGGACACGCGCCCCGTGCAGTTCTGTCCCGAAAACGAGTGTCAAGAGGGCCGCCTATGCGTGCGCGGCCAGTGCAGGACGCCTTGCGAGACCGACGACCAGTGTGCGCGCATCGACGCGACCATTCGCTTCTGTGCGCCCGTCGAAGGACAGAACCTTTGCGTACGCAGCAGTGAGGTCCTGGCGGAGTGTCAGCTCAACATCGACTGCGGCCTCGGCGAGGAATGCGTCGATGGAGCCTGCTCGGTTCGCTCGGATTCGCCCTGAGGCTGCCGGATTCGCAGCCCTTCATACAGGCTCATCCCTCCCACGTAGAGGAAGCCCACGCAGAAGAGCAAAACGAATGGAATGCTGGCCCAACTTCGGGTCACGACGGCAACGACCAAAGTGATAGAGCAATACAGCGCGAAGCCGAGCTCGATGGTGTTGTGCCAAGACCAAGTCCCCTGATATCGAGCGCCTTGCGAGCCCGCCGCTTCCTCCACGTCCCCTCGTTTCGGGGTCCGAACGAACTCGACATCGCCGCCTAGCAAACCGACGAGCACGGCGCGGCCGTTGTTGACCGCAAGGCCGATGCCGAGTGCCATCATGCCGGGAAGCCGCCTGACGGCCGTCGTCCATCCGCCGTAAAGATCTCGCTGTGCGATGACGTAGAAGGTCGCGACGGAGCCGCACGTGGCGAGGAATAAAGGCACGTCGAGCATGAGAAGCTCTGGATTGTCCATTTGGCGCCGGATCAGCATGTTCGGGAGCTGAAGCGCGGCGAGCAGGAGCAAGAAGACATAGACGAGATTGTTCGTGAGGTGGAAATAGGCCTCAGCTTTGACCTTCGCCGGAACCGGCGCGCGCATGATCGTGCCGAGGAGCTTTCGTGCGGTTTGCGCGGAGCCTTTGGCCCAGCGGTATTGCTGGCCTTTGAAGCTGCTCATGTCGTACGGGAGCTCGGCCGGGACGTTCACCTGCGGCGCGTACACGAACTTCCAACCCGCCAGCTGCGCACGGTAACTGAGGTCCATGTCCTCGGTGATCGTGTCGTGTTGCCAACCGCCTGCGTCGACAATGGTTGCTTTGCGCCACATACCGGCGGTGCCGTTGAAGTTGAAGAAGCGCCCCGAGCGGTTGCGCGCGGCGTGCTCGATCACGAAATGCCCATCGAGGAACATCGCCTGGCACCGGGTCAACAGGGATTGATCGGGATTCAAGTGACTCCAGCGCGCTTGCACCATGCCGACCGCAGGATCGGTGAAGAAGTGAATGAGCTCTCGGACGATGCCCGGCTCTGGGACGAAGTCGGCGTCGAATACGAGCACGAAATCTCCCTTGGCCCGAACCAAGCCCTCTTCGAGGGCGCCCGCCTTGTAGCCGGTCCGCTCCTTGCGATGAAGGTAGCGAATGTCGAGCCCCTCATCGCGCAAGGCCGCGCACCGTCGGCGCGCGATGGCCGAGGTGGCATCGGTCGAGTCGTCCAGAACCTGAATTTCCAGCCGATCGCTCGGATAATCGATACGCGCCACGGCATCGATCAACCGTCGCACCACGTACATTTCGTTGAACATCGGCAATTGGATGGTCACGCGCGGAAGGTCCGCCTCGGAGTAGCGCGCCTTGGGTGCTGGCTGCTCCCGGCGGTGGCGGATGTAGAGCCAGAGCAGCGCGCTTCGGTGGACGCCGTATAGCGCGAGCACTGCGAGGGTGAGCAAATAGAGGACGATCAGAAACGATTGCACGAAGATTCCATCACTATGGGGACAGCGCGGGCAGCGTCACGCCTCGGGCTGATCGGTCGATGCTGCGATCTCTGCGCCGACTCGCAACCGCCGCACCGTCTTTTCTTTTCCGAGCACGTCCATTACCTCGAAAAGGCCGGGGCTTCGGGTGCGTCCGGTGATGGCCACACGCGCCGGCTGCGCGACGGCTTTCATGGGTAGGCTCTCTTGCTCGAGCCATGACTTGACTCGCTCTTCGAGTAGCTCTTTTTCGAACGGCTCCACCTTTTCGACTAGCGCGGCGAGCTGGAGGAGGCTCTGGGCGCTTTCGGGAACGAGAAATTTGCGTCGGCCTTTTTCGTCCATCTCGACGTCACGAAAGAAGTACTCGACTGCCTCCGCCACGTCGATGAGCGTCGATGATCTCGGTTTGACGTAGGGGATGGACTTGAGCAGAGCGTCGTCGTCCTCGGCCACGTCGATGCCGAGCTTGGCCAGAAAAGGAACGGTTCGCCGCGCGATTTCCGAGTCAGACAGCATGCGAAGGTGCTCGGCTTGGACGTGGAGAAATTTCTTGGCGTCGTATCGACCGGCCGTAGCGCCGACCCGGTCCCAGCTGAATTTCTCGATCAGCTCCTGTCGCGTGAAGATTTCCTGGTCCCCGTACGACCATCCGAGCCGCGCCAGGTAGTTGAGCACGGCATCGGGAAGATAACCCATGTCCCTGTATTCGAGGACGCCGACTGCAGCGTGTCGCTTGGACAGTTTTTCCCCATTGGGTGCCAGAACCATCGGCATGTGTGCGAACGCAGGCACGGCCGCATTCAGCGCTTGGTATAGCAAGATCTGAGGAGCGGTATTGATCACGTGGTCATCGCCGCGCGCGACGAGCGTGATGCCCATGGTGAGGTCGTCGATGACGCAACCAAAGTTGTACAAGGGCATGCCATCGGGGCGGAGGAGGATGAAGTCTTGGAGGGTGGAGCTCTGGATGTCGATCCTCCCCTTGACCTCGTCGTCCCAGCTGATGGTGCCTTGCTGCGGCGCGCGGAAACGAATGACGTGCGGGGCGTCGGGATCGGACGGTGGTTCGGCGCCATCCCGCCAGGGACTCTGAAAGCGAAAGCCTTCCTTCGTTCCAGAGCTGCGATGAGCCTCGCGGGCCGCGGCGATCTCCTCCTTCGTCGCATAGCACCGGTACGCGTGACCCGATTGAATCAGTCTTTGCGCGTATTCGGCGTAGATATCGAGGCGCTCACTCTGTACGTAGGGACCGTGCGAGCCCCCGACCTCGGGGCCCTCGTCCCAGTCGAGGTCGAGCCAACGCATCGACTCCAAAACGATCTGGATGCTCTCCTCGGTGCTGCGCTCGCGGTCCGTGTCCTCGATTCGGAGGATGAAGGTGCCGCCATGCTGCCGGGCCCATAACCAGCTGTACAACGCAGTTCGCACACCGCCGATGTGCAAGTAGCCCGTTGGGGAAGGCGCAAAACGAACGCGAACTTCCGACATGGCGGGAGGGCTACCCGCCGCGTGTACCGCGGTCAAGCGACGGTCGAGCCCGTATCGGCTTGACCCTCCCGGCCGGGCTGCGCAAGGTCGGGCCTTCATGGTGGCGCCCGAGGTTCTGGTCGAGCTGCTCAATCGCGGCGTTCGCAAGCGCAACGCGAGATGGACCTTCGTTCGCGAGCAGGCATTCGGGGAGGCGCTCACACTGCGACGCTTCCGCTTGGGAAATGGGCTGACCGTGCTGACCTTGGTCGACCGCACGGCCCCGACGGTCAGCTATCACACTTGGTTTCGAGTCGGTTCGCGCCACGAGCGTCCAGGAAAGACCGGGCTGGCGCACTTGTTCGAGCATCTCATGTTCGGCGCGACGCGAAATCGTTCACTTGGGGAGTTCGATCGATTGATGGAGCGTGCGGGAGCCGAGGCAAACGCCGCCACGTGGACCGACTGGACCTTCTACTACGAGAATGCGCCAAGGGGCGCTTTGCCGCTACTCATCGAGCTCGAAGCGGATCGAATGACGAACCTCGTGCTTCGGAGCCCCCAAGTCGGCTCGGAGAAGGAAGTGGTGGCCAACGAGCGAAAGCTCCGCGTCGAGGACGACGTGGAAGGCAAGGCCATCGAGTTGCTCTACGCCAACGCCTTTCGCCGGCATCCTTATCGCTGGCCAACCATCGGTTGGATGGAGGACATCCAGGGATTCACGGTGCGCGACTGCCGCGCCTTCTATCGGACCCATTACGCCCCAAACAACGCGATCATCGTAATTGCAGGCGACTTCGGCGAAAAGAAGGCTCTTTCCCTGGTGCAGCAGGCATATGGCGGTCTGCCGAGCGCGCCCTTGTCGGCGAGTAAGAGACCGACGAAAGAACCGGTGCAACGCGCGGAACGTATCGTGCATCTTCGTGCGCCCACCCCGACGCCGAAGGTGCTGATCGGCTATCACGCGCCTTCGTTTTCGAGCCCGCACACGCCTGCCCTCGTCGTTGCCAACGAGATTCTGTTTGGCGGCCGAAGCTCCCGGCTGCACCGGCTCCTGTGCGTCAACCAAGAGATCGCACTTTCGGTGCGCGGTTCCATCGCGCCATTCGTCGATCCGGGTCTCTATGAGATGTGGATTGCGCTTCGAAGCGGAGCGCAAATCGAAGCAGCGCTCGGCGTGCTCGACGAGGAGCTCGCCCGGCTCGGGTCGCGAGGCCCGATGCATGCGGAGCTCGAAAAGGCAATCAATCAGCTCGAGCTTTCGTTCCTTCACACCATGGAGACCGCTGGCGGGAAGGCCGAGCAGATTGGGTTCCACGAAACCGTGGCGCACGACGGAGCAGCGGTCTTCGAGCGCCTAGCTTCTTATCGGCAAGTCACGACCGAGGACGTCCGGGGCGCGGTTGCCAAGTATCTCAAGCCATCTCGCCGTACCCGGGTGGAAATCGTGCCGAGGGCCTCGTGAAGATTCTGGTCGAGTCGAGCGACGTGCTGCCCCTGGTCGACGTCGAGGTCGCCTTTCCCGTGGGCAGCCTGCGGGATCCCGCTGGCCGCGAAGGGCTCGCGCAGCTCACCGGACAGCTGATGCGGTTCGGGCCTCGCGGTCTTTCCCAGAAGCGTTTCGAAGAACGACTCGCGTGTCTCGGCGCGCGCTTGTCGGTCGAGGTATCCATGCGGACGATCCGGGCTCGCGCCACGGTGCTTCGCCGAAACCTGGACGCCCTGCTGGCGTTGTTGGCCCAAATGGTTTGGGATCCCGCCATGCGGTCCGGCGACTTCGCCAAGCTCAAGCGGCAAGCGCACGCAGGGCTGATCGCCCGCCTCGACGACGACCAAACCCTGGGCGCCATTTGTTTCCGCGAAGCGCTGTTCGGCGCACACCCCTATGGGCGTCCGCTCGGTGGTCACACCGAAAGCATCGCCCGAATTGGGGTGAAGCAGGTCAAAGACTTCTATACGCGCCACATCGCTCACGGCGCATTCTTCGTCGGGGTCGCCGGAGACGTGATCGATGCGGAGGCCAGAGCGCTGATCGCCTCCCACTTTCCGTCTGTGGGCCGCCGGAAGCGTCGAATGCCGCACGTGCCACCGACGAGGCCGCGTCCCGGTCGGCACGTCGTCATCGTGGACAAGCCGGAGCGAACCCAGACCCAGCTTTTCATCGGAACCCTCGGGGCACGCACCCGGGATCGGGATCTGTTTCCGCTCATCGTCTCCAACACCGCATTCGGAGGCACGTTCAGCAGCCCGCTCATGCAGCAGGTACGCGCGATACGGGGTTGGAGCTACGGCGCCTACAGTCGGCTGCTCCATTCCACGCAGCGGGACGCGTGGTACATGTGGACCGCGCCAGCGGCCGAATACTCGGCCCAATGTGCGGCGCTGCAGCTCGAGCTGCTCGAGCGCTGGGTCGAGCGGGGCGTCAGCCGCGCGGACCTGCGCTTTGCGCAACGCTACCTCATCAACAGCCATTGCTTCGATCGCGACACGCCCGCCAAGCGTCTCGAGGCGCAGCTCGACATCGAGATTTTGAATATACCGAGGAGCTACGTCGACAAGCACGATGAGCTCGTGGCCGGAGTCGACCGCGAGCAGGCCATCCGTGCCACGCGCGCGCGCATTTCCGCCCGAGATCTGATGATTGTGGTGGTGGCCGACGCCAACGACGTGGCGGGTTCGTTCGAGGCGCTACCCGGCGTCGATTCGGTCGAGGTCCTGCCGTTCGACCAGATTTAGTAGGTAAGGGCGCGCCGCAGCTCCGCACGGCTCCAGATGCGAGGCACGCTGACCTGCGGCAACTTGGCCAGACGCTCCGCTCCTTCACAGAGCGTTCCGTTGGGCTCGGGCAAAATGATCGTTCGTAGATTTTCGGAACGCGTGAAGAATTCGACGACGTCCATGGAGCGCGAATCGTGCATCACGGAGTGAATCACCAGCCCGGCGTACTCGGTTTCCTCGCCCTCCAGCTCGCGCACCGCATCCTCGAGGGATTCGACGCCGCGTACGGGAATGCCAAAGCTTCGAATTTCTGCTTCGATCTCTTCGCGCACTCGACGTCGTGGCTCGAAGACCAAGAACGGTAAACGCTGCACGCCCGTATCTCGTCGCAACAGGGCACGGAGCATCGCATCTTGAATCGCATCTTCCTGGTCCGCCGACAAAGACGGAAACGCGATGGCCACCGCGGCGCCGTTCCCACCGTCACGAACGCGCCGGACGGAACCGGTGAGGCTCATGGTTTGATCCCCTGTGGCGAGGTCGATCAAAAGGTGAACGAGGTGACCGGGGCGCAGTTGACCTTCGCCCGAAACCATCACGCCACCGGCGGACAGGTTCTCGAGCGCGTACTGACCGACGGGATCGCCTCGCTGGAACAAAACCGCGCGGCCGTCGACATCGATTCGGTGATGATCACGCCGA
Organism: uncultured delta proteobacterium; assembly: GCA_963817725.1. Lineage (GTDB taxonomy): Bacteria > Myxococcota_A > Polyangia > Polyangiales > Houyiibacteriaceae > SG8-38. The sequence continues at coordinate 126,209 of CAWFPD010000005.1, forward strand.
TCCTGCTGTGCCCTGGCATGTCCCATCAGGCTTTCAGCTTGCCGAGTTGCGCCGTGGAACGCTAGTCCACAGCGGGGGATACCGCATGGTGGGCGTGTGAATTTACATTCGTGCGTTTCGGGGTTTTCAAATGGGCGGATGATTGTATAATCGGCGACAGCGGCTTGTTCGGTTCGATGATCAGCAAGAGAATACGAGACATTCTGCGCAACAAGGGCAATGATGTGGTTTGCGTCGACTTGCGCGCAACGGTTCTCGAAGCCGTCCAAGTGATGAACGATCACCACGTCGGAGCCGTTCTCGTGGTCGACGGAAGGAATTTGGTCGGAATTTTCACGGAGCGCGACGTCCTAGTCCGATTGGTCGCCGCCCAGCGCGATCCTCGTCAGACATTCGTACGGGATGTGATGACCACGCGCATTTACACCACGTCGCCAGACCACTCGCTGCTCGATGTCATGCGCCTGATGACGGACCGTCGGTGCCGGCACGTCCCCGTGATGGAGGCGGATCGTCTGGTTGGCTTGGTTTCAATCGGCGATCTGACCAAGGCGACCCAACGCAACTTGCGGCAAGAAGTGCGTGAGCTTTCGAGGTACATCGGGGGGCCCTACCTGGCCTGAATGCTGCCGCCGGCTCCGGTGACACCTCGAGCCGCAGTCTGTTAGAGTCCTCGATCGATGCCCAGCCTCAAGTGGATGGTGCCTCAAGGACCCCCTCGGGTTTTTGGAATCTACAAGCGGGTCACGTCCATCGGACGCGCTGGCGCCAATGACGTGTCCATCGATGCCGAATCGCTGGCCGCCCATCACGCACAGATCATCTTTGACGGTAGGGAGTTCAGCGTGGCGGCCGTCGATCCGGGGGCTGCCATCGAGGTCAACGGCAAGAAGAAGAAGAAGTCCAAGATCTTTCACCACGACAAGCTGACGCTGGGTGACGTGGACTTGGTGTTCTCGCTCTACGACGAGAGCGCTTCGCGAGACGCCACGGCTCCGGGGCAGGTTTCCGAAAGAGCCGAGATCCAAGGCATGCTCAAGCTCAGCGACTTCAATCGTCGGCTCCTCCAGATTCGTTCCATTCCGGAGCAGATCGAGGCGTTGCTCGATGCCGTCATCGAGGTCGTGCATGCAAACAAGGGATTCGTGATCCTGCTTCGAGACGGGGAGCCCGAGATCGCGGCTGCTCGCAACGTCGACCGGCAAACCATCCCGGACGCGGTTACGCAGCTTTCGGATAGCATTCTGCGTCGATGCATCGATACCCTTCAACCGCTCATCGTCAGCGATGCCGTCAACGACACGATGTTCAACTCGAGTGAGAGCGTGCTCAACTTGCAGCTCAGCTCGGTCATGGTGGCGCCGCTCATCGCGCAGGGACAGCTCCTCGGATTGATCTACGTCGGAAACGACAACGTGGTGAACCTCTTCGAGCAGTCGAGCTTGCAGATCCTCACGGTGTTCGCGGGACAGGCATCGCTGATCCTGCAGACGGCGATTCTGCTCAACCAGCTCACCACCGACCGGGACCGGATCGCGGGTCAGCTCGAAGCGCAGCGTTTCGGGGACATCATCGGAAGTTGTCCGAGCCTTCAGCAGGTTTTTCGGCGGGTGGAAAAGGTCGCGGCTGCGGACGTCAACGTGCTGATCACCGGTGAGACCGGCACCGGGAAGGAACTTTTTGCCCGAGAGCTTCACCGACGCTCCAATCGGGCCAAGGGGCCCTTCGTCGTGGTGAATTGCGGCGCCATCCCGGAGAACCTGATGGAGTCGGAGCTCTTTGGACACGTTCGTGGCGCCTTCACGGGAGCGGTGTCGACGCGGCAGGGCAGCTTCCAAGCCGCACACGGCGGAACGCTCTTTCTCGACGAAATCGGCGAGATGCCGTTGGCGCTTCAGGTGAAGCTCTTGCGCGCGCTGCAGGAGCGGGTGGTCAGCAAAGTGGGGGACACCAAGCCTGAGCCAGTCGACATTCGAGTGCTGGCGGCGACCAACCGCGAGCTGGAGATCGCGATCAAGGATGGGACCTTTCGCGAGGATCTCTACTACCGACTCAACGTCGTGAACCTTCATCTCCCGCCCCTCAGGGAACGGGGCGATGACGTCGTGATCCTCGGCAAGTTTCTTCTCAACAAGTACGCAGCGGAGTTCGACTCGCCGGTCAAGGGATTCACGCCCAAGGCACTCGAAGCCATGCGCGCGCACGATTGGCCGGGCAACGTGCGTCAGTTGGAGAACCGCATCAAGAAAGCCATCGTGCTCGCTGACAAGACGTTGATCGGTCCCGACGATCTCGATCTCGGTGACGATCGCCAGCGCGCAGTGGTCCCGCTATCGCAGGCTCGCGAGGACTTCACCCGGCGCTACATCCTGGAGGTCCTCGAACGCAATGGCGGCAATCGGACGCGCACCGCGCGGGATTTGGGGGTCGACCCGCGCACGGTGTTTCGCTACCTCGAGCGGGAGCCGGGAGCTCCGGAGCCTGGCGGTGCCGGCGAGGGCTGACATCCGTGTCATAGCAACGCCTTCGATTTCGTGGAACACTGTTGAAAATCCTTGCGTTTTCGTACCTCAGGCAGCGGCATGAGCTTTGCTTTCCACCTCTTGAGGATGCTTTTCTTCGCTTCAGGAGCGGCGTTGTGGGCCTGCGCCATCGCAAGCGGCTGCATTGCGACTGACACGATCGAGTTTCAGCCCGCGGAGAACTATCCGCCCTCCATCGTCAGTGAGCTCACCGCGCAGTTTCCTTTGAATGAGATCGGTCAGATCAATCTCGACGATCCGGTCGAACCTCCCGAAATGCCGCTGCAGGTGGTCGTTCGCGACCCCAATTTCGATCAGACTCTGGAGTACCGGATCTTTCTCGATGCGCCCGCGCCACCCGCGGTGGAGCGCCCCATTCAGGAAGGTGTCATCGATCCCACGGGCTTTCTCGAGCGCCCACAGACGTTCACCATCTCGTATAACGAGCTTCCGGCCGGGGAGTGCCACAAAATCGAGCTGGTCGTGGTGGGCATGTTCGCGAGCAACGTCGAGCAGCGCCGGCCGGTTGAACCTGGGGACTTCGATCAAGTGACCTGGTGGGTCGAAGTCGTCGATTCAGACCACCCGGTCATCGTGCAGGAGTGCCGATGACGCGCAAATCGCTCTTCGTGTTGATTTGCATGGCTGGATGCAGCTTCAACTCGGCCGAAGCCCCGATGTTGATCGACAACTCGTGCGTCGACGATGTGGATTGCGAGCAAGGTGTTTGCAGCGCAGGGATCTGCATCGACGACTCGGCTGCGTCGGTCGACGTGGCCATCGAGGTGCTGCGCAGCTCCGCGGACGTGTCGGGTCTCACTCCCGCGAGCTGGATGTTTGGTGCAAAGACGGCGACGGGATCGACCGATCGAGACCTGGATTTGCCGGCGACCAGACAGGTTCGGGGCGCGGTTCGGTGGAATGATGCGCGCGTTCCTGCGACCTTGCGTTTCGTTCGACGCATGGCGCAGCCGCTCGAGCCCGTTGCGGTCGAAGTGGAGACGTTGCGCGAAGCCGCGGGCAGCAGGGACTCGGTAGATTACGACTTCAGCGTCGTCCTGGTGGCGGGCGAAACCTACGACGTGGTCGTATTGCCGACGACCGACATGGTCATGGCGACCACGATCGAAGAGTACGCACCAGCTCTTCGCAGCCTGCCGCCTCTCTACCTCGAGCTAGCCATCGACGATGGCGATCCCACGGAGCCTTTCCGGTTCGATATTGCCTTTGCGAGCGACCTCGCCGAGCCATGTGTCACCAACCAAGACACCGGCTGTACGCTCGAGACCCAAGTCGTCAGCATCGATGGCAACGAACCCGTTCCCGAGCCGCGGTTGCAGGTCCGAGCGATCGACATGAGCGATGGGCGGGTCGTCTCCTCGATCGGCGAAACCGACGAGAACGGCCGCGTTGCGATTCGCATCAACGACAGCGCGTCAGATTACTGGATTCGCGTAACCTCGAATGTCGGACGCGCGCCCTTCCCTGCAGTTTCGGTGGATCCCGACGTGGCGTTCGCAGACGATCCCGTCGAGAAGATCATCTACATTCCGCGTCTGAGCCCGATCCAGGTAAGCGGCCGGGTTCGGGATGTCGGTGACCGGCCCGTTGCGGGCGCAACCGTGCGATTCTTGTCTACTGGCATCTTCGACAACACTGAGCTCGGCCTCGAGGGCTCCTTCAGCGCATCGACCACCACGAACGAGGACGGCACATTCGGTGTCGAGCTCCTAGCGGGCTTTTACTCGATCAGCGTGACTCCGCCCGCCGACACCGACAACACCTGGGGAGTCCTGCATACAGAGGTCGTGGTGGGCGGAGAGCTCACCGCCACCGAAGACTTGATCGTACCCTCACAGATCGGCCTCAGCGGGTGGGTCACCACGTTCCGCGACGAGGCTGCACCGGGTCTGACTGTCGTTGCCCGCGCCCGGTCGGCCGCGGATTCGATCACGATGCACCGAACACAGGAGGTGGTGTCGAATTCCGTCGGTGCCTTTTCGATGAGTGTCGACGAAGGCGTCTATGATCTGCACGTGAAGGTGCCTTCCGAAACTGGATTTCCCTGGCTCGTCGAGCCCGACCTGTCGATGACCGCCGTCCGCGGTGATTTGGAGCGCGCATATCGCCTCGTCCCACCGATCGCAATACGAGGGTTCGTCCGCGCCAGCGATGGCAGCCCCGTCGCGGACGCCCCGATCCGCGGCTACATGCTCCTCGAGGCGGAAGGCCAAGCCCGTCGCATTCAGATCGGTGAAGCGCTCTCGGGGGAAGACGGAAGCTACCAACTTTTCATTGCTCCTGGTCTTGGCGGACGATGAGCATCAAGGCGATCAACGCCAGCGCAAGCCAGCCCGGCCAATCTCCGAGCTTCGTGTAGACCGTATCCTCGTCCAGCATGCGCACGTCGTAGCGGAGGTTTTCGCGCGTGAGCTGACCGGTTCGCGCGACCACCCGACCCAGTGGATCGATGATTGCGCTGATCCCGCTGTTCGTCGCACGTACCAGGTAGCGTCGATGCTCGATGGCCCGATACTTCGCCAGCACCAGGTGGATCCAGGGTTCCTGCGTATCACCGAACCAGGCGTCGTTCGTGAGATTGATTAAAATGTGCGGCTTGCCCTCGCGAACCATCTTTCGTGTAAAGCGGGCAAGCACATCCTCGTAGCAGACTGGAGTCGAGATGCGCCAAGGTCCGAGAGTGACCGGATGCACGTGGCTTCCCGGCGTAAACCGACTGCTGTTTGGCGAGAGCTCGTAGAGGATGGGGAAGATGTCACCGAAAGGAATATACTCACCGAACATCATCAAGTACGTCTTGTCATAGGTCGATCGAACGACGCCGTCTTGATCGGCAGCGAACACGGTGTTGTAGATCTTGCGTCTTCCGTTCACCATCTCCATGGCCACTCCGCCGAACAAGAGCGGTGTCTTCAGATCTCCGCGAACTCGACCAGCATACCAAGGCACCTGGTGGGGCAGACCATCCACGTACGCAGATTCCGGCCAGACGATCAGATCGAGCTTTCCTTCATCTTCGAGCTGACGACTTTGCTCCAGATGCCTCCGGTGACCTTCGGCCGCTTCGGAACGCTTCTCGAAGATGCCCATGTTGACCTGGACCACGCCGACCCGAAACACCGGCGCCTCGGCCATTTTCGCTTCCAGCTGGTGAATGCGCACCATGCCGTAGATCGCAGCCAAGGCGACTACGGCCACGGTAACGCCGACGAGCCGGACCGGCGCGCCCCGCTGCCGTCGCCACCATCTCCACGTTTCGAAAACCGAGAGATTGACGACCGCGAGCAAAAGCGTGACTAGGAGCGGGCCGCCGAGGTCCGCGATCTGCACGAGCGTAGTGCGCTCGTGAAAGCTATTGCCAAGGTACGTCGGAAAAAGCGCCGGATAGAGCCACTCGATTAGCAACAGGGGCGGAATGGCGACCGCGGCCACGGGCCAGCCACGCCGTCGGAGCGCCCAATACATCGCCCCATAGAGCGCGTAGTTGAAGCCGAGGTATGCGGCGAAGAGGAACCAAAAAAGGATGCTGGTCGCGTAACCGTATCCGGAAAACACATCGAGGAACTCGATCAACCAGTGATAGCCCCCCGTGTAGGTGACGGTTCCGTACAGCCATCCGAGTGCGAGGCTGTGCCACCATCTGCGTTCGAGCCCCAGCTCGAGAGCCGCCCACAGGGGCACTAGGCACAGCAGCGCCAGCGGCCAAATCCCAAAGCCCGCCCAACCCAGGAAGTAGAGGACGCCGCCCAGCGTGGCCAGCGCATAGGCCTGGTAACGGGGCGGGAGCTCGGCGGTCGGTTTGCTCACGGGCTGCTTCGTAGCACGCGTTCGGTCGATTCGCGCACGACCTCGAGAAGCCGACCGAGATCGGCATCGTCGATGTTGAGTGGAGGCACTACATACACGGTATTGCCCAGTGGGCGAAGATGCGCCCCCAGCTCGAGGGCGACGTCCGAGATTTTCCAGCCGATGGTTCCCATATATCCACTCACGCCGACTTCGAAGGCCGCACACATGCCGAGAGAGCGCGGCGAGCTGACACCCGGTACCTCGCTCATCGCTGCGATGCCGGCCGCCAACTTGTCCGCTTTGGGTCTCGCAGCTTCGAGGATGGCCTCCTCTTCGTAGATCGCGAGAACCTCGCGGGCCACCGCGGCGCCCAACGGATTGGCGCAAAACGTATGTCCGTGCATCAGCGCGCGGCTCTTGTCGCCGCGAAATCCGTCGTAGATGCGGTCGGTGGCGAGCGTTGCCGCAAACGGGAGCATGCCGCCCGATAGGCCTTTGGCGGTGCATAGAAGGTCGGGAGCGACGGCCGCGTGGTCGCTGGCCCACATCGGTCCCGTTCGTCCAAAACCTGTGAAGACTTCGTCTGCGATCAAGAACGTGTCGAATCGCTTCGTCTGTTCGCGCAGAGCAGAGAGAAGAGGCGCGGGGTACATTCGCATGCCCGCAGCGCCTTGAACCACGGGCTCGACCACGACGGCAGCCACCTCTTCACTGCCGCGGCGGAGCATCTCGAACAGGCGTTCGAACACCGGTTCCCACTGGCCTTCCACGGGATGCGGTGGCCGCTGCGTCTCGAACAAGAGCGGCCGAAACGCAGTGGTAAACTCGTCGACAGCGCCCACACTCATCGCGCCCAACGTGTCGCCGTGATAGGCGCCCGGTAGAGCCAGGAAACGGGTGCGCTCCGGGCGTCCGTTTTGCTGCCAGTACTGAAACGCGATCTTCAGCGCGACCTCGACGGAAGTCGAGCCATCGTCGCTGAAGAACACCCGGCTGAGCCCGGTGGGGGCGACGTCAACCAATTCGGCCGCCAATCGGCAAGCGGGCTCGTGGGTGGCGCCGGCAAACGTGCAATGCATGAGCTGTTCAGCTTGCCTCACCAGGGCCTCGCGAAGCCGCGGGTGGCCGTGACCGAGGTTGTTGCACCACCAAGAGCCGCTCGCGTCCAAGACCCGGCGGCCGTCGGGCGCGACGAGCCACGGGCCTTCCGCGCGCTCGACGAAAAACAAAGGGCGCGTTTCGTGGTCGTCACTCGACGTGTAGGGCCGCCATACGTGCGCGCGATCGAGCGCGATCAGCTTCTCATCCGCCGTCACCATCAGACTCTGGTGCACCCCTCCCCGGAGCGCAAAAAGGCGGCTGTCCGATCAATCGTCAGACGGGGTCGCTCCTGAGGCTCCGCCTCGTCACGATCACCGTGGCGGTCAACATGAAAGCAAATGCGAGGAAGGTCCCCCAGGCAGCGCCCAGCTCGCCCATCGAGGGGACCAGGAGCGCGTCGGCGCCGAGGTTTCCGAGCGCCGCCCCGACTGCGATCGCCGACACCGTTCTCGATTTGCCACGCGCGAGCAGTGGGGTCTGCCAAAGGAACGAAATGCCCAACAACCCCAAACCCATCGATAGAATCGGAATCGAGAGCAGGACCTCGCGAGAGCTGCGATAGGACTCTTCGAGCAACGGGGTGTAATACACGAGCGCGGGCAGGAGGATGACCAGCGCTGCCACGAAAAGCGCAGCCCGAAGACTCGTCCTTCGGAGCAAGCCGAGCGCGCTCTCGCGATCCTCCCTGCCAAACGCCGAGTAGAACAGAGGGGTAAACGACTTGAGCGTGACCAAGTTGACCGTATTGACCACCAGGGCCACGCGGTATGCAGCCTCGTATCGTCCCGCAGCCTCGATGCCCCTCCAGAGCGCCACGTAAAGCCGGTCGGCGCTCTGGTAGCCGACGTAAGCCAGCATCGCAAAGATCATCGGCAATGAAAAGCGCAGCGGCTCTTTGAGCGACGACCAGGACAAGGGCCGTCCCAGCCAACCTTGGCGCGACAAGATCCACATCGCCGCGATCCCTGCGCCACCTTGCGCGAGCACCAATCCACCCCATCGGGCCTCCCACTTCCACCCCAGCGCGAAGAACAACGTGAGCGCTATGAATGGGCGCGTGCCGTCCACGAAGTCCGACCACAACGCGGCCCTCGCCGGTCGGTTGAGGGTTTCGTTGAGCGACTGGGCCATCATTCGGCCGGTAGCCAAAGCCGCTGCAATGACCACACCGGCAATCGACCAGCGTGGAAGCCCTTCCGATCTGAACACCGAAAGCGAATTCGGCGCGCCGAACACTGCCAGCGCCGTTACGGAGCCCGCGATCAAGGCGAGCGCCAGGAGGCCGCCCAGCTGCCCAGCGAGCTCCGCTTGGGTCTTCTTGTGAACGTAGACGAGGATGTATTGCTGCGGCGCCAACGTCACGGTCGATGCCGCCAAGCCGAAGACCACTCCTTCGAGGATCGCGAAGCGCCCGTAGTCCGCTTGGTCGAGTAAGTGCGTCCAAAGCAGGTGCGCGAGGTGGACGAGGCCTCCCATCGCGCTTGCCATCGTGTAGATGATGACGTTGCGGCGAAACGATCTGTCTTTCGATGCACCGTCCAGAGCTCGGGAGGTAGTCCAGGTCACTGGTCGGCGCCACCGTCTACATGGGACCGACCAAGACCTCGCGCCGTCCGCCGGCCTTCGAGCTCGGCGGTCCGACCACGCCCTCCTGCTCCATCCGCTCGACGAGCTTGGCGGCCTTGTTGTAGCCGACGCTCAGCTGCCGCTGCACGTGACTAATCGAGCAGTAACCAGCGTTCGCCACGACGGCCACCGCCTGATCGTAGAGCGGGTCGTCGCTTTCGCTCCCCATTCCGTCGTCCTCGCGCGGCTTGAGAATTTCCTCGCGGTACTCGGGCTGGCCCTGGTCACGCAGATAGTCGCAGACCGCTCTGACTTCATCCTCGCCGACGAATGCTGCGTGAACGCGCTGCAGGTCGCTCGAGCCGGGCGGGATCATCAGCATGTCGCCCATGCCGAGAAGATGCTCTGCGCCCGAGCGGCCCAAGATCGTCATCGAGTCTTGCCGCTGAGAGACTTTGAATGCGACACGGGCAGGGAAGTTCGCCTTGATCATGCCGGTGATCACGTCGACGCTCGGACGCTGCGTCGCGAGGATCACGTGGATTCCCGCGGCTCGCGCTTTTTGTGCGAGTCGCGCGATGCAAGCCTCGACGTCTTTCGCCGCGACCATCATCAGATCCGCGAACTCATCGACGACGACCACTACGTACGGCAGCTTCTCAGGCGTGAAGCTCTCCGCATCCGCCGCCTCGCCATCTGCCGGGTCGAGCAGGATCTCCCGACCGTTTTCGTCCTGGGCGCTGACCTTGCCCTTCCTCTTGGGCATGAACTTTTCGACCGACATGTCGCCTCGAAGGACACGATCGACCCGACGATTGTAGGTGTCGATGTTGCGCGTTCCGGCATCCGCGAATAGCTGGTAGCGGCGCTCCATCTCGTCCACGGCCCAGCGAAGCGCAAGCGCCGCCTTTTTCATGTCGGTGACTACCGGAAGGAGCATGTGGGGGATGCCGTCGAAGACTTGGAGCTCGACCACCTTCGGGTCGATCATGAGCATCCGCACGTCTTCGGGCGTCTTCTTGGCCAGAATCGAGATCAGCATGACGTTCAGCGCGACGCTCTTGCCGGAGCCCGTGGCCCCCGCAACCAGCAGATGGGGCATCCGTGCTAGGTCGGCGTACACCGGCTGTCCCGCAATGTCCTTGCCGAGCGCGATCGGCAGTGCGCCGGCATGTTTCTCCCAACGGCGATCGTCGAGGATCTCGCGCAGGCGCACGGTTTGCCGCGTCTCGTTGGGCAGCTCGAATCCGACCCGCGCCTTGCCCGCGATCGGTGCGACGATGCGCACCTTTTGTGCTGCGAGAGCCATGGCCAAGTCGTCGGCCAAGCCGGCGATCTTGGACACCTTGGTGCCGCTTTGCGGCTCGAACTCGTACATCGTGACCACCGGCCCAGGGTGGATCTCGTCCACCCGTCCCCGTACCCCATAGGCGGCCAGCTTTTCGGTCAACAACTCGGCATTCTCTCGCAAGGCCTCCGCATCGACGTGAATCACGGATGCATCCGGCTCGTCGAGCAGATCGGTCGATGGAAGATGAAAGTCGCGGTGCCCCCGCTTCGGACGCATCGCCACGTCCAATGGCTTCTGTTTGGTTTCCTTGGGCGCGACGATCAGGGGGCCTTGATTGACGGAAGCCCTTGCTTGCCGGCGGGGCCGGGCATCGAAGGTGGCCTGATCGTCGTCGTCTTCCTCTTCCTCGTCGAAGCCTGGGTCGTCGTCCAGAGGGACACCCATGATGCGAGGTTGGCTGGCGCGGATCTCTTCCTCGTGAATCTCACGGGCTTCTGCCCATGCTTCCCGCAGTGCGACGCCGAGGTCCCGCGCTTTGTCCCAAGCCGCCCGGGCGACCCGGGCCAGGGCCTGCACCACCTCCTCGAGTGTCCAAGGAGTGCGCAAAATCACGGCGGTCCCGATGATTGCAAACCCGATGATCACGGTTCCATAGAAACCGAGCAGCGACCGGAGAACCTCCCCGAGCAACTCTCCAACGGCCCCACCAGGGGAGGCTCCCCAGAGGGCCTGCGGCTCGATCAACAGATGTGCGAGCGCCGCCCCGACGACGACGAGCGCCAGCGTCGAGGCCATCGTGGCCAAGCCGAGAAGCGCCGAGCGGCGGCGAAACAGCCGGATTGTCAGTAGCGTGCCCTCGAGCGGCAGGAACCAAGCGACCAGCCCGAACGCCTGCATCACCGCCTTGGCGAATCGATTCCCGACCGGACCCACCAAATTGGCGCCCCCGTTCCGGCCATCATATGAGACGAGGGCCAGCGTCAGCAGCACGGTCGCCGTCAAGGTCAGGATGGCGAGCACGTCCTGCCGCCGGCCCTCCGGCGACGCCAGATCGCCCGAAGAGGTGGTTTCATGTGTGCCCAAGTAAGAGGCCTCCTACATTGGGGAGGCTATGCGCCTCGCCCCGGATTGGTCAAGAAAGCACGGCTGCGGGACGTTCTTGATCCGGCAGGCAAATCCTCTATTATCTTGCCGGGTTGCACACCCGAGGGGGATCGCGCCGCGAGTCGGATGGGTTGGACGACGAAGATCATGGTCCTTTGCTCCGCCGTCCTGTTGTCGGTGGCCGGATGCAAGGTCAACAGCGACGACGTCAAGCAATGGAAGGGAACCGTGAAGGGCCCCGCCCGGCTGACGGCCGTCCTCGGAAGTGATCGCTACAGCCCGGAGCTCCGCACCGAAGCGGCCATGGCCATGGTGGAAATGGATCGCAACGACGTCGACGGCGTGGCGCTTCTCAAGAAGTCGCTCAGCGATCTGCAGGCGGAGGACGCGCACGCGAGCCAGCAGATCGTGACCGGGATGATACCGCGCCTGGAGGCGCTACTCGCAGTGAAGCCGGAAGAAAAAAGCACGGCTCCCGATGGTGCGCAGGTTCGTGCAAAGGACGCCGCGTACATGGTGATTCCGTACGCACATCCGGAGGATCGAAACCAGCTCATCCGTTCCGTGATCCGTTGGTACTCGGAAGATTTCGAAGGGCGCAGCCTCGCAGGTGATTACAGCGCCGAGCAGGTGACCCGTGCATTGGGTGGTGAGGCCGCAGCCATGCTGGTCGACACGCTCGATGAAAAGATGGCGCCTCAGGCCATGATCAAGATCTCCGAGATCATCGGCGAGGACGGCGATGACGAAACCAAGAAGCGCGCGGCAGAACGCCTCGTCGAGATCGAGCAGCAGATGGAGAAGGCGGCGTTCCTCTCCTGGCTTGGGGAGCAGATTCGCGCTTCGCTCGAAGAGTCGGGCGAGAAGGTCGACCCGCAACGTCTGAATGCGCTGGCCCTGTACAATCGCGAGAGTTACATCAATCAAGGCGCGCTCGCGGCGATGCATCACCTCGCCGATCAGCAAGTGGTGGCTACGCGCCTGCTTCGCATTGCCGACACCAAGCCCGGCGCCAACGATCCGGCCGCTTGGGTGGAACGGCTCAACGCCCGGCGCGCGACCGCGCTCAAAGCGCTCGAGGGGCACGTGCATCGGCCGCACCTGAACCGGCTGCTATCGATCGCGCTCGACCCGAGCAATCCCGTCGAGGTGCGCGACTATGCGTTCGACCGCGTGGGTGACATCCAGAGCCCGGACGCCATTCCGAGGCTCTGGCCCTTGGTGGAGCGGCCGGGATGCACCGCATCGTCGTGCAGTGCGGGCGAAAAGCTCGATAAGCGCCTCCGGTGGCGCGCTGGCGAGCTCGTGTTGTCCTTGGGAGGCCCATCCACGATTTTGCCGTTTTCCCAACGATTACCCTCCGCTCCGGGAATTCAGTACGAGCCTGAGGAGCTCGAGGGGTACGCCACACGGATGAGCCAGATGACACCTCGCCCTACATCGACGGTGCTCGAGCTGCTCGATTCCCAACGGTGGTGGAATCGTGTGGTCGCATTGCGCTATCTTGAACGCAGAGGTGGGGAGGCCGATATCCCCATGATAAAGCGGCTCGTGTCGGATGAGGTTGAAGTGTCAGGACAGGGATGGTCGGAGTTGAACCCACCGGTCAAAAAGGTGGGCCAAGTCGCAGAAGCGGCGATCGAAGCCATTCGGACCCGGGAGCAAGGTGAACAGAGAGGTGAGTAGTCGAAGAGATGGGTGATCAGGGCGACAGAAAAACGGTGCGTGCATTTCAGTGCCGCGACTATCTCTTCGAGATCTACGATCGCATGAGCACCGAGCTCGGTTGCTCGGTGGACTATCTGATCAACGAGGCGATGCGAGAATATGCGCGTGCCCGCGAGCAGACGGTCGCGGCCATCGACGCGCAAGAAGAGATCGCCGGCTCCGCGATGGGCGGGGTTTCCCGCGGAGGTGCGCCTCACGTCGAGCCCAGACCCGCACCGATGCTCACCCCGATGCCTTCACGGCGGCCCACGGCGCAACCACGCGTGACCGCCCCGCCGCCGCTTCCAGGACACCGACCGTCCGCGGCTGCGGCGCGCCGCGTCTTGATGCTCCACTTCAATGGTGAAACCGTGTCGATCGACAAGGACGAGTTCATCATTGGGCGGGGTGCACGAACGGCCGACCTCGCCATTCGTGATGGGAACATTTCCCGACGGCACGCGGCGATCGTGTTTCACGACGGCGCATACTTCATGAAAGACTTGGGCAGCACGAATGGAATCGAATTTGCGGGTCAACGCGTCGAATCCAAGCGCATCGAAGAAGGCGACGTCTATCGCGTCTGCGACTACGAGCTCCATTTCACCTATCAGTGAGCGACGGTGGTCGTGCCTCGCTGGCAAGGTGCTGTGTGGATTGGTGCTCGCATGCCTCGTGTCCGCGGCCCAAGGCCGCGCCGAGGACGGCGTGGCAGCACAGACGGCATCTCTGCGGGCAAGGCTGAGCCAACTCGAGGCTCGCGATGACGCGGAGTATGCAACGGGCGCGCTCGAGCAAGCGACGCGGGCGCTCCGTGTGGCTTCGGACCCTGCGAAGGACCCAGCTGTGGCGTCCCGCGCGCGGGACATCGCCAAGGCTGCGTTGGTCTTGGCTGACCGAGAGCTCGCGTACCGCGAGAGCCAGACCGAGCTCCTCGAGGCGCAGGACCGCCTGGAGGCGACACGCGAGCGCGCTAATGCGCAGCGCCGGGTACTCGAGGCCTTGCTGAGGGAACGCGCCTCTCTCAGGCGGCCCGGAGATCAACCGTGACGCGCCTCGCCCCGGTCTTGGCGTGTTGGCTCGCGATCGCGTGTGCAGGGCGGCAGGCGACGCGCAGCTCCGAATCGCTCTTTGCATCGCCCGGAGCCGAGCTTGCCAAGGAGCTCGCACCCGATCTGTATGAGGAGGCGAAAGTCGCAGATGGGCTTGCGGACGAGGCGCAGCGGCACAAAGACGACCGTGCTGCGGACGACTATCGCACCGAATCTCGATTATGGCTCGCCGCGGCAGTCGCCGAGGCGGAGAGGGTGCAGCTCGATCGGCATCGCGACGAGCTCGAGCGCGAGGAGGAGCGTTGGGCCAAGCAGCTGGCGCGCGACCAAGAAGCGTCGGCGGCCGTCGCCAACGACATCTCGCGGTATCAGGCCCAAGCGGTTGCGCTCCGAGAGGCGGAGCGAATCTCGGCGTTTCGGGAAGGAGCCCAGGCCAGCCCGGAGACCATCGAGGCGATCGTGACGCGGGTCCGCCTCAACTTGGCCTTGGCGGAGGCACTGGGCGCGCCCGATGAAGATCTCAGCCGGCTACGCGATCGCGCCGAAGCCATGGCACGACGCCAGGCGGGATCGGCAAGCAGCGCCGAAGCCCTTCTACGAGACACCGAAGCCCTGCTTGGAAAGACACGAGCAAACTGGCCCAAACCGCCTCCGGGCGCCTCCATCGATCTGGTGGAGACTGCCTCGACATCGGGGTTTTCCGCCGATCGGACGGCGATGGGCGTGGTGGTGCGTTCCAAGCGCTTCTTTCGCCCCGACGGAAGCGTTTCGACGGACACGGTGAACCGCTTTGGGGGGCTGGTTACGGCATTTCCTCATGGTCCCGTGAGTTGCCAAGTTGCCGTTCCGAGCCAAAGCAGGGTCTGGGGAGGTCGTGTTGCAAAGCTCGCCGACCGGCTTGCGCGCACCCATACGGACCGGCAGATCTACACGAGCTTGGTGATGACCAACTCACTCGACGCCGGCACCGTGCAGTGCACGTTTGCCGCCTACCGAGAGCCGTGAGCTTGGTTCAGTCGAGCATGCGCCAAGTGTCGCGCGCTGCTGCTTTGGTCTGATCAGCGCTCGGAATGTAAGCCGGCGGCGGCGGAAGCTCGGTGATCGAGATTCTCGTCATGCTGCTCCCCACCTCGAGGATCGACACATCGACCTTCGTAGGGCTCACCTCCGCACCGCGTATGCTCGCGCGTTTGTAAATCGCGCCCTTTCCGCGGCGCTCGACGTTTCCGGTGATCATCATGGGGCCGAAGTATGCAAGTACCTTGTCGATGGGCGTGCGGATTCGATAGACGTGGCGAAGGTCGCTTTCGAAGAAGAGCTCGGCGCCTCTGGGCAGTCGAACTCCGGCTACATATTGATCGGAAGGCAGCAGGCGGCCCTCCACGTCGTAGTTGCGGGTGATCGCATTCTTCTTTTCAGCTTCGTTCTCCTCGGCTCGATCGGTCGCTGCCTCGGCTTGCTCCGACGCTTCGGTCGCGCGCTCGTTGCTGCAACCCGTCACGAGGGGAAAGAGCCACACGAGCAGAGCTGCGAAGCGAGGAGCCCCACTTCGGACCATCATCATCCGTTCCTCATTCCAGTGTGTCCGCCATGCCCGAAATGACCGTAAAACCTTGCGGCGCCGAGATCGATTCCTCGAGGAGCTGGATCGACAAGCCGCCTGAGACCGAGGTGGACCCGCTGAGATGCCCCATGAGCTTGAACTGGCGTCCGCTCGAAGCGACCGGCATCGCAAGAGTTGCCGTTCCGCCGAACGGATCCGTCAATGTCGTGCTCTGGGTCGTGGTACACACCGGTTGCTGTGCGACCTGTAGACCGACCAGAAGCGTATTTTCCAACTCCGGGAGATCGCCCGAATCGAGGTTCGTGACCGGGTCGCCGATGGAGTCTTCGAGGAGCGGAACCAGATCCCCGGCGCTCGTTGGATCGTCGAGGTAGCTCACTCCAAAGATTCGGCTGCCGCCGAACGGACAGGCGTCGATCGCCGTACCGCCACCCGCCTTGAAGCTGCCGAAGTACACCTGTCCGCCAAAGAGCTCCAGGGGGCCGGTCATCTGCTCTCCCGGGTCCAACTCGATCTCCCAGTTCAGCCGGCCGTCCAGCTGGCTCACGAAGCCACTGCCGTCGAACGTCAGCTTCTCGGTGATCGAGACGACACGGTTCTTTGCCGTCGCGTCGTCGAGCACGTCGAGGTTGCCCGTTCCAGCCAAGATGACCAGGTTGCCGGCGTTGTCGACGCTGAGCACAGGCGGGAAATAAGTGGGCTCCGCGTCCGCGTAGCCTTCCCCATAGTAGAGATCGTGCAGCGCCTCGGCATCCCAGTCTTCGGGGTCGCTCGAGGACATGTCCACGCGCCAAAGCACCCCGTCTGCATCCACCGTGTACGCGCTGCTCCCGACCGTACCGGTGTCTCCCCGGAATACCGAAACGGCGCCATTGAGCGGAGCGGGAAACGTGCTCTCTCCAATCTTCCGAATCGTGGTGCCGGTGATCAAATCGATGAAATAGAGGGCCCGTCCGTGTTGTAGGGCCGGGGGAACCGAGGTTTCGCCTCGCCAGCACCGACGATCGGAGCGCGGGGCGATCACCGTGTTGGTCGCCGTCTTCATTCCCTCCGGGAAGTCGGGGCCCGAAGTGAATGTGCATGGGCTCGCGCCGGCATCCTCGACGCCCTGTCCTCCCGGCAGGATCACCATCCCACGAGACTGCCTGGGGCTGAACACGATCGGGCCCCCAGCGTTGCCCTTTGGCGTGGGGTCCCTATCCGCGACGAACATCTGCGCAGCCGTGGGTTGCCCGTACGTGTCGCCGAGATTGCGATCCGTGAACTGCCAGAGGAACTCGGGCTTGCAGGGATTGGTCACGTCCAACGCGATCATGCCGTTGCCGCCGTTTCGGAAGCTCAAGAAGAGAACGGTGCGCCACACGTTGGTTCGCCCGGTAGGCGAATCGGTCGTGCCCCCCCCTCCGTCGTCCGCGGCGAACGCTCGAACGTCGTAGAGGTCGCGCACCACGACACTGCCATCGGCAAACCATTGTTTGCTTCCCCCCGATAGCAGATCGTCCAGATCATCGAGGAACATCGGAGGAATGAACCCCCATAGCTCCGTTCCCGCCGCCTTGTCGTTGGCGCAGGCGAACTCATCGAGGTTGTTTCCGGCCGTGAACTCTCCGGAGGCATAATCATCGGTCAGAAATGCGTGGATCACACCGTCGTTGGAGGCCGCATAGATGACGCGGGGCCTTCGGTTGAGCTGCCAACCATCCGACGTCAGATCCTCGAGAGGGTCCGGACTCTTCTGATGCGCGAGGCCGAGACGCCAGTCGTTGAACGAGCGGTCGTCGAGGTCGTCGACCAACGGCGGCGCGACCGCCGGGGTCGAGTGATAGATGTCCCCGAGGCGTTGGTCCTCACGGCCGCTGCCCGCGACGCCTTGCACCCAGTCGACGATCGTGTCGCGCTGCGCGGTGTCCGTGCTACCGGCGCCGAAGAAGTACTCGGGCGACACGGTCTTGTTGAATTCGCCCACGGGGACGTTTCGAATTTCGGTGCCCGAGAAGTCGGCCGGAACGTCGATCCCGCTATCGGAAAGCGAAGTGAGCTTGTCCTTGCCGTTTCCGATCAGATGACCGTTGACGTCCGCGGGGTCGGCGGGCAACACGGTCCAAAGGTTGCGCGAAAAGCCGCTCGTGAAGCTCACCGACGTGTTGGAGCCCCACGCCTCGACGTCGGTCGGCGCCGCGGACTGCGCGTTGAGCACGAGCTGGAATCGGTCGGAATCTTCGACCGTTTGCGCGACAGGCGCCCCATTGATGCATTCGATGCGCCGTCGTTCGAGGATCCCATCCCAGGGGTCGCTTGCATCAAACGAGGCATTGAAACCCGAGATGAACTCCGCCTGGATGAGCCCTGGGGAAAGGCCTGTCACGACCGGTGCGGTCCGGCTGGTGGCGCCTCGGTTTTGCTCGTTCAGGATCGTGCTCAGAGCGGTCACCAGCTCTGCACGATCGGCGACGAAGTAGGCCTCGTCGGAATCGCCCACCGACGCGATGTCGTTGAGCAGCGCTTCGACCGCCGCCACCTCCGCGGGGTCGCCGTCGAGCGCGAAGCCGATGACGTAGAACTTGTCGAGCTCTCCGGCCGAAATCATCGCCGATACGGTGTTGGCGATTTCGTCGTAGGGGCATCCGGCGGCGCCCACCGGCTGTCCCAACAGCTCGCAGTTCACCGGGCTTCCCCGCATGTCAGCGTTTGGAAAGCCGTCGGTGATGAGCACCGCGCTCCGCGCCCGGCATCCGTAATAAGGGTCGCCCGGGCCTGGGTCTGCCGTCTTTTCCGTGATGTCGGCGTCGGTCTGCAAGAAGAACTCGAGGTCATCGACCAACGCGGCCGTCGGCGTGGCGCCATAGGGACGGAGCGGGTTCTTGCCCAGGCCGATGTCCCCGAGAATCGTGGCCTGGATGGCGGCGTTGGTCGCAGTGCTAGAGGCCGTGCTGTCGCCGCCGACGCTGACCAGACCGCCCTCCGGCGCTGACGCAGAGCGGGCACCGTTGTTGAGCATGTAGGTGGTGACGGCGCCCGGGAACGAAAACGGTTTGTCGTTCCCGTAGGAGTACATGCCTTGGGTTCCTGCCGAGTCGGCGGGGAAGGGCGCCGTCTGGAAGACGGTCTGCGTCACCAGCGGAGGTTGATTGCTCAGGGTCCCGATGGCGTCGAACGTCATCAACCCGAACTTGATGCGCTCGAGGTAGATATCGAGCACCCCGTTGCCGCTCTGCGTGCCCGTATAGCTGGCGAGCTCCTGCGGCAACTGAATGTGGGGCAGAAAGTATCCTTCGTCGTATTGACCCGTGTAGATGCCGCCGATGCGGGTGTCGGCGTTGCACTCGTAAGGGCTGAACTCGCCCGTCAGGGCCTGCGCCACCAAGGCCCAACGGTTCTCTTCGTAGCTGCCCGCGCTACACACGGGAAGGCACTCGAGGCACGCGGGCGTGGTGCAGATACAATTGGGCTTTCGTTCCATGGAGCCCGACGTGTCGACCAACAGCATCACGTGGGGGCGGATGTTTCGAATGTCCGGTTGCGCCGCTGCACGGCCCGAGAGTGCCGCAGCAACCAAGCATCCAATCCATGCGATGTGAAGCCGATGTCTCATCATGATCCCGTGATGAATGGCCCACTGACGATGTAGGCTCTCATGTCGGCCGCGGCCTCGTTCGTCTGCCGGCCCTGGTCTTCGCTTTCGACGTTGTCGCTCGCCACCTGCGCGCGGCCTCGCGCCGTGAGCGTGCTCCGCATGTACTTGAACTTCGTACCTCCCTGCGCCGCCGCGCCCGGCGCGAGCTTGCTCACGACGTGCTCGTCGTAGATGTCCACGACCACCACCGGGGTCAGGGCGGAGGTCGGACCAAACGAGGAGTCGGCTTCATAGGGCACGTTCTCGAGCAGCCCGGGCGTCGTCCCTCCGTCCTGGGAGAGCAGCGCATCGAAATGCTGCGGATAGAGCCGGTAGGCCCGCCGATTGTTGGCAAGCGGGGGCTCCGGATAGCAGCTGCTGCTGCTCACGCAGCTGAACTGAACGCCTTCGGTGCTTCCCTTGGTCAACATGATGTTGCGCACCGTCTCCGGTCCGAAGATGTCGAACCACTCGAGGGCGCCGACCAGCCCAGCGCGCGCGGCGTTGCGGGTCTGGAGCTGCTGCCGCGCGAAACCCGCTCCGCGAATTTCGTACGACACGGTGCTGGCCGCAAAGACCGCGCTGGCGGTTCCCACCATGATGATCATCAGCACCACGAACAACGCGGCGCCTTCCTTTTTGCGCTCGCGCCTGTTCATAGATTCCTCCTGGCTACGTCCATCACGGGAATCTCGATGCGCATGTTGCGCACGCGCGCCGACCCCGCCTGCGCCGCGTTCACCTCGAAACGCGTCCCTGCGTCGTCGGCCATGAACGGGATGTCCGGATCTTCCAGAGGATTGCGGATGCCCAGCTCGATGATGACGGTCCGTACCCGTTCGGGGTTGGCGTTGATGTCGGCTTCCGCGCCAGTCGTCCGGTCTTCGACCGCGAGCGAGGGCGCCGTGGCGGTTCCCGAGTTGTTGTCCACGAGGAAGCTCACCGAAAAGTTGCTCACGAACTCGGCGATGACCTGGGTCGAGCTCGGCCTGACGTTTCCGGTTTGTGAATCGATTACGCGGCGGACCAGCACCCGGTTCGGCGCTTCGCGAAGGCTCCCCGCGCCCGCGTCTGCGCCCTGCAGCTGGTACGAAGGGCTCGAGGTATCCGACAGGTCGATATAGAATATCCCATCGAAATCCATGAAATCAGCGCCCACCTCGCTGGTGTCCAGCGGATCGACCACCGCGTACTCCACCCATTGCAGGGGAGCGATGACCGAGGCTTCGGCCGCGCCGGGCAGGCACGCGGTACCCATCGGAAGCGCGGGAGTGACCTGAATACGCACCTCGTTTTCCGTGTTGGCAGCTTTTCCGAGGACCGAACGGAAGAAATGACGACCTTCGGGCGTCTCGATGTGCAGGACGGAGCTGGTTTGGAACGCGCGCGCTCCTTTTTGCGCAATGCCCTTCCAGCTCGCCGTTTCCGTGCTCCAAGCGTTGTCCCAGTCGAGGAGGTCACCCGTGAGATACTCGGGCGCGACGCCGCTGGTGAAGGGTCCGGCAGTCTGACCCCACGCAAAGGTCCTGCGGTAGGCTTGATTTCCATTTTCCAGGACGATGACGGTCCCGTCCGAGCTCGCGGAGTGCACCTGCAGCTCGTCGGTCAAATAAAGGCTGGTCAGCACCCGCAGCCGATCGGCGTGAACGCTAGGATTGTCACCGTCCGGATCGAGCACCCCCAGGTCTTCGTCCGCGTAGTACTGAAACGCGCCCATGGGGCCGCTGCCGCCGCCGAGAAGAGGGAGCGCGGGCGGCGTGGTGTCACAGGTCGGCTCCAAGGTCCCATTGGGAGATCCAAACAGACCAGCGCGTGAAATGTCGCCGCGCAGCTGCATGATCGCGACGCGGGTCGTGCCCTGCGTGGTAGCGATACGCTGCTCCTCGTAGAACTGCTTGCTCATCGCCGCGCCCAGGCTGTAGACGGACGTGATCGCGGTGAGCCCGACGACCATGGCCACCATCAGCTCGATGAGTGTGAATCCGTGCTTCTTCACGTGCCTTGTCTCCTCAGCCAGTTCACCACCGTCGAAGTGAAGATCACATCGACGTTGGGCGCCTCTCCGAGGTCCCATCCGGACGCGGTCGCCGCATCGCAATCGGCGCCACGGAAGTCGGAGCCAGAGACCCATTTCGGATGGGTCGCGCCGCCTGACATGTAGCCCGCACGGTACCAAAAGGTGCGAATGTCGACACGGGCCGAGCTCCCTTGCCGGATCCAGCTCAACCGCAGGTTGACGCAGTACTTGATCTCGCTGGAGGTCGACGTGTCGTTCCCGAAGTAGTCAAAAGCATAGGATTCGTCGCTGCTGGCCGGCGACGGTGTGAACCAGTCCGTCCCCGATACCTGACTGGCCAGCTGTGACAAGTACGCGGTCGAGCCGAGGGCCGTGCTGTTGATGCCCTGCTCGGTCCACGAAAGGGAGTCGCGCTCGATGCGCTCGACCCAGCGCTCGGTGATGGCGAGGGCCGTGTTCATCTCGTTTGCTGCACGATTCGCTTCGCTCACGGCTTGATGCATTGCGAGAATTCCGAGCGAGCCCACCGTCATGATTCCAATCGCGATCATGACCTCCACTAGCGTGAATCCGGCGCGATGGTCTCCGCTTGCACGGCTCATCGCATCACCCTCGGTGATCCCGATCCCATCGGGACCAGAACCTTTCGTGCCACACCGATCGGATCGCCGTTGAGCTCGTGATAGACGAGAAAGCCGAAGCCAGCCTGAGCGTTGGCGGTCTGCCAGTTCGCAAACAGCACCGTGTCGACGAAGACCTGGTTGTTGGACCCGGCCTCGTAGCAAAACGTGCTGTTCTTCCAGCCGTCGACGCGGATCAAGTCGTTGTTGTCCCCGGGGGTGGTGTCGTAGGTGTCGGCGTAGAGGTGATCGACGCAACGCCAGTTGTTGTTGCAATCGAGATCGGCGAGGTCGATACCGCCTCCATTTTCAAACGTGGTGAGCGAGCAGGCGCCGCCCGTGCCGCGAAGCGTCTCGAATGCATAGGCCTGGGCGAGGCCGGTTCCCGAGTCGTTGGTGTAAACGACCTGGTGCGCGCGGCCGTACGCGTTCGACATATACCGGGCTCGCCGAAAGAGGGAGACGACGTCGCGGGCGACCATGGCGACTCGGCGATCGGCAAAGCCCTTGCTCATGCTGGGCAGCGCCGCGCTGACCAAAATGCCCATGACGGCCAGCACGACCATCAGCTCGACCAGCGTAAGACCTCGTTGCCTTTCTCTCCTTCCGCCACGCACACCGCACCTCGGTGCAATACCCGTACCGAACCGACGATTCGGCTAACTACTGGTAATTACTCAATTCGGTCCAACTGGGCTCGGAAGTGAGCTGTGAACTCCCTGCGGACCCTACGAAAAAATTACAGAGTGGACACACCGCTCCGTGCAGTACGGAGCCCCGAGGAGCGGGGCGAGTACACGTGTTCGAGTGCTCGTGGGGACGTCGCTCGCCTCTACGATACACCGGGTGCGGAAGAGAGGACTCGTGTGTGACTGGAATATGGCAAAGCGAAGTGGACCTGCGAGTCCGCGAAGCTGCCAGATTCCAGGCGCAGTACGGAGCCCCGAGGAGCGGGGCGAGTACACGTGTTCGAGTGCTCGTAGGGACGTCGCTCGCCTCTACGATACACCAGGTGCGGAAGAGAGGACTCGAACCTCCACGTCCTTTCGGACACATGAACCTGAATCATGCGCGTCTGCCAATTCCGCCACTTCCGCAAAAGAAGAGGGCGAGATAACGGTTGGCCTTCACCGTGTCAAGGCAGGTCAGGCGGCAGCCAGATGACGGGCGAGCTTACACGCGCCATCCATCGAGACCGCCAGGACCAGCCCCGGCATCGTCAATCGGCATCGCTCCGCATCGACCAAACCCTGTGCATCGAGCCGGGTTAGGAGCGCCTGAACGCGGGCGCCCGGCACATCCAGCCAGGTCCCGAGTGTTCGCGGGGTGGCGTCCAGGTCGGCCCGCCCCATCCCGTACATGGTTTCGAGAAGACGCCAAGCCAGTTTTTCGTCGTCTTTTTGCATCTCACAGGCAGGATCGCGCAATACTGATAATCAGTCCAGTTTTTGGTGTTCAGTACGTCCGAAACTCACAAGCTTTGCCGACTGTACTCGCTTTCAGGCTCAGATCTCAAGCTCCACTAGGAGGAGCTTGTTGTTGTCCCGTTTGGTCGAGAGCTCCCGGACCGGGCGGCCGGGCAAGAGCTCCCTGAAGCGTTTCAAGCGCTTGTGCTCCAGCACGAAGAAGGCGGTTCGGCCCTTGTTTTCAGCGAGCCACTTGCGGATGCGCTTGTTGTCGGTTTCCGCGAACACGTAGACACGATTGCCGGTGTAGAAGTTCTCCCCTTTCCAATTCATCTGCCACGCGACCAGAGGCTCATCGCTGCTCTCGCGCTCGGTATAGTACCGCGCGACCAGCTCCCGAATTCCCCAATGCGGCGCGAGGTCCACCATGTAGACGTTGACGCTCCAAATGCAGAAGAGAAACGCAACCCCCACGAACGCCCGGGTCGCCACGACTCTCCAGGGGCGGAAGCTCGACACGGCGAGTGTGAGGCCGGTCGCCGCGGCAAACCCGGTCAAAATGGGTCGGTAGTCGAGATGCTCCGGCCATGGCCGTCCGTAGTTGTAGACGAAGAGGTCGATCAGCCGCTCGTATCCTTGCGGTCGGGCCGAGGTCACCCAGCTCAAGTCCCGGCCGACGAACGCGACCACACACGCACCGGCCGCAAGCGAGATGCCGACCGCGACGCTCAGCTTCGCGGGCATGGATCGGGTTTGTGGCTCGGCGGGAGCCAATCGAGCCAAGGCCGCGAGGACGGCGCCGACCGCCAGCAACACACACGCCTTGATCGGCTCCGCCTGTTGCAGAACCCAGTCCTCGACCTCCACCGCTTCGGCCGGGACCACCCCGCGCGGATCTCCGGCAAGCCATGCGAACCCGGCGACGAGGCACACACTCGCCGCCACCGAGAGCAGCGTCGCACGCGGGTTTCTCCCTCCCCACCACTGCGCCGTCGCGATCCCGATGAGGATCGTCAGCGGAATGAGCGCAGGCAGGATGTAGTGATGAAACTTGGTCACCATCGCGCTGAACAGAACGAACGACGACGCCAGCCACATCACGAGGAACAAGAGCGTCTGCCCGCGCGCGTCCCGGGGGGATCGGGAATACATCCAGTAGCCGAGGACGCACGCGGCCGGGACCAGACCGATCCAGGGAAACGTCGCATACCCGATCTGGGCCAAGAAGTACGCGATCGTACCCTTGTCGCCGTGAACTCCGCTGGCCAGGCGGTTGATGTGGTCGTGGATCAAGAGACGGTTGGTGAACGCAGGCCCATGGCGAACGTACATCGCGACGTACCAGGGCATGCTCACGGCGGTCACGATCAACGCTCCAGTCGAAACGCGAAGCTCTCCGCTCGACAGAAGGCTCCAACGCCGCGATGCGATCAGGTAGAACAGCGCGGCGAGGCCCGGCAGCGCGAGACCAGGCAGGCCCTTGGACATGAACGCGATCGCGCACGAAAGGTAAAAGGCCGCCATCCAGAGCGCTCTGGCCCGCGTCTCCTTGCGCAGCATCGCGGCGAGGCCCCCCAGCGCCAAGAGCCAAAGCGTCCCTTGAAGGAAGGGCTGACCCCAAAGGCCAAGGATATGCGGCGCTTCGTCATGGGGCGTTGGATTTCCCGGGATGTCGAGGTTACCCGCCGAGCCATAGAGAAATCGATCGGGGTGAGCCACCAGCCCGGCACCCTCCAGCCACGAGACGTTGCGGGAGATCAGATAGATCGCCTGGGGCAGAACCAGCGCAAAGATCACGAACAAGACCAGGTGCTGAGCCGAAACGCGCAATGGTCCAAGCTGAAATGGGGAGACTTGGCGATCGGGGTCCTCTTCGA
This sequence comes from uncultured delta proteobacterium, assembly GCA_963817725.1. Taxonomy (GTDB): domain Bacteria; phylum Myxococcota_A; class Polyangia; order Polyangiales; family Houyiibacteriaceae; genus SG8-38. Next base: position 151,459 of record CAWFPD010000005.1, read on the forward strand.
TCGCCAGCAGCAGGCAACACACTGCGATGGTGATCGCGGCTACCAGAGGCAAGTCGGTCATCGCCTGATGGGAGATGAAAAAGAACTGTGGCATCGTCGCGGTGACGAGGGCCGCAAGCGCTCCGGCCCGGCGCCCAAAAGACCGGCGGATGGTTGCGTAGATCGCGGCGAGGGCCGCAAGCGCCATCAATGCGGTCGGCAGACGGAGAGCCCATTCGGGGTGTGCGGGATGGGCGTCGGGCATGAAGTCGACGCCGAGCACCCCCATCGCCCAGGCCTCCATCCAAAAGGGCAGAACCGGCTTCGACCAAAACCAGTGGTCCTGAGCCCACCACAAGCTGATCCAGTCGTTGCGGGCGAGGATCTCGCGCGCAACCTCGGCGTAGTGCGTTTCCCAGGGATCCCAAAGACCGGTCACGCCGAGCAGCGGGAGGTACATCGCGCTGATCGCCAGCATCACAGCGAGGCCCGGTCTATGCAGGGCGGCCGGCACCATGCAGAGCAGTGCCAGCACGATGGTGAGCGGCAGCCAGGCGTACCCGCCGATCACACAACCAGCCAGCAAGACGGCAAGTGCCAGACCCGCCCAGCCCAAAGGCGACCAGCGCTCCTCGGGCTGCTTGCCGAGGCTCGTCTCCCGCCAGTCCCTGGTCGCGGCCTCGCTGCGCGGCACGAGCCACCAGACCCACGCGGCGGCAGCAGCCAAGGCGATCAGCGTTCCCCAAAGAGGCCCGAGTGGAAACGGTGTCCGATTGGACATCCACAGACCCATGGCGGCCGTAGAGGCTACCGCCACCGCCAGAGCGAAACGCTTGTTGCCGTGTCTTGAATCGATCGTGGGCACGCCGTTCACTCGGATCGCGTAGGGATCTCCCGAAGATCGAATCGCACGGCTCCCTCCGAGGGCACGATCAGTCGCCTGGTGTGCTCGGTGGCGAGCCCCTGGGCCCGGTATAGGGTGACCAGCGCTCGGTACTCGCCGGGCTGAAGCCGCAAATTCTGGTGAAAGACCGTTGTTTTCGAGTCTGGCTGTTTGAACCGTGCGCTCACCACTGCCCCGTCACCGTCGAGATAGTCGACGTCCAGCTCGGTGATGTCCGGGGTGACTTCGTACGAGACCTCGACGCTGCGTGGCCATCGCGCCGCCAGGCGCTGTGCGACGACGATGATTCCGATCAACGCGATCACGGTCGCCACTCGGCGACGGGTTGACGAAGGCCTTAGATTGGATTTGGAGTCCGGCATGGCCATCGTTTTCGAAAGACCAGCAAATGCGCACAACCTTGGCACCAATTGGAGACGGTGTTAAATTGATAGTTGCCGGCACTCCACTGTCATGGTCCGCCTCACCAATATTCTTGAAAAGGTGAAGGGATACCATCCCCGAGCGGATACCGATCTGATCAACAAAGCATACGTCTACTCCGCCCGGATGCACGACGGACAGATGCGGAAGTCGGGTGACGTCTACTTCACCCACCCGGTGGCGGTCGCCGACATCATCGCAGACATGCGGCTCGATGCGTCGAGCGTTTGTGCGGCCCTCCTTCACGACGTGGTCGAGGACTGCGGCATCGAGCTCTCGGAGGTGGAGGGGGTGTTCGGAGAGGAAGTCGCCTTTCTGGTCGATGGGGTCACCAAGCTCGGCAAGGTCAACTTCGCTTCCCGGGAGGACCGCCAGGCGGAAAGCTTCCGCAAAATGGTGGTGGCCATGGCCCGCGACATTCGCGTGCTCTTGGTCAAGCTCGCCGACCGTCTCGACAACATGCGCACCCTCGAGCACATGTCCCCGGCGGCGCAGGAGCGAATCGCTCGGGAGACCCTCGAGATATACGCTCCTTTGGCGGGGCGTCTCGGGATCCAGTGGCTCAAGGCCGAGCTCGAGGACTTGAGCTTCAAGCATCTCGAACCGGAGGCCTACGAGGAGCTTGCCGCGCAGGTCAAGTCGGTATCCAAGAACACCGACAGCTACATGGCGGAGGTGACCAACAAGCTCCGGAAGATGTTGCTGACTCGCGGGTTCTCCGTCCAGGTCAGCGGACGGCGCAAGCACCTGTATTCCCTTCACCGCAAGATGAAGGCCAATGACATCGGCTTCGAGCAGGTGCACGACTTCGTCGCGTTTCGGGTGATCACGGAAAGCGTCGCCGATTGCTACGCCACGCTCGGGGTGATCCACTCCGAATGGACTCCGGTGCCGGGCCGATTCAAGGATTACATCGCGCTTCCAAAGTCCAACATGTACCAGTCGTTGCACACGACCGTGATCGGACCCGCGAATCGCCGCGTGGAGATTCAGATCCGAACCCACGAGATGCACCGCACGGCCGAGTACGGAATTGCCGCGCACTGGCAATACAAGGAGCACACGGGAGGAATCGATCCCAAGGACGCGGCCCGATTCGTCTGGCTTCGGCAACTCATGGAATTCCAAAAAGAGGTCGCCGATCCCGAGGAGTTCTACGAGAGCGTCCGGGTCGATCTGTTCCCGGAGGACGTGTACGTCTTCACCCCCAAGGGGGATGTCAAGACGTTTCCGCGCGGCGCGACGCCGGTCGATTTTGCCTACGCCGTGCACTCTGAGGTCGGGCACCGCTGCTCCGGCGCTCGGGTCAATGGCGCCATCGTTCCGCTTCGGCACAAGCTTCAAAACGGCGACGTCGTCGAGATTCTCACCAGCAAGAACCATCATCCGAGCAAGGACTGGCTGGAGTTCGTCATCACCAGCCGCGCGCGCTCGCGCATCCGCACTTTCTTGCGCGCCGAGGAGCGCAAGCAAGCGGTGAAGCTAGGCAAGGAGCTACTCGAAAAGGAAATGCGCAAGAAAGAGATGTCTCTGTCGCGTTTCCTCAAGAGCAAGCGTTCCAAGGACGTGCTGTCCAAGTTTCACGCGGGCAACGAGGAAGACCTCTATGCACGGATCGGCATCGGCAAGCTCGCGCTCCCGAGCGTGATGGAAGCGGTCGTCCCGAACGCCGAAGTCGAGCGCGACAGCCTCCGACCCGGCTTCATCGAGCGGACGGTGCAGCGGGTGGCAGGCGAGGCGGACAGCGCGGGTATCCGCATCGAAGGGATGGACAACATGCTCGTTCGCTTCGCGCATTGCTGCAACCCGGTTCCGGGCGATCCTGTCACCGGATGGATCACGCGCGGCCGTGGGGTCTCCGTGCACCGTCGGGGTTGTCTGAGGGTGCTCGAGCTCGACCCAGAGCGCCGGGTGCAGGTCACCTGGGCGGACGATGTGGCCGTGGATCTGCCGGTGGCGTTGCGGGTGATGACCGATGACCGCGCCGGCATCCTGGCCTCGGTTTCATCGGTATTCACGCAAAATGGCGTGAGCATCAGCGAAGCTTCCTGTTTGTCCAAGGAGGGAAGGGCCGAGAATCTCTTCCATTTTCGAGTGGGGGACATCGATCGGCTGCGCGAGATCATGCGGGGCGTGGCGAAGCTCAAGGGTGTGCTCGACGTCGAGCGAGTCTGAACCGAGACACTTCACGGGCCTGGGTCTCGGGTTGCTCGCCAGATGAGACCCACGGTCGCCGCGGCACCGCAGACCCCCAATGCAAGCAACGACCAAGCGATGTGCTCGACGTGCTGGCTCAACGTATTGAAGCCTTCGATCCGAACCGCCGTCACAGGCACGAGCAAAGGTAGTGCGTTGACCCCAGCGTGCATCGCGATGCTACTGAGTGTAGACCGCGTGCGCAGCGCGACGGCGCCGAGGAGCAGGCCCCCGACCGTCGCGTACACGACTGCCGAGGCTTCGAAGTGGACCACCCCGAAACACACCGAGCTCCAGATCAAGGCCGCGGTTGCCCCGTAACGGGTCTTTAGATCCTGAAGGAGCCAACCCCGAAACAGAAACTCCTCACTCACCGGCGCCACGATGACCAGCGCCGTCAAGGCAGAGACGCCGCCCCACCACGTCGTCGGATTGACGAGACGATAGCGTCTGGCGAGCTCCTCGAAGCTGATCGGCCACACCTCTTGCACGAGGTTTCCGATCTCGGCCAGCGGCAGCTGCAGGAAAGCCCCTGCGAGAAAACAAAGCGCTACGATGCCCCCGACCAGCGGCCGCACGTGCAAGGCTTCGAGAAAGCTTGCCTCGCGGGACCGATGCGGGAACGCCACGACGAAAATGACACCGATGCTCGCGGCCTGAACCAGCGCGTAGTTCAACGGAGCCTGCCCCGCCGTTCGGATGGCCTCGCCCCAGGGCGCCGACCAGCTTCTCAGTTGGAGGAAGCCTGCCAAAGCCATGAACAGATGGTTGAGTGCTGGGACTGCCAGCGCGATCACCAAGGCTCGCAGATATCCGGCCATGCAGCGCATAGCCTGCCATGTGCGCCCCCGTTACCGCCAAGATATGCGCCTGCGGTGCTCCGTGGAGCCTGCTATAGCGGCTGGGCAGCATGAGAATCCGTCGTCTGTTCATTCTTGGTTTGCTGAGCTTGTCCGCTGCATGCGCACACGCGGGCACGGCCACACGTCGCCAGTCGGTCGAGACCGCTGAGCCCATCCCCCAGGTCGAGTATCCCGACGCCGAGCGGCGATTCTTGCGAATGGCATTGGATGATCCGGAACGCCCGCCGCTTCGCGACCGTCTGATCGCCTCGGTGTTGTCTCAGGCCCAGGCGTTGGCCGACGTGGGCGACTATGAGGGTGTGGTTGCGGAGGTGAGCCGCCTGACCACGTTTCTGTCTCCATCCGAATATGCCGCGGGCGTCTTTCCCAAACGCCTCGAGCCGATCGCGCAGTACATCGTGAGCCAGGGCGGCCGGCTTGGAGACGAGGGACACGTTCTCGGTGCTTACTTCATTTTGCAGCGGTTGACGGGCGAGCCGATCTACCAAGCCAAATACGATCAAGTCGCAACTTGGGGACGCGAATCGCGCGCCGGTTTGGATAACCTGTCCGAGCAGTACGCGGGATTGATCGAAGTGTGGAGCGATCATGCGGATTTGACCCCTGCCCCGGAGGTTCTCGACACCCTGGCCGGTCTGTACATCGCGGGCCGGGATGCGGTCGCGGCGGAAACCGCAGAGACTCGGCACAGGCTCGGTCTCGTCGGGGAGAGGCAGCTCCGCTTGGCCCCCCTGAACGTCGCGGCGGTCTATCTCACCCATGGAGACATCACATCGGCGATCGGAAAGGTCGAGTCGATGGAAGGTGGTGGCGAGCTTCAGCTCCGGCTTCTCGAGCTGTTGCGCACGGCCAAAAGCACCGACGAGGCGGGTGCGGCGGCGACGTTCGAGCTGGTCGAGGGCTACCGGGTGGCGCGTCCCGACGTTGCTGTCGGTCTGTGTCGCGCCGCGCTGCTTCGGTTTCCCCGGGATTATCGATTCCCCACCTGTATGGCTCGGGTGGCCGCCGATTCGGAGCACTTCGCAGACGCCACTGCCTGGTACGTGATTGCGATCGATCTCGCGCCCGACATGATCGAGCTGTATGACGAGGCGCTCGGGCAGCTCGACGAGTTCATCGAGGTCCGGCTCAGCGATCCGCACCCAGAGCGTTCGAGCGCGCTTGCCCGGGGCGCCGAGAAGATCCTCGCCGAGCGGCAAAAGCGGTGGCCCGACTCCGAGCCGCCCATCGCACCGAACCGGCTCGAGTTTCTGATCGGCATGCTGGAAATGAACGCCGGCAATCCGAAGGAAGCCGAGAAGCGCTTCGAGATCAGCCTCCAGCAGGACGAGAACCCCGAAGCCTTGTTGCAGCTCGGATTGCTCCTCGAGCGCACCGGCCGTCCCGAGGAAGCCGAGAAGCGCTACCAGCGGGCTCTGGCGCTGACGCCGACCGGCTCACTCCCCGACGATCTCCGTCGCGCCGAGATCTTCGAGCACTTGGGCAACGTAGCCTACGAACAAGACAAGCAAGAGGAAATGATTGCGAACTATCGCGTCGCGCTGAAGGCCTGGACCGAGGCGCGGGACCAGGTGGAGGGCCCGACGGGCGCGCTGGTCGAGATGCGCCGTGGGGTGCTCCTCGATCAACTGGGACGGCACGACGACGCCGTCGACGCATTCGAGAATGCGATGATGTATGCGCCGCAATGGCGCGACGTGTATGCGACGATCCTGTCGCATCTGGTGTCGGCCAAGCCCGACTACGATCTGGCATCGATGGTTTGGCACCGGTCACAGCTCCAGCTGAGCCTGCCTCCGGAGTGGAAGGTTTACTTCACCCTTTGGATTCAGTTCATCGCGGCGCGGGCCGGTCAGCCGCCGGCCGAGGAGCACGTGGAGCTCTTGCGCCGTCTTGGCGGAAGCTCCAGCTGGTGGGGCAAGCTCGCGAGCTTTGGGGCCGGGGAGATCGACTATGAGGGGCTGCTCAGCGTGGCGTCGAGCCTGGGGGAGAGGACCGAGGCGATCTACTACGAAGGCACGCGACGGTTCGCCGCCGGCGACCCCGATGGCGCCTTCGAGCAGTTTCAGCGCGTTCTCGATACCAACATGGTGAGCTTCTACGAGTTTGAGATGGCTCGCCAGCTCTTGATAGAACGGGGGAAGACCGAAGCGGAGCGGCCGTGATCGAGCCTGAGAAGCTCGGCCAACTCTATCTCGGAAGGATTTTCGATTCGGATCGGGGTCAGCCCAACGAGATTCCAGTTCTCTACGACTCGAAGGACCTAACCACGCACGCGGTATGCGTCGGAATGACAGGCAGCGGCAAGACAGGGCTGTGTCTGACCCTTCTCGAAGAAGCCGCCATCGACGGGATTCCAGCACTTTGCATCGATCCGAAGGGTGATCTCGGAAATCTTCTTCTGACCTTTCCGGAGCTTCGCCCGGCCGACTTCGAGCCTTGGATCGATCCGGCCGAAGCCGAGCGGAAGGGGCGTACGGTCGCCGAGCAGGCGGAAGCCGTGGCTGCTCTGTGGCGGGAGGGGCTTGCCGCATGGGGTCAGGATGGCGCTCGAATCGCCCGCCTCCGAAATGCCGTCGACATGGGGATCTACACGCCTGGGAGCTCGGCTGGTTTGCAGTTGCGCGTGCTCGAGTCGTTCGATCCTCCCGGCCCGCGTGCGGACCGCGATGCCGAACGCGATCAAATCATGGGCATCGTCTCGAGCCTTTTGTCGCTTCTGGGGATCGATCCCGATCCGGTCAACAGCAGGGAGCACATCTTGCTCTCCAACCTCCTTGCCCATGCCTGGTCACGGGGAGAATCGTTGCCGCTTGGCAACCTCGTGCGCGCGATCTCCGATCCGCCGTTCGATCAAATCGGTGTGATGGACGTCGAGACATTCTACCCAGCGTCCGAAAGACAGAAGCTGGCCATGCGGATCAACGGCCTGCTTGCATCGCCGGGTTTCTCTGCCTGGCTCGAAGGGGAACCGCTCGACATTCGTCGCTTGCTCTGGACCGACGAGGGCAAGCCCAGAATCGCGATCTTGTCGATTGCCCACCTCAGCGAGCAAGAGCGCATGTTCTTCGTCAGCATTCTGCTGAACCGTATCGTGTCCTGGGTGCGTTCCCAGTCTGGCACGTCCAGCCTTCGAGCGATTCTGTACATGGACGAGGTTTTCGGTTTTTTGCCCCCCGTCGCAGAGCCTCCGTCGAAGCGACCTCTTCTGACCCTTCTGAAGCAGGCGCGCGCGTACGGGCTAGGGGTCGTGCTGGCCACACAAAACCCCGTGGACATCGACTACAAGGCGCTCTCGAACTGCGGCACTTGGTTCCTCGGGAGGCTGCAAACCGAACGTGACGTGGGCCGGGTGGTGGAAGGACTGGAAGGAGCAGCGTCCGCTGCCGGTCAACGGCTCGACCAAAGCCAGGTCGAACGCCTGCTCGCGGGCCTTCAGAGTCGCGTCTTTCTGCTCAACAACGTGCACGAGAGCGGGCCGGTGCTTTTCCACACCCGCTGGGCGATGTCCTATCTCCGGGGCCCGCTCACCCGCCGCGAGATCGAGCGTCTGACCCCGCCACGTCCCGTACCGGCGCCCCAGCCGCCCATTGACGGATCGACCACGCAGGTTTCATTGGCGTCCTCAAACACCAGGCCGGTGCTGCCTGCGAGCATCGAAGAAGTCTTCCTGGGCGATCAACCTGGAACCTACCGACCCTACCTGATGGCCCAAGTTACCCTTCACTACGTGCTTTCCTCGCAGGATCTGGATGCTTGGGAAGAGCATGTGGCCCTGGCGCCGCTCCTCGATGGCTCTGCATGGGAATCGGCGGCGTTTGTCGATCCGGACCAGGTGACCGTCTTCGACCTGGAGCCCCCGAGCGCGGAGTTCGTTGCGCCGCCGGCCGGATCGGTCAGCCAGGCCCGTTTCCGAAGCTACACGAAGCAACTCAAGACTCACGTATACCAGAGCTGCCCCAAGACACTGTGGCGCTGTGAGGCGCTCGGGCTGGTGTCCGCACCGAACGAAAATCGGGCGGAGCTTGCCGCCAGAGCGCAGCTCGCCAGTCGTGAGAGGCGAGATGCCGCGGTGGCAGACCTTCGCAGTCGGCTCCAAAAGAAGGTCCAGCGGATCGACGAACGTATCGCCCGAGCGCAGGCTCGGCTCCAGCGCGAGCAGAGCCAGTACGAGCAACAAAAGTATCAGACAGGCGTTTCCCTCGGTGCGACCGTGCTGAGCGCGATCCTAGGCCGCCGGACCGTGGGCCGAGCGACTACCGCCGCACGCAGTGCCGGTCGGGTCGCAAGTGAGCGAGAGGATGTGCAGCGGGCCGAAGCCGAGCTCGACTCGCTCGAGCAGAAGCGCAGGGACCTCGAGGCAGAGGCCGAAGAGCAAGTGCGCGCGCTTCAAGACGACTTGGCGCTCGACTCGCCCGACATCGAAGAGGTGATCGTCCGTCCCCGCAAATCGGACATCCAGGTGACCAGCCTCAGGCTTGCTTGGAAGCGCGGCTGATCTCCTCGAAGGCATCGCGCACGTGCGCCGGCGCTTCGACCAACTCGATCAGAACCCCTTCCCCTCCGATTGGAGCCGTCTCGTTCCCCTTCGGGTGAATGAAACAGACGCGGTGGCCTGCGGCACCAGGCCGGATACCACCGGGAGTGAATCGCACGCCCCGATCGCCGAGCCACTGCACAGCCGCCTCGATGTCGTCGACCCAAAGACCGATGTGATTGAGCGGCGGCGTGTCGACCCTGGGCTTCCTGTCCGGATCGATCGGTTGCATCAGGTCGACTTCGACCGTGAACGCTCCCGCCCCCATCGTCACGATGTCCTCGTCGACGTTCTCCTTTTCACTGGTGAACTGTCCGTGGGGGGTGAGTCCGAGCGTCTCGACCCACAGTCGTCTGAGCGCTGCCTTGTCAGGCGCGCCGACCGCGACCTGCTGGATTCCCAAGATCTTGAATGGACGAGCTGTCATGCTTTTTTGCCCTGAATTGCCCAAGATACCCCGGTTGCTCGGGTTGCGCACATGGGCCACTCTCCCGCTCGTGAAGACATCACTGACCGGCATCAAGCCCACTCACTTACCGCATTTGGGCAACTACTTGGGAGCGATCCGGCCGGCTCTTTCGCTCGTAGATCGGTACCGCACTCTTTACTTCATCGCCGACTATCACGCCCTCACCACCGTTCGGGATGCCGCGGCGCTTCGCGGCCACATCCGCGACGTCGCCGCCACGTGGCTGGCTTGCGGCCTCGATCCGGACCGGACGTTGCTCTACCGGCAATCGGACGTTCCCGAGGTGTTCGAGCTCACGTGGGTGCTCAGTTGCCTTCTCGCGACGGGACAGCTCGAGCGCGGGCATGCCTACAAGGATGCGCTCGCGCGAGGGGAGTCCCCCAATGCGGGCATTTTCAATTACCCGACGCTGATGGCGGCGGACATCTTGCTCTACGACACGGACGTCGTTCCGATCGGCAAGGATCAGAAGCAGCATCTCGAGCTCACCCGTGACGTCGCGGCCCGGCTCAATCATCTCTATGGGGAGGACACCTTGGTCGTGCCCGAGGCGCTGATCACCGAAGCGCCGCTCGTTCCCGGAACCGACGGGGAGAAGATGAGCAAGAGCAAGGGCAACTCCATCCCATTGTTCGAGTCACCAAAGAAGCTGCGCAAGGTGGTCATGGGAATCAAGACGACCTCCGAGGGGCTCGACGATCCAAAGAGCGTCGAGGGCTCCACGGTGTACGACCTATACGCGTTGCTCGCGCCGGAGCTTGCCCCGGAGATGAAACGCAAGCTCGAGGCCGGCGGCTACGGTTGGGGTCATGCGAAGGAGGATCTGTTCGAAGCGATCGAGGCGGAGCTCGGACCCAAGCGGGAGGCGTACCTCTCGATTCGCGCCGACGAAGCGCGTCTCGATGCCCTCCTTCACGCGGGGGCTGGCAAGGCCCGCGACATCGCACGCCGCACCATGGGACGCGTCCGGAGCGCGGTCGGGATCGACTGACTCAGTACACGCTGCTCCACTGAGAGTCGTCTGCGAACCCCTCGCGCTCCTGGGGCGCCGGGGCGATCTGCGCTGCCTCCGGTGGGGCTTCGGGGATCATCAATAGACCGGGGTGCCCGCTTTCGATCGATTCATTCGTCAGTAGGAATGTCTGCTTGTGCTTTTGCCAAGTCTGGCGAATGACGGTCTCGGCCACGACCATCGTGCCCTGGTCGTACCAGCGAACGGCAACGCGCGAAAAGGCGCCGGCGCCCTCCTCGTCGGTCTGTGGATTCATGCCGATGATTTCGGTGTCTGCGATCTGGATGCCGCGCCCCCAATTGGTGTGGGAGGCTTTGAATTGGGGCCGAAACTGCGGCGCGACATGTCCGCTGGCCACGTCCATCCTTCCCCATCGCGTCCCTTCGTTGAGCTCGATCACGGCGTCCCGCATCCGAGTCTCGGGGCTCAGGTTTTGCATCAAACAACCACAAAGCCCGAACATCAAACCGGTCCACCAGAATCGCCTCGCCATGCCACGACGCTAGGCATGAGGCGGCCCGAAGAGCAACTATTTGGCGGCCTGGGCGTCGGTCTCAGCCAGGCGTCGCCGTGCCTTCCGGTTGCCGGGATCGAGGGCCAAGGCCTTCTTCCAAGCTTTTCGGGCGCCAGCGACGTCGCCCTTCAACTGGAGGGCATCGCCGTACAGGACGTGATACTGAGGCCGGCGCGACCGTTTGCGCACGGCCTTCTTGGCCCATTTGAGCGCCCGATCCCCGTCCTTGGTCTCGACGTAGAGCGCCGCGTATCCCGCCATCGCTTGCGGGTTTTTGGGGTCTAGCTCCCACGCGCGATCCAGGGTCGCTTCAGCGAGACGGAGGTCTCCGCTTCGGATCGAACGGAGCGCCCGGTACACCAGAACGTCCGAGGCCTTCGCGGGGTCCCGGGGAAGACCATGCGTGGGGACGGACGGGGTCGCAGCCTTTCGAGTCGCCGGTTCCGCCTTGCGGTCTATAGGCTTTGGCTGTGCGATTTGCGGCTCCGGAGCCTGACGCTGCGCTGCCTGGGTCCGTGCCGGCTGCGGCTCTTCGGCCTGCTCTTCGATCTGGGTCGCTTCGCTCGGCGCCTCTGCCAGCTTCGCGGCGCTCTCGGTCGCGCTCGCCTCGGCGGGCTCTTCTTGGTCCGACGGACCGGGGCTCGCGGTTTCCAGCCCGTTGACGGTGCCCGTGATCGGACCCTTGCTGCCTTCGACCTCCGATGGCGCCACGGTGTGCACCGATGCGCTGGTGTTGGAGTTGCTCCGGACCCAGAGCTGCCAGCCGAACACACCCACTCCCACGATCAGCGTGATCAACAAGAGGGCTTGGATCCATGCGGGCATGCCGCCTGCGTTTTCAGCTGCGGCAAGCACGGTGGCCGGGCCCTCCAGCATCCGCGCCAGCTCGGGCTCGAAGTCGTCGTCGTCGCCTTCGAACATCGGAGGCGGTGTGGGTCTGCGGCTCACGGCGGGAGGTGGCGGAGGGGTCCGCTTTTGCGGAACGGGAATGGTTTTCTGCTCGTCCAGCATTTCCCGCGGCAACACCTCGAATGCGGGCGCAAGACCGAGCTGAGTCGACTTGACCGATCGAGCCACGGCATGGTCCGTATGGGCAGCGAACTCGAGATGCTCTTGCGCCGCTCCAGCGGCTGGAGCTGGGCGCTGTTGCGTTTCAACCCGGCCGAGCAGACGGGGAACCCTGTCCGTCGGCACTTCCTCGTCAGAGAATGAGCCTGCTGCCGACTGGGGGGTAGCCTGGCGAAGATGCCGGAAGCGGGGCGGCGCCATGGTCCTCCCATCCTCCAGCTTCGCTGGTGCACCGGCTCCAGGAGGAATGGTTGCGTGCTCCTCGACGCGAGGCTCACTCGGAGGAACCGTCTTCGCGTCGACCTCGATCTCCCCATTCCCTGCGGTGAAGCCCAGTTGATGGGAGACGACTCCGAGCGTCTCGTCGACCGGCATCATGATATTGGCCACAGAAGGTAGGTCCTGCTCGCGAACCGAGACGCGAGCTGAATTGAGCCCCCACAAGGCCAGAAGCGCCGGCATGCCCTGAAGGCTTTGCGTGGTGCCTTCATGCAGTGTGGCGTACGCGCCTACGATCGAGTTGTCAGCGATGTCGATCTCCACGCTGCGTGTGGGGCCGGCGACGGCCACGTGTCTTACCCCAGCCACGGAGCCGAGCGCCCTAAGCAGGCGACCTGGGCCCACCAGCTCGAGCCGCGTATCGAAGTCGACTTCCTCTTCGACGCGGTGAGCGATCTCGAGATCCTGCTCGATCAGCGGAACGATGCGTCCCGTGAGCTGGGCCAAGTCGGGTCCCGGCTCGGAAGACGCGCTCGGCCAGTAGTCCTCCCACCGGACGACCAGCATGGAGGCCCAGCGCAGCTGCGGATCTTTGCGGATGGCCCGCACCAACTCGATGCCTCGACCGCCCACGGCGGTCGAGTCGAGGACCACGACCTGCGGGTCGATCTCTCGCACGCGGGGGATCACTGCGGTCGAAAAATCGGCAGCCGCAACCTGAACGCCGCGCGCCGTGAGCACCTGCGCGAGCTTCTCCGCACGAAGCTCGTTCGAGTCCAGCAGAACGACGCGCGCACCTTGCAATTGCGACAGGTCCACGTCCTCCGAGCTCATCGCCGCAGGCAGGGTGGAAAGCCGGCCGCCGCTGGTCTCGTGAAATTCATATTCGAGCGACTTCGACTCGTTCATCGCCTCACGAAGCCGTTCGAGAATGCGGTCCATGTTGTGGGCCGACGGCCGTTCCGTCTCGATCACGACAGGCATGCTTTCGAGCACACCCTTTGGTGAGCGAATGCTCAAGATACCGGTTCGCATCTCGTTTGAGACGAGATTCACGACGTCCTGCAGGTTGCTTTCGTTGATCTCGCCCCTGAGTAACCCAGAACGCCGCGGGACTTCTTGGGTCAGCTCGATCAGTCTGCGGGCGATGGCATCTGCACCGGCGCCTCGTGGCACGATGGCGATGGCGCCGGTTCGAAAGTCGCTGCCTTCCTGCTTGAGCCCCGCGTCGTTGGAAACGACCGCCACGGGCAGGACGTCCGTGGCGCGGTTGGCGGCCATTCGCCGCACGACGCTCGTGCCACCCCGGACGGCCGCGTCCCCTATGAGAACGACCAAGTCCGGCGCATAGACACGAACCGCTTGCTCTAGCTCCGCCGTCGCGCAGCCAGCGACGGAGATGCCCTGGCGCCGAAGCGCCTCCCCCAACGCTGTCTGCATCGGCTCGCCCTGGCCCACCATCAAGATGGTCGACCGGTGCCCCTCATCCGACATCGACTAAATAGTGGCCGATTCCGATCGATTTCGCCAGCTTGGTGCAGCTTGGTTTGTTGGCTATGCTCCGCGCCGCATGACCACTTTACCAGTAGAGTTTCTTCGTGAGAGCTTTCCCAAGCTCTTTGCCAGGGGAATCGAGGTTCTGGAACGCCGGGCCGCTGCCGGCGACGAGCGGGCCCAACGGATTCTCGACGACGTGAAGGGCGTCACCGGCGCCGCGAGCTTGCAGATCGACGATCAGCCCCCAGTGGTGCTGTCGGCGACCGCGGGTGCCCTGACCGCAGGGGATGCGCCCGCCGACGAGGTCCCGGTCCGGATCGTGGTCGCCCTGCCTGGCGATGCGCTCCAGCTCCTTCTAGGAGAAGCGACCGAGGCGGGCGCCCTGGAAAACGAGGAAGTGGCGGTCGGAGCCGCGCAAACCGCTTCAAAACGGTTCGAGGATGCGCTCGCCGGAAGGCCGCTCACATGTCACGTCACCATTGCCGACGTTCCGAGCCTCGGCGACATCCAGGTGCGGGTCGGCTTCAACGTCCCTCAGGTCCCTGCCGAGCCTGGTTTCACCACCGAGCTGAGCTTTTCAGACCTGGAGAGCGTCCAGCGGGGCGAGCTGTCGATGCAAGAGCTGTTCTTGGGCGGCAAGCTCAAAATGGAGGGCGATTACTCGCTCGCGCTCCAGATTGCGATGCAGCTCCTCACGAACCCGCTCTGAACGGAAGATCCCCTGCTGACGACGGCGAGAGCTGGGGGGAACTTGCCCGCCACTCATGGGGTTCGATACCCTGACAGTCGTCCACGGGGGGTCATGTTTCGGGCAATCGCCAAGAGTCGCTATCTCGTTCCTGGCTTCTTGTGCTTTGCGCTCGCCTTCGTCGTCGGCCCGGTCGGGGTGAGCTCCGGCATGTTGGTAGGCGAGCAGGCGGCGTCCATCGCTGGTGTGCTGGCCGCCATGCTCGGCGTTCTGGGCCTTTTGATCATCGGGTCTGGCTTGCCCGCATCGATCGAGGTGGACGAGGTCGACGCGCAGATCCGCGCCATCTACGGCGAGATCGAGGACGTGGAGGACGTCATTGGAGAAAACGTCAAGGCCCTTTCGAGCGGCCTCGGCGAGCAGATGGTGGCGGTGGAGGAAACGGCTCGCGCTCTCAAATCCATGGCGATCTCCCTCCAAGCGATCAGTGATCGCGTGGAGGCGCTTTCGTCGAGCACCGAGGAGAGCGCCTCGAGCATCCTTCAGATGACCGCGACGAATCAGGAAGTCGCCGAGAACATGGGTAACCTCGGTTCGAGCGTACGCGAGACGGCGTCCTCCATCGAGGAGATGACCTATAGCATCAAGGAGGTTGCTCGGAACGTCGACGCGCTCGCGCAAACTGCCGAGGAAACGTCTTCCTCGATGAACGAGATGGACGTCTCGATCGACCAGGTGCAATCGAATGCGAACGAAACGGCACGTCTTTCCGAAGAGGTTGCGGCAGATGCCGAAACGGGCGCGGACTCCATTCAGAAAATCATTGGCGAGATCAACCGGATCAAGTCTTCCTCGCTTCAGGCGGTGAGCACGATTTCGAGCCTCGGGGACCGGATCGAGGCAATCGGCGACATCCTGAACGTGATCGATGACGTAGCGGAACAGACCAATCTTCTTGCTCTGAATGCAGCCATCATCGCAGCCCAGGCCGGCGAGCACGGGAAGGGCTTCGCAGTCGTGGCGGACGAAATCAAGGACCTCGCGGAGCGAGCCGGGTCATCCACGAAGGAGATCGCGGATCTCATCAAAACGATTCAGGAAGAAACCAAGAATGCAATCGAGGCCGTAGAACGTGGCGCGAGCACGGTGGACAGGGGTGTGACCGTCAGCGCCGAGGCCGAGCGCGCGCTCAAGAAGATCCTCGAGTCGTCGCGGCAATCGACTGCCATGGTTCGGGGCATTGCGCGGGCAACCGTCGAGCAAGCCAAGGGCTCGAAGCAGGTGACCGATGCCATCGGACGAATTGCGGAGACCGTTCAGCAGATCGCGGCGGCTACCGCAGAACAAGCGCGGGGCTCCGAGCTGATCATGAAAAGCGCCGACAACATGCGGCTCATCACGCAACAGATGGAGCGAAGCAGTCAGGAGCAGGCGGTCGGGGGCCGCCAGATGACGGACGCCATCGGGAACATCTCGGACATGGTTCACCAGCTACACGGCTCGCACCGCAAGCATTCGGAGAGCTCGGAGCAGACTTTGGCCGCTGCCAACCGCATTCAAGAGTTGACGCGAGAGTACGAGCGGCGAGTTCGGGCCATGAGCCGCGCGGTGGAGCGCCTGCGGGCGTTGCGCCTCAAGAGCTGAAGCCTGGAAAACAGGCTCGTCGCGCGCTTGCGACCCCTGGTTGCCTGAGCGGGGGGAGCCGATTCATGTTACGGACGCATGTTTGGCATCGGCCCCATGGAGCTAGCCCTCTTTTTGGTGATCGTCCTATTGGTTGTCGGTCCGGAGAAGCTGCCGGCCTTCATGCGCACGGTCGGCAAAGCGCTCCGCCAAGTTCGAAACGCCAGCCGTGAGTTCAAAGACGCGATTGGGTTCGACGAGTTCATGCGAGACGCTGACCCGTTCCGGGCGCCATCGATCCGTCCGCCTCGGGCTCGGCCAGTTCCGCTCGAGAACCAAGCACAGCAACCCGAAGCGCCACAGACCCTCCCCGGCCCGGATCCCGAAGCAGCCAAAGCCGCGAACCCGGTTCCATCGCTTTCCGGCGTCGATGAGCCCCCCTCGGAGGCCGACGAGCCCGACTCCGGCGCCGAAGCGGACGCGGCGGCAAAGGCCAAACAGTCATGACGTCCGAGCAGATCGAGGTGCAGGCACCCGAGCCACCGCGGATTCCCGAAGACGATCGAGAGATGACCTTCTTCGAGCATCTGACCGAGCTGAGGACGCGCTTGCTGCGCTCCATTGCAGGTCTCGTTCCAGCCGTCGCTGTCGCATGGATCTTCAAAAAGGAGATCAAAGACTTCTTGGTTGCGCCACTCAAGCCGGCCTGGGCCAAGCTGAATCTGCCCGGAGAGGCCGTGCTGCGATTCGCCGGCCCCGCGGACGCCTTCATGATGTACATGAAGAACTCGGTCATCGCGGGCTTGATCCTCGCCTCGCCGTGGATCTTCTGGCAGCTATGGATGTTCATCGCGCCCGGGCTCTACAAGAAGGAAAAGGCACTCGCGATTCCATTCATCATCGCGTCGACCATCTGCTTCGCCGGAGGCGCGATATTCGGCTACAAGCTGGTGTTTCCCGAAGCCTTCACGATCTTGCTTGGATTCAGCGACGAAACACTGGTCGCGACGCTATTCGTGAAGGACTACATGCCCTTTTTCCGGAGCATGCTGATCGCGTTCGGTGTCGTCTTCGAGGTGCCCGTAGTCGTTGCGTTTCTGGCGGGCACGGGGATAGTCACGTGGCGCCAGCTTCTGAGATTCTCCCGGTGGTGGATCGTCCTAGCCTCGTTCCTCGCCATGCTACTCACGCCGCAAGACGTCTACAGCATGGTCATGATGCTCGTGCCGCTCGTGCTGCTCTACTACGTCGGTGTGCTCGTCGCGTATTTCATCAGCGTGTCGAGGGGCGAGCCAGAGCGCTAGCCGCGCTTTGGAACCGGATAGGGCGGATACTTGGGGACGTCGTCCGGGATGAACCACTGCTCGCCCCAAAGGCTCGCGCCACCGTCGATGTAGAAGGTCTGGCCGGCCACGAAGTCGGCATATCGCGAAGCTAGATACGTGATCAGGTGCGAAACCTCCTCGGCTGTGCCGAGACGGTGCAGCGGGTTGGCCTTTTCGGCCGTCTCCAAAAGCTCGGGTGGATACTGCTTGGTGCCGCTGGTCACGATCACGCCCGGAGCAACCGCGTTGACGCGGATGCCATGCACCGCCCATTCCACCGCCAGGGTCTTGGTCATGTTGTCGACTCCGGCCCGAGCCGCGCCAGTGTGCACCATGCCCGGAAAACCGCGGATGATCTGCGCGATCACGTTCACGATGCGCCCGCGCTTTTGCGGAATCATCGCCTTGTTCGCGACCGCATGCGTGACCGACCAAGTACCGATGAGGTTGTTCCGAATCACGGCGGCAAAGCCCTTCGGGGAGAGAGACTCTGCCGTGGTAGGAAACTGCCCGCCGGCGTTGTTGATCAGTACGTCGATTCGCCCGAACCGATCGAGCACCGAATCGACGTAGTCCGAGATGACGTCGGGCTCGCGAATGTCGCAAGGCGCGCCATAGGCATCGATTCCCTTCGCGGTCAGCATGCCGACTGCTCGAGTCAATGGCTCGGGACGCCTGCCGCAGATCGCCACCTTGGCGCCTAAGAGGCCCATCTCGGTCGCGGCGGCAAAGCCGATCCCCGTGCCACCGCCGGTGACCAGGACGACTTCATCGCCGAATAGCCCATCGGCGTAGAGCTGATCCATGACGCGCCTCATACCACGGGACGCACCATCGGACGATCGCGTTCAGCTCGCGACGATCTTTTCTCCGGCTTGGACGTGCAACGCGACCAACTCTCGCAGATCTTCGGCGAAAAACGGCTTGGCAAGCGTGGCTTCGGCGCCCAGCCGGCGCGAGATGTCGCTACGCGCCGTGCTGGCACTGAGGACGATCACCGGGACCTCGACGCCCCGCCACCGCCGGCGAAACTCGCGCAGAAACATTTCGCCATCCTCGATGGGAAGCATCAAATCGACGATCATCAGGTCGGGAAGCTGAACCGAGCACTGTGCCAGCGCCGAGCGAGCGTCCCCCACCGCGATGACCGCAAAGCCCTGCTGCTCCAACAGCGCATGCAGCATGTGCCGAATCGACGGGTCGTCATCGAGAACGAGGATCGTCTTTTTCGATGCCACTCTGGCATCGTAACAGGATGTCGCTCCATCGCGAATATGCGCGGCCTGCCTACATCAGAGCTGCTAAGCTCACCTGACATGATTTCAGCGGCGTGGTTCCGTCGACACATGGGGGCGGCGGTCCTGTTTTTGGCTGCTGCCTGCGCGGGTCACGCTCCGGCCCCGAGGGCAGATACCCCCCTCGATCCGTCCGATCTCTACCCGTTGAGCAAAGGCAATGCGTGGTCCTATGACGTCGATACCGGAGAGGCGTCGCGAACCTTGGGAATTACACGCGTCGAGTCGTTCGATGGACGCATTGCGGAAGTTCGTATCGGGCGAACGGTGCACCGCTACGAGGTGACTGCCGAGGGGATTCGCATACCCTCACAGGACGCGTGGATCGTTCGCGCTCCGCTTCGCGACGGCGCGAGCTGGCCTGCGCCGGGAGGGCGCACGGCGCTCCTACGATCGATCCACGCGCACGCCGAGACCGAAGCCGGAATCTTCACAGACTGCGTCGAGGTGCTCGAAACCGGGGGTGAGCTCGAGCTCGAAGTGACGACGGTCTACTGCCCGGGAGTCGGGCCGGTATCGGTCGAGTCGACGATGAGATCGAAGGTGAGCGATCGGACCATGACCGTGTCCGCCCGGCTCCGCGGCTACTCCGTCAATCCTTTGCCGGCTGCTGCTCCGTAGACGGCACCTGGACTTCGACGAAGCACGTACGCAGCTCGACGATGAGCGTCAACGAGCCCCTGGCGATGAAGACCTGACGCCAACTTCGACCGGCGTCGTCCCTGACCTCCAGGGCATGTCGGGTTCGGGGCGAAACGCCAAACACCGGGTTTTCGATTCGTTGCCCATCCAGCAAGACCTTCGCACCGGTCGGGACGCCGAGCAGCTCGACCGTGGCCAATTGCTCGGTGCTCGAGGCTGCCTCGATGTCGGACGCCTGCGGGGTCCGCTCGAGCAGAGCCCAGGCGATTGCTACCAGTACGGCCAACACCGACAAAGCCATCATCCAGCGGCTATCCAAGACGCGGCCGACGTTGTTCAAAGGTTCCCCCTCACGATCGTGTTGCCATTGTAGGATCCTCCACCATGTTTCGTCACCTTCCGGGTGTGGCGGCCATGACGACGGCAATTCTCGAAGCACGGGGGCTCACGAAGAGGTACGGAGACCGGGTGGTGGTCGATCACCTCGACCTCTCGTGCCGCCGGGGCGCGGTGCTCGGGCTTCTTGGGCCAAACGGTGCGGGTAAAACGACCACGCTCCGGATGCTCTACGGTTTCGTGCCCCCCGATGAGGGTGCGATTTTCTACGCTGGAAAGCGTTTCTCCGACCATCGTTCGCAAGCCAAGCGCTCGATCGGTGTCTGCACGCAAGACGATTCGCTCGATTACGATTTCACGGTCGCTCAGAATCTATTCATCTACGCGAGCTACTTCAGGCCGCGGGTGGAGAACCTCGACGAGCGCGTTGCGGAGCTGCTGGATCGATTCGAGCTCGCCCCATACGCGGACGGCTCGCCTTACGTGCTGTCCGGGGGGTTCGTTCGCCGATTGCTGATCGCGCGTTCGATCGTGCATCGCCCGAGTGTGTTGTTTCTCGATGAGCCGACGACGGGACTCGACCCGAGCGCTCGCCTCGACGTATGGGAGCTCATCGATGGGATGCGCGCAGACGGGCTGGCTATCGTTCTCACCACCCACTACATGGATGAGGCCGAGCGCTTGAGCGACGAGCTGCTCGTGATTCATCAGGGTCGGGGCGTCATTCGTGGAGAGCCGCACCGCGTGATCGACGCCGCGTTGGGGGACCACGTGGTGATCGTTCCCCGCGCCGAGCCGGCTCGCAAAGAGATCGAAGCCTGGTTGAACACCAGAGGGGCGCAGCCGGTAGCGACGGTGCTGGGCGAGCTTCGGGTTCCGGTCAGCAAGGAGATCCTGATCGAGCTGACGGGACGATTCAAAGAGGCCACTTGGCAAGTCCGCCCCCCCAATCTCGACGACCTTTTCATCGCGTTGGCGCGCAGAAACGGGAGATTCGAGTGACTGCCTGGGCCACGTTGGCTGCCGTTTTCGACTGGCGTTCGTGGGCCGTGCTTCGCAGGCACGCCTTGGTTTTTCTGCGAAACTGGCGCACCGCCGTGATTCCGCCGGCCATGGAGCCCGTGATCTTCCTGGTGGCATTTGGCATCGGTTTCAGCGGCTACGTGGAAGAGCTCAACTACCGCGGCAGCCACATCAACTACGCGACCTACGTCTCGGCTGGTCTGATCGCATATACGGGATTTGGGACGCCCTACTACGAAGCACTGTATTCGGCCTACGTCAGGATGTTTTACCAGAAGACATGGGACGGCATTCTCGCTACGCAGGTCGAGCTTCCGAGCGTGGTCTGGGGCGAGATCCTATGGGCTGCGCTTCGCGGGATGGCGAACATTTCGATCGTCTCCCTGGTCATCCTCCTCTTCGATTTCATCGGAGTGGTCGACGTCGAAGCTCGTTGGCTCGTTTTCATGCCTTTGTTGGGATTCATCGTGGGTTGTGCGGTGGCCTCGTTTGCGTTGATCTTCACCGCCACCGTGCCCGCGATCGACCACATGAACTATCCCGTCTTTCTCATCGGATGGCCGGTGAGCCTAGTGAGCAACACCTTCTTTCCCATCGATCCCGAAAACCGCGTGCTCTGGGGCTTGATGCAGATCAATCCCGTGTACCAGCTCGCCGAGTCCGCTCGGGGCCTGCTCGTGGTCGGAGACCCTGGTGTCCATTTGGTTGGACTGCTGGTGTCGAGCGCTGTTTTCATCGTTCCATGCACCTTGTTGGCCGTCCGACTGACAAGCCGGAGAGTCCTTGGAAGCTGAGGTGCTCGGAGCGGTAATTTCTAGTTTCAGATCAATGGGTTAGAGGGTGCATCAGCCCTTGCATTGCACCCCCTTCGAGGCTAGAAAAGCTTTCATATGGCCGACCCGCAAGGCGCGGAACCGAGCCCGCCCCGGCGGGAGTACGATCAAAGCGCAATCCAGGTGCTCGAAGGGCTCGAAGCCGTGCGCAAGCGGCCGGGCATGTACATCGGCGATCCGCACGACGGAACCGGCCTCCACCACCTCGTCTGGGAAGCCGTCGACAACGCCGTAGACGAGCACCTCGCCGGGTACTGCGACATGGTCGAGCTGATCGTCCATTCCGAAGGCTCGATCACCGTGATCGACAACGGCCGCGGCATTCCAGTCGGCATGCACGACAAGGGAGTGAGCGCCGCGGAGGTCGTGATGACCCAGTTGCACGCAGGCGGTAAGTTCAACAGCGAAAGCTACTCCGTATCTGCCGGCTTGCACGGCGTGGGTGTGAGCGCAGTCAATGCCGTGAGTGAGTGGCTCAAGATGGAGATCCGCCGCGAAGGCAAGCTCTGGTTCCAGGAGTACGAGCGGGGCGTGCCCAAGGCGCCGCTCAGAGCCATCGGAACCAGCAAGAAGACCGGCACCAAGATCACGTTCAAGCCGGATCCGCAGATCTTCACCATGACGGACTTCAGCTTCGAAGTCCTCAACAACCGGCTGCGTGAGATTTCATTTCTCAATGCTGGGCTCGAGGTTTCACTCGAGGACGAACGAAGCGAAGGAAAGAAGGTCATCCACAAATTCGAGGGCGGAATTCGCGAGTTCGTGGAGACCCTCAACAAGAAAAAGACCCCACTTCACGACGGTGTGATTTTTCTCCACGCGGTGAAAGACGGCGTCGACGTCGAGATCGCCATGCAGTGGAGCGACTCGTACAACGAGTCGATTTTCGCGTACACCAACAATGTGTTCAATCGTGACGGTGGAACGCATTTGACGGGCCTGCGCACGGCACTGACCCGGGTGATCAATCAATACGGAGCACGCGAAAAGCTTCTCAAGGATCTCAAGAATCCCTTGAGCGGTGAAGACGTACGAGAGGGGCTGACCGCCATAATCTCCGTGAAGCATCCCGATCCGTCATTTTCTTCCCAGACCAAGGACAAGCTGGTCTCGAGCGAAGTCAAAGGGATCGTCGAAAGCATCGTCAGCGAAAAGCTCAGCCAATATCTCGAAGAAGATCCCAAGTCGGGGAAGCGAATCGTCGAAAAAGCAGTGATCGCAGCGCGCGCGCGCGAGGCAGCCCGCCGCGCACGCGAAATGGTGCAGCGAAAGGGAGTTCTCGACGCGAGCACTCTTCCCGGCAAGCTCGCGGACTGCCAAAGCAAAGATCCGGCGGAAAGCGAGCTCTACATCGTGGAGGGAGACTCGGCGGGAGGCAGCGCCAAGCAAGGTCGCGATCGCCGTTTTCAGGCCATTCTTCCTCTCCGCGGAAAGATTCTCAACGTCGAGCGCGCACGCTTCGAAAAGATGTTGTCGAGCGCGGAGATTGGCACGTTGATCACAGCGCTCGGTTGCGGTGTCGAAGGCGGCGAAAACTTCGACATCGAGAAGCTCCGCTACCATCAGGTCATCATCATGACGGACGCGGATGTCGACGGATCTCACATCCGAACCCTGCTGCTGACTTTCTTTTACCGGCAGATGCCGCAGCTCATCGACAAAGGCTATCTTTTCATCGCGCAGCCGCCGCTTTACAAAGTCAAGAAGGGCAAGAAGACGCGCTACCTTCAAAATGACGAAGCGTTGAGTCGCCATCTCATCGAGATCGGCACCGAGAATCTCCAGCTGGGTATGAAAGCGGGCAGTGTGCAGCTCGGTGGCGAGGCACTGCGCAACTTGGTGCGCGAAATCGGGCGGTTTCGTCATCTACTCGAAAACATCGGACATCGAGTCGATCCGCTGGTGGTCGAAGCGATGATCAAGGCCACGAAGCTCCAAGTCGAAGATTTGACGGACCACGAGAAGGTCGAAGCGGCAATCGACGCGCTGTCCCAGTACGTTCGTGCGAAACGCCAGGGCGAGATCGAGTGGAGGATCGAGCAAGACGAAGAGCACGATAGGCATCGCGTCATCATCGAGACACAGGACGGGATTTCTCGTCGCACCACCACCATCGATTTCGATTTCCTATCGGCCGGCAACGTTTCCGAGCTTCGTCAAATCTTCGCGGGAATACGTGGCCTCGGGGAGCCGCCGTTCTTGATCACCGCGCTCGACAAGGACCAACGACCGACCGGCGAGCCATCGGAAATTCCCGATATCGAGTCGCTCTGGGAGGAGATCCTGGGGCGCGCACGAAAGGGGCTGGGCATCCAGCGGTACAAAGGCCTCGGCGAGATGAACCCGGGCGAGCTTTGGGAGACCACGATGGACCCCGAGACACGCACCCTACTGCAGGTGCGCATCGAGGACGCGCTTGAAGCCGAAGAGCTGTTCAGCGTGCTGATGGGCGATCAGGTGGAGCCGCGCCGCGCTTTCATCGAAAGCAACGCCCTCAACGTGACCAATCTCGACATCTAGCTGGCGCGCCGAGAGCGGCGCATGAGGGATTGAACCGCCTCGCGCACCCGGGGCGCCTCTTGCTCCATCTGTTCGAGAATTGCCGCGGCAGCATCCGTATCGATCGCCCTCTCGATGGCCCCCAGGAGATCCCCCATCCGCATGGCGCCGAGTTGCTTGCTCGCTCCCTTGAGCGAGTGCGCAGTGAGGCGAACGGATTCCAGGTCATCTTCGCGCAATGCATCGCGCATCGCGTCCAAGGACTCCTCGAGCTGCTTCAGGTAACTTCCCATCACGTCTCGAATGAAGTCGTCGTCCTCTCCATCGAGAGAAACGAGCCTGCGGAGCATCTCGAGGTCGAGTGCGGAAGCGGGAGGAAGCGTCGAGACGGAGCGCCGCGAAGAACCGCCTGCTACCGCTACCCATCGTTCCAAGGCTTTGGCAAGCATGGAGACACGCACAGGCTTGGCGATGGTGTCGTTCATTCCTGCTTCAGCGCAGCGATCCCGATCGACTTCCATCGCGCTGGCGGTAAGCGCAATGACTGGAAGCGTCTCTCGACCCTGGATCCGGCGGATCCGCTTGGTTGCCTGAAACCCATCCATTACCGGCATGTGACAGTCCATCAGAACGAGGTCGTAGTCGTGGGTCTCCACTTTGTGCAGCGCTTCGCGCCCGTCCAATGCGATATCGACTCTGCACGACAGTTTCTTGAGAAGCGCTTCGGTCACCATGCGGCTCGTCGGATTGTCCTCTGCCAACAAGATCCGGGCGCCTCCACGGATCAAACAGTCCTCCGCCCCGGTGGTGTCGGTGACTCTCAGGGTATCCTCAGGCCCCGGGTCGAGCTCCAGCTCCGCCCAGAACGTCGCTCCTCGTCGTACTTCGCTCTCTACGCCGAGGGTGCCGCCCATCAGCTCGATCAGCTCCTTGCTGATCGCCAGACCCAAGCCCGCACCATCGGCGCCACGTGCCGCGCCAGCCTCGTGATGGTATCGAGTGAATAGCCTGCGGATGGACTGCTCCGGGAT
The DNA here is from genome assembly GCA_963817725.1 of uncultured delta proteobacterium. Lineage (GTDB taxonomy): Bacteria > Myxococcota_A > Polyangia > Polyangiales > Houyiibacteriaceae > SG8-38. Next base: position 176,435 of record CAWFPD010000005.1, read on the forward strand.
GCCTGGCCCGGTATCCCGAACCGCGAGGCGAACCCGCATCTTGTCGGATCGTCCGACCACCTCTGCCGTGACCACGACCGAACCCGAGTCCGTGAACTTGATGGCATTGCTGACGAAGTTGATGAGCACCTGGCGAATCCGGCCAGCGTCGCCGACGAACCGTCTGCTGCTGAGCCCCTTCGTCTCCGACTCCAAGTGGAGCCCTTTCGCAGCGGCACGCGGCTGCATCAACGCGACCACTCCATCGATGAGGGCACTGATGTCGAAAGGCGTGCGCTCGATTTGGACTAAGCCCTTGCGTAGCTGTGCGTAGTCGAGGACCTCATCCACGATGCCGACCAGGGCATCGGCGGACTCGCGGATCGCCATGACCATCTTCCGTTGCTTGTCGTCGAGCTTCGTGTCGAGAAGCAGAGCGCTCAGGCCGAGGACGCCGTTCATGGGCGTTCTCACCTCATGGCTCAAGTTGGCCATGAGCTCGGTTTTGGTTTCCGAGGCGCGCTCGGCGGCGAGCCGGAGCGCGTCCAAACGCACGAGCGTTCTGCTTCGGGCCCAATTGACGCCGACGGCTACCACCGACAAACCACAAAGGTATCCCAGGTTCCGCACCCAGTTGACGTCGTCGACGAACAGGGAAATCGCCGCCCAGCCCAAGTCGCCCAGAGCCATGATCGCAAAGAGCCATCGCCGGCTATAGAGCAGCGATGCCGCGGCAAACTGGACCAAAACGAAGAGATAGAACTTCGTGGGATCCCGGCTGAGCGCATAGCCGATGGTGATCGTCGCCGTGATTACCACGAAGATCAGGGCGGCGATGTGCACCGACCACATCAGCCGAGGCGGCTCGAGGTGCGCGCGCCAGCCGATCGCCATCAGGGCCATCCCGGTGAGCCCATACATCGTCATGAGCACCAAGTCCGTCTGGTCGAGAGCAGGCCGCCACTGTCCTGCCGCAAGACCGAGATACGCGACCCCTGCACAAAGGACCATCGACACCAGGTGGCGCGCGGTGATCGCGTTGACCATTTGCCAACGTTGCCCCGCGCTCAGCGGCTCGTATGCAGCCAACGTATCCGCGGCAACGGAACCTGGCTCCGACGGCTTCGCATCCCCCATCTGCTTCAGTGTATCGGGCTCAGAGCCCCGATTCACGGTTTGCGGGCCACAAGTTTGTGCCGCGCCTCACGAACCGTCTGAACCGCGGCATCATGAAGCGCTCCATTGGTCGCGATGAGCCGACCGGAGCGTGGATCGGCTGGAGCACCGTCATAATCGGACAGGCGCCCACCTGCCTCGAGAACCAGCAGGGCGCCAGCGCACATGTCCCACGCATGGAGATCGCGCTCCCAATAGATATCGTACGTCCCATCGGCGACCAGGGACAGGTCGATCGCCGCCGAGCCGCAGCGCCTAAAGCCGCGCACGCGCTGAAGGAACAGCGTTAGCTCCGCGTGGATCGGGTCCAGATTCGAGCGGTCGTATGGGAAACCGGTCGCGCAGACCGCTTCCTCGAGGCGAGTCCGATCCGAGACCGCGCAGCGCGCTTCGTTGCGAAAGCAGCCCATGCCGCTCGCTGCTTTCCAGGTGACGCCGAGGGCGGGCGCGTGGACCACGGCCGCGAGCCCCTGGGAGCCGCGATACAAGGCGATGGAAACCGAAAAAAAGAAATGGCCATGGACGAAATTGGTCGTGCCGTCGATCGGGTCCACGTACCAGACGAGCTCGCCGTCGGCGTTGTGGTCCATCTCCTCGCCAACGATTTGATGGCTCGGAAATTCTTCGCCCAGCCGCTCGCGAATCAGCCGTTCGGATTGCAGGTCGTAGTCGGTCATCAGGTCGAAGCGCCCCTTGCGCATGACCTCTCCCCCGTGTCGCCAGCCTTTCATCGCCAGCGCTCCGGCCTCTTGGGCGACCTGCTCGGCCACCTCCAATGCCTGCTCGGGTTCTGCTGTGGGTGGCATGAAGGCCTGCATTTTCGCGGATTTCTGCGAGTGCGCCACAGACCGCTGAGCAGATGCGGGGTGTTCACTGGCATTTCGATCGTAAAACCCGTAAAAGTCCGTTCGCTCACAACGCCTCGAGTTCGTGGGCTGCCCGATGTGGGTAAGTGTGGTTATGCCCGAAAAGCAAGCTTTGATTCCGAGCGTTCGCAACCCATTTGATTCCGATGGCGACGGCCGTTCGACGGTCCCCGAACGCAAGGCAGAGGGCCCTTACGACACAGCGGTCCGGGAGGGTGAGCTGTTGCGTGAGAGGCCGCGGACAGCGGCCGGCGCCGTTCAGATCGGTCGGCAACACGCCAAGCGCCGGATGACGGTCTGGGAGCGGATCGACGTGCTGCGCGATCCGGGAACCGAGCTGACGGTTCTGTTTCAGAACTGGGGTCCGAATCTCGATGGCGCCTCAATCGTGACTGCGATCATCAAGATTCAGGGGCGTGACGTCGCCTTGTACGGTCACGACTTCACAGTCCGCGCCGGCTCGATGGATGCAACCAACGGAAAGAAGCTTGCCAACGTCATTCGGCTCGCAGGCGATCAGGGGATTCCCCTGATCGGGATGAACGACAGCGCCGGCGCATTCGTCCCTGCAGGCATCGGCGGTCTCGATGGATATGCCGAGGCCTTTACGGCCCTACGCAAGATCAGCGGCGTGGTGCCCAGCATCATGTGCATGTTTGGCTACAACGCGGGCGGGGGATCCTACCTGCCGCGGCAAGGCAGCTTCATGATTCAGCCGGAGAACACGTTCTTTGGTTTGACCGGCCCGGGGGTGGTGAAGTCCGTGCTCGGCGAGGATGTCACCGCAGACGATCTCGGTGGTCCTGGGGTCCACGGGCAGAGCGGCGTGGTCGACCTCACCGTCCGCGACGAGGTTGGCGCGCTTCGCACGGCCAGACGGCTGCTGAGCTATCTACCTGGAAACAATCACGAATTTTCTCCTTATCAGGAGACATCCGATCCGATCGATCGACCCACGGGCCAGATCGACACCCTTTTACGGAAGGCCTTCAACTCGCCGACCGGGTTCAACACACCCATCGACGTCAGCATCATTCTTCAGCAGATTTGCGATCATGGAGACTATTTCGAGCTTCAACCGCAGCGAGCGCGAAATACGATTACGGCTTTCGGGAGGCTAGGAGGCCACGTCGTCGGCTTCGTTTGCAACAACAGTGCGGTGGCCTCGGGGCAGATCGACGTCGACGCGGCATTCAAGAACTCTCGATTCATCCGCTTTTGCAACTTGTACAACATCCCGGTGATCTTCATGGAGGATACGACGGGATTTCTGCCCGGGCGCGATCAGGAGAGCCGGGGAATCGTGCAAGCGGGCCGCGCAATGCTCGATTCGATCATCGATCTGAGGACACCGCGTCTTCTTCTGATCATTCGCAACGCGTTCGGTGGCGCTTACGCTGCATTCAATTGCTATGCGGTCGGCGCGGACCACGTGATGGCCCTACCGACGACGCGAGTTGCCGTGATGGGCCCAGCAGGCAAGGAATTCGTCTACAAGCAAGAAATGCGAGACATGCGCGATCGCGCGAAGTCGCGTCTGCGAGAGGCTCTCGACGCAGGCGCAACGCAGGCGGATGCCGAGGCCGAAGTCGCCGCTTGGGTCAAAGACCAGGACGCCGCCTTCGCGGCCCGCTACGAGAAGGAGCTCATGAACCCCAAGGAGGCGCTGAGCCTCGGTTCCATCTCCGAGATCGTCATGCCCACAGATGTGAGAGCCGCGCTCACCCGAAGCCTCAACTTCTACCTGTCCAACTACACCCCGGGGCCATTGTTGGGCGTCCAGCGCGAGTTCCACTGATGGCTGACTATTATTTGAACAATCCCTTGATTCACAGCAGCCGCCGGCTCGGCCAAGCGGAGTCCGAGTGGGTGCGTTCCTTCAGCTGTGAGGACATGACCGTCCTCATCGTCTGCCGAGGCCCGATCCGCCAAGAGGCCTTGGACGTCTTCGCCGAGATGGGCATGACCAAGGTGGGGATTCTGCTTTCGGAGAAGGACTCGATCGTCTATCCCCGCGCTTTGGCGCCCGAGCTCCGGCGCCTCGATCCGTCGCGCGTTCACGCGGTTCAGGACTACACGGGCGCCAGCAAGGAAGAACGGCACGAGCGCATCTCGGAGATCATCGGCATCGCCAAGGACAACGGCTACGATTTCATCTTCGCCGGTTACGGTTTCATGGCCGAGGACGAAGAGTTCGTTCGCTCCATCGAAGAAGCGGGGCTTCGGTTCATCGGGCCGTGCTCCCACACGGTTCACTCCGCTGGCTTCAAAGACGAAGCCAAGCGCACCGCCGAACAGGTCGGTGTCAGTGTCACTCCAGGCGTCAACAATGCGACCGCGCGGCTTCTCGTCAGAAAGCACCCAAACCGCAAAGCGATGCGGAAGCTCGCCAAAAGTCACGACCTCGGCGTCCCCGAGATCGATGACGAGACGACCGATCTCGAGGCCGTCGCGGATGCGCTGCTCACCGCAGCCTATGCGGCGCGGCTAGACGTCTACACCGTCGCTGAGCTCGGTGAGCAAATCCAAATCGAGGTTGCCTCGATCATGAAGGAAAACCCGGGGAGCAGGGTTCGGCTCAAGGCGATCGGCGGCGGTGGCGGCAAGGGGCAGCGCATCCTCCACGAGCCTGAGCAGGCGCCCGCCATGGTCCGCGAGATTTTGGGCGAGGTGAAAGCCCTCGGTGTGGGCGACAACAAGAACATCCTCGTCGAGCTGAACATCGAGACGACCCGTCACAACGAGATCCAGCTGATCGGCAACGGTGAGTGGACCATCTCTTTGGGCGGCCGCGATTGCTCCTTGCAGATGCACGAGCAAAAGCTCCTCGAAGTTTCGATCACGCAAGAGACGCTCGCGGCGGCTGTAGAGCGCGAACGTGCGGCAGGCAACGACGAACAAGCAGCCGCCATCGAGCAAGATCTGCACATTCTGCGCCGTATGGAGGAACAGGCGGAGCGCTTTGGCGAGGCGGTCAAGCTCGACTCCGCGTCCACGTTCGAATGCATCGTCGACGGCCCCCGCCATTACTTCATGGAAATGAACACCCGCATCCAAGTGGAGCATCGGGTGTCCGAGCTCTGCTACGCGTTGCGTTTTCGAAACCCGGAAGATCCCGATGATTCGTTCGACGTCCACTCCGTCGTCGAGGCCATGGCGTTGCTCGCAAAACACAAGGCCAAGCTCCCCAGGCCCGATCGCGTGCAACGGTCTGCAGCCGCGGTCGAGGCGCGACTGAATGCGACCGATGATTCCCTTTCCCCGCACGCGGGTGGAGAGATCATGTCTTGGTCCGACCCCATCGAGGGCGAGGTTCGCGACGACCAGGGCATCTGCTTCAAGAATCCCGACACGGACCTTTTCGTTCGCTACAAGCTAGCTGGCGCCTACGATAGCAACATTGCCCTCCTCGTGACCGTCGGCGAGAACCGCCGAGGGAGCTACGAGCATCTGCGCGAGGTATTGCGACGCACGGTGCTTCGCGGTCCCGAGTTGCAAACCAACTTGCAGTTTCACTATGGGCTCGTGAACTGGTTTTTGGCCAATGGTGTGGACGCCAAGCCGACCACGCAGTTCGTCGTCCCGTACCTCACGCTGGTGGGCGAGCTTCTCAAAGAGGCGAATGAAATCGACGCCGACTACGCGTTCGACAGTCTGTGCCAGCAATACTTGAAGGCCGCCAAAGGAGATCCCGCTGCCACCAAGACCACCGAAGAGGTCTGTGTGCTCAAAAAGACCCTGCTGGGCAGACCGCTTGGCCGTCTCCTGAGGCAGCCCCATCTGCTGTCTGCATGGCTCAGTGCAAACCGAGCTGCCTTTGAAGTCCATGGCGGCCGTGTGACGTGGCGACGTAACCCATTTCTAGTGTTGATCGATTCGTACTACCTGCTTTACATGGATGCACAGGCGGCGTTGCCAGCGGCTCATCGCATCTGGGAGCAAGACCAGGAGCTCCTCGACGAGGGTGCCGCGTTCTATGACGCGGTCGTTCGACGTGTCGGAGATTTGTCTTGGTCTGAGCTCGACGCGCTGTTGAAGTCGGAAACACCGCCCAAGGGTTTCGACCCGAAGCAATGGCCACGTGTCCGGGAAGCGCACCTCGGATTCCAGCTCGGCACCGAGCTCTACGGCCTGCTGCCCCTCATCGCAGACGAGGTCGGTTTCTACGACCTGCGCGTGAACGGGGATTTGACGATCAGCATTCCCGAGCGCCTATTCGATCGCGAGCACCAGGCGAAGATGAAGAGGGTTCTGGTGCCTCCCCCGGCCAACAAGTCCGACGAAATCGTCGCCGTGAGCGGTGGGATGTACTACGCGCAGGAGGCTCCGGGCATGCCGCACTTCGTCCAAGAGGGGCAGCATTTCGAAACGGGCGATCCCCTATACATCGTGGAAGTCATGAAGATGTTCAACAAGGTGTACGCGCCATTTTCGGGGACGGTCGACAAGATCCTGGTCGAATCCAACGGCACCATCGTTTCCAAGGGACAGCCATTGTTCAAGGTCACTCCGGACGAACGATTCGTCGAGCAGGATCCGGTGGAGGCCAAGGTCCGAATCGAATCGAACACCCAGCAGTACCTCGAAGCGGTCGCCGAACCGCACTTCAATGCCGTAGCCTGATCTGGTGCGTGCTCATGGCCGGACCGGGCGCCGGAGCGCTCGGTCAAAGCCGATCGTCGCGGGCGGTTGCGAGAACGACCCGGTTTCGGCCCGCCGATTTGGCCCGAAACAATGCACGGTCTGCCGTCGTCATCAAGCGGGCCTTGAGGTCGCCTGGGGGCTGGCCGTTGAGATGGCGCAATCCGCGTAGCGTGGCGACGCCGATGGAAACCGTGATCTTCGGGAGCTCGCCTCCGAGTCGCATCGGGCCCGCCGTGCTCGCAGCGACATGGCTTCGCAGATGGTCCGCGAGCGCGCGGGCACTCTCTTTCGATGCGTGCTGCTGGATCACGATGAACTCGTCGCCTCCGAACCGGAACACGTCGCCAACACCGGTCACGACCTCATGCAGGGCCTTACCCGTGCGCTTCAATGCCTCGCTCCCCGCTGCGTGCCCGAGCTTGCTGTTCACGCGCTTCAGAAGATCGACGTCGACGAACATGAGTGCCATGTCGCGACCCGAGCGCCGCGCGGCCGAGACGGCCCTGACCAGCTCACTGTTGAGCTGACGAACGTTTCGAAGCCCGGTCAAAGGGTCGTGCGCGGCAAGTCCTTCCTGGCGCCGCAGAGACGAGGTCTGAATCAACGACGTGGTTACGTGACGTGCCAAGCCCGCGATGACGCGACTGTCACGTTGGGTGAAGCGAGAGGGCATCCTCGGATTGACGAGTTGCAACAGCCCCATCGATCTCTTCCCATCACGCAAAGGAGCCAACAGCGCAACCTTAGTCGTAGACGAGGAGCGGATGGGAAACTGCGGATCGGCGTCCGGCGCTGAGACGATCGTCGGTAACTGACGGCCGAGCGCGCGCCTCACGAGCGCGGGATTGAGCGGCACTCCACGTTCCAGCAAGAACTTCGCGTCGGTGCCAAAGGCCGCGACGCAGCGCATCGAGTCGGCTTCGTGTCCGACGAAAATCGCACCCGCAGTCGCCCGCACGGCGGCGGCTGCTGCACCGAGGCCTTCATCGAGCACGCGGACGACCGGCCGCGCCCGGGCGCTGGCCGCCCCGAGCACGGATTCCTCCAGCTCGGCCCCCCGCAAGACGTGAATTCCCACCATTCAATCCTAGGCAGTACGCAAGCGATACGCCAAACAAGTGCGTCACTGTGTCGCCCTATATGCACCCGCTTCGCCCGAATGAAGCCTACGCCAGAGACGAGCAACTCGTCGGTTCCGTGGCGACTCAGGCTCTGTGCACTAAGATACAATTTTGGGAGCTCGCTTGCCGGACAAGGACAAGTTTCTTCGCCAATACCGGATGATGGCCGTGATCCGCCGATTCGAGGAAGAAGCGGCGCGAAATTATGCCAAAGGTAAGATTGGAGGTTTCCTCCACCTGTACATCGGGCAAGAAGCGATCGCAGTAGGGGCGGCGGAGTGTCTCCAAAGTCATGACTACGTCTTTCAAACCTACCGAGACCACGGCATTGCGCTCGCGCGTGGCATGTCACCAAAGGCCGCGATGGCGGAGCTCTTCGGGAAGGACACCGGCTGCTCCCGCGGCCTCGGCGGCTCGATGCATTTCTTCGACGTGGAGCGGGGCTTCTTGGGCGGCTGGGCCATCGTGGGCGGTCATCTCGCGCTCGCGGCGGGAACCGCTTTCAAGGCGAAGTACGTAGGCGAGGATCGCGTTACGATCTGTTTTTTCGGGGAGGGCTCCACGAACATCGGCGGATTTCACGAAGCCATGAGCTTGGCGGGCCTGTGGAAGCTTCCTGTCGTGTTCGTCTGCGAGAACAACCAGTACGCCATGGGAACCCCCATAGAGCGGACCAGCCCACTGAAAGATCTCTCGATCAAGGCGACAGGGTACGGGATGGCTGGAGACCGCTTCGAGGGACACGACGTGGAGCGGGTCGAGGAACGGCTTGGAGAGGCGGTTCACCGCGCTCGCACCGGTGGAGGCCCGACGTTCGTCGAGATTCTCACCTATCGCTTTCGGGGACACTCGATGAGCGACCCCGCCAAGTACCGTAGCCGCACCGAGCTCGAGCAGCGAAAGCAGCAGGATCCGCTCGTCCTCGCTCGTCATCGCCTGCTCGAAAGAGGAGCACTAGAAAGCAGTCTCGACGACATCGATCTCGAGGTCGACCAGGAAATAGACGAAGCGGTTCGTTTCGCCGAAGAGTCCGAGCCGGCCCGCGCGGATGTGATGATGAGCACGGTGCTTGCTCCCGAGGAAGACGCATGAGGGAGCTGCGCTACAGGGAAGCGCTTCGCGAGGCCATGCTCGAGGAGATGGAACGAGATGACAGCGTCTTCTTGATGGGGGAGGAAGTCGGCCACTACCAGGGCGCCTACAAAGTATCCGAGGGGCTTCTCGAAAAGTTCGGTGAGCGTCGCGTCATCGATACACCCATCGCGGAGGCCGGTTTTGCAGGCGTTGGAATCGGAGCAGCGATGGCGGGCCTTCGGCCCATCATCGAGTTCATGACCTGGAACTTCTCATTCGTTGCTTTCGACCAGATCATCAGCAATGCCGCGAAGGTGCATCAGATGAGCGCCGGTGCGATTCGCGTGCCCATCGTGTTTCGCGGCCCGAACGGCGCGGCCAAACAAGTCGCTTCGCAGCACAGTCACAGTTGTGCTCCGTTCTACACCAACATCCCCGGTCTCTACGTGATTCAGCCGAGCACACCGCGGGATGCCAAAGGCCTGCTGAAGAGCGCCATCCGAAGCAACAATCCGGTCGTCTTCCTGGAAGGGGAGACCCTCTACGGAGTCAAGGGCGAGGTTCCAGACGAAGGGGTGGAAGAGCTGATCCCGATTGGAACGAGCCGTCTGGCCAGAGCGGGCGCCGACTGCACGATCGTGACTTGGGGCAGGCCCTTTCATACGGTCATGGCTGCCGCCGAGAAGCTTGCGGCAGACGGCATCGAATGCGAAGTCATAGACCCACGGACGCTGCGCCCGCTCGACACTTCGCTGATGGTGAAGAGCATCGAGAAAACGAATCGCTGTGTGATCGTACACGAACACTGGCCTTATGGAGGCCCGGGTGCGGAAATCGTGGATCGTCTGCAGCGCGAGGCATTCGATTACCTCGATGCGCCGCTCGAAAGAGTGACCGGGCTCGACGTGCCAATGCCGTATGCGCTGAATTTGGAAGACGAGGTTCTCCCGACCGAGGAACGGGTCATCGACGCCGTGAAACGCGTCAGCTACGCCCAATAATCATGGCTAAAATCATCGGACTACCCAAGCTTTCGCCGACCATGGAGGAGGGTACGCTCGTCTCGTGGACGAAGAAAGAAGGGGACGAGGTCGAGGTCGACGATTTGCTGGCCGAGGTCGAAACCGACAAGGCCACGATGGAGTTCCGCTCGTTTGACCGTGGGGTACTCCTCAAGATTCTAGTTCCCGAGGGAGAAACGCTGGAGCCGGACGTGCCGGTGGCGATCATCGGAAAGGCGGGCGAGGACATTAGCGACTTGCTCGCAAAGCTCGATGCTCGAGCCGGAGCAGCGCCAGAGTCAAAGTCAGAGTCAGCGCCAGAGTCAGAGTCAGAGTCAGAGTCCGCGTCAGAGTCGGCGCCAGCGCCGGGGAGGGCGGCCGCGCCGGCGGCTAGGGGACGGATTCTTTCTTCTCCCGTGGTTCGCCAGCTCGCTCGCGAGCGTGATATCGATCTTCGCGCGGTCCAGGGGACCGGCCCCCGCGGGCGCATCATCAAGCGCGATCTGGAGTCGTACGGCGGACCCGCGCCTGTGGCCCGGCAGGCCCTCCGAGGCGAACGCCTTCCGCCTCGGGTAGAGAAAGCCAGCAGCATGCGCCGGACGATCGCCCGTCGTCTCACCGAGTCGAAACAGACCGTGCCGCACTACTATCTCACAGTCGACGTCGACATCGGTCCGCTCGCCGATGCGCGCGAAGCGATGAACGCCGACCTCGCGGCCGACGGCCGCAAGGTTTCACTCAACGACTTGATCATCAAGGCTGCGGCGGTGGCTCTTCGCCGGGTTCCCGAGGTGAATGCCTCATGGATGGGCCAGGAGATACACTACCACCAGGTCGTCGACATCTCCGTGGCTGTGGCCATCGACGAAGGATTGATGACGCCCGTCCTTCGTGATGCCGACCGCAAGGGCATCGCGGAGATCGCCGGTGAGGTCCGCGAGTTGGCAGCGCGCGCGAGGGAAAAGAAGCTACAACCAGAAGAGATGGCTGACGGCACGTTTTCGATCACCAATCTAGGCATGTTCGGAATCGAGGAGTTTGCCGCGGTGATCAACCCACCCGAAGGCGCGATTCTCGCCGTGGGCACCCTCCGGACGGAGCCGATCGTGCAGGACGGCGCGATCATTCCTGGCCGCCGCATGCGCTTCACGATGAGCTGCGACCACCGCGTCATCGATGGGGCGACCGGAGCGAGGTTCCTGGCTGCATTCAAACGAATCGTGGAAAACCCGCTGACGATGTTGCTTTGACGGATGGGAATCGGGGTTTGAGGATCGGGATCCCGGTTCCTAGATCCCCCCGAGGAGCGTCTCAGCGATTTCGCTGCCCTCCCGGACGAAGGCTGGGAACTCGGACAGTGGGATGTCGAGCGTGGCTTGGGTCGGTCCTTCGTAGACTTGGGAAGCATCGAACAGATAGACCCAGCGGCCTTCGGGGAAGGTGACGACTCGGGACGTTCCCTCCTCGAGCATCGGGGCGACGAAGATGTCGGGGCCCAATAGATAGCTGTAGTCGGCCTGCGAAAGATAGGTGGTCAACGACGCTTCCTTTTCAAAGGCGACCGCGCCGTGTTTCATCAGATAGGGGATCAATCGATAGTGAATCTCCACGAACGTCCGGTAGATGTCGGTGGTTTCCTCGTCGAACATCCAGGGGCGGTGCTCCCCGCCCCCCCCGTTTTCCATCACGGGGCTGAACGCGCCGAGCTGGGCCCATCGGATGAACGCATCCTTGGGTCGTCCTAGGCCCGGATAGGTTTGCATGTCCGTCCGGAAGCCTCCGATGTCGGATCCATGCGCTACGTATCCGCGTTCGCTGCTCCAATACATGTTATCCAGCGCATCACGAATCCCGACGAACGTGCTGTCTTGATCACCGACCCAGCCTGCCCAGTTGATTTCCCGAGGAGCGTAAACCCAGAGGTCGGAGTCGGTTCCGGTGCCCAAGTTGTCAACGGGGCGCGCCGTGATGATGCGATCGTTGCCCAGCTTTTCGCGAAGGTACGAAAAGGAATCGCGATAGTAAGCGAAGCCGTACTCGTTTCGATCGACGTTTCGACCGAGGGCCGGCGAATAAGCAGCCTTGAAAATGTGCGGATCGATCCCGTCGCACTTCCAACCGTCGATCGCGAGATCAACCCCCTCGTCCATCTGCGCATGCCACCACTGGACGGCATCCGGATTGAAAAAATCGATCAGGCTTCCGTCGCCTTTCCACCAATCGACCACACCAGGCCCGCTCGACGCGTCCACCTGAGTGAAGTACCCGGCTGCCGCCGCTTCTTCGTACAGCGGGGAATCCAAATTGATGGCGCTCACCATCCACAGAAACACGCGTACGCCCTTGCTATGAAAGTAGTCGATCATGCCCTGCGGGTCGGGGTATTGCGAGGGCTCGAAGACGAAGCTGTTGTAGCTCGTTTCCCAGGGGCTATCGATGATGATGGCGCCGACCGGGATGTCGCGGGCCAGGTAGTCGTCCACCAAAGCGATCGCACTGTCTTGAGTGCTTTCGTTTTCCCAGACCCAATGGTGAAACGCCCACTCGGGCCACGGCGCCACGGGCTCGACGCCAGCGTCGGGACCCGCGTCGATGCCCACCTCCGCGTCCGGGCCGCCATCGGGTTGATCGTCGGCGCTGGATGCACAGGCGCCGAGCGCGATCAAGAAAAGGCAAAGAAATCGAAGCATGCGCAGCGCCCTAGCGTGATCTTCCCGAGGCCGTCAAGCGGTCTACCCGTCACGTACGTCGTTCGAAGGGGCCGCTCGCTCAGCAGGGCCCGTGGAACCGTTTCGCGTCGGCGGAGAAGATCTTCCCTGGGTTGAGAATGTGCTTGGGGTCGAAAACGTCCTTGATTCGCTTCTGGAGGTCGATGAGCTCGGGCGACTGCTCCATCGACAGGTAGGGAGCCTTCATGAGGCCGATTCCATGCTCGCCGCTGAGCGTGCCGCGCAGATCGACGACGCGACGAAACAATGCCTCGATGGCCCCGTCTACCCGCACCTTTTCGTCGGGGTCGTTCCACAAGAAATTCACGTGCAAGTTGCCGTCGCCCGCGTGGCCGTAGGTCGGCATCACGAGGTGATTCTGATCGGCGAGTTGGGAACAGTACCCGAGCAGCTCTGCGATCTTGGTCCGGGGGACCACGATGTCCTCGGAAAGCTTGTTCTTGGCCTGCCGCTTCATGCTGTAGCTGAGCTCCCGGCGTGAAGCCCAGAGCCGCTCGCGTTCACTGCTGTTCTGCGCGACCAACACCTCGAGCGCATTCAGGTCAAACAAGACGTTTCCCGTCCGTTCGAGGTCGGCTTCGAGCTTGGCTTCGTCCCCATCGAGCTCGATCAACAGAATGGCTTTCGTCTCCTCGGGAATGGTGAGCCCGGCTTCGGGTCTCACGATTCGAATTGCTTCCTCGTCGAGCAGCTCGATGCACGCTGGTAGCTGACCTTGCGCGAGCAGCGTCGACACCACGGGCGCGACCTCGTCCAAGCTGGAAAAGCACGCGAGCGCCGTCACCGTGGCTTCCGGCTTCGGAATCAAACGGAGTGTCGCGCCGGTCACGATGCCGAGGGTGCCCTCGCTGCCGATCATCAGCGCGGTGAGGTCGTAACCCGTGACGCCCTTCCTGGTTTCACGCCCGAGCTTGAGAACCGTGCCATCGGCAAGCACGACGTCCATGCCAAGAACGTACTCCCGCGTGACGCCGTATTTGAACGCCCGCGGCCCTCCTGCGTTGGCCGCCAGATTGCCGCCAATCTCGCAGGAATCGCGTGAATTGGGGTCTGGTGGGTAAAAGAGCTTCTCCTCTTCGGTGGCGCGTTTGAGGTCTCCCGTAATCACCCCGGGCTGCACGTGCGTGGTGAGCTCCTGCCTGTCGATGTCCTTGATCGCATTCATCTTTTCGAAGGCCAGCACGATCCCGCCCGGCACGGGGACCGCGCCGCCGACCCGACCCGTCCCGCCGCCCCGCGGGGTCACTGGAACCTCGTGCTCGTACGCCGCCTTCATCACTGCCGACACGTCGGCCGTGCTGGTTACGCGAACCACGGCTTCCGGCATGCATGGCTGCGCCTCGCTCTCGTCGTGTGCATAGGTCTCGAGGACGCTTGGATCCCGGATCACGGAACCCGTGCCGCAGGCCCGCTCGATCGCAATCAAGGCGCTTTCGACTGAGGACATCTCCAAAGCCTTGGGGCGCCAACCGCGTTGGTCAAGCGTCCCTGGGAGCCGGGATGCGAGATGCTCGGCGGAGCGCTAGGCTTATTTACCCGCGCGTTTTCACCCTCGGGGTCCCCCATGATGCGCTTCTTCGCTTATGTTTCGCTGGTGGCAGCGACCGCAGCGGCCTGTGGTGGCATCGAGCCGCCTACGGTCCCCGCCGACGCGGGACGCGACGCCGCCATCGACATGGATGGAGGGGTGGACCTCGATGGTTCCGTCGACGCCGGTCCAGACGCGGGCCCGACGGACGGCGGAATCCCCGATGGGGGCCCCTGGTGCAACACGAGCGTGTTGTGCCCGAGCTGCCCCGACCCGGTGCTGCTCTGCGACGACCAGAACCCCTGTCCCACGGGCGAGGTCTGTCTTTCGACGGGCTGCGAAGAATACTCTCGATGTTTCGTGGCCGGAGGAGGAGCCTGCCAACAAGACGTCGACTGCGGGGATCCAGCCTATACCTGCAATCTGGAGATCAGCCGTTGTTTGCGCATCGAGCCAGGCTGCGACGATTCGAACGATTGCGTGGCCGGCTTTGCGTGCGAGGACGGGGCGTGCGTCGACCGCCGGGTGCCTTGCGAGGACGGCGCAGACTGTCCCCACGGCTTCACGTGTTTCTTTGCAAGCCCCGATCAGCGGTTCTGCCGTCGCATCGGTCGGCCCTGCGTCGACGACCTCGACTGTCTGACGCTCGGGGTTCCGTGCGGCGACGTGGATGGAGACCAGAAGAGCGAGTGCATGCCCTCGCTCGCTCCCAACCTGCCCGATGCAGTTTCGTGCGACAACACACAATGCACCGACTCCCTGATGCCGGTATGCGAGTCAACTGTTCAGGGCACGCGTGCGGTCTGCGGCACGTTTGGGCCTTGTGCCTCGGTTCTCGATTGCGCCGAAGGCTTCGAGTGTCGCGACCTGTGGGGGGACTCACGGTCCGAGTGCGTGCTTCCAGATGGCTCCTGCGTCGATTCGCGTGATTGCCCCCCGCGCACGGTGTGCGCGTCGTCCTGGGACGGAAACCCACCTTCCTGCATCGTGGGCGCTCCACAGTAGCTCTTACACAAGCTGACGATATGCGGTACTGTACTTACCCCCCAAGTGTTAGAAATTTCACAATGATCTCCCTCAGGCAGACGGTTCGATCGGCATCGCTGTACGTGGTTCTGGCCGTCGTGGCGGCGTGTGGCGACAGCCCGGCCGGCGACAGCGAGAACGCCGTCATCGATCCACCGGCTCAGTGCTCCTCAGGGCGCCCCGACTGCTCGATCAGTCAAGACTATCCGGTGGGCGGCGAGCTGACGCCCGACAACTCGGCCGGACTTCGATACTCCGACGAGGCGGGCTCTCTGATCGTGGATCGAGTCACCACGTTGCCCGACACCGACGGGGATGGCGTGCCCGACGACGCCGACGCTTGTCCCGGGGCTGCCGATTGGGTTTCCTGCGACGGCGATCCAACCAACGACGGTCTCTACGAGACTCTGTTTTACGATCCGATCGGCGCTCAGGCAGTGGTCCGCCGGGCCATTGTGGCCACGACAGCCGACATCCCGCAGATCGACGTATACTTCTTGATCGACGCGACGCCGACGCTTGCCGAGGAAATCGGAGTTCTGCAATCCGAGATTCTCAACATCATCGGCGATGTGCAGGCGCAGTTTTCCGATGCGCGTTTCGGTGTGGGCCTCTACCGGGAGTACGCCCTCGATCCGCTTGCGATGCCTTACAGCCAGGCGCCCTATCATCACATCTTGGATCTGACCGACGACGAGGCCCTGGTGCAGACCGCCGTCAGCACGCTCAATACGGTGGCGAACGCCAGCGTGGGCTCCGCGGCTAGCCAGGCTCTGTATTCGGTCGCCAGTGGCTTCGGCCTCGGCGATGCGGTTCCCAACCGGGGGTCGTGCCCGCAGGGCCCTGATGCGGACCTCGGCTATCCCTGTTTCCGGCCCGATGCGCTGCACGTGGTCATGAACATCACCGACGCAGCCGTCTTCAACGGCCCGGACCCTACCGGCTTGCAGTACACGGATCCGCCCTTCGCGTCCGGAGTCGGTGCAGGCGTCACATCCCTGCCACCCGTGGAGATGTTTCCGGCGCTATTCGATGCCGACAGCGCGGCCTCTCTGCTGGACCTCGGCGATCTCTCCGGCCAGTCGCTGACGCTCATGGGGATGAGCACGCTTCTCACCAACCAGGTCAATACGGCGATCGCCCCGGGTTGTGCCCCTCCGCCGCCCGTGCCACCGGACGATCCTCCGGGCGCAGACATGGACGGCAAAGACGCGGTGCTCGCACTGCGTTTCGATTCTCCCGTTTCCAATGTAAGCGCGTTTGCCAACAACACCCATTGGCCCGGTGCCAACATGGCGCTCTTCGAAGACTCCATGCTCGATCCGCTCACGGCGACGGCCTGTGACGGCGGCACCCTCGGCATCGGCAGCTGGGGTGCCATCGCTTGGTCGCCGGTGACCTCTCAGACGTACTACCTGGTGGCGGACGGCATCATCCCAGCAGCCGATCCGAGCCACATGCCCGAAGGCGCCTTCAGCCTTTCCATCGTGCATGATGGGGATCCTGCCAATCCCACATGGATGACGACCGATGCCCCTGTGGCTTGGGAAGACGTGGAAACCGCCCTGCTAGCCAACGACATTCGCGTGGCAAGCGTCGTGACCTTGAGGGACGCGATGACGATGCCGAGCGACGGCGACGCCGACGCTCGCTTGATGGCAGCGGCTACCGATGCGCTCACCAAGCTCGGCGACGAGTGGGTAACCGAGCTATCCACGGCGAGCGGCGAAGGACTCGACTCGGCGGTCAGCAATACCATCGGGCTCGCCAAGACCGACTCGGTCTACGACATTTCCGTTCGCGCCGTGGACAACGAGAGCACCCCTGAGGACGAACGCGATTTCGTCGATCGGATTCGCAATCAAGACTGTGCCATTGGCGACGCGCTCGAGTGTGTGGCGGGCCTCGATAACGTCTGCCGCGATTGCGACGTCGGCGCATTCTTGGAGTACGAGGTGGTCCTGTCCAATACATCGGTCCCACCTTCCACTACCTCCCAGGTATTCGACTTCGAGCTGGTCGTGCGAGCCGATGACAACGTAGAGGTCGAGCGGATTCCCATTCGCATCATGATTCCAGATGCGGCATCCCACGAGTTCAATGAGCTTCCCGGTTCGAGCTTCTATCGCAATTCATATGACAGCACCGCTCGCTGCGTCACACCACCGGAGCGGCCCAGATGGGGCGATCTGAGCTGGGAGGGCGACACCCCCGAGGGTACGTCCATCGAGTTTCAAATCCGGACGGCCAATACCGCAGAAGAGCTGCCCACGTCCGTTCCGGCCATCGTCGTCATTCCCGATGATACGACCAGCCATACGCTCAATCTGACCAACGAGATGATCGCCGATGGGCTGTCGTACGGTCTTCCCTATATCCAGATCACGGCGTTGCTCAATCCGTCGAACGATCCGCCCGCCACGCCGATGCTGAGCGGCTGGACCTTCGAGTTCGTCTGCGAAGCTGCGGAGTAATCCGACCCCTGCTAGCATCCAGCTGGCGTGGCGAGAGCGGGGCGAATGCAGATGGTCGCTGCGTGGCTGTGGCTGCTGGTCGCTTCCGTGGCGTCGTTGGAGCTCGCGGCGGATATGTGGATTCGCGGGGCAGTCCCGACTGACGACTCCTGGGATGCGGCCTCCACCTTCGTGCACACGCGATTCAAGGCAAACGATCGCATCGTCGCGGCACCCTCGTGGGCCGATCCGGTCGTTCGCCTTTACGCCGGCGACCTGCTCTCATTGCGAGCCGCCGCTCCGAGCGACTCGGCCGGCTTCGATCGAGTCTGGGAGCTGAGCATTCGCGGGGCTTCCACCCGCGACACGGCTCCGGACCTCGAAGCGCAGCTCGGTCGTGTTCGGGTCCGTATGTGGCCCGTCTCCACCGACGACGTCCGGTATGATTTCGTGCAGCAGGTCGCGCATGCCAACGTGGAGCTGATCCACGGTGACGCGCCCCGTCCATGCCCGTGGCTCGAGGCCCCGACGGGGCCGGGGGGGCTCGGCCGCGGTCCCATGGCCCCCGAACGGCGCTTCGTCTGTGATGCGGGGCGTCCTTGGCTCTGGGTCGGGTCCACCGTTCTCGCTGACCTGACGCTCACACCCAGAAGGTGCATCTGGCAGCATCCTGTCGGATCGGATCCCGTCCGCGTGACATTCGAAGACGTGCCGCTAGCCGATCGACTCGTCGTGCATGGTGGCATCGACTACGAGAACGAACGCTGGCGCGCCGGAAGCCCGGTTATCCTACGGGTCTGGATTTCCGACCGCCTGGTCGGCGAGCTCGTGCACCACGATGGAGACGGGTGGTCGGAGCTCGAGATCCAAACGGGGAAGCTGGGATTCGACCGCGCCACCGTGCGTTTTGAAACCGTCACTGAAGATCCGAAAGCGCGACTGTTTTGCTGGTCGGCCTCCACCAGAGCTGCGGGGACTTCCGATGAATGATTCCAGAGCGTTGAAGCGACGCGACCATGTCCTTGGCGCCGCGTTGTGCATCGCTTACGTGGCGGTCCTCATCTGGACTGCGCCGGACCTCGCACTTTCGCGCGACGAAAGCTTCTACGTGCATGCCGCAAAGAGCTACGCATCCTGGCTTTCGCAGCTGTCTTCCAATCCGGTTTCGGCTTTCGATCCGCAGAGCATCGATCGCGCATGGTCCTACAACTGGGAGCATCCGGCATGGATGAAGCTCACCTTCGCCCTCAGCTGGCTCACCCAGAAGCATTGGGGCCTCTACCCCCATGAATCGTTGGCCTTCCGTTTCCCTGCGATGCTCTGCGCAGGATTACTGCTTTGGTTGATCTATGCCTGGGGCGCTTCGGTCATGCACCGCCGAGGTGCGCTCTTCGCCTCCATGGCTTTCGCTCTGATGCCACGAGTATTCTACCATAGCCATCTCGCCTGCTTCGACATTCCGATCGCGTTCTTCTTCACGCTCACCGCCTACGCATACTGGCGCTCGCTCGCCGACCGGAGATGGGCTCTGATAGCTGGTCTGTGTTTTGGCTTCGCACTCGCAACCAAGCACAACAGCTGGATGCTCCCGGTGATCTTTCTCATCCATTTCGCGTGGATTCGCGCCGACGAAGCGCGCGCTGACCGCCTGGTACGATCCTCTGTCCTGTGGCTTCCTTCCATGCTCATCATCGGGCCGATCATCTTGATCGGCACCTGGCCGTGGGTATGGCACGATACATGGGATCGACTGCGTTCTTACGCCGCGTTTCACCTTCATCACGTTCACTACACCTACCAATACCTCGGGGTCAGCTACTTCCAACCGCCCTTTCCGATTTCCGTTCCCTTCGTCATGACCGTGGCGACCGTTCCGCTAACCGTGATCGTGCTTGGTCTGATCGGGCTCTGGGGGCAGCGAGCTGCGCTTCGGCTTCCATGGAAGACGCAAATCGGTGACGTGACGACACGCAGGACGCCGGTTTTGTGGCTTGGCTGCCTGCTTGCGCCCATGCTCGCCATTGCGCTTCCGAGCTCGCCGATCTTCGGGGGAACCAAGCATTGGCTCACCGCGTACCCTTTCTTGGCGCTCTTTTCCGCCTACGGGCTTGCGCGCACGGTCGAGATGGCCGAGCTTCACGTGTGGATCGGCCGTCGTTGGCCATCCGTCGCGTTCGTCGTGGTGTGCCTCCTTCCGAGTCTGGTGCAGACAGCCCACAGTCATCCATTTGCGCTTTCGCACTACACCCCGGTCGTCGGCGGAGTGCCCGGGGGGGCCGACCTGGGGATGAATCGGCAATTCTGGGGATTCACCACGGGAAGCCTGGCGCCGTGGCTCAGGACGAAGCTACCAGACGGAGGATCTGTCTGGCTCTGCGACACCACTCCCGGCGCCTGGGCCATGTTGCAAGCGGACGGAATCATACCGCGGAACATTCGTGCCGCAGCGTCCATGGCCGAGGCTGATCTCGTCCTCGTGCATCATGAGCCGCACTTCAATGAGGTCGACTATCAGGCTTGGGTCGCTTTCGATACGGTGCAGCCCGCCCACGTGCTTCTTTACGACGGGGTACCCATCATCTCGGTGTACGAAAATCCCAAGCGCAACACCGGGGACGAGCCCGGGGCTGGTCACAACGATCGCTGATCGGCTTTGTCGAGGCCGTCGCGGGCTTTGTGCATCAAGGCGACCAAGCTCTCCACGATCCCGATGATCACGTATGCGGCAAGCAACCATACCAGCGCCATCGAAGGATGAACCTTGAGCGCGATCCATACCGTCACACCGAGCGCCGTCGAGATCAAAAGAACGGTGCGCCAGCTCAGACGCAGGTCCTTGAACGAGCGGAACGGCATCGTGCTCACCATGAACACGGACAGCATGAGCACGAGACCGGAAATGAGAATCGGGGAGAAGGGAAGCTTTCCCGTGAGGGTGTTGGCCACCACGATCGAGATCAGAATTCCGGCGGCCGCCGGAATCGGCAGGCCTTGCGTGTACTTCCCGGGATGTCGCGGCTGGCCGTCATCGCCCGTCGAGGAAACGTTGAAACGAGCCAGCCGGATGGCTCCGCACGCCACGAACACGAAACCGACCAGCATTCCCGCGGTGCCGAGCTCAGCCAGCGACCAATAATAGACGAGGATCGCCGGCGCCACGCCGAACGAGATCACATCGGCCAATGAATCGAGTTGGACGCCGATCGCCGTCTGTGTCCTGGTGAGCCGCGCGACCCGGCCATCGATGCCATCGAAGAAAAGCGCGAAAATGATCAACAGCGCCGCCCGGTAGAAATCATCGCTGGTCGACCTATCCGAGAGGATCAGGATTGCATAGTAACCGCACAGCACACTCGAGAGTGTGAAGAGATTGGGAAGGATGAAAAGGCTCTTCCTGAGGTCCACTTTCACGCGAGGCTCAACTTCCAGACCGAGTCCGAATCCGTAGGCTACGAGACAGCGATTTCACTGTCCACTCCGAGATGCGTGATCTACCAATGCTGAAGGAAAAAGGGCCGCATGCATTGCGCCGAGCGCCAGATTGCGGAGGCGGAGCTCGCCGGTGGCGGCATAAAGACGTTCTAACGATCTCGATGCACGATCGGGTCGGCCTCCGAGGAGGTCCATGAGCGCGGCTGCTTCCTGCGCATCGAAACCACCTGCATCCCGAAAAGCCACGAGCGCTTCTTCCCGCTTGGCTAGCGGCTTGCCCCACCCATGCAGTGCCAGCCAGCCCCAATAGGCCTGAAGCTCGATCCGTGACATTCCCTCGACCAAGTCACGCCGATGAATCGAGTTCCATCGGGCCTTGTAGAGCGCTCTGACACTCAGCTCCGGCGCCACGATCACGCCGCGATGGATCAAACCGTACTGTCGCAGAATCTGAGGAAACCCGCCGAGGACTCCTGCCTCATAGTCGTTTTCGGGAGGCTGGGTGCCGTCGCCGAGCGTGCGCACCAGCTCTTCGACTGCATTTGCCCTCATTGCATCGAGGGCCAACGGTCCGTGCTTGGCCACCACCGCCTTCGTCGCACGATAGATGTCTGCCTGGCGCTGATCGTATGCCACACGGGTATAGGGCGGATTTGCCTCTGCCCGTCCGTGATCGAGGAAGAGCGAACGAAGTGTCTGAACTTCCTTTGAGTCCGGCATCTCCTGGGCGAGCGCTCGATCGAGGCTGATGGCGTCGGAAGCCGCCTCGCGACTGAGGACTAGACTAGGCATCTCCCAAGGGTCGACGGGTTGCGGCATCGACAGAACCGCGCCGGCGAGGCTGGCGGCCATGACCCACCCGATCAACTTGAGGCCTGATTCGGTCACTTCAGGCCCCAGGATACCACGGTCCGCGTGGCTGCCCTCTTTTCCACGCCTGCTACCATTGGTCTTCGTGAAGGTGCAGGTGTACTACTACGCAGCCGCGCGAGAGCTCGCGGGATGCAAGAGCTCGACGTTCGAATTCCAAGTCGAAGTTGTGGATCAAGCCGAGCTTCGTCGCGCGGTGGCTGAGCGATTTCCTTCGCTGGCGGTCTTCCTTGCGAAGATGCGACTGGCCGTCAACGGCGAGTTCGTAAATGGATCAGAGGAGCTTCGAGATGGCGACAGGGTCGATGTCCTGCCTCCCGTCGCCGGTGGCTCTTCGGTCACGATCTGCCGCATCGTCGATCGAGAGATCTCTCTCGACGAGGTCCGCAAAGCAGTCGAGCATCCCGGAGCAGGCGGTATCTGCGTCTTTTGTGGCGTCGTTCGGGATCATGCGGAGGGAAAGAAGGTGGTCCGCCTCGATTACGAAGCGCACGAAAGCTTGGCGGAAAAACAGATGAGACGCGTGCTCGAAGAGGTCTTAGCCGAGCACCCAGAAGCGCGGCTGGCGGCCATCCACCGTGTCGGCAGCCTAAGCATCGGAGACGTCGCGGTTTGTGTCGCGGCCAGCGCACCCCACCGAAGAGAAGCCTTTGCAGCGTGCCGCAAGAGCATAGACAGAATCAAGCAGTCGGTGCCGTTGTGGAAGAAGGAGTGGAGCCCCGACGGCGAAGCGAGTTGGGTCAATCTCGAGGGTTAGCCCGCAGCGAGCGCTTCCACGTCCTCGAGCACCCTACCATTCAACACGCCGACGCAGGTTAGATATGCGCTGTCCGGGTCGAGGTAGCGCCGAGCCGCGTCTTGAATCTCTCCTGGTGTGACTCGAGACACCCGGTCCGCAATCATGCCGACTCGTTCCGGCAGGCCGAACAACGCGCTGCTCCCCACGAAGTCTGCCGTGTCTTCGGCGTCGTCGCGCACGGTTCGCAGCGCCCAGAGATACCGCCGTTTTGCCTTGTCCACCTCGTCTTCACTAGGCGACTCACTCCGAAGCTCGTCGATCAGCTCGAAAAAAGCCTCGATCAGCTTTGGCGTCTTCTGATGCTCGACCGAGGCTCCAAAGTCGAACACACCGCACTCCTCGAACGAGTCGTTGCCAGCGAAGGCCTCGTATGCGAGCCCTCGCTCCTCGCAAATCCGCTGATGGACCCGCGTGCTGAGACCGTCATCCATCACCCGTGAGAGCAGCAGAAGAACGGGCGCCTCGGGGCTCGCCAGGCCCGGAGTATGAAACGACAGCCGTACGTCAGTCTGGCTTCCGTGGTCGTACACGAAAGCAAAGCGACTTCCCGGCCGATCGCGCGGTGCGCGTTTGGGTACCAGGGTTTCGCCAGTTGCCAACGCCCCGAAGCTGGAAGCGACCGCATTGGCGACTTCTCCCGGATCGAGCGCGCCCGCCAGGCAGATCAACGCATTGCGGGCCGTGTAATGCGAGGCGTGATGCTTCCGCAGGTCGCCGGTCTCGAAACGCATCAAATTTTCCAAAGGACCCGGAATCGAGAAGCCCAGCGGATGACTTGGATAAAGAAGCTGTCGCGATACGTTGTCGATGTCGATCTGCTCACCGTCTTCGTTTAGATCTTCGAGGATCTCTTCACGAATGATCTGTTTTTCCGTCCGGATGTCGGTCAGCAAAGGCCGGTGCAACACCTCCGCGAGAAGCTGGATGCCCTTCACCAAGCTTTCCGGAGGAAGAGTCAGCGTATAGCTGGTGAAGTCCACGTGCGTTGCGGCATCGAGCGTTCCCCCGAGCCGTTCGATGGCGAGGGCCAGCTGGTGCGAAGCGCGGTGCGATTCGGTGCCTCGATACAGCATGTGCTCGAGAAAATGACTCAAACCGTTCGTCGTGTCGCTTTCGTAGCGTGAGCCGACTTTCACGAAGAACGAAATGCTCGCCGACTGCAGGTGAGGTAGCGGAACGAGTCGCACGGCAAGCCCATTGCCGAGCGTGAACGACTCGGTCGGGAGCTCCGCCAAGCTCGTTTCCTTAGCTACGGTCATTCTCCGTGGAAAGCGGCCGCACGCGCAGCGCATCTTCTGCGCTTGCCTTGGCCCTGAGCTGCTGAATGTAGAGGTCGACCGTTTCCTTCTTTTTCAGCGTCTCGAGGACTTCGCGCGTCGCTTCGCGAGTTGCGCCCGTAAACGATTCTTCATCCGGGCGCTGGCGGTCGAGCAGCCGGAAGATCACCCATTCGCGACCCAGCTTGACTGGTGCCTCTGGGAAGTCCTGGCCCTCCGGCAACGCGTTCACGGCTTCCAGCAGAGCCGCTGTGGACAGGCCGGGGATCGGGGTATCCGCGCGGCCGAACTCGGGCGTTTCTTCGAGCGTGGGCGTCAAAGCGGACTCGCCTCGCTTTTGCGCCGCCGCCGTCAGGCGCTGCTCGATCGCTTCGTCGTCCTTGCTTGCTTTCCAGGCATCGAGCGTCTGAGCGGCTGCTTCTCGCGCGCGCGCCTCCAGCCAGTCGGCCCGGTAGAGCCCCTCGGCCAGCTCGCGCTTCGCTTCCTCCACCGCAACGTCGCCTTCGCGAATCCCCAGAACTTGGATGATGTGAAAACCGTAGGGCGTTTCGACCACCTCGGAGATGTCGCCTGGTTTCATCGAGAACACGGCCTCGTCGAACGACTCCGGCATGGTTCCCTTCGTCAAGAAGCCGATGTCTCCACCGTTTTTCGCCGTGATCTGATCATCGCTGTACTTGCGCGCAAGAGCCGCGAAGTCTTCCCCCGCCACAGCGCGCGTTCGCAGCTCCTCGGCTTGCTTCTTGGCTTCGGCTTTCTGCTCTGGAGTGGCGTAGCTTCCCGCTTTGATCAGAATGTGACGTGCGTGAACCTGCTTTTCGAGGTTGGTATATCGGTGCTTGTTGCTTTCGTATTCGGCGGTGAGCCGCTGTTCGTTGCTTGCCATCCACGCGTCGAGCGCTTCGTCGGAGGTTGGCGGTTTCTGTGGGGCGTAATAGGCGGGAGCGAAGCGCACATACTCGATCTTGGCGGTATCGCGCTCCCGTACGTAGTCGTCCCAAACTTCCGCCTCGCTCACCGTCACTGTCGAAGCCACTAGATCGCGCATTTTGGCGGCGAGGTATTCATCGACCTGGGATTCCGCGAACTCTCCGACGCTTCGTCTGAGCCCGTTTTGGATGTAACGTTCCGCGAGGTCTTTGTTGAACGTTCCATCCTTGTCGGTGAACGAGACCGGTATTTCGCCTTGGGGAAGCATGGGGGGTGCACCTAGCCCCAAGGTCAACATGATGACTCCGTCCTTGACGAATCTCGCCATGACCTCGTCGGCGCTCACATCGAAGCCGACCTTGCGGGCTTCGCGCGCCAATAGCGTGCGATCGATGAGCCCGTTGAGGACCAGCTCCGGCAACCTGAGCGATTGCTGTGTTTCCTCGGGAAGCCTTCCGAAGTTTCCCACGGCATAGGCAGCCTCGAAGTCCCCTCTGCTCAACGTTCGGCCGTAGATGCGGGCAAGATACGAGCCGCCGCCCGCTGTGCACCCTTCCGCCTGACCGCCTCCAAATTGGAGCGCGAACACCGCCGAAAGCAGGACTACCAACAATACGAGAAAGAACCCTTTGAACTTATCCAACATGGTCAATCGTGAGTGAAAAAGAGGCCGAACCATAGAGGAGAGGTCGGCATGCGGCAAACGGCTCTTTGAGGAGACGGGAGTTGGCGCGATCGGCAGGGGATTCTATGCTTCCCGGACTGCCACCCCCGGGGGTAACAGGGAGGGAACGTGACCCAGGGCTCGAGCCTGCCGCCGCTGAAGAAGAACGACAGCAAGTACGTGGTGATCGCATTACTCTTCTTGCTGGGTGCGGGAGCGCTCTGGTTTTTCGCCAAACCCGAGGAGTCCCCACCCGAGACGCAGGTTACCGAGCCTCCGTCTGAGACGCCCGCACGGGAGCAGTTCGTGCCGGAGCTGGAGATCCCCGAGGACCAAAGCGCTGCCAAGGACACCGCGCCTGAAGAGGAGCCAAGCACGAAGCCCAGCGCATGGACGCCGCCAGCGGAGCGGGATTGCCGCGGCACGCTGCAAGCCGCTCAGATCCGCGACGTCATCAATGGGCAACCACGCAAACAGGTGCAGACGTGTTACGAGCACGAGCTCAAGAGGGACAACCTTCTTCAAGGAACGATGAGAGTGCTTCTGACCATCGGCGCAAACGGAGACGTGCGGGCCGTCTCGATCGAGGGATCACTCGGCGATCCGCAGGTTTACGCGTGTGTGAGGCGCGCAGCGAGAACCTGGAAGTTTCCGCAGCCGCAAGGCGGTTGCGTGCGCACCGAGGTGCCATTCCAACTCACGCCCAAGCTCTGAGCGCGTCATGCGTTGGCAAAGCGCAGAGCGTCCGCCACGTCAGCCGGGCTACCCATGAACACGGGTGTCCGCTGATGCAACTCTTTGGGCTGAATCTCTAGAATGCGGTTCGTGCCATCGGAGGCCATGCCGCCCGCCGCCTCGACGACGAAGGCCATCGGCGATGCTTCGTAGAGGAGACGAAGCTTGCCTCTCTTGTTCTTGACGTCCTGTGGATAGCAGAAAATGCCGCCGCGTAGCAGCGTCCGATGCAGATCGGCAACCATCGCGCCGATGTAGCGGAGCTTGTATGCCTTGTGTTCTGGCGTCGGTGTCTTGATCCAATCCACCCACTTCTGAATGCGCTCGTCCCAGTTGTGGTAGTTGCCTTCGTTGATCGAGTAGATGTCGCCGCGCTCGGGGATTCGGATCTTCGGATGGGATAGGAAGAACTCTCCCACGCCCGGGTCATAGGTGAAGCCATCGACTTGTTCGCCGGTCGAGTACACGAGCATGTTCGAAGACCCGTAGATGACGTAGCCAGCGGCTACGATGTCGTAGCCCGGTTGCAGCAGATCGCGGAGAGTACCCGGCTCCCCATCCGGAGTCAGGCGGTGGTGGATGGAGAAGATGGTTCCGATCGAAGCGTTGATGTCGATGTTGCCTGAGCCATCGAGCGGGTCGAACTGCAAGACGTACTTGCCCTTTGGATACTGCGGAGGAATTGCAATGGGGTCTTCCACTTCCTCGCTTCCCATGATGCAGACATGACCGCCCCCTTCCACGGTGCTGACGATCGTTCGGTTGGCGAACTCATCGAGCTTCTGAACCTGCTCTCCTTGGACATTGGTGGTTCCCGTACGGCCCAAGATGCCCAAGAGCCCCGCTTTGCTCACCCGGCTGCCAATGATTTTTGCTGCCAAGCCAATCTGCTGAAACAGCCCCGTGAAGTCCCCGGTTGCTTCGGCCATGCATCGCTGGCGGTCCAGCAAGTGCCGCTCTAACGTGGTCCCGATGGGGCTTTCCTTGACGGGACCAATCGAGAGTGCACGTCTCATCGCACCCGGGCATACCAGAGGGCCCTTGCGCGCGCTAGCAGTCCCTAAATTAGGATATCGGGGACGTCCTCATTTGTTGTAAACTTACCGTGTTGGAGTAGCGTTGACGAACTTTCGCGCCTGGTTGGAAAGCACGCAAATGCACCGCTCGGGGATTCCGCGGGTCCGCGGGGTCAAGGGTCTTCCCGGCGTGCTCACCCGCGGCGAGCTCAGCGTCGTCTACCAGCCGATCGTGTCTCTCAGCACGATGGAGCCCTTTGCCTATGAAGCGCTCGTGCGCAGCGACTCCCCTCACTGGGTCAGCCCGCCCAAGCTATTCGACGAGGCGATCAAATCACGATGCGTCGGTGCTCTCGGACGTGCGATTCGCGAGCTAGCGACCACGCATTGCACGGAGATGCCGCTCTTTTTGAACGTGCATCCCAACGAGTTCGACGAATCGTGGCTCGTGCAGCCAGACGATCCGATCTTCACGCATGATCAGCCAATCTATCTCGAGGTCACCGAGTCCGTTCCGCTCACCCACTTTGCATATTGCCACAGCGTGCTTCGCGAGATTCGCGGCAAAGGCGTCTCGCTTGCGGTTGACGACTTGGGCGCGGGCTATTCGAATCTCAAGTACATCGTCGATCTGAAGCCCGAGATCGTGAAGCTCGACCGCACCTTGATCGCGGACCTCGCCGACGACCGGCGTGCACAGGTCCTGGTCCGCCACATCGTTCGCCTCTGCCACGAGCTCGGTGCGCGCGTCGTAGCCGAGGGCATCGAGCAGGAAACCGAGATGAAAGTAGTGGTCGACTGCGGTGCTCACTACGGTCAGGGCTATTACTTTGCACGTCCGGCGTATCCGGCTCCAGGTGTGAGCTCCACGCCGCGCATTGCCTTGAGCAAGGGCGCCTGACGTCCTGTCCTAGAACGGCACCGACTCGTAACTGACGTCCCCACCCTCGCTGCCTTGGATTTCGAGGATCGCAGTGACCCGCGGCCCTTCTGGTCGCCGCTGCATACCAACGACCAAGTCGACCGCTGCCCCGACCAGTTCCGCCACGCAGGTGCGGTCGGAGCCCGCGCAGCCGGCAGCGAGCATCACCCCCTCGATTGCATCCTTTGCGCTCCAGCAATGGATTCCGAGGAGGTGACCTGGCTCCCGGCCGACGACGGCCGCCAGTGCAGTCATCGTGCTCGCGCCGCTGATGTCATTGATCACGAGGTGCTCCGCGTGCAGACGGCTGCCGTGCTCGATGGCCTGGGTCAATGAGATGCCGGCGTCCGCCGCGGTCAGCGCCACCACGCGGTCGCGATCGATGTCGAGATCGGGCACCGCTTCGATGGCCAAGGTGTTCTCGGTATCTGGCAACTCCCCAGCCAAAGCCGACAAGACTTGGGCGACACCCGCGCCATGCGGACCCGCGACGACGATATTTCGGCACTCTGCCACGGCCTTCGCGAGGTGAGTCGCTGCATCCCCGCTCATCCACCCTTCCTCTGCGAGCTTGGCAAGCGACTTCGTCTCGCTGATGCGCAACTCGATCACCGGTCCCCGCATGACCAGCGGAGGCTGCAATACGGTGAGCCTCGGGCCGAATGTGAGCCTGCCGTGAAGGACCGGCTGATCTTGCAGCGTCTGGCCGCTCTGTGCGGCGAGGCGCCGCGCGATGCGTCGAAGGGCCGCCGCCGAGGAGAACTTCAGCGCAGTGCTGTGGAGGCCTTGCCCCCTGTCGACGAACACGTGCTCCGGACCATGGACCACGACCGTTCGGACCGACTCGTCGGAGAGCACGTCATCGAGCGCTCCCAGACCCATCGCTTCATGCAGGGCTATGTGTGCGATGTGCCGCATGTCGATTTCTGCGTTCACCGAGCCTTCCGTTTGCATGGCCAGGAACGTTTCTGCGATGGCTGCACGCACGGCCGACCAGCGCTCTTGGCTCTTCATGGCTGCCGGGTCGACATTTTCGATGTCGATACGCTGGGCTAGACGTGCCAACAAGGCCCGAAGTGGGTCGGCGGCCGGGATCCCGGTCTCGGTCTTCACGGGTACACGGGCTTCGGCCGTGTCGCGTCGCTCGATTCGAGGCGGCAGGCTCGTCGATCGTCCGTCCTCCGGCTTGGACCGGACGCCGAGCGAGTTGGCCCGCCGCGCATCGGGTGCGTGACGAACGGGCCGCGAGCCCGGGGTCGACATCGATTCCTTTCGCGGCAGTGCCGGCGGTTCCGAGACGCGTGGCACGGAGCTCGCACGCTCCGCCCGGTCGTTTGCGGGCTCGACCGTGAGTATGAAGTCCGCAATGTAGATCTTGTCACCCTGCTTGAGTGGATATGGGGCCGTGATCTTGCGACCGTTGACCCAGGTGCCGTTCGTGCTGTTGAGGTCCACGACGACGGCCTGATCGTTCTTGAGCAGAAGCCGGGCGTGCTGCTTGGACACGTTGCGTTTGGCCAAGATGATGTCGTTGCCCTGGACGCGCCCCACCGTTAGCTCCGGCTTCGAAAAGCTGAGCTTCCTCTGCACGCCCCCCTCATCGGTGATCATCACCGCGTACATATCGTTGGAATCATTGAAAGGGCGGCGAAGCCCCGCGTCAAGAGACTGCCGGGATTCGCCCCGCCGGCTGAGGTCGCGCCGGGGCAGCGCCCAAGTTGCGCCGAGCGCGAAAATGACTGAAATCATAGAGTTTTGATGAGGGCATTGCAGCTCGCGGGTCCGAATTCACCTCAGGAACGGTACCGCTCGAGCGGAATCCGTACCACCCAAGGGGTCAACTGGGGTAGCTTAAGCCGCATGCCGGGAGGGTTCCTGATCGTCGAGGACGAGCCGACTTTGGCTCGTACGCTCGCTCGCACATTTGGGCGTCATGGTCCGGCCCAGGTAGTCCACAGTATGGGCGCGGCTCGTGACAAGCTGACCGACGGGACCGAGTGGTCGGGCGTCGTGCTGGACCTCATTCTCCCCGATGGGTACGGGCTCGACTTACTCGCCGAGATTCGGCAAAGACACGGGGAGCTTCCCGTGCTCGTATTGACTGGCGAGCTCAATCGCGACGTGGTCAACAAGGTGCAGACCCTGCGCGGCGAGTACGTGTGCAAACCGGCATCCGCAGACAACCTCAATCCTTTCATTCAGCGCGCGCTCGCTCAGGCGCGTGTCGATGACGTAGCGATCGGGCAACGCATCGAGCATCTTGCGCGCCAGCTCAAGCTCACCCGGCGCGAGACGGAGTTGCTCACGCTCTCAGTCGATGGATTGTCCCGCAAGGAGCTGGCCGACGCGCTCGGCGTCGCCGAGAATACGGTGAAGGCACAGATTCGCTCGCTGTTGAAGAAGAGCGGCGCACGCAGCCTGGCCACCTTGGCGCAGAAGGTCATCAAAGGAGCCACCCGCGATACGATCCCGCCTAGCGAGCCGGCGAGCGTTACCGACTGAGGGCCACCTCGAGAACGGATAGATCCGTTTCGATTTGCGCCCTGCTTTGCGAAGGAATCTTCGCGGCTCGACCACCGACGAAGATCATCACGCGCTCGGAAATCGCACGCTCGATCGCGGCGACCTGCTTTTCGCATTCCGCGGGTTTCAAATTGGTGACCGAAAGCATGAGGAGCTCGGCTTCGGTGCTGGTGACGGCGTACGCGATTTCTTCCGGGGGCAGATCTGGCCCGAGATAGAGCACGCTCCAGCCATGCATCGCTGCCAGCATGGCCACCATGAGCGCGCCGAGCTCGTGATCCTCTCGTGCCGGGGTGGCGACGACGACACGCCGCTTCGCGTCCTGTGCTGGGTAGAGTCGCATCAACGCAAAGAGCAGACCGCGCATCACACTCGAGCTTGCGTGCTCATGCGCAATGCGAAGCGTTCCGTTCTCCCAGCGATCGCCCACCTCCACCAAGATGGGGCCGACCACATCCTGAAGGAACTCACTCGGCTCCGTGCTCAAGGCGGCGCGCGAAAGGATCTGCTCCGCGTCCTCGATGCGAAGCTCTTCGATCGCATGCATGACGCGTTCGCGAATCGCGGGAAGGTGCTGCAACGCCGGCTCCGAGGATGCCGCCGGGAAGGAAGCCGCCATCTGCCGGAGCTCCGTGTCTGCAAGCTTCGCGATCCCGCCGATGGAGTGTCCGCTCTGCACCAGTTTGTGCAGCAAGCGAAGCCGGTCGACGTCGGAGTCGGTGTATAGGCGTCCGCCCGCTTCCGTGCGCTCGGGAACGACCGCCGCGTAGCGCTTTTCCCACATGCGGAGCGTATGTGTGGACAGCCCGGTGAGCTTCGAGACCATCCCCACTCGGTATTTGGGTTCCTGCGCCATCTGTCTGCCCCGTTCGAGGAGGCGTGCTTCAACGTTGTGTAGAAGGTGTCTAAGACATGTCTATACCTAGTGATTTCCACGAGCAAGCGAGATGCCCAGCGATTTTTCATCTTTCGGCATTGACGGACCGAGTCCCGACCGTAGAACCTAGACAAGACCTAGACATAACTTAGACAGGTCGGAGGAGAGAAAAATGATGAATCGCAAGACATTTTGGTTGTCGGCGGCTGCGGCGCTCGCACTGGGGCTCGTCGGCTGTGGCAGTGACGGCAACGACGGCACGGGTGGCATCGGCGGCTCTGGCGGATCGGCCGGGAGCGGCGGATCGGGCGGCATGCCCATGGGGACCGTGATGGTCAACGTGGCCCATCTGGCTCCCGAGGTACCCGCTGCAGGGGATACCGCGGTCGACATCCTCGTAAACGGGGAGACGGCGATCGAGGGATTGTCCTATGGCCAGTCGACGGGTCGCGTTCCACTCGACCCGGGGAGTTATACCTTCGGCGTCGCAGTTGCCGGAAGCACCGAAGCAGTCATCGAGCTCCCTGCCACACTCAACGACGGCGACGATTTGACCGTCGTCGCCTATCGGACGAACGAAGCTCCATTCGTCGCCGCATTCGTGTTCAACAACAGCACGGAAGGTCTCGAGGTGGGTAATGGGCGGGTGTTCGTGGGACACGGAGCCAACGATTCGCTGCTCGACCCAGTCGACGTGATCGTGACGGACGAAGGCGCATGCCCGCCTCCGCTCCTCGACCAGTTTGCATTTGGCACGATCGCGCCGGCCACTGATAATCTCGATTTGCCCGCGGGGAGCGTCAACATCGGGTTCGATCTCGACCCGGGCGACTGCACCGCCGAGGCTGGACCGATCGAGGTTCCGGTGACCGCGGATGTGGTCAGCATTCTCGTCGCAGTCGATGAAGACACGTTGGACGAGAGCTTGGCGCCTCAAGTCTGGGCCATCGTGGATGCCTCCGATTCCCCGGTGGCGTTGATCAATCCTTAACGGTCCTCTTCCAAACCGTGACAAGGCGCATGTGCGCAGGGGCCGCTCTCTTCCCGGTGAGCGGCCCCATTTTTTTGTACGGTTGACGTATTGGCGGCAGGCCGGTTACGACGGCCACGAAGTGGCGCATCGAGCGACATTCTATGCATCTCTGATTTGGTTGCTTGCGGGCTGCACCAACGATGATCCGGCTGCCGAGCCTCCGGACGTCGTGATCGAGCCCGCAAGGGGCCTGGATCCATACGCACAGTCGCCGTCGCGGTTTGGAGTCGTACCCCTTCATGCGGGTTTCAGCCCGGACCCTCGCGTCGTTGGGGGGATCAGCGCCGGAGAGATTCCCGCGTCGACGATCCATCGCAAGTGTCGGGGCTGGATCTCCGAAGCTCCCGACTACCTTCTCCAGGCCGAGACCGCTTTCTTGGAGCTCAACGTCTTCGCGCGCTCCCGGCAGGACGTGCTGTTGGTAGCCCGCACACCCGATGGCACGGTCCTGTGCAACGACAATCGTCCCGGAACGCGCGACCCCATGGTCCGCGCCTCCTTTCCTCTCGGAAGCACGCAGATCTGGGTTGGCGTCCACGAGCAAGGGGAGGTTTCAACGTACCGCCTCGGCTTTTCCGAGCTGAAGTCGAAGTCGACTTCGATCCCGCTGCCCGATGACTAGCGTTCGGTGCGCCGCCACAAGGCGAGCCGCTCCCGGCCCTCACGGCCAGGGTGTGACTCCGGGCTTTGGGATACCTCGACCTCGTCGAATGCATCCTCGATGAGGCCACGGATCATGGTGGCGTTGATCGGCCATGGTGGGCCTTCGCGATCGGACACCGGATCCTCGAAAGGAAAGAGCAATGTGGCCAAGAGCTTCGAGGGCTTGACCAGTCGCTTCATCTTTTCGCTCCATGCATTGCGCTGCGATGGATCGAGGGCGCAAAAGAAGGTGTAGTCCCAGACGAAGTCGAAACCTGCCTCTGGCTCGTACGCGAAGAAGTCGACGACCTCGTAGACGACCTTGCCAGGGAGGTTGGGATGGGCCGCCAAGAACCTTCCGCGCGCGTCCTCGGAGAGATCGAGGCCGATGACCTCCCGGTCGGAGCGGGCGAGCGTCGCCAAGTCGTACCCCGCGCCGCAACCCGGCACGAGCACGCGGCCGGCGGGAATCAGATTCCGGTCGAGCAAGCGGAACAGTGCTGGCGCCGAGGCGCCCGCGTCCCACGGGGTTACCCCCGCTTTCCATGCTTCTTTCCAGTCTACGGGTGACATGGCTGTGCTATGCGACCAGACCCTTGGATTGGGCCGCGCTTCGCACGATGGGTAGGACCGCGTCGTAGGCTGCTCCGTTGCAGGCGAGTATGCCAGCCCGATTCCGCATGTCGGTTCCACCGTAGTGATAGGGATTGCCCGCCAAGTCCGTGAAGCGACCACCCGCCGCCTTGAGCACGGCCTCGGGCCCACAAGCATCCCAGCTGCTCGAACGGTCGGAGATGTGGACGTAGAGGTCGGCTTTCTCCTCTGCGATCAAGCCCGCCTTGAGACCGACCGAGCCCATCGCCGTCTCCTGCGTGATGCCGAGCTTGCGCACGACCTCCTCTACGGCCCGGTTTCGATGGGAGCGGGATACGACGAGGCGTAGTCGTCTCGTGTCTGAAATGTCGCTCACCACGAGCGCTCGGCGAACACCCATTTCGTCGAGATGGGCGCCTGAGCCCACCACGCCGGAGTAGAGCTTGTCCGTGGTGGGTTGATATACGACACCGGCCATGGAAACGCCGTCGATGGCGAGACCGAGCATCACCGAAAACTCCCCGTTTCGATCGATGAACTCCTTGGTGCCATCGAGCGGGTCCACGTACCAACACCGCCCTCCGCGCAGCGCGTCACTCTTGTCGTGCGTCTCTTCAGCGACGACGCCGTCGTCGGGAAAGAGCTTGCGAAGCTCGTCCACGATGTACGCATTGGCCTGCGTGTCGGCTTCCGTAACCGGATCGGACCTTCCTTTGTAAGCAACGCTGAAGTCCGTTGCGTAGATCTTCATCAAGATGGCGCCCGCTTGCCGTGCGATCCGGGTGGCCTCTTCGATCTCTCGATCCAGCATGTCGAGCCTCTATCATGGCATGATGACGGCGCCACCGCTCACCCGCCACTACGCTGCGACAATCCGGCAAGCACGGCTGCCACTTCATCGATGCCTTGGAGCACGAATGACGCGTCGGAGGGTGGATCGCGGCGCTCGTCGGATCGCACGAAAGCACCGATACCCTGGTTCGAAGCGAGCTCGATGGCAGCAAGGTCCGTGAGATCATCGCCCGCGAAGAAAACCGACCTCGCGCCGCTGCGTCGGAGGATCTCGCGAACCGCGTTGGCCTTGTCGTGGTGGACCGCTTCGGCCTCACGCAACGCCCTGCCGCGCCGCACATGAAGGCCGAGACTCCGCGCGAGCTCATCTGCTCTGTCGAGCAATCGCTCGGCCCGGTCCGGATCCTTTTCTACGATCGGTCGGACGTGTAGCGCGATGGCCTGCGGCTTGTGCTCGATGAACGCATCTGGAGCGTGCTCGTCGGCCCATGCCCGAAAGCGTTCGAGCGCTTCCCGCTGTTTCGGCGTCAGCTTTCGCTCGGTGGGCGTCTCCCCTGGCGCCAGGACCAGACCGCCATGCTCGACTGCACGCCAGATGCCTTCGAGCTGCTCCATTCGCTGCAACGAGGTCCAGTCGCGGCCCGTGATCAAGGCCAGCTCTAAATCCGGTGCGGCTGCCAAGGCCGCCAGCGTCGACAGGGTTTGCGGTGGGATTGTCGCGCTATCGGGATCGTGCACGATGGGGGCGAGCGTGCCGTCCACGTCGAGCGCCACGAGCAGCGGACGGTCGAGATCCGTCAAGCGCTGCAACAGAGTTTCGACGCTGCTCATGCGTCCTCCAACGAAGCGACGTAGGCATCGGCCCACCGGTGAACGTCGAGGCGCATCACCTCCGAGCGGAGAGCCCGCATGCGTTTTTGTTTTTCGCTCGGCTTCATGGTGAGCGCCCGATAAATCGCAGCGGTCGTGGACTCGACGTCGTACGGGTTCACCAGTATTGCCCCCTTGAGGTACTTGGCTGCCCCCGCAAACTCGCTCAAAACGAGCACCCCGCTTTCATCGGCTCGCGCGGCCGCGTACTCGTGGGCTACGAGATTCATGCCGTCGCGCAAAGGTGTGACCAGGGCCACGTCCGCTGCTCGATAGTGGGCGAACAAGGCGCGCCTGCTGAGATTGCGATACAGATAGTGAACCGGTACGCAGCCGGTCTCCGCGTAACGTCCGTTGATGTCACCCACCATTCGGTCGATCTCGTTTTTCAGATCGGCATAGGCTTTCACGTCGGTTCGGCTCGGCACCATCACCTGTACCAGCGCATAGCGGGTGCGGGCTGTCTTGTCTCTTCGGAGCAGCTTTTCGAATGCCGCGAGCCGCTCGGGAATCCCTTTGGTGTAGTCGAGCCGGTCGACGCCGAGGATGAGCTTCCGGTTGGCCGTCAGTTGACGAATGTGCTCGGCGTGCTTGCCGATTTCCGGATCGATGGCGAGCGCCCGCACTTCCTCCACGGGAATGCCGACAGGCGCCGCGATCGTCTTCACCACCCGGCCTCGGTACTGAATTCCGTCGGATGCGACCCGGTAGCCCGTGAAGCGCTCCACGCATTGCCGAAAGTGGTCGGCGTACTCCGGCAAATGAAACCCGAGCACGTCTGCGCCGAGCAGCCCTTCGAGCAGGTCCTCCCGCCACGGGAGGATACCGAACGTGTCCGGTGGCGGCCATGGGATGTGGCAGAACCAACCGATTCGAGCCTTGGGTCGCTCTGCGCGCACCATGCCCGGCACCAGCATCAAGTGGTAGTCTTGGACCCAAATCAGATCGTCTGAGCCGCTCGCAGCCAGTGCAGTCGCCGCGAAGGCTTGGTTGGCGCTCACGTAACTAGACCACGATGCCTGACCCACTTGGATGGTGGGCTCGAAGCCGTGCAGCAGCGGCCAAAGCACGGCGTTGGAGACGCCTTCGTAGAATCCGCTGCGGTCGGATCCCTTCAGTGGAACGTGAGCGAGCTCGTAGGCCAGCTCCGGAGCGGAAATCGTGACCGAGTCGAAGTCTCGAGCAGGTTTGGAGCTAATCCAGACTCCGCCCCGCTTTTGCAACACCGGGTCCAATGCCGAGACCAAGCCACCCGCGGAGCGGACCCAACGTTTGCCACCCTCGCGCCGGAACGGACCTCGGTTCGATACGACGATCAGCTTTCGGCGCTTTGTCGCCATCGGTGCGCAGTGTAGTCTGCGAGAGGTCATGGACCCAGCGCAGTTTCTTCGAGGCCGCACCCGAGAGACGCAAATCCGGCGCGACGCAGGCGGCCGTTGGTTCAATGGAGAGGATCCCATCACGCACCCGCATTTGGCCCGTTCCTTCGACGGCTGGGTCGACCGGGCCGAGGACGGCCGGTTCTGTCTGAGCAACGCGATCAACTGGGCTTACGTCGCCATCGACGGCCCGGCCTATTTCGTGAAGGACGTCGTGCCATCGCCCCAGGGAATCGAGCTGCTGCTTTCGGGGGACCGGCGGGAGCCTCTCGATCCGGGCTCTTTGCGCCAGGGGCCCGAGGGCGCATTGTGGTGCACCGTCCGGGAGGGGCGCTGTCCTGCGCGCTTCGACACCCATGCCGTGGTGAAAATGAGCGAATGGATACGGGAGGATGACGAGGGCGTCTACGTGCTGGTCGCCGGCCGAAAAGTTCGACCTCCCGACGAGCCCGATCCACTTTCGCTCGGGCTCCAAAAGCGCTAGAGACGCTCCGTGTCCAGGCGTGAGCTCATCGCAACCCTGATCGTCGCGGCGATCGCGTTTCCTCTGATTTTCGTCTTTACCGGCGCCGTCATCGACGCGCGTGCGCGAGCCCGGGAAGCCCCGTTTCGGGCAGTGCTCGGCAATGGGCGGTTCGAGGAGCTGATGCAGGGTCAGGGGGGCGTACCCCATTATCTCGGCGCGTCCCTCCTTGCGCCCGACTTCACGCTTCCCACCGAGGACGGCGGCGAGTGGACCCTCTCGAAGCAACGCGGAAAAGTCATCGTCATGAACTTCTGGACCGTCACTTGCCGCCCCTGCATCCAGGAGATGCCCACCCTCGAGCTCTTGGCGGAGATGACGGAGGGCTGGGACGACGTAGAGGTGGTGGCGATTTCGACGGATCGAAATTGGGACGAGGTCGAGACCATCCTTCCCCCCGGTTCGCGGATCACCAGCATGCTCGACGCCGATCGCGAGGTCGTAACCGGCAAGTTCGGGACCCGGCTCTTTCCCGAGACCTGGATCATCGATGCCGATGGTGTGGTGCGCTTTCGATTCGACGGAGCGCTCGATTGGTCCGACCCGCTCGCGCTCGACTTGATCCGCGCGTACATGTGAGCCGGTGGGTCAGGTTTCCGCGAGCAGATAGCGTGAGATCCAGACACCAAAGGCGATGAACAACAGATCGAACGCCGCGAGGATCCGCATCCAACCGAGGATTTCGGGGAGCGTTGCACCCGCGAACAGCTCTCGCGTGGCAACCGCAGCAGCAAGTAGTGCCGGCGCCACCAGGGGAAACACCAAGACGCTGAGCATCAGATCGCGTGCCCGTGTTCGAATGCCGACCGCGGAAAACAGCGCCGCAGTCGAAATGAAGCCGACCGATCCCAAAAAGACCAGTGCCATCAAGGGCAGTGCCACCCCGCTTGGCTCGATCTGAAAAAAAATGAGGCATAGCGGCACGAGCAGCAGCTCGATGGCGAACAGCAAGATCAACGCGCTCAGCGTCTTGCCCACGTAAATCGACGAGCGTGGGATGGGAGCGAGCAACAACCCGAAGATCGCGTCGTTTTCCCGCTCGAGAGACCAGCTTCGCCCGATCAGCAGGATTCCGCAGAACAGGATCGAGATCCAAAGCACGCCTGGCGCCACCTTCGGGGAGCTCACCGGGTCCGTGTAGAACGCGAGTGAGCCGAGAGTCACCACCAAGATGGCAAAGAGGCCGGTCGACGTCAGGATCTCCTTGGTCCGGAGCTCGAGCTGCAGGTCCTTGAGAGCGACCAGCCATGCGGCTTTGAGCATGCTCATGCGTCGCGCTCCACGAGCCGTCCGCGGTCCATGCGTAGGATCCGGTCGGCTACCGCCTCCGCGAACTCTCGTTCGTGGGTCACGATGATCACGATGCCACCCTGCCGCCGCTCTTGCGCGATCAGGCCGATCAACGACTGGGTGGTGTGAGCATCGAGACCCGTTGCAGGCTCGTCCATCAGGAGGAGCCGTGGCTCGTGCAGGAGCGCCCGGGCGATCGACACCCGTTGCGCCTGTCCGCGCGAGTAGGTGCGGAGCGGCCGATTCCAGTAATCGCCAAGCGCAAGGGCCTCACTCAGATCGGTGGCGCGCTTGTCGGCGTACGCGATGCCCTGCAGCTTCGCCGCCAGGACCAGGTTTTCGTGTCCGCTCAGCCCTGGGTAGAGCTGAAGTTGATGTGCGACGAAGCCGATGCGTCCGCG
Source organism: uncultured delta proteobacterium (assembly GCA_963817725.1). Classification (GTDB taxonomy): domain Bacteria; phylum Myxococcota_A; class Polyangia; order Polyangiales; family Houyiibacteriaceae; genus SG8-38. The sequence continues at coordinate 215,601 of CAWFPD010000005.1, forward strand.
CAGCTGATCCGCATGGTCTGCCCCGTAGCGCCCGTAGCGGATCTCGCCTCGGGTCGGGTGCCCGAGCATTGCGAGGAGCCAGAGCAGCGTCGACTTTCCCGAGCCGTTGGATCCTTGGATCGCGGTCACGGAGCCGGCCGTGAACCGTAGGTCCACGCCAGCAAGAGCCAGCGTCGGTCCGTAGGATTTCGCCAAGCCGGCTACGGAAACGTCTTCAAAATCCAGCTCCACCGGTCCGCACTCTAGAACAAGTCTCGCACAATGCCGTCAAGTTTAAGCCAGTGCGGCGGGGGAACCCGCAGCCACTTCCCATCTCGCATCAAATGGCCTCGCTCGATCGCGCGCTCGATCGCACGCCCACGGCCTGCTTCGGGATCGCGATCCGCTCTGGCCCGGGTCGCTTCGAGGTCCATCCCTTCGATCGTGCGAAGGCCCAACATCAAAGACTCTCGAATGATTTCATCCGGACCGAGCGCTTCCTCCTCCGCTTCGAGTGCATCGCCCGATAGATAACGTCGAGGGTTCGGCTCGTTGCGCCAGCGCCTGGCGCGGCCGGGGCCCTGATCGAGGCATCCCACGGCGGCCGCACCGAGCCCCACGTAGGCTCCTCCGCGCCAGTAGTGAAGGTTGTGCCGTGATCTTTCGCCTTCCGCAGCGTAGTTCGAGACCTCGTAGTGCGACCAGCCGAGCTCCGAAAAGCTCGCCTCGGCGCTTTCGAACAACTCTGCATACGCTTCGTCCGAGGCGATGGGCAGCTTCCCCGCGCGTTGAAGCGAGCCGAAGACGGTCTTTTCCTCGATGGTCAGCGCATACGCGGAGACATGACGCACCCCGGCGTCGGCGATTCGGTCGATGTCCTCACCGAGCTCGCGCGCGGACTGGCCCGGCATGCCGAACATCAGATCGGCGCTCACCCGCGGCATCTCGGCGGTCGCCTCGCCGAGCGCGGTCATGGCTCGTGCCCCGTCGTGCAGCCGGCCGAGAAAACGGAGATGATCATCCCGCAACGACTGCACCCCGATCGAAAGGCGCCCGACGCCCGATTCGCGCAGGAGGGCGGCGTGCCGCCTGTCCAACGAGCTCGGGTTACATTCGACGGTCACCTCCAAGTCTTCGCTCACCGCATCGAAGGCACCCACGATGGCGGACAGCGTTCGTCCGAGCGACTGGGCCGTCCAAAGCGAAGGCGTCCCACCGCCAAAGAAGACCGAGCACAACGTGCGGCCTTGCAGCTCGTCAGCGCGAGCCGCGAGCTCCCGAAGCACGGCGTCGGCATACGCCGCGTGTGGAAGCGACTCCGAGCGAATGGGCTCGGTGGCGAAATCACAGTAGGGGCACTTCCGGGCACACCACGGAAAATGGACGTAGACCGAGGTCTTTGCGGCTTCACTTGACATGGGAGGGGCGCGGCGTGAGGTATACTCTGTTTTCGAAAAGCTGGTGTCCGATGACTTCGCCTGTGTTTCCCTCGCTTCGAATTACGGCCGATGCCCTGACTCCGCAGGGCAGCTTCGCCGAGGCGCAGGCTGCTTTCTTGAAACCGGATCCGGAGCTCGTCACGAAGCTGACGCAGCTCCTACGCGACAAGAATGCAGGCGTGGTTGCGCATTTCTACATGGATCCGGAGCTACAGGGAGTGCTTTCGGCTTGCGACTGGTCGCACATTCACGTCTCGGATTCGCTCGCCATGGCCGACCGGGCCATTGCGATGGCAGAGCATGGCGTCGGCACGATAGCCGTCCTTGGCGTGGACTTCATGAGCGAGAACGTGCGCGCCATGCTCGACGCATCGGGCTACGAGCACATTCCCGTATATCGCGTCGCCACCGACCCGATCGGATGCTCCCTCGCGGAGTCCGCCGAAGCACCGGCCTATGGCGCCTATCTCCACCACGCCGCCGAAACCCCCCGTTCACTGCACGTCATCTACATCAACACCAGCCTCGTCACCAAGGCCAAGGCCCATGCCATCGTGCCTACGATCACCTGCACCTCGTCGAATGTCGTCCAAACCGTTCTGCAGGCGGCCGCCCAGATCCCCGACGTTCACATCTGGTTCGGTCCGGACACGTACATGGGTGACAATCTGGCGCATATGTTTCAGAGCCTGGCCCAGATGCCCGATGCGCAGATTCGCCAGCTTCATCGTGCGCACGATCGCGAGTCCATTCGTTCGCTGTTACCTCGCTTTCATTATTTCGAACAGGGAACCTGCATCGTCCATCACATGTTCGGCCAGGAGGTCGTCGCGCAGGTTCGCGAGCACTACCCGGACGTCTTCGTGACCGCGCACTTGGAGGTGCCGGGAGAGATGTTTGCACTGGCCCTCGAAGCGCAGCGGCACGGCAACGGGGTCGTCGGTTCGACCTCCAACATCCTCGCGTTCGTCTTGGGGAAGGTCGACGAAGCCATTGTCCGCGGAGAGCCGAGCAATTTGAGATTCATCCTCGGGACCGAGGCGGGCATGATCACGCCGATAGTGCGTCAGGTGCAGGACAAGCTCCGGGACTACACCTCGGAAGGAGGCCCCGAGATCAGCGCGGAGATCATCTTTCCGGTGGCCAGCGAAGCGGTGGCCCAGGATGCGCAGAGCGAGCTAGCGGTCGTGCCGGGCGTGGCAGGCGGGGAGGGGTGCTCGACCGCGGGTGGGTGCGCGACCTGCCCGTACATGAAGATGAACTCGCTCTACGCGCTGATTTCGCTGCTCGAGCGCGTCGATGAGGAGCCTCGGTCGAACCTGGTGGCGTTCGAGCCTCGGAAGTACGTTCAGCAGATTCGCGGCCGGACCACGGCCGACCTCGGCGGAGAGCCGATCCTGCACATGCGTGGCTTTCAGCGCACCGGCGAGCTCCCCGATGCGCTCGTTCAGGACGTGCTCTCGCGCGGCGCCGATCCTGCACGCGCGGGGGCCTGAGCCTAAGCCCTGGTTTTCAGCAAGGAAATTGGCCTTGACCACCACTCGACCGTGCTTATGTTGCTCCGGTCAGCCCGCAGCACGGCCATGACCAAGCCTGATTATTACGAAATTCTCGAAGTCTCGCGCGAGGTCAGCACGGCCGAGCTGAAGAAGGCCTATCGGAAGAAGGCGCTCGAGCATCACCCGGATCGAAATGCCGGCACCCCGGAGGCTGAAGAAAAGTTCAAGGCCTGCGCCGAGGCATATGCCGTATTGAGCGACCCCCAGAAGCGGCAGATGTACGACCGGTTCGGCCACGCCGGCCTTGGTGGGGCCGGGGGGGCGCCGGGCTTCGGCGACATTGGCGACGTCTTCTCGCAGTTCCAAGACATCTTTGGCGATCTCTTTGGCGGTGCAGGGGGTTTTGGCTTTGGCGGGTTCGGCCGTCGGCGCAGAGACCCAAACGCCCCGGTGCGCGGCTCGGACGTTCGAACGGACTTGCGCCTGTCGCTCCGAGAGGCCGCCTTCGGCACCACCAAGCAAATCGATCTGTCGCACCCCTCTCCGTGCGAAGCGTGTCGCGGAACCGGTGCCGAGGGCGGTGAGCTCGTGGCATGCGAGACCTGCGGAGGGCGCGGGCAGGTCGCACGGGCCCAAGGCGCGTTCGTGCTTTCGACGACCTGTCCGTCCTGCCGCGGCAGAGGCGTACGTGCGCAGGAGCCCTGCGCGGAGTGCCGTGGAGCCGGTGAGGTCGAATCCGAGCGCGTCGTGAAGATCAACGTTCCGCCCGGTGTCGATACTGGGCAGAGCCTTCGGTTGAGTGGCAGGGGACAAGAGGGCGCGCGCGGCGGTCCGCCGGGCGATTTGTACGTTACGGTGCACGTCGATCGGGACGAGGTCTTCGAACGGCAAGGCTTCGATCTCGTCCATCGATTGTCCGTGACCTACCCGCAGGCTGCGCTGGGCGCCAAGGTCGAGCTACCCGCCTTCGAAGAGGATGAGGACGCCCTGCAAACCTTGAAGGTGCCCTCCGGCACCCAACCGGGAGAAACGCTGGCCATTCGGGGGGGAGGCATTCCACGTCTCAACGGCCGCGGCCGGGGCGATCTCGTCTGCGTCGTCGAGGTCGAGGTGCCAAAACGCCTTTCACGCGAGCAAAAGCGTCTTCTGAAGGACCTCGAACGTACGTTCGAGCCATCTTGAGAACGGCTGGAGATCATCCCTCATCCGGGTGTAGGCTAGGTTTCCACCCCTGGACCAAACCACGGAGACCTTCGATGCAGCCCCTGTCCGGACTCGACTCTTCCTTCCTCTACCTCGAGGATGCACACCAGCCGATGCACGTCGGCAGCGTGCTCGTCTTCGAAGGGTCGATGGACTTCGAGAGCTTCCGGTCGACTTTGGCCTCGCGCATTCACCTCGTGCCGCGGCTCCGTCAGCGTTTGGCCATGGTGCCTTTCGGCATCGGCAAGCCGTATTGGGTCGAGGATCCAGAATTCAATCTCGACATGCATCTGCAGCACGTCGCTTTGCCCGGTGATAGGAGCTGGAAAGAGCTGCGTGAGCTCGCCGCCCGGATCTTCAGTGTGCCGCTCGATCGCTCGCGCCCTCTGTGGGAGATGACTTTCGTCGAAGGCCTCGACAACATTCCACAGGTGCCACCGGGCTCGGTCGCGACGATCAACAAGATCCATCACGCGGCGATCGACGGCGTATCGGGCTCCGACATGATGAGCGCTCTGCTCGACACGACCAAGGAGCCTCGCCAGTTCAGCCCGCCACCCCCACGGGTGGTTCCCCCCGTTCCCAACGAGTTCCAGGTGCTCGCCCACACCGCGCGCAAGATCATGGGCAAACCAAGCGAGATCAAGCGTGTTGCCGGCGAGGTGGCCGACGCGGTGCGCGCGACGTCCCTCATTCGGAATAAGGGTGTCGAAGCGCCCCCGACGCCCATGTCGGCGCCTCCCACGCCCTTCAACCACATGATTTCGGGCCAGCGAATTTGGAATACCGCGCTGCTCGAGCTCGATCGGGTCAAGAGAATCAAGGACATCGTCGGGTGCACCCTCAACGACGTCGTGCTGGGGATTTGTGCCGGCGCGCTCCGGCGGTACCTGGACAGGAAGGGTGGGCTTCCGCGGGAGCCGCTCATCGCGATGGTGCCGATTTCGACCCGCGCCAAAGACGAGCACGGACAGATGGGCAACAAGGTGTCGGCCATGCTGCTCAGCCTCGCAACCGACGTCGAAGATCCGGTGGAGCGCGTCAGGGTGATTCAAGAGCACAGCCAAGGCGGCAAGGCGTTCGAGCAGGCCGGCGCGGGCCGCGTTTTCGTCGACCTCACCGAGTTCATTCCCTTCGGGCTCGCCAACCGGCTCACCCGCCTTTATTCGCGTTTTCGTTTGGCCGAGCTGCACAACCCGATCTTCAACGTGGTCATCACCAACGTCCCCGGTCCCCAGAGCGATCTGTACATGGCGGGCCACAAACTGCTCGCCACGATGGGAATGGCCCCTTTGGTCGATGGAATGGGTTTGCTCATCACCGTCCTGAGCTACAACGGCGTTCTTTCACTGAGCCCCACCTCGTCCCCTGCCGTCATGCCGGATCTCGACGACTTTGCCCGTTATCTGCGCGAGGCGGCAAACGAGCTCGAAGCCGCGGTGCTTCCGCTCCGCCCACCCGACACTGCGCGGGATGAAGCGCGCGCCCGTGCCGCGGCGGAGATCACGGCGGCGTTCGTCGATCGAATGCGTTCCACGCTCGAGCAAGCACCGAAGGACTTGTCGCTCGGCGAGGGGAAGTTCCATCTGCGCATCACGGGGAGGGACGATCAGAGCTGGATCATCGACCTCCGAGACCGAAGCGTTACCGAAGGCAACGGACGCCCTGCCGATGCCACCCTGACCATTCAGGACGCGCACCTAGCCGAAATTCTCAAAGGCACGCTCGACCCGCAGATCGCGTTCGTCCAAGGGAAGCTCCGCGTCGACGGCGATGTGAGCAAGGCGATCGAGTTCGGCGCGCTTCTGCCGAAGGTGATCGCCTAGCGCGTCAGCGGAGGGAGCTGAAACGCTGCGGTCCGCCGGTGCCAGGCAGCCGCGGACGAAGCTCGGGGAGCTGCTCCTGCGCGAGCCATTGATACACGCCATAGGACTGAAGGACGCGCCGCGTGTAACGGCGGGTTTCGTCGTACGGGATTTCCTCGATGAACATGTCGAGCGGGCGCGTGGAGTCCTCCTCCAGCCACCGGCGCACCGCGCCTTCGCCCGCGTTGTAGGCGGAGGGCACGAGCGCGGGATTTTCCTGCAGCCGGTCCCAGAGCCAGGCCATGTAGCGCGCGCCGATCTTGAGGTTCACCTCGGGCTTCTTCAACGTGCGGGGCGTCGCCTTCTCCCCGACGTCGTCCGCAAAGCGCTTGGCGGTCGGCATGATCAGCTGCACGAGGCCATAGGCCTTCGCCCAAGAGACCGCCTCGGGATCGAAGGAGCTCTCCTCTCGCGCGACCGCGCGCACGAACGACGGCGGCAGGCCCTCCTGCTCCGCGACTCGCTCGATCAGTGGGGAAAATGCCTGTGGATAGGTCGCGTCCCAAATGAGCCGGCCTTCTCCCTTGGGCAACAAGCCCTCGAAATCCTCGAAGTGCGAGCGGATGACACCGCTGAGCTTCGTCTCAGCGCCCGCGTGTTGCAGGAGCACGGCGCCCACCACCGCGAGCTCGGGCTCCACGTGGCTCCCGACCATGCGCAGCGATCGCATCTCGGCCGAGGCGTACGTGATCTCGTTTACCGCGAGCAGCTCGATCATTCGATTGAAAGCGGGCTCATCGAACTCGTTGCGCCACGCGAACACCATCCGGGTCGGCCCCTGGCCCGCACGCATTTCTTGGAGCATCGCTTGGGCGCGTTCGGGCATGATCTCGGCGATCCGCCAAAGCGCCTGTTGCGCGTAGTAGCGAAGCGGCCATCGCTTGATGATCTCGGCATAGGCCTCGACGGCATCGATGCGCCGGCCCATCTCGAAGAGAGATCTTGCGCGCCAGTAGTTGGCGCGGCCGGTGATTCCTTCCTCTTCCTCGTCCGCGTTTCGTTTCACCAGCTCGTCGAAATGAACGAAGGCGGCGGCGTAGTCTCCAGCGCGAAGCTCGATCCACCCGAGCTTGAACAACGCCCGCGGCCACATGTCGCCCTCCGGGTACCGCTTCGGGATCGAAGCGAGGCGCGAGCGAGCTGCCTTTTCCTGGCCGTTTTCGAGCTCGGCCAGGGCGGCCCGGTAGCTCGCGTCGTCCGCAAGACGGTGCCCGGGCGCTTGGGCTTCTAGCTTTTCGAACTGCCGGATCGACTCGGTCCACTGCCCGATTCGTCCGTAGGCGCGTGCAGCGTGATAGCGAGCCCATGCGCCCGTCTCCAGGCTCACCGGCCTCGTGCACTGGTCGGCGACTTCCTGCATCACCGGTGCGCCCCGGGTACGCTCCCTTTCCTGAAGCAGCGCTCGGCCTTGTTGATAGCGCGCTTTGCACCAGACGTTGCTACCCCTCTTGAGATGCTTGACGAGCTTGTCGAACAGCCGTTCGGCTTCGCGATAACGCTTGGCATCGTAGAGTGCTTCGGCCTTGTCGAGGCTTTGCTGCATGCGAGGCCGGACGCTTTGGCCGGCCGCCGTCGAAGGAGGCGTTCCGTCGGCACGAATCGTAAGCTGCGCTCCGGTTCCAGGGGAGTTGAGGGAGCGTGCCTCGATCATCCGAGCCTGGCCTGCGCCCGCCCAATCGTCGGTGAGGGTTCGGGCAATCTGGGCGGCGGTGGAGGGGTCTTGCCGCTCGAGAAGCGACGCGCGTTTGAGCTTGGCCCAGCGGGCTAGCGGATGGTTGAACGTGCTCAGCGTGTCCAGGTGCGCAAGCGCGATCTGCTGGTAGCCCTCCTCGAGCGCGGCGCTGGCGGCCAACCAGTGAAGCCGTCCCTTGTCACGAGCGCCTGCGCTTGGCAGCGCTGCCTCTGCGACTTCACGCGCCCTGCCGGGGTTGCCCTTGTCGAGTTGCTTGCGCACTTGCATCACCGGCGACTTGTCCGGCAGCTCCACGATCACCGGGTCGAGCACCTTGGGAGGAGGTGTGGGTACGGGAGCTGGAGCCTCGGCCGTGGCGGGCGCTGGCTCGCTTGACGGCGGCCACACTTCGCGTCGCACGATCTGCTGCTGGTGACACGCCACCAGCAGCCCGATGCACGTGGCGAAGGGCCAAATCCGGTTCATCCAAAGAACCCTAGTGAGTCCGCAGACCGTGGGCAAGTTCGCTAACCGGCGGGCGTTCGCCGGGCCGCCGGCCGCGTGATATGGACACTTCACGTGAGCTACAGCCTGCAGATCGGGGTTCGATACCTGCGGTCGAAAAAACGCGCCACCATCTCGATGATCACCTTGATCTCCATCGTGGGCGTGGCCCTCGGCGTGGCGGCCTTGCTGGCGGTGCTTTCGATCACCACCGGATTCGAGCGGGCTTTCAGGGACAAGGTGCTCGGGGTCAACGCACACGTGCTGATCTTGAAATATGGCCGGGAGTTTCGCGACTACCGAGACGTCTTGGCCAAGGTCGGCGAGATGCCCGAAGTCGCCGGGATCGCGCCATTCTCGATCGACGAAATGATGCTCACCAAGGGAAACCGCCGCGGCGTCGTCCTGGTCAAGGGGGTCACCCCGGAAGGCATCCACTCCGTGCTCGATCTGCCGCAGCAAATGATCGCGGGCACGCTCGATGGGCTCCGCCGCCCGGGGTCCGTCGCGACGGCCGCCATGGGGCCCAAGCCGAACGACGAGTGGCAATGGCTTCGCGATCTGCGGGACGGAAAGACCGAGGGATCTCCTGCGGTGCCGGTCGAAGAGGAGCAGGAGGCTCAGCTGGTCTCTGCGGACGAGCCCACGCGGCGCAAGACGTTCTGGGAGCAGGAGAAAGAGAGACGGGAGGCGCTGCGTGAGGTAGCGCAGCAGGCCCGCCGGCCCGATATCGGAAAGGTCGCAAAGCCCGGCGAGGTCGAAGCGATGCTCGCCGGCCTCGACGACGATGCGCTCGCTCTTCCTGACGATCCCGGTTGGGAGGCGGGGCTTTCCGAAGGCGCAGCCCGTGAGCCCCTGGAAGCCCTGCCTGGCATCATCGTGGGCAAGACGCTTGCCGAGGATCTGGGCCTGCAGCTCGGGGATCGAGTCAGGCTCATCTCGCCCCTTGCCGCGCTCGGGCTCGCCCTCGAGCCGCGGGGACAGGCCACGCGCTCACGAGAGTTTCGTCTCATCGGCATCTTCCAGGCGGGCTTTCAGGAGTACGATTCGGGGCTCGTCTACACCGATCTCCACGAGGCGCAGAGCCTGTTCGACGAAGGCGACAACGTGACTGGGGTCGAGCTTCGTGTTCACGACTTGAGCACGTCTTACGAGCTGGCCCGCCGGATCGAGCAAGAGCTCGGCGGCGCGTATCACTGCCTCGACTGGTCCGAGCTGAACCGCAATCTGTTCACGGCGCTCGCGGTCCAGAAGATCGCCCTCACCTTGGTCATCGCCACCATCATCTTCGTCGCGGCCTTCAACGTGATCGCGACCCTGATCATGATCGTGCTCGAAAAGAAGCGTGAAATCGCGATCCTCAAAGCGATGGGAGCTACCGACGCCACGGTACTGGGCGTCTTCATGGTTCAAGGGGTGGTCATCGGCGTGATCGGGACCCTGGTCGGGGTGGTGGTCGGCGGCGGGATCGTCACCTATCTCGACAAGATCCAGTTTCCGCTGGATCCCAAAATCTATCTCATCGACCATCTGCCGGTCGTGCTGAACGTCCCGGTGTTCGCCGTCACCATCGCGATCGCGCTCTTCATTTGCACGCTCTCTACGATTGCGCCTTCGTGGTGGGCAGCACGCATGCTTCCCGTCGACGGCCTCCGATACGAATAAAAAGGGCTCCGGGCCCCTCGGCCGAAATGGTAGGCTCGGGGTCATGATGTTTCGGTGGCTTTGGATGGGTGTGCTGTGTGGCCTCGGCGTGTGCGCATGGGGCTGCGGCAGCGATGATGGATCTTCAGCCTCGGCGACCAGCGCGAGCCCCGGCTGCGAGGGCGGAACCCTCGTTTCGACCGTCACCCACGTCGACCTCGAATTCGATGGTATGGGGCGGAGCTATGAAGTTCACGTACCGCCGAGCTACGACGGGACGACGCCGCTGCCGCTGGTGCTGAGCTTTCACGGCTTCACCTCGAGCGGTTTGGGTCAGCAGCAGCTGACCCAGATGAATGGGCTTGCAGACCGCGAGGGGTTCCTCGTCGCCTATCCAAATGGGCTCAACGCTTCCTGGAACGCCGGCGTTTGCTGCGGCCGGTCGGCCGAGTCTAATGTCGACGACGTCGGGTTCACGCGCGCGCTGATCGACGACATCGGCGGCCGGGGTTGCATCGACCGCTTGCGCATTTATGCCACCGGCATGTCGAACGGTGGCTTCTTTTCGCAGCGCCTGGCCTGCGAAGCAGCTGACATCATCGCGGCGGTGGCGCCCGTGGCCTCGGTGCTGGGCATCGACGATGCCGCGTGCATACCCGCGCGGCCGATTCCGATCATTCAATTCAACGGCACTGGCGATCCGCTCGTCTCGTATTACGGAGGCGGCCTCACGGGCTCGCCGAGCGTCGAGGCCAACACGGCCGGCTGGATCGATCGCAATGGATGCACTGGGGAGCCGGTTGCCTCTTATCAGAATGGAGTTGCCACCTGCGAGACGGTCGACCAGTGCGCCGATGATGCCAGCGTGACTCTGTGCACCATCGAAGGGGGCGGCCACTGTTGGCCCGGGTACCCCTGCGATCAGATCGACGGTCTCGGCGAGAGCACGACCGACATCGACGCTAACGAGGTCATGTGGGAGCTCTTCCGGCGCACCGCGCTGCCCCAATAAAATGCCAAATTCGGCTGGATCCCGACGTCCTCGGGTCCAAGCCCAGGACTTGACGCATCGGGCCGAGCGAGCTACCAAAGGCGTCCTTTTGCGGGAATAACTCAGCGGTAGAGTGCAACCTTGCCAAGGTTGAAGTCGTGGGTTCGAATCCCATTTCCCGCTCTAAGATTGGTTAGTCGTTACGGGTGGTTTCGCGACGGCTGACGTTTCGAGCGTCGTCCCCAGGTTGGGAACCTTCCACTCGATGTTCCACTTTGGCACCGTCGACCAGCGCAAGGGCGCGGTCGACGGCGCCTTGCTTCTCCTCGCGCTCGATGTGCGAGTAGTGAAGGAACATCTCTTCCGTTGCGTGGCCGATCATCGAACGCGTGATCGCGCCCGAGGCCACTTGGCGGAGGATGTTGTTCCAGGTTCGGCGAAAGCCGTGAAGGGTGAAGCGGTCGTGAATGCCGGCCGCCTGTAGAGCTCGCTCGAGAGGCTTCCGGAGCGAGGCGTTGCGGTGATGGGTCCCGACGCGGCTCGGGAAGACCAGGCCCTCCGAAAGCCCTGGGGCTTGGTCTCGAACGAGTCGCTGTCGGTGCTGCTTGAGGACCGCCTTGAGCGGTGGCGGCAGAGGCACGTCTCGGACCTTGCCGATCTTGGTCGTGCCCACGCGGCCCTGCCACTGGGATCTGCGGATCCAGATCACGTCGGCGTCCTCGTCGATGTCGGACCATCGGAGAGCCGAGACCTCGCCGAAGCGGGCCCCGGTGAGCGCCATCGTGAGGAACAGCGGATACCAGTCCGGTTCGCGCTCCCGAAAGTAGGCGAGGACCCGTCGCAGGTCCTCGGGCTTGAGCCGGTTGCCGACCGGGGGCGCCTCGGGAAGCGTTTTCACCCGAGCGCAGGGGTCCCGGGGCAGCCCGAGCTGCGCCTGCGCGTCCCGGAGCAGCGTACGAAGCAGCCTCAGCCGCGAGTTGATGGTGCGGGGCTTGCCCTGTTGGGCGTCGCGCCACCGGAGCACGTCCAGCGGCGTGATGGTGTCGACGTAGTAGTCCCCCAACGCAGGCAGGATGTGCTGGTCGAGGGCGACCGCGTACTTCTCCCGCGTCGAGGGCTTAAGAGTGGGAATCTTCCCACGCATCCACGAGCTCGCGTATTCGCCAAGGCGAAGACGGTGCTCTCCGGTCGTGCCGCCCGTCAGCAAGAGGGTACGAAGCAACTCCCTTTGGCAGCGCGCTTCGGCCATGCTGGTGGCGGCAATCACTTTTTTCTGATCCTTTCGCTTGCCCGTCTTCGGATCGTTCCAAGTCACTCGAACTCGATAGCGACCCGACGACAGGCGTTCGATTCCCGGATACCGAGATTTGCTCATGCGCTCCTCCCGTCCCGGACGTTGCGTACCGCTGCGCAGCATACCGCTGGCAGCCATCGGCAATCCAGCGGTCGAGCGTGGAGCGCCGAAACATCAGCGTTCGCCGGGGGCCGCGCCCATCCGGCGACAGCGCTCCGCGTTGCACGAGAGAGCGGACACCGGAGGGCGTCAGCCCGAGAAAGGCTGCGGCACTGCGACAGTCGAGCCATGGATCGTCGTCCCATGACGCCGTCATCGCTGCTCGTGATTGGGAATCGCGCTCATGCGCATCCCCTGTTATCGGTTTTGCCCCCCGAAAAGTTGCTCAGGCTTCGGTCTGCTACGTCACGAGAACCTCTTTTCCTGGCTCTCGGCGATAGGAATCGACCTGTGCGTTGCGTGGTGTTGCACCGTCTTGCACGAAGTGGCGTGGCACGCGCGGCCGCTTGCATGATCGATCCCTTTGTTGCGCTCCGTTGCGTACGGTTGAGGCACTTACAACGACATTGACGCAGTTGAGCAGGGCAAGATGTGGGATTGTAAGACATCGAAGATGTCTCAATCCCCGCGTGCCGCGCTCAACGCCTTCGGCTTATTCGCACGCGCAGCCCAAGTGCCTACTGGGCTCGTACCAAGGTCTAGAACCTGAAGCCGCCGGGGATTGGAGAGAGCCTGTGCGCTCGATACGGATCAACGCCGCACTTGCGCCATCTGAGTTCCTTGATGTGAACCACCACGGCCCAAATGTGAAATGGGAGCAAGATCCCGTTGACTACGACCAGAGTAATCCCCGCACCACTGCCCCCGCGGCGCCGATACCCTCGCCCGGATTCGCGATGACGGCGATGCCGATGCCCAAACAGCGCTCGCACGAGCGGCGCTATCGACGACGGAAAACGCCGTGCCGATCCGCGCCGTCCTCGCATTCATGCGGTCATCGACGTAATCAAGGCGGGCAGTGAGCTCAGCTCCTGCCTCTACAATCCAACCAAGATTCATGCCGAACAGTGCAGTGTAGGCCGACGCTAGTCCGAGAGAGATGTTCCGCTCACTCCTCGAGTCGCGGTCTGCAGCATCGGCGAACAGTATGCCCGCGGCGACGCCGAACAAGACCACGTCGGGGGCTGCAACGGAAAGGGAAAGCCGAGGAGCCCTGAGACGCGGTGGCGGCTCTGCGGATGCTTTATTCTCGAAGCCGGCCACGCCCACCCCACACAGCAAGACGAAAACGGAACAGAGCGGCAAGAGCCGTCCGACAGGCCGAATCATTGAGGACAAGAGTATCCGGAGTTGCTCGGGGTGTCTTCGGCGAATCAAGCATTGACGCCGAAGTCTACCATGCCGGATCGAAACCAGCGATGATGTGACGCTTCAGCAGAACCCGCGAGCAGCCCCGCGCACGAATAAGCCGAAGGCGTTGAGCGCGCCCATCACGGCCGAGCTCGGGAGAGGACGGCGCGACGGCCGTGCAGTTTTGGTGTCTGCCAAAACTATGCCTTGCCCCAACGAAGTCCGGTTCCTTCTGACGCACGATGAACAATTTTGGAACTCACTGCGCGAATCTAAAGCAAAGTGACTCCTAATGCCTCGAGTGACGCAATCTGCGGCAGAGTGAATCAGAACTGAACTACTCGGGAACTGCTGGCCTCCCCGGAAAGCAGGGATACTCTCCGCTAAGAAAGAAATCTTTACTTTGCGCTCATCGTTGGTAAAGAATCCTTTCTTAGAGGCAGATGCCAAGAGTTACCGGGAGATACGAGCGTACGGCGGTCGCCGGCGAGGAAGTCAGGGCCTTCGTGCCCCGGCCCTTGCCTCCGGCGGACCCGCCGCTGGACCTCGACTCCGAGACCCTCGAGCTTCTCGGTCGTGCCGAGCAGGAGCTCAGTCGTCTCGAGCTCGCCGGCGAGATGGTCCCTTCGGTCGACTGGTTCATCTATGGGTTCGTCCGGAAGGAAGCCGTGATCTCGTCTCAGATCGAGGGAACGCAAGCCACGTTGATCGACCTGCTGACATTCGAGGCGCAGCGCGAAGACGATTCGGCGCCTGGACCGGACGTCCAGGAAGTGTGCAACTACGTCGACGCACTCGCGTACGCGAGAGAACAACTTCGCCGCCGAAAAGGGCTGCCGCTCTCGATGCGCTTGCTCAATGGAACGCATGCGCGTTTGATGAGAGGCGCGCGAGGTGCCGACAAACAACCAGGGAAGGTCCGGCGCACCCAGAACTGGCTCGGCGGCACGCGACCAGGAAACGCCGTCTTCGTCCCACCGCCGCCAAACTTGCTCGACGGGCTCTTGAGCGATTTCGAGCGCTACATCCACGCGGACGATGGGCTGCCGCCCTTGGTTCGGGCCGGGCTCTTGCACCTTCAGTTTGAGACCATCCATCCCTATCTCGATGGCAATGGAAGGATCGGTCGTCTTCTCGTCACCTTGCTGTTCGAGCAGTGGAACCTGCTCTCGAAGCCGCTTCTGTACTTGAGCCTTTTCTTCAAGCGAGAACCGAGAAGACTACTATCGCCTACTCGACGCCGTCCGCCTCGAGGGCGATTGGGAAGGCTGGATCCGCTTCTTCTTGGAAGGCGTCGCGTCGATCGCAAAGGAAGCGACCGATACGGCGCGCGACCTTTTCGCGTTAGTGAATGCGGATCGGGCGCGCGCATTGGCCGCCCCCGCGAGCTCGGTCATGGCCGTCCGTCTTTTCGAGGCACTCGGACAGCACCCCATCGTCACGATTGCGCGCGTGACGGAGCTCCTCGAGATCACAAAGCCAACGGCGACCAAGGCGGTCAACACACTGGTGGACGCAGGAATATTGACGGAGACCAGCGGCCGGCGCCGGGATCGGACGTACAACTATGCGGCCTACCTCGATCGTCTACGTGTCGGCACCGAGCTCGAGGGTTGAGCCCCTCGACCGGGACCGGTCTTCGATCTCACGTCGTTGCTCGCCGGCGAGCAGTTGCCCGCCCAGTCCGACTTCAACCCTCCGAGAGTTGCAGCCAAAAGTTCCATGAATTCTTCCACATTTCGTAGGACACCTCGGGACATGTCGGGACGGCACGTCAACGTCGCGGGACTCTATGTGGTTGATGTTGTTGAAATTCCCGAATGTTGTTCAGGCCCCGGAAGGGTTGCCAAGGTTGAAGTCGTGGGTTCGAATCCCACTCTCCTCCTTGTGCCTTTTCTCGGAGAAGAGCCGAGTTGTCACCTCTGTCTTGGGATTTCACACCCCTCGGGGTCGGCTTTGTTCGTTAAGGCGTCTCGAAGGTGGCCGCGCGGCCGGTTGTTTTCGCCGTCTTTCCGCTCGAATCGAACCTGGGAAGATTTCGCCACATGATGAGAGGAGGGCCGAGTCTAGACATCTCGCACTTAATACCTCAACAGGAGAATCACAGATGTCCCCTTCGGTGCCGCATCGGCTGTCGATCGCTGAATGCGAGCGATTGAATCACCGTGAAGTGACGCTCGGGAACAACCGGGTCCACTACGTCGACGAGGGCCAGGGCTTTCCCTTGGTGCTCGTCCATGGAAGTCCGACCACGTCTGCCCTTTGGCGGCACCAGATCCCAACGCTGTCGAAGCGGTTTCGGGTGATCGCCCCGGATGTGTTGGGCTTCGGCAAGTCCGTCCCGCCAGACGAAGGCGTTTCGTTCGCGGAGCAGGCAAGCACACTCCGCGCACTGCTCGAACGCTTGGGCATCGAGCGCTACAGCATCGTCGGTCACGACTGGGGCGGGCCGATCGCTGCCGCCTGTGCTGCTCAACGTCCGGAACAGGTTCATCAGTGGGTCTTGATCAATACGACGATCCGACCGACCTATCGGCCCCCCTGGTACTGGAAGCCATTTACGGCACCGCTCACCGGGCCCCTGCTTCTCATTCGAGCCAACCTCTGGGGACGCAACCTCAGCGACATGATGAAAGCAGCATCTGATCCGGAAATCGCCGCGCACTACCTCGAAGCCAGCCAGCCCATTGGCAATCGGCGCACCTTTCTCCGACTGGAACGCATGGAAGGCTATTCGGCACTCATGCGAGGAGTCGTGGACGCGCTGCCCTCCTTGCCGAGCTCACCGCTAATCATCTGGGGCACCCATGACGCCTACTTCCGAAACGAGCACCGTGCGCTCAAGGCGCTGTTGCCCGAGAGTCGCCTCGTCGTGCTCGAGAGCGGGGGGCACTTCCCGCAAGAAGACGCCCCCGACGCCGTGACGAAGCAGCTAGACGAGTTCCTGACCGCCGTGGATTAACTCGCAGCTCCCAGCCAGCCTCGTGGGTTCGAATGCCATTTTCCGCTCCACGAGTCGGCCTCACGAGGTCGGCTTTCTTCGTTTGGGAAAGGACCGCCAACTTCTGAAGCGGAGGTTCGAAGCTCCCTAGCTTCGAGGTTCGGGCTGAGGGTGCTCGACGTTCTCGAATTCGTCCGCCATTGCATCGATTAGCGCACGGAAGCGCGGGTCGTATTTGTACTCACGCCGGATGCGCCACCACTTCCGGACGCGGCGGCTTTGCAAGTACATGCGGCTCAACCCTTCGCTTCTGTCGTAAGCGGCGCCCTCGACGAGGTTTCGGTTGTGCAGCATGAACGCCGCCTCGTGCGCGCCGATCGCATAGCCGAGAAGGTTGGCAAACCGCAATTTCTCGGGATCCGTCAGCGAGCCCCCATCATTCAGTGCCCGGTGCATGAAGTCGGCTTTCTCCGGAGTATCGACGAACGAGTAGTGCGCGGCGCCGGCTTGCATCCACATGTTGAGCGTCAGATCGGCGCGCGCGATCTTGTTCGTTTGGTAGCCCTGATAGAGAATGGCGAGAAGCGTCAACACGATCACGACGACCGCGACCGTCTGGCCGATGTAGTAGATGCTTTCGAGCGTCATAGCGCGGGTCTATCAGATCTGCGCAGCGAAGGTCCGTACCCAATTCAGAAGATCTGCGCTGGCCCGGCGCATAAATCGCCTCCCCGTCAGCCTAAGCAAGGAGGGTTCGCTCGCGACGACGAAGGCGCATGCAACGGTACCGATCCCGCCGATAGATCGCTTCCCATCGATCCGAAACCCCCAACGTGGGCACCCACGTTCGCCAAAAGCTCGCGCAGAGGAACTGCATGAAGCTCGTGCCGGGCAGCGGCCCTCACCGCGCGCGAGGCGGTAGAGCTCTTCATCGAGCAGGCCGACCTCGCAGACCCCTCGAGCGGGGGGTCCGAGCTGGATCTCCCTATGATTGCTATGTTTATACCGTAGACACTGAACATTTGTCGCGCCATTGATGTGCAGTCTTGCGACAATGCCGATCAAAGAAGACCCTTGGACTGCTCCCGTCGTGGCTGTCTCCTTTGCGACGCCTAAGTCTGTTGTCCTCCTGGCTGTGCTGGTCGGGGTCATCTGCGCGGCGGGGTGGCGGCACACCAACCTGGCGCTTGAGGTGCTCGTCGTCTTATCCCTATCTCGATGGCAATGGAAGGATCGGTCGTCTTCTCAATGCCGTCCGCAGCTGTTTTTGCTGCACAGCCGCAGCGCCGTCCGGCAATTCCCGATGCAGCTTCGATGCTAGCGTGAACATCTCTCGAGCACCGAGCGAAAGGAGCGTGCCAATGGACGAAGCTACGATGTATCGGGTCGCCGAACACACGCTGGACGCATGGAGCGAACAAAACGTGGAGGAGGTGCTTGCCTGTTACACTTCAGATCTCGTGTACGTCGATCCCAACACTCGCGGTCCGGTTGAAGGAGTGGAGAAAATGAGACGCTATCTGACGACCTTGTTCGGACAGTGGGATATGAAATGGCGCCTCAAAGAGGCTCACCTATTCGCCGCTGGGGACGGTTGCACTGTCCTCTGGGACGCCACTTTGAAACCTGCCGGAGCCGAAAAAGAAGCGATCATCAGCGGCATGGATCTGGTCATCGTGCGTGGTGAGCTCATCTCGCGCAATGAGGTCTATTTTGACCGTGCCTTGCTCGCGCCCTTGATGGGATAGTGTACAACGGTCCCAAACACGTCCGATGGGAGGTTGCGTGCGTATGGGCTCGACCAGCCTTGCGCAGCTCGTCCTTGCGGGACCCGTAGTGTTCGCTCGAAGCCCGAATCAACGCGCCGATAGCATCTGCTCCCGATTCCGCTCTGGCTACGGCATTGCCGACCGCCTCAGCGTGGCTTTCGAGCCCGAGATAGACCAGCTCGAAGACGAGGGCCTCCTTGGAGGGAAAATAGTGATACAGGGCGGCCTTCGTCAGTTGGAGCTCGCGCGCCACCGCGGCCAGGGTCAAGCTGGCGGCGCCCCGCCTCGAGAGCACGCTGCGCGTGGCCTCGAGGATCTCCTCTTTCTGAACACCGTATCGTCAAAACCTGACGAGTCTTCCTTCGCGGTGGCTTTCGAAGGCGGCGTCGATCATTTGCATGACGCGGATGCCCTCTACGGCAGTGACCGGTTCGTTCCGGTCGTGCACGATCGACTCGTACAGGCCGTCATAGAATTTCAGGTAGTTGCCACGTGGCGAAATGATTTCCTGTTCGACGGTGTGACCCGCATCGTCTAGGCACAGCCGCCCGGCGGCGCTATCGGGCTCGATGCCGTAGTTGTCGTCGTCGGGTGTCATTCCACCGCGTAGCTGCGCTTCCTGCACGTCCGATCGCGTCTTTAGAAAGCTGCCGCGCTTTCCAAAAATGGCGTACTCGGGCGTCGGCTGCTTGTAGAAATAGCCGCCTTTCGCATGGACGTGTTTGTCCGGGTAGACGAGGAGTATGTCGAAATAGTCGTCGACCTTCGAGCTCTCTCTCGTCACGCCGATATCGGCAAACACGGCGTCGGGCATGCCGAACAGAAGAAGCGCTTGATCGATCACGTGGGCACCAAGGTCCTTTATGATTCCAGCTCCGGGCCCGGGCTCTTCCTTGTGTTTTTTGGGGCTCAATTCGGGCCTGTAGCGCGCAAAGGCCAAATTGGCTTCCACCACATCGCCCAAACGACCCTCTTGCAACACGCGACAAACCGACTGGAAATCGCTATCCCAGCGGCGATTTTGAAATACTGCGAGCCTGCGCTGTTTTTCCTGCGCAAGCTGCTGCAGCGTCATCGCTTCCTCGGCGGTAGTGGTGAAGGCCTTTTCGGTCACCGCGTGCTTCCCGTGTTCGAGAGCCTTGCGTGTATATTCGTAGTGCGTCGCCGTCGGCGTATTGACGATCACCAAATCTATCGATGGGTCCGACAGAACTTGCTCCAGGGTGTCATAACTCGTAGCCGACGGATACAATCGAGTCAGCACCTTCGTCGATCGCTCCCAACACCCGGACAGTCGAAAACTCGGATGCGCCTGCAACAACGGAGCATGAAAAACGCGTCCGGACGAACCGAATGACAGCAGGGCGGTGTTGATGATGCCCACGGAAAAGCTCATTGCAGCTCACCAAGTGTAGCGCACGGTGTAATCGATGACCCTCTCACTGTCTTTGCCGACTTTGACGCGGAAGTGCGTCGACTTCGTAGCCGCTCCGTCCGCTCGGTCACGCTTGTATATAGACGCACCTTGCCCTTCGGCAGTGCCATGCCCATTCTTCTTCGTGCAGTTCCTACGCATGATCGCCATGGGCATCCTCGTCGCCCTGGAGGCGTAGCGCGGGTGAACGCGTCGTGGCGTCCGTGGGGGTTGCCACGCCTTTCGGCGGACTCGTCCTCACCTCGGCGCCTTCAGCCAGTCGTAGGCCTCGCGCAACGCCTCTCGACCCTGCTCGAGGACTGGCACACCATGGGACAAGGTGATTCGCTGCGGGTTCCATTCGAGAGCGCGGTCGATGGCGCGGCGTGATCGAGCCTTGTCGCGGAACATGAGCTTGATGAGCCGACTGACTCCGCACTTCCCGTAAATGCCTGCAGCTCGGAGGTACGCCCGAGTGGGCCAGTGATTGGAGGCCTGGAAGTTCTCGACGAGGTCCGCGGAGATCAGCGTCCGGCTCGACTCGTGAAAGAACAGCACCTCGCCGAACGCGCAGCCATCGAGCCGTTGTGCGCTGAGGGCTGAGCGCCACGACGGGTCCAGCTCGTCCCCCAGAATCTCGTCGAACTCGAAGTCCTGTCGCTTCTTATCGAGGCCTGGCGCTGCGTAGGTCCTGGCGCTTGGGTACGCAGCGGCGAAATCGCCCACGAACAGGTGATGATAGAGGCTTGGAGCCACGATGTGGCGTACCGGCCCAATGGCATCGAGCGCCTCCCTGAGCTCAGGGTTCAAGCGGATGGGGGAGTAGACGAACAGCGAGCCGTCTGGCAGACGCACGACGGTCATCCGAGTTCCCATCTCCAACCCCATGAAGGTGTGCGGCATCGAAGCCACCCACACGTCCTGCGCGATCGATTCCAGACCCATGCCACGCTTGTAGGGACGTCGCAGCTCTAATGGCAAGCCCCGAGGGCCTTTGACCGTTTGGGGGTGGGCCCTGCGATTGCCTAGACTGAAGTCATGTCTTTTGGTGGGGGCGTGCGGTCCGCGGGGTCCATTGTATTCGTATTGATCGCTTGCGTTGCTACGGGGTGCGCGAGCGGTGGTGAAGGCGGCAATCGGGCCGGCGGGGGTTCGGCCGGTGGCATGGGCACCGCCGGGACAGGAGGCGACGGAACGGGTCCGAACCCAATCGTCATCGTTCCAGACTCCGAGCTCTGTGGCGGCGAGCCGTGTGCGGACTACATGGGCGAGCGTCAGTTCACCCACGATGGCGCTCCCGATAGGGTGGATTCGCTATTCTCGGATGCGACGCGGAATCCGGCTGGGACCAATGCGGCCGAGGAGCCATCGATTGTCTACCCGAGCCACCAGACGATGTTTCCGGTCAACGTTTCTCGCATTCGCTTCGAGTGGACCGAGCCGGCACCGGACCTCGCTTACGAGCTGAGGTTCGAGGGCAGCCAAACCACCGTCTCGATTTTCACCACCGGCGGCAGCTGGTCCCCGACCGAGGAGGAATGGGACTGGGTGGCTGAGTCGAACCGCGGCGGTGCGGTAGCATTCACCGTGAGCGCGCTCGACCCGGCCGATCCCTCGCAAGCCTGGACGTCGGGCACTATCGACGGGCTCTTCAGCGACGCCGCCGTGCCCGGCGCGGTGTACTACTGGTCGACCGGCACGAGTGGAATCATGCGGGCCCGCATCGAAGACGCGATTTCACAGAAGTTCTATACGGATCCCGATGCGGATGACGCCGAAGTGTGTGTCGCCTGTCACACGATCTCTCGCGACGGACGGCGCATGGCCATGGGCTACGGAGGCGAAGCGCTCCGCACGATCGATATCGACAGCTTCGACGTCCTCGTACCCCAGCCGGCGCAGGAAGAGCGAAAAGTCGGCTGGTCGACCTTCTCCCCCGATGCGGAGTTGTTGCTCGTTTCGGAAAAGGGCGTGCTTCGACTGCTCGAGACCGCAACCGGGGAACCCGTGGGCGACAACGATGGCATCGTGCCCCTTCCGGCTGGAAAGCTCGGGAACATGCCCGACTGGTCGCCGCTCGGGGACAAGGTGGCTTTCGCGATGACCGAGGGCCGCGTGGGCAACAAGGAAATCGAGGCAGCCAGCATTGCGGTCATCGACTACGACGACGGCGCATGGGGCGAGATCTCGGTGCTCGTGGAAAGCACGGGCGGGGAAGACAACAACTTCTTTCCGGCCTGGAGCCCGGACAGCGCTTGGATTGCCTACGTGAACGCCCAGCAGAAATCAAAGGACGCTGTGACCGCTACCATTCGTCTGATCTCGGCCGACGGGAGCGTATCCCGGGAGCTTACTCGCCTGAACGAGCGTGTGAACAATCAGGACGGCGTCGTCGACATCGGCAACTCCATGCCGCGCTGGGCTCCAAGCACGCTCCCTGGAACTTTCTGGTTGGCGTTCTCGAGCTTGCGTGCATACGCCACGTTGCGTCCCCAGGATGACAAAGAGGACCAGATATGGATTGCGGCCGTCGATCCGGAAGCAAACGGAGACGCGAGCTACGCGGCCTTCTGGGCCCCTTTCCAAAGCATCGAGGATGGAAACCACCGCGCGTTTTGGACCGTGTCCGACGAGGATCGGCAACAACAGTGCCTATGCGTCGACATCTGCGGCGACGGCATCGACAACGATTGCGATGGCCCGGCTGACGAGGCCAGTTGCAGCGACTGCGGCCCCGTCGAGATCTGCGACGATGGTATCGACAACAACTGCAACTGCGTCGTAGACGAGTGCGTCCAAGAGATTTGCGACGACGGCATCGACAACGATGGTGACGAGCTCGTCGACGCGGCCGATCCGTCCTGTGTCGTCGTGCAGTGAGGCTCCTTTCGAGCGGCTTCCCACCAACGAGTGGATGTGTCAGACACCTTCTTGGGTGACTTCGCGAGACCAAAGGAGCGCGTTTCGATCCGACGGCTAGCGTGCACCATGCACAAGTAGGCGATGATCATGTCAGAAGATAAATCTCACATTCATAGCTACTACTCGCCGAACGATTTGTATAACAAGATCATTGATGGGCTCGCCAGACTGGGCAAGGATTTGTCGAAAGTCACACTCGACGACCTTCAGCCCGTGGATGAGTTTCATATCCGTGGCGATTCAGCGACCAAAGAACTGATCGAGCTCGCCGAGTTCACCGCGGATATGCACATCTTGGACGTGGGCTGTGGCATTGGCGGCTCTACACGTCGGTTGTCACATGAAACAGGCTGCCGGGTGACGGGCGTCGATCTAAGCGATGAGTACATCGATGCTGCGGAGAGGCTGACGCAGTTGCTCAGCATGCAAGAGCGGGTGAAGTTTCATGCATGCAGTGCGCTTGAATTGCCCTTCGAGGACGATTGTTTTGATGGGGTGTGGTCACTCCAGATGAACATGAATGTGGAAGACAAGCAGGCATGGTTGAATGAAACCTATCGCGTGCTCAAGCCTGGTGGGCGCGCAATCTTCTATGAGGTATGCGCGCACAAGAACAGGCATCTTCACTTTCCCGTACCGTGGGCTCAAGACAGCTCCATGAGCTTCTTGGTGCCGCCGGAATCGTTCCGCAAAATGATTGCATCCGCTGGATTTGAAATTGCAGTGTGGAATGACAAGACCGACCTTGCGCAAGAGGCTTTTGCAAATGCGAGGGAGCCCGTGGGAGAGTCGAAGCTGCCGGTTCTGGGTGTGTATTTGCTGGTGGGTAGCGACATCCAGACCAAGGCCTACAACCTGCGTCGCAATCTGGATGAGGAATGCGTCAGCCTGATCGAGAGCGTTGCGGTGAAGCGCCGCCTTGGTGCGAGCAGCACCTGACGAGCTGCACCATGCTACCGTATTGGCCCATATGAATTGGTACCGGATTAGGACCGCGTTCGTCGGGCTCAAGCGATTGGCCGAGCTGTCGGCCGAGGACAAGCAAGCTTGCATCGATGCCTACAAGTTCTTTCAGAAAATGCAGGATGGCGAGCCAACCGAGACAGAGGACGAAACCAAAGCCGTCGCGGCCTACTACAAGGTCCTGAACAACCTGCTCTCGGTTTTCGACCTGGAGAAGCTCTACATCCCACCGCAGCTCGACGAATCCCAAGGGTTGTACGGGAATCAGATCTTGGTCGAGCAGGCTGTCTTGAAGGAGCTTGATCTCAAAGACCCCGAGAGATCGCTTTTGTTGGACATGGGGTGTGGCAGGGGCAGGATCTCGTACCACTTTGCGACGCTGACGGGCGGCCAGGTGTCCGGCTACAACATCGATCCCAATCAGATCGAGAGCGCGATCGACTGGGCGGCTGAA
This sequence comes from uncultured delta proteobacterium, assembly GCA_963817725.1. GTDB lineage: Bacteria > Myxococcota_A > Polyangia > Polyangiales > Houyiibacteriaceae > SG8-38. Next base: position 239,504 of record CAWFPD010000005.1, read on the forward strand.
TGCGGAATGAGTGACCGGCTTCACTTCAAGGTGGGGAACCATCACGAGCCGCTGGAGTACGAGTCGGGAACCTTCGATGGATGCTTTTCCTTCCAAGCGGTGTGGCCGTTTTTCAAGAAAGAGGAGCTCGACGCCCACGCGGGAGAGATGTACCGCGTGTTGAAGCCTGGAGCGCGCTACGCTTGTTCCGAGTATCTGTTGACGCCGCACTTCGACTGGGACGACGAAGAACACGTGCGCCTGCACAAGGCGTATCTGCCCACGCTCGCGGCGACTCAATCCATGTATCCAGCGCATGTGTGCGCCGCGCTCGAGAGGGCGGGTTTCGAGATTGTCCTTTCCGCGCCTTCGAAACGGCCCGCCTGGCCGATTTGCGAGCAAAAGAGGGACTTGATTCTCGCGGGCCGAAAGGTCATCAGGGGGCTCGAGGCAATTCGTGTTTTGCCCCCCTGGGTCGAAGAGTCGCTCGACCTTCTCCAAAGCGGTGGCCAAGCCTGGACCGACGCCGAAAAGGCCAAGATCGCCGACTTGAACTGGAGAATCGTCGCGGAGAAGCCCCGGGCCTAATCTCGCTGACCTTTTCCGCTCTGCGCAATCGTTTTAGGCTCCCAGTGGACCTCTCATGCCTTTGTGCGGTGAGGGGCATTTGGCGGAAATTCCCATGCACGACGTGAAGAGCCAGTCCGTTGCCGACCTTCCCGACGGAGCCACCAAAGCGGTCGTGATCGGAGGTGCCGGCTTCCTCGGGAAGCGCCTCGTCACGATGCTCGGCGGAGGAGACGGCTCGCTCGAGCCGCCGCGACAATGGCCCCGGTTCGATCAGGTGCACGTCCTGGATCGGGCGGCCTTCATCGAAGATGCCGACGCGAAGCAGGAGCGTGAGAAGCGAGGCATCTCGCTCTCCTCGGCAATAGGCGACATCCGATCGAAGGACGACCTTCGCGCAGCCCTAGCCGGCGCGCACACGGTGTTCCACCTCGCGTCGCTGGTCGATGTCGGTTTGAAGAAGAACCCCGCCATCGAGGAGACCAATGTCGTCGGCACGCGCAACGTCGTCGAGGTCTGCCAAGAGCTCGGCGTCCCCTTTCTCGTTTACACGAGCTCCGAAGACGTGGTCTTTTCCGAAACGCCCGTCTCGGGGGGCGACGAGTCTCTTCCGTATCCCAGCAAGCCTCTACACGACTACGTGCGCACGAAGATCGAAGGCGAGCGCGCGGTGCGCGAAGCCGACGGGGAGCGAGGCCTTCGCACCTGCGTGATCCGCCCCGTGCACATCTACGGGCCGAACGATCCCCATGCGATCATCGAGAGCCTCCAAGCATTCGCCGAGCGGCGTGTGCCCTTCTTGCTAGGCAACGGCTCGGCGCGCTTCGACGTCGTCCACGTCGATAACGTGGTGCACGCCCACTTGCTCGCCGCAGCGAAGCTTCACGATCCAGCGACGCGCGACCGGGTCGGCGGTCAGGTGTACTTCGCAGGGGAGGGCTACGCGCCCAACTACTTCGAGTTTCTGCGCCCCTTTGCAGAGGCCCGCGGCATCACCATGCCTCGCCTTCGCCTTCCAGGCCCCGCCGTCCTCCTGCTCGCCCGGGCCATGGAAATCGTGCATCGGGTCACGGGCCGCGACGTTCCCTTTCACCGTTTTCACTACCACATCCTGGTGAAGGACTTCTTCTTCTCCAACGCGAATGCCGAGCGCGACCTCGGCTACCGGCCAATCGTGTCCAAAGAAGAAGGCATCGCTCAGACGATCGCTTGGGTGCGAAACAAAACGATGCCCGAATCGAGATCGCGTTAGAATTGTTCCGACCGCCAACCCGGAGATCGCTGCCATGAGCTCGCTCCTCAGCCACGCCGCCCTCGGGGTGGTCACCGTCATCGTGTTCTTCTACGCCAACGCGCACCTCTACCGCCGTGACTGGTCTGGATCGAGGACCACGATCCTCGAAGGGCGCCCGAAGGCTTCCACATCGCCACGGCGTACGGCTTCTTTTTCCCCGTGAAGCGCCGCGCGAGCAGCGCGGCAAGTTACGCGATCAGATGGCGGAGCGGATGATCGACCGGCTTTCAGAATGGTTGCCCGACCTGCGCGAGTGCATCGTCGAGCGCGCCGTCTTTTCATCGGACCACTTCGCCGCAATGCAGGGTGCCACCCGCGGCGACTTCACCCACGGCCTGTTCCATCCCGAGCAGATGGTCGGTGGGCGCATCCTCGTGCCCGGCTCGGCGCACGCGACGCCGATTTCCGATCTCCATCTTTGCGGCGCATCCTGCCATCCAGGGCCGGGCGTCACGTTCCTGCCCGGCTACGGCGCGGCGTGCGAGGTCGCAGAGGCCCTCGGACGGGCGTGACTCGAGCCGATCTTTTTCCCGATGCTACCTCGCGGCGAAGCCTTGTGCCGGAGTAAACAGATGTTCATCCCGGAAGATACGATGTTGGTTGGGTGCAGGGTCCTTGTGATGCCCCGCGGTTTCCGATAGCCTCCCGGTCAGCGTATGACGACTACTTCCCGTGGTAGCTTCGACGAATTCCAAACAGCCCAACCCCTCTCAGAGCCGCCTGCGGCGCGCGAGTACGAGCAACTCGAGGGGAAGACTGGCCGGCAGGCTCTTTACCGTCCAGACCGCTTTACACTGCGAGACCTGGTGGAATACCCGGAGCGCTTCACGCTTCAGGTCGACGGTCGGACTGTCCAGCCGCGAAATTTCTCCCTTTCCGGGCTGTCGTTTCGGGACCGGCACGATGCGACTTGGGAAGTGGGCAAGACGGTCCGTTATTCCATCGACTTGAGCGGGACGCCGCTCTTGCGAGGCGAGGCAACGATTGCTCGCCTCGCTGAGAAGGGGCGCCACATGGAGGTGGGGCTCACGTCCTCCGCGATGGTGGACTACGAGTCGCTGCGTACCGCGGAAGGCGACCAGTTGTGGCGAGACGCGCTCAGCCGCGAGCCCACCATCTTTCGAGACAGGTTGCCTTCGCGCTACCGACAAGCGGTCCTCGAGCTCGCTGGCTTCTGTCAGTTCTACAAGAATCTCTTGGGTCGTCGAGAGCGTCTCGATCCGGGCAACGCGCTCGAGATTGCGAAGGAGGCTTTCCCCAGCATGCAGCGAGGATGGTTGCAGCTCAGCTCGCGAGCTGCGGAATGTGCCCTGGAGTTCCTCGGCGATCGAGAGACCCTTGAGGAAGCACGACTGGTGAGCGAAGCACTGGTCACGCCGTATCTGGTGGAGGCTCCAGTCCTTCGGCGAGCGTTCGAGAAGCCGCTTGGCTACCCAGGTGACTACGTCGTGATGCAGCACTATTTCGCAAATGCGTTCGAAGGTGCCAGCTCCTTCGGCATGGTGTTCAACAAGATCACCACCGAGCATCCGTTGTCTGCTGGCGTTCGGACACGGTCGGAGTGGATTGCCGAGCTGATTCGGGAGCGCGCAAAACGCACCAATGGGTCTGGTCCCTTGAGGGTTCTTTCGCTCGGGAGTGGCATCGGTGCCGAAGTCGGCCTCGTCCACTCGGAGCCAGGCGCCGAGCGCCTTCCGGTGCGATGGACCCTCATCGACCAAGAGGACCGTGCCTTGGCTCTTGCCTACCGCAACGCCCGCCAGATCTCCGAAAACGGCGCCCCACCTCCGGAGGTGACATGCGTCAATGTGTCCTTTTCGCAGCTTTTTAGCGGGGAGGTCGCTCCCGACACCTGGGGGAAACAGGACGTCGTATTCGCGATGGGCCTCTTCGACTACCTTCGGGAGCCAGGCGCCTCGATGTTGCTTGCTGGGCTCTATTCGCTTCTGCGGGAGGGCGGTGCGGTGGTTCTCGGGAATGCGGCGAAGCCGAACTTTCACTTCTGGGAGCCCGAGTTGGCACTGCGATGGTCGCTTTTGTATCGTGATAGGGAGGAGATGGAGCGCCTTGGCGCAACTCTGCCTTCACAGGCGACCGTGTGTGTGGAGGTAGAACCGATGGGGGCCTACCACATACTCACGTGCCAGAAAACGTAGCGTCATCACCGCGCGACAAGCAGTCCCTCGACGAGGCTTTCGAATGGGAGCTCGCTCGCCGGAACAACACTGCGCTTCTCTGGTCTCATATTGCGTTCAGCTTTCTGTTCCTATTGTGGTGGTGTATCGACTACGTCGAGGCACCCACGCAGGCGTCGGAGTTCCTCGTCCAACGGACGGTCGCCGTGGTGGCGGCCACAGTCGTCGCCCTCGGACCGATGAGACGGTCAGGCGAGCCGATACACTCCTGGCTCGCTACGTCTTCCTGGTTCTTGATCTGGGGCACCACCGTCGCGGCGATGCTTCCCCATGTGAGCCTCCACGCAAACATTCTCTACGTCGTGGGGCTCAGCGCCATCGGCCTCGGGGCGGGGGTGCTTCCATTTTGGCCCGTTCGGTGGGCGGTCGGCACGGTGGTCGGCATTGCTTTTGCTGGGGCATGGGCCATGGCGCTTCGGCCGCAAGTCAGCGGCACCACGCTCTTTGAGTCGGCGACGATTTACGCGACCATTGGTGCCGGCGCTGCCATCGTGGCTGTGCTCAAGTTTCGCTTCTTCAAAGTGGACTTCGAGCGCCGACTAGAGCTCGAGGCAACCAGCCAGCAATTGAGCGCTGCGATCGCACAGCTCAAGGAGGTCGACCAGGAGAAAACCCGTCTCTTCCACAACGTATCCCATGAGCTTCGAACGCCCCTCACCATGATCCTAGGACCACTCGACGACATGGCCAACGGAGCCCCCTATTCCAAGGATGTGCTGTCCATGATGCGTCGAAACGCCAGGCGACTCCTTCGACTGATAGACGACATCTTGGAGCTCTCCAAGATCGACTCGGAGGGTTTGCCGCTGCACGTGAGGCGGGTCGACGTGGCCGCACTCGCTGCCAACGTGGCGGAAATGCTGACTCCCGGTGCGCAGTCGCGAGACATCGAGCTTCGCTGGGAGGGTTGCGACCAGGAGCGTTGGGCGAAGGTCGATGCCTATCGCATAGAAACCGTCCTCACGAATCTGGTTGGCAATGCGATCAAGTACACGCCGGAGGGCGGAACGATCGTCGTTCGCGTAGTTGGCGACGCCGAGCCAATCCGGTTCGAGGTCGAGGACACGGGTGAAGGCATTCCGGAAGACATGCTCGGACGCGTTTTCGACCGCTATGTGCAAGTCGGGAAGCGAGCCATGGGCGGCGTCGGTATTGGACTGTCTCTCGCACGCGAGCTCGTCGAGTTGCACGGCGGTACGATCGGCGTCGAGAGCGAGCAGGGTAAGGGCTCGTGCTTCTGGTTCACGCTGCCGAGTGAGCATCTCTCCTCGCGGCCTGCTGGCGCCTCCTTGGAGTCGAGGCTGCCACCCAAGCCCGAGGAGCCCAGCGCCGCCTCGATAGAAAATCCGAGCCCAGAGCACAGCCAAGGAACCGTGCTGGTGGTCGACGACGAGCCTGACGTGCGACAATTGGTTACCCAAGTGCTTCGTGCCAATTGGAGTGTTCTAGAAGCGCGCGATGGCGTCGCAGCGCTCACGATGATTCGCGAGCAAAGACCCGACGTCGTGCTCACCGACATGATGATGCCCGGCATGGATGGGGCGACCCTGCTTCGGGAGGTGCGCGCGGACCCGGCCATCGCAAACACGCCGGTGGTCTTTCTCACCGCCGCGCGAGGCGTTGAATCGGAGACCGCAATTCTCGCAAGTGGCGCCGACGACTACCTCCCCAAGCCGTTCGCACCAGAAGTATTGCGAGCGCGTGTCCAGCTGCAGATGCGGCTCCGCAACCTACTTGCAGGCCTGGCAAGTCAAGAAAAACTGGCCGCCATCGGAACGCTGACCGCCGGTATCCTGCATGAGGTCAACAATCCAGCCGGCTGCATCGTGGCCGCAAGCACACTCATTCGCCCTGACGCGGGCGAGCGAAAATTGAAGACGGCGCACGACACGATTCGGCAGGCGGCGGATCGCATCGTCAAGCTGACCGCGGCACTCCGCAGTCATGCGCGGCCCGACGAGCACGACACTCCGAAACCGTTCAATCTGAAGAATGGAATCGAGTCGTCCACGGCGCTCCTGGCGCATTCGCTGAAGGGTTCGACCCAGGTGCAAGTCGAGTGCCCTGATGACATCGAGGTCTTCGGTCCTCCCGCACGCGTCAATCACGTGTTCCTCAACCTGATCGAGAATGCATCGAAGTCCGGAGCGAAGAAGGTCTCCATCGCGGCTAGTGTCTTGCCCGAAGGCGGTGTCAAAATCGTCGTTCAAGATGATGGCCCTGGAATCCCGGCTGAGAATCGAAAACGCATTTTCGATCCGTTCTTCACCACGCGTGAAGTCGGACAGGGAACGGGACTGGGGCTCTTTCTTTGCCAAAGAACGCTGCAGGACAACGGTGGTACCATCGCCCTCGAACCGAGCTCCATAGGAGCCCGATTCGTAGTTCATTTGCCAGCGCCACCGACCGAAGAACCACTTGCCGCCGGGTTTACGGGCGTGGCTGACGACCGCGCATCAGCACCGCCGCCTGCTTAACGGGGATGCACCTCAGGCTATCTTCGAGGGCTCGTCTCATCGATAAATCAAATCATTCTAGTTGTTTAGCAAAACTGTGATACAAGCCGACTTGCGTGTGTATCACGTTGTGTTACACGTCCGGCGTGACCGACGACGACGACACCAAGGACCGCCGTCAGGCTCGCAAGGAGCGCGTGTTGCACACCCGCGTCCCCGCGGTGCTCGAGCAGGAGCTGAAGCGGGTGGCCAATGCCTGGCGTGTTCCCGTCTCGAACGTCGTCCGGGCGTTGCTCGAGGATGCCCTCGACACGATCGATATCGTAGGTGCCAAGGCCGAAGACGAGCTCCGCGTAGTTGCGGAAAAGCTTGCCTCCGAGCGCCAACGCATTCGCCGAAGGTCGACCGAGCAGCGCAGTGAGCCGCCGCCCTCGAAAGAGCCGCCGCCGGCCGATCCGCTGCAGGGCGCCGTCGGCGTGACGCCGATCACCTTGGTGCACGACACGGTATGCGGTCTCACCGGGGAGACGCTCCCGGCAGGGTCGGAGGCCTACATGGTCTTGTTCGATGACCCACGCCGTCAACTGATCACGGGCAGGAATGCCTTGCCCCAAGCATCGACACCCAACGAGGAGAAGGCCGATGACTGAGCAATATAAAACACAAACCAAAGCAGAAGAGAACGTCAACGCGGCGGTCGATCAAGTGACCGGCACCGCAAAGGCAGCCGTGTCCCTCGGCCGCCAGGTGATGGCGCTATGGCTCGGGGTTGCGCGTACTGCAACCGACGCGGCTGCAAAGACTCTCACGACGACTTCCGACATGATCAGCACGGTCGCGAAGTCGATGGGCGAGCTCTCGAATCGCATCGACGACACCACGAAGAAAGCCTGATCTCCCGCTGACGAGTTGGCGGGACCCGGTTTGCCGACGTGAGAGGATTGGAATTCGATGCACAAAGAAGATCTCACGATCCACGACAGGCCCTTGCAGTATGAATCACCCGAAGCGCCCTCGTCTTTGCGCTACTGGCTTGCCGCTATCGACGGGGTGCTTCGGGCGGTCGAGGAGACGGTCTGGCGCTTGCGGCGTCAGACCGCCGAGGCGTGCCGCGCGAGCCGTGAGGAGTGGGTCGACTGGATCGGCGGATTTCGCGATGCGCAAAGCGCGATCGAGAGCTGGCGCAGCCAAACCGCACGGCTCGTCAGCATCGGCTGGATGCTCACCAAAATCACCACGAGCTACCGCCTACATTTGACTCGGGCCGCGTTCGTGACCCGGTCACGCGCCAGGCAGATGCTCGAGCGACTCCATGCCAAGAATGCGCAGCGCTTCACAGGCCTCTGCATTTCGCACGGCGGAGGTTTTCTGAAAGTCGGCCAGTTGCTTTCCTCTCGTCCCGACCTCCTTCCGCCGGCTTGGATTGAAGCGCTCTCCATCCTCCAAGACGAGGTCCCTGCAGAAGATGAGGACCGAATCGCGGCGCTTCTCGAGGAAGAGATTGGAGCCCCTCTCGAGGCGGCATTCCGTCATTTCGAAAGGACGCCGATCGCCTCCGCCAGCATCGGTCAGGTACACCGTGCGGTCCTGAACGACGAAACCCCGGTGGCGGTCAAGGTGCAGCGTCCTTTCATCGACGCCGTGATCGAGCTCGACATGCAGATCCTGGTGTCGTTCCTCGAAGCGATGAAAACCTCGCTGCCGCCCGCAGACTACGGGACCATCGTGAAAGAAGTCCGCGCGACCATCAGCGAGGAAGTCGATTACCACGCAGAGCGCACGCACACATCCATCATCGGTGACTACCTGGCCACGCTGCAGGGGGTCCGCGCGCCCAAGCCGATTGGCACCTATCAAAGCAAGCGCGTGCTCGTCACCGAGCTCATCGGAGGCGAGAAAATCACTTCTGTTCTCGATCGACTTGCCGAAGCGCGCGATGCGGGGAACGAAAGCGCGCACGTCGAGCTCTCGCGTCTTTTGAACAAGCTGGTCGAAGCCTACGCTCGTCAAATGCTGGAGCTCGGGCGATTTCAAGCCGATCCGCACCCCGGAAATCTCTTGGTCGAGCCGGACCATACCTTGGTGATCCTGGATTTCGGATGCACGAAGATCATCGAAGCCGACGCGCGGCGTGCCTACGCCCGGTTACTCCAGGCTTTTTTCGTGCAAGACAAGAACGGGGTGAGCCAGCTCCTTCACGAGCTTGGTTTCCGCACACGAAGCGGGCGACCCGACACCTTACTGTGGTTCGCGGACCTGATGCTCGAAAAGCTGCACACCGAAGGGAGCACTCTCGCGAGGGAGATATCGAACGCTGACATGATCGACGAATGGGTGCGGCTCCTCAAGGCGGTTGAAGAGGATCCCGTCGTGCACATTCCCGATCACTTCGTGATGATCGGCCGCGTATTTGCCGCGCTCGGCGGCCTCATCATGCACTACCGTCCCACCATGGACATCCAGCGCATCATGCTACCGGCGCTTCTGGCAGCGTCCTCTCCGAGATAGCTCACCCAAGCGGTGGCGCTGTTTGCTCGAAGACTCGGGCGAGGAACGCGCTCAGCCTCGGTCTCTGTGCGATGCGATGGGCGACCGCAGGCGTGAGGCCGACCGTGAGCTGTCCGATCATCGCGGTGACCGACAGGTCCGCGATGGTGAGGCCGTCGCCGACGAGATAGTTGCGGTCGGACAGGCGGGTTTCGAGTGAGTTCAAATGGCGGTCGAGCTCCTCGTCGGCCCGTTCTGGTAAGCGCCGGCTCAACCCCTGTGCGCCGATCTTTCCCATTAGATCGCGTCGAATGAAAGGCTTTGCGATGACGCCCAATCCCTTCGCTGGTAGGAGCTTGACCATCTCCGCGCTCAAGTGGCTCCACCCCTCGTCGTCGACGAACTTGGCCCGAAATCCGTGCCAATACAGAGATTCGTCGGCCCAGTCTTCCAAGATGTCAACCTCGGCGGCGAGGCTTGGGTCTCCCGGTATCAGGCGCGGGCCGTGCTCGCTGATCGCATCGATCGTGCGGACGATGTGGGTCGAGTCTTCGTAACCCTGTCCGTCGAGCTCGAGGTAGGGCAGCTTACCGAGCGGGTTGGCGCGTTTGGGGTTGAGCGTGTTGAGGAGCTCGTAGTCGATGCCTTTCACAACAAGCGCCATCTCGACCTTCCAGCAATAAGGAGACAGCGACCGCATGCGCCCCACGGGGGGGTACTGGTGAAGACGGGCCTTCGGCATGGGATACCGTATCATGGTCAGCGGACTCCGCGAATAGGGACTGTCTCTTCATGGGTCCGACGCCAGTCCTCCCGCAGTAGCTTCACGCCGAAGAACGCGAAGATCAGAGGGAACAGGAAGTACTGGTACTGCGTCCACACCAGGGCGAGCAGGGTATCGGCCACTCTGCCCGACATGTTTTGGAAGCCGCCAAACACCTCGGACAAGGAGAAGATGAATGTGGCCACCACCGGCTCGCCGCTCCCAAGCACCGGGATCAAGTAACGATAGGGCGAGCGCTTCTTGTTCAGGTAGAAAAACCAGATGACCGTCAGAACGTTCACGAAGGAGTAGAGCTCGAGCGTGTAGAAGGTCGAGTTGTGGTTGACCGTGCGGAGATCCACAGAGCTGAACGAAGCCAGCACCCACCAGTACATGTGGAGCGGGCTTTCACGCATGAAGCTCGTGTGCGCCACCACATCACCGAGGGTTTGGAGGTTGTCGAACACGAATGGGGAGAACAACACCCACGGAATTTCCCAGAGGGCATTGGTCAGAGCATAGGACAACATCCAGACCACCAGGGCATCGTGGTAGAGCTCCAACCGCGACCTGCCTATGTTCTGGGGAATGAGGAACACCAGCAACCAGGCGTTCAGCCAAACGGAAATCGCGTAGAGCCCCATCTTCGTGCTCGTGACGAAATCGAGGGCGCCCATATAGAACAGGAGTGCGCACGCCCCCACTCCACCCCAGACTAGACCGGTGCACGTCCAAAAGACGCGGATCGTGCTTCGAGAAGCCGCGCGGGCGGTCGTCTGTCCAGCCATCTGCAGCTCATACTACTGGGACACGCAGCCTCTCCCCAACTTCAACATTTCCAACCCTTTACGACCCACACCGCGACAACCCGCATTTCGCGCGGGCCGCGCGGCCGGTGGCTTCCGGCACGTCTGCGCAGGCCGCGGCCGCCCGGCCGATCGTGCCGAACGAAGAAGGCATGGCCCAGACGATCGCCTGGGTGCGCACGCTTCCGATCTCCTCGTGATCGCGGGAGACGCTCGTTAGACCTACTCGTCATCGTCAGTGCTATCTGGTGAGCCGACGACCGAATCATCGGCTCTGTCTGCGTCATCAATGGCCGTGTCACCGTGTTCGTCCATGGCCTCGACTTCCGCGCCGGCCGTCTTCTCGTGCTCCTCGAAGCTGCCATTGGACTTACATCCGATGACGCTGAGGAGCGCGGCGGCAGCCAGCGCAAGAAGCAACTGGTTTATCGTGGATCGCATGTTGCCCTCCGAGTGAAAGACGCTACCCGCCGTTGTCAAAACGGCAATTAGAAATGCGAGGAGAAGGTTTCCACTGCGAGTCGTGGCTAAAGGTCGGCTATCCTCGGCCAACCTGGAGATCCCTGCCATGACCTCGCTACTCGTCCACGCCGCCGGCCACGGCCAGATCCGTATCAAGGTCGAAGCATGCGGCATCTGTCACAGTGACGCGAGGCTACCAGGAATCCATGGTGTGCCCCTGGGAAGCGGCGGCGCGGATACCCGACGCGCTCGACGCCGTCGATGCTGCCGCACCCGATCCTTTTTCGGTCCACGCCTTCGCCATGCTCTCGGGCAAGATGATTCACGGATGGCCGAGCGGATCCGCCATCGATAGCGAAGACACCATGCAGTTTTCGGCGCTCACCCACGTGCGCCCGCAGATCGAGCGCTTCCCTCTCGAGGCGGCCAACGAAGCGTTTGCCAAAGTCATGGACAACACCATCCGCTTCCGCGCCGTTCTCGACATGTCGATGTGAGATCTTGCTTCACCGCACCAGCGTGAACACGACCGCGTCGGCACCGCCGACTTGGCTGAGCGTGAGCGTATCGCCCGATGCCGTGTAGGTGAACGTCGACATCTCATCGGCCGGTCCGTCGCTGTTCATCTGCACGTTCACGTCTACTTCGCCTGCATCATTGAAGAACACGAAGCCCGATTCGGACCAGAGCTGCGCGCCACTCTCGTTCACTTCTTGGTATGCGAAAGCGCTGCTTTCGAAGAGCTGAAGCTCCGCGCGCACGGCCCCGGGCACCCATTCCAGCACATCGGCCAGGCTCGACGGTGTCCCATTGACCGTGACCGATTGGTAGGTCCACACGCCGACGAGATTCGCCGGCGGAGGCCCTTCAACCGTGGGGTCTTCGTCGCTCGGGGTCTCGCTCCCACAGCCAAGCGCCAACAAGACGCTCCCAGCAAAAAGGACTGAAAGAAATCGGAACGCCTGCATCGTCATCACCTCTCTCCTCGCCGGGGACACGCTAGCCCTCCACAAAACCTGCGATTTCAAAAACTTAGGACCCGGACCGCGCAAACTCACCCTCACGTCGCAAGAGCTCTTCTTTCCGCTCGAGGCCCCAACGATACCCCGAAGCCTTGCCATCCTTACGGACCACACGATGGCACGGAACGAGCACGGCCAGTGGATTCGCCGCACAAGCGCCTGCCACGGCGCGCGCGGCCGAACGTTCACCAAGCGCTTGCGCGATCTCCGAATACGACCGGGTCTCCCCCGCTGGGATCGCGCGCAGCTCACGCCACACCCGTTCTTGAAATGCAGTCCCCCGGAGCGCGATGGGAATTTCACTCGGGCTTGCCATCTCCACAGACTCGATGACCGCCTCGGCCCACTCGTTGGCTCGAGTTGCTTGCAGGACGGCGCGAGGAAAATGACTTCGCAGTTGATCCAAAAGACCGTCAGGTGCGTTCCCAATCGCAACCTCGCAGACCCCCCGTTCCGTCCATGCGATCAGGATGTGACCGAGTGAACAGGTCGTCGTCGTGTAGTGGATGACCTGCCCATCGCCTCCACGTCGTGCGACCGACGGCTTCATGCCCAGCTCACGCCCCAGTCCCTCGTAAAACCGGCTGTTCGAAGAATAGCCCGCGTCATACACGGATTCCGTCACCGTTCGGGCTCCCGCAATGGCATGCCGTCCGCGCTCCGTCAGAGCCCTTCGACGGTACTGCTGAGGCGTGACCCCCAAGTGCCGCTTGAAGAGGCGCTGAAAGTACGAAGCGCTCAGACCAAGCATTCGGGCGATCTCCTGCGTTTGGATCGAGTCGTACGAAGACAAAAGCTGGCAAGCTTGCGCGATCGCCTTTGCAACGGCATCGCCAGCTCCGCCATCCAAGGGTCGGCAGCGCTTGCACGGCCGATAGCCCGCTCGAATCGCATCCTCTGCCGAACCGAAGAATTCGACGTTCTCGACCCGTGGCTTGCGAGCGGCACAACTCGGTCGGCAGAAGATCCCGGTGGTCCGCACCGCATAGTAAAAGCGCCCGTCAGCTTCCGAGGAGCGCGTGACAACCGACTCCCAGCGTGTCGTTTCCATCATCTTTCCTCCGCGAAGCAGCATCCCACGGCCTCACGATCGGCACCTCCCACGGACTGACCTCGAATTGGCCTTCATGGCGCCGCCTGATACCAATACGCCACGCTGCGAAAGTAGGTGTGGAGGTTCGATGTGGGGCCCCGTTCGAGGTCGAAGCGAATTGCGCTGCGAAACGGGACCACGTCGGTCAATTGCAACCGATACTGCGTGGTGCAGTCGAAGGCGCCGTTTGCGTATGGATCGACGAGGTCGCTCCCATCCTGCTGGAATGGCATTCCATGCGAGGGCTGGTCATAGGTGCCCCCCGCATAGTAGAAGCCGCTGTCGAAGTAGTCTTCGGCGCCAGTGCCATGAAGCTGGGGCTCTTGCGCGCCGTCGACGTAGATGCGCTCGTCCCCCTCGAGGTGGCCAAAGCGCGGAGACAAGAATGCGCAATCCTCGATGCAGCAAAGAACCATGCTGCTGCCGGTGAGGTGTCCCCTGCCTTGTACGTCCAGCACGGGATGGTCACCGTCGTCGGGCGTCAAAAGCGACTCCGAGAATGAAGCATGGAATCGGAGTGAGCCGGCGGGATGCCCCGGGATGGTTTCGAGCTCGACATGGAAGCTCGTCGGCTCGGCACCCTCTTGCACCGTCACCTCGACTTCCACCGATTCGTCATAAGGCATGGGAAAGGTCACGTAGTACGAGGAACCGTCGAAGCCGATCACCCGGCCCCTCGCTTCGACTTGCGCAAGCGGAGTGAGAAAGAAGTCGCCAAAGGGGGCATCGACCTCGGCGCTGCCACCATCCACGTTGATCTTCAGGCCAAGCGGCGGGGCGACTGGCAAGGGTTGTGTGGGTGTCAGCGTGAGGCGAGCCACGGTGGCGGGGCCGTCTTGCGCCTCGAGCCGAAGAGGCTCGCCGTCGGTGGCGGTCAACGTCTGCTGCGTCGTGGCTGCATTTGGCGAGGTCAACGGCTGCGCTCGGTCCTGCCAGGCACTCACTTGCCGTTGCAGCTCTTCCATGTCCACATCGTCCGGGGAAAAGCTTTCCGCGTTTGTCTCGAGCAGGTGAAAGTAGTTCACCTGGAGATAAGGAATCGACTCGGTCGATACGATACGCAGATGCTCCCGATAAAAGATCGGAATTTCCGAAACGAAACCACCGCTCGACGCATCCGCATCGAGACAAAACGGTGCCAAAAAGGGTGCCGTTTGGCCCCCGAAGAACTCCTCAAGGGACATGTCGACGCGCGGCGCCTCTTCCCCATCGAAATAAAAGAGAATGTCACCTGGGATCGCCACCAAGGAGGCCGCGCCGCCATCCCTGGCGCCGAGCACGGAAAAGTGAGTCAGCCAAATTCGAGTCACCACTCCGGGGCCGTCGTCATCGAAAAGCACCGTGCGCCCTTGGGCGTCGGTCTCGAGGACCGTGTCGGAGGCGAGGTGAAAGTCCAGATTGCCTCCGCTGCGGTCGTAGGTGGAAACCATCCGAGGCTCGAACGCATCCGGCCGGTCCACCGCCAGCTGATCCAAGGAACCGAGCATGCCGATATCCACGGGCAAGGGACGATCGGCCGGCGAGGTCGAAGTTGAAGAACACGCGCTGCACAAAATCAGCAGCGCTCCGAAGGGCCATCCTCGATCAGGGCGCTTTGTCACCACGACCCCTCCTATTTCGCCACATCGCCATCAGATAGGGGACACGCTTTACCAAATGATCTCGACGTACTCTGCGGCCCCGCGGATGCCCTCGACTTGGAGCACCGAGCCGTCGTCGAGCTGGACGGTCCCGTCGATCTCTCCGTGCACCTTCCATCGGGTAAGCGTGTACACGCTGCCGAGGTTAATGGTCGTCGAATCGTCGAAATCCGGGGTGAGCGTCAGATCGATGCGCTCGTCGGTGCTGGTGAAGCGCCAAGGCGCCATCAAGTCGTCGAGATCGTACTCCCACTGGCTCCGGCTGATCTTATGCAGCACTCCATCGACGATCACCGCGTCGGCGGTTCCGGGCGTGTCGTCGGCGAACACCGTGCCCAAGTTGATGCCGACCAAGTGGCCGTCGGTCCTGCCCGCGAAGTGTCCCCATTCCCAGCGAACGTCGTTGGGCCACGCGCCGCGAGCCCAGTCGAGCACCCCGAAAGAGCGGCCTTCCGGAAGCTCGTACCGCAGATCACCTACTTGCACGTAGCCGATTGCCGGCATGCTCACTCGCTTGTTCTCGTAGAAGAACTGGCCCGGCTCATCGAAGGTGTGCACGACCGCGATGCTTTCGGTCGCAGGGCTGTCCGCAAGCTCGAGATGGGCCTCCATCCGGTCGTTCGTTCCCTGTTTTCCCGAGATCACCGTGATCGTGCGCTTGGTCTCCTCGAACCGGTACTCGATGCTGCCATTTTCAGCCTCGAAGAGTGTGTTCTCGAAGGGGGTCGGCGGGAAGTCCAACGCATCGGCGTCCGCGAGGAACACCGCGCTGTGGATTTCACCGGTCGCGTAGTCCTCGAGCGTCAGGGTGCCGAACGAAAGCAGGCGCAGATCGGCAAGCGTCAGACCGATCGCGAAATCCGGTGTGAACACCGCGTAGTATTCCCATTCGCGAAGACCGGGCAGGCGCTCTTCCTGAACGAGTGACCGGTCGTATTGCATGAGCGGACCGCGCGCCCATCCATGCGCCGCCACCGTGCCGTCGGGATTCAGCAACGGTGTCTCGGTCGTGATCTCTCCAGGGTCGGCCGATCCGCCGCCCTCGGACGTGCAGCCGTTCCACGCGAGGGCCAAGATCAAGGTTAAAAGGTACCGTCGTCGAATCAACATCCCGTCACTCCGCCGGATCGCTATCACGGGAGTGTCCTCGGATTCAAGCCGGGGGCCAAGCCTCCGGCGCGTCACACCCTAGCGCGCGCCTTTTTTTGACGTCACCCAGGGGTTGTGTTCCCGTGGCGCCGATCGTTGCTGTTGGCATGCCCCGCGCTTCTGTTTTGCGTAGGGCTTGGTTCTGCAGCGGGGGAGGTTAAGAATGGGTCGTTTGTTGGCGTTTCTATGTGTTTGCTCGCTCGGGGCGTTGCCCCTGTCCGGCTGCGGGGACTCCGGGAGCTCCGGCGGGAGCGGCGGCGCTGGCGGTAGTGCCGGCGCTGGCGGTGGTGCTGGCGGTGGTGCTGGCGCTGGCGGTGGTGCCGGCGCTGGCGGTTCGGCCGTTCCCGTGTGTGGCAATGGTTCCGTGGAAGCAGGCGAGGCCTGCGACGACATGGGCGAGAGTGCCACGTGCAACGACGATTGTACGCTCGCGGAATGCGGCGACGGCGTGCTCAACGTGACGGCCGGTGAAGACTGTGACGATGGCAATACGGCCGCCGGGGACGGCTGCGGACCGATGTGTCTATTGGACCTCGCCAATGGCAGCTTTGAAACGGAAGACTACACGGCATGGGCGCTTCTCGAAGACTCGGGAGATCCGCAGGCAGGCGCATGGGCCATCGTCCAAGACGGCACGACGATTTCAACGGGCGAGACGCTCTTCGACTTCAACGACGAAGTGGACGTTGCGACGCAGTGCGTGTCGCCCGACGTCACCGTAGCGACGACGGACGGACTGTTCGCAGCCATGCAGATCCAAACCAACCCCGAAAATCATCGCATGTACCAGGACATCTCGTTGTCCGAGGGGACGAGCACGCTGGCGTGGGATATGATGTACGCAAGCTCCGCCCCATTCGACGCTCTGAGCCAGTTCATCGCGATCAACATTCGTGACTCGAGCACGGATGCGATCCTCGACACCTTGTTCCAGACGACCGATGGGGTCGACATGGTGAGCATTCCGATGTCGCCTTTCTCGGTGGACATCAGCGCCTACGCCGGACAGGACGTTCGAATCGATGTGGAGCTCCAGGTGCAGAACGACTGCTTCACCACGGTATTCGACAACTTCCGGGTTTTCTAACTCTGCCTCGGAACACGCAGCCCCTATGAAACAAAATTGATTTCGAGGGGCTGCGATGCGTCCCTGGCCTGTATACTGGCCGTGGAGATAGGTGGATGATGAGAGTTACCGCGCTGTGGTTGGCCTTGGCATTCATTGCGATCGGCCCGGGTTGTGGAGACGATGCTGCGAGCGAGCCCTTCGTTCCGGAAGCATACGGACAATGGCTGAAGTTCGAGCCGGAGGGCGCCGTCTGCGCGAATGGATCGCAATACAAGTACTTCATCAATTTCTCTGAGACCTCCGACAACGTAGTCATCTTCTTCGAAGGGGGTGGCGCGTGTTGGAACTACGAGGATTGCGCCAATGGGCGACCGTTCAACACCGAATGCATCAAGGAGCCGGCGGGCACCGAGTGCATCCGCGACGACTACCCGGCCGTCTATCTGCACTTGGCCGAGCTCGAACCGCTGAGCGCGTTGACGGAGCCCCTCGGCGTGGTCAACGGAGATGTACCGGTAGACCTCGCTTACCCCATGCTTTCATCGAACCCCGCCATAAGCCCCATGGCCGATTGGAACAAAGTCTTCGTCACGTACTGCACTGGGGACACCTATCTGGGCAACGTCGTTCGCACCTATACCGATCCGGAAGGCATCGGCCCGGACGTCGAGTTTCACCACATGGGGCATCAGAACACGCTGCTGGTCATCGAAGATCTCAATCGCATGTTCAAGAGCATCCCCAAGATGATGGTGAGCGGTTGCAGCGCGGGTGGCGTCGGCTCCCTCAACAACTATGCGTTTCTTCGCAACGGAATGGACGGCGCACAAAACGCCTATCTGATCTCCGATAGCGGTCCCGCCATCCCCAGCATGCTGCTCGACGGGGAGCCGAGCCACTCGACCGCCCTCTATGAGCGCATCCGGACGACGTGGGGCGTCGATTCCACGATCGAGTCATTACCCATGGGAAGTGAGCGCATATTGGCCGATTTTGGAGAAGTCAACGCAGTGCTTGCGGAGATGTTTCCCAACGATCGGCTCTCGATGTCGATGTTCGAACGCGACTACAACGTCACCGTGAACAGCTACGAAGACTTCTTCCCCATCTTCGCCCAACCGGAGAGCTCCGTGGAAACTGGGGCGGGCCGCACGGAGATCTATCGGCTTGCTTCCGAGGATCTGGCAGCGCTTCGTGCGCGCTTGGATGACTTGGATAACTTCGCCTACTACATGCCCTACTACCGGAACACCAACGACAGCCACTGTTTGACTGTCACAGGGCTCGATGACGTGGGTTCTTCCCCTCTCGATTTTCTCAGCTTGTTCGAGTCCGATCCATCCACGGCGACGTGGTCGGGCACCGAGATAGACAAGGATGCGGTTACCTTCAAGGACCAAATCGAAAACGTCCTCGACGACTCTGCACCGCTACAGAGCCACTACGAAGGCACCTGCGAGGGCAAGTTCCAAGTCTGCGCGCTCGATTGCGCGACATACGATGCGGCGATGTGCGAGACCGCCGTGCAGCAGTAGAGTTGCAGATGGGCGCATCCGCGTGCGAAAACACGCATGATGCACGTCCTGGTGGTCGACGACGATGAGGAAACACTCGAAGTCACCGAGCGCGCGTTGGAGCGTGACGGCCATCGGGTCTTTGCCGCCCGCACTCCTTCGGAGGCCACGCGCTTGCTCGAATCGACGGCGGTCGACTTGATCGTCTTGGACGTGATGCTGGGGGACGACTCGGGTCTCGACTTCTGCAGTCGTCTTCGCCAGGAAGGGTCTGAGATTCCCATCCTGTTTTTGAGTGCTCGAGGCGCGGTGAAGGCGCGACTCGACGGCTTTGATGCAGGAGGTGACGACTACCTCTCCAAGCCCTTTGCTTTGCGTGAGCTCGTGGCCCGTGTCCGTGCGCTCGGCCGACGCGGGCCTGCAATTCGAGCACGATGTCTCGAGATTGGCGGCCTCTCGCTCGATTTTGACGAGCGCCGCGCCACCGCGGTGGGCACCGAGGTTCCCGTGACGCGTCGCGAGTGGGACATCCTGCGAACGTTGGCGGATGCCAAGGGCCGCGTCGTCGCGTTCGACGTCGTGCTCGAACGTGTTTGGGGGGACGTCAGTCCGAGCACGCGCGCAAGTCTCGAGGTCCTCGTCTCCCGCCTCAGAAAGAAGCTCGACGCTGCGGCGGGCAGGCCCGTCATACGCACGGCGCGAGGCCTCGGCTATTCGTTGGAGCTCGACCCGTGAGCGTACCATCCATCGAGCGCGCAGTCGTTCGTTCTTACCTGACTTCCATCTTTTTCGTGTCGCTCGCGATCGTCTCGGTGAGTGCCATCATGACCACGTGGGTCGTGGTCCGTCGAGATGACGCAGAGGCGCGCGCGCTCGCGATGACACTCGGGGTGGAATTGCACGATCATCGCGATGAGGGAGTTGCGGCGCTCGACTCGCTCGTCCAACACGAGCTCGAAGAGCAACAATGGTTCCATCGCACGGTAGAGGTCTGGATCGGTGACAATCGCATCGGCGGGACGGCGGACTCGGGGCACTTGCGACCCTGGATCGAGCAGCGCGGCTGCGAGCTCGCAAAAGTGGACGGCACCCTTTCGCGGGTCTGCGGCGTTGCTTCCGACGAGGACACGGCGATCGTCGTCGCCTCGTCCATCCTTCCTCTGCTCACTGCACAGCTTCCGATCGTGGCCACGATTGCGTTCGCTGCTCTTTTGGCTGCTGCCGCTTTCGCCGTCTTGGCCCGTGGCGTGGTGCGACGCAGTCTCGAGCCACTTCGCCGATTCGAGCAGAGCCTAGGAAGGCTTCCCGCTCCGGACATGGGTCCGGTCCCGTCGAAATGGGGCGCCGCGGAGATCGACCAACTTGCGCACACCTTCAATGCGCTTCTTGCGCGTATCGATCTTGCGATGGAAAGGGAGCATCGATTCGTGTCCAATGCTGCCCACGAGCTCCGCACTCCGCTGACCCGCTTGCGAGGGCAAGTCGAGCTCGTTTTGCAGAAAGGAATCCCAGATGCCGAGTCGTCGAAGCGCCTCTCGCTCGCGGTTCGCAGTTGCGAAGAGCTCAGCCGTTCTGTCGATGCGTTGTTGGCCCTTGCCCGCGACGAAGCGGCGCGAAGCGAAGCCGTCGATCTCGGTGAAGTTGCCTCCGATATCATCGACGCGCTCGACGAAGACGATGCGCAGCGGATCCACTTGGTCGGCGCGCCCGCTTTGGTTCGCGGAGACCCCGCTCTTCTCGGGTTTGCTGCAGGAAATCTCGTGGACAACGCGCTCAAGTACAGCGAGGGCCAGATCGAGGTTCACGTCGTTGGGGACTCCCAGTACGGCTCGTTGCTCGTCGTAGACCAAGGGCCAGGCATCCCAGAGTCAGAGCTTCTTTCGGTTCTCGAGCCCTTCGTTCGCGGCGGTAGCGCGCAGGCGGGTGCGCGTGGAGCCGGGTTGGGCTTGGCGTTGGTCGACCACGTAACGAAGTTGCACCACGGGGAGCTGAGACTGGAGAACGTCAGCCCGTTTGGGCTGAGAGCCACCCTCATTTTGCCGTCCTGGCGCCCGACCTGAGCGGCGTGCCTTTGGGCCGATTCCGGCGTTAGGGAGCGGTTAAGGAGCGTGGGCTACACAGGAAATCATGTGTGGGGTGGCCTCCATTGCGTCTGCTCCGTGGGTCTTTTGGAGCCGAGCGGGGAGCGTCGTTGCGCTGACGGTGCTCCTCGTGACGGCTCCGGCCGCCGCCAGTGCGCAAGAGGAGCAACCCCCTTCGTTGAGCCTCGTGGACGCTCAACGGCTAGCGCAGGGCGAAGCCCCCGATGTCCTGCTTTCCGAGGCCAGGGCCGTCACCGCGCGCACCGAAATCGGAGTTGCCGGGATGTTTCCCAATCCGCAGCTCCAGGTCGGAACGACTGCGGGGACGCCGGTCATCTTCGGGACCTTCTTCATCGCATTGCCGCTTTTCGGTCAGCGAAAGGCAGCCATGGACGCCGCGGATGCGCAAGCCCGCATCGCCACAGCCGGTGTAGAAGTCACGAAGCTCGACGCGCGTCTGGCGGTAAGCATTGCATGGCTCGATCTGTGGCAGCTCGAGGGAGAGTACCGAATCGCGACGAACAATGCGGCTCGGCGAGACAAGATCTTGGATACGGCACAGGCTCGCTTTTCGGAGGGAGCAGCACCCCGACTTGAAGTCCTGCGAGCACAAGCCGATGCTCGCCGTGCACGATCCGACGTGTCTTCCCTCGAGAAGCAACGGGCCGCGGCTGCAGCCCGGCTCGCCGTACTGGTGAGCCGCGATGAGCCGATCACGGTGGGAATTGAAGGTGAGCCAAGAGTCGTTGAATCGGTGCCCGATTTGGCAGCGCTCGAAGGTTTCATCGAGCAGCACCCGCTGACGAATCGAGCGCGCACCATGTTGCGCGCCGCCGGTGCGATCGTCACCCGAGAACGCCGCGCCCGCCGCCCGCTGGTCGGAGTGCAAGTAGGCGGCTCTTTCTTCGATAGGGCACCGCCCCCCAAGCACGACGGGACAGCATCCCTCAAGGTCAACCTTCCATTCTTCAACCGGCCCCTGATCGCGCGGGCTGAAAGCGCACGAGATACGGCGCAGACCGAGCTCGACACCGTGGTGGCCCAGTTGCGCGCCCGGATCGCCAGCGCTCGGGCGGACTATCTAGCCGCGGTTCGGCGCCAGCAAGCGCAGGTGACCGAAGTCCTGCCCGCTACGCAGGAAGCCGCAGATCTGTCGGACGAGGCCTATCAAAGCGGAGGCCTGGACCTCACGGGCGTATTGGCTGCGGAGCAAGCGTTGTCCGACGCGCGTCTTGCCGCGCTTCGTGCGACGGCCGACCGTGCCCGAGCCCTGAGCGCGTTGGAGCACGCAGCTGGGAGAGCGTTGTGAAGCGTGCCGTCTGTGTCGCGCTCGTGCTGAGTATGGGGGCTTGTCGCGGTCGATCCGAAGAGGCGCCGGCCGCGCCGGTCGTGCGGGTGCACTGCGTGCCCGTCGAACATCAGGAGTGGAGCGAGATTCGGAGCTTTCGCGGCACGGTCGCACCGGAGCCGGATCGCGACGCAATCGTATCGCCCCAAGCTGCGGGCCGTCTACTGCAGGTCCTCGTCCGCGAGGGGGACATGGTGCAGCAGGGAGCGGTGATCGCAGAGATCGAGTCGCGCCCGTTGCGGGACGCGCTACGCCAAGCGGAGGCGCTGCTCACGCAGGCCCGCGCTCAGCATGAAGCGGCCGAATTGGCAGCAACTCGCGAGCAGCACCTTTTCGAACGTGGAATCAGCGCGCGTCAAGCGTTCGAAGCCGCCCGGG
Organism: uncultured delta proteobacterium; assembly: GCA_963817725.1. Classification (GTDB taxonomy): domain Bacteria; phylum Myxococcota_A; class Polyangia; order Polyangiales; family Houyiibacteriaceae; genus SG8-38. The sequence continues at coordinate 261,807 of CAWFPD010000005.1, forward strand.
CCGCCGAAGGACAAGCCGACGGCGCCATCGAGTCAGCTACGGCTCAAGTCGATGCGGCTCGACAGAACGTAAACCGTGCCACGGTGCGCGCGCCGATCGGTGGCGTCGTCGTCAAGCTCTTTCGCCGAGTGGGCGAAGTGGTGGATGGTACGCCGGCGACACCAGTCGCCGAAATCGCCGACCCGACGTCCCTCGAGCTCGCGGGAAGCGTGCCTGCGACGGATCTAGTGGCTCTGAGCACGGGACAAACTGGGACGGTCTCGTTCGATGCGCTCCCGAGCCGCACGTTCTCGGCTTCGGTGCGGACGGTGTCCCCATCCGTCGACGCAATGACCGGTGTCGGCTCAGTCAGGCTCACCTTGCAGGCGGATGGAGCCAGGCTTCCGATTGGGATGCTCGGGACGGCGGAGGTGCAGGTTGGCGCCCCGCAGGCGGTCGACGTGGTGCCAGCGTCTGCGGTTCGGAACGCCGGTGGATCCAGCACCGAGGTCGTGATCTGCGAAGGAGGCAAAGCCCATCCTCAGGCCGTGGTGGTTGGCGAACGGCGCGACGGTCTGATCGAGATCGTGAGCGGCCTCGAGTCGTACGACGGGACGGTCCGCGTTGCTACGGACGGCCTGACCGGTCTCGAAGAGGGCACGGCGCTCGAGGAGAGCCCATGAACTTCGGCGGCTGGGCGCTGAGGCATCGTAGCCTGGTGCTTCTCATTCTCTTCACCTCGGTGCTGGGGGGCCTGCTCGCGACACAAAGATTGGCAAGCGGGATCTATCCGGAGGTCGACTTTCCGCGCATTGGCGTCGTCGTTCGGCAGGGTGACGCGCCGCCACAAGTGTTTCAGACCAACGTGACCCGGCCAGTCGAGCAGGCGCTCATGACCGTGCTCGGAGTTCAGAGAGTACGCTCACGCACGATTCGCGGCGGCGCCGAGATTCAACTCCTGTTCGCTTCACGCACGGACATGTGGCGCGCGCTGCAGCTCGTCGAATCGAGCCTCAACGACGTTCGAGGCAGCCTGCCCGCGGATACGAAGATTCGCGTGGAGCGCCTGACACCGGTTTCCTTTCCGATTCTCTCTTTCAACCTCACGGGACCCCTCGACAGCAGGGAGCTGAACGAGCTCGCGGAATACACCTTGCGACCAAGCATTGCCCGGGTTCCCGGTGTGGGACGCGTCGGTGTCCTGGGCGGCGACGTCCGAGAGATGGAGGTCATCGTCGACCCCGAGCGCGCGGCAGCAGCCCATCTGAGCCTCGAAGAGATTGCCAGGCGGGTGCGGCGGTCGGTACCGCTCATCGCTGCTGGCAGGTTCGAGCAATATCACACCCTGACGACCGTCATCGCATCGGCCGAGGCGACCAGCGCTCGAGGTCTCTCGGAAATGCCCGTGGGCTTGGATGTCAACGGGACGCCGATTGCTCTGTCGAACGTCGCGACCGTCGTGCAGGGTTCCGAGGATCGGTTGTACCGAACCTCGAGCCCTGAGGGAGCGGCCGTCTTGATAACCGTCGCTCGCCTCGAAGGTGCAAGCACCCCTGATGTGGTCCAGGCCGTCCTTGCGAACATAGACGAGCTGCGTCCTACGCTGCCCGCGGGCGTTCGGATCGAGCCAGTCTACGACCAGGGGCTTCTCGTCCACGAGTCCATCGCGAGCGTTCGAGATGCAATCCTGATCGGCGTCGCGCTTTGCCTCGTCGTCCTCGGAGTCTTTCTGAGAGACGTTCGGGCTGGCTTCGTGGCCGCCATCGCCGTCCCTACGACGCTCGCCGTCAGCTTTCTGGCGATGCTGGCGTTCGGGCAAACCCTCAATCTCATGTCGCTCGGTGGGATGGCAGTGTCGATCGGCTTGGTCGTGGACGATGCCATCGTGGTCGTGGAGGTGATTGCCCGCAGGATCGAGCTGGGTTCTTCTCCGGCCGATGCAGCCCGCGACGGAACCCGCGAGCTCGCCGCCGCGGTCGTCGGGACAACCATGACCACGGTGATCGTGTTCGTCCCATTGGCGTTCTTGAGTGGAGTCACCGGCAAGTTCTTCAGCGCCCTCGCGACGACGCTTTCCGCCGCGGTCGTCGTTTCGTTGCTGGTCGCTTTGCTGGTCGTGCCGATCGCCGCTGCTCGCATCATGAAGGCGCGTCCCGCCATTCCCAAAGGCGCGCTCACGCGTTCAGCGGGGGCGGTCGTGGCTTGGTCTGCACGAAGGCCCTGGGTTGGGCTCGCGGGCGTCGTAGGAGCGTTGGCGTTTTCTGCATTCGCGCTCGGCCAAGTTCCGAGCGGCTTCATGCCAGCGTGCGACGAGGGAGCGTTCGTCATCGACTACTTCACGCCGGCTGGAACATCGTTGACCGATACCGACGAGGCCGCCCGGCGCATCGGCCAGATTCTGCGCGAGACACCGGAGGTGGAGACGTTTTCGCGGCGCACAGGCGCCCAGCTGAACCCTACCGCGGTTACACTACTCAACCAGGGCGACTTCGTCGTTCGGCTCCGTCCTCTTCCACGACGAACCGCAGACGAGATCATCGCCAGCGTCCGAAAACGGATCGAAACGGAGGTGCCCGCGGTGCGGACTGAATTCATCCAATTTCTACAGGATATGCTGAATGACCTCTCCGGGACGCCCCGCCCTGTCGAGGTCAAGATCTTCGGCCCTGACTATGCGGTCCTCGGTCGAATTGCCACTGAAGTCGCATCCCGCGTGCGTCAGGTTCCGGGCGCGGTCGACGTGTACGACGGTGTCGAACGGCCATCCTCGCAGATCGTCGTGGACATCGATCGCGAGGCGACCGCACGGCTCGGGCTGCTTCCCGAAGACGTCGCCTTCGAGGTGCGAGATGGGCTCCTTGGCGTCAACGCGGGGTCGATCCGATGGCTCGATCGTCTGATTCAAATTCGCGTCCGGTTTCCGGATGCCATCCGGTTCGCACCGGCAAGACTTGCCAATCAACCGATCTCGTTCGGTCCAAGTGGTGGGTTGCCGCTCGACGCGGTGGCGCACTTGCGTGCGGACGAGGCGCCCACCGTGCTGCTTCACGAAGGGCTTCAGCCGGTCGTAATCGTCACCGCCGATCACCAAGGCCGCGATCTTGGCAGTGTGGTCAGGGACATCCAGAGCTCGCTTGGTGATCTGGAGCTGCCTTCCGGCTACCATCTCGAGCTCGGAGGCCAATACGCAGGACAGAAGGAGGCATCTCGAAACCTCTCGATCGTGGCAATGGCGGGATTGCTTCTCGTGCTCGTCGTCCTGGTGGCACAGTTCGGCGCGCTTCGCCCCGCCCTAGCGGTGCTGCTCACCGCGCCGCTGGCCCTCATCGGCGCTCTGGGTGCGCTCTGGCTCACCAACACGCCTCTCAATCTGGCGTCCATGATGGGATGCGTGCTGCTCATCGGTCTCGTGGTGAAGAACGGTATTCTTCTCGTCGAGGTCGCGGAGCAACATGCGCGCCAAAGCGGGGCATCATACGAGAACGCCCTCCGCTATGCGGCCGAGCGACGAATTCGACCGATCGCGATGACCACCCTTGCGACGCTCGTGGGCCTCACCCCACTTGCGCTCGCGATTGGGGCCGGGTCGGAAATGCAACAGCCGCTCGCCATCGCGGTCATCGGAGGACTTTCTCTTTCGGCGGCGTTGAGCCTGCTCGTGCTGCCCGCCCTGGCGGCAGGTTTCGAACGTCTCCAGCCACGGATTGAAACGGTAAGAGTGGAATGAGTGCAACGCGCCCGGCCAACGCGTCAGTCGCGCTACGGGGCCTCGCGTTTACCCGTTCGGCTCTCCAAAAACGCCACGACCAGGTCGAGCTGCGCTGGCGTCATCGTTCCGGCAAAGCCGGGCATGTTGGTTCCGCCGTTGTGAATCCGCACGACGAGCTGATCACGGGTCCGCAGCGAGCCAATCTCGGAAAGGTCTGGGCCGCGATGCCCGCCGTGCCCGTCGATCGCATGGCAGAACAAGCACCCTTTGTCGTAGAAGACGCGCGCGCCTTGGGCGACAGGACCGCTGGTCGCTCCCACCACCTCCGGAGGCAACGGCTTCGCATTGAAGTTGGGCGACCAGGGCGCTTGGTCTCCTGCGACCCAAAGCGTTCCGACGAAGGCGACGATCATGACGAGGATCGCCACCGACCAGGGTCGCCGGGCCGGGTGCCGTTCTCCTTTGTTGAAGAGCAACGGAACGATGAAGAGGCCTCCGAACGCAACGACCGGCGCCAGAAGCATGACCACGTTCTCGATGGAAGGCGGCAAGAGGGCGAGCACCGCGAAGTACCACAAGAGGTACCAATCGGGCCGCGGGTAGGCGACGACGTTGCTTGGGTCGGGGGGATTGGTGAGCTCCGGAGGCCCAAAAATCCAAGCACAAAGCGCGATCCCGAGGAGCACGACAAATCCGAAGACCACGTCCCGCCACGCGGCATTGGGCCAAAATGGAACACCAGTTTTCTCGAGGCGGGCTTCGTATTCCTTCACGTAGGTGCGCGGATCGACGACCTCACCCTTCTTCGGCATTTCCGAGATTCCATGCCGAAGCACCAAGGCCAAATGGAGGCCCACGAACAAAAAAATCATTGCCGGCAACAAAAAGACGTGCAGGACGAAAAACCGGCTCAAGGTCGCCCCGCCGATCACATCCCCGCCGATGATGAAACGGGCCACCGCTTCACCGATGAAGGGAAGCCGCGCCGCTTGTTGAGCGCCCACGACCACCGACCATATCGCATTGGAGTCCCAGCGAAGAAGCTGTCCGGTGAACCCCATTCCGACCGTGAAGAGCAGGAGCAATACGCCGCTCATCCAATTGAGCTCGCGCGGGTATTTGTAGCTGCCGTGTAAGAACACCTGGGCGAGATGAATGCCCACCATCAAGATCATCGCCGAGGCGCCGAAGTAGTGCATGCCTCGAAGAAAGTTTCCTAGTGGTGCTTCATCCGTGATGTAGAGCAGGCTCCTATAGGCATCACCGGAAGAGGGAACGTAAGAGAAAGCCAAACCGATGCCGGTCAATACCTGGGCCGAAAAAGCAGCGAGCGTGGCCGAACCGAATACGTACCACCAGCGCGCGTCGCGCGGCACGATATGACCAAGCGCGGGCTTCAGAGCCGCCGTGATGCCCGCGCGGTCGTCGATCCATGCCCAAATTGCTTTGAGTCGCCGCATGGCTTTCAGGCCTTCGACTTGCCCTTTGGGAAGGTGGTGAGCGGAATGGGGCGTGTTCGGATCTGAACCAACCCGTCCTGGACACGGACGGGATAGCGGGGCAACGGACGCGGAGGCGGGCCGCCGGCGACGGTTCCGTCGTCGTAGTAGACGCCTCCATGGCAGGGACACATGAACAAATCCGCCGAATCGATCCAGCGGACGGGGCAACCGAGGTGCGTGCAGTTGATGGCAAAGGCGGTGAATTGCTGCCCTTCCTCTCTACGCAGCCAGGCCGCGGTGCGGGCCGTCACGCCGGCCCAGGGAAGCGGGGAGGGGTCTTGGTATTCGACCTTGACCGTTTTTCCGACCTCGAAGTGTTCGATGGGCCCGATGTCTCTCCACACCTCACGCACCCTTTTCGTGAAGGGCCCGAGAACGAAGCCAACGACGGGGATGCCCAACAGAGCCGCGCTCGCTGCCGCCAATGTGAGAGACAGCCGGGTCAGAATGCGCCGACGAGAATGGTCCACGTCTGCGCACGGCTCGTCGCGCTCTTCCTTCTCAGTCGTCGGCATCCTTCAACTCCTTGCGGATCTCCGAGATCCACCCGCCGAGCGAGCAGGCGGAAAGCAAGCCGCCAGCGGCTACGAACAACCACGCCATGGTGTATTGAAAAGCCGGTCCAATCGACAAGAGCACGATTCCAAGCGCCAGACCGGCAGGCCAAAAGCTCGGCTCGGGGAGGTGTGCGGGTGCAGCCTTGCTCCATCCAGGCCGATCATTCGATTCAGCTGATTCCATGGCTTCCCTTTCCCGCCGTCACATCGATCGAATCGCCGAGCCAGCGTTTCGTGATGGCCAAGATGGCCGTGAGATACACCATGCACGCGGGCACCCACATCATCAGGCCTCCGAGCTGCTGGTCAGCTGCGGGGGTCAAGCCCCATTGCGATTGCAGCAGCGGCATGATGCCCAGGCGATCCTGCGGATGAAGGTACACTGGGCACGCGGAAATGGGCGCGAAGGTGAGCAAGATGCCGAGCGCGGTGCACCCAAGGCAACCCAAGAAGAGATAGGCGATGGATGCGGGAGGCGAGAGCCGCTCGAACCGCACCGGGTTCATCACCGGCCAAAAGAAGGCCGTACCCGCGAGCAAGAGGGTCACGACCTGAAGGATGAACATGGGAGTCGACGCGACCGATGCGCTGCAGAGCCTCGGGACGTGCCACAGCCACATCATGCCCAGCCCCGCCACCCAGGAAAGCGGCGGGCGGCCGATGGTTTCCTGCGCCGCGCGAATGGTCGAATGTTGCAGCGCTGCGGCGACCCGTTCCGGGGGAAGGCTGAGGATCAAGAGGGGAGGCGCCACCAAAAGCAACAGCAAGTGCTGGACCACGTGCGCGCTGAAGAGATACCCATCGGCCAGCGCCGCGACGGGCGAGACCAGCGCCAAGAGAAAGGCTGCAAGAGCTCCCGCAAACATCGCCAGTCCGACGCGCCCGATGCGGGCGGAAAGGCCGACGAGATACGACGATCAGGGCAATCACGGCGATCCACCATGCCGGCGAGTCGAGCTGCCAAAGACTTCCGACGACCTGCCAAGCCTTCATGCGATTCTCCCGAGGTAGACGATCGAGAACACGAAAATCCAAACCACGTCGACGAAGTGCCAGTAGTAACCCACTGCCTTGACTACGGCGCCCTCTCTTTTGCCGAGGCCCCCGTTTCGGCGCATCCAGAGCACGACGCCAAGCACGATGAGACCGACCAGCACATGTAGACCGTGAAATCCGGTGAGCGTGAAGAAGCTCGTTGCAAAGAGGCTTGCATCGACGACGACTCCGCTCGAGATCAGCTCGCTGTACTCCCAGGCCTGTCCGCACAAAAAGGCGACCCCGAGCGAAATCGTCAGCGCCAGCCACCAGCTGGCCGAGGCGTGGCCCTTACGCGCGCTACGCTCGGCCATCATCATGGAGCCGCTGCTCGAAAGCAAAGCCACCGTGAAAACAGCCGTTCGCCGGATGTTCAGCGGACCGGGTCCGTCCCCAAACGAGTAGAAGTTGTAGGCGACGAAGGCGGTGATCAGCATGACGAAGAAGATGGTCTCCGAGCCGATGAACGTCAGAACCGAGACTGCGGGAGCCGAAGGCGGGCTCGTCGCCGGCGCCTCCGAGACTAGCGCGTCCTTGGCCTTGTCGTGCTTCAGATCGAATAGCGGGCGTCGCCCGTGAATTGGAGGCACCGCGTCGAAGTTGTCGTGCGGAGGAGGCGAGCTCGTCGCCCACTCGAGCGTCCACGCGTTCCATGGATTGTCCCCCGCTTTTTTGCCGTGACGCGAGCTCCACCACAGGTTGTAGAGCAGCACCAAGACCGATATGCCGAGAATGCCCGCACCGATGGTCGCCGTCAGGTTGAGCGCTTCGTACCCCGGCAGGTCGGGATAGGTGAAGACGCGTCGTGGCATCCCCATGAGCCCGAGCAGATGCATCACGAAAAACGTCGCGTTGAACCCGATGACGGTCAGCCAGAAGTGAGCCTTCCCCAAGCGCTCGTCGAGCAACCGCCCGCTCATCTTGGGAAACCAGTAGTAGAGACCGGCCATGATGCCGAACACCGTCCCTCCAAAGAGCACGTAGTGGAAGTGCGCTACGACGTAGTAGCTGTCGGTGACCTGCCAATCGATGGGGGCTGCGGCAAGCGTCACTCCGCTCAAGCCTCCGATCACGAATTCGATCAAGAAGCCGATGGCAAAAAGCATGGCGGTCGTGAACTGCAGTCGTCCGCCGACCATCGTGGAGGACCAGTTGAAGATCTTGACCCCAGTAGGCACAGCGATCAGCAGGCTCGATGCGGTGAACACGAAGTCGGGGCCGTGGCCCATGCCCACTGCAAACATGTGATGGGCCCACACGCCGAAGCTCAATAGACCAATGGCGACGGTCGAGGCCGCCACGAACGCGTACCCGAAGATGGGCTTGCGCGAGAAGACGGGAATCACCTCCGAGATCATTCCGAAGGCTGGCAGCACCAAGATGTAGACCTCGGGGTGGCCGAATACCCAAAAGAAGTGCTGCCAGATCACGGGGCTGCCACCCCGATGTGGCACGAAAAAGGCGGCATCGAGGTGCCGATCGATGAGGAGCATCACAATGGACGCATTGAGCGCCGGCACGGCCAGCACAATCAGCACGGACGTGACGAACATCATCCAAATGAACAGCGGCAAGCGAGGGACGGTCAGGCCCGGAGCGCGCAGGGTAACCACCGTGGTGATGATGTTGATGGCGCTTCCTACCGACCCCACGCCGAGGACCAAGAGCGACAAGATCCAGTAGTCGACGCCCTGAGTCGATGAATACGGAAGCTCGCTCAATGGCGCGTAGGAGAACCAGCCCACTGCGGGTGCACCGCCGGCCAGAAAGCTGTAGTGCAAAAGGAGGCCTCCGAACGGCAGAAGCCAAAAACTGAACGCATTCAGTCGAGGGAAGGCCACGTCCCTTGCCCCAATCATCAAGGGCACCAGGTAGTTCCCGAAACCCGCGATCAAGGGCATGCCCACGAGAAAGATCATCGTGGTCCCGTGCATGGTGAAAACCTGGTTGTAGGTGACGGGCGAGACGAAATCGTTCTCGGGGATGGCGAGCTGAATCCGGATGATCAAAGACTCCAGGCCGGCCACCACGAAAAAGAACGCGGCGGTGGCCAGATACATAATCCCGACCCGCTTGTGGTCGACCGTGGTGACCCAGGAAACCAACCCCGAGCGCTCTGGCTCGGCCGTCATGGTGGCCTCGACCGTCATTGGAGCCCACTCAGATACGTCGCCAGCGACGTCGCATCATCCTCCGAGAATTGAAAGTTCGGCATCAAGCAGCCCTGCTTGATCTGCTGTGGATCCTTCAACCATCTGAAGAGATTGTCTTGTTCGTTTTGCAGAATGCCCGCTCCGAGCCGGCGACGGCTGGCTAGATGCGTGAGGTCAGGCCCGATGTCGGCGGACGAGGTGCGCGAAGACACGCCGCGGAGCGTGTGGCAACTGCTGCAGGTTTCCTGTTGATAAAGATTGAGCCCGGCACGGGCGGGCCCGCTCTGTGGATCGCTGGCCGGCAGCGCCTGGGCTGCGAGCCACGCTTGGTGCTCCTCGGGGGGACGGGCGAACACCTCGAGCCGCATCCAGGCATGCTGTGTGCCGCAATACTCGGCGCACACCCCTTCGTAGACGCCCGGCCGGTCGACCTCGAACACCAAGTGATTTTCCTTGCCCGGGATCATGTCGATCTTCCGGGAGAGCGCAGGCACCCAGAAATCGTGAATGACGTCGGCCGACTCGATCTGGAGGTGCACCTTCTGGCCCACGGGAAGGTGTAGCTCGTTGGCCGTTGCAAATCCTTGCTTTGGGTAGATGACCTCCCACCACCACTGGTGGCCACGAACGATGATGTCGGGGGAACCTTCGGCACCTGGATCGGAATGGCCGGCCGTCACCACCGAGAACACGAAGATGCCGGTCACGATCGCCAACGGAATGGCGGTCCAAGTGATTTCGAGCCAGCGATTCTCCTTTTCCACCCCATCGGGTGGTTGCTCGCCCCGTGCGCGCTCTCGGAGCGCGCGCACGATCGCGTAAGTCACGATCGATGCCACCACCACGAAAATCACTGCGCAGATGATCAACACTGCAATGAAGAGATGCGAAATCGCAGTGGCTTGTGGGCTAACAGGGTCGAACATGGCGGTTATCGCCAGCCGCGGCAGTCCTAGCGCTAGGTTCGCACACCTACCACGGCCCGGGCGAGGGTCGCAACCGTCAGTGATCTCGCACCAGCGAAGAATTGCGTATGGACACCGCCACCGGTGGGTGGTCCTCTCCTCCTGTGCAGACGGCGCGGGAGGCGAACATGGGTTTGATCACGTCGAAGCTCGCGGGCTTGTGGTTGCTCGTGCTAATCGGCACGGCGTCGCTTGCCGGGTGCGGTGATGGTGGCGACGATTCTTTCCGCGACCCGGGGACGTCCGCATGGGAGTTGGTCCCCGCTGACCGCGTGGCGGACGAGTGTGGCCTCGATCCGGACCTCCTCGAGGCTGCCGATGAAGCGCTGGGTTTTCCCTGGGCGGTCGTGCGCTACGGCAAACTTTGTCACGAGTACTACCCGGATGGGGCGGATTCCTCGGAAGCAGGTTTGGTCGGCGACCAAGACCTTGGGTGCCGTCGTCGTCGGCGTCGCGGCCTATCGCACGCGGGGTCTCGAAAGGACAGGCCGCAAAACCGGGCCGCTCTCAGACGAGGACCGCGTCGATCATTGGCTCGACTCGTTCGACTTCAACGCCGATGCCCAAATCGCACACGTGCTTGCGATGATCGCGCACAACGAGGACCTGAGCTTCGGCGCGCGCGAGTATCACTATGACAGCATCGGGCTCGACCAGATCAACCGGCTCAACGACATCGTCACGGCGGCGATCGCGCAGGACCCGGACAATCTCGGCTCAACCGTGGAAGAGCTTACCCAACGTTTCCTGTTCGAGCCGCTCGGCATGCGGAGCTCTTCGTGGAACAATGGCTTGCCCGACAAGAAGTTTGCGGTACTCTTGGGACTCCACGGTGCGTGACATGGCGCGCTTGGGCTTGTTGCTCATGAACGGCGGCATGTGGAACGGAGAGCGTCTCCTCGACGAGGCATGGGTCTACAAGCTCACACACCCTGCATTCGAAGATGCGAACACCGGCTATGGCTACCTCACTTGGTTGCATTCGCGGTCGAACTATGTCGGGAGCGAGGGACCCGAGCGTTTTCAAGGTCCGGCAAATCCATGCACTCCGGCGGCCCTCTGGCCGGCTTATCCGCACGGGCTCTCCGAATCTCCCGACTGCGGGTACGAAGCGCCGTGGAGTTGCGAACAGCAGTACGATGTCGGCGCATGGTCGGCCAACGGAGCTGGGGGTCAGCTGATCGAGGGGCACCCAGGGCTCGACATGATCCTGATCTCGAAGAACGCCGGTCTTGGTGCCGGTTTTGGAACGCTTTGGGGCCCGGTGCGCCCCGCGCTCGTCGCGCTCGACCCGACTTTTCAAGGAGATGAAGAGGCCTTTTGCGAGGCCTACGGAAACAACGCCTACGCGCCGGACCTACGCCGCTAGCGCCTCAAGGCTCGATGCCTCGGAGGTTGCGATAGTTGAAAATGAAGTAGCCGATCGCGAGGAGCACACCGGGAATCCACCAATAGAGCGCCACTTGGAGCGCATAGGGCTCGGTGGCCGCGGCCGTGATGGTGAGGCCTTCTGTGTGACCCCGCGCTGGGAGCACATAGGGAAAAATCGCGGCAGCCGCGCTGACGAGCATACCGGCGAGAAAGGCGCACGAAGAGAAAAAGGCGCCCCTCCAGCGCCCGCGGCGTACGAGCACGTGAAGACCGACCAGCCCGCCGAGCGCAAGCGTGGGTGCGAGCCACCAACCAAGGTTGGTTTGAAGGTTGCGCGCCATTTGGGGTTGGACGAGGAACGTGGTCACGGTCACAGCTGCAGTCAGGGTGAGCGTGACGACCCAAGCGCGAAGCAGCGCGGCCCGCGATCGCCGCTGCACCTCGCCTCTGGTTCGCCACACGAGCCAGGCGGCGCCGTGCATCGTGAGCGCCGCGGTGGCAGTGAGCCCGACCAGCAGGGTGTACCAGTCGATGATTCCCGGCTTCGGATCGACGTGGAAGTCGGTCCAGAGCGGCGCGAAAAACTCGCCGGCTTCGTCGATGGCAACCCCGCGCACCACGTTGCCGAGGGCCGCCCCGAAGAACACGACCAAGAGAAGGCTGGCCAGGCTGAACGCGACGTCCCAGAACTGCTCCCACAGGGGATGCCGGATTTGGTGCCGGAGCTCGATACCGAGGGCCCGAAACACCAAGAGCCACAGGACGACCATGAGCGGGAGATAAAAACCGCTGAAGGCACGCGCATACAAAACCGGAAACGCGAGAACCATCGTGCCCCCTGCGGCGAGCAGCCAAACCTCGTTTCCATCCCATACCGGGCCAAGCGTTCGAAGCACCGCGTTGCGCTCGGCGTCGGTCTTCGCGACCACCAGGTGCAGGATGCCTGCACCGAGATCGAACCCGTCCAACATGACGTAGACAGCCAGCATTCCAGCGAGCAGCACGTACCAAACTTCAGCCAGCATCACGCATGCTCCTCGCTCGAGCCGGGGCCTCGCTCGACGATCCGTAGGGCAAGAAACGCAAACACCAGGGACAAGAGGGCATAGAGGCCCATGAAGCCTAGGAGGGTGAACAGGACGTTTCCGCTCGACACGTTGTGGGAGTAACCATCCGCGGTTCGCATGATGTCGTAGAGCACCCAAGGTTGCCGGCCGAGCTCTGCGGTCAGCCAGCCCGCGGTGTTGGCGACGAAAGGGAACGGGAGGGCGAGCAACAGGATCCATAGCATCCATCGCGCCCGAAAGAGCCGTCCGCCACGAAGCAACAGCACGGCCACGCTCATGATCGCGATGAAGATGGTCCCGAGCCCGACCATGATGTGATAAGCGTAGTAGAGAAGCGGAATGTTGTCGGGCCACCGCTCCGGGTCGAACTCCCGAAGCCCCTCGATCGATGCGTCCCATCGCCGGTAGGTGAGGAATGAAAGCGCCTTCGGGACGATGATGGGGTTATCCAACGTCAGCGTTTCCATGTTGGGTTGACCCACCAAGATCAGCCCCACGCCCTCGGACGTCTCGAAATGCCCCTCCATCGCGGCGAAGGTCACCGGTTGATGGCCGGCGACCATCTTGGCCTGGATGTCGCCAGTGGGAAACGCAAGGGCGATGGAGGCCAGAGCGCCAGAGAGGGTGGCGACGCGCAAAAATTTCTTGGCGTGGGGGAGATGCTTCTCCGACAGCAAATAGAACGCTCCGATCGCCGCCATGACGAACGCGCCCGTGACGACTGCCCCGATCATGGTGTGCACGTACTGCACCACCGCCCACGGATTGGTCAGGAACGCACCGAGGCTCTGCAGGACGACCACGCCGTCCTCCCGCACCCGGTGACCCACCGGATGCTGCATGAACGCGTTGGTGCAGATGATGAAGTAGCCGCTCAGCCAGGAGCCGACACAAACGAGCACCGCCGAGAGCCAATGGAGCTTCGGGCCCAACCGCTTTTCGCCGAACAACAAGAGGTAGAGGAACGATGACTCCAGGAAGAAGGCGAACACCCCTTCCATCGCCAGCGTTTGCCCGATGACGCCCCCGGCCGCCTCGCTGAACCGTGCCCAGTTCGTCCCGAATTGAAACTCCAGCGGAATGCCGGTGACCACGCCCATCACGAATGTGAGCCCGAAAATCTTCGCCCAAAAGCGCGCGGACTCGTTGGCGACCCGATCACCCCTCAGGGCCATCGTCTTGAGCACCACGATGAGCAGCGCGAGCCCCATGGTGAGCTGCGGAAAGAGATAGTGATACGAAACGGTGAACGCGAACTGGAGCCGGTGGGCGACGAGAGCATCCATGGCCCCGGAAGCCTAGGGTCTTTGGCTCGCCTCGCCCAGCCCAGCTCCCTGGCACCCGCACGTTCTTGCGGGCCGGAGCCCCGCTCGGATACTCTGGCCCGCATGAAACACAGCCATTGGCTCGTCGCCTTGGCGATCGTGGTTCTGCCCCTGTGGGGGTGTGGCGACGACGTCTGCCAAGACTTCAACAGTCCTACCAGTCAGGCATGCGAAGTCACCGCCGACTGCAGCGAAATCAACTGCGAGTCCGTATGCTCGGATGTCGCGTCCGATTCACGGGGCGCCGCATTCTGTGACAACACAGTATGCTTCTGCCCCTGCACGGCGTGCGTCCGGGTGAACTAGCTATCGAGGAAATGTCTCCGAGAACCCTCGGGGGAGCACGGCGAGTCGTAGCTACGCCGGCGCCTTGTACTCGATGATCTTCGAGCGCTTGCCCGTGAGTCGGCCTCGTTGGTAGCGAATCCAGCCCAAAGCTTCGGGGAACTTCGAGAGCATGAGGAAGGTGGCGACCGTCCAGGGACGGTCTTCGCCTCGTCGGCGTAGACGAGCGGAGATGCGCGCCGTGTTCAAGGGATAGAGCAGGAGCAAGGTGAGGGAAAGCCCGCTCGTCAATCCGGTGAGGCCGATGGCGAGGCCTGGCAATACGAAGGCCCAGAAGAGCGTCTTCAAGGACTTGGCTGCTCGCTCTCGTGCAGAGCCTTCCGCATGCATCGCTGCCACCTCCGCGTAGGCATGGCCAGCGCGCACCGCCCGCGTCCACCACTGTGAGAATCGAGTCACATCGGCGTCGTGCAGAGTCATCTCTTGGTCGAGTCGGCGGATCTTCCAACCTGCCGCCCCAGACGGATGCAAAGCTCCGGCTCCTCGCCGGCAATCAGAGAAGGGTCGAACCCGCCTACTTCGTCAAAGGCGTCGACCCGCATCATCGCGTCACCGCCACATGCGTCGGCGTCTCCGACGGGTGTGTTCCACTCCACGTCGCACAAGTAGTTGTACACCGAGGCTTCTGGAAAACGTTCCCGACGCCGGCCGCAAGCCACCGCGTACCCGGGATGTTCGTTCAAAAACGCCTCGGCGGAGGGCAGCCAATCCGGCCGCACCTCGCAGTCCCCATCGACGAACATGACGAGAGCGGTCTCGGGGGCCAACTCGCGCACGCGCTCGAAGCCGGCGTTGCGCGCCCGAGCCGCGGTGAAAGGGATCGACGAGTCGAGCTCGACCACGGCCGCTCCGTTCTCTCGCGCATAGGCGAGGCTGCCGTCGGTTGAGCCCGAGTCGACATAGACGATCGGAGAGACACTGCCCCGCAGGGAGTCAAGGCAGCGCCGAAAGCGCTCCCCTTCGTTTCGGCCGATGACGACGGCTGCCAAGCGAGTCACGAGAACACCTCTTCCGCTGCCACGCCGGCATTATTCTACAGAAAAGCGCGAACGACCAAACCGAGAGAGGCGGCAAGGCGCCTTCGACAGGAGGTCAACGTCTCAGCGCCAGAGGCGTTCGCTGGAGATTCGAAGGTTACGCACGCACTTGGTGATTCCCACAGAGATAGCGATCCTGTTAAGTTAGTCCACTACATGACGACCCTTTGGGTTATGGTCGGCGTTTCGGAGCCAGCTGCTCATGCTTTCCATCCGATGTCGGACCCTGACTCATTCGGGTCTTTGCCTACTGCCATTGCTAGCCGCCTGCTCGGGAAGCAAGCCGGATGCCGTGCCCGACGTTTCGACGAAGGGCGGGCTCGATGCTCCTCCGATTGCAGTTGGGCCCTTTCTGAACGGTGCACTGCCATCTCGAACACCGAATTCCCCGGGCGCCGCTGACTGGGCGACGGTGAATGCGTTTCCCGGCATCAATCTGCAAAATACGATTGTCTTGGCGTCGAACCCGGGTGACGACCGCCTCTACGCGGGCTCTCAGGATGGGTTGGTGGTTGCCTTCGAGAACGATCCGGCGGCGAGCAGCACAAGCACCTTTCTCGACTTGCGAGACCGCGTGGCGCTCGTTTTCGAGGGGGGGCTCTTCGCAGTGGCCTTTCATCCAGACTCAGGTCAGGCGGGCTCGCCGCATCGAAATTCCGTGTACGTCTACTACAGCTCGCACTGTCCGCTCGATGCGTCGCGTAACGCGCCCGATCTCACCGCCTGCGACGACAGCTATCCAAGAGACGCGCAAGGTGGTTTCTTCGGAGTCTATCTGAGGCTTTCCCGCTTCGAGATGGACGAGAGTACCGGCACCGCCGACCCCGCGAGTGAGCAGGTTCTCCTGAACTTCCGATTGAATGGCCCTTTCCACCGGGGCGGCGGACTCGCTGTCGACCAGAGCGGACACCTCTTCCTCTCGATCGGTGACCAGGGTGGCTTCGAGTCCGCACAGGATACGTCCGACAACTTCGACGGGAGCGTGCTTCGTCTCGCCGTCAACGTCACCGACAACGGCGACGGTACTTGGACCTGCCCAGTAGGCAGCCATCTGCCTCGCCGTGGCTTCGATACCGTGGACGAGATCTCCGGCCTCTACTACTGCATTCCAGACCAAAACCCGTGGCTCGATCCGGCAGGAAGTCTTCTCGAGGAATACTGTGCGATCGGCCTGCGTAATCCCTTTCGCTTGAGCGTCGACTCCGTGACGCAGCGTGTCTGGGTCGGCGACGTGGGAGCCGACCTGCATGAGGAAGTGGACGTGATCGAGTGCGGAAATAACTATGGCTGGCCGTTCCGAGAAGGGCTCGACCCAGGGCCCCGTCCGGAGCCCTCATCGTACCTCGGCATTTTAACGGATCCCGTCGTCGACTTCGCCCGGGCCGAGGCGCGCTCGATCACCGGCGGGTACGTCTATCGCGGTTCGAGGTTTCCCGAGCTGTACGGGCTCTACATCGTAGGCGATTTCATCGAGGCCCAGATCTGGTCGGTTGCGCTCGACGAATCCACCATGACGGGCACGAAGACCTTTCTCACTCGTTACCCGCCGGAAAACCTCGTCACGTTTGCGCAGGACAACGACGGTGAGATCTTCTTCACCGACATCTACAGCTCCGGGTCGATCTACCGACTGGATCGCGTAGGCGATCCGCAGCCGGATGCGCCCGGATTGCTCTCGGAAACCGGTGCCTTTGAAAACATGGCGACCGCGACCCCCAGCGCATTCTGGGTTCCATACGCGTTGAACCAGCCCTTTTGGTCGGACGGGGCGCGTAAGCTTCGATTCCTCGCGTTACCCAACGACGGCACCCGGGACACGAGCTCGGAACGTGTCGGTTTCTCCGCGGCCGGGAACTGGGCCTTTCCCATAGGAACGGTTCTGATGAAGCACTTCGAGCTTCCAGTCGACGAAACCGATCCGAGCGTGACGACGCGTCTCGAGACGCGGTTCATGGTTCTCGGCGAGGATGGCCAGTGGTACGGACTCACCTACCGTTGGCGCGCCAACCAACTGGAGGCCGATCTCCTCACCACGGATGACACTAGCCGATTACACCATCGAGCTGGCCGATGGAGGCTCGCGGAACCAGACCTGGTACTTTCCCTCGCGCCTCGACTGTTTGAGCTGCCATCGTGACGGCGCCGGAGGTGCTCTCGGGCTGAAGACACACAAGCTGAACGGCGATTTCACCTATCCGAGCACCGGGCGCACCGACAATCAGCTCATCACCTGGAACGACCTCGGCATGTTCACGCCTTCGTTCAGCAATGGATCGGTTGCGACCTTCCCCAAGGCGCCCGCTTACGCCGATGTGACCGCGCCACTTCAGGACCGAGCCCGCTCATGGCTCGACAGCAATTGTGGGTACTGTCATCAGCCGGGCGAGGTCAACGCGGGGTTCGATCTGCGGTTCACGACGCCCTTTGCCGATCAGAATCTTCTGTGGACCTCAGTTCGAAACGACCTGGGGATTCCAGGCACCGTGGTGATTTACCCCGGTGACCCCGTGCGCTCCGCGCTTTGGCAGCGAAGTGCGGCCGTCGGTTCCATCGCCATGCCACCCCTCGCCAAGGCGCTTGCCGAAGAGCCCGCGGTGGCTCTGCTCGCCGAATGGATCGAGAGGCTTCCGTCCTCCGAGCCCAACAACCCTCCCTTGCTCAGCGATCCTGGCGACCAGACGAGCACGGTGGGACGTTCGGTTTCTCTTTCCCTTGCAGCGACTGACGCGGACGATGACAGTCTCTACTTCGACACGGATGGGCTCCCCGAGGGCCTGATGCTGAACAAGGACACCGGAGCGATCTCGGGCACCGCAGCCGCAGCGGGCGTTCAAACGGTCACGGTCAGCGCATCGGACGGACCCGCCGTATCGGTCGTTACTTTCTCGTGGCAGATCGTCGACGCCGCTTGCGGTGACGGAGAGCTCGACCCGGGAGAAGAGTGCGACGATGGCAATACGACGAGCGGGGACGGCTGCACATCGAGCTGCACCCTCGAGTACTGTGGCGACGGGGTCGTCAACAACGCAGGCGCGGAAGCCTGCGAGCCACCTGGGACGGCGTCATGCACGGACGGATGCGCCGTTCGCGCCCCGCTCTGCGGAGATGGTTTCGTGACCGCGCCCGAGGCGTGTGACGATGGCAACGTGTCGAGCGGAGATGGGTGCACATCAAGCTGTGCGGTCGAGTTCTGTGGTGACGGGATCGTGAACAACGACGGCGCGGAAGCATGCGAACCACCAGGGACGGCGGTCTGCACCGATAGCTTGTATGATGAGACCGGTCGTATGCGGCGATGGATTCGTCGCCCCGTCCGAAGATTGCGACGATGGCAATACCGTCAGCGGTGACGGGTGCTCCTCGAGTTGCTCGATCGAAGTCCCTCCGGCCTGCGGCGATGGCAAGGTCGATGCCGGCGAGCAGTGCGATGACGGTAATCTTGTTGGCGGCGACGGTTGCGCGGCGAGTTGCTCGTTGGAGGTATGCGGCGACGGCATCGTCAACAACGCAGGAGCGGAGGACTGCGACCCGCCGGGGACGGCGCTTTGCGCGAGCGATTGTACCTTCCGATCCCCGAGCTGCGGCGATGGTTATCGAACACCACCCGAGCAATGTGATGATGGCAACGCAATCGGCGGCGACGGCTGCAGCGCGGCATGTTCCGTGGAGTTCTGTGGCGACGGCATCGTCAACAACCGCGACACCGAAGCCTGCGAGCCTCCTGGTACCGCCGAGTGCACGGATGCCTGCACCTTCCGGGGCACGGTGTGCGGCGACGGTTTCGTGACCGCGCCCGAACAGTGTGAGGATGGCAACTTGATCGAATGGAGACGGCTGCTCTTCGAGCTGCGTACTCGAGTCTTGTGGCGACGGCGTGGTGAACAATGGCGGGGCATCGAGGACTGCGAGCCTCCGGGGACCGCGCTCTTGCACCGATGCCTGCGAAGACCGCGACCCCGTATGCGGCGATGGATTCGTGAACGGGATCGAGCAGTGTGATGACGGAAACATCGTCGATGGCGACGGGTGCGCCGCCACCTGTGTGATCGAGACGCTGCCCTTCTGCGGCGATGGCGTGACCGACGACGGCGAGGAATGCGACGACGGCAATCATCGATTCCGGCGACGGCTGCTCAGCACGCTGCGGGCTCGAAGATTCGACGATGTTCGATGGCGGAGTCCCGCCAACGTCCGATGCAGGGGTACCGACTCCCGACGGCGGGACTCCCGATGGGGGAGGTCCGTCGGATCCTGGTCCGGCGCCTTCGGAAAGCTCGGTCACGGCCGGTTGCAGTGTCGGGCACGCCGATCGGCCCTTCGACCCCGCTATCCTCGTCGGCGTCATCGGGTCTGCTCATCTTCAGGCGTCGTCGCCGGAGCGGCGCTGGGGGGTGATCAAGCCGGCGGCGGGGTGAATGGCAGGTTAGGCCCTCCCGGTGAGAGATCCTCCGAGTCGGATACCAAGCCACAATGTGAGCTTTCTCACGCGTAGAGCAAAAGCGGAGAAGCTCTAGACGTGGGGGCTACAATCAAATACAAATGTAAGCTCCTCGCTTCGCCCCCCTCTCCATACGTCGCCCGGGATTTAAACGATGCCCACTTTTCGAGCCGTCGCCGCCTGCGTTGCCGCCACACTTTCATTTTTTGCAATTGTCACTTCTGCGGGCGCTCAACAGCCGGCGCCGTTCGGTCTCGATACTCGACCCAGCAATACGACCTGCATTGCCTGGGATCGTCCGAACGCGGGCGCTTCGGTGTCGTTTGAGCGCGTCTACGATCAAGTCTTCAGCTCAGGGTCGCCGGGCGAGGTCGTAACGCTCACCATGCCGCCCAACGACTCGAGTCAGTGGTACTTCACGACCCGCGACGGGTTGATCGGACGATTCGACAACACACCGGGGGTCAACACCTGGAGCGAGGTCTTGGACCTCACCAGCCGAGTCACCGTTCCGCCAGACGGCGGTCTCATTCAGCTGATCTTCCATCCCAACTATCCGGCAGACCCTCGTGTCTTCTTGAACTACTCGGTAGCTCCAACCGGGGGCGAGCTCGCCGATGTCATCATCTCGAGTATGGAAACGACGGACGGCGGAGCGACCCTCGATCCGTCGACCGAGGTCATCCTGATTCGCCAGTCTCGCGGAACCTATCATCAGGGCGGCTTCATGGAGTTCGACGCCGACGGCATGCTCATGTTCACCCTGGGCGACGGCACCAACCAAGGGGATCCATTTGGTCATGGCCAGGACCTCGATGAGTACCGTGGCAAGGTCCATCGAATCGATGTCGACTCGGGGTTTCCGTACAGCATTCCGGCCGACAATCCATTTGCGCTCAGCGGGGGCTCGCCCCTCCCGGAGATCTGGGCGTATGGCTTTCGCAATCCGTTCCGGGGCGATATCGACGGCGAAACACAGCAACTTTGGATCGGCGACGTTGGGTATGGCAGTTGGGAGGAGGTCTCGCTCGTCACGCGCGGCGGCAACTATGGCTGGAACGTCAAGGAAGGCACACACTGCCTTTCCGAGACGTACGGCAGCTGCAGCGATCCAACCCTGATCGACCCGGTCGTCGAGTATCCGCATTCCAATGGCGACTGCGCGGTGATCGGCGGCTACGTGTACCGAGGGACCGCCATCCCCGACCTCCAGGGCAAATTCGTGTTCGCAGACTTCTGCACCGGAAGGGTCTCGGCGGTCGACTACGACGACAATGGCGATCCCTTCCAGGCGACGCTCTTGCCTGGCGGGAGCGGCATCGGGAACATCTTCACCTTCGGCCAGGACAACGATGGTGAGCTTTACGTGTCCACCGGGGACCAGATTTACCAGATCCTGCCCGCCGGGCCCCCCTTGGCGGGGCCCCCCGCTCAGCTCTCCCAGACGGGATGCTTCAACCCGCTCGATCCAACCGAGGCGGATCCTGCGCTCATTCCCTACATCATCAACGTGAAGCTCTGGTCCGATGGAGCGACCAAACGGCGATGGATGGCGTTGCCGGACGGCGCCACCATCGACTTGGCGCCCGACGGTGACTTCCTCTTTCCGCCGGGAACCATCCTTTGGAAGGAGTTCTCGATTCGACGGCGTGCCCGTCGAAACCCGCGCTTTCGTTCGTCACAACGACGGTATATGGGCCGGCTATTCCTGGGAATGGAACGGGTCCGACGCCTACCTGCTCCCTGCGGGCAAAGTCAAAGAGCTGCCCAATGGCCAGTCGTACTACTTCCCTTCGCGAGCGGAATGCTTGCGGTGCCACACGAGCGTCGCGAACTTCTCGCTTGGTCCCGAGCTCGCGCAGCTCAATCGTGACGAGGTGTATCCGCAGACCAATCGTATCTCCAACCAGTTGGCGACACTCGATCACATCGACGTGCTGACCAACGACCTGACCACTCCGCTCTGGAAGATCCCCACCTATGCCGAGGTGACCGATACGCACCGTCCGGTCACCACCAGGGCACGAAGCTATCTGCACATCAATTGCTCCGGATGTCATCGAGGGGAGGGTGTGACCCAAGCGCAGATGGACTTTCGGTTTGGCGCCACCCGCGCCGACATGAAGGCCTGCAATGTCGACCCGGCGTTTGGCGATCTGGGGATCCCGGGGGCCAAGATCTTGCTGCCGGGCGACCCGTTGGGATCCATCTTCCGGATGCGTCACGCGTCGACCGATCCACTCGTGCGCATGCCGCCCTTGGCGACCAGCGTCGTCAACGATGCGGCGATCGCCATGTTCGACGAGTGGATCAACTCGCCTGGGGTCTGCGCGCCGGAAGTGGACACCGACAGTGACGGCGCGCCCGACGACGCAGACAACTGCGTGAGCTCTCCGAACCCGAACCAGGCCGATGCCGATCTGGATGGTCTTGGAGATCGCTGCGATCCCGATTCGGGAGGCGACGCAGACCTCGACGGCGATTGGCTCACGGAGAACGAGGAGCTGGCGCTCGGGACCGATCCAAACGACCCGGACACGGACGGAGACGGGGTCTTGGACGGAAAGGAAGTCGATGCGGGCACCGATCCGTTGGACCCGGACACGGACGGAGACGGGTTCTCGGACGGGGAGGAAGTGGCTGCGGGTACCGACCCGCTTGGACCCGGCGAGCTTCCCGGGCCGCCCGGCCCCGGTCCCACGGATCCGAATCTTTTGGCGTGGTACGAGTTTGGGAGCGATGGAGGCGGCATCGTGGTGGACGCCTCGGGCAATGGCAACGATGCGAGCTGCAGCGTGGGGACGACGTGTCCGGCGTTCACAGCGGCGGATGGGCAGCCGCCCGGGGCCTACGACTTCACGGGCGACGGGAACTACATCGAGCTTCCGAACGAGTCGGCGTTTGATTTCACGACGGAGTTCAGCCTGAGCCTGTGGATGAAGAGCAACAATCCGCCCAATGCGTGGGCGCAGCTCATCGGCAAGGGCGACTCGGCCTGGAGCATCGAGCGGCAGGCTGGGGGCAATCACGTCTCGTTCACCACGTTCGCCCCGTCTGCAGACAACATGGAGGGCACGACGAACGTCTTTGACGGGCAGTGGCACCACATCGCGGCCGTCTACGACGGAACGCAGAAGATCCTCTACGTCGACGGCCAAGTGGATGCGCAAAAGCCGTACACGGCAACGGTGAACAACGAACAGTCTGAACGTGCGCCTCGGGTACAACAGCGAATACACCTCGGGGCAATACGATGGGCTTCTCGACGACGTGCGCATCTACGACCGTGCGTTGAGCCCCTCCGAGGTGCAGGCGCTCTTGACGCCGAGCGACCCGCCCGTGGTGACCATCACCACGCCGACGACGGGCACGCTCTTTAGTGCGGGCGAGGTGGTGCAGTTCTCGGCCAATGCGACCGACACCGAGGATGGCACGCTTCCCGCCTCGGCCTTTTCGTGGGAGGTCCGGCTCACCAATGGGGGCTCGACGAGCACGGTGCTGAGCTTGAACGGGGTGAAGTCGGGAAGCTTCACGGTGCCGGTGACCGGTCTTGCGGACCAGGGCGCCTTACAATACGAGATTCGAGCGACCGTGACCGACTCGGACGGCTTGAGCGGAGCCGACGTGGTGACGCTCAATCCGAGGCGCGTGACGCTGAGCTTCGATACGGTGCCGTCGGGATTGATTCTCTACCTCGATGGAAGCCAGAGGGTGACGCCCTTCGCGATCAATCCGTTGGCGGGCTATCCACATGCCATCGAAGCGCCGGACGCGGCGTTGGGCAATCAAATCTATAGCTTCGTGTCGTGGTCGGATGGAGGGGCGCAGGCCCACACCCTCAGCGCGTCGGCTTCGGGGAGCTACGTGGCCACGTATACGGTGAGCGCGCTTCGACCCGCTGCAGGATCAAGACGGGGACGGGATGCTCAACGGCTACGAGATCCAGTACGGATTCGACCCCTTTGACCCGTCCGATGCGGGCTTGGATACGGATGGGGACGGGCTCACGAACTTGGACGAGCAGGGATTCGGCACCGACCCGACGAAGGCCGATCCGGACGCAGACGGGCTCGACGACCCCGAGGAGCTTGCGCTTGGGACCGATCCGAACGACCCGGACACGGACGGAGACGGGTTCTCGGATGGGGAAGAAGTCGGCTGCGGGCACGGACCCCTTGGACCCGGCGAGCTTCCCGGAGCCCCCCGGCCCCGGTCCCACGGATCCGAATCTTTTGGCGTGGTACGAGTTTGGGAGCGATGGAGGCGGCATCGTGGTGGACGCCTCGGGCAATGGCAACGATGCGAGCTGCAGCGTGGGGACGACGTGTCCGGCGTTCACAGCTGCGGATGGGCAGCCGCCCGGGGCCTACGACTTCACGGGCAACGGGAACTACATCGAGCTTCCGAACGAGTCGGCGTTTGATTTCACGACGGAGTTCAGCCTGAGCCTATGGATGAAGAGCAACAATCCACCCAATGCGTGGGCGCAGCTCATCGGCAAGGGCGACTCGGCCTGGAGCATCGAGCGGCAGGCTGGGGGCAATCACGTCTCGTTCACCACGTTCGCCCCGTCTGCAGACAACATGGAGGGCACGACGAACGTCTTTGACGGGCAGTGGCACCACATCGCGGCCGTCTACGACGGAACGCAGAAGATCCTCTACGTCGACGGCCAAGTGGACGCGCAAGAAGCCGTACACGGCAACGGTGAACAACAACAGCCTGCAACGTGCGCCTCGGGTACAACAGCGAATACACCTCGGGGCAATACGATGGGCTTCTCGACGACGTGCGCATCTACGACCGTGCGTTGAGCCCCGCCGAGGTGCAGGCGTTCTTGACGCCGAGCGACCCGCCCGTGGTGACCATCGCCACGCCGACGACGGGCACGCTCTTTAGTGCGGGCGAGGTGGTGCAGTTCTCGGCCAATGCGACCGACACCGAGGATGGCACGCTTCCCGCCTCGGCCTTTTCGTGGGAGGTCCGGCTCACCAATGGGGGCTCGACCAGCACGGTGCTGAGCTTGAACGGGGTGAAGTCGGGAAGCTTCACGGTGCCGGTGACCGGTCTTGCGGACGGGGGTGCGTTGCAATACGAGATTCGAGCGACCGTGACCGACTCGGACGGCTTGAGCGGAGCCGACGTGGTGACGCTCGATCCGAGGCGCGTGACGCTGAGCTTCGACACGGTGCCGTCAGGATTGATTCTCTACCTCGATGGAAGCCAGCGGGTGACGCCCTTCGCGATCAATCCGTTGGCGGGCTATCCACATGCCATCGAAGCGCCGGACGCGGCGTTGGGCAATCAAATCTATAGCTTCGTGTCGTGGTCGGATGGAGGCGCCCAGGCCCACACCGTCAGCGCGTCGACTTCGGGGAGCTATGTGGCGACGTATACGGTGAGCGCGTTGGACCCCCTGCTGGATCAAGACAGCGACGGGATGCTCAACGGCTACGAGATCCAGTACGGATTCGACCCCTTTGACCCGTCCGATGCGGGCTTGGATACGGATGGGGACGGGCTCACGAACTTGGACGAGCAGGGATTCGGCACCGACCCGACCCAAGCCGATTCGGACGCAGACGGGCTCGATGACGGCGAGGAGCTGGCGCTCGGGACCGATCCGAACGACCCGGACACGGACGGGGACGGGTTTTCGGACGGGGAGGAAGTCGCTGCGGGCACGGACCCCTTGGACCCGGCGAGCTTCCCGGACCTCGTCCAGGATCCCGAGCCTTTTGGCGTGGTACGAGTTTGGCAGCGATGGCGGCGGCACGATTGCGGACGCCTCGGGCAACGGCAACGATGCGAGCTGCAGCCTGGGGATGACGTGTCCGGCGTTCACCGCGGCGGACGGGCAGCCGCCCGGAGCCTACGACTTCACGGGCAACGGGAACTACATCGAGCTTCCGAACGAGTCGGCGTTTGATTTCACGACCGAGTTCAGCGTGAGCCTGTGGATGAAGAGCAACAATCCGCCCAATGCGTGGGCGCAGCTGATCGGCAAGGGCGACTCGGCCTGGAGCATCGAGCGGCAGGCAGGGGGCAATCACGTCTCGTTCACCACGTTCGCCCCGTCTGCAGACAACATGGTGGGCACGACGAACGTCTTTGACGGGCAGTGGCACCACATCGCGGCCGTCTACGACGGAACGCAGAAGATCCTCTACGTCGACGGCCAAGTGGATGCGCAAGAAGCCGTACACGGCAGACCGTGAACACCAACAGTCTGCAACGTGCGCCTCGGGTACAACAGCGAATACACCTCGGGGCAATACGACGGGCTGCTC
>CAWFPD010000006.1:0-474877 GCA_963817725.1 uncultured delta proteobacterium
CCCCCGCGCCTCGAAGGCCTGAGCTGGGCCCACTACCGCATCCTCATGCAGCTCCAAGACGCGCGCGAGCGCACCTTCTACGAAGAGCTCGCCCTCACCGACGGCCTCTCCGCACAACGCCTGCGCACCGCCATTCAAGGCCGCCGCTACGAAAGCGCAGCGCACCAAAAGCCCGGCTCCGCAGTCACGCTCCCGCGCCCCACCGACCCGAGCTACCTCTACAAAGCCGAAGTCCGCGACGTCGTCGACGCCGACACCCTCATACTCGACATCGACCTAGGCTTCGAAGTCATCCGCCGCCAATCGATTCGCCTCGCACGCATCGACGCTCCCCCCCGCGATACCCCACAAGGCGCCGCCGGGCGCCGCTTCGTCCGCGAGCAACTCGCGCTCGCCCGCACCGTCGTCGTCAACACGCACAAATACGACATCCACCGCCGCTACGTCGCCCACGTCTTCTACGCCTTCAACAACCAGGGCATCGAGCGCGCGTTCCTGAAGGGCCGGTATCTCAATCAAGAGCTCATCGACAAAGGCTTCGCAAAGCCCGTCTAGCGAAGCCATACGAGTCTCATGCCGATTCCCACGGACGTAGACAATCCTGACGTTCGCGGGAGCAGGGCTTCAAAGCGCCGCGCACCAAGCGACACCGCGCGCCGATAACAGCATGCACGTCGGCTGCTTCGACTTGCAGCGGCCGAACGCCCCGTGTAGCTTATGGGCTACATGCCTGTTTCGCATGAACAGCTCCGAGACCGAAGTTGTCGTGTACACAACGCCCGACGGCCGTCGCCCGTTCGACGAGTGGCTATTGGCGCTGAGGGACGTGCGCGCCCGCGCACGGATTCGAGCTCGCATCGCGCGTGTTCGCGAGGGCAACTTCGGCGACGCCAAGCCAATCGGCGACGACCTGCACGAGCTCAGGGTGCACTACGGCCCCGGCTACCGCATCTACTTCGGCCGGCAGGGCAGGGCGGTGGTCGTTCTCCTCTGCGGCGGCGACAAGCAGACCCAGCCGCGCGACATCGCCCGCGCCAAGCGCTACTGGAGGGCGCATAAAGATGCCAACCATCCCTTATCGTGACCTGCTCCTGCCCCGCCTCGAGGATCCAGTCGAGGCCGCTCACTACCTCACTGCCTGCCTCGAAGAAGGCGACGAAGTCTTCCTCATCGGCCTTCGTGACGTGGTCGATGCGCGAGGTGGCATGTCCAAGCTCGCCGAAGCCACCGGCCTCAACCGAGAAACGCTCTACCGAACTCTATCGGAGAACGGAAACCCCCGCCTCTCGAGCCTCGGCCTCATCATCGAAGCGCTCGGCCTTCGCCTGAGCATCGAATCTCCCGAAGACGACCCGCGCGCAGCGTAGCGCCTACGGCGCGACCACTACCCAACCGGCACCACCAGCTCAAACGCCTTCCGCCACCGCTTCCCCATCCGCACCACCGAAAAGTCCCGGTCGATGGTCAGGATCCGCCGCACATCGAGCCGCTCCGCAAGCGCCACAATCGACGCATCGACAATCCCGAGCCCGAGGTCCGCAAACTTCCGGTCCACCTGCGCCGCCCGCTCCACGTCATCGAACGTCATCGCCTCATACGCGTAGGCCCCCTGCGACACTTCCTTGAGCAGCCGCTCCATGTCCTCTCGCCGCTTGCGCAAGTGCCAATCGACCTCAGCAAGCACGAGCGACGGCACGATGGCCGGCCGCGCATCCCGCAGCGCAGCTCGCGTATGGCTCATCCCCCGCCAGGGCATAGAGCCACCCGCCGGTATCCAAGATGACCGGCCCCGAGGTCACCCGTTTCACCCGTCGAAGTCTCCAAACGCTTCAGCCTCGAGCGCCTTCCGCTCCGCCGGGCTCAACTGCAACCAGCCCACCGAAGGCCCCCCACGCCGCCGATACGCCGCCGTCACCATCCGAACCCCGCGCCGAATCAGCTCCGACTGCGACACCCCTTCACGCCGGCTCGCCTCCCGAAGCGCCTGCTCGTCCTCGTCGGTCAACACCACCGTCGTCCGCAATGCCATATCTGCCATATATTTGCTTCCCGCGCCCACGGCAAACCCTCCGTCCATGCTGGGTCATCGGCCGCAGCGGGCGGAAGTTGCGAAAGAACCGGCAACAACAGCAGGCCGCGCGGCAAGCATACGCACGCTTACCCACCTCGAGTACGTCCGACCGCGCCGCTCCGATGCTTGTCCGAGCTAGTCCGAGACCCGCAGGAAGCTGAAAATCACCGAGCCCCGAGCGTCGTGCACGATGCGAAGGTTGATCACGAGGTCGCCGCCGTTGTCGTTCCCGTCGACTTCGATGAGCGTGATAGGCCGGCTCTCGAAGTAGCGGACAGCTTGCGCCTGAGCTTCTCGCCCAGCCGCCGTCTCGTCCGCAGGCGGAAGCATATCCGAGGTCGGATCGAACCCAGTGGTGGTTTGCGCCGCGCCGAAGGTCAGGCTCTCGTACTCGGGGCCGCACGCGTCACGCATGAAGCTGCGGTGAGCTTCAGGGAGCAGCGCGATGAGCTCGCGCGGCGTCTCGGGCAGGCATTGCACGCTCGTCTCACTGACCGCGGCGGGCGGAAGGTCGAGGTCGTTCCGGTCCCAGGCATTGAAGGCGGTGATGAAAGG
The DNA here is from genome assembly GCA_963817725.1 of uncultured delta proteobacterium. GTDB lineage: Bacteria > Myxococcota_A > Polyangia > Polyangiales > Houyiibacteriaceae > SG8-38. Next base: position 2,627 of record CAWFPD010000006.1, read on the forward strand.
CGTGGGGTCGAGGTGGGGCATGGTTACTCCAGGGGCTGCTCAGCATCAACGCTTCGAACGTTACCTTCTCGTACAACGCGAGTTCAACAAGCCATCGCATTTTCTAAACGATTTCGCTCCCGCACTGCCGCCACAGCTCTAGCCAATTCGCCTGGAAGAATTACGTATGGATCCCCGCAATCCGTCCGTGGTGACATCGTCGAATCCCAGGGAGGCAAGCCATGGAAAGCATCGAGAAGACCATCCACATCAACGCGCCGGTGCAGAAGGTATTCGAGTACATCGACGACCCGCGCAACGACCCAGAATGGATGCCGGACATGGTGGAAGTTCGCGATGTGCAAGGCCCACCCGGAGTCGGCCGTCAGTTCCGTTGGACGTTCAAGATGGTGGGCGTCCCGCTCAAAGGACAAAGCGCGACCATCGAGCACGTGCCCAATCGTCGGACGGTCACCGAAAGCAAGGGCGGAGTCTCGAGCACCTGGTTCGCGGACGTCGAACCCGAAGGCGACGGCACCAAGCTCACCATGAAGGTCGAGTACGCCATCCCCGTTCCAGTGCTCGGCAAGCTCGCCGAGAATCTCGTCGCGAAGCGAAACAAACAGAAATTCGAGCTCTCGGTGGAGAACATCAAGCAGATTCTCGAAGGCTGAGAGGTGCTGCCGTCGCATTGACTCGACGGCGTGACGAGACGGCTATTCCCGACCCCGCTCCAAAGCCTTGATCACGAGACACGGCATCCCAAGTCCATCCACATCCTGCGTCCATCCCGTCCTCAACAACGCCATCCCAACGAGCGAAATGACGTCGGTCTCCTGAATCGCGTTCATCGACATCGGGTCGGGAAGGGCGCCCACGAACGCCTCCACTGCCGCCATGGCATCGGCCGCGTGCGGGTTTCCCTCGATTTGTGGCTTGCCCCTCCCACTCACGAACGCCTCCCAGAGGAAAAGCCCTCCATTCGTGACGAAGCGTCCCCAGTCGAGATGAGCACGGACTTCGGCTTTCAGCTGGCGCCGCACTTCACGGAGGATCCAGCTCACCTCCACGAGGCCAGTCGCAAGCGCTCCCGTACCCGCTCCAGCCGACCACGCCCGCGAACCATCGCCCCTGCGAGCCTCGGTCAACCGAGCGGGGTCATCGCGCAGCGGCACGAAAAGCGGACACTCGAATCCCAACGAAGCGGGACGTCCCGAATCGAGATGAGCGACGATCCTCCGTGCGAAGTCGCGGATGTCAGTCCCACTCTCTGCTCTCCGTCGGTCTGCGTCCAACGCCGCCCACCCGAATCTCCCCGCTCGGACGCTGCCGATGTCGGCGCAGAACACACGAAGTCCTTCCACCCCCTCGGAATACCAGCTTTCGATTCAGTCTGGGCAATGAATAGCGAAACGATCTCCTGCCCCCAAGCTCCAGCGCATCGTCTCCTCAGTCACAGGTTCATCACAAGTAGTTTCCCTTGCCGGGTATTGTGTTTCGTACGCCTCCGACAGGATCCTCGACATCCCCCGCCCGACGCGGAATCAGATGCCAGTGAAAGTGCTCGATCGTTTGACCCGCAACTTTCCCTGCGTTGGTACCGATGTTGAATCCCGTGATGCTTGGATCTTCCGCTAGCTTGCGTGACCGTAGCTCCGCGAAAAGTCGATTGCAGGCATTGATTTCCGGCCTCCCAAGGCCAAAAAGATCGGGGACATGGCGTTTGGCAATGACGAGCATGTGACCGTCGGTCACCGGGAATTTGTCGGCCACTGCGTACGCCAATTCGTTTTCGACCACGTAATGTTCTTCAGGCATGGAACAGAATATGCAACCCTGGTGTCTCTTTTCGTACGAGGCGCGGACTGCCCGAAAATCGGTATCGTCTCTGTCTTGTTTCATGGCATTGCAGCTGTAGCAAAGCGCCTGAAGATTCGAGATGTCGTCTGACCCTCCCTTGCTCCTCGGGATGATGTGGTCGACCTCGAGCGCTTTGTCTTCTGCCGAGATGCCGCAGAGCTCGCATCGGAATTTGGCAGCCTTCAGGACCTCATATCTCCGCGTTCCGCTCACATAACCTGAAGACATCTTCCGATGTCGCCAGGGAGCATCACCCCGCGCTTGAAGAAAATCTCTTAGCCGAGCTTCACATCTGCCGCGGAGTGCCTCGATCTGGTGGGTGGTGAGACGCTCAAAACCCTCCAGGTCGTACCTCTTTGTCTTTTGGTCCCTCTTGACGATCCCGTGCTTTCGCAACACTCGGCCCACCATATTGCGCGTGATGATTTCGTAGTACTCAATCTGAGCGAGGTCGTAACTCAACAGGACACGAGCGATCTCTTCCTCAGTCGCTCGACCATCGTTATCGAGCAAAGTCATCAGCATCACGGGCTGATACACGTGTGCCATCCGCATTCGCTTGTCGATGAATTCAGCTAGCTCTTCGTAATTCATATTGCCGAGAGGGAAAGCTGGAGATCGTTCACATCTTGAGTAGAGTACACGCCTCTGTTGCCTTAGAGTTCCACGGTTGATGACACCTTGGATTTCGGAGAGCTGAATCCAACAGGTATAGACGCCATACGTCACCCGTTCTGTCTGCGTGAATATCGACCAGTTCGCGAACAGAATAGGCCTCGACGCGTGTGTGGCCTGATGATTCCATGTTTCTGGTCTTCTGATCCATTGGTATTCTGAGTCCCCAGAAGGATGGCAAGATCAAGAAAGCTAGTTAAGGAACATCTTGAGAACGTTCATTGGAGCGTCCTCAAGGACTACCATAAGGTGGTCAACGATTTCATCCGAGATCAGGCAGGTGTCTATGCGCTCTACAAAGGCAGAAGTCTCTACTACGTGGGTTTAGCCACCAATCTGCAGCGTCGACTGAACACTCACCTCCGCGACCGACACCAGAACGGGTGGGACCGGTTTAGCGTCTACCTCACTACTCGTGACGAGCACATAAAGGAGCTCGAGTCGCTTCTGCTGAGAATCATGTCGCCCAAGGGGAACATTCAGGGTGGCAGGTTTCAGTACTCGACAAATCTCAATCCGGTCATGAACAGGCGGATTAGGGAGTTCGATGCTGAACGTAGAAAGGGCCTCATCCCTGCTGGAAGGTCTCGTAGGGACGATGAAGCGAGGCGCACTGGAGGCGTCGAGGCGAAGGAAGGCAGTCCCAATTCGCTGGTCGGCTATCGAATGACACTAAGGGCCTGGTACAAAGGATGGCAATACCGGGCGATCCTGCGCCCGAGCGGCAAGATCTCCTACAACGGGAAGCAGTATGAGACGCTTAGTGCAGCAGCTCGCGCGATAACTGGAATCAGGAGAAACGGATGGCGCTTCTAGCACTACCGAGATTCGAACGGTGATTGGGTGCCCGTCTCAAGTCTCAGGGGATAGGCCGCAAGCGGGGGCTTGGATTGGAAATCGACTACTCTTCAGCGATCTTGCCCACCAGCACCAATAGAGCCTCTTCGTTGCTGTCGAGGAGACGCAACACCACGGCGTCACCCGCGCTCACGTAGGAGCTAGCGCTACACGGTTGGTTCAACAAAGTTCCGGCAAAGCCTTCGAACTTCTGCCTCGGAAACGGCCGCTCAAGCCTTACCCAGACTCGCTCAGCCACTTCGTCCTCTGTTGGTAGGATCGCCAAGACATCGTCCGGGAAAGCGTCGTGTCGAAATGGGTCCAACCTCTCATCCTGTCGCTGCCAGTCGTGATCGCGGAAACCGTAGATTTCGTCTATGCCAAGCAGAAGGGCGAGGCCAAGCTCGCATGTCTCCGCATCGGACAAGAGCACCACGCCGGCTAGAGGAAAAGCACCGTAGCGAAAGATCTGCATCGATCGACACCCAGGCACGAAGTAGCGTTCTTCGTAAAGCTCCACCTTTCCGCCCCGTTTGCGAGCTCGAGAAACGAGGCTGGCGGTCGTGCCACATTCATGGTCGATATAAATGAACATCACCGCGTCCTGCACAGGCAGCTCATCATCCGACATCGACAGATGGGCGTCAGGCACGAACACAAACCTGTTTAGGAGTTGCGCAGGAAGTCCGCCGAGCATGCGTTCCATTTCTGAAGCCTACCCATCACTCTTCGAGAGCCTCAAGTCAACGAGTTCGCGCGGACCGATAGCGAGCTGACGACAGCAGTCTCAGGAAGTCAGGAACAAACGATTCCTCACACGCTCAGCGTCTCGGGGGCTTCCAGGTGTATGTGCGGGCGGTGAGAACCCCGTTGTCGGGGTCCCAGTTGTGTACTTTCAGGTTGCCGCTCGTGGATTCCAAAGCCCCATCCTCGTCAAATCGAATGCCTGAAACAATGCCGATAACGCACTCTCCAGGGTGCTCTCGGGCAAAATTCACCTCACCCTGGGTGACAAGCACGCTTGCCCCGTCAGTTTCAGTCCCTTTCGCTTCGAGATACTTCCTCTCGCCGTCTTTCGTTGCGACGCAGTCGAATGGATTGCCGCGGCGCTTGTCCTGGACCTCCCACCCCAGTTGGCGAAAGTGTTTCTCGAGAAGCTCCTGGGCGTGGTCCTCAATGAGACTCCGTTTCGCAGCATCCGGCTGCCATCCCTGCGAGCCCTTGCGACGGGTGAGGTCCTCCTCGTCACCTTCCTTCGCGGCTTCGCGTCGGGCTTTTCCCTCAAGATCCAACATCCCTTGCGCGAGCCGCGCGTTTAGAAGCTCAGCAGATGCTGCCGACAATTCTCTGACCCCGCGCATCGTTTGCTGGTCTAACCCTCCACGGCTGGAAAACTTGGCGGCCTGACCTTTGCTAAATCTAATCCTTCGAACGACGTCCTCCGGCACGACCAGTTCCGGAGTGAAGGGCGTACTCTTCTTGGCCAGCACGTGATCGGAGGCCTCCCAAACATCCTCGCCAAAGATCTCCTCTGCCTCCTGCTGGCCAACGACTCGTTCTACGTCAAGCGCGCCGCCGAGCCGCAGCTTTCCTTTCACGACCGTAATGATGAAGATTCGATCTCCAGGTTGAACTCCTGCAGGGCGGAACTGGTTACCGGCCGTATGTCCTAGCATTCCATGACGCTGGTTCTCCCACGTGTCGTTCTTCCAGTAGTGCGTGAAGTACCGCATCGAATCAGCGGACAGTACCAACCTCGCTGCGGAAAGTCAGCCAGATCCGACGGCCACCAAGTCGGTCACGAGCACAAGGCGCGTGCTGTCGACTTATCCATCGAGCCGCGCCAGGGCTCGGATCGGCCCCCACGAATACCACGGGTCCGCCAGCGCTGACGCCTTGGCTGAGTTCGTGTTGGCCACCCGGCATCAGGGTAGTCTACTCTCTCGCGCGGTCGGAACCGTGGACTCCGAACACCCAAAACTGGAACCGCGGCTCTGCAAGCGATAGAAACCAGCTCACCCTGGGCTGGTGGCACTGAACAATGGTTAGAGCAGACGCACTTCTCGCTTTCGACGAAGCAATTCAACTCTATGAAACGCGCGACGCGGTTCGAGACTATGCGCAGCACAACCACAACTATTGGCGCTGGATCCAGGGAGGCCTGGCGCTGGTCCGCAAGAGCCCTCTCGATTTCGATCCGATCGACGAGTATTGGTATTGCACTGAAAGACGCATCCTCGCCGCCTTTTTTACGAAGAACTTTCAGGAGAGCTATGCACCTGCAGACGCAATGCGCCAGCTCGCCTTCAAGGCGTTCCGGCACTTTGAACGAGCCCGTCAAGACAATCGACTCGGACAAAAGCAGCTCATCACACTGAAGGTCGGCCTTTGGACGGACTTCTGCGACACGCTGATTGCCATCGCCCAGGAGCTACCGGATTTCGAGGAATACGATGCGCTCCGCCAAGTGTGGGGCCGTCGACTCCGAGAGAAGAGCTTTCCTGAAGCGCTCCTTACCTACCTCCAGGCTGCGAGCGCCGAGGAGAGGCCGGACAGCCTGGAACAACCCTTCTACAAACGCTTGGCCTGGTTCCCATATATGGGCCTCGACCGGCTCGAAGAACTGCCTAAACGCCAACGTTTCTTCTACGGCTACTACAACTTACTCGCGACGACCAACTCCTATATGCGCGGGGGCAGTATGAGTTTTGCCCCCGTCATTCAGAACAACCGAACCACTGAGATCCTCAATTACATCGAGCAATGGGCTCAAGGCAAAACCCCGGCTGAGACTAAGTTCGAGGTCGAAGGCAAGAGCGAGAAGAAGGACCGTAGCCATCACGCTCCGGTCGTAGAGCTCTTTGGATTTTTGAATCTGCACGAGCTCCCCTTCAACAATAGCGTCACTACCGACACCTATGCTCAGTTTGGAGAATCGAGCGACAAGAGCATCTACGACCGTCTCTACCGGATTGGACGCGAGACCAGAAGGTACCTCGAAGCGCACCCCGCGGAGATCGAACTGCTCGCCGGATGGTTTCGAGGTTTGGCCGAACAACCACCTCAAGATCCGACGCTCCGCCTTGAAGGAATCCGCCTTGACACAGTGGCGGACGCATACCCAGAGGAGGCTGAAAAGCAGGTTGAGAACACGCTCATCCCAGAGATGAAAGCCGCTGCGGCGGATAAAGCGATTCGGTTTTCGGACCTCGAAGCTGCGACGGCGATGCTGCACCTCTTGGTTGACGCCAACATCTACAACAAAGAATCCCGCTCCATTCCAGAAATACCGACAAAGCCTGAAAAGCCCGAGTCCGACAGGCCGACACCGCCGTCGACCGACACCCTGCGACTCCCGGCAGGACTTCGTAAAGAGGCTGACGACGCCCTTGGCTATCTACAAGCTGGTTACCACGTTCTCTTTGCGGGGCCGCCTGGTACCGGAAAAACCACAGTGGCTCAGCTCGTTGGGCACGCGTGGAACAACGGCCAAAAACGCGCCCTCGACGAAATCCCGCTAGAGGATGCGCCGCCAACGACAGTAGGAAACTCGGCGTGGGCGCCGTTCCACACCATTGGCGGAATTCTCCCAGACGAGTCGGGCAAATTTAGAGCCGCTCGAGGCATATTCATCGATCCAGACTACCAAAACGGTCGCGAGTGGCAGCTCCGGGGCGAGTGCCTCGTGCTAGACGAGATGAATCGTGCCGATCTGGATCGATGCATCGGCGAGCTCTACCCCCTGCTAAGTCGGAGCGTGACGCGAGTCCATCCTGCCGGCATTCCGGGCGTGTCAACGATTCGTCTCCATGAAAAGTTTCGCATCATTGCCACCGTGAACGACGCCACGCTCGATGACATCGTATTTCCGATCAGTGAAGGTCTTGCGCGCCGCTTCATACGACTCGAGCTGCTAGGGGCGACCGAAGAAGACCTGGGATCTTACTTGCAAGGTGGTAGCGCAGATTCCGAAGAGCGGCGCAAGGCTGCGCTCCAGATGCTGAGTGAACTTTTTGAGATCTGCGACGACTTAGGGTTGATCGCCACATCCGAGATGGGCGCAAAGCATCTTCCCTTCGGCGTCGGCTACTTCTCCACGCTGCGCGGCTGGGTCCGAAATGACTTGCAGCTTTCCCAAGAGTTCGCTGAACGAGACTTGCGGGACCGAGCGCGCTCCCTCGTCGTGACATCATTGACAAGCGCCGCGCGCGTCCGCGGCCTGAACGCCCTTCTAGAGCGGCTCGGTAAGAGCGAGGACCGAGATCGGAAATAATGTCCGACGTAACCGTTGACAGCTGGGCGTCCGAAATTCGTTCGTGGCTGTTAGGACGCATAGCCAGCCAGCGAACCACGGGCCATGCCCTCCGACGAGGCACCGCGACGATGCCTCGACGCGCTGAGCTGTGGTGGATCCTGGAGGGAAAGAGGTATCCGTGGCTGGAGGCTTCTCTTTCAGCCGACTGGAGCCTAATTGACCAACAGATCCGGAGGCTGCTTCCAACTTATAGTCCGGTATGGCGGCCACTTGTCGCACCGGAGGGCGAGACGGACTGGGTGGCATCGGCCTTTGCCACCGCGACATCGAATCGGCCCACGTTCGTTTCTAAGGCCTCGAGTCCAGGGCTCGACAAGAACGAGCGCGACGCCCTTTTCGGCTGGCAGCGATGGATCACTCAGCAGTGGTCGGAGTTCGTATCAGATGTGGGGCTTCCTCCCGGAGTGAACCCGCTCCTTCCTTGGCAGCTCCGTCCCGTCGCCTCGATTGATTTCGAAAAACGTCAGCTGCTTCGATGGGCACATACCGCAAAACGGTCTCGATGGCCTTTCTTACGCAACGTCGTCGCTCAGTCGCTCCGGTGCGTTCTGGAACCACAGGAGCTGAATCAGCTTCCACTGCCGTCCGATGCGGGAACGCTGTTTGAGCTACTGTGCATGATTCGAGTCCTCAAGGGACTTGGCGAACCTCCGGGCAACGTCCGTTGGCTGGATCCCGCAACCAACAACACCGTCAGGCTACAGGGACTTCGGTATCACTTCCAATACACGCTTAGTTCAGCCCAAGTGCTGAACACCATGGAGTACGGCAACGGCCTTCGCGAGGCGATGCTGAGACATAACGTCCGAGTGCCCCAACGGATCGATGGTTGGCTAGTCTTCGACGAGCCGCGGGCAGGCTTCGACGGCGTCCTCATCGAGGCGAAGAGCGGTGACACGCAGGATGCGTATGACACCGTCTACCAACTGAAGGCCTATCGCGCAGCCCTCAAGACTAAATTCCGCAAGCGCCTCTTGATCTGGGGCATCACGAAAAACCCCGTGCCATCGATCAACATCGAACGAGCTGCGGCCTCGAGTCCCATCGAGCCATCGGACCATTGGGTGTTTTCTAGCGCCGACGACATCGCTCGCGTTCTGCGGTCTTTGGGACTTGCGCGGTCACGCACGAACGATGCCGTCGCCCGCCAAATTTCGGCCGATCTCTCCTTTTCTCAGTCTGCGTTGTAGTGTAAATAACGCCGCACAGGGTGGTCATCGTTAGGAAAGCGGCGCGCGTACCGTGGCCTCGGGGCTGCCCATTCGCCCGACGACCGTCAGCCCGACCCAAATGAGCGCACTCGAGGATCTCCAAGCCCAACACCACACTTCGCGGGATTCTCCCCGACGCCCTCGTGACCGTGGTCAGCGTCCAGTGGTTCGGCTCCGAGGCACTCGAGCTCACCTACAAGTCCAACACGGGCAAGGTCGCCAACGAGCTTCTCTACCGCCACGACGAGCCCCGCCTGGAGGTCGTCGAGGAGGCCGGCCCTGGAGCTTCGACGGCGACGGCGCCCTCTTCCGCCTGGTCTCCGAGGCCCACCGCATTCGCCTCGCCCACCTCTTCGACCCGGTGCTGGCGGTCCACACCTCCGTCGTCGAGCCGCTGCCGCACCAGATCACCGCCGTCTACGAGGCGATGCTGCCGCGCCAGCCGCTGCGCTTCCTGCTCGCCGACGACCCCGGCGCCGGCAAGACCATCATGGCCGGGCTCCTCATCAAGGAGCTCATCGCCCGCGGCGACCTGCAGCGCTGCCTCGTCGTCTGCCCCGGCAGCCTGGCCGAGCAGTGGCAGGACGAGCTCTACCGGCGCTTCCACCTGCCCTTCGAGATCCTCACCAACGACAAGCTCGAGGCCGCGCGCACCGGCAACTGGTTCCTCGAGACCAACCTCGTCATCGCCCGCCTCGACAAGCTCTCCCGCAACGAGGACGTGCAGGCAGAAGCTCGCAGGCGCCCGACTGCCGCTGGGACCTCGTCGTCTGCGACGAGGCGCACAAGATGTCGGCCACCTTCTTCGGCGGCGAGGTCAAGTACACCAAGCGCTACCAGCTCGGCCAGCTGCTGTCGACGCTGACGCGGCACTTCCTGCTGATGACCGCGACGCCGCACAACGGCAAGGAAGAGGACTTCCAGCTCTTCATGGCGCTGCTCGACGGCGACCGCTTCGAGGGCCGCTTCCGCGACGGCGTCCATGTCGCGGACGTCTCCGACCTGATGCGCCGCATGGTCAAGGAGAACCTGCTCAAGTTCGACGGCACGCCGCTCTTCCCGGAGCGCATCGCCTACACCGTGCCCTACAAGCTCTCGGATGCCGAGGCGCAGCTCTACAAGGCCGTCACCGAGTACGTGCGCGAGGAGTTCAACCGCGCCGAGGCGCTGCAGAACGACAAGCGCGCCGGCACCGTCGGCTTCGCGCTCACCATCCTGCAGCGCCGGCTGGCCTCGTCGCCCGAGGCCATCTACCAGTCGCTGCGCCGCCGCCGCGAGCGGCTCGAAAGCCGCCTGCGCGAGCTGGAGCTGCTCCAGCGCGGCGGGCAGGTCGCCAGCCGCCATTGCGGCCGACGGTCCCGAGCTCGATGAGGAGGACGTCGAGGACCTCGAGGAGGCGCCCGAAGGCGAGGTCGAAGCAGCCGAGGAGGAGATCCTCGACCAGGCCACCGCGGCGCGCACCATCGTCGAGCTGAAGGCCGAGATCGACGACGCTGAAGGGCCTGGAAGCGCTGGCGCTCGACGGTCCGGCGCAGCGGCGACGACACGCAAGTGGCGCGAGCTCGCCGAGCCTGCTCGAGCGAGATCTTCACGCCCGCGGCCTGGCCGAGCAGCATCGCGGAGGCGATCGCCTCCCTACGGCTCAGGCGCGATCCCGCCACCGACGCCTTCGCCACACCAGAAGCTCGTCATCTTCACCGAGCACCGCGACACGCTGAACTACCTGCACGAGCCGGATCACGCACCCTGCTGGGCCGCGAGGAGGCCGTCGTCATCATCCACGGCGGCATGGGCCGCGAAGAGCGCCTGCAAGGCGCAGGAGGCCTTCAGGCACGATCCCGAGGTCCAGGTGCTGCTCGCCACCGACGCCGCGGGCGAGGGCATCAACCTCCAGCGCGCCCACCTGATGGTCAACTACGACCTGCCCTGGAACCCCAACCGCATCGAGCAGCGCTTCGGGCGCATCCACCGCATCGGCCAGACCGAGGTCTGCCACCTCTGGAACCTCGTCGCCGAGGAGACCCGCGAGGGCGACGTCTACCGCAAGCTGCTGGAGAAGCTCGAGCAGGCGCGCAGGCGCTTGGGCGGCCAGGTCTTCGACGTGCTCGGCAAGCTGCAGTTCGAGGGCAAGCCGCTGCGCGATCTGCTCATCGAGGCGATCCGCTACGGCGAGCAGCCCGAGGTCCGCGCGCGCCTGACCAAGGCCGTCGAGCACGCCTTCGACCGCGAGCCAACTCCAAGACCTGCTCGAGGAGCGCGCCCTGGCCCACGACGCCATGGACGCGAGCCGCGTCCGACCGCATCCGCGAGGACATGGAGCGCGCCGAGGCGCGCCGCCTGCAGCCGCACTACATCGAGTCGTTCTTCCTGGAGGCGTTCAAGCGTCTCGGCGGCACGCGTCAAGCAGCGCGAGCCGCGCCGCTATCGAGGTCACCCACGTGCCCGCGCCGGTCCGCAACCGCGACCGGCTGATCGGCATGCGGCGAGCCGGTGCTGCCGCGCTACGAGCGCATCGCGTTCGAGAAGTCGCTGGTCGCACCCCAGGGCCAGCCGCCTGCCGCCTTCGTCTGCCCGGGCCACCCGCTGCTCGATGCGGTCATCGACCTCACGCTCGAACGCCACCGCGATCTGCTGCGGCGCGGCACGGTGCTGGTCGACGAGCGCGATCCCGGGACCAAGCCGCGTGTCCTGTTCTATCTTCGAGCACGCCATCCAGGACGCCAGCAGACACGCGTAGCGGCGAGCGCCGGGTCATCTCGAAGCGCATGCTCTACGTCGAGATCGACAGCGACGGCAACGCCGCGCCATTTGCACTATGCGCCCTATCTCGACTATCGACCGCTTGCGTGATGACGAGCCCGGCATCGATGCGATCCTCGCTCGCCCCGAGTGCGCAGTGGATCGGTCGAGACCTCGAACGCCAAGGCGCAGGGCTACGCCGTCGCCCAGGTCGTGCCCGAGCACCTGGAGGAGGTGCGTCGGCCGCAAGCTCGAGCTGATCGACAAGACCGAAGCCGCGGTCAAGGAGCGGCTGACCAAGGAGATCAGCTACTGGGATCACCGCGCCGAACAGCTAAAGCTTCAGGAGCAGGCCGGCAAGGCCAACGCCCGGCTCAACTCCGGCGAGGCGCGCAAGCGCGCCGACGACCTGCAGGCGCGGCTGCAGAAGCGCATGGAAGAGCTCAAGCTCGAGCGCAGATTTCGCCGCTGCCGCCGGTCGTGCTCGGCGGCCTGCTTGTCGTGCCGGAGGGACTGATCGCCGCAATGACGGGTCGTGAGCGCATTGCCGCCGATATCACGCGCGACACCCAGGCAGCGGCGGCACGCGCCCGAGAAATCGTGATGGAAGTCGAGCGAGATCTGGGTTTCGAGCCGACCGACCGCGAGTTCGAGAAGCTCGGCTACGACATCGAAAGCCGAATCCCAGGCACTGGCCGACTGCGGTTCATCGAGGTCAAGGGTCGCCGCCAGGATGCCTCGATCGTAACCGTGACAAAGAACGAAATTCTCTACTCGCTCAACAAGCCCGACGACTTTATTCTGGCCGTCGTCGAGTTTCACGAAGACCAAAAACACTCGGTGCACTACGTCCGGCGCCCCTTCCAACGGGAACCCGACTTCGGCGTCACCAGCGTGAACTACAACCTGTCGGAACTTCTCCGCCGAGGGGAGGCGCCGTCATGACGACCTGGGCCAGCCACCCATTGTCAACTCCTGCAGACGAGTTTCTTGCGGGGATCCGCTCGACGGTCCCCGTTAAGCTAATCGCAACGCCACGCAGCCATTTCTTGTGTCGATCTATCCGTGACTGGCAAGAGATAGAAGCTGATCCTGAGATATCAGGTTTTGATCAAGTGCCGCTCACCGATCCTGGAGGCGACAAGATTGAGGCGGTTTTCGTGCGAGGTAAAGGTCTTGTCACTCTGAACGAAGAGATGTTTATCGCCTCCAATGCGCCACTGCTCTCGTTTTTGGAGTCTGCCGATAGGCAAACGTTTCGTCTTCTTGTAGATGGCTGCAAGGTGTCAGGCCTGGTCACTCTCTCGGACATTCAGAAGCTCCCGGTTTACTCAATCTTGTTTAGTTTGGTTATCGTAATCGAGATGTTACTCATGGCATGGATCCGGCAAGAGTGCGGGAGCGATGAAGACCGGTGGCTTGGACATCTCACAAAAAGAGACCGCCGGGAGATCAACAATCATTGGGAGAGAGCGAAGAAAAGAAAAGTAGACTTAGATCGCCTCTCTTACGCCAGCCTCGGTCAGGAAATCCGGGCCGCTAGCGCACTTGGTCTTTTCTTCGACCGCAAGGACTGGGAAAAACGTTTGAAAGCCGTGCAACGGCTGCGAAACCGAGTCTTTCACGCGAACGAAGTCGCGCCCACGCCTGAGGAAGCTGCCAAGATTCCCCCTCAGGTTCGAGAGTTACAGAAGATCGTCGGTTGGCTCCAGGAGCAGATTGGAGACTCTGTCGATGATCGCTAGGAAGAAGCTGATTGAAGTAGCCCTTCCACTCGACGCGATCAACAAAGCGTCGGCGCGCGAGAAATCGATCCGGCATGGGCATCCGAGCACCCTTCACCTCTGGTGGGCGCGCCGGCCGTTAGCTGCCGCCCGAGCCGTAATCTTCGCACAGATGGTGGACGACCCGTCTTCGCGTCCCGAGCTATTTCCAACCGAAGAGGACCAGGAAAAGGAGCGGCAACGGCTCTTCGCAATCGTCGAAGAGCTGGTGAAATGGGAAAATACCACCAACGAAACCGTCCTCGAGCAGGCACGTGAGGAAATTCGGAAGAGCTGGCGACGCACCTGTACAGACAACGCCGATGATCCTCGTGCGAGCGAGCTCTTCAATCCCGAAAAGCTTCCGGCATTCCATGATCCCTTCGCCGGTGGAGGCGCACTGCCGCTGGAAGCGCAGCGGCTGGGTTTAGAAGCATACGCAAGCGACCTCAATCCGGTGGCCGTGCTGATCAACAAGGCGATGATTGAGATTCCGCCGAAGTTCGCGGGACGACCACCGGTGAATCCCGAGTCCAGGGAACACAAGGAGTTGCTCGAGAAGGAATGGAAGGGCGCACAGGGCCTGGCTGAGGACGTTCGTTACTACGGCAAGTGGATGCGCGATGAGGCCGAGAAGCGGATTGGGCATCTGTATCCCATGGTCGAGGTGACCAGTGAGATGGTCAAGAAACGCCCGGATCTAAAAAAATATGAGGGGGCGCGAGCTAACCGTGATCGCCTGGCTCTGGGCGCGTACGGTGAAGAGCCCGAACCCAGCTTATGCGAATGTGGACGTCCCGCTCGTCTCGACCTTCATGCTCTCAACCAAGAAGGGAAAGGAGGCGTACGTTGAGCCAATCATCGAGGACGGGGGCTACCACTTTGCGGTCAAAGTCGGAAAGCCGAAGGACGTTCAGGCGGCCAAGACCGGGACCAAGCTCTCCCGGGGCGCGAATTTCAGATGTCTCATGTCTGGCGCGCCCATCGCGGGGGACTTCATTAAGGACGAGGGCAGGGCTGGACGCATGGGCGTACGGCTAATGGCGATTGTCGCGCAGGGTGACCGCGAACGCATCTATCTATCGCCGACCCAGGCGCATGAGGCAACAGCCAGCAAGGTCAAGCCGGATTGGAAGCCGGACCAAGCGCTGCCCGACGATCCACGCAACTTCTGGACCGTACAGTATGGTCTCACGGAGTATGGCGACCTCTTTACCTCGCGACAGCTTGTGGCGCTGACAACGTTCTCTGAACTGGTGGGCGAAGCTATGGCACGCGCGAAGCACGACGCCCTCGTCGCGGGCCTCTCCGATGATGGCAGACGCCTCCGCGACGAAGGCGCAGGCGCCACCGCCTACGCCGAGGCTCTAAGTGTGTACTTGGCAATGAGCGTCAGCAAGATGTCTGATGCTCAATCTTCCCTTTGCCGGTGGAAACCCAGCATGAATCAATCAATCGCCACGTTTGGACGGCAAGCATTGCCAATGGTGTGGGACTACTCCGAAACAAACGCCTTCGGAGAAATGGCTGGCGATTTCTTGGTCTCGCTTACCAATATGATGCGAGTAGTCGAGCTCCTTCCTGCTTGGCCGAGTGCACACGCGGTGCAGAGCGACGCACAATCCCAAGATTTGAGCACCGGGCGGCTAGTATCGACTGACCCGCCCTACTACGATAACATCGGCTACGCTGATCTCTCAGACTTCTTCTACGTCTGGCTACGCCGCTCGCTGCGGACTGTCTTCCCTGACCTGTTTGCTACGCTGGCGGTCCCAAAGGCCGAGGAGCTGGTTGCTACGCCCTACCGCCATGGCAGCAAAGACAAGGCGGAGTCCTTTTTCCTCGATGGGATGACCCGTGCGATGCGCCGGCTCGCGGACCAGTCCCATCCAGCGTTACCGCTCACCCTATACTATGCTTTCAAACAGGCTGAGACGAAGGGCGCTGAGGGCACTGCAAGCACAGGTTGGGAAACCTTTCTCGACGCAGTGATTCGGGCTGGCTTCGACGTAAGCGGTACCTGGCCGATGCGAACCGAGCTCGGAAATCGCATTATTGGTTCAGGTACAAATGTGCTGGCGTCCAGCATCATCCTTGTGTGCCGTCGGCGCGAGTCCTCACCGCGCACAGCCACGCGTCGAGAGTTAGTTACCGCACTAAAGACCGAGCTTCCCGCCGCCCTCGCACATCTACAGCGCGGCAATATCGCGCCCGTGGACCTCGCCCAAGCGGCGATCGGTCCGGGCATGGCGGTCTACACCCGCTACTCGCAGGTGCTCGATGCAGAGGGCAGGCCGCTTACAGTGCGCGAAGCGCTGGCGCTCATCAATCAGACTCTCGACGAAGCGCTTGCTGAACAAGAGGGTGACTTCGACGCCGACAGCCGTTGGGCGCTCGCATGGTTTGAGCAGTACGGCTTTGCCGAGGGCGAGTATGGCGTGGCGGAGACATCTTTCCAAGGCCAAGAACACCAGCGTTTCGGGACTCGAGGATGCGGGTATCCTTGCTTTGAAGCCAGGCAAAGTCCGATTGTTGCGGCCATCAGAGCTTCCCGAGGACTGGGATCCTGACAGAGACTCGCGCCTCACGGTTTGGGAAATGGTGCACCACTTCGTCCGCCTCCTCGAAGCTGGGGGTGAGTCTGCCGCGGCCGAACTAGCCGCAAAACTTGGAGCACGAGCCGAGGTGGCACGAGAGCTTGCTTATCGATTGTTCACCATGTGCGAACGTAAGAGGCGGTCCCCGGAGGCACTGCCGCTACAACTCCCTGGTCCAAAGTTGGCCGGAGATTCAGCGATTGGCACGTGAGCGGGGCGGCTCGAGCGGAGAACAATCTCAGCTTTTCGACCAGGAATAAGTCATGGCCATTACAAACCACGAACGTGTCGGCAAGACCCTAGAGCTTCTCAAGAAAGGCTTGGCACCGTTTGTTGAGCGAGAGTTCACCAACCTCTACGGAAAAGACGCCCTCAAAGAAGCCCAACGCTTCATGACCAGCGAGCGGCTCGAGACAGAATCGGTCTTTTGCGAAGTGGGACGCTGCGCCACTCCTGATCCTCATGTGGTCTGCCTGGAACGATGTGTTTCGAAAGACACTAGGCCACGCCGAGCGCACACTCGTGAGCGAGCTGCGAACCGCACGCAACAAGTGGGCGCACCAGGAGCCGTTTTCGACAGACGACGCGTATCGAACGCTTGATTCCGCGGGGCGCCTGCTGACTGCCATATCCGCCCCTGAAGCAAACGAAGTCGAGAAGATGAAGATGCAGCTTCTCCGCGTTCGATTCGACGAACAAGCTCGCAGCGAAAAGCGCAAGAGCTCGCACCCTGCAATTGAAAGCCCATCTTCGCATGGATTGAAGCCCTGGCGGGAGGTCGTCAGCCCGCACAAGGACGTGGCCAGTGGGAAGTACCAACAGGCAGAGTTCGCCGCTGATCTCTGGCAGGTCTACTTAGGCCAAGGCTCGGACGAGTACCGCGACCCCGCAGAGTTTTTCAGGCGTACCTTTCTCACGGACAGTCTCGGTCGCTTGCTTTCAGGCGCCATCCGTAGACTTTCCGGAACAGGCGGCGACCCTGTGGTGCAGCTTCAAACCAATTTCGGTGGTGGCAAGACCCACTCGATGCTTGCGCTCTATCATCTGTTTTCGGGCACGCCCACGGCAAATCTTGCGGGGCTCGACGAGCTCATGAAGGATGCAGAGGCGACGAAGCTTCCTCAGGTGAATCGCGCGGTTCTGGTGGGAAACAAGATTTCACCCGGTAACCCGGTAACCAAGCCCGACGGTACCGTCGTGAACACTCTTTGGGGAGAGCTCGCATGGCAGCTCGGTTTCGCAGCAGGTGGGCTGAAGGAGGGCAAGAAGGCATTCCAACGCATCAAGGCGGACGATGAGAGAGGCACCAACCCCGGAGACGTTCTGCGTGAGCTCATGGTGGACTATGGCCCTTGCCTGATTCTGATCGATGAGTGGGTTGCCTATGCACGACAGCTCCACGAAGAAAACGACCTGCCCGGCGGCAGCTTTGAGACCCACTTTACCTTTGCGCAGGCGCTCACCGAGTCTGCGAAGCTCGCCAAGAATTGCCTGCTCGTCGTGAGCTTGCCGGCCTCCGATACGGCGACGTCACCCCATCTAGTTGGCGAGGACATCGAAGTCGGCGGAGAACGAGGCAGAGCAGCACTGAACAGTTTGCGCAACGCGATCGGACGCGTGGACGCCGTGTGGCGTCCAGCGAGCGCCGAGGAAAGCTTTGAGATCGTGCGCCGGCGTCTCTTCGAGCCGCTCGTCGAAAAAGAGCAGTTTGTGGCGCGCGATACGGTCGCGCGTGCGTTTTACGACCTTTACCGCACGCAGCATGAAGAGTTTCCGCCTGAATGCCGAGACGCCGACTACGAAAAGCGAATTAAGGCGGCTTACCCGATCCACCCTGAGGTTTTCGATCGGCTCTACACCGATTGGTCAAGCCTCGTGAAGTTCCAACGAACGCGCGGCGTGCTACGACTGATGGCAGCCGTCATCCATAGCTTATGGGAGAAGAACGATCGAAATCCGCTCATTTTGCCCGCGAACTTTGCCATCGACGATCGACGCGTCCAGTTTGAGCTCACCCGGTACCTGTCCGCCAACTGGGTGCCCATCATCGAAAAAGACGTGGACGGGCCCAATGCGCTTCCCGTGAGGCTCGACGGCGAGGTGCCCAATCTTGGCAAGTACGCGGCGTGCCGTCGCGTGGCGCGCACCATCTATCTCGGCTCCGCACCGAGCACTGCCACTGCGCACAAGGGCATCGAAGATCGCCGTGTGAAGCTCGGTTGCGTGATGCCGGGGGAGTCCCCGGCAATATTCGGTGACGCGCTCCGTCGCCTTTCGAGCACGGCTACCTATCTCTATCAAGATGGGGTTCGATACTGGTACTCGACCCAGCCCACCGTAACCAAGCTGGCGGAAGACCGCACGGAACAATTGCGCCGAGAGTCAGACAAAGTGGTGCAAGAGCTCGACAAGCGACTCCGGACCAACCTGCGAAAGAAGGGCGATTTCAGTCGAGTTCATGCCCTTCCATATTCCGGGCAGGACGTACCAGATGACACCGACGCCCGGTTGGTGGTCCTCAGCATCGAGCACCCATACAGAAAGGGCGATGGCAATCCCGCAGAGCTCGCAGCCAAAGCGATTCTTGAATTGCAGAGGCAGCGCCCCGCGACTCTTTCAGAACACCCTGGTGTTTCTTGCAGTCGACGAGACGCGGCTTCAGGACCTCGACGAGGCCGTAAGGCGCCACTTGGCGTGGGAATCGATTCTCGCTGAGAAAGAAGAGCTGGACCTATCGCCGCATCAGGTCAAGCAAGCCGAAACACAACTTTCGTCGGCGGATAGCGTCGTATCCGCGCGACTGCCTGAGGCCTATCAATGGTTGCTCGTCCCCGTGCAGAAGACGCCACAAGACTCCGTCAAGTGGGAAGCATATCGCCTTACGGGTCACGAGGCTCTGGCAGAGCGGGCAAGCAAGAAGCTCCGCAACGATGAGCTGTTGATCCCTGCCTTTGGTGGCACGCGCCTTCAGATGGAGCTCGAAAAGATCCCGCTTTGGCGGGGCGATAGCGTCTCGATCAAACAGCTCACAGAAGACTTCGCGCGCTATCTCTACCTGCCTCGCCTCGTCGACTCTTCCGTCCTGTGGAAGGCGATCGAGGACGGCCTAAATCTCATCACATGGCCCAAAGACTCCTTCGCCTATGCTGAGAGTTACGACGAGGCCGAAAAGAGATTTCGCGGCCTCCAAGCGGGCAAGAGGGTGCCAATCAAAGATGGGGATCCCGGGTTGTTGGTTCGGCCCGAACTAGCGCACGCGCAGCTAGAGCAGGAGGCGGGGGAAAAACTGGGAGGTGAGGGAGACAAGAAAAACGGGGGAGGCGGTTCCACCACAGGCGATGGTGATGTCAAACCCGAGCCGCCAGTCAAGACCGATCCGCATCGCTTTCACGGAAGCGCAGTGCTCAACCCAACCCGCGTCGGCCGCGATGCTGGCCGCATCGCCGACGAAGTCATCTCCCACCTAGCCGGCCTCGTAGGCGCCGAGGTTCGAGTGACTCTCGAAATAGAAGCCAAGATCCCCGACGGAGCTCCCGAACGCGTGGTGCGGATCGTCACGGAGAATTGCAGCACGTTGAAGTTCACGAGTCAGGGGTTTGAAGACGAGTAGGCGCGCCCGGAAGTTCAGGCATGATCACCATTACGCACGTTGAGATCGACCGGTTCAGATCAATACGAAGTGCCCGGATGATGCAGCTCGCTGATTTCTCCGTCCTTGCGGGCCTAAACAACTCGGGGAAATCAAATGTCTTACGAGCGCTTCATCTGTTCTTCACGGGTCAGGTCGAACCAGGCATAGACTTCGATGCATCGCGTGAGTTCTTTCGTGGTGAGTTGAGCGCCAAGAAGAAGAAGCAAATATCCGTCGGGGTGACCTTCCGCCTATCGAAGCGATTCAAGTTTCGGAAGGGTCTAGAGGCGTCAGAACAACTACTTGGGCGACAGTTCAAGATCACGAAGGTCTGGTCCATGAAGGACCGGGTACCATCCGTCTATCTGAACGACGGTGCCACACCGTTGGACGCCAACGGAAGCGCAAAAGTTCAAGCGTTCCTGAACTTGATCACGTTCAGGTTCATTCCCAATCGAGTTGTGCCAACTGACATGATTAGGCGCGAGCAGCTTGCGCTCAGAGACGTGCTGGTGCGGCGACTAGCAAAGTACAAAACGCGCTCTCAAGAGGTGTTCGACAAGATCGCGGAAACAGCGGATGCGCTGGTGAAAAGCCTCTCTGATGAGATCGGGCGCTTCGCACCGGATATTTCACAGGTCAAGCTAGCCACCGCTTCGTCTTTGGCGGACCTAGCTTTCCGCTTTGGGTATCAGCTGAGCGAGAGTGGAAGCCTCATGGACGAGACTGAGCAGGGCTCAGGCCTCCAAAGCTTGTTGATGTTCCAGACGTATCACCTGATCGATCGTGACTACTTTCAACAGTTCGGATGGAAGCAAGCCGCAATCTGGGCAGTCGAAGAGCCTGAGTCCTCATTGAACACGGCCCTCGAAGCACAGGTCGCTAGCTATCTCAAGCAGATCGCTGCCGAGTCCAAGGGGCGCCTACAAATTCTCGCGACAACGCATTCCGATCTGATGATTCAATACGCAGACGCCGGCTTCTTCGTGAACAAGGAGAACAAGACTGGTCGTTTTCTTGAGACAACGATCGAGCCTTACTCGCCGCGGCAGCTCCTAAAAGTCGCGTCCAACTTCGGTGTCTCCCGCTGGGTGGATCCGATTCTCTTCCACCCCTTAGATCCGGTTCTCCTAGTGGAGGGCAAATACGACCGAGATTTCATCATACAGTCCTACAAGGCCTTGTCCCTCGTTCCGCGTTTCAAGGTATTCTCTCTAGAAGACCTTCTTGAAGACCCGACCAAGGGTGGTGTTGAGATTCTGATTGGTTTCGTGAAGTCGCACGCGGACGCGATCAAATCACGTTCTTCGGACGCTAAGGTTGGTGTGCTTCTCGATTGGGATGCTGACAGCAAGCTCGGTACCTTAAAAAAAACGTTCTCTGCCAAGGACCCATTTGTTGCTCTAGCATGGGACAGCAAGGCGAAGAATCCGCTACTCACGAAACTATTCCGTGGAATAGAGGCGTTCTGCTCCGACCGTCTCATCCAGCAAGTTGAAACCAGTCACCCAGACTTGATTTATGCGAGTGGAGCAGGCAAGAAGACGGTCGACCCCGCCACCTACTCTCAGGTCAAGAAGCTGCTGAATGCAGAGGTTCTGAAGGGCTTGACTCCAGCAGATACTGTTTATTCTGAGCCGCTTCTCAGGCAGCTGATGACAGACCTGAGCTGACGCGCTCGTATGGGGTGGTTTTCGGTTTCCAGGCTATCCGGCCATTCCTTCGGGAACCCTCCATCCGGCCGCCCTGACTCCACCGGCACGCAGCGGTCAAAGTGCGGCACGGCGCCGGGGCAGACCGACTTCTCGAAACACGCGAAAGTTCGCGGCCGCCTTTCGTCGATGGCCCGGTCCGACCCTTCCGGCCTGCTGCCGCGACAAAGGGTTGCCTTCCCGAGGGTGCGATCCTCTTCGATGATCGCGACGCGAGCGATTCGACGCAGTCCTCGCGCGGCTCTTTCGCGCTTGCCCTCGGCGCGCAACTTCCAGTCCCGTCGGCCGATAACCCACCAAGCCCCGAACCCGACGCCGCTCCTACAAAACCACCTCAGGCGCCAGTCCAACTCAGCCGTTCTTTGACAATCCAATCCAGATATCCGGGAGTGCCAGAGACGAGCCGCCACCGAACGCGCTGTGCAGATATCCGGGAGTGCCAGCGACGAAGCATCTAACCAAGCTGTCCAGATATCCGGAAGTCCCCACGGCAAGGAAGGTGCCTACCGGCGCTGGTTAGTCGAGTCGATGGATTGCAGCGCGCGGGAGATTTCCTGGATCGCGCGGGCATGGGGCGCACGCACCTCGTCGTCCGCGACCTAGCCTGCTCGACCAGATGCCTCTTTTGGCCCCTACCAGGAGGAACCGCTATCTTGATGTTTGGGGGATGTGGTGAGTGGGCACGAAGGACTCCGCGGCAAACATCTGCTGATCGCGATCGTGGTTTTGGCAGCATCGCTTCTGCTCATTGCAATCGGAATCGAACAGTCAGCGGAAGGCAAACAACCACGTCTTGCCTCTCCTTCGGACTCGATCGCGTATTGCCGCCTTCACTGGAACGGAAGAGTAGAGAAGCAGCGCGGGTACCGATCTGCCGATCTCATATGGGACGAGGACCTCGAGCCGGTCTTGGGGGCCAAGCAAGCCGAGTTGATGCCAAGCGGGCCTCCCCCACTCGGGGACTTTCCTGACGTGAGCTACATCCACTCTTTCGCTGTTGCCCTCACGCCATCGGATTGTGAGGTTCGATATGCTGAAGAGGCCGAAATCGTTTGTGAGAGCTCTTGTTATGAGCTTGTTCGGGACAATGTGGTGGCGGCCAGCGCAAAGGTAGCTTGCGAGTCTTGTTTGGACCGCAACCGACGCGGGAGGAACAAGGGGTGCCTTGGGGAAGAACCGAAATGTCCGCCTTTTTCCTTCAACGCAGTCATAGAGTCCGTCGAGGAGAACGATCCGAGCGCGGCGCGAGTGACAATACTCCAAGAGGGCAACGCGAAAACAAAGGCCATCGTGGATTGTGTCCGAATGCGCGACTGCAAGAACGTAGGTGAAAGAGTCCTCTTCAACTGCTGGGGCAAGTCTGACGCATCGCAAATCATTCGCTATCAATACTGCGAGCAGGGCCGGTAGCACATCCAGGCTTCACACGTCCGTGCCCGCCGTCCGCCGCGCTATAGCGCTCGACCCGCCGGGCTACGGCCTTCGATAAGCCGCTCGCCGTCCCGTCCGGCTGCCGGGGTACGGTGTCCTCCGTGGGATTTCAACGCCCGAAGCGAAGGCTGTCAAACCGGGCCGAGCTCTCATCGCTCGTGGTTTCGGCTCTTGCGACGCACCCCAGCTCGTCAGATTTGGATGCCAACATCTGCACGCAGTCCTGGAACCGTGGCACGCCATCTGGATCGTCGACGCTGTCGAAGCATGCAAACCTCACCGGCGCGCCCTCTTGCCCTATCACGCGCGCGTCTTCAGCCACGACGCTGCGATCGACGATGCCCCGAGTGAGCGCTCCGTGCTCTCCGAGGATGATGACCCGCGCGGCGTGCCCATCCTCATCGACCTCCGCCTCGATGACCGCGTTGAAGCAGTAGCCCACGCAACCATCGCTGCTCATGACCGGAGTCGCCGCCGGCAACTGCTCCCAGTCGAGGCCATCCGAATCGTACGTTGGGAAGGCACAGTCTTCGCCGCCCTGTGCTTTGGCCGACGCGCTTGCGTAGGCTCCAGCGTATTGTTGTCTGCTGAGAGTGAGAAGGCGGCCGACGGCGACCAACAACAGCAGCGCGCCTACCGTTATCGTCACCCGAGCGACACGAAGTGCTTTTCCGCGGTTTTGTTTCACAGCTTCCCCGCTTTCGCTTTGAAAGCCTTCGATGCGGTCAAGCACGCCCAGTCGTCCGCTGGATCCGCTTCCATTTGGACGCAGTCATCAAAATGCGGCGCGACACCGCTGCCATCCGACTTGTCGAAGCAAGCGAATCTCAGGGGTTCTCTCCGACCCTCTTCCGTGTCAGTCGACGCCGCGACCACGCTGCGACTCAGGGTAGCTCGAGCGAGCGCACTGCCTTCGTCCAGGATCGCAACCCGAACGACATCAGGTGATTCTTTGGCCGTCGAATCGATGAACGCCCTGAAGCAGTATCCCACACAGCCATCGCTCGTTTGCGCCACGTCTGCCGGCGGGAGCCTCTTCCAGTGATTCAACCCTGGTTGGTAATTGGGGTCTGAGCAGTCGTGTCGCGGTTTCCTCGAGCTAACCCTCGGTACGCCCGGGAGGCTTTGACCGTGACATCGCACGCCGGAGACGTGAGCGGCCAAGCCGCCTCTGCCTTCGGACGATGTCGTCCATTCGATCACGTCATTCTTGAGCATCCGGACTCCGCCCTGATGCTCGCCCTGACCGGTGACGTATAGACCATTCGCCGCGACGACAACGAGATCGCTGCACCAAAGCCAGTCATTGCCGACTTCGGTCTGACCGTCCCTATCGCAGAGAAGGGTTTCCGGACCTTCGACTTTCACCGCGAGGAAGTCGCCGTCGTGGCGTGGAACGAAGGGCTTACCTTCGTGGTCCAAGAAATCGAAGCGATTGTCGGTCTCTCCATTCACGCCTCCGATTTCCACCTCCACGGTGAGCGGGTCCAAGCTCCACAGCCGATAGCGCGCTGGAGAGTCTGTTTCCACTATCTGCCCATTGCCTCTCGGTCCTCCCGCGGTTGTGCTCACGTGGAAGCGGTTGCACTCCGTCCAGGTCCACAAGCTCGCTCGCGTACCCTGTGCGAGCTTCTCGCCCAGGGTCTCAGAAGTTGCTGGCCGGCTGGGGTCGCCCCACGTCCGTTCGAACCTGGCCGGAAACCCCATCCTGTTGGCGGTCGGAGGGTCGGGGACCGGCGATGAAGGCTCCGCCCCCGACTCTTGCTCCTCACCAGCCTGAATGTCTAACGATCCGCTGCGCTGTGTCGGAGCCGTTGTCTTGCATCCAGCGAGCCCAACCGCCAACGCCAAAATCAACCATCTCATCCGAAGCCCCCAATCCCCGACAATCCGAACAGCGATTTGCTCAGCGATCCGTATGCCTCCACCTACAACGTAGCAATCGAGCACCGACGCTTCCAAACCGTGAGACAAACCACAAAACGCGAGGTCGCTCGGCTCGCCGATCGGACTTGCTTCCCAATCCCGTAGCGCCCAGTGAATCAGCCTCTGTCGTTTGTGGGTCAGGTTTGCACTTCGCTAATCTGGAAAGGGGGAGGCAGTCGATGCGGGATAGGAGTCAGAAGCGCTGGGCGACACCGCACGTGCTCACGATGACGCTCGCCCTGGCGATCACCATGGCTTTGAATGGCTGTGGCGCGGCACCTCCCGCCGCGCAGCCCACGGCGCAAGTCGTCGAACGCCACTACTACTACTACAACGCGACGCCAGAGGCGCAGCAGGCACCTCCAGCGCAACCCGCACCGGCCGCAGCGGCACCCGTTCTGCAGCAAACACCGGCAACCGCTGCACGGCAAACACCGGCACCAGCACCTGCAGAAAACCAAGCAAAGGTGATTCTGGCGACGCTGGCGACTTTGCTGGAAAGCGACGTAAACAGCTTCTATGAGATGTGCATGCAACCGCCCGCTGGCGACTTCACTCGGCGCGACGGCAATATCTATCATTGCTGGCAGGCCGAGGACGATCCGCCCTATAACCTTGCCGTCAGGTCCGAGGTGAGCTCGATCACCATCGCATCCTTCGCCACGTCGATGTCGGAGTTCGGGAACATTGGACGTGGTATGTACGAGCTCCTCGGAGATCCAGACGACATCACAGGAAATGAAGCCACCTGGGAAAGGTCAGGCGTGTACGTCCGCCTGATCGCGGACAAGGAAGCACAGGCGACGATGGTCGTGGTGTCTCGAAAGGGACAACAACTGTAACCGTCTGCGGCACGGTGGTGACGGCTGTCACCGGACACCAACACGGGGCGACGGGACGCCTCTAAGTTGCGGTCGAGAGGCGCGCGCCCCTAACTTTGGAAAAGAGGAGAACAACATGGCGCGGCGCGGTACGTATTTGGGTGCGCTCTGGCTTGTCTCGGCGTGCGTGATCGCGCTTGCTGGGTGCACTAAGAAAACGGGATCGACGGAGGAGCAGAGCGCAGCGAGCTTTCAGTGCGACCGGGACGGGTGGTGCCGGAAGACCTGCAACGTTCTAGGGATTGCGGTTCTGGCCGGCCTCGAAGCCGAGATCGCTTCGGTGCGTGGAGGGCAAGGCCTCTCGCGCGACGAAGCCTACGCCAAAGCCAAAGCAAATCTCGAGTCATGGCGATCGTCATCGCGCCGCTTGCAGAAGGCGGTCTAGACGGTCCGCTGACCACGCTCCGCTCAGGCGTCGAACGCGCAACTTCTGTCTCCGTCGTCCGATAACCAACCATGCGCCGCGGACGATGGCGGTTCTACGAAACCGCCTCCGGTGCCAACCAAGTTCAAGCGTTCCTTGACAACCTAACCGCAAGCGAGGCCGCCGAAGTGGCCGCGGCGATGGAAGAAGTCGCCCGACACGGCCTCCGCCGCGCTCGCCACCTGCGGGGAGACATCTGGGAGGTTCGCGTCGAGGGTGAACGAAAAGCGTTCCGCGTGGTGTTCAGTCCCGAAGGCGGGTGCAACGCCGAGCCAAACCAAGAGACGACCTGAAGCGCTACATCGCCGAGCGCGACGCGCGCGAGCCAGGGTTTGCCGCGCTCGTGGCGGACGCGGAAGCACGCTTGGCATTTGGTCGCCAGATGGCCGAGCGCCGACGCACCCAAGGCCAGACACAGACGCGCCCGCGCCCGATGCCGTTATCCAGATATCCGTGACCCCGAAGACGAGGTCCTGATCCGCACACTCCTCGCCCTCGGCGTGAACCGAAAGCAAGTGGGCAGGGCGATCGGCGCAGCCCCCGCAGCGGAACCCCCAAAGAACACACGGAAAACAACTGGCCGTGCACACAGCCACCCTAACACAACAGGGTCCACGGCCGCTCCGTCGTGCCCAAGGTGCGACGAGCTCACCGGGCATGGCCCATTCACCCCTCGGCCGGCTCAAACACCATACCAGCGACGAAAGCAGCGCCCCCCTTCTAGGGCACTAGCGCCGTTCACGCCGCAGGCGGCGGAGGGTGACGTGTGCTGGCGGTCCTGCCACGAGCTCGATTCCGCGGCTGTCGTTGCTTTGGAACGCGCTTGCGGTGATCACCTCGCCGTCCCCGAACAGCTCGATGCTGAAGCGATCGAAGACGGCCACGAAGCCCTCGGCGTTCGGCGCATCGCGGGTGAAGCGCGCAGAAAAACCTTCGCTGATTTCACGACCCTCGGTTCGGTCCACCACCAAGGTGCCGTCGGCCAGTCCCAGCTCGAGAAACTCGTCTTCGCCCACGTGTACGCGGAACATCGCGTCCCCACGCACCTCGAGGACGAACGCCTCGCCCTCGATCCCCGCGAAGTCCTCGAAAGCGCGCAACTTCCTCCGGTGTCGGCCGATAACCAAGCATGCGCCGCAATCGATGGCGGTTCTACGAAACCGTTTCGGGCGCCAAGCCAGTCCGATCGTTCCTTGACAACCTAGCTGCAACCTCGCATCCGACCCCGACGAGCTCGCCGAAAGCGACGCAGCCACCCGAAGTCCAGATATCCGTGAGTGGGGGAGCCGAAGCCGCGCGCAATGAACCCGATGGACGCGCCGGCAAAGAAAGGGCCGGCGCGCCCGAGCCCATGCCGCTGTCCAGATATCCGTGAGTGCCGGAGCCAACGAACCCACTGTCCAGATATCCGTCAGTCCCAACGACGAAGGCAGCGTTGTCCAGATATCCGTGAGTCCCGGAGACGAGGTCCGCTGTCCAGATATCCGTGAGTCCGGCGTCGACCGCGCCGTCATCTCCCGAACGCGACCACCGCAAGATCGATACGGCGCCGAGACGAACGCGCGCAATCGCGTAACTCCCGCCGGCGACGGTCGATAACCCTTCGTGCCTCTCACCTCCCACCAAGCCTCCGGGATGACATGCGTCACGTGACGCATTACCATGATTAAGTCGTTTGCGAATAGGCACACGGCCGACCTATTCTTCACGGGCAAGTCTCGGCGGCTGCCGCCAGACATCGTTCGACGGGCAATACGAAGGCTCGACTATGTTCACCTCGCAAAGCGGCTCGATGATCTCAGAATCCCTGCCAGCAACCGGCTGCACGGCTTGCACGGAGACCGAAAGGGGCAGCACGCAATATTCATCGACAAGCAGTGGAGGGTCTGTTTTCGCTTCGAGGGCGGCAATGCCTATGAAGTAGAGGTGACCGACTACCACTAGCCCGGACGGAATGACCATGACACTCAGAAGGAAACGGCAAAGACGCCCCACGCACCCCGGAGAGTTCCTCCGCGAGGACTTCCTGCCCGACTACAACCTTTCGGTCGCCGACCTCGCCGCGGCCATCAAGGTGTCCCGCCAGACCGTCAACGAGCTCATCAACGAAAAGCGCGCCGTGAGCGCGGCCATGGCCCTCCGTCTCTCCCGCTACTTCGGCAACAGCGCCGAGTTCTGGCTCAACGCCCAACGCGAGCTCGACCTCTGGGAAGCAGAGCGCCTCCACAAAGCCGAGCTCAAACAAATCAAGCCCCTGTCGGCCGCCTAGCGTTTCGCGAGCTCGCTCAAAGGCCGCAACTCCACTGACGTCGTAGCGGTGGAGAGGAAAGACTCATCCCTCTACGGAATCGGCCCGCTTCTCAAATCGAGCGTAGCGTCCAGATCGTTGAACGACCACGAAACGTTGATGCGGTCGCCCGAGGGGTCGACCCTGAGCATCCCAAACTCGGCATCCCGGTACCCGCCGAGAATGCCGACGATGA
Source organism: uncultured delta proteobacterium (assembly GCA_963817725.1). GTDB lineage: Bacteria > Myxococcota_A > Polyangia > Polyangiales > Houyiibacteriaceae > SG8-38. The sequence continues at coordinate 31,091 of CAWFPD010000006.1, forward strand.
GGTCGGTCGTGTACGGGCTCGGCTGCCCGTTGCTCGTGCAGGTTCCCGAAATCGCATTCTCGCCGGTGTAAAGCACCAGCTCCGTGTAGAACGAGCGATAAAGCGGCGAGATGCTCGGCGCCCCGCTCCACGCGCGAAGATGCGAGCCCATCTGGAAGTCCGTGGAGGCCACGTCGGCCTCGGTAAACGTCCCGCTGCCAGAGCCAGCGCACACGGTTCCGCCGAACTCCGTGTCCTCGTCGTATTGCCAGTTCGCCTCGAGGTTGGCGAGCTCGTAGTCGTCGCCCAAGTACCAATTCAGCGCGGGAAGCGTGCCCGGCGGAAGAAGCTCGTCGCCGAACCGGATCTCTCCACCGCCAGCGGCAATTCCGTTGAGCGTCATCTTCGGGCGTGTGAATTCGATGTTCGTGATCTCCACGTTGGTGAACTGCGTGTCGTTCCCATTGAGGATGACCTCCTGGGCACTGCCGCTTCCCGACCACTTGCCGCAGCCCATGTTGCTGGTGAGCAAGCGTGGAGGAAGACCGCGGGGCGCTGCAAAGAACGGCTTGTCGTCCCGGTGCTCCGCATTGATGAAGATCAGCACGAGCTCTTCGGCGCTCTCGCTGTCGACGAGGTTACAAAACGGCATGAACGCAACGTCGGAGAGATCCAGAGGCTCTGGTTCCCAGTTGCCGTCTTGCTTGATCAGCGCAACGACCTTTCGGCCGACACGGTCCTCGGCCGCGAGCTCGGTCGCGTAGAGCGTGTGCGTGCCCGATGATTGCAGCGCGTTCGGAACGCCCTCCGCCAGCTCGAAGTTGTAGCCATTCGCAAACAGCACCGTCCGCACGTTCGCTGCCGACAGGTCGTAGTGGACGTACTGCGCAGACAAACGCGCCACACCGCCGCCGTCCAACACGAAAGCGATGTCGTCTTCCGGGTTCGGCATGGGTGTCTCGTGAGTGACTTCGACGGCGCTAAGACGGCCGGAGGGGCTCGTAAGCTCCACGAGACCATCCTCTTGATAGATGTTATACGGCGGGTTGTCGGAAAAGCCGGGGCGGTTCCACAGGGTCGCCGCGAACTCCTGGAACGTGTCTTCAAAGCCCCCGGGCGTCACGGCGTCCACCGCATCCAACACAGGCATCGTCTCGCTCAGCTCCCAGACTCGGCGGACGATCGAGTCATCCTCGAAGCGCTTCGTGAGGAAGTACCAGTACATCCACGTTCCGTACTCGCGAGTGGAAAACAAGCTGCTGAGCGTGAGCTGCGGACGTTTCAACAGGTCGTTCACGGTGCGGTGCTCGATGTTCAACGACGGATAGATGTAGTCTATCGCCCAAGTCGCCGTGGCTTCGTGGAGCCAGCTTAGCGCCTCGGAGCTAGGCGTATCGAACGCGTGCCCCAAGACGTGGAAGAACTCGTGGGCCGTGGTGGCCTTGACCTCGTCTTCCGTTTGCGCGACGTCCGCATTGATCACGACATACGCACCGCGAGTGTTGTCGTCGGTGATGTCGACGAAGTAAGGCTGCGCGTAGGGAGTTGCCCAGCCGTAGCACCTCCGGAGGCTCGGATCACTCGTGATGTTGGGAAGTCGGACGATGTAGATGTCGAATCGGTCGTCGCCGCCGTTGTAGCTCGCGTCGAGCCCACCGTCCGACACCGGCTCGCGCCCCATCAGGTCGATCAACCCGTCCCACACCCCGTCGTTCTCGAGCGCCTCTTTCACCCAGCCCGCCTGCGTCGCAAGCTCGGTGAGCCCGGCCGGATACCGAATCCGCACCCGATTGAGCACCGCCGACACGGAAGAAAACGCAGGCGCCTTGAGCGCGACCGAGCCTGACTTCTGCGCTTGCTGCGCCGCCTGCTGTTCTTGAAGCTCGAACCAACTCCCGTCCGCGGCGGGCGGTAGCATGAAGGGCTCGAGCTCCGTCTGAACGTTCGCTGGCAACGTGCTCCACTGTTCCCCGAGCTCTTCGACCACCTGGGTGCCTTCGAAGATCCCGCTCGCGCGATACGCCGCGGGCAACCGCTCATCGCCGAACACGGCAAACACTTTGTATCGCAGCGCATCGATGTCGGTGAGGTCGCCGGCCTCGAGCGCAGCGTCAATCGCATCGAGCGCACTTGGATCACCGAGTCCGTCGCCGCCTCCCCCACCGCCGACACCACCTGCGCCCCCGCTCGCTCCCGCGCCACCGGTTCCTCCGATCCCAGGGTCTCCGGAGCTGCACGCCCAAATCAGGAGACCGAGCACGAGTACCCCGATGCGAAGTGGCGCACGCAAGATCGGGAATAGCCTCATCTGGACTCCTTAGCCCGCGCTGGGGGAAGCGGGCCTCAACCAGAGTCGGACGATCTGCCCCACGGAGTCAAGCGCGCCGCCATCGACGAGAAGATACACGAGTCCATGAAGGTACCTCGGGAGAGGACCGAAACTTCCGCCGCTGCCGACCCATAACCTCCGCGAGCAGACACGCGCTCCCAACGATAGCCAGAGCTACCGACCGCCTCGTGATCTACCGCACAGGTCGAGCTCCAAGTGGAGCCCTTCGAAGCGACAGCGCCACCCGATAGTACGACGCGGAACGCTCGTGGATCCGAGGCTCCCAATGATCCCCCCGTAGCCAACCCCATCGAACGCCGCCGAACACCAGCCGAAAAAGCGGCGCTCCCCTCTACGGCACCTCGCGCGGCTCACGCCGCAACCGCCGGAGGGTGACGTGCGCTGGCGTCCCCGCCACGAGCTCGATTCCGCGGCTGTCACTGTCTTGGAACGCGCTTGCCGTGATCACCTCGCCGTCCCCGAAGAGCTCGATGCTGAAGCGATCGACGACGGCCACGAAGCCCTCGGCGTTCGGCGCATCGCGGGTGAAGCGCCCAGAAAAACCTTCGCTGATTTCACGACCCTCGGTTCGATCCACCACCAAGGTGCCGTCGCGCAGTCCCAGCTCGAGAAACCCGTCTTCGCCCACGTGTACGCGGAACATCGCGTCCCCACGCACCTCGAGGACAAACGCGTCGGCCTCGATCCCCGCGAAGGCAACGAAAGCACGCAACTCCAGCTGCCATCGGCCGATAACCAACTAGGCACCGCGCACGGTCGAGCTCCCCCGAACGAAGCTGTCCAGATATCCGGGAGCTCCAAAGACGAAGACAACGCTGTCCAGATATGCGTAGCCCCAACGCCAAACTAACCCTCCGCATCGTTTCGTCTCGATGAACGAAGGCCGGAACGAGGCCCCATGGCGCGGTGGGAACCTACCGGCGCTGGCTCCTCAGGGTCGAGTCGATGGATTGAATTGCCCGCGAGATTTCCTGGATGGCGCGGGTGTTGTCTTGAATGGCGCGGCTGGTGTCCTGCGATTTCAGCGTGCTGGCAATGTCCTGCAGGGCGCGCGCGCTGTCCTCCGAAGGGTTGCCGCTGTACGCCATGGCGAGCGTAGGGCCGACGCCCATGCCCACCGCGGCGCCGATGATGATGCCCAGTGCAAGAGTCCTAAGGTCTCGTTTCATGAGGCTCCTCCTTTAGATTGAGCTCTAGCTTGACCGTGTCCGGCTAAAGGTCGCGCAGAGTGCGATTCGCGTGATCCGACTTACGCAAACTAGGGAGCGAAGCGCGTCTCGATTTGCCACACTGACAATGGAGGCGCGGAACACCCCCCATGGAAGTAGCCAGGCACGACTCGCTCGCGGACCAGCTCCTCGAGCTTCACACCCTTCAAGAGGAACGCTTAGTCGCCGAAAAGGAGGCCCGGGCGCAGGCCGAGCTCGAAGCAAGGCAGCGCGCGCAGGCCGCGGCTGAACGGCGGCGCGAACAAGAAGAAAAAGCCCGTCGACAGGCCGAAGCGCAAGCCCTGGCCGAGGCGCAGTCCAAGCGCGAAGCCGAAGAGCGTCGGGCGCTCGAAGCCCTCGAAGCCGAGCTCCGCGGCAGGCTCGACCAGGAAGCGCAGGCCCGCGGGGCCGAGCTTCGATCCGAGCTCGAACGCGAGACTCAAGCCAGGGTCGAAGAAGGCCTCCACGAGGCCAAGAAGCGCACACGCTTCGCCATGGCCGCGGCAGTCCTCGCCGTGCTCGCGTCGGCCGCCGTCTACGTATTGGTGCTGGGGCCCAGGATGGAGCGCCAAGCCATTGAAATCGAGCGCATGCGCCAGGAAGCCGTCGTGCTTCAACACGAGAACGAAGCCCTCGAACGAAAGGTCGAAGAGCTCGACCGCAACCTCGAGAACATGAAGCACCAGCCCGAGGAAGCCGCGCCGCCCCGTCCAACGCACAAGCAGCCAAGACAAAGGCCCGAGACAAAGCGAGAACGCCCGCGCGACCCGCTCGAAAGGCCCGCCTGCGACGAAAACGACCCGCTCTGCGGAATCTAGGCCCCGGCATTCCTAGCCGATGAGGCTTTCGGCGATTCGCACGCACATCTCAAATGCCCGCACTGCCGTCGCGCGTTGGCCGGATACCCTGAAGATCACCGGAAGAGTGGGGTGACGCACAGCAGAGGGTTTCGACTAGGTGTTACGCTATGAGACATGGCTAGCATGAATGAGATTTTCGTTTGGTGGCCGCTGATCGTCGCGGTGCCAGTCGCGATTGTTCTCGGGCTCGCTGTCGCCGCCATGTTCGGAGAGTGACGCCCGTCTAGCGGACGGACCACGAATCGCACGCCTCCCTGACGGCATCCACGACCCCAGTTCACGACCCTCGCTTCGGTCCACCACCAAGGTGCCGTCCGCGAGTCCCAGCTCGACAAACTCGTCTTCGCCCACGTGCACACGGAACATCGCGTCCCGCCGCCCGTCCGAGGACAAACGCGTCGGCCTCGATCCCCGCGAAGTCAACGAAAGCACGCAACCCCAGCTGCCATCGTCCGATAACCAGCCATGCGTCCCAGCCGATGGCGGTTCTACGAACTCGGTTCGGGCGCCCACCCAGTCCAAGCGTTCTTTGACAACCGAACCCCAACCTCGCGTCCGACCCACCGAAAGCGACGCAGCCACGCCAGTCCAGATATCCGGCAGTCGGTAGCCGAAGCCACGTTGTCCAGATATCCGTAACCCCAGTACGTCGCCGACGGAGCTAGTCGAACGAATGCGCGCCTTCGGCGCGCGCCACGGGCGCGCGCTCACGCGCAACTTCGCGCGCAAGCGACCGAGAGCTCCCATGACGAAGAATCATGACAGTTCGGTTGCAAGTCTATGTCGAATATGACATAGAGGAAACCTGGCTTCATGCCGGATAAGCCGCTCGTTTGGCTCGGCGAGACGGTGCGGAGTCCTCCCTTCTCGGCCGAGGCCCGAAAGCGAGCTGGATTGCTTCTGAGGAGACTGCAAAGAGGCGAAACACTTTCCATGCCTGAATCACGACCCATGCCCTCGATCGGCCCGCGCTGCCATGAGCTGCGCATTCCGGATCACGAACGAGGCCAAACGTGGCGGATCATCTACCGTCTCGATGCCGATGCGATTGTCGTCGTGGATGCGTTCTCGAAGAAGACTCGCGGCACGCCGACCACGGCGATCCGCCGTGCCTCGCGCCGCCTACGGCGCTACGACGAGGGCCCCGAGGGAGGCTTCCGATGAAGGAATCAAAACGCCGCCGGCTCGAAGCCCAGGGGTGGAGATTCGGCTCCGCAAAGGACTTTCTCGGCCTCACCGACGAGGAAGCCGAGTACATCGAGCTTCAGCTTTCCCTGGCCGCGCTGCTCAGGAAGCGCCGAGAGAGCCTCGGCTACACCCAAACCCAAGTCGCCGACCTCATCGGCTCCAGCCAATCCCGAGTCGCCAAAATGGAAGCCGGCGACCCAAGCGTCTCGGTCGACCTCCTCATCCGCACCCTCCTAGCCCTCGGCATAAACCGAAAGCAAGTGGGCAGGGCGATCGGCGCAATCGCCTCGGCGTAACCAAGACAGAGCCGACAGGATCTCCGCGAGCGCGTCATCCGCGCTGGAACGCGCGCCTTCGGCGCGCGCCACGGGCGCGCGCACACGCGCAGCTTCCCACGGCAACGGCCGATAACCGTTCCGATGCAGCGGTCCGGTCCGAACCCGATGGTAAGCCATTGACTTACCCCTCTTGAAAGGCGACACTTCGAATGTCCATCCGGTTCGAGTGGGACCCGGCAAAGAACGATGCGAACCAACGAAAGCACGGCCTACGGTTCGAAGACGCGAAGCCCATCTTCATCTTGGAGGCCGACCGCTTGGACGAGCTCGATGAGACCTATCCCGGAGACGAAGCTCGTTTCATCTCCGTTGGCGCGATCCCCGAGGGGCTCATCACCGTCGTGTGGACCGCTCCGGCGGCTGGTGTGGTGCGCGTCATTAGCGTACGCCGCGCCAACAAGAGGGAGCGACGACTCTATCTCGCCTACAACGACATCCACCAATGAATGACGATGATCTAGAAATCCCCGAGCTCACCGAGCGCGACTTCAAGCACATGATCCGTGCGACCACACGCCGTCGCATCATGGAAGGCCGAATCGAGTCCGGCAAAGACATCGTCGCGCTCCGAAGGTTCACCAAGCTCAGCCAAAGAGAGTTCGCCCGCGCCCTCGAGATCAGCGTGCACACCCTGCGCAACTGGGAACAGGGCCGCCGGCAACCGGAAGGCCCCGCCATCGCGCTCCTCAAGATCGCTGCGCGTCACCCTAATATCATTCGACGCGCGGCGGCTCGTGCGCCGTCTCCGGCCAAGGCAACAGGCCGGTAGCACGACAAAACCACCGGCCGCGACGCGCCCCCCTCTACGGCACAACGCGCGGCTCACGCCGCAATCGCCGGAGGGTGACGTGTGCTGGCGTTCCTGCCACGAGCTCGATTCCGCGGCTGTCGCTGCCTTGGAACGCGCTTGCCGTGATCACCTCGCCGTCCCCGAAGAGCTCGATGCTGAAGCGATCGACGACGGCCACGAAGCCTTCGGCGTTCGGCGCATCGCGGGTGAAGCGCCCAGAAAAACCTTCGCTGATTTCACGACCCTCGGTTCGGTCCACCACCAAGGTGCCGTCGCGCAGTCCGAGCTCGAGAAACTCGTCTTCGCCCACGTGTACGCGGAACATCGCGTCCCCACGCACGCGCAGGACAAACGCGTCGGCCTCGATCCCCGCGAAGTCGTCGCCCGCAGGGCTGTCCTTGTCGACCAAAGGACAAGGGTCTTCGAGTCCGAAGAGATCCGGGGTTTGCACGAGTCGATCGGCCCGCAGGGCCAGGCGTCGCGGCACGCTCAGCTGGCCGACAAAGGGCTCGGTGGGTTGAAAAAAGGCATAGGCCCACGACGAGAGCCAGGCCATCCAGCGTGGTTCGTCCTGGTTGGCGATGACCTGTGCCGCATAGAAGTCGGGGCCGCCGTCGATGGAGGTGAGCTCGCCGGTGGGCGTGAACGTCGAGCCATCGAAATCGCCGAGCAGGTAGCGGCCTTCACCCTGCTGAAGAAGGCCGGGCAACACGTCCGTCTTGAACACCCAGCGCCCGTCGATTTCAAAGAGCTCGGGGACTTCCCACGCGCCGTCCGGCATGTCGTCAAAGGGGCCGATCTCGCTCGCCTTGGTCCAGTGGATGAGGTCGGGCGCAGTGTAGATGTGCGCGCGGTCGCCGGCGTCGACGACCATCACGAACGCATCGGTGGGCTCATGAAAGAACACCTTGGGGTCGCGGAAGTCAGGCGTGCCCCCGGGGTTGGCCACGATCGGGTTGCCCGCGAAGAGGTCAAACGTTCGCCCACCATCTTCGCTGAATGCGAGCGACTGTTTTTGCATCGAGTCGGCCCCACCCGCGTGCGTGAACGCGAGCACCAAACAAGGGGCTTGGCAGACCCCACCGCGCCCGTCCGTGTCGAGGTAGGCCGAGCCGGAAAAGGGCTCTCCAAGCGTGTCATCGGGGAAAAGCGCCAGGCCGAGATCCTCGTAGCGGGTGAAGTCGTCGGTGCGCGCGTGGCCCCAGTGGATGTTGCCCCACAGCGGCCCGCTCGGGTTGTGCTGAAAGAAGAGATGAAGCCCGTCGTCGAGCTCGATCAACCCGTTCGGATCGTTCATCCAGTTCTCGAGCGGCGTGAAGTGCGCCTTGGGGTACGGGTCCTGCGCGTCGTTCACGTAGGGCGTCGGTACGCACGCGGCCGGCTGCTCCCCGGAGTCGCAAGCTAAGCCGAGCGTCAGCACGACCAAGCAGGCCAGCTGCTTGAGCATGGTGGCAAGCGTGGCGGGACTTACGGCTTTGAGCAAGGGGCGTGGCGTAGAGCTTCGAGCAGGGGGTTTGGCGTAGGGCGTCGAGCAAGGGGCGTGGGTCGAGCTCGAGCTGGTCACGCCTGCCCCGTGGTGGCCATAGTCCCGTTCTACAGGACGAAGCCGCTTGGCGGGGCGGCCTGCTGAATTCGAACGAAGGCGCGCAACTTCCTCCAGTGTCGGCCGATAACCAAGCATGCGCCGCAGACGATGGCGGTTCTACGAAACCGTTTCGGCTGCGAGACCGGTCCAACGTTCTTTGACAACCGAACTGCAAACTCCCGTCCGACCCCACGGAGCTCCCCGAGGGCAACGCTGCCACCCCTGTCCAGATATCCGTGACCCGAGCCGAAGCCACCGTTGTCCAGATATCCGGGAGTCGGCGAGCCGAAACCGCGCGCAATGAACCCGATGGACGCGCCGGCAAAGAAGGGGCCGGCGCGCCCGAGCGCCATGCGGTTGTCCAGATATCCGGGAGTCCCAGAGCCAACAAACCCACTGTCCAGAATCCGTCAGTCTCAACGAAGAAGGCAACGCTGTCCAGATATCCGTGAGCCCCGATGACGAAGGCAACGCTGTCCAGATATCCGTGACTCCGGCGTCGACGGCACCGTGAGCCAAGCTAGCGGACGGAAGGAACGCGCGCCTTCGGCGCGCGCCACGGGCGCGCGCAATCGCGCAACTCCCGCCGGCGGCGTCCGATACCCCATCGATGCCAAAGCAAGAACCCCAAACCACACGCGCTAGGCCCACCCAAGGCCGCGTGCTACTCTCACCATGATGTCGACGATTCGCGCCCGAGTTCGCAATGGCCGCCTCATCGTGGACGCGCCGACTGACCTTCCCGAAGGCACCGAGCTCGATCTCGTAATCGACGACGCTGGCGACGGTCTCGACGCGGCCGAACGCGCCGCGCTCCACGCCGCCATCGGGCAAGCATGGGCGTCGTTCCAAGCCGGGGAAGGGCGCCTCGCCGCCGACGTCCTAGCTGACCTAGCCAAGCGCTGAGCCCTCCGTGGCCAGGCTACACCCAAACCCAAGTCGCCGACCTCATCGGCTCCAGCCAATCCAGAGTCGCCAAGATGGAAGCCGGCGACCCAACCGTCTCGGTCGACCTCCTCATCCGCACCCTCCTCGCCCTCGGCGTAAACCGAAAGCAAGTGGGCAGGGCGATCGGCGCCGCCGCCTCGGCGTAACCAACAGTTCCAACCGACCTCACTCCGGCAACTCGACCCCCGCCAGCTCGAACGCCGTTGCCCACACCGTATGTTGGAGCCCTGGAACCGAGCGCGCGGGTCCGTGAAAGCCCTCAGGCACATGGAAGTGCCGGCCGTAGCTCGTCGCGTATTCGCTGTAGCCCTCCTGCTGGTCGATGCGGTCACTCTCGGGAGGCACTTCAAGCCCGATCGGTGACCATGGGTCCTTGCCGCCCGACACGAACACCAGTGGAACCCCCGCGGTCTCTAGCGCTGCAACGTCCGCGGCTTGTCCCTCGTGCTCCCTCACGAGATCAACCCAAACAGCGCCTGGCACTGTTCCGCCCAGTCTTCCTCGGTGCGCTGCCAAATGCCGTCAGGCCCCGAGGTGCGAAACGTCCCGATGTCGGTGCACTGCTGCCACATCCAGGTGCGCTCCCACGGGTACTTCTCGAGCGCCTCCTCGCGTGACAGCGTCTTCAGCGCCCGGTTCTCCGCCCAGGCGGTAGCCTCTCCACCGGAGAACGCCTGGTCCAGCTCGCGGCCTTCCTCGATGAGCTGCTCGGTCGTCCGCGTCGCCGCCAAGCTCTGAAAGACCGGCACCAGCGACTGATACGCTGCGTATTGCGTGAGCCCCGCGGCGATACCCTCGAAGAACTCGCGGTCGATCCAGGTCTGATCAAAGAGCTCGGCCGGTTGCAGGTTCTCGATATGTCCGACGGCGTCCGCATACGCCTCTTCCCCGAGGAGCTCCCTCGTGAACAGGTCGTACTCCGCAAACGCCACCGGGTGCTCGACGATGCCACTCGCATCGACCACCGCGACGACGTCTTCCGGGTACTTCGCGGCATACTGAAGAACCAATCCGCCGGTATAGCTCGAACCAAGCACGAACCACGGGCCCGTGTAGATCTCCTGCAATGCATTCGCGACCTCATGGGCATCCTCGGCCGCCTCACGCCGCGACACGTAGTGCGGCGTAGTTTGATCCGGATTGTCCGACAGGCTGTTGCCGTATCCTCGATGCTCTAAGTCAACGACGATCATGGGGATTCCGAGCCGCCCCTGAATGCTCCCGACGAATGCCTCGTCGATCGGCGGCTGCTCACCTCCGAGCGCGAACAGCACCGGTGCATCGGTCTCTACGCCATCTGGAACTCCTACGTTGATGTGTTGATCGACGTGTCCGTCCGACGCGCGGTCGCGAAACTCGGGCTGCCGCGCAACGTATTGAACGAGCGTGTGCCCCTCGCGTGCCTCTTCATTCGTTTTCATGACTTCGGTCGGCGGCACCTCGAGCGACTCGCCATCCGAGCCACACGCAGCCGTCAGCACCAGCGCCACAAGCGTCCAAACCCTCACTCTCGCACTCATCGCGAACCTCACCTTCTCGATGATCATCAAGAGGTAGTTAGGAGCACGAAGCCGAGGCCTCCATACGTAATTCTTTCCGGACCGGCCGGCGCAAATCCTGCGCCAACCGTCGTGGCGGCCGCAGCTCACCCCTCCGCAGGCTCAAACACCGCCGAGAAAACCTCGGCTACACCCAAACCCAAGTCGCCGACCTCATCGGCTCCAGCCAATCCCGCGTCGCGGGGGCGGCTATTCCAGCGTCGCCATCTGGCTGCAGCTTTCGAACCGCAGCCCGTCTTTTTCTCGGAAGCGGTCGAAGCAAGCAAAGCGGACGGGCTTGCCTTCAGCAGCGGGTATGCGGGACGAGGACAGAATCCTGGTTCGTTCCACGCAGGCGGGCGTCCTCTTGCCCTTCTTCCCAATGATCACGACTCTCGCGAGGCGCCAGTTGTCCTCGTCCACCGAGTCGATCGTCGCGTTGAAACAGAAGCCGACGCAGTTGGAGGCGGGCTCGGGTCGCGGGAAGGATCCTCGCCCGCCGCGAGCTGCTCCTCGACCCATCGCTTCCAATCCGGCGCGTTCCAGTCGTAGCAACCGATCAAGCTCGCGCAGTTGCCGTAGCCGGTGGTGTCGCGCGATTCAGGCTCGACGAGGTCCTCAGCGAAATGGACCTGCCTCCGTGAGCTCGGCTGGCCCCGCAACCTGTTCCTCTTGCGCTTCAAGGCCCCTGAACCCACATCCGTCGTGCCGACGACGACGAGCAGCCCCAACGCAATGGCGACTCCAACAAACGCGACACGAGCTCGACTTCCCCCAGCGTCCATGCTCAACCAACCCCCCACAACCACAATACCAACCCCCGCGTCCGCACCCCAGTTGGCGTCGTCACGAAACCCTGAGTTTCCAGTCAAAAACAACAAGCCGCGCGGCCTGTTCGTTTTCCGACGAAAGCACGCAACGTCGCCGCCTTATGGCCGATGACTGAGCATGCGCGTCGACAACCAAATCCCAAGGGACATCCGTGACCCCCGAAGACGAGGCGCCGGATAGAGCTGTCCAGATATCCGCGCGTCCTACGAACTGGTTGCGCAATCGCGCAACTCCCGTCGCGACCGTCCGATAACCAACCATGCACCGCAGACGATGGCGGTTCTACGAAACCGCTTCGGGTGCCAAGCCAGTTCAAGCGTTCCTTGACAACCTAACCGCAACCGAGGCCGCTGAAGTGGTGGCGGCCATGAAAGAGATCGCCCGGGAAGGCCTCCGTTTCGCTCGTCACCTCCGCGGCGACATCTGGGAGGTTCGCGTCGAGGCCGAACGCAAAGCGTTCCGCGTGCTGTTCAGCCCCGAGGGAAGGGCCCAACAGGTCCTCTTGGCTCTCGACGCGTTCACCAAGAAGACCCAAAAGACACCAGCTCGCATGATCGAGCTCGCTGAGCGTCGCCTGTCGGATTGGCGAAGCCGGGGAAGGGGAGCGTAGCGTTGAGGCGCATTGCCACCTCACAAAAGGTATACTACATATGATAAATCTCATGGGACGCCGAGCCAAACCAAGAGACGACCTCGAACGCTACATCGCGAATCGCGACGCCCGCGAGCGCGGCTTCGCCGCCTTCGTCGCTAATGCAGAGGTGCGATTGGCCTTTGGCCGTCGGATGGCCGAACGCCGGCGAGCCAACGGCAAGACGCAAACCCAAGTCGCAGCCCTCATGCAAACCTCTCCAGCCATCGTGAGCCGCCTCGAGTCGGGCCACGACGTCCGCGTCTCCACCCTCGAGAAGTACGTAGCCGCCCTAGGTTTGCGGCTCGAAATCAACGCCGTGCCGCCAATGAAGCCGACCACCGAAGCGTCGCGCGCACGCCGCGCGAAGAAGTAGTTTCGCACGCCGCTGGTTTCTGATCCCATGCCCGAACCCGATCCAGCCAAAGTCAAAACCTTTGCGTCAGCAAAAACGCTGCGGCAATGGCTCAAAGCCAACCATGCCTCCGAAAACGAGCTTTGGATCAGGGTATTCAAAGTGAAGACGGGCAAACCAAGCGTCAGTTGGACTGAGATCGTCATGGAAACGCTATGCTGGGGCTGGATCGACGGCATCAAGAAGTCCATCGATGGCGAAGCCTACCTCCAGCGGATCACGCCACGAAAACCTCGAAGCAGTTGGTCCAAGCGGAACCGAGAGCATGCGGAGCGTTTGATCGGCGAGGGTCGCATGCAGGAGCCGGGGCTGGTGCAGGTCCGCGCCGCGAAGGCGGACGGACGCTGGAAGAATGCCTACGCGGCAAGCGAAATGAAACTGCCCGCGGATTTCCTGGCAGCGGTCGAACGCAAGCCCAAAGCGAAACAATGCTTTGAAACGTTGAACAAGACCAATCGATACGCCATCGCGTACGGACTCACGACGGCCAAGCGACCCGAAACCAGAAAGAAACGCTTCGACGAGTTCCTGGACATGCTCATCCGCGGAGAGAAGCCGGACTTCGGGTTCAAGAAAACATAGCAAAGCAATGAAGCCGCCAATCGGAGAAGAGGCGATAGCGAGTGACGAACCGCGCCCAAGCGTGATGCCGTTGTCCAGATATCCGGGAGTCCCACGGGCAATTATCCTAACGGTCGCCCGGGCCCATTGACCTCACCCCCCTCGCCGCTAGATCCACAGCATCCCCAAACCCCCACGCGCACGACGACGACATGGCCCAACGCCTCTACGAACACAGTCGCGAGCTCGTGGGCCTGGAGGCCTCATGACCCAAACAATCTCCGGTGACGCCCTTCAATTGCGATCGATCATCAAAAGCGACGGCACGCTCGAGTTGTCGCTCGAGACGCTCCCGATCCCCCAACCCAAAGACGACGAGGTGCTCGTTCGCATCGAAGCATCGCCGATCAACCCGTCGGACCTCGGTCTTCTGTTCGGCGCCGCGGACCCGTCGACCATGCGCGCGTCGGGCAGTCCGGATCGCCCGGTCGTAACCGCAAGCGTTCCCGAGAAGTCCATGCGCGCGATGGCCGCCCGCGTCGACAAGTCGCTGCCAGTCGGCAACGAGGGCGCAGGCGTCGTCGTTGCGGCGGGCGCGGGCGCCCAGGCGCTGATCGGCAAAACCGTCGGCGTGGTCGGCGGCGCCATGTACTCACAGTACCGCTGCCTTCCAGCCAAGCAGGTGCTTCCCTTCCCCGAGGGCACAACCCCGGCAGATGCCGCATCCTGGTTCGTCAATCCCCTGACCTCGCTCGGCATGGTCGAGACGATGCGCCTCGAAGGCCACAAGGCCCTCGTACACACGGCCGCCGCCTCGAATCTCGGTCAGATGCTGCAGAAGGTCTGCCTCGCGGACGAAATTCCCCTCGTCAACATCGTGCGTAAACCCGAACAGGTCGAGCTACTCCGCGGCATGGGCGCCTCCCACGTATGCAACTCGAGCGAACCCACCTTCATGAAAGATCTCACCAACGCGCTCGTCGAGACGGGTGCGACGCTGGCGTTCGACGCAATCGGCGGCGGTACGCTGGCCGGGCAGATTCTCACCTGCATGGAAGCCGCCGCAAGTTCGACTGGGGCCGCGTACAGCCCCTACGGCTCCACTACACACAAGCAGGTCTACATCTACGGCGGACTCGATCGCAGTCCCATCGTATTGAACCGCAGCTTCGGCATGGCCTGGGGCGTCGGCGGCTGGCTCTTGTTCCCGTTCCTCCAAAGGATCGGCCCCGAAGCCGTTCAGAAGCTGCAGACCCGCGTCGCCGCCGAAATCAAAACCACCTTCGCGAGCAACTACACCCGCGAGGTCTCCCTCGCCGAGGCCCTCACCCTCGAAGCGATCGCGGTCTACGGCAAACAAGCAACCGGCGAAAAGTTCCTACTCAACCCCAACAAGGGCATCGCCTGAACACACGGACGCCGATCCTCGCCGCCCTACGCAAACGACGCCCCTGAGCGACGGTCGAGAACAACAGGCCGCGCGGCCTCACCAAGGTTGATACGCAGCCAACCGAGCTGGCCGAAGGAACGCGCGCCTTCGTCGCCCGCCACGGGCGCGCACAAACGCGCAACTTCGCGCGCCATCAACCGATGACTCCCATGACGAGGGGATCATGTAGGCTCGCTTGCATATCCATGTCAGATATGACATAAACAGTTCATGGCTTCATGCTGGATAAGCCGCTCGTTTGGCTTGGGAGCAAGGTTCGAAGTCCGCCGTTTTCCCAAGACGCTCGGCGGCAGGCGGGGTGGCTCGTGAGGCGGCTGCAGAACGGAGAAGCGCTTTCTATGCCGAAGTCCCGGCCCATGCCCGGCATCGGCCCGCGCTGCCATGAGCTCCGCATCGACGACCGCGAGACCGGGAAGACCTGGCGCATCATCTACCGAGTCGACCCCGACGCGATTGTCATCGTCGATTCATTCGCAAAGAAGTCGCAGGCAACGCCCCGAACCGCGATCGCCCGCGCAGCACGGCGTCTCCGGCTCTACGACGCATCCGCCAAGGAGGCACTGCAATGAAGCAAGAGAAACGCCGCCGGCTCGAGGCCCAAGGCTGGAAGTTCGGCTCTGCAAAAGAGTTCCTCAACCTCACCGACGAAGATGTCGAGTACATCGAGCTCCACCTCTCCCTCGCGGCCCTCCTCACAAAACGAAGAAACTACCTCGGCTACACCCAAACCGAAGTCGCCGCCCTCATCGGCTCCAGCCAATCCCGCGTCGCCAAAATGGAATCCGGCGACCCAAGCGTCTCCGTCGACCTCCTCATCCGCACCCTCCTAGCCCTCGGCGTAAACCGAAAGCAAGTGGGTAGGGCGATCGGAGCAGCTGCTTCTGCGTAGGCTCCAACGACACTGCAAAGACAACGGGCCGCGGGGGCCTCAGCGAAGTCGATACCCCGCTAGCCGAGCTCGCCCGAAGGAACGAGCGCCTTCGGCGCGCGCCACCATTGCCACATCCCCCGTCTCCACCAGGACACGCTATCCTAGCCGTCGATGGCAGCCGCGACTCCCAAGATCGAGCTCATCTACGACCCTGACTGCCCGAACGTGGAGCGGGCGCGCGAACGGCTTCGCCAGGTCGTAGAGGCGGCAGGAGCTTCCCTGGGGGTGGTCGGCGGCCACGTCGCGTTCGTCGATCAAGATGGTGGGCGAGCCATGGCCTCGCGCGTAGTCGGGGAGCGCGGGATCGTCGCTCCGCCACTCGGTCCAAGCGAGGCCTTGGCCGCGCTCGGCGATGCCAACCAACGAAAGCACGGCCTGCGTTTCGAAGACGCAAAGTCCATCTTCATCTGGGAAGCCGACCGATTGGATGAGCGCGACGAATGGCACCCAGCGAGCGAGGAGCGTTTCATCTCGATTGGGCCGATCGCGCTGGGCCTCGTCACCGTCGTCTGGACTGAGCCGGTTGACGACTTGGTGCGGATCATCAGCGTGCGTCTGTCGACGAGGCGCGAGCGTGAAAGATACTGGCGATACAAGTCCGGTGACTACGCATGACTGACGATCTGGAAATTCGCGAGCTGACGGACGCCGATTTCAAAAGGATGATTCCGGCGCCGGTCAGGCGGCGCATACGCGAAGGACGGATCGAGTCTGGTAGAGACATCATCCTGCTTCGGCGCTTCGTCGGCCTTAGTCAGAAAGAGTTCGCGCGCGCTCTCGAGATCAGCGTTCACACACTGCGTAACTGGGAGCAAGGCCGCCGCCAACCCGAAGGCCCCGCCATCGCGCTACTGAAAATCGCGGCCCGGCATCCAAACATCGTTCGGCAAGCAGCAGGCCGCGGGCCATCTTCGCCCAGCGCAAAGAGCCGCTAACCGGCCTCGTCGGCCCCCCGCAACTTCCACTCCGTCGGCCGATAATAAAGTATGTCCAACACACTCCTAGAATCCACCGGGAAAGGAAGGTTTGCTTTGCCCATGGCCGTGATCGTCCACTGGAACGGTGTCGACGTTCCTGAAGAGCTGAAAGCCCTGAAGAAGGGCCGCTACGTGCTCGTCCCGATCGACGAGCCGCCTGAGCTCACCGAAGAGCAAGAGGCCGGCCTCGAGGCCGCGCTCGCGTCCGTGCGTGAGGGGCAAGGTCTCTCGCGAGATGAGGCGTACGCGAAAGCCAAGGCAAACCTAGAGTGACGGGTCTCGTCGTAGCGCTCGAGGCGCTCGACGACCTGGCGGCTGCAACGACCTACATCGCTCGCGATAATCCGGCCGCGGTGACCAAGTCACGCCAAGGGGCGGCCTGTTGGAATTCGAACGAAAGCACGCAACACGCTCCAGCGGCGTCCGATAACCAGGCATGCTCAAGCGCTTGACAAATGTTCAGTATTCAAGCTATAATCACAAGTAATCATGCGGAGTTCCAGCGCACTAATCCCAGCTTCGCCACCCTCCGAGCACGTCCAGCTCGCCCGGCCCCTCCCAGCTCCACCGCACCCCGAAACCGCCCAGCTCGACGCCGAGCTCCACCGCCTCTCCCGCGGCGCCGGCCGCCTTCGTCTCCGAATCGGCCAAGCCCTCCACCGCCTAGCTGACGGCATCCACGAGCTCGGCTTTTCCACCCTGGGCGCGTACGCGCTCGAGCGCTGCAATCGCGGCGGTCGCTGGGCGGCCGAAAGCCGCACCCTCGCGCGCCGTCTGCAGTCGCTACCGCACCTGACGAACGCCCTCGAAGCCGGGTCCATCGGCTGGAGCATGGCGGAGCTGCTCGCCCGCCACGCCACACCTCAAACCGAAGCCGCACTGCTCCAGGTGGCACGCGGCAAAACGGTTCAAGCCATGCGCATCGCCTTGAGCCCGCAAGGCTCACCCGATCCCCCCGACGACGACGACCTCGCGCGCACGCTCTCGCTCACGCTGCCGGTCGAAGAAGCCTGGGCGCTAGAGGCCACGCGCATGATGGTCGAGCACATGGACGGCAAGCACACCGGCGGCCACTTCCTCGAGTCACTCCTCGCCGAGGCCACCATCTCGCTGCTCGAGCTCACCGGGCCCACGCAAGCCCAAAAAGCCGGCCAAGCCGCGCAGGCCGACGAATCCGGCCAAGCCGCGCAAGCGGACGAAGCCGATGTCTCCGCGCAGATGGAAGCGGAATACACCGCGTGGCGCGCGCAGATGCAGCACCTCCAACACCTGCAAGCAGAAGCCGAGCTCCGAAGCCGCCCGGCGGTCACCACCAAGCCCAATCCGGGTGAGGCCCCCGAAACCGACGACCTGCCCATCGGCCTCGAAGCGATCGACGCGCGCATCCGTCACTACAGCGCAGAGCTCGCCAGTCGCGACCTGTTCTTCGGCCGCATGGCCCAACGCTTCCTCGCACTCCGCGGTTGGCAAACACTCGGCTTCGCGACCGAAGCACATTACGCCCGCGAGCGCCTCGGCATGTCCCGCGCGTCGCTCCGAAGCAAGCTCAGCCTGGCACGCCGCAGTCGGGCGCTCGACCACGTCGTCGACGCGCTTCAGCAGGGCCGCATCGGCTTCGAAGCGGCACATCTCGTCGCCCGCATCGCCACGGGGGGCACCGAGCAAGCCTGGGTCGAGCGCGCCACCCGCCGCACCTTCAAACACCTCCGCGAAGAAGTCCAAGCCGTAGAAATGACCGCCCGCTTCACAGGCCAAACCGACCGCTCCCCCCCAAGCGAAGCCCAAATGCAACAATTCCAGTCGCTAGAACGCGCAATCCTCAGCGGCGAGCTCCTACGACGCGTCACACACAACTATTCAGCCGAAAGCCCCGACGACGATGCTCCCACTGTCCAGATATCCGGGAGTCCCAACGACGAAAACCCCGCTGTCCAGATATCCGTAAGTCCCGACAGCGAGGCACCGAACGAACCTGTCCAGATATCCGGAAGTCCGACCGGCAAAGTAACCTTGCGCATGCGCATCTCCGGCGATCTCCTCCTCCACTACCGCCAACTCGAACGCCTCCACCGCCAAAAACTCCCCGGCACCAGCTTCATTCAGTTCCTCTGCGCGACCTTCTGGCAAACCTGGGTGCCGACCCTGGGCGTCTCTGACAAATGGGAAACGATCTACCGCCGAGATCGCTACCGCTGCACCAGCCCCGTCTGCCACCAGCGCAACATCACCCTCCACCACGTGAAGTACCGTGCCACCGGCGGCACCGACGCCCCCAACAACCTCACCTGCCCCTGCGCCTTCTGCCACCTGCAAGGCGAGCACGGCGGTCGCCTCAAAATCCTCCCCCCAGGCTCCGACCCCACCTGGGTCCTCGGCCGCCACCCGATCATGCGCGTCCACCGCCGCGAGCGAACCCTCCTCAACTAGCCCGGGCCAGCCTGCGTTGGCCCGCACGATCTCGACCATCGCGCGCCGTACGCATGTCACCTGGCGCTAGGGCGCTGCATGTCGAGCCCGCCCCCCAGGTCGGACGAACGCGGCTCGCAAGGCTCAAGGGTCTTCGGCGCTAACGACGAACAACAGTATTCGGATGAGGTGTTCATCGCTGGAGTGATCGACTACCGCCGCTGATACTTGAGCGTGCCCTCGATGGATTGGAGCGCGCGGGAGATTTCCTTCAGGGCACGGGTATTATCTTGGACGGCACGGCTGGTCTCCTGCGACTTCAACGTGCTTGCAATGTCCTCGAGCGCGCGCACCGTGTCCTGCGAGGGATTGCTGCTGTAGGCCGTGGCGAGCGCGGGGCCGACGCCCATGCCGATCACGCCGCCGATCATCACGCCGACCGCGAGCGACTTAAGGTCTCGTTTCATGACGTTCCTCCTTGTGATCCGCTCTGCGGAATCTGAGTGCACAGGGAGAGCTCGGGTATAGCAGGCTAACGAAGCCACCCCACGAATGGCCGACGAGATGGGCGGGCGTCGCGTCCACCCGCTTCATGAAGCTCACCCGATCGTCGTCTCACTCGGGGCGGGGCGGTGGCCGCGTGGAACGAGGGCGAGCGACGATTCGGTGCTTCGCGAGATTGCGCAACATCTGACGAAAGGGCGAGTCCTTCTCGATAGCGGGAATCACGGAGGTGCGGTCCGGCTCCGGCACTCGAAATTGTGCGGTGACGCAGCCACTGCCTTGATACGCGAACTTGACCTCGTCATGGCTCACGGTCTCGATCAGATGTTTCATCCCCACATTGCGGGAGAAGAGCTCGAAGTGAAACCAACGGATGTCCCGCTCCCATGCGGCTCCGAGCAGGCGCTCAAGAAGGAGGGTCCCGATGCCTCGACTTTGGTAGGCATCGAGGATGGTCACCGCGGCCTCCGCAACATCTGCGTGGTCGCGCAGCCGAACGAACCGCGCGGTGCCAATCGGTTCCTCTTGTCCGCTGTCGGCAATGTGGAAGGCTGCAAGCGCGAAGTGATCGACGCCATCGACTTCGGTGAAGTACTTGAGGTCGTCCTCGGTGAGCTCGGTCTTATGCCCCATGAACCGGTCGTAGCGTGAAGCCGCCGTCAACTGGTCGAAACCCATCGCTAGGGCCGACTTGTCGGAGGGCCGAATCTGGCGGAGACGCAACCGCGATCCGTCCCTGAGCTCCAAGATTTCCTCGTAGGTCGCGTCGTATCGATACGTCATCGAGTCCCCTTGCGTTCGCCCGCCAATTCCACCGAATGCCGCCCTGGACGGACTTCTTGGTCTTAGCATGCGGAGGTTAAGCCTGGGGTCGTGTCTCCTGACCCGGAAGTGCGGTCGGAAGTCTCTGACCGAGCTTGACGGCGAGCGCCGGTGTGCATGAAGGTACCCCTGTGACCACCACAACGAAACAGATGTCGCCCGTCGATTCGGCCTGGCTGCACATGGATGAGCCGACCAATCTGATGATGATCACGGGGGTCTCGCTCCTCGATAAGCCGCTCGACTTCGAGCGCTTCCGCAAGACGTTGGAGGTTCGCCTGCTCACGCTCGATCGGTTCACCATGCGCGTGGTGGAGCCGGCGCTGCCGGTGGGTACGCCGCACTGGGAGGTCGACCCGAACTTCGATCTGGATGCGCACATCCATCGCGTGGCGCTGCCGGCGCCGGGCGACATGGGCGAGCTCCAGCGCCTCATCAGCGATCTGGCCAGCACGCCCCTCGATTTCTCGAAGCCGCTGTGGAACATCCATCTCGTCGAGAACGTGGAGGGCGGCGCGGCCATGGTCTTACGTCTCCATCATTGCATCGGCGATGGCACGGCCATGAATGCGGTTTTGTTTCGCCTGATGGACATGGCGCGCGATGCGCCCATCGGAAAAGTCGTGGAGCCCCCCGCCGAAGCGCTGAGACGCCGTGATTTCGTGTCGACTGCGTTCAGGCCCGTGCGCAGCATCGGAAACGCCATCCGCTACTTGGCGCGCGAAGGCAGCGAAAGCCTACGCAACCCCGCACGCATCGCGCAGGGCGCGGGCACCGCCGCCGAAGCGGCGAGCATCGTCGGGCGCGTGCTGCTGATGACGCCCGATCCGAAGACGCCATTCAAAGGTCCTCTCGGTGTTCAAAAGCGCGTGGCCTGGTCCAACAACGTTCCGCTAGCGGACGTCAAGACCGTCACCAAAGCCTTGGGCGCGAAGGTCAACGACGTCATGCTGGCCGCGGTGGCCGGCGGGCTCCGCGACTATCTCATCGACCGCAACGCCGAGGTGAGCGACCTCGAGGTCCGGGCCGTGATCCCGGTGGACCTCCGCGAGCCTCAACGGGGAATCGAGCTTGGCAACGCCTTTGGTCTCGTCTTCTTGGCTCTCCCGCTGCGCATTGCCGACCCGGTAGAGCGGCTCCGCGAGACCAAGAAGCGCATGGATGCCATCAAGCAGTCGATCGAAGCGGTCACATTCTACAGCTTGCTCAGCGTCTTCGGCGTGACGCCCCGCCAGGTCGAAGAGCAGGCGCTGAACATCTTCGGCTCCCGCGCCACTGCGGTCGTGACCAACGTGCGCGGACCCGGTCAGGCGCTCTACATCGCCGGCAGCAAGATCGAAAACATCATGGGTTGGGTTCCCCAAGCGGGACACCTGGGCCTCGGGGTCAGCATCTTCAGCTACGACGGCAAAGTCAGCGTCGGCGTCATCACCGACGCCGGCCTCGTGCCCGACCCGGAACGAATCACCGCGCGTTTCCGCGAGAGGTTCGACGAATTGCTAGCCATCGCGAAGCAAGGCTAGGCTAGTTGAGCTCGCGGTTGCGCACATAGTGGCCGTCCTCGAACGAATCGAAGAAATGCTCCACGAGTGGGTGCTCGATGGGTGTGCCCACGCGGTCTTCTTCGAGGTTCCGCTCCGCCACGTACGTCTCGTGCATCGCCCCCCCGACCAGCACCCGATACCATGGCGCGTCCTTGGGCGGCCGGCTCTTCGCCACTTCGTCGTACCACGCCTCGCTCAGTGAAAAGGTCGCATCGATGTCGACGACGACGCCTCGGTAGTCGAACAGTCGATGATGAACGAGCTGTCCAATCGCAAATTTCGGTTTGGCCACGGTCATGAGGAAAGTCACTTTACTCGATCTCAGGGCTGCGCATGTCTTTGTTGTTTTGGAACGATTGCGTTTCGTGGACGCGTGAGTGTATCGTCGTCCTTTCAGCTCGAACGAAGGAGAAAAGGATGCGTGAAGTGCTTCGATGCTCAGCCCTAGCCATCGTGTTGGCGTGCGGGTCGACAGCCTGCGGCTCCGATAACGGCGAAAACGGTGGCGGTACCGGTGGGACCGGCGGCTCCGCCGGATCAGGCGGGAGCGCGGGCACCGGCGGCTCTGCTGGCTCGGGCGGCGTCGGTGGTGTCGGCGGTGCGGGTGGTGTCGGCGGCGTCGGCGGCGTCGGCGGTGTCGGTGCGACCGGGCGGTGCGGGTGGTACTGGCGGCGTAGGAGGCATGGGCGGCGTAGGAGGCACGGGTGGCGGAATTGACGAGGCCCCCGTGATCGACTATGCGGGCACCGTCGGTGCCTCGGGTGGCATCATCGAAGCACGGAACGGTCGCGTCGTGCTCGCCTTCCCCGCGGGCGCCGTGTCTGAAGACACCGACATTCGCGTGAGCCCGCTCGTCAACGTCGGCGTCCCCGGGGCGATCACGCCAACCGCTCATGACTTTGGTCCCGACGGCGCAACATTTGGCGCACCGGTCACGCTCACCCTCGAGTACGATGAAGCAGACCTGCCGGCGGGCATCGATGAGGCCGCCGACCTCTTCATCTTGGGGACTTCACATACAACGGGCGAGCTCGTTCCAGTCGCGGGCAGCACCGTCAATGCGGCTGCCAACACGGTCTCGGCGCCGATCGATGGGTTCAGCACGTTCCTGATTGCGATCTCGTGCGTACCCGGTCTGGTCCTCGACCCGTGGTGCCCTGCCAAGTGCGAGGACCCGCCGCCCACGTACCCCGACGATCCCGGCGGGGACCTCGACACGAGCTTCGGCACCGCAGGCAAGCTCACCTTCGAGCTCGG
Organism: uncultured delta proteobacterium; assembly: GCA_963817725.1. Classification (GTDB taxonomy): domain Bacteria; phylum Myxococcota_A; class Polyangia; order Polyangiales; family Houyiibacteriaceae; genus SG8-38. The sequence goes on from CAWFPD010000006.1 coordinate 54,204, forward strand.
CCTTGCGAGCAGCACCGGTACGAGTGACCTGCTGATCGACGACCAGGGCCGGCTACTGCTCGGCGCCTCTGCGCTGCGGATGGCCGTGATCCGTGTCCTGCCCGACGGGGAGGGCCTCGATCCGAGCTTCGGCGACGAAGGTGTCGCCCTGGCCTACACGGGAGGCTCGGACAGCCTCGCGACCTCGATTGCGCTCCGCACCGACGGTCGCATCGTGTTGCTGGGCGCGAGGCAGCCCGCAGGTGGCGGTATGGACCTGCTGCTCGCCCGGTTCCTGCAGGACGGGACGCTCGACCCGTCGTTTGGAGGCGGCGACGGCATCGTCCTCGATTTGCGGCAGGGGATCACCGAGGAAGGGCAGGTGGCAACGCTCCCCGACGGACGTGTGATTGCCACCGAGGCCGGGGCACCGGGCACCTATCAGTTTCTCGTCGATGGCACGCCCGACCCGAGCTTCGGTGAGGACGGCCTCGCCGCCACCGGCACTAGGCGGATCGTGCGCCGCGCCACCGGAGACTGGCTTCTCAGCAACGGAGGCCGCATTCTCGTGCTTGACGCGCAGGGTACACTCGGTGCGCTTTACCAAGCGTCGGGGCCGGGGGGCGCTACCGGTGGTTTCGAAGAGATCGCGGGTGGCGGTTACGTCATCGGCGGCCGCACCGCTGCGTTGGTCGGAGAACCCACCGACGTATGGGCCGCGCGTTTCTTGCCGGGGAGCGAGCCAGGTTCGCTGTCAGCAGACCTGTGTTTCTCGGGTGACGCCGTGGCTGTTCACGATTTCGGCGGCGACGAGCGCGGATCCGACTCGACCGTACAGTCTGATGGTCGAATCCTCGTGGCGGGTGCGACGGCCGACCGCGGTGACGACGACGACCTGTTCGTCGCACGAATTCGTCCCGACGGCGAGGTCGACGCTGGCTTCGGAACCAATGGAATCGTCTACATCGATTTTGGCGGGGACGAGGCGGACGGCTCGATTGCAATCGACGATCAAGGTCGCATCGTCGTTGCCGGCAGCTCCCGCGATCCCATCTCGGGCGACCGACTAGGCGTCGTGGCGAGGCTGCTGCCTTGAGCGCACGGGAGCCGTACCCTCGCGCGGCGTCTGCACAATGAAGGCCCATTGACCCCAGACCCCGCGTCGCTAGAACCCCAGCATGCCCAAACCTCTGATGTGTCCCCCCGAAGTCCTCCGCCAAGATCTCCACGGCCGCCGCGCGATTGTGACGGGCGCCAACTCCGGCATCGGCTTCGTCACCGCGAAACAGCTCGCGAAGCAAGGCGCCTCGGTGACCCTCGCATGCCGAAACGAAGCCGAGGGTAGGGCGCGGGCGGACGAGATTCGCGCCGAACTCCCAAACGCCGACCTCGAAGTGCGAAAGCTCGATCTCGGAGAGCTGAGCTCCGTGCGCGCCTTCGTCGACGGCTATCTCAGGGATCACGACTCCCTTCATCTCTTGATCAACAACGCGGGTGTGATGAACACGCCCAAAGGCAAAACGGTGGATGGATTCGAAACCCAAATCGGCGTCAACCACCTCGGCCATTTTCTCCTGACCGAGCTCCTCCTCGACACCCTCCAAAAGAGCGCGCCCGCGCGAGTAGTCGCGGTCTCGAGCTGCTACCACGACAAGGCGATGGGCCGTGAAGGCGTCATCGTTCTCGACGATCTCCACTTCGACAATCGCAAGTACGACGGCTGGGTCTCCTACGCGCAGTCCAAGTTGGCGAACGTTCTGCACGCCAAGCACCTCGCGAAGCGTCTCGAGGGAACCGGAGTCACCGCGGTGAGTGTTCATCCCGGGTGGGTCAGGACGCGGCTCACGCGTCACATGATGCCAGCGTGGATACAATCCGTGATGCGACCGTTCATGAGCATGGTGGGCATGATCGAGCCCTGGGAGGGCGCCCAAACCACCCTTTACGCTGCGCTCGGTCCCGACGTCGAAGCCCACCCGGGCGCCTACTACAGCCAGACCGGCACGTATCGCGACAAATCCAAGAACGCAGGCGGCTGGCCGCTCGAATCCCCAAATCCCCACGCCCACGATGACGAGATGGCACAACGCCTCTACGAACACAGCCGCCAGCTAGTGGGCCTCGAGGCTGCGTCAGCACGACAAGCCCAACAGGCCGCGCGGCCTCCGCAAGTTTGATACGGCGCTAGAATGCTTTCGAGCTTGGTGCTCGTCATGAAGATCGGCCACCGGCGCGAGGTGTACGAAGGCTAGGGTCTCCCCCGGGGTGCTACGGTCTCACCATGGCACGCTTGACCTCGACCAATCCCATCATCAGATGCACGTGGGCCGCCCTTGCGGCGCTTCTCAGTACGGCGTGCCAGGGCAAACCGACGCCCACGCAACCGGTGGAGGAGGCTTCGGCGCCGGTGGCTTTGACCGACGCATGTCAGCCGATTTCCGATCTCCATGCGCTCGACCCGCGGCGGCCGGTTCCGCTGCAACCGATGATGGCCTGGCACCAAAAGCAGAACATGCAGGCACACCTAGAAGCGATCCAGCGCGTCCTCGACGCCCTCGCCCACGAGGATTGGGAAGCGATCGGCCGTGCCTCCGCCCCGATCGAGTCGTCGCCCCAGATGCAGCAGATGTGCGAGCACATGGGTGCTGGCGCAGAGGGGTTCACCGAGCTCGCGCTCGACTTCCATCACCGGGCCGACGCGATCGGCGAGGCCGCCCGCGCACACGATGCGCAGGCCGTCTTACGAGCCACGTCGAGCACCTTGCAGGCCTGCACGAGCTGTCACGCAAAGTACCGACAGGAAGTCGTCGACGCCGAGACGTGGATGGCGCGAACCGGCCAGGCCCACGACCCCGCGATGATGCACGGCGAGCACTGAGCGGACGAACATTCCCGGGGCAAATCCCGCCTCTTCGATCGCTACGCGGCGCTGGCGACCGCAGAACGCGGTAAGCGCGACAGGCCGCCCCGCCTACTCCTGGCGCCCCGTGGTAGCCCGCGCATTTTGTGCGCGTTGTAGGAAGTGGCGCACGGTTTGCGTCGGCGCCTCGTCCGAAGAATTACGTATAGACCGGTCACGCTTTCACCTGTAGGCGACAAATGTGCGGCGCGTCCCGTTCGTTCCGCGACTCAACGAACGACAAGGAGGCAGTCATGAAGCTACAGGTTGCAAAGGTCGCGCTTCTATGCGCGGCAATCGCTCCCCATGCGGCGCTCGCGCAGGAAAGCTCGACAAACGCCAACACGTGCTCGATCAGCCCCTCGGGTGGCAGCTCGAGCGGGGATATCACCGTCGCGGCGACGGCAGGGCAGGTCGGTCAAACGGCTACACTCTCCAACGTCTCGGTGACGTTTCCGACGACGATCGCGAACGATCCCGTCATCGATGCATACAACGCGGGCGCTTTCGGGCTCGTTCCTGGCCTCAACCCGATCCTCACCAACGTGACCGTGCAGGTCGACGCGACGAACACGATGGAGGGGAGTCAACCTCTTTTCGGGTCGGCAAACGTGCTCGTGGAGATCGTCGATCCGAATGGAGATCCGGGCACCGGTGATGAATACCTCGCACCTCGAGACGCGACGATCCCGCTGCCGAACAGCAACTGGAGCCCCACCGATCTCAGCATCGAGTTTACGCAGACCGTCTTCATTGCCATGAACGGCGGAATCACAATCGACTGCGTTCCGAGCTCGAGCCCCATTCCATTCGCGACCCTGGCGGTCACGACCACTCCTTGCGACGACACGCTCGACTGCAATGATCCGAATGGCTACTGCGATTTCTGGGGCGACTGCATTTGCAATGCCGGCTTCGGCGGTGCCGACTGTGCGTGTCAAGACGCCGTCACGTGTAACGGAAGGGGCGCATGCAACGCCGCGGGCAACTGTGTCTGTGACCCCGGCTTTGGCGGCCCGAATTGCCTCTGCGAAGACGCGATCGACTGTAACAGCAACGGCTCTTGCACCGCGCCCGGCACCTGTGTCTGTGACCCAGGGTTCGGTGGGCCCGATTGCTCTTGCGACCCCGCGATCGCATGCAATGGCAACGGCGTTTGTGATGCGTCCGGGGCATGCGTTTGTGGACCGGCCTGGACGGGTGCCGACTGCCTGACTCCGACCTGCATTCCAGAGACCGACTGCAACGGCAACGGCATCTGCGTGGACGGCGGGTGCGTGTGCGACGCGGGATTCATCGGAGACGACTGTTCGACTCAGCTCTGTGACCCGGCTGTCGACTGCGACGGAGTACCCGTGGCAGTCGGAACTATCCAGCCGCACATCGTTGCAACCGATGCCATGGGGTCACTGCTGTCATGGTCGAATCAAGACTTCACGCTTTTCAATCAGCCGTCGCCCATCAATCTAGGGTTGGCCGCGGGCCTGAATCCGATGAGCGTGCAGTCGGGCGAGGGAGTCGTGATCGTCAATGATCCCGGGACGGATCCGGCCAGTGGTACGTTCGACGCGATCTACCGCTCGAACACCGCCGGCGTGCTCGACCTGACCGTCCAAGGGAACTACGTCTGCCCCGGCATCGCGTTCAACTGCGGTCCGGTCCTCGGCGATCCAATGTATCCCTACTGGAGGGCGAACTTCGTGACCACGGTCGCTACGATTTCCGGCGCCCTGGTGGGCTCGGGCGCAGGCCAGCTTCCAACCGAGTTGAATGGCGCGCCGATCACATACGCCATCGACGGGGACGTCCTGTGCCTCTCTGGGGCCGCGACCGATTGCGACGGGACGGCTTATCTCAACGCGTTCAAGGGAGTTGGTACCGACCTGTCCGAACCAGGCTCCAAGAGGACTGTGACGATCAAACAGGTCTTTGCCGACCCGTCCGACCCGTCCGGACAGACACTCCTGCCCATCCATCTCGACATCATTTATGACGAGGTAGTGAGCGCTGGGTTTACCACCGCAGTGAGCTCGTCTCAGGAGGCTGGCACCATCAGCTCCGACTTCAGCCTCGCGGCGCTAGGCTTTGGCCCGGTCTTTTTCGACATCACGACGACGGCGGAGTTCACAGACGACGTCACAGTCTGCTTCGAATATCCGGAGACGATGACAGACGAGTGCGATCTTCGCCTCCTTCACAACGCCGACGGGGGAGCCGACGAGTTCGTCGACGTGACCCTAGGCGAAGCGCACGAGGACTGTCCGTTCGTCGACGCAGAGACGACGTGCGCCAACAACCTCTGCATCAACACGGTGACGCACCAAGTCTGCGGCGGCGCAACGAGCTTGTCCCCGTGGACACCGGCAATGTTCGTCGGGAACAACGCGCCCTCCGCCGATGCCGGCCTCGATCAGGCGGTGACCGTCATCGGGACTGTTGTTCATCTCGATGGAAGTGCGAGTTACGACCTGGACGGCGATCCGATTTCCTACAGCTGGACCCTGTCCGGGCCCGCCGGAAGCTCCGCCACGCTGCAGGGCGCGACGACCGCCACGCCAAGCTTCGTGCCCGACGTGTACGGAGATTTCGTGGCTACGCTGGTCGTCACGGACTCGGGGGGCCTGACCGGCACGGACGAAGTCCTCGTGAGCTTCGACAATGTGCCGCCGGTCGCGGACGCAACGGCGCATCCGCAAGCGGTGCGCGTTGGCGAGATGGTTCTGCTCGATGGAAGCGGAAGCACGGACGCCAACGGCGACTCGTTGACCTACGAGTGGAGCGTCGTTCTGGCGCCAGCGGGAAGCGTCGCCACGCTGGACGATCCCACCGCTCAGATGCCGACTTTCACGCCGGATATAGCCGGCACCTACCAGATGGACCTCATCGTGAGTGACGGCATCGCAAACAGCGAGGTCGCTAGCGTCACCGTGGTCGCAACCACCGCCGAGGGCGAGCTCGTGGAAGCGCTCGAGGCAGCCATCGATGTGGTCAACGGTCTCGACCCGACGACCTTCAAGAACAAGAGCCTTCAGAAGAACATGGCCAAGCACATTGGTCAGGCGCTTGCTCATGTGGACAACGGCAAGCTCAACGCGGCTCGGGACAAGCTCGAGGCGGTTTTTCAGAAGACCGACGGGTGCGCGAACAACGCCTCTCCAGATCCCAACGACTGGATCGACGACTGCGCGGCTCAATCGCAGGTGCATCCGCTGATTGTCCAGGCCATCGCGCTCATCGACGAAATCCTCGGACAGTAACACTCGCAACGCGCCGGACCGTAATGGCCGGTCCGCAACTCACAGTGAAAGGCCCCGCCTCCGGCGGGGCCTTTTCGCGCGATCACCCTCGATCCGCGTTCTTTGACAGACCAGATGCAACCGATGCGCTGTGGGCATTCGGATCTACACGAACAGTGTCGACGCTCCGGAGGAGTTCAAAGCCAAGGCGAAAGCAAACCTCGAGTGATGGGGATCGTCGTTCCGCTCCGCGCATTCGACCTCTTGCTGCAGTCACGGCATCCAAGGAAATAATTACGTATGGACGAAGCTGCATTTGTCCGGCCATGCTGCCGGACAAATGCGCGACAAGCCGCTCAGCACGATGTTCTTCGTGGCGGCACTTTGGAATTTCGCCGCCGCGTTGCCAGGGCTCATTTCCTACGAGTGGCAGTTCAAGCTGCTCTTCGGCGACGAAGCGTACACGGGGGACTTTCACCAGGCGCTGCTCTTCCGGTCGTTCGCCCTCTCCGTGCTCCTCTTCGGTATCGGCTACTATCTCGTATCGAGAGACATCAGCCAGAACCGAGGGATCGTGTGGCTCGGAGCCGTGGGCAAAATCTTGGTCTTCGTCTTTTTCACGGTTGCCTTCCTCGGTGAGCAGGTCACGACGCTGGCCTGGACAGTCTCTATCGGAGACCTCCTCTGGGCCCTGGCGTTCTTGTGGTTCCTCCACCGAACCAAGGACCAAGTGCGGGTGAGCAATCTCGTCGGGTAACGAACAGGCCGCTCCTAGTCGCGTCCTGATGGAATTCTGACCGGCCGCGCGGCCTCACCGAGGTTGATACGGCGCTGAAGGATCTACTTGCCGATCGCAGGTTCGAAGCTGGCCGAATCGCCCGATTGTAGCGTGACGGCGACCTTCATCTGATCCGCGGTCGGATCGAGCCCAAGCGAGGCTAGGGAGGACAGAATGTCTTTGAGCACGATGCTTGCTCGAGAGGCTGCGTCGTCGTCCTCGGGTAAGTCGAGCTTGAGGCTCAGCTCGCGCGGCGTGCAGCGCCAGTCAATTGTCTGCGCTGGAACTTCGAGCGGTGGGCTCAGGGCGCCGATCAACCCACCGTAACCAATGCGGTCGAACGCACTCGGATACCACCCATTGACGATCCGTCCCGCCGCATCGGCATACCGTTCGCAGAGCTCGGACCCGGGCGAGCTCACACCCTTTGGCACGAACCTTTGGGGCAACTTCTCTTCACGCAGAAACTTCGAAGGAGACTCCGCGGCGGCCACCGAGGTTTGGATCGCCTCCGAGAACCAAGCCTGCCGATCCGTTTGCCTCGCGCATGGCGTCAGCAACAGCAGCATCACGGACGCACCGATGAGTTGCGTCCACTTCATTTGTTGTCGCTGCCCCGGTCCTCCCATGGCTCCCCACTTGCCAGGATACCAACCGGCTCATCCACGACCCAAAAATGGTGAGCGCGCTTTCACTCCACCGGAATCTTGCAAACTGAACAGGCGGCGCGGCCGCGATGGCGCCCACCATTGTCGCGGCCCAGCTCGCCAGGTTACCATCCGTGCTCCATGCCCAAGACCACGCGCACCTATTACAACCCGCTCTCCGACGAGCATCGCGGCGACTGGCAAGCGGTCGAAGGCCTCGAAGGCATGGCCGACGAGCTCACGCTCGCCATCGACGAACAGAACGGCGACTACACCCGCCTCACCCGCTTCGCCCCCGGCACCGACACGACCCCCTTCGGCAGCAAGTCACACGAGTATCCGGAAGAAGTGTTCATCATCGAAGGAAGCCTCTACGACGCCGCCTTCGATCGCTGGCTGCACAAAGGCGACTACGCGAGCCGCCCGCCCGGCGAAGCCCACGGCCCCTTCCGCACCGAAGAAGGCTGCCTCGTCCTCGAGATGTCGTATCCAAGCCAGTCGGTGAGGAAGTAATTCGGCAGTACAAGTGTTCACCAGCTAACCAAAACACGACAATGTCAACCGGCCGCGCGGCCTGTTTGCTCGCCAACGCAACTTCTCATCACACCACACGGCGTCACTTTGATAGGATCGGGTGAACTTGGCTTCGCATCGGCATCGGCTGCTCACGGCATTCATCGCATCGACGCTCCTCAGCTGTGGCGGCAACGGCGGCGAGACGCCGATGGAAGGTTCGGGCCCGGCACAAAGTTGGACCGTGAGCCTCGGCGTGCCCCCGGGGGCCGCTCCTTGTTTCGCGCCCGGTCAGCTGCTGCCACTCGACATCGCCGTCTACGACGGCGACGGGCAGCTTCTGCCGAACACCCAAGTGCAACTCACGGGTGACGCGCAAAGCGCATTCGAAGAGGATGGGCACGGCGGCTGGATCATCCGCGGCGAGGGTGATTTCACTTTCGGCGTCACCTACACGGGCGAAGTCGCCGACAACGCCGACCTTTCTCCCGCCAGCTTCGAGCTCATCAGCGATCAAACGCCGCCCGAGATCACAGTCTCCGCTCCGGCCCGCGCAGCGATGATCACCACCAACACCGATGTTCGGGTGCAGGCCCAGGTTTCCGACGCCGTCAGCACGCTGCAAAGCGTGACGCTCAACGAAGACGAACAGCTCAGCGCCGCCGACCGTCAACAGCTAGACCTCGACACCGCGCCGCCCGGTCAATGGGGCTTGAACACGGTGCGCATCGTCGCCACCGATGCTTGCGGCAACACCAAGCGCCACGCCCAGAGCTACCTCCGAAGCGAGCAGTATCTCGAAGCCGCCACCGCCAGCAACGCCGCTTCGCAGGTGCCCAACGGCCAGGGGCTTCGCATGGCTCAGGCAGTCGTCGACGACCGAAATCGCAACGACCTCGATGACCTGGCCACCCTGATGGAACGCTACCTCGAGCGAAATCTCAACCCGGCGTTGAAGCAGGGGACAGCCGGGGCGCTCGTGTACCAGCAAGACGGGGCCTTGTGTAGCTGGATCACGCGAATCACGATTTCGAACGTCGGCATCACGGTCGCAGACCCCAACGTCACGGCCATCGACCTCTTGCCTGGCGGCCTCCGCAATCGTCTGTCGTTCCATAGCGTGCAGATGCCCATCGACATCACCGCGCGCGTCTACAATCCGATCAACTGCTCGTACACCGAAGCCCGATACGCCACATTTGTGACGCTCGACATGAACGTGACGGTCGACACGCTCTCCTCGGTCGAGAACGGCGCGGTGATGATGCAAACCCAGGCTCCGTCCGTGACGGTGTCCAATCTAGCGGTCAGCGCGACCGGTGTTTCCGCCATCGACTCGCTGCTGAGCTCGTTGCTCAACTTGTTCCAGACGACCATCAGCAATGCGGTCGAAGACGCGCTGGCTTCCGAGCTGCCCGCCATCATCGATCCCTTCCTCAACTCCCTGCTGGCCGGCACGCTTTCGCTCTCGGGTGAGGCCTATGGCTACGAGCTCAACGTGTTGAGTGGCATTGACGGGCAAGAGATCGACCCAAGCGCGCTGACCCAAACGGCATTTGCGCAAGTCTACCCCTCCACGGCGGCGCCCCCTGGCGTGGACCAAGGCTCGCTGATGAGGCCCATCGACCCCACCAGCTTTGCCGGGGCAAGCGAGCCGCTCACTTATGCGCTCAACGACAACCTGATCAACAACGGCTTGTGGGCGCTGTGGTACGGCGGCTACTTGGAGCTCGATGATCTCTTCGGCCTGGGTGGGGTCACCATGCGCGTCGGCGCCGGGCTTCCCCCCGTGCTGATGCCAGGCCCCACCGACGAGCTGAGCACCCTCGCGCTCGGTGACCTCCAGGTCTCGTTGGGTCTCACCTTGCCCGAAGGCATCGTGCCGGGCGCCTCGGGTGAGCTGTCGGTCGACGCCTTCGTGAGCCAATACGTCGTGGGCACCTTCAGCTACAACGCGGACACCGGACAACTACAGCTCAGCCCCAACCTCGCGCAGAGTCAGTCCTACGTGCAGGTCGACTCCACTTCGTTAAATGGAGAGCCGGTCACCGACCCCGAGCAGGCGGCTGCAATCCGCGACTACGCCGAGAATGTGATCAGCGGAGCGACTCGCATGCTTTTGAACGACAGCTTGGGCGCCATTCCGCTCCCGCCCTTGACGCTCGATTTCACCGAGACCCTTGGCGGCGGGACCATCACCGCCATGGAGCTCACGCTGCTGCAAGTGAGGGACGCCCCGGACGGCATCTTTTTGGACTTCAGCGTGAATGCGCAAAGCTCGCCCCTATGCGGCCCGAGCGACACGCTCAGCACCAACCACCGCTGGGATAACGCCGACCTCATGGAACAGGGCGTGCCGTATCTCGATGGCAGCATCGACTACCCCGAGTGCCCCTCCGAGCCTTACTGCCCCGCCAAAGCCCAACCGTACGAGGTCACGGTCGGCGAGTATCAAAGCCAATTCGCTGCGTGCGAAGCAGCAGGCACGTATCGCGGAGCCGCCAAGTGTCTGACCAGCTGGCGATTGCCCCTGGCGTACGGTTGGTATTGCGGTGGGGGAAGGCCGGTTCTAGACGAAGCTGCAGGCGACGACTTCTGGACGACCCCCATCCTCGATCCGGTCGACTTCTGCTGCAAGCTCCACGACCTCAATCTATGGGATCCCGTGAACGCTGCCACGTCCCCGCTCAACGCCTGCGGCTTTGCCATGTGTCTTCATCAGGCCGCCACCTCCGCGCCTGACATCTTCCGTTGCATGCCCAACGTCGCCAGAGCACGCATCCGCATGTACAACCAAGCCGCCATCCTCTGCACTTCCGAAGGAGGCGACACCCTCGCCCCGGTGGGCGATCCGTACGTAGGCGAGCTGCCGCAGTGACCTAGAACCACGGCCCTCCCGTCCTCGCGAGGCGGATTCGTTCCCGCTTGCGATGCCAACGAGTGGCTTAGGCGGGCTTGCGCGCGTGGAAGTTGGCGCCGTGCACGTGGAGGTCTTTGGACACCTTTTCCTCTGCCGATGTGTTCTTGAAGCAGTCGAAGGTCTCGGTGATCTCGCAGTCGACGAATCCCGCACCCTCGGCGACGCGCATCAGATCCTTTCAACCTCTGTAGTTTTTGGCATACCGCGCCGCCAACTAGGGCTCCACCGCGTCATACCCCGCATCGATGCCCGGCTTTTCACGCCAATGCGGCGGCCAACTCGTCTGGACCGACGGCCGCGCGACCATGCGCTCGTACCACGCCGCGAGCTTGGGCGTGCGCTTCGAAAGCGTGAGCCCGGTTCTTACGAGGAACGCCGCACCGGGAAAGAGGACGATGTCAGCGAGGCTGAGCTCGTCGCCCACGAGGTAGTCACCGCCGCGTTCGAGATGAGCCTCCCATCGTTCGACTTCGGCATGAAGCTTCCGGTAGGCTTTCTCTCGTGGCTCCGGGCCTTGGTCGTCTCTCTTGGCGCCAAGCGCAAACAAGACCGCATCCTCGGTCTCCGAGTCCACGTACTCTGCCTCGCTCATCAGCACGAGCGCGCGTGCCCGCTCCGCGGTCGAGTGAGGGATCAGCGGCGGCTCCGGATGCTCGAGCTCGAGGAACAAACAGATCGCGACGCTTTCATAGAGCGTCACGTCCCCGTACCGAAGGATCGGCAAACGCCCACGCGGGTTAAGCGCCAGCATCTCCGGCGTCCGATGCTCGCCCGAGGAGCGAGGAATCCACTTCGCTTCGTATTCGATTCCCTTCTCTTCCAACGCGATCAGCGCTCGCCATACATAGGGAGAACCGGAAAAGCAGTAGATGAGGGGCTTCATGTCGTTCGCGGGCACAATGCGAGCACCCTACCGCGGTTGGGCCCCATCCTAAACCCTCTTGGGACCAGCATTCGTCGTCATTGATGCTGCAAGTCTCCTCCTTGAGTTTTTTTCGCCTGCATGGTCCCCTTTTTCACGGATGGGCAGGCTCAAGCCAGCACGCTCGGCCGTCATTGATATGGTCGAGGCCGCGTATCGTCTCGCAGAAGAGGAGTCGGACTGGCTCGAGCATGTCTTGCAGGCGGGCCTATCGGCGATGGGACATGCGGTGTTTGCCTCCGGCATCACCTTCAACCGTCCGCGCAAAGGAGAAAGGGTGCGAGTTCAAGCTTGGCGACATGCTGGTGCGTCGGACGAAATGAAAGCGGCTGTGGTGCAAAATGCCGTTCGCGTCCCCAAGGAAGTGGAGCGCGCGTGGTTTCGCCAGGGTCTGGTCGATACCGCTTCGCACATCTCGGGCGGCTCACGGCAGTTCTTCGAAGCGATCGTTTCGAAGACCGGAATGGCGGCCGATGCGTTGTTGGTCAACGCGATCGACCCCGATGGACGCGGGGCGTACCTAGCGATGTTCCTTCCCGAGCAGATCGCGCTCCATCCGGCCGAGCGCGAGCGGTGGAAGATGCTCGGGGCGCATCTGACGGCTGGACATCGAATGTGGGCGGCGATCGGATCGGTGAAAGCCCCGTCCACGCCCTTGCCCTGCGGAGCCGAGGCCGTGTTGAATCCCAAGACCTTTGAGGTCATGGATGCTGCGGGTCCCGCCAAGGACCGCAGCGCTGCGTCCATGCTTCGCGACTCGGCGCGGCGGGTCGACCGTGCTCGAGGCCGCTTGCGAAAAACCGACCCGGACGAAGCCCTTCAAACCTGGTGGGCCTTGATGCACGGCCGCTGGTCCATCGTCGATTGGTTCGACTCGGATGGTCGGCGCTTCGTGTTGGGTGTTCCCAACTCGCCCGATCTCGGCGACCCAAGAGGGCTCACCGAGATTGAGCTCCAGGTCGCGACTTACGCAGCGCTTGGCGAGACCGGAAAGCTCATCAGTTACCGCCTCGGCGTCACCCGGGGAACCGTATCCCGTGAGCTGAATGCCGCGATGCGCAAGCTGGGGGTCAAGACGCAAGCGCAGCTCGCCGAAAAGATGCGCGGCTTCACCCGGCACTTCAGACGCGCCCGCGAAACCAAGGCCAATTGACCGAGCTCCCCGCGGTTCATAGTCGCCATGAGCTTCAAAAAGCAGGAAAAACAACAGGCCGTGCGGCCTGTTGAGGCCGCCGACCGTCCTCCCCGACCATCACCAGCTTTCGATAAACGGAATATAAATAGAGGTGATCGAGGTTTTGGATGGCAGGAAGCGCAGGCAATACTTTCTACGACTGCGAGGCATGCAATGAAGATGGGTCATTCCCCAGCGGGCCAGGAACCGATCATGGTGGGCCAAATGGCAATTCGTTACCTCATCGACGGCTCGGCTACGGGCGGTCTGGGCGTCTTCGAACTGACCGTTCCACCGGGCTCGAATGTTCCGCCTCCACACAGCCATACCCACAATGAAGAGTGCGTGTACGTTCTCGACGGCCTGCTGCGATATGCAGTGGACGATGACACACGAGATCTGCATCCCGGGGACTGGATGTTCACGCCTCGAGGCGCCGTCCACCAGTTCAGCAATCCACACGACGAGCTGGCTCGCGCGCTCATCGTCCTGACGCCGGACATCGGGGCTCAGTACTTTCGCGACGTGGCCGCGGTCGTCAATGTCGGTGGCCCACCCGACCGGGCCAAGCTGCTCGCCGTGATGTCCCGGTATGGATTGGAACCAGCCGCGCCCGCAGCCTAACCTGCCGCCGAGGCCTATAGACATCCGAAGTGAGTGAGTAGATACTCACTTTCGTGGCTGCTCCCGCCGAATCCCCCGGAAAAACCGGCTCGGCTCGGAGCCGGCGTGCGGCGAAGACACGGTGGAAGCTTCTCGACGCCTCCGCGGAGCTACTGGCCGAGCGGGGTTACAGTCGGCTGTCGACGGCGGCGGTCGCGGAGCGGGCGGGGGTCGCGCACGGGACGCTGTTCAAGCACTTCCCGACCAAGAGCGCGTTGATGGCGGCAACGACGGAGCTCGTGCTGGAAGACGTGATCGGGCAGTTCCTGGAGATGGCCCGGGAGTTCGCGGGGCAGCCGGAGCCGATCGATCAAGCGCTCCGTGCGGTGTGGTCGCTCTTCCGATCGGACCGCCTGCAAGCGACGCTCGAGCTCTACGTGGCGGCGCGGACCGACGAGGCGCTGCGAGATGCGCTTCGGCCGATCTTCACGACGCATCGAAGCGCGTTCTTGTCGGCGGCGCGCGCGTTGCTCCCAGCGTCTGCCGACGAATCACACTTCGAGTCGAACGTCACGGGCATTCTCGCCACCTTGCTCGGCGGCGCCGTGCTCTGGTCGGTCGTGCCCGAGCCCGAGTTCTTTCAGTCCGAGCTCGCATTCGTCGACCGAATCGCAAAAGCCGAGCTGGCGCGCATCGAATCGGGCAAGGAGGACGCATGACCAAGCGAGCAAACCTCGTGGCGCTCGTCACGTTGCTTACCTCAGTCATCTGCGGCCGGGCGTCGGCGAACATCGAGCCGTCCTCCTATGACGCCAAAAGCATCGCCGCCGGCACGACCGGCATGGCCTACCTCGACAATCCCTCCGCGCTGGCGATCAACCCCGCGAATCTCACCGGCATCGATCGCGGCGGGATGAGCGTGAACCTCACCCCGGTGCTCTCGGTGTCGCATGCGCCGCTCTCCGGCCCCAACACCGACGTGCAATCGGACCTCGGCTTTGGGCCGATCCCCAGCCTTTTTGGGGCGGTTCGAGTGGCCGATCGCGTCGTGCTCGGCTTCGGGGCGTACGCGCTCGGGCTCTTCGGGGCGAAGTATTCGAACGTGCAGGACTTGTACGGGCAGCCGGGCTCGACCGGGGACTTCGAAGTCACGTTCGTGTCGGGCGAGGCGGCCGTGGGCGTGGGCATCAGGCTCGCCCCGTCGTTGGATCTCGGTGTCGCGCTCCGCGTTCCGTTCGCGCGGCAACACGCCACGATTCCCGCCGAGCTCGGCACGTTGATCATTCCCACGACCGCCACCCTCGGTGGCGCTGGATGGCCGGGCGGTCGAATCGGCCTCACCTGGCGCGCGACCTCGATGATGGCCCTGTCGCTCATGTACCGCACCGTCGCGACGACCCGTCTCAGCGGCGACCTCCACACGGGGGGACCCGTCGAGCTCAGCTCCTCGGTCACGGCCCGCTTCTCAACGCCTCACGTGTTGTCGGGCGGTCTTGCGTTTTCGTTCCTCCACGACGCGCTCACGGTGGCGGGCGAGCTCCATGTGATGTTCTATGAAGCAGCGAACGACAAGCAGACGCTGACGCTAGACGGCTCGGAGCCGCTGCTGCCGGAGACGGCAGACATCTTGTTCCTCTGGCAGAATGCATTCAGCCTTCGCTTTGGCGTCGACTATCAGATCAACTCGCGCTTCGCCGTGCGAGCCGGCTACGTGCCGAGCTCGTCGGCGACGACCGCGGCAGGCGCGCAGCCCGTGGTGCCGCCGCCCGGTTGGAGCCATTCCTTCAGCGCCGGGTTTGGGGCGAGCTGGAAGCGCTTTGCCGTGGACTTCGCCCTGCAGTCGGCATTTTCGAGCGCGTACGTCGGACCGAGCTCGGACCCCAACGCATGCAGCGGCTTCGTTCGCATCGGGTGCGAAGGCGACTACAAAACCGTCAACGGCTCCGCGTCGGTGCAGTTCGTCTACAGGAAATAGCGGGTGGACGCGATGTTGGAACCGACCGACGAGCACTGGCACGCATCGACCAAGCAAGCGCACTGGAACGAGTCGTTTTATTTCAACGCGTTCGACACGGCCGCGGGTTGGGGGTGCGCCGTCCGGGTAGGGGCCTCGCCCAACGCGTGCACCCGCGACGGGTTCGTCTGCCTTTTCCTTCCGGATCACACCACCGGATTCATTCGCACCTCGCAACAGCTCACCGGCGACGAATCGCGAATCGTCGCGGGCGGCATCGAGCCCGTTTGCGCGGAGCCGTTTGAACGCTGGCGGATCACGTATGACGGGCCCATTCACCATTACAGCCGAGCGGCCTCGAGCAGCGACATCCTCTGCACGCTCACCAGCGCTCCGGAGAAGCATCTGGTGCTCGAGCTCGAGCTCGAAGCGCTGAGCACCGTGGTCGACTACGAGGACCGTTCCGTCCGCATGCGCCCGGTGAGCGAGCTCGTCCGCTTCGGCAAGCGCGGAAACACGCTTCGAACGATTCAGCGAACATTGCGCGCGCTCGGCGCCCTGCCCGCGATGATGGGTGCGCAACACTACGAGCAATCGATGAGCATGCGGGGCACGCTGACCGTCGACGGCGAGCGCCACACCATCGCCGGCTACGGGCAGCGCGACCACTCCTGGGGCGTTCGCGACATGGGGGTTCCCGCCAGTTGGCGCTGGGTGTCGTGCCAGTTCGGCGACGACCTTTGCTTCAATGCGACCCAAGTCGACCTGCTTGGAATGCGAGTCCAAAGCGGCTTCGTCTACGCGGCGGGGGAGACCGAGGCCATCGATCGTTGGGGTTACGACGCCACGCATGACACCAGCCCCTACTGGCCCGACTCGATGGAAGTAAGGCTCGAGACGAAGTCCGGCCGCGAGATTACGCTTGCCGCCAAGGTGACGACGCCGCTGCCTGTCATCGCCGAGCCAGACCGTGCGGACGTTCTCGTCACGGCTGCCCGGGCCGAGTACCGCTGGAAGGGGCGCACTGCCGATGGTGTGGTCGAGTTCATGGAGCGGCTTTCATGAATGTCGTCGGCCTGCGATCCCCCGAAGCGAGGTCTCGGACGCTTTGCGGTGGCAAGGGCGCCGAGCTCGCGGACCTGATCGGCGCGGACCTGCCCGTTCCGAATGGGATCGTAGTGACGACGCGCGCCTTTTCTTCGTTCCTCGATGGGTTGGGCGTGGCCGCCGCCCGCGCCGAGCTCGCGTCGCCCGGCTGTCAGCGCACCACCGAGCTCGCGAATCACCTGCGCGATGAAATCGCCCGAGCCGACGTTCCGCGTGCGCTTGCCGACGAGATCACCGAGAAGCTCGCCGATTGCGAGCCGGGCCCGCATCACACGGGCCTTTGGGCCGTCCGCTCTTCGGCCATCGCCGAAGACACCGACACCGCGAGCTTTGCAGGGCAGTACGACACGACGCTCGGAGTGAGTGCCGAGCGGGTGCCGGAGGCAATTCAGCGCTCATGGAGCTCCGCGTTCAGCGAACGCGCTATCCGCTATAGAAGAGCGCACGAGTGCACCGAGGACCTCATGGCCGTCGTGGTGCAGCGCCTCCTACGAGCCGACGCCGCAGGGGTTTGCTTCACGGTCGATCCGATGACCGGCGACGACGATATCGTCATCAACGCCAACTACGGGCTCGGCGAGTCCGTGGTGGGGGGGCTCGCTGCGCCCGACACCTACCGGGTGGAGCCCGAGCGCTACGAGGTCGTGTCGAGGCTCGTAGGAGACAAGAAGGTTCGCGTGGTCGCGGGCGCAAGCGGCGTGCAAACGCTCGAAGTCTCCGCCGAAGAGCGCGCCGCGCTCTGTCTCACCGAGAACCAGGCCGCGGACGTGGCGAGGCTCGCGATGGCTGTTGAAAAACAGCACGGCGCGCCCGTCGACATCGAGTGGGCATACGAGGCAGGGACGCTCTTTCTCCTGCAAGCGCGCTCGATCACGTCGCCACGCGCGTCCCTCGGACCGCCTCCCGCCGGCTGGACACCGGCCAACAACACGCCGATCGACCCGCGGTATCCCCTCTACTCGAACGGAAACATCAGCGAGGTCCTCCCTGGTTGCGTGACCCCGCTTTCTTGGGACCACACGGGAAAGCTCATCGAGCACGCGTTTCGAGCTCAGCTCGAGGCGCTCGGCGCGCTTAGTCCGGCAGATGAAGGAGCCCGTGTGCTGGGGTTCTTCTTCCACAGGCCTTACGTCAACGTGTCGCTCCTGGTCGAGGCCTCGAAACGAACGCCCGGCATGACGCCCGACACGGTGCTCGAAGAGTTCGTGGGCAGGCCCGACGTGAGCACGCCGCCGCTTCGCGCCGAGGACTTCATGCCGCATCGGCTGCCTGCGCTCGTGCGCGTGGCGAGGGTCGTCTTGATGCACCTCGTGTCCCTGAACCGCCAAATCGACGCGTGTCGCCGCGAGGCAGACGCCGACGCGCAGCGCTTCACCGCAGCGTGGCTCGCGAACGCACCCGATCGAGTGCTGCTCGATCACGTCCGCATGACCGAAGATCTGGCGAGACCATCCGTCGTCCACGTCTGGGCATCGACGCTTGCCTCGGTGGCATTTGCCCAGCTTCGGAGGCTCACGGACCGATGGCTTGGCGACGAGGACGGCGCATTGGCCTCCGAGCTCGTGACTGGGATCGAGCGCCTGCCAAGCGCAGAGCCGGCCCTCGAGCTGCACACGCTCAGCGAGAAGATCGCCTGCTCCGATGAGCTTGCCCGGGTCTTTCGAAGCGAAGCCGACGATGCCTCGGTCCTCGAGGCATTGCGCACCCATCCCCTGCATGAGGAGCTCGAGCGGTTTCTTCACCAATACGGTCACCGCGGCGTGGCGGAAGCCGAGCTCAGCCGGCTTTGCTGGCGCGAGGACCCGGCGCAGGTCGTCGCGCTCATCCGGAACAATCTCCGTCCGGGTGCGGTGACGCCCGCGCTGGTCCGCGAGCGTCAAAGGCGCGCGCATCAGGAAGCGATGAAACGGCTCCACTCGCTGAGCGTCTGGCGGCGACTGTGGCTGCGGCGGCTGATTCGGCGAGCCCGCGCCGGCTTCGTCCAGCGCGAAACCATGAAGGACCTCGTCATCCGCCGGCTCGATCGCTCGCGCCGCATCTACCAAGAGCTCAATCGTCGATTGGTTCCACGAGGCCTGACCGCTTCGGCAGACGACCTCTTCTTTTTGGTATGGAGCGAGGTGAACGCGCTGCTCACGGGCTCCCTGACCCCCGAGGACTCCGCGAAGATCATCGAACGGCGGAGGCGCGACTACCGGTGGTCGCAGCAAGTGGAGGTTCCCAAGATCCAGCGGGGAGCGCCGCGTACGTTGGATCCCGAGGAGCTACCTCACGGATTGGAGCTCCGTGGCTTGGGAGTGAGCCCCGGCATGGTCACCGGCCTGGCGCGTGTCGTGACGGACCCTCGGCGCGGCTCCTACATCGAGCCCGGCGAAATCCTCGTGGCGCCCGTCACCGACGTCGCCTGGACACCGCTCTTCTCGCAAGCGGCAGGGCTCGTGGTCGAAGTCGGCGGTCTCTTGTCTCACGGGTCCATCGTCGCGAGAGAGTATGGCGTGCCGGCTGTCGTCGGGGTGTCGGGCGCGACCCGCACGATTCAGACCGGCGACCGCATCCGCCTGGACGGCGCGCGCGGCCACGTCTTCAAGCTCGACGCAGAGGGAGGCGCATGACGAAACGACGGCTCGAAGCCCTCCGCTCGGAGATGACCAAATGCACTCGCTGCAGCCTCTGCAAGATGGTGCCGATGCCCACGGTGCAAGATGCGAAGTACGCCAACGCCTGCCCGCCGGTGAACGCCAAGCACTTCCATGCGTATTCGGGCGGAGGGCTTCAAGTCATGGCGCTGTCCCTCGTCGACGGGCGGATCGACGTCGATGAGGACCTCGCGCGCATCGCGTTTGCCTGCACGACCTGCGGCCTTTGCGACGTGTCGTGCAAGTTCATCATGGAGGCCGAGCGCCAGGACGTGATCCTCGCCCTTCGTGAGCACATCGTCGCCGAAGGATATGGGCCCGAGGCCCACCGCGGCGCAGCCGAACGGCTCCGAACGACCGGCTATGCGAACGGGACGCCAAGCGCCGACGCCCGCGATTGGGCGGATGGGCTCGACCTCAAATCGCTCCCGAAAGAACGAGCAGACGTCCTCCTCTACACCGGCGCCTCCGTCTATGATGACCGAAGGCACGCAACGCGGGCGCGCAAGCTCGCCGAGCTGATGCTTTCGGCGGGTCTCGATGTGGGCATTGTCGACCCGGAGCCCGACATCGGCCTCGAGGCCTTTTGGACCGGTCACCGCGATCTCGTCGAAAAGCAGGCCGCGCACGTGTGCGATGTTCTCGACGACTCCGGCGTGTCGACGATCGTCGTCCCGTCGGGCTCTCACCTCGGGCTCTTGCGCGCGCACTATCCGCGCTACGCCCGCGCCCCTCGAGCCAAAGTCGTGCATGCAAGCGAGCTGCTGGACGAGTTGCTTCGCCGCGGCCGCCTCTTGCTCCGCGAGCCGATCGAGCGCTCGGTGACGTACCACGATCCTTGCTACCTCGGGCGCCAAAGCGAGCCTCCGCAGCCGTGGCATGGCGAAGAAAAGATGACGCACGGCGTGCTCACCTACTTCGATCCGCCCAAGCCGATCAACAACGGGGTCCATGGCGTCTACGAGCCCCCCCGCCGGGTGTTGGATCGGATCACGGGCATCCGGCGAATCGAGATGCACCGCATCCGCGAGTATTCATTTTGCTGCGGAGGCGGCGGCGGCGTCCCCGAGGTGCACCCCGACGTCGCGCGCACCGCCGCCCAATCGCGCATCGAGGAAGCCGGGGACGTGGGAGCCGACGCGATCGTGACCGCGTGTCACCACTGCATCGCGAATCTCGAACGATGGCAGCCCGAGGGTGCGATGCCGGTGCTCGACCTCATCGACCTCGTCTACGAGGCCGCCGGCTTGCAAGGGAGGGACACATGACTGGCGCCTGCCAGCCGTCCAGAGTCCTCGTCCCTGGCGACGTCGATGAGCTGCGACGGATCATCCAACACGCAAACGAGGTCGGCGAGAGCCTCGTCGTCACGTCCTCGAAAAGCCCACACTTCCGGGGTGGCTTGGCCAGCGCGGAGCCGCACGCCCTCGTCGACCTCTCCTCTTGGAAGCGGATCGATTTAGTCGACCGGCGTAACCGAGTGTGTCGCGTCGAGCCCGGGGTGACGTACGACGAGCTCCTCGAGGCGCTCCGGCCCCACGGCATGACGCTTCCGATGCCGATCGCACCGCGCAGCACCAAGAGCGTGGTCGCAGCCGTGATGGACCGCGAGCCCGGCACCTGGCCGAACAAGCAATGGGACGGGAGCGACCCCGTCGGGAGCACCGAGTTTTTGTTCGGAAGCGGGGAGCACTTTCGAACGGGCGCAGCAGGTGGCCCGGGCTCGATCGAGGCGCAACGCAAGGCGGGAGGGGCGCAGAAGTTTTCGTCGGGGCCATCGCACACCGATTTTCATCGTGTGTTGCAGGGTGCGCAGGGAACGATGGGCATCGTGACTTGGGCCACGCTCAGGGCGGAGCTCGCTCCGTCGATCGAGGACCCGCATCTTTTGCGCGCGGACTCCCTAGACGCCCTGATCCCGTATGTCTACGACGTGCAACGGGCTCTGCTCGGGGAGCATTCGTTCATCTTGAACCGTCAGGCGGCCGCCATGCTGATGGCGGGCGCAGACGAGGCGCGATTCGCCTCGCTCTGCGGCTCGCTACCAGCCTTCCTCTGCCTGCAGAACATCGCGGGGTTCGAGCGGCTGCCCAAAGAGCGGCTCGCCTACCAGCGCGACGACATCGGCGCGCACGCCGCCCGGCATCACCTAGAGCTCCTTCGCGCGTTCGACGCGGTGTCCGCGCGCGATCTGCTCTCGCGCTCGACTTGCACCTGCGGGCAGAACGATTGGCGCCACCACCTTCAGGGCGGCTGTCTTTCGGTCTTCTTCCTCACCACGCTCGATCGAGCGCCCGAGCTCGCCGCGTGCTTCGTGACGTGCGCGAAAGAGCACGGCGTCGCCGAAGCCGAGATCGGCCTCTACATCCAGCCGATCGTTCAAAACCACGGCTGTCATGTCGAGCTCATGGTCCGCTACGATTCCGGCTCACCAAGCGCACACGCGAACATGCAGCGGCTCGAACGAGGCGCGGTCGGACGGCTCCTCGATGCCGGCGCGTTTTTCAGCCGCCCGTACGGGACAGCGGATCGGATTTTTGCGAAGAACCCGGCCAATTTCGCGCTGATCCGGCAGGTGAAATCGATCTTCGATCCGAACCGCGTGCTTCATCGCGGCAAGTGGGGGCTCTAGCGATGCCGCTCGACGAACACGCATACGAAACGCTGACCGACATCGTCGGCGAGCCTTGGGTGGAGCGGGCTGCCTGCGTGCTCGATACCTACGCGTACTACCAAAACCCCGAAACGATGAATCAGGATGGGTCGCAATGGCTGCCTCGGCCCGCTGCGGTGGTTCTGCCCGACTCGGCCGAAGAGATCCAAGAGATCATGCGCTTTTGCTCGCGCAGCAAGTACATGGCCAAACCGATTTCAACCGGGTTCCACACGGCCGCGGCCGCGTCCAACGACGACACGATCATCCTCGACCTCAAGCGGATGAACCGCATCCTCGACATCGACGAGAAGAATCAGATCGCGGTCATCGAGCCCTACGTCCGGGGCATCGACTTGCAAACGCAGCTTCTGAAAGTCGGCCTCAACTGCCACATCATCTCGGCAGGGGCGATGCACTCGCTGCTCGCTTCGCACGCAGCGGCGTGGGGGTACGGCGTGACAGGCGCATCGACCAGCTATTCCGGGCGCAATCTCCTCGGAGTCGAATGGGTCCTCCCGAACGGCGATATCGTCACGCTCGGGAGTGGGGGCTCGGGCGCGGGCTGGTTCACCTGCGAGGGGCCGGGGCCTTCGATGCGCGGCGTCATGCGGGGCTTTCACGGCACATTTGGCGGCTTGGGCGTGTTCACGAAATGTTCGATCAAGCTCTACAAGTACGACGGGCCGCGTTCCTGGGACTTCGAAGGTCAATCCCCAAACTACGTGCTCAAGGAGATCCCGAAGCGGAGCAAGTTCACCGCGATCGCCTTCCCCTCGCGCCAGGCCGAACGCGACGGGGGCTACAAGATGGGCGAGGCGGAGCTCAACTACGGCGAATTCCGCACGCCGATGTTCTTCACTGCGCTCGGTCTCACCAACAACAACCTCGAGCTCAAAGAAGCCCTCGACAGCGGGCTCTTTCCGAAGTTCGCCAATCACGTGCTGTCTTGTGCGTTCTTCGCGGCCTCGGACGCGGAGTTTGCGTGGAAGGAGAGGGCGCTCGCGGAAATCATCAAAGAAACGAATGCCGCGCCCGTGCCGTTCAACCTGTCCGCGTCGGTCCGCTCACTCAAGCTCGCTGGGAAGTTGCTGGCCGCCGTCAAAGACCCGCTCGCACCGCTCCGTAGGTCGACTGCGCTCCAGAGGTTCGCCGAGTCGTCGAGGTTCGGAGCCGCACAGCGAAGGGCGACCCAGTCGCGGCTCTTCTGGCTCCTGGTGCGCAACGCCGTGAACATTCAATCGGCATTCCGTCCGTCGCAGGGGATGGCGACGATGATGGGCGCGTTTGACACCTGGGACCTCGCGCACACCCAAGCCGAGTACGCCGCGAAAGCCAAGCAAAAGTACATCGAACAGGGGCTGATCATCGCCGATGGCGGCGACTTGGGCGCGGGCGGCACGTTCGAGAGCGGGCACCTCGGCTATCTCGAGGGGATCATCCTCTACGATCCAAGCAACCCCGCCTCGGTCGAAGCGGTGCGCGACTTGGTCGAAAGCGGCCTTCGCGCATCGATCGACAACGCCTTGGGTGTCCCCATCGCCGGCTTCGGCGTGAACGCCAACAAAGAGCTCGGACCCGCCTGCTCCCACTACGACCGCTGGGTCGCCCGAATCAAGTCCGCCCTCGACCCAAACACCGCATCGGACCCATTCTTCTACTCCGAGCCCGACGAGGAATGATCGAGCCGCACGCTTCCCAAGATCCCCATACGAACGTACGATGCAGGCATCGCCTGGAAGGTCGTGGGTGCGGCGGTGTCCGGTGGCGAGGGGAGGGCGCGATGCGACGGTGCAAGCTCCATGGGATCGGCATGTATGGGGCCCTGGCCGCCCTGCTCGCGTCATGCAGCAGCTCGAACGGCAGCGGTACAGGTGGTACCGGCGGCGCAGGGGGCGTGGCCGGCAATGAGGGCAACGGCGGCACCGGCGGAAACGAGCTCGGCATCGACGACCCGTCGGACCACTTCGACATCTTCGACCCGCAAGAAGATGCCGAGGGCATGGAGCTTGCGGCCGGCACCGAAACCGCACTGCCGCCCGACGAGGAGATCCGAGCGTTCTTCACGGCCATCGAAGCAAGCGGCGGCGAGGCGTCGCTGCTCTTCGACCACGACACCGACGGTCAGCTCCTCAATGTGCGCATCCCGGTTCCCGAAGGCGACATCGTGACCGACGGAAGCGGCGGGGCCTATGTCGACGTGGACATCGGTCCGGTCACCATCCGCGTCGCCAACAACGTCGACTCCACCATGACGCTTCCTCTGTTGGTGGTTCCCGTTTCGGATTTGTCGTCGATCGTGCTTCTCAAGAGTTACTCGCGCTTGCTTCGGGACGGCTCACTCGGCCCGGTGCGCCTTGATTTCGTCTCGGCATTCGACGCGGAAAACGAAGCGGCGGGGCCCCTGGCGGGGCTCGACCTCAGCAGCGAGCCGCAGGTCGACCTGACCGGCGACTGCGATTCGATGGCCTGGCAGATCGCGAGCGAAGTGCCGGCGATGGCGGTGAAGTTCCCCCCAATCGAAGGTTGCAGCGAAAATGAGTGCGCCCTCGTCAAGGCCGCGTGGATTCGCGCAAATCACGACGTCTGGCGCATCCGGCAGATGCTCGAGTACCTGGACACCCAGTTCGAAGAGCAGCGTAACTTCTTGTGGGACAAGCCGGCCGTGGATCCGCAAGGAAACCCCATGGGCGAGGAAACCTCTCTTCAGTTCTATTTCGGCGGCTTTGCGCAATATCGTTTCGAGGCCATCCGCTGGGTGTTCAAGCGGCTCTGGGACGACATGCATGACCTCGATCTGCAGGGCCTCGCGCTCGATTTCGAATGTCGACCCAGTGGCGCGGGTGACGTCTGCAACACGGCGCATCCTCCCGCCCATCATGCCGTCAAGAGCAACATCAAGATCTGCGACGAGTTTTTCGACCAGCCCGACTGGTATCAGCCTTTGCTCATGGTCCACGAGCCGCTGCACCACGTCTTCGTCCCCTGGAACGACAACACCCCACGCCTCGATCCGATCCAAGACACCCACACCCACGGTCACGGCAACGTCTGTGCAGCCAGCCTGCAGACCAACAAGGGCTACGGCATCAACGAAGTGCGTCACCTGGCCACGTACAAAGCGGACAACGGCAACACCTGCTTTCATCGCAACTTCGCGTTTCGCAACAACGACACCTATGGCTGGGTCGCCCAAGTGATCGGCTCAGGCGTGCGTTTTGGCGAGATTCACCACTGGCCCTACATCCCCAATACCTCGCCGCCGACCCCCGAGCCCTGCTCGAACGACGGCTACCCCGACCCGGGCAACGGCTGGGACGATCCGCTCGATCAATGCATGAAGATCGGTCAGGAGATGGTGTGCCCCGGTGGCGGAGGCGGCGGCGGGCCCACCCTGCCGGACCTCGACATCGGAATCAACTGCCCCTAGCGGTGGGTCACCCGTGGTCATGCCCGTGCGGTCGCTGTGCCAAGGCCTCGACCCGGGTTTCGAGCTCGCTCGAGCGCACGGCGCTTTGCTGATTCAGAAGCGACTCGAGCGCACGCGCCCAGCAGCGGTAGTAGCTCCAGCTCTCTTCGGGCGGATGGTCCGCTTCCCACGCGGCGATTTCGGCGATGAGATGCTCGCGGAAGCGCGCGTACTCGATCGCGCCGCGTTCGACGAGTGCCATGGTCAACCCAAAGACACGCCGCTCCCAGGGGGCTTCGAAGACGAGCTCGCCATTTTGGCGCGGAGGCGCGGCGGTGCCCGTCACGTCCAAAAGCTCCTCGCTCACGTGCGCCGGCTCCCTTCCGGCTTCGCAACGCCGATCATCGAGTCCCGAGTGACCAGCGCGACGAGCTCCTCTTCGCCGAGGGCTTCCGTTCCAGGCGGACGCTCGGGAAGCACCAGGTACCGAACCTCCGAGCTGCTGTCCCACACCCGCACTTCGACGTCCTCGGGAAGCGCGAGACCCATTTCACGCAGGACCTTTCGCGGCTCCCGCACCACGCGCGAGCGATATTCCGGGGACTTGTACCAATTCGGGGGCAAGCCGAGGACGGGCCATGGGTAGCACGAACACAGCGTACAAACGACGACGTTGTGGATCTCGGGCGTGTTCTCGACCACGCGAAGATGCGCGCCTTCGGGCCCGCCGAATCCGAGCTCCGCGACGGCCTCGGTGGCGTTCTTCAAGAGCCGCTGTTTGTAAGCAGGGTCGACCCATGCCCGCGCCACCACCTTGGCGCCATTGAGCGGGCCGACGTTGGTTTCGTAATGCGCGATGATCTGGTCGACGGTCTTCTCGTCAATCAAATCCTTTTCGAGCAGGAGCGCTTCGAGCGCTTCCACGCGGGTGGCGAGGTCCGAGTTGTCGTGTTTGCTCATTCGGCCTCCATTGCTCTTCACGCGGTCTCCAGGTACGGCTCGAACAGATCGACCAAAAGAACGACGCCTGGCTCCGAGCCTGGTCCCCACACTTCTTGGCCGTCGAACGCGACCGTGTAGAGATGCTGCGGATGTTCCTTTTTCCCTGCGGCATGCACGTCCGGAAAGATCATGGCGCCGTGGGCGCGCTGCACCGTGCCCCGATGACCGCACACATAACCCGGGATTCGCGTGTGCCCTGACGGCCTCTCCACGACGGTGCGCACGTGGTCACCGGGCTCGAACGCTGGGTCGTGCGGCGCCTTGCGCGAGAAGCCCTGGACACGGGGATACAATCGCAAGAGCCACGGCGGCATCGGGCTCATGGCCTTGCGCGTCAACCAAGTCCGGATCGCCTTTTGCCATGTGGGCGGCTTGCGTGTGCCGCGTGCCGGCGGCTCCTCTCCACGCAAACGCGCCTCCACCTCCCCGTCTGCAAGGAACCCCCGGGCTTCCAGTCGACCCTCGAGCGCGCGCAACCAGCGGGCGTAGTACCCGCGAAGATAGATCTCCGGATCGAGCCGCTCGATCGCGTCACGCATGGCGTCGAGGTTCGCGCCCAAGATCCCTCCGGCCGCGATCGCCAGCCCGAATGTCCGAGCTTCCCAGCGCTCATGAAAGACGGGCTCGTCGGCTTCGCGCTCGATCGGCCCAAAGAACCGCTCATCTCCTCCCATGTCATGGAGGGCTCTCGGCATGCGTCGGGATGGTATCAGCTCGCGCCTATGAGAAGCCACCTTATATGTTCCCCACGTGTCTGCAAACTAGGAATCCTTTGCTACGATGCCTTGCATGAAACGCCGCCCCTGGCGTCTCGTGGTCCTTGGCCTCGTCGCCGTGCTTGCGATCCTATTCGCCGTCGCGGTCTTCTTGCTCCACACCTACCAGTCCCCTCCGGTCGATCCCAATTGGGCCGTGCCAGGCGCGACCGAGATTCCTGAAGGCGCCGTCACCGTGCGCTACACGGGCACGGCGACGCTCACGTTTTCCGATGGCGAGACGACCTGGATGACCGACGGTTGGTTCTCGCGTCCGGGGGCGTTGCAGGTCCTCTTCGGTGAGATCGAGCCCGACCTCGACGCGATCACAAGAGGCCTCGAGCGCAACCACGTCGACCACCTCGCGGCCGTCTTCGTGCTGCACTCGCACTACGACCATGCGATGGACGCCCCCGAGGTAGCCAAGCGAACGGGCGCCCTGCTCCTCGGCTCCGAATCGACGGCCAACATCGGGCGAGGGTGGGGCCTTCCCGAGGAGCAAATCCGCGTAGTCGAAAACCGTAAACCCATCGAGCTCGGCAAGTTCACGCTGACCCCGATCGAGCTTCAGCATTTTCAGTTCCCCGACCCCAAGCTCGCCGCCCGCGCTCTCGGCGACCCGGACATCGACGCGCCGCTCATCCCGCCTGTCGGCGCCTTCGACTACAAGGTCGGCAAGGTGTACGCGCTCCACGTCGCGCATCCCAAGGGCACCTGGCTCATTCTGGGTAGCGCCGGCTTCGTCGAGGGAGCCCTGCAAGGCTACGACGCCGACGTGGTTTTCCTAGGCGTCGGCGCCCTCGGTTCGCAAACCGACGCTTACCGCGGAACCTATTGGAAGGAAACCATCGGCCGCACCCGCCCAACCCGCGTCATCCCGATCCACTGGGACAGCCTCACCGGTCCCGCCGAGGGTCCCTTCACCGGCATGGTCCGCGGCGCCGCGCTGCTCTCCAAAGGATCCGACGAGCTGCTTCCGTTCCTCGAGGCGAAAGCAGCCGAGAATCCGAATGTCCAGTTCATCACGCTGCCGCGATACGAGCCGGTGGTATTGTTTGACTGAGCACCCCGCGATGTCGCACCCATGACCTCCACCCCTTTCGAAAGTCTCGAAGGCCAGGCGTTCTATCAAAGACGCGTGGCCCTTTTCGGCCTGAGCGCTGCGGCTGCCGGCGCCATCGGGCTCCTGTTTCGCGTGATCATCGGCCTTTGGTCGGGAACGTTCGAGCAGCTTGGCGACGACCCGAGCTTTTGGCTTCATTTCGCAGGCATCGTGCCATGCGTTGGGATGTGGCTGTTTTGCCGACGCGGCCGGCTGCCGCTCAACAAGGCGATGGCCGCGGAGACGTCGGGTCTCCTGTTCGCGTCGGTCGCATATATCGGCATGGGAATGACGATTCCGCCCGAGGTGGGGGCCGATGTCATCACGGCGTTCACGCTTTCGTTTGCCTTTTTTTCGCGTGCCGTGTTCGTTCCGAGCACCGCGCGGCAGACCGTCTGGTTAGGTTTCCTCATCGGCGTGCCCCTCATCGGCATGATGAGTTGGCACTACCTCGACGTCGACGCCGAGATGTGGCGCAGGGTCGGTTACGACACCCGCGGCTTTGAAAGACGACGCATTGCCGTATCCTCGGCCCTGATGACGACCATGTGGTGGACGCTGACCGTCGGGCTGGCAAGCCTGGCTTCGCGCGTGATTCACCGTCTTCGGAGCGAGATGCAAACCATTCGGCGTCTCGGGCAGTACCAGCTCGAGCGCAAGCTCGGCGAAGGCTCGATGGGGGTCGTCTATCAGGCCACACACGGGATGTTGAAGCGGCCGACCGCGGTGAAGCTGCTCCGCCCGGAGCTCGGCGGCTCCGAAATGCTCGACCGCTTTCGTAGAGAAGTGCAGCTGACGGCCAAGCTGACGCATTCGCACACGGTCAAGATCTACGACTACGGCCGGACACCCGAGGGGCTGTTCTACTACGCCATGGAGCTTCTCAACGGTGCGAGCCTCCAAGATATCGTCGATGCCACGGGGCCTCAGCCGGTACGACGTGTCGTGCGGATCCTCCGGGATGTGGCGCTCGCGCTCGACGAAGCCCACGCCATCGGTTTGATCCATCGCGACATTAAGCCAAGTAACATCATGCTCACGAGGCAGGGCAGGGCCTACGACGTCGTCAAAGTCCTCGATTTCGGGCTGGTGAAGGACATGGAAGACACCGAAGACCCCGACCAGACCGACATCCGAATGATCAAGGGCACACCCCGTTACATCAGCCCTGAGGCGGTCAACGATCCGCGAAGCGTCGATCCGCGAAGTGACCTCTACGCGCTCGGGGCGGTGGGCTACTGTTTGCTCGCGGGGCGGCCTGTCTTCGACGGTGGCAGCGTGTTTCAGATCTGCGTTCAGCACGTGCAGTCGACTCCCACGCCATTGCGCGAGGTTTGTCCGAACCCCATCCCAGAAGAGCTCGAACGGCTCATTCTCTCGTGCCTGGCCAAGTCCAAAGACGATCGCCCCGATTCGGCCCAAGCGTTGGCAGATGCGTTGGACCAGATCGATCTCCCCCCATGGACGCGGGCCGACGCAGAACGATGGTGGGCGCTCCACGGTGAGCTCGTCGAACAACAGCGCGACTCGATGGCGCCGCAAATCACGGGGCGCACCATGAACGTGGTCGACGACAAGCCATGGTCGGAGAGCGGGTCTTGAGATGACGGAGGTCGAGCCGCTGCTGATGGAGATTGCCTGGGAGGTCTGCAACCAGGTGGGCGGGATCTACACGGTGCTGCGGTCGAAGGCACCCAGCATGATCGACCGGTGGGGAAATCACTACTGCCTGGTAGGCCCGTACAACCCGAAGACCGCCGAAGTCGAGTACGAGTCGGCGCCGCTGGTCGGTCCGGTCGGCCAAGCGGTGGAGCAACTTCGGCAGATGGGCTACCGCGCGCACTACGGGCGATGGTTGGTCAGCGGCCGTCCGCAAGCGGTGTTGCTGGACGTTCAGTCAGTCGCGGGTGCGCTCGACGAGCTCAAGTACCGCGTCTGGTCGGACCACGGCATTTCCTCGAGCGACGAGGCGACGGTGAACGACGCCGTCGCGTTCGGGGAGATGTGCCGGGCCTTGTTATCGGTCCTCGCGCAACAAGAGTCGCCCGGTCGCCCACTGGTGGCGCACTTTCACGAGTGGCAGGCAGGCCTGGCGATCCCCATGCTCCGCAAAGAGGGCTGGCCGGGCTCGTTGGTATTCACCACGCATGCAACCCTGATCGGGCGCTACTTGGCAACCGGCAACACGGGGTTCTACGACCGCTTACCCTTCGTCGACGGAGATGCAGAGGCCAAGAGGTTCAACGTCCAGACGCAGCATCAAATCGAAAAGGCTGCTGCCCATGGGGCGCACGTGTTCACCACGGTGTCCGACGTCACCGCGCAGGAGTGCATCCACCTGCTCGGGCGCACACCCGACGTCCTGCTGCCCAACGGCCTCGGCATCCATCGATTCACCGCAATCCACGAGTTTCAGACGCTCCACCAGCAATACAAGGAACGCCTGCACGAGTTCACGATTGGGCACTTCTTTCCGAGCTACAGCTTCGATCTCGACAACACACTCTACATGTTCACCTCGGGCCGGTACGAGTACTTCAACAAGGGCCTCGACCTGACGATCGAGGCCTTGGCCCGGCTGAACTACCGGCTCCGCGAGGCGCAAAGCCCGATGAAGGTCGTCTTCTTCATCATCACTCAGGCTCCGTTTCGCTCGATCAACGTTCGCACGCTACAGAATCGGGCGATGCTTCAGGAGTTTCGCACCGCCGTCGACGCGGTGAAGCAGTCCGTCGGCGACGGGCTCTTTCTCGCCGCTGTGACAGGCAAGATCCCCTTCCTCGACGTGCTGATGGAGGACTACTGGCGTTTGCGCCTGCGCCGCACGATCGCCGCCTGGAGAAGCCACGAACCTCCGGCCATCGTCACCCACGACCTCATCGATGACGTCAACGACTCGGTGCTGAAGCAGCTGCGCAGCTGCTACCTGTTCAACCTCGAGAGCGACCCGGTCAAGGTCGTCTTCCACCCCGACTTCGTGCGGGCCACGAGCCCCCTCTTTAGGATGGAGTACGACCAGTTCGTGCGCGGCTGTCATCTCGGCGTTTTCCCGAGCTTCTACGAGCCCTGGGGCTACACGCCTCTAGAATCGATCGCGCTCGGGGTGCCGGCGGTGACCAGCGATCTCTCGGGCTTTGGGTCGTATCTGAAGCAACTGGTGCCCGACCATGCTGCCAAAGGGGTCTACGTCGTGCCTCGCCGCCACAATGATTTCCACCACGCCGCCGAAGAGCTGACCGATAGGCTATTCCGGTTCGCTTCCCTTGGCCGGCGTGAGCGGATCGCGCTCCGCAACTCGGTCGAATCCCTCAGCCAGCACTTCGACTGGAACAACCTCGCCCGACACTACCAAGAGGCACACGACCTGGCGCTCGAGCGTGTCACTCACCACCAGGGCAAGGGATCCTGGCCGCCGTAGGCTTCCACGTCGACCCATTGGGGGTTGGTGCCGGTCGGGGCTTGATCCAACGCAGCCTGCTCTTCATCTCCCACCTGGCCCTGCGCGATGAGCTTTTGGAGGCCGACGTAGTCCTCGTCGCTACCGGCGTAGAGGCACTTGCACCCACTCGCGTCCGCATAGAGGTACACGGGCTTGCCGTTATAATCCTGCTTCACCAGCTTCTTTTGCGGCATCTTTTCGAGCTGGGCGAGCTTCTCCGGTGTGTCTGCGGGTTTCCTGACGAAGCCCGATGTCACGAGCGACTTCTCGAACGATAGGGTTTCCTTCGTTTGAACGCCGGCGCACGCCGCGAGAGCAAGGAGTCCGAAGGCCGACCAGAGTAAGAGCGAACGAGACATGGTGTCTCCCCCTGATTGAGTCACGAAGCCAAACGAACGGATGGCAAGGTTGAGGCTACCACAGTCCACTTGCCCTATGCGAGGCTTCGTTATTGCAGCTCTGTCCCCGAACAAGGCTGTCGAGCTTGCAGTTCTGAGATTACACGCCGTAGCATTTGCCGCGTGGGAGTGTTGCGGCGACAGCTCGAACGGTGGCTCGATGAGGCGGACGTCGCGATCGACGGCAGACGACCCTGGGATATCCAGGTGCACAACTCCGACTTGTACGGGCGTGTCTGGGCTTACGGCACGTTGGGTCCGGGGGAAGCCTACGTGGAGGGCTGGTGGGACTGCGAACGGCTGGACCAGTTGGCCGCTCGACTTTTGCGCAGCGGAGTCGCGCCCGGGAGAACCAGCTCTGGCAAATCGTGTACTCCAAAGATGGTGTGCAGGAGAGCTACCGGCCCGAAGGCATCCGTTGACCCCATCCGGGGCGTACCTTGACGCTCTAGTACTACAATTTGTCGGCCTCTTTCTTGGCGTCCTCGGCCGCGTCCTTCGCAGCCTTCTTCGTGGCTTCGGCTGCGTCCTCTGTCGCTTCCTTCACGTCGGCGGCCACCTCCTTCGCACCCTCCTCCGTCTTCATGGCGGCTTCCTTGGCTTCGGCTGCGCCTTTTTCCGCGGCCTGCTTGACGTCCTCTGCTGCTTCCGCAGCGGCCTCTTTGGTCTCCGCAGCGACTTTGTCCGCAGCCTCTTTGGCCTCCTGCCCGGCTTGGTCGGCTGCCTCCTTGGTCGCTTCGGTCGTCTCCTCCGCCTTCTTGCACGCCATCATCGTGCCGCAGATCGAAAGGACGAGGACCCATTGAAAAATGCTCCTGGTCATGCTGAGTCTCCTTGGTTGGGGTACCCGAAGAAGACCAGCTCTGGAAGTCGGGTGCAAGTCAACCATCAGCCTGGTCGCCAGATAGCTGCTGAAAACCATCCTCCTGAGACTCAGTCGGGAATGTGGAGCGTGACCGGAACCACGCTGACACTTTCCATCAGCCCGCCTCCACCTTCCGTCGTCGTGGTAGCCACGCTCGAGAAGCGCTAGCCGTCAAAGCGGCCGGCCCTGCGGCGATCGTCTATTGGGGCGTCAAGCGTGGCGGACAGTCGCCTCCCAAGTCGAGCGGCGGCGCGCGTCGAATGCTTGTAGGCGTGGTTCTTTCTTGCCATCTTCGGCGCGCATCACACCCAAAGGAGAAATCGAAAATGAAGCATGGAATTGCAGTGCTGACCTTGATGGCGTTGACCCTCGCTCTGTCTGGCTGCTTTCGGGATGCGACGGTGACGGGGCTGCCGGTGAGCGACCACGCCGAGCTCGAACAGTGGCGCCATCACTTCCTATTTGGCGTCGTTCGTGGCATCCGGACCGACGATGTCCAGCTCGCCGAGGTTTGCCCCCAGGGCGTCGGGCGCATCGAAACGAAACAGAACGGTTGGAACGGTCTCGTAGCCGGGCTGACGTTTGGGATCTACACGCCCATGAAGCTCAATATTTACTGTGCGGACGTTCCAGTTCCCGTAGTGCCGCCTCCAGGAATGATCATGGAGTGAGAAGCTCAAACCGCGCCCGCTCCCGAAAGCGCCACCGACTGCCCGACGTAGTCGGGAGAGCGCGCGGCGAGCGCGAGGAACTGCGCGACGCCCTTACGCGAGATCTTCCAGTCGCGCACTTGGCCGTCGAGCGATGCAAACGGCATGTCGTCGCTCTCGTCATCGGTCAGGTGCACCGGTTGGGCGAGGACCCAGTCGACGACCCTTCGACCTCCGCACTACGCCCAACGCCGAGCTCCAGATACGGACCCTCTTTCGAGACTCGTTCCGATG
The DNA here is from genome assembly GCA_963817725.1 of uncultured delta proteobacterium. Taxonomy (GTDB): domain Bacteria; phylum Myxococcota_A; class Polyangia; order Polyangiales; family Houyiibacteriaceae; genus SG8-38. The sequence continues at coordinate 88,139 of CAWFPD010000006.1, forward strand.
CTTCGTCCGAACGGACCACCCCGCGCTCGCCAGCCGCCGGCTCCGCGAGCTGGTGGTCGACGTCACCAGGGAGGTTCCGTCCCTGCCCCCCAAGCGAAAGCGCTCGAATCGACGCTCGAGATAGGCGGTCCGACCGAGCCGCGATATCCTCTGCAACCGGAGCACCTCATGGTGATCGACGCCACTTGGATGGATACCGTTCCGCATCTGGGACAGGCAGGGCGCCTCGACGTGGAGCGCGCGATGGCATCGCGGCCGGGGATTTCGTTCCTCGAGACTTCGGGAGGCCGGATTCGGATGCGCCGAGGGGGGTCGACCGGACGACTTTCCATCTTGATGGCCGCCGACGGGCCGAACGTGATCGAGCACTACGACCGCCTCATTCCCGCGCTCGAAGGCCGAGTGGAGTGGGCGATCTTCGAGCCTCCCGGCACGGGCGCTTCCATGCCGGCGCGCGGCTTCGACTTCACGGTCGACACCTTCACGCAATCGTGCGCCGAGGTGCTCGAGGCGGTCGGACCTCGCACGCTCGTCTTTCCTTGTTACTTGGGTTTCGTGGGACAGCGCATCGCCCGGGCGCGGCCCGATCTCGTGCGCGGCCTGGTCATGCCGCAAACGCCGAGCTGGAGCGACATGCAGCGATGGGCCGACACGGTAGACCCAAAGCGCTTGCTTCGTACGCCGGTGTTGGGGCAGTTGATGCTCGCCCTTCGCCGTCGCGACGTGGCCGCAACCTGGTATCGCATGAGCACGAGCGACAAACGATTCCGTGAGCCATTCATCCAGGCAGCCAACGAAGCGTTTGCGTTTGGCGGCTGCTTTTGCTTGGCCTCGCTCATGCAAGGCTATCCGCGCGGCCGAGCGCCGGAGCCTGTCGAGCTACCGGTGCCGACCTCCGTGGTGTGGGGTGCGCGCGACAGGACGCATCGGCGATCCGACCCAAACGCGTCCATGCCAGGTGCTGAAGTCATCACCATGCCCGAATGCGGCCACAGCCCAGAGCTCGAGGACCCAGAGGGTTTCGTGGATCGCCTGCTTCGATGGCGCCGAGCGCACACATGAGCGCTTCCAAGGCGATCTAGGCGGCGGTCGCCCTTGCAGCCACCGGAGAGCGAACGCTGCTCACACCAAGCGGGCTCGCGTCTTCCGTCGCCGCGCGTGTCGTCTTCTGAAGGACCTTCGGGCCGGGCATCGACAAGCGCACGATGCGTCTGATCACGCTGCCGAGCTGACGCGCGAAGCTGCCCGTGTTGTAGCCTTGTTCATAGCGCGCGCAGATCTCGCGCACCCGCGGAGCCATCTCGGGGTACCGCGCCGCAGGGAGGTCCGGAAAGAGGTGGTGCTCGATCTGATGGCTCAAGTGGCCTGTGAGGACGTGGAACCAGCGATTCCCCTCGATGTTCGCCGAGCCGTTGAGCTGACGCACGTACCACTGGCCGCGGGTCTCGTGCTCGGTCTCGGCTTCTTCGTAGACGCGCACGCCCTCGGGAAAGTGACCGCAAAAGATGACCCCGAAGGTCCAGAGGTTTCGCGTCCCGTTGGCGAGCAGGTTCCCGAGGTACACGCGCGGCGCGTTGCCGAGCGCCAGGGCCGGGAAGAACACGTAGTCCTTGAAGAGCTGCCAGGCCGCCTTGGTGAGGAACGGACGTGCCCGCTTACCGAGCTCGGCGGGCGTCTGCTCGCCCGAAAAGAGCTCGTCGATGCGCAGGTCGTGACCGCCCACCCCCCATTGGAAGAAGAGCGCCAAGAAGGTGGCGACGATTGGCTGCGTGAGGTGCACCGGCTTCCACGCCTGCTCGGGCGCGACGCGCAAAAAGCCGTAGCCTACGTCGCGGTCCTTGCCCAGGATGTTGGTGAAGGTGTGGTGCTCGAAGTTGTGCGAGTGGCGCCAGTCGTCGCCGGTGCAAACATTGTCCCACTCGTAGCGATGCGAATCGAGCGCCGGATCGCCCGTCCAGTCGTACTGGCCGTGCATGACGTTGTGCCCGATCTCCATGTTCTCGAGGATCTTCGAGAGGCCGAGCGCGCTCGTGCCGAGCACGAAGCTCATGGGACCGAGGCCGAAGTGAAGGAGCACACGGCCGGCAGCCTCGCTGCGGTTCGCGGTGCGGATGACTTGGCGGATGTGCGCGACGTCGCGCTCGCCGAGGTCGGCGACGACTTCCTGTCGAAGCGCGTCGAGCTCGCGGCCGAAGGCATCGGCTTGTTGCCGCGTCAGATTCTTGCTTTGGGTCTTCATGGGATGTCCTTTCACAGGTCCAGCTCCAGGTCAGAGCGGGGCAGGGAGATACACAACTGAATTTCTTGGTCCGCCTCGCTCGACACCTCGCCGGTGACGAGGTTCTGCACGGTCCCGCTTTGCTTGCGGCACTTGCAGGTGTGGCAGATGCCGATGCGGCAGCCATGGGCTGGGCGCTCCCCGGCGCGCTCGAGCTGCTCGAGCAGGCTTCCCTCGCCCTTGGCCACGACGGCTCGCTCCGAGCGTGCGAGCCGTACCTGGACGCCGTTCGGGGACGCCACCGGCGGCACCAATCTCAGCGCTGGCGTGAAGCGTTCTCGTTCGAGCAGGTCGGAGGCGCCGAGGCTTTCCCACAGCACCGCCGCACGATCCATGAGGGGCCCGGGACCACAGAGAAACGTCGAACGCTCCGCAAAGTCGGGGACCAGCTCGGCAAAGTGTGCCTCGTCGAAGCCGCGCGGAGCCGAGACGTCGTCGTCGAGGCAAAGGAGCAGGCGCAGGCCGAGGTGGCGTGCGGCGAGCTCGGTGAGCTCTTTGTTGAAGATCACGTCGGCGCGGCTTCGCGCATAGTGGAGGAAGACGACGTCACGAAGCGCGTTGCGCGCCGCGAGATCGCGCAGCATCGACATGACCGGCGTGATGCCACTGCCGCCGCTCAGAAGCAGCAGCTTGTCCGGTGTCGTTGCGGGCAGCACGAAGTCACCGGCTGGGGCACCGAGGCGCAGGATGTGACCGGTGCGCACGTGCTCGTGGAGCCACGTCGACACGCGGCCGCCCGGCATACGCTTGACGGTGATCGAAACCCGTGCACCGCCCGGGGCCGACGAGATCGAATAGCAGCGCCGTACCCGGACCCCGTCGATCTCGACCTCCACCGATGTGTATTGGCCGGCGCGATGCGCGCTCCAGGCTGCATTCGGTTGCAGCATGAAGGTCTTGGTGTCCGCGGTCTCCTCGATGACTTCGACCACGCGGGCGCGGATCTCGCCGAGCGAACGGACCGGATCGAGCTCGCCCAGCCAGAACTCGGCTTGCCGGTCGAGGAACAAGCGCTCCGCCGCGGTGCGCCGTGCGCTCGTCCAAACTCTCCCCATCTCTGCCATTGCACCCATGGAAACCTCCGATTGAGTAACTTACGTAACAGTAACTTACGACTCCGTAGAAAAAGGGCAATGTCTTTCTTGTGTAAACGCCGTAAACGCTCGGAAAAATACGATATTCGCAGTAGGAAATATCGATGGCGTAACTTACGGACGCGTAGTATCATCCCCGACAATGGCCAGGAAGAGCCGCCGTCTGCCAGCCTTGGAGCGCCGCGCGCAGCTCGTCGACGTGGGACGCGCGGCGTTCGCCGAGCACGGCTACGAAGGCACCTCGGTCGAGGAAATCGCCAAGCGCGCCAAGGTGTCGAAGCCGATCATCTATGAGCACTTCGGGGGCAAGGAAGGGCTCTATGCAGTCGTCGTCGATCGCGAGATGGACTACGTGGAGCGTCGCATCATCGAAGCGATCTCGAGCGGGTCGCCACGAGAGCGCGTCGAGCGCGCATCGCTTGCGTTCCTGAGCTACGTGAGGGACCACCCCGATGGTTTTGCGGTGCTGTCCCAGGACTCGCCACTGACCTCATCGCGCGGCACCATGTCGAGCCTTTTGAACGACATGGCCGAGCGCGTCGGCGACGTGTTCGTGTCCGCGCTCAAGGAAGCGGGCTATGACACCAAGGCAGCTCCGATCTACGCCAACGCGCTGATCGGTATGGTCACCTTCGTCGGCAAGTGGTGGACCGAGCAGCGCAAACCCCCCGTCGAGGAGGTGGCCAAGCACATCAGCGCGCTCGCATGGATGGGTCTGCGCCATCTACCCAAGCGCCCCATGCTCACATCCCATCGGGACTGATCTCGGCGACGGCGCCCCCGCCACGCCCTCAAACGGGCTCGACGAATTGCGAAGCATCGATCACGGTGCCGCCTCACCCCGGAACCGAGGGCACCGGCACCTTGCTGTCTCGGCCGCCGTGCTCGAGCGTGACGTGAAGGGAGCCGGTCAGCTCTCCTTTCCAGGACCCTTGAAGGACATCGAACGCGCCCTCATCGAGGTTGACCGCTGCTTCGAGTAAGGCGTCGACCAGTAACTGCCGATGGTCGCCCTCCATGTCCCAGTGCACGACCAACGCCAAACCCCCGAGTTGATGGGCCTCGGTCACAAACACATGGGCTTTGGCAAAGGCTCGCTCGACCGCTTGAAGCGCCTCGGCGGCGGTCGCATGCATGGTGGCCGTCAACGCACACTCGTTGGACACGACGTTGCAGCATATCAGATTGGCGCTCTGTTCTAACCGGTAAACCGCTCGAGCAGCTCGGTATCCTCGGGCGGCTTCGGCTGAAAGCTGCGCGCGTCGGCGAACGCCTTCAAGAAGGCCGGACGCTTGGACACCCTCGAAAGATAGCCGCGAAAGATGTCGTCCTGACAAAGGCCGTAGCCCCTGGCCCAGGTCACGTTGTGGCCGATGATGCAGTCGGCTGCGGTGAATGCATCGCCGCAGATGAAGGGTTGGCGCTCGAAGCGCTTGCAGAGCTGAGGCTCGACCTCGCGCGTGAACTTGTCGCGGTAGCGCTGGATCGTGCGCGGGTCCTTCTCGTCATCGCGCAGCAGATGCTCGTGGACCCGTATCTGCCACAGCATCATGTCCATCCAAGAAGCGCCGAAGTAGAGCATCTGCAGGTAGTCGGCCCGCTCGCGCGAAAGGGGAGTAGGCGGTGGCGCGAGACCCTTGTCGGGAAACGCGTCCGCGAGGAACGTGACGATGGCCCCGCTTTCGAGCATGTGCATGACGCGTCCGTCGGGCAGGGTGATCTCCAAGGTCGGCACGCAGTGGTTTGGGTTCTTGCGCAGGTACTCGGCGCCGTACTGCTCGCCTTCGTACAGCGACACGAGCTCGACCTCGAAGTCGTCCTCGACCACTTCGTGCAACATCCACTTGACCCGCGCGCTACGAGTCGCCGGGTAGTGATAGAGCTTGAACCTCTGAGCTTCCATCGGTTCGATGTCTATAACGCCATTTGCATCAAAGAGAAGCGCCAATCACCGTCACGCCCTCCCTTCGATTCGGGTGCGGGACAAGCATGAAAAACGCCGAAGAACCACGGGTCTCGTGGACATTTCGTGAGCCAAATCACGTGATCCAATCCGATGCCCGCGACAGACCGTTCGTGCGTCTTCGTTTGCGCGGGCCGCCGCCCGTAGCCAAGGTGCGGGGTGGTTCTCGTCCCTCTATCGACCCAAGGCGCGCAGCATCGGCGCAGGCCGGACACCGCAGCGTACCTGCCCACCACTCGTGAGGAGATGGAGGCGCGCGGCTGGGACGAGCTCGACGTGCTGATCGTCAATGGGGATGCCTATGTGGATCATCCCGCGTTTGGCGCCGCCCTCATCGGCCGCTTCCTCGAGGGGCGTGGCTATCGCGTCGGTATGATCGCCCAGCCGAAGTGGCACGACACGGTCGAGGTGTCGCGCATGGGCGCCCCGCGTCTGTTCGTGGGCATCACCAGCGGCAACTTGGACAGCATGCTCAACAAGCTGACCGCGCAAAAGAAGGTGCGCTCCGACGACCAGTATTCGCCGGGCGGCCGCACGAACATGCGGCCCAACCGGGCGAGCATCGTCTACGGGAACCTCTGCCGGCAAGCGTTTCCGGGCGTGCCGATCGTCCTCGGCGGCATCGAGGCATCGCTCCGGCGTATCACGCATTACGACTACTGGAGCGATTCGATTCGCCGCAGCGTCTTGCTCGATGCGAAAGCCGACCTGCTGATCTTCGGAATGGGCGAACGGCCCGTCTGGGAAGTCGCCGACCGGCTTGCTGCCGGTGGAACCTTCGAAGACTTGCGCGACGTGCGCGGGACCGCTCACGTGTTGCAAAAGGGCCAGTGGGAACACCTCGAGCGTAGCCGTTTCATCCGCGACGGCAAGCCCGTGGTCTTGCCGAGCTACGAGCAGGTCAAGGAGAGCAAGGCGCTCTTCAGTCAAATGAGCGGCGCCTTTCAAAAGGAAACAAACCCGGGCAACGCCCGGCCGTTGATCCAGCCGCATGGGCAGCAGGCGGTGTACCTCAACCCGCCCGCCGAGCCGCTCACCACGGAGCTCATGGACGGGCTCTATGACCTTCCGTTCACGCGCCTTCCGCATCCTTCGTACGACGCTCCGATCCCCGCCTACGAGACGGTGAAGCACAGCATCGTCACGATGCGCGGTTGTTTTGGCGGCTGCAGCTTCTGTTCGATCACCGAGCACGAAGGGCGCGTGATTCAATCGCGAAGCGAAGAGAGCGTGTTGCGCGAGGTGCGCGCCCTTCGCCGGATGGATGATTTTGCGGGCGTGATCACCGACGTCGGCGGCCCGACCGCGAACATGTATCAGATGAAATGCAAGGACGAGCGTATCGAAAATGCCTGCCGCCGCCTGAGCTGCGTGCATCCAGGCGTGTGCGAAAATCTAGTGACCGACCACGGCCCGCTCGTGCAACTGCTGAGCAAGGTGCGCCAAGAAAAGGGCGTGAAGAAGGCGTTCATCGCGTCGGGCGTGCGCTACGACCTGGCCGAGCGGAGCCCCGAGTTCGTCGAAGTACTTGCAAAGCATCATACCGGCGGTCAGCTGTCGGTCGCGCCCGAGCACGTCGACGAAGAAGTGCTCGACAAGATGAAGAAGCCCGGAGCCGAAAGCTACGAGCGCTTTGCCGAAATGTTCGCCTGCGCCAGCGAAAAGAGCGGCAAGGACCAGCACCTCGTTCCTTATTACATCAGCGGTCACCCGGGCTCGACGATGCATTCCATGATCGAGCTCGCGCTCTACTTGAAAAAGCGCGGGCTGCGCCCACGGCAGGTGCAGGACTTCATCCCGACGCCGATGAGCATGGCCACCAGCATGTATGTGACCGGTCTCGATCCCTTCACGCAGGAGCCGGTCTACGTGGCCAAGAGCTTGCGCGAGAAACGAATGCAAAAGGCGCTGCTCCAGTATTGGGACGTCGTCCAGCACGACCTCGCCCGACAAGCCCTGATCAAGGCCGGCCGCGGCGATCTCATCGGGAGCACCGGCCGGCATTTGATCCCGCCGGCAACCGGCAAAGGCTCGCTTTCAATTCACGAGAAGCGCCGCAGAAGGCGCCTGCAAACGCAGTCGCGCGACAAGTAGCGCTCAGTTCACGTGCTCAACCGAGGTGTGTCCCGAGCTTCTGCAGGATGGCTCCCCAGCCGCCTTCGTGATTCCTGCGCTGCTCTTCGCTCGGTAGACCGACGTGATGCAGGGTGACCTCCGTCTCGTTGGGGCCCTTTTCCTGAAAGTCGATCGTGACCAGGCTTCCGGGCGTCGTGTGGACAGAGAGCCAGGTGAAGACCAGCCGATCGTAGCGATCGATGGTTTGATACTCGCCGCGGTGCGGGATCTCCTGATCGCCAGCGGCCATCACGATGAGGAACGAGCCGCCGACGCGGGCGTCGACCTCGACTTTGGGGACGGTCATGCCCTCGGCCGGGCACATGAAGCGCGAGAGCGCCTGTGGAGAGAGCCAGGCTTCGAATACTTCTTTGCATGGCGCGGGGATGGTTCGTGTGACGGTGAGCTCGAATGTGGGTGTCGTGGTCATGGTCTTTTTCCTTTTTCTTGTACGTAGTCGACGAGCGCATCCAGGCGCTCGCCCCAGAAGTGACGATAGAAGTGCAGCCACTCGTACGGCTGCTGTAGCGTGGCCCAGCTCACGCGGATCCAATGCTCGCGGCCCTCGATCCGCCGTTCGATGAGCCCGGCCTTTTCGAGCACCTTGAGGTGCTTCGAGACGCCGTTGAGGCTCATCGAAAACGCCTGCGCGATGTCGCCGACTTTCAGCTCTCCCGCCTCGCGCAAGAGCTCGATGATCTCGCGCCGGGAGCGATCCGAAAGCGTGTGAAAGACCAGGCTGAGCTGCTCTTCCTTGGCCTTGGAACGGCGATGATGGCGGGGCTTATATTCAACCATTTGGTTGAATATTAGATCGACTCGAATCGGCGCGCAAGGAGGATCTCGAGGCGCGCCAGGAAAACATCGCGCTTGGCACCAATTGACGATTTATTGGCGCACCCGACGGTGTTGCGGCGGTCGAAGCTGAGCCATCTTCTCCGGAATGCGCGAGGGCCCGTGGCCCCCCGGAGGTTCGTCTATGTCATTGCTCAATCCCGTGTTTTCGACCGAGAACGTCAGCTACCGCGACGGCAAGCGCTATGCGTGGTTCGCATCTTTGCTCGTCCCCGCGGTCCTCGGCTGCGCGCCCCTGTTCTATTGGCTGACAGGCTCGATTGCGGCGATGTGGATTCCGGTGGCACTGGTGTATGGGTTGATCCCGCTATTCGACGTGGTCTTGGGCGAGGACCTCAACAATCCGCCCGAGGAGGTCGTTCCCCTTCTCGAGGCAGATCCACACTACCGGTGGGCAACCTATGCGCTCGTCCCTGTGCTGTGGCTCGCGTTCCTCTCGAACGCCTACTTCGTGGGCACCCACGAGCTGCCTTGGACGGGCGTCCTCGCCATGGCGGTCAACACCGGCGTTCTGTGCGGGTTTGCAATCAACCTCGGCCACGAGCTCGGACACAAGAAATCCAAGCTCGAACGGAACCTGGCGACCTCCGCCCTCGCGATGAGTGCCTACGGCCACTTCGCGATCGAGCACAACCGAGGGCATCACCGACATGTGGCCACCCCGGAAGATTGCGCTTCGTCTCGCATGGGCGAGACCCTCTACCGCTTTGCGTTGCGCGAGCTTCCAGGTGGGTTTCACCGCGCGTGGGGCCTCGAAGCGGGGCGGCTCGAGCGGCATGCAAAGAGCAAGTGGTCACTCGAAAACGAAATCCTTCGAGCTGGGCTCATCACGGTCGCCGTGTCGCTCGGTCTCCTCGTCGCGTTTGGTTTCATCATGATTCCCTACCTGATCGCGACTTACTTCATCGGCGCATTTCACCTGACGATGGCAAACTACGTCGAGCACTACGGGCTTCTCCGCCAAAAGCGGCCCAATGGGCTCTACGAGCGCTGTGAGCCGCACCACTCGTGGAACAGCAATCACATGTGCTCCAACTGGGCGCTTTACCACCTGCAGCGTCACTCCGACCACCACGCCAATCCCGGGCGCAGGTACCAGTCCCTCAGACACTTCGAGGGCTTGCCCACGCTTCCCAACGGGTACTTCGGCATGTTCCTGGTCTCGTTGGTCCCTCCACTGTGGTTCCGCATCATGGACCCGCTTCTTTTGGCTCACACCGGCCGAGACCCGCGACGGATCCACTTCGACCCGAAGCGCCGCGCTGCCTTGTGCGAGCGATATCAACTCGAAGACGGGGGCCAGCTCGATCCCGTGCGCGCCACGGCCGAGGCTGCCTAGCGGGAGCGGAGCCAAGCTCGCAAACTCGTTGATTCCGCTGCAGGGCCGCCATATCTTCGCCTCTCGTCGAAGATGCGCGGTCGCAAAGGCTATCCACGGGGCGCCGGAGATGGGGAGGCCCTCGATGCCTCGCACCTGCGGCCGAGCATTCATCCGACCTATGCGAGGCTGTTGGTCGCGGAGCTGAAGAGACGAGCTTTTTCGGACGCCCAGATCTTCGAGGGCACGCGGCTCGCATGGGCGCAACTGCTCGAAGAAGACCGTTTCCTGAGCTTCGAGCAGTTTCGACGCCTCGTGCTGCGCGGAATTGAGCTCACCGGTGAGGGCTGGCTGGGTCTCGACGTCGGCCGCTCGACGCAAGCCTCGTCTCACGGGCCGCTGGGCTACGCCATGGTGGCGAGCAAGACCGTGGCCCAAGCGCTCGATGTCGTAGAGCGTTACTCGCCGCTGCGTCTACAAGTCGTGACGTTCTCGATCGAGAGGGCCGGTGGCCGCGTGCGACTGCAAATCGAAGACACCATAGGTTGGGGCAACATCAGCGAGTACATTTCGTCGCACATCATAGGCGCCATTGGTGTGCTCCTCGAAACGGTGAGCGGTATGCCGCTGCCCGAGACCCGAATTGCGCTCGCTCATCCACGACCCCCTTGGGCGGACGAGTACCGAACGCGGCTCCGAGGCGTTTCGGTCGACTTTGGCGCACCCACGTATCACATCGACATGCCCGAGTCTTTCGCGTCTACGCCTTGCATCACGGCAGACCCCGCAGCTCATCGACAGGCAGTCCGTCTGTGCGAAAGAGCCGAGGAGCAACACGAAAGCGAGGGCGACGTGGCGCAGCGGGTGCTCGATCGACTGCTCGACCACCAAGGCGACTATCCGAGCCTCGATGAGATGGCCAAAGGCCTCCACATGTCGAACCGCACGCTCATCCGCAAGCTCAAGGCGCAGGGGACTTCGTATCAAGGACTGCTCGACGACGTGCGCCAAGAGCTCGCGTTTTGGTACCTTCAGCAGACCGACTTGACGGTCGAGGCCATCGCCGAACGGCTCGGCTACCGCGACACCTCGAACTTCAGCCGCACCTGCAAGCGTTGGTTCGGGCTGACGCCCCGCGCGATTCGGAATAGCTGACTCGAGGGTGCGACAATCTGCCGCGTTTACTCGATACGCGGTTCGGGATACTCACGCGCCCTGAGGTTTTCCGATGAATCGACGAGCTTGGTCTTGGTTATTGGCGCTCGGTCTGGTGACAGGTTGTGGTGATTCGAGTGGAGCTCTCTCTGCCGGCCCCGTGGACGCGCTGTCCCAAGCCGCCTGCGATGCCGTGTCCATGCAATCGAGCTCGGTCACGTCCGTGCTAGATGAGAACCAAGCCATTGCCAGTGCCGTGGTCCACGCCGACGAACCGACGTTGATCACGTTGGCCGGGGCCACTTCGTACGTGGCGCTCGAGGTTCCGACCCCGCACACGGATTACGGAATCTACGTCCGTCCCGCTGGGGCGGTGGCCGCCACATCGACTACCGCCTTACCTGAAGAGCACACCGATGCGTCGTGTCCCGACGAAGCGCTCGGCGAGCTCCGGCTGCACATCCACGAGTTCGACTACAGCATCGTGACTCTCGACGGCCCCACCGACGGCGAAGTGTGGTTCTATTTCGGCGCAGCCGGCCCACCCGGCCATGACCCGGATGGCGCAGGCGGTCATGGTGGCGAGGGCGGCCATGGCGGCGACGACCACGCGCACGGTGGTGCAGGCGGCCTGGGCGGGTAGCACGACCCCTTGCAGGTCAGGCAGCGAAAGATCGCGATCAGCTTCTTCCAACTGCTCTTTAGCCCCCTGCAGGATCGAAACGCCATCCCCCACGATCAGCGCGTCAAAGTCCAGTGCTGCCAAGGCACGCACGCTGTTTCGAAGCTGGTCCGGGTCGTCGACGACGCGGTCGAGTAACAAAGACAGTTGCGCCGGGTGGATTTCCGATGACGGCATCCCCGACCACGAGAATACCGCGCGTGGCGTCGTGAAGCGCTATCTCGCCCGGTGACTTTCCCGGCACGCCGACGATAGTGAACGGACCCACGCGTTGCCCCACTCCAAGCGCCTCGTCGATGTGGGCGCCTTGAGCGCGTGCATGCTCGGCATCGGCAGGGTGAATCGCCACTTGTGCGCCGGTACGTTCGGCGACTGCGATTGGCCGCGCGGGTGTGGTTGCGGTTGGTGATCAGGATCTGCGCGACGCCCTCCTGCATGAGCCTCTCGAGCGCCGCATCGCTCGGCGGCACCGGATCGACACAGATATTGCCCGAGTCGCACGAGAAAAGGGTGCCGTTGAAGTCGTAGCCATGCGGCTCGGAAAACCACGACCAGGTCAGAATGCCGGGAAGGAGCTCGCGCATGGACGGAGTATCGCACGAAGACCCGAATGTATTAAGCCCCTGTGTGCTGGCGCACAGTTACGGACTTTGGTGTTGATCGGCCGCGAGCGCATCTCGTAGAAGAGACCGATGTGCTGGCGCGTCTCGTTCTCTCCAATCATTATCGCGTTTTTTGCTGCTGCTTGCTCGAGCTCAAATCAAGTTGCACCCGATGGCGGCACGCCGAATCCCGCCGCACCCTGCGAAGTCGATGGCTATCCCTGCGCCCCGGCTGACCAAACTGCCGCGGCCCTCGAGCTTTCGGAGGAATACAAAGGCCAGATCCAGGGGCGGCGGGCCAACGGCGATTCGTACCTGGAGATAGCGGACTGGCTGCGGGACCAGGAGAGCGTCGTGGACGTCGTTGCGGCCGATGACCGATTGCGTTTCCGGGTCGAAGGAGGGTCCGCGCATTGGGCGTATGCAATCAGCCCTTCCTATCCACAGCCGAGCTTGCCTGCCTTCGACGAAGCGGGCGCCGCAAGCGCGAGTGGTCAAACCGAGGGTGGTCTTGCGCCAAAGAGCGTTCTTCGCGAAGACAGCTCTCAAACCAAGGTCAAGAAGAAAGGGCTGATTCTCGAGCCGTTCCAGTTCCAGTTCTTGTCGAACACATCGCAATGGAAGTCACGCCTCGAGCGCCTCCACGACTATGAAGAGGTTCAATACTTTCAAAACCGAGACATTCCGGACAGCTACTTCGGCAACTGGAACGACTACCGCTTCGTGTGGGTGCTGTCGCACGGTGCATACCTTCCCGATCAGCAGAACCCGTACTACACCGGAGTTTTTTCCTCCAAGGAGTGCGGCATGTACCTGTGGATCGCGACCGAGGTCGGACCGCAGGAGGTCGCCAAAGACGGCGTGACGAAGGTGGGCGAGCTCATGGCGTTGCCGCGCTCGCAGGTGGAAAGCCAGCTGACGCCGAGTCAGCTTCAACGCTGGCATGCCTTCCGGGACGCGGAGCTTCGCGCGCTCAATCAAAAAGGGCAGAGCTGTGGTGTCCTCGAAATGCCTGACGCCGAGCTGCCCGTCACCGATTCGAACGGCCAGCCCATCGTGCGCGCGCCCGCGTTTCTCGACTACATCTACTATGACGAAGCTTGGTTCCAGACCAAGTATGCCGGCGGGCTCGACAACGTGGTCTTGTACCTCTCGGTCTGCTCGAGCCAGGCCGTTCCCATCCCTGGCGGCAACGCTGGACCGAACTCGACGTTCGGCTGGAGTAAGCCCATGGACGCGACGCAAGACAACCTCGCAAGCGACGCGCTGTTTGAGCGGCTCATCGAGCGTGGTGACACCGTGGAATTTGCCTTCCGCAAAGTCCAGGAAGCCGGGCTCGACTCGCATCAATTCGGCGGGCAGACCACGGAGCTTGCACATGTCTCGCTCGGTGGCGGCGAAAGGGCACGAATTCGCGAGATCGTCTCCATCGTCGATCCGGAGGGCCTCGTCCCGTTCCCGGACGAGGGCGGGATGCTCGAGGCGCGGGAGATCACCGCCGAGGGGCGGACGGTGGTCGATGTCACCGTGGAAATCGTCGGCTTCGGAGACCGAGACGCAGACGAATTCAAAGTCCAGATCTTCGATGGAAGCGGTAGTGCCGTCAGCGGAGAGTTCGACGTCGACGATCCGATCGCGGGCGAGACCCACATGACCATCCCGGTCTCGCTCGACCAAGAGATCCGGAGCCCCACCGAGGTTGACATAGAGGCCCGGGTCACGCTGCCCGAGGAATCGGGCACGGTCTACAGCCGCCATCCCATCAAGCTGACCATCGGCCCCGCGATCGAGTCGCTGTGGACGCTCAACGTCGGCAGCGCCGGAACCGCGCGCGGCGATCTCGTGATTGCGCCTTTCCCACAGGCTTTCGTCGACGACGGGGGTCGTTTGGTCTGGCAACTGACCCTCGGCCAGCTCGAAAGCTCCACCGTGCCCATGGCCAACCTCCTCCTCGTGAACCATCCTGGACGGACCGCGCAATGCACGGGTCTGACCGGTACCTTCGATGCGATCGTTTCCGTCATCTTCGATATTGATCCCATGCCGACCGATTCGTACGCAGGGGGTCTCGGCTTGGGCGAGTGCGGAGACTCTGTCGATGTCGAGATCGTCTCGTTCAGCCGTGAAGAGGATCTGGTCGCCAACGTCAGCGGTACCATCTGTCACGTGAAGAAGGTCGGCAACGAGGTCGTCGTCACGCCGGTGCCCATCAACGGGCGCTTTCAAATGCCTTCGGCAGGTTGCGGTGGCGACCCGGGTGGCGACGTCGTCGGGAGCTACTACGCCACCGAAGAACCGTCGCTATGCTTCGACGTTTATCCCAACGCGGCCATCGCGCCCGCGTTCGACGACGTCTGCGTCATGGGAGCAGGGCTCGTATGCTCGGAGGACCCCTGCTCCACCGCCGGCCAGATCGGCCAATGCGACTACCGCTCCGCGGCGGTTCAGATCAGCTTCCGAGGGACGATCACGCACTTCTTGCCGGGCGGCGACTGGCCGTCCGCGAGCGACCTCCAGGCCGGCTGCGAGCTTCAGCTCGGCACCTGGACCACCGGCGAGCCTTCGATGTAGTCGCTGTGCCTTGCGCAGCGCGCGTTCGTTCGATCAACAGGTCGCCTTCACAACCCGGTCTGCTGACAGAATTCGTTCACCGCCGGCGCGTCTGGGGATTCCGGCGTCATCGGCCCGGTCCCGCCGAGATCCTCGATCATCGAGGCGGTGAGACGGCGTGTGCCGGCGATCTCCGCGAGCGTCGTGGCTCCCTCGGTCGGCGTGCGGGCGTAGTTGCTGCTCTCGCGGTCCACCGTATACAAACCGAACTTTGGAGCAAAGCCGAGGTCCCACTCGAAATTGTCCATCAGGCTCCAGTGGTAGTAGCCACGGACGTCGACGCCGGCATCTCTCGCGTCGAGAATCTGCTCGAGCGACCGCACGATGTGCTCCGATCGACGACGACCCACTTCGGTCGCCAGGCCCGACTCGGTGACGGTCATCGGCAGATCGGGCCAGAGCTGGCCAAACTCTTTGAGGATGATGCTCAGGCCATCTTCGAAGTATTCATATTGCATCTCGGGGATGCACTTGGTCGGGTCTTCGGTGGCGATGCATGCCTCGGTGACCGGCAGCCCCGCGAAGCACGGAAAGCCGTTGACGAGCGGGATGTTGAAGGTCTCCGAATCGGTGACGCCCGCGCGGAAGTAGTATTGGACCCCGAGGAAGTCGATCTTGCCTTCCCACTCTGGCCGTTCTTCGCTCGGGTCGATGGTCCGGTCGAGGTTGGCGTCCCATTGTCCGTAGACGAACGCGTCCGTGAAGACCTGGTGGTAGACGTAGCGAAGGTTGTTGGCAGCAGCGATGTCGGCGGGATTGTCGCTGGGGGCGCCGTTGCGGCCCGGTACCCAATCGACGACACTCAGCGTGTAACCGACGTGCGCCGCGACGCCGTCTCCATCGGCATCGACGGTGTCGTTGGCTTTGATCGCATCGTAGAGGGCTGCATGCGCTTCGGCATAGCGCTCGACGGTATCGAGAAGGCCCTGGAACGCTTCGGGGTCGAGCAAGTCGAGCACGCCGCCGCGACCCGGGGGATAGCTCCCCGTCCCGTATGCCGAGAAGAAGTAATTGATCGGTTCGTTGACCGTGACCCACTCATCCACCCGATCCCCGTACTCCTGTGCTAAGAGCGCACCGAGCTGAGAGAGCTCCTCGATGATCAGCTGAGCGCCTGCCTCATCGTTCCATCCACAAAGGTCCGTGTCCGAGGGCGTGCAGGGCGCCGCGGGATCTCGCCGCGGATCATCGACCCATACCGGGCTCGAAAAGTGATGGACGGTGATCATCGGCTTGATACCCGCCTCGGTGAGCGCGTCGATCACCCCGTCGTAGTGATCGAGCGCCGCTTGATCGATGTCGTCTCGCGAAGGCTCGATGCGCGCCCAGTTCACGCTGAAGCGGTAGGCATCGAGGTTGGTGTCCGAAGCAAGCGTCACGTCGTCCACGCCGAGCTCGTATCCGCGCACCGCATCATCGACGAACGCAGCTCCCATGCCGAGGCCGTCGGGCGGCGGGGCCGTCCAGACGTGCCAATCGAGCGCGGGAACCGACTCTTCGATTTGCGCCGCAGCCGTGGCTGCGCCGAACGTGAAAGAGCCCTTGCCTTGCTCTCCTCCCGCCGGCCCTTCCTCGGCAAACTCCAAGTCCCCCGACGTCCCGTCACTGCTCGAGCACCCAACCGCCGCGAAGAGCAGGCAACCGATCCATAGTCTACGCATGCCGCGAACCATAGCCACGGGCCGGTGAAGGTCAACGTGGATCGCGGCGGCGCCAGGATTCGGCCCTACGGCTTTCCGAGCGCGCTCGGGATGCCATCGATGCTTTGAGCGTTTTTGTCGCGTTGATATTCGGCGATCCCGTCGGGGCCTTTGTGCTCGGCCCACTTTTGAAGCTGTTCCCGCTCCCCCTTGTGCTCGTAGAGCGGAACTCCGTAGCCGCAGGAGTCACTGATGCGGTCAGCGTGGATGACGATGATCGATCGCGCGCCCACGTAGTCTTCAAACCTACCGACCAACGTTTGGAACTTCTCGTCGTGAGGCTCGATCACGTCTCCGGTTCCATGCACGCGCACGATCCGAGGCGGCCCTTCGAAGGCGCAGAACATGACGCAGATGCGTCCGTTCTCTCGAAGGTGGGCGATCGTCTCGACGCCGCTTCCGGTCAGATCGAGATAGGCAAGCGTCCGGTCATCGAGAAGGCAGAAGGGTGCCGGGTAGACCTTTGGGTGAAAGATTGATGTGTCCGTCCGCCCTCAGAGGGGCGGTTGCGACGAAGAACATCTTTTGCCGTTCGATGAAATCTCGGAGCTTGCCGTTGATGGATTCGTAGACCTTGGCCATGGGCCGAACTTTGACACGTTCCGTGCCTCGCTTGCAGGGCCCAGAGGAGCACCTGTTTGGTGACGCTACGAACGCTATTCCGATTCGGCCCCGGCGGGCGAGGGCGGCTGCAGGATTCGTTTTCGCGAGACCTTGATCCGGGCCGGCCGGGTGGATTCGATGAACTCGGTGAGCGCATCGACGAACCGTTCGGGCGCTTCGCAGTGCGAGTAGTGTCCTACGCCCTCGATGATCTCGAGCCAGCTTCCCGGGATTGCCGCGTGCGCCGCGTACGCGTGCTCCACGGGGATGATTCGATCTTCGGCGCCCCAGATGATGAGGGTCGGGATTCCGGCAGCCAGGTAGAGCTTGTCGTTCGCGCTCACCGCTTGCCCACGCGGATCGATGACCGCGCGCAGCGTGCGGAGGAACGCACGGCGCGCTTCGACGTTTCCAAGCGAGGAGTAGCTCCGCCAAAGCTCGGGAATCACAGGTGCGTTCTGAATCTTCTTCCGCAGTGCCGCGCGGCCTATGGTCTCGACCACGTGCCGAACGGGGGGTGCACATGCCACGAGCAACACGGCTTCCGATCCGGGCAGCGTGAGCATCCGTAGCAGGGGATTCACCTCGGACCCGAGGCCACCCGAATCGACCAATACCAGCCGCTCGCAGCGTTCCGGATACTGATAGGCAAACTGCATTGCAATCCCGCCGCCGTACGACTGGCCAACCACGGTGGCTCGCTTGTATCCGAGGGCCACGATCAGGTCGCGAAGCGTCGAAGCCATCGCGCCAAGAGAGTAGTCACCCTTGGTCTTGTCCGACTCACCATGACCCAAGAGGTCCGGGGCCAGCACCGTGAAGTGCTCGCTCAGCCCGGGCATGACGTGCTTCCAAGTCGTCGCGCTGCCCGCCATCCCGTGGATCAGCAATACTAGTGGCCCGTTGCCTGCGATTCGATACTTCAGGCGTTTGCCGTGGATGATGAGCTCCTGCTGTTCCATCGCCATGGGCGTGTGCCACGTTGTCTCTGCAGTCGCAACGCGGTCACCAAGCGAGGCTCAACACGAGACCATTCCGAGTGTCCCCCGCGAAGTGGTTCTCCGCGAAGGACACCCGGACGATCAAGAGAACGTTGCTCTCACGGTTCGATGTTCTGATTCAACCGAAAAAGATTATTCGGGTCGTACTTGCGCTTGAGCGCAAGAAGTCGATCGTAGTTGGGGCCGTAGGCGGCCTCGATGGGTGCTTCGCCTTCGGGGACGAAGTTGACATAGACGCCACCGGTCGCATACGGCTTCGTGGCATCGAAGTAGTCGCGTGCCCACTTGATGCACTTGCTGTCTTCGCTCGTCTTGTCCCAGCGCGCATGCACGTTCATCACGTACTCGGCGTCGCGGTGCGGGTACGCCGTGGCGTCGGGCGCGACTTCATTGATGGCTCCTCCGAGACGGCCGAAGAAGATCTCGGTTTGATCCGAAGGGAGCTTGCCGAGATAGTCGAGCGCCGTATCGAGCAACTCATCCGACAGCTCGGTGAAGTTGTGCGACTTCCAGTAGTTGCGGGCGCCAGGGGTCAGCAATGGATCGAATGCCGTCTCCCAGCCGGTGAACGGATGCGGCCCGATGACGTCCGCGATGGGCTTTCCAAACTTGCGAATCGGTTGTAGCAGCCGCTCGCCCTCCTTCATGTCACCCGGATAAAACGCGGCGAGGATGATGACTTCCTTGCCGTGAATGTTTTCCGGCAAAAATGGCAGGGGCGGGGCCTTCCGCATGACCAGCCAGAGGTTGAGGTCTTCCGGCATATCCGAGGCGAAGTTCCGATAGGCGCGAACGACCTCGGCTGCGTCGGAGTAGGGATGCACGATGAGTCCGGAAAGAATTTGCGGTCCCACTTCATGCAAATCGAATTCGAACGAGGTGACGACGCCGAAATTGCCGCCGCCGCCGCGGATACCCCAAAAAAGATCCGCGTTTTCATCTTCGCTTGCTGTCACGATCTCACCTTTGGCCGTGACCACGTCTGCGGAGCGCAGGTTGTCGATCGTCAGACCGTACTTGCGGCTGAGCCAACCGAAGCCTCCACCCAGAGTGAGACCGGCGATCCCGGTGGTCGAGTTGATGCCTACCGGCGTGGCAAGGCCGTAGACTTGGGTCGCATCATCCAGATCGCCCAAGGTTGCACCAGGCTCGACGCGTGCTGTCTTGTTTCGCGGGTTTACGTGCACGGAACGCATGGCGGATAGATCGATCAGGAATCCACCGTCGCACGTGCCCTTTCCGGCGATGTTGTGCCCGGCCCCACGAACGGCCGTGAGCAGCCCGTTATCCGCCGCAAAACGCACAGCCCGCATGACGTCCGCCGCGCCCGCACAGTGCGCGATGAGCGCGGGCTTCCGGTCGATCATGGCGTTCCAAAGCGTGCGTGCTTCGTCGTATCCCTCGGACTCGGGAAATAGAAGATCGCCTCGCAGCGTGGTTTGGAGCGCGGCGAGCTGGTCCTCAGCGATCGTCTTCGCCCCTCCATTCATGGTGACGACTCTCGCTTCCATCTTAGCTCTCCTTTGTTTGGGTTGGGTGATTCACGCTACCCCTTAGCGAACGCATTGCAATCGTCGTGAGGACGACCCTGGACAGAGACCCCACCGTTTCGGTGAGTGCCTCGAGCTTGCCCAACGAAGGTGCAGCATATGCAAAGCTGATTTGGTTTGCGACAGCGTCGATGTGGCTCGCGAAGTGAGCATCTCTCATTTCTGTGATCATGGCCTGGTTCCTTTCTGGCTTGCGCCACATCAGGAACGTACGAAGCGGCCGTTTGAGGTAGCGTGTGAGAAGGCGTGGAAAGCCGGAGAGCCCGATTTAGAAGTGATTTCGCCGGTCCTGGTCCAATCACCCATTCCGTGAGACACTTTCGGGCCAATTCGCCGGATGGAGGTGCGTTGACCGAGTCTCGATTGACAGTTCGACTTCTCGGTCCGTTGCGCGTGGAGCGCAACGGTGAGCCACTGGACCTGCCGCCTTCGAAGAAGGCGCGTGCGCTGCTCGGTTACTTGGCTACGACCGGCCGGGAGCACAGGCGTCAGCAGCTCACCAATTTGTTCTGGGACGTCGCCGACGATCCCCGAGGCGGTCTTCGTTGGTGTTTGAGTAAGCTTCGCGGGCTCATCGACGAGCCGGGGCGTGCGCGCGTGGTCGCCGATCGGGAAAGCGTGCGTCTCGACCTCAGCGATGTGGATGTCGATCTGCACCGCGTACGGGCCGCGAAGGCGGGGCTTGCAACGCTCGATCGCGAATCGGTGCGCGTGCTCGCGGAGCTCTTTCTCGGCGAGCTTCTCGAGGGTCTAGAGCTACCCGACTTTGCGGAGTTTCAAGCCTGGCTGACCGCTGCTCGCGGAGACTGCCGGCAACTGCGGATCCGCGTGCTCAGCGAGGCCGTCAATAGGCTCATCGACGAACCCGAGCGGGCGCTTCCATTCGCGCGGGACTTGATTCTTCTCGAGCCAGCGGAGATCAGCCGCTGGACGCAGTTGCTCGAGCTCCTCGAGCGCACGGGGAGGCGCCGCGAAGCCGAGCAGCAGATCGAAGTCGGCCGCAGGGCCCTTGCCGAACGGGGCGTGGACGACAGCGCGCTGGTCGAGGCCAAGCGCTCCATCCTCAGCAAGCCGCAGCCCCGCATGCAATCGCCACGGGCCAAGGAGCTTCGGCAGGAGATCCGTTTTTGCAACTCGTTCGATGGAACCCGCATCGCGTACGCGACAGTCGGGGAGGGCCCGCCGATCGTCAAAGCGGCCAACTGGCTCACCCATCTCGAGTTCGACTGGGAGAGCCCGGTATGGCGCCACGTGTTTACCGAGCTCAGCCGCGACCACTTGCTGGTCCGTTACGACGATCGCGGCAATGGGCTCTCGGATTGGGACGTCGCGGACATTTCGTACGACGCCTTCGTCAAAGACCTGGAGCATGTCGTCGACGCGGCGGGCCTCGACCGGTTCGCGCTGCTCGGCATCAGCAAAGGCGCGTCGATCTCGGCGGCGTATGCGGCGCTCCATCCCGAGCGCGTCACACACCTGCTTCTGGTCGGGGGCTTTGCAACCGGGCGAATGGTCGATGCGAGCGATCGGCGCCGCGAAAACGAGCTCGCCATGCGGACGCTGATGCGTGCGAGCTGGGGCGCCGACAATCCCGCCTTCCGCCAGCTCTTTACCAGCACCTTCATTCCGAATGCCACGCCGAAGCATGTGCAGTGGATGAATGATCTGCAGCGTATGACGGCCTCACCCGACAACGCGCTCCGGCTCCGCGTGGCGGCGGGAGACATCGACGTTCGCCCGTTGCTTCCGAAGATCCAGGCGCCCACGCTGGTCATGCACTCCCGAGGCGATGCGGCCGTCGAATACCAGAGGGGCCTCGCACTCGCCTCAGGCATCCCCGATGCCCGTTTTGTCACGCTCGAAAGCAACAATCACTTGCTCACCGAGGACGAGCCGGCTTGGCCCAAGTTTTTGGACGAAGTGCGACGGTTTTTGGGGGATTGAGGGCCAAGGCGTTCGCACTCGCCCAGAGGCGGCAGTCAGACTATCATCGCCGCCGCATGCGTAGACTTTCTTCGTTGGGCGCGGTCGCTGGCGCGGCTGCAATCTTTCTTACTTCTGTCATCGGATGTGGCAGCGATTCGGGGATTGACGGGGGCAGCGGCGGCGCTGGCGGTACGGGCGGCGCGGGTGGTGGCACTGTCAGCGTCGACGAGCTCTTCCAGCAAGGCCCCTACGAGGTTGGCTATCGGCAGATGACCATCAGCTATGACGCCGTCGCTTCGACGGAGCCGCGCGAGCTCGTCCTGCGGGTGTGGTATCCGGCTGAGCCAGATTCGGGGGCGTCGCTCGCGCGGTACTCCATTGGCGACGGCCTCGTCGACTTGCCCGCCGTGTACGCGCTCGATGCGCCGCCCGTGACCGAAGACGGCGACTTGCCCTTCGTCATCTATTCGCACGGCAACGGCGGTGAAGGCCTTCTCGCTTATCCCTATGGTGAGCTGATGGCTTCCTATGGATGGGTGCTCGTTGCGCCGAACCACACGGGCAATACGGCGCTCGATTTCTTGGGCAGTCCCGATCCGTTTGTACGGGTGGCCCTCGATCGACCGCATGACATCACGGCCATCATCGACGAGTTCGAGTCGGGTCTCAGCGGTGATGAGCTCGCAGGTAAGGCTGACACGTCGGCGGTGCTGCTGTTCGGCCACAGCTTCGGCGGGTATACGACCTTTGCTGCCGGTGGAGCGGACGTCGACTTCGATGTGCTCAACGCCGGCTGCGATGGCACACCGGACCCAGACTGCGAGGTGTTGGCAGACCCAGACGTGGAAGCGGCCTACCGTGCCGGCTTTGGAGACCCACGCATCGTTGCGCTTGCGCCGCAGGCGCCGGCGCTGGTTGGTTTTGCCGACGGTGAGCTTGCTGCGTTGGAAGTGCCGACGATGCTCATGAGCGGACGACTCGATCAGACCATCCCGCAGGCAGAGGGCGCCGACCCAGCGTGGGCGGCCCTTGATCATCCGGGCGATCTCTGGGTGGAAATGCCGCTGGGCGCGCACTACAGCTTCATCACGATCTGCCACGATCTCACGCCGGAGCTGCTCGACTTCTTTCGGTCGGACGCGGTTCAAGATGGCTGCGCCGACGAGTTCATCGACACCCGAGAATCGATTCCGGTTCTTGCCGCGTACGTCTTTGCATTCGGCCGGCGTTACGTGCTCGACGAAACCCAGTGGGACAGCGTCTTGACCGGCCCTCCGCTCGGCAATCCAGGTGACTTCGTCGTCACGGTGAAGTAGACGGCTCCTCGACCCCACGCCGCAATCGATCAGCATAGGCGCCTCGTCGGCGTCGATGATTCCGGTCACATGGATCGCGCCATGGTCGAGCAGGGACATGAAGCGACGATAACGCGCGTTGCCATGAAGCGACCACTCCGAGTAGAGTCCGCCCGTGGACGGTGATGCATGAAGGGTCAAGTCGCGCTGATCACCGGGGGCGCTTCTGGCATCGGACGCGCGTTCGCTGAGACCCTCGCCTCCCGAGGTGTGGAGGTGGTGCTCGCCGATCGCCAAATCGCGCTCGCCCAAGAGGTTGCATCGTCGATCCGGCAGGCGAGCGGCAAGGCCACTGCCGTCGAGCTCGACGTGCGGGATGCGGCGCGCTTTCGAAGTGTGACTGATGAGACGGTCGCGCGGAGCGGCCGCATCGATTACCTCTTCAACAACGCGGGCATCGGGGTCGGCGGCGACATGATCGACTACGAGCTGCGCGATTGGGACGAGGTCATCGACGTGAACCTCCGTGGCGTTGCCTACGGAATCCATGCGGTCTATCCGATCATGCGACGTCAAGGTTCAGGACACATCGTCAATACCGCTTCGGCGGCGGGCCTTCTGCCCGCCCCCGCTGCCGGGTGCTACGCGGCGACCAAACACGCCGTAGTCGGCATCAGCAAGGCGCTTCGGATCGAAGCCAAACAATACGGCGTCCGGGTTTCGGTGCTTTGTCCTGGGGTCATTCGCACGCCGATCCTCATGGCCGGCAAGTACGGACGCACGAACCTCGCCCCGGAAGGGGAGCAAGCGATGATGGCCTTCTGGGAGCGGCTCAGGCCGATGGACCCACAGGTGTTCGCGCGCAAGGCGCTGCGCCAGATCGAACGCAACGTTCCGATCATCGTCGTGCCGGGGTGGTGGAAGCTCTTTTGGTATCTCTGGCGACTGTCGCCGAGCTTGGGCCTGCGAACCTGGCAGCGGGGGTACGATCGCATGCATGCCGAGCTCGCACCGCACCGGCGGCGTTCGGCCGACTAGCTCAGCTCGTCGACGACGTCACTCGAGCGGAATTCCGCAGAGCGGATCGTCGGGGGCGCACCCAGGCTTTCTTTCCTGACGGGGCTGCTTCGTCTTGCGGCTGCTCGCCGCCTCGGCCGCGGCCGCCTTTTGCCTGGCTTGCTCCCGTTTTTCGAGTCGCTCCTCGAGCCGTTGCTTGTCCCGTTCGGCCTCCTGTGCGCGCTCCTTCTCCGTGAGCAGGGCCGCTTCCGCCTGTTCCTTGTCCATGGCCGCCCGGCGCTGTGCCTGGATCGCCAGCTCGGTTTCGAGCGCGTGACGCTCGAGCGCAGGCCGAACGACGAAGGCGTAGCTTCCAAGCGCGGCCAGCACGAGGAAGACCGCGCCTCCCATCACCATCCGGCGCAATCGAATCTTGTTTTTTTCGACGGCGGTGATGGCGGCGATCTCTTTTTCGTGCGCGAGCAGACGCTGCTGCTCGGCAGCGCGTGCCTTTGCCTCTTCCTCGAACCGCACACGAAGCTCGGCCTCGCGCCCTTGACGGAGCCGCTGCTCTTCCTCTTCACGGCGTGCGCGGTCCTCTGCCAGGCGGGCTTCTTCTTGGGCGCGTCGCCGTGCTTCTTCCTCTTCGCGCCGCCGCTGCGCCGCCGCTTCATCTCTACGTCGTGCCTCTTCGGCGGCCTTTAGCCGCGCCTCTTCTTCGCCTGCAACGCGTGCTTCTTGTAAGGAGTGCAGCTCCAAGAGCTGATCCACTAATGAATCGTGTCCCCCTGCTTCCATCGATGCTCCAGCCTCCTCTGAGATTCTGGCAAATCCAAAGAGCGGGTGCTCGCGAGTTTGCACTCGAGGTTGTAAGGCGCCTCACACGGCTGGCGGGCAACTCGGTCTATGCCATCGTTCGAGCATGGCTAGACGGGGGAGGTCCAGACCACGTCGCTCCCGTGAGCGGAGCCCGACCCTGCAGGCGGCTTGGCGTGCGGCCAAGGAGCGCTTTGGCGTACGCAAGCTTCATCCCGAGCAGATCGAGGCGATCGAGTCGGTGCTCAACGGTCGCGATACCCTGGTGGTTCTGCCCACCGGGTATGGCAAATCGCTGATATATCAGGTCCCTGCGCTCTTGCTCGACCGGCCCACCATCGTGATTTCGCCGCTGATCTCGCTCATGCGAGACCAGGAACGCAAGCTGCGCCAGCGGGGCGTACCCGTCGTTCGCATCGACAGTACCCTGCGTGCGACGACGAGGCGCCAAGTTTTGGCCCGGGTGGCCAAGGGCGGCTCGTTGATCATTCTCACGACTCCCGAATCGCTGGAGTCGCTCGCGCCGACGTTTGCGGAGGTGAAGCCAGCACTCCTTTGTGTCGATGAAGCACACTGTATTTCCGAGTGGGGACACGACTTTCGACCGTCGTATTTGCGGCTCGGCGCGATGCGGCGGGAGCTCGGAGCACCCGTGATGCTCGGCCTGACCGCGACCGCCACCCCGCGGGTACGCGAAGACATCATCGAGCGTCTGGAGATGAACGGTCCCATCGAAGTCGTCGCGCCACCTTATCGGCCGAACCTCCGACTGTCGGTCCGCATCGTTCATGGCGATGACAAGATCATGACCGCTGCCCGTCTCATCAAGCGTCTGCGCCGTCCGGGGATCCTCTATTGCTCGACGACCAAGGCGGTCGACGAGGTAGCTAGCGCCTTGGCGCGCGCCCGGATTCCATCCGCGCGCTACCACGGAAAGATGAAGGCCTCGGAACGAGCGTCCTCGCAGCGCAAGTTCATGAAATCCGATCGCCGGATCGTGATGGTCGCCACGAGCGCTTTCGGTATGGGAATCGACAAGCCCGACATTCGCTACATCGTGCACTATCAAGTTCCGGGGTCGCTCGAGCAGTACGTGCAGGAAGCGGGGAGGGCCGGGCGCGACGGCAAGCGCTCTGATTGCATCTTGCTGTTCGACCCCGAGGACCTTCGCATTCAAGAGCACCTTCAAAAGCAAGGTCGGGCTACCCCCGCACAGGTGCGCCGCACCGTCGATGCCCTACTGGCCTGGGTGGAAGAAGACAAGCCGGTGAAGCCCAAAGAGCTTGCCCTGTCCGCACAAGTCCCGGTGACCGGAGCCCGCTCGGTTCTCGCGCAGCTCGAAGAGCTCGGTTTGCTCGAGATGATCAAGCGTGGCCAATACACCGGACGCGTCCCGCCGGCGCGGATCCGCGCGGGAGCCCAGGAGCTCGCCGCCCGGCTCGAGACGCTTCGGGTGCAGGATGCGCGGCGTTTGGCCGCTATTGCTGAATACGCTGAGACCGAAGAATGCCGAAGCCGCTTCATCCGCCGCTACTTTGGCGAGGCCGACCCACCCGAGTGTGGCATCTGTGATCGATGCCGGGGCCGGTGATCGAAAACGCTGTCGTATCCCGTCCCGTCTCGGGTTATCCTCCCGCCCCCTGGACAAGAAGAGGGCGGTAGCACCCCCTTTTGCGTAGTGAGGTAATTTGCGATGACTGAGCAGAACTATGGACTTGGGACACTTGCGCTTCATGCGGGACAAGAGCCCGACCCCACCACGAACGCGCGCGCCGTCCCCATTTATGCGACGACGTCCTACGTATTCAACGACACCGAGCACGCGGCGTCGCTCTTCAGCCTGTCCGAGTTCGGAAACATCTACTCCCGTTTGATGAACCCGACCGTCGACGTGCTCGAAAAGCGCCTCGCTGCGCTCGACGGGGGTGTGACGGGCCTCGGGTTTGCATCGGGCCAATCGGCGATTACGGCGTCGATTCTCACCCTTTGCCATTCCGGCCAGAACTTCGTCTCAGCGACCAGCCTCTACGGAGGCACGTGGACGCTCTTCAACAACACCTTCAAGAACCTCGGCGTCGAGGTTCGTTTCTTCGATCCGGACCACCCCGAGCAGATTCACGACCTGATCGATGAGAACACGCGGCTCGTCTACATCGAATCGATAGGGAATCCCAAAAACGACGTTCCCGATTTCAAAGCCATTGCCGATGCCGCGCACAGCGCGCCGCACGGGTCCTTGCCCGTGATCTGTGACAACACGGTCATGACGCCGTACCTCTTCCGTCCGTTCGAGCACGGGATCGACATCGCGGTCTATTCGACGACCAAGTTCATCGGAGGTCACGGGACCCACATCGGCGGCGCCATCGTCGACTCGGGCAAGTTCCAGTGGACCGACAACCGCGACAAGTGGCCCGAATTCTGCGGACCATCGCCCAACTACCATGGCGCTGTGCTCGCCGACGCCCTCGCTCCCATGGGAAACATCGTCTACAACGTGCAGATCCGAACCCACTGGCTGAGGGACACCGGCGCGGCGATGAGCCCGTTTGCGGCCTTCTTGTTCTTGCAAGGTCTCGAGACGCTTCACCTTCGCATGCCTCGGCACTGTGAGAACGCGCAGGCCGTCGCCGAGCATCTTCAAGGTCACGACGCGGTGGCGTGGGTGAACTACCCAGGTCTTTCCTCGCACCCTGATCACGAGCGCGCCAACCACTACCTGCCGCAGGGAAAGGGTGCGATCCTCGGATTCGGCATCAAGGGCGGCATGGAAGCAGGCAAGAAGTTCATCAACTCGGTGAAGCTCTGCTCCCACCTCGCCAACATCGGCGATGCCAAGACGCTCGTGATTCACCCAGCCTCGACGACGCACCAGCAGCTGAGCCCCTCGGAGCAACAGCAGACGGGAGTCGTACCGGAGTACGTGCGTATCTCGGTCGGTCTCGAAGACGTCAAAGACATCATCGCCGACATCGACCAAGCGCTGGCGGCCGCCACGAGGTAGGCTGATCGACACTCGTGGTCGCAGACTTCGAAAGCACCGATTCGGTTCGCAGCGGAAGGCCGCTTCGCCACGTGCAGACGGCCGTCTTCCCGACGCCCATGAAGCTTCACCTCGGAGAGGTGCTTCCGGGCGTCGAGGTGGCCTATGAGACGTACGGCACGCTCGACGAGGAACACAGCAACGCCGTGCTCATCTGTCATGCCATCACCGGGGACTCTCACCCCGCGCCTCACGACGAAGAGGATGAGCCGGGCTGGTGGCAGGCGCTGGTCGGTCCGGGCAAACCGGTCGACACCGACCGCTTGTTCGTGATCTGCTCGAACGTGCTCGGCGGATGCCGTGGCACGACGGGTCCCACCACGATCAACCCGGCTACGGGCATGCCATACGGAAGTGATTTCCCGCTAGTGACCGTCGAAGACATGGTCGACGTCCAGAAGCGGCTCGTCGACCAACTCGGTATCCGCCGGCTGCGCGCCGTCATTGGCGGCTCGCTCGGCGGCCATCAGACCTTGTGTTGGGCGACGCGGTACCCCGACTACGTCCAGACTGCGGTCGTCATCGCCGCTTCGGCCCGGCTCACGGCCCAGGCGATCGCGTTCGACGTCGTAGGCCGCAACGCCATCCAGAGTGACCCGCACTTTCATGATGGGCAGTACTACCACACTGGCGAGTTTCCTCAGACCGGTCTCGCCCTTGCACGCATGCTCGGGCACATCACGTATCTATCGTCGGAAGCGATGACGCGGAAGTTCGACCTCGACCGCCACGCGCCTCGCGACATCGTCACCGACTTCGAGAAGCGATTTTCCGTGGGCTCTTACCTCGCCTACCAAGGCGAGCAATTTGTCGGCCGTTTCGACGCTAACTCGTACATCACCATCACGCTCGCCATGGACAACTTCGACATGGGCGACACCCGCGACAAGCGGCTCAGAGCGTTGCATACGGCCCAGTGTGATTGGCTCGTGGTCTCTTTTTCGAGCGACTGGCTCTTCCCGCCGAGTCAGTCGCGCGAACTGGTGGCTCTCATGACCAGGATCGGCCAGCCAGTGAGCTATTGCGAGGTGGAGACCGATGGCGGTCACGACAGCTTTCTCTTGCCAAACGCGATCGAAGGCTTCGGTCCGCTGGTCGCGGCTAAGCTCGGGGCCCGCAAGCCGAAGCCACCGCGCCAACGCTCCGACGACGACCGAATTCTCGAGCTCATTCCCCCGGGTAGCTCGGTCCTCGATCTCGGTTGCGGAGAAGGAGACCTCCTGGCCCGGCTCAAAGCACGTGGGGCACCGCTCCTGTGCGGTGTCGAGGTGACCACGGCATCGATCGCGGCGACCATGCAGCATGGCATCGAAGCGATCGACTACGACCTGAACGTCGGTCTTCCGGAGTTCGACGACGACCGCTTCGACTATGTCGTGCTTTCGTCGACCTTGCAGGAGGTTCCAAACGTCGAGCGCCTGCTGGAAGACGCCCTTCGAGTGGGCCGGCGCGCCATCGTGGGCTTCACCAATTTCGCACACCGTACGCTGCGCGAGATGTTCAGCCTAGAAGGACGCGCACCCAAGGCGCCCGGACACTATTCCCACGAGTGGTACAATACGCCCAACCGCCGCTTTCCTTCGATTCAAGACATGCTCGACCTCTGTCACAAGATGGGCGCGACCGTCGAGCAAGCGAGGTACTACGACGACACCCTTGGCCGCGTGATCGGCGCCGACGAGGATCCGAACCTGGCAGCCGAAACCGCGTTGCTGGTGCTGAGCAAGAAGAAGGCCTAGCCGAAATGGTCGGCGGTCCCCTGGAAGCGGGTCCCGATTCCATGGACGCGGGCGATGACGTTCTGGGCCAGCTCGGCATCGACGTCGGCTTCGAAACCGAATTCGACCGTGTCGGAGATCCCTCCGAAGCGGGCCTCGATGGCGTTGGGTAGCTCGTCATAGGTGGCAAACACGCCGAACTCCTCGAGCACGTCGTCGGGGACCTCGGCCGCCATCTGCTTCCACTGCCCTGTCTTCGACATGCGATTGAGCTTGCCCGCCAAATCGTCCCATCCGTGCAGCGACATGACGGGTGAATAGCTCGGGGTCGAGCCGTAAAACGCGACTCGATAGCGGACCCACTCGCGACCTTTTTGCAGAGCCTCTTCATCGGGTCCGGTGATGATGAACCCGCCACCGCATACCTCGAGCTCGCCCCGCGGACGCCCGGCCGAGGCCAGCCCACGTTGGATGGCAGGCCAGGTCACTTCCTCCAGGTACTTTTTGGTGCAGAAGAAATGAAGCCGAAGCCCATCCGCTACGGCGGCCGCCGATTCGATCATCTTCGGCCGGACCGCAGCCAAGTAGATAGGCACCATCGGTAGGTTGGACTTAGGAGGCGTGAACTCGGGCGTCATGAGCGAGAACCGGTAGTGCTTGCCCCGGTAGTCGAGTCGTTCACCGAGCTCCCAACATCGCCAGATCGCACGCAGTGCCTCTACATACTCGATCATGCGGCTTCGCGGAGCGGTCCAGGGCGTGCTGAACCGGAGCTCGTTGTGCGCCTTGACTTGCGTTCCGAGCCCGAGCGCAAAACGTCCCTTGGAGTTGATTTGAATCGACCAGGCCTGCTCGGCGATCACCATGGGGCTTCTAGGGAACGCCACGGCAATGGCGGTGCGGGCTTGAATGCGCTCGGTTGCGCGAGCGACCATGGCGGCATTGAGTAAGGGGTCGCCGGTGATCTCGGGCACGGCGAACCCGTCGAAGCCAAGAGCCTCTGCACGCCGGGCTGCCTGCTCCAACTTGGCCCAGTCGTCGTTCTCGCTGCTAAACGTATCGACACGCATCCTGTGCTCCTACCATGATTTCGTCCTGCAATTCAGCGGGTTTTCGCTTCCTTTACGCCGGCCCCGGAACGTGGGAAAATGAAACGAATCGATCGAGCCGTGCAGGCACCACAAAAAGGGGGTGGGTATGCGGTACGTGCTCTTGCTTTTGTTGTTGATCGTCGTTGGCATCAGCTCGGACCTCGGACCGGGTGACCGCATTCAAGGCAGCGAGCTGCAACCTGTGATTTTCGCAGCGGCTTTCGGGTCGCATTGAGCTTGACGCCGACGGATCTCCGCGCAAACAATCCGGCGCCATGAGCGCCAGATCCTGCATTGCCGCGGCGATGCTCGCCGGAGCCATCGTTTGGGCGTGCCCTCCCTCCGCGGACGCGCGAGACACGTCCGTCACATCGAGTGTCGTCCAGGTGTTCGTCTATTCCGATCCCCCAGATCTGGCCGTTCCCTGGCAGACGCTGGGGACGGAGCCATTCAGCGGCTCTGGCGTGATCATCGACGGCCGCCGGATCCTCACCAACGCCCACGTCGTGGAAGACGCCGTCGGGATCGAGGTGAAGCGCGCCGACGGCAGTGAGACGTTCCCTGCAACCGTGACCTTCATCAGCCACGATGCGGATCTCGCACTGCTCTCAGTCAGCGACGATCGCGCCTTTGCCGGCGCGCGTCCGCTCGCGATCGGACAGATGCCCAAGCTCCTGCAAGAGGTGGAGGTCTGGGGGTTTCCCGAAGGCGGCGCCACGCTTTCGATCACCTCCGGGATCGTGTCGCGCATCGAAGTCGGTCCCTATGCGCAGACGGGCCAACGTTTGTTGTCCGCGCAGATCGATGCGGCGATCAACTCCGGCAACAGTGGAGGTCCCGTGATCAACCAGGGCGCGATCGTCGGGATTGCCATGCAGACGCTGGAGGGCGCCGAAAACGTCGGATACATGATCCCGGCGCCGATCATCCGGCATTTCCTCGAGGATGTGAACGACGGGCGCTACGATGGGTTTCCGTCGCTCGGAATTCGGGTTCAAGACATGGAAAGCGGCGCCCAGCGACTCGCCGCAGGCATGGATCCCAGTCAGACCGGCGCGCTGATCCTTCGCATAGACTATGGTGGGCCTGCATACGCGATGCTCAGGCCCGATGACGTTCTTCTGGAAGTCGAGGGCCATCCCATCGCAAACGATCTGACGGTGGCGTGGCCGGGCATCGGACGGGTGAACTTCACGATGGTTCCCCAAAGCCACCAGAT
Organism: uncultured delta proteobacterium; assembly: GCA_963817725.1. Lineage (GTDB taxonomy): Bacteria > Myxococcota_A > Polyangia > Polyangiales > Houyiibacteriaceae > SG8-38. The sequence continues at coordinate 119,769 of CAWFPD010000006.1, forward strand.
CGGCGATCGCATCGACGTTCGAATCCTTCGTGATGGCAAGCAGATGACCAAGCGCATCGAGCTCACGCCGCACAAGCCGCTCGTTCCCGGCCGTCGGACGACCGAAAGGCCCCGATACCTGGTCTTTGGCGGCTTGGTGTTTCAACCGCTGAGCCGCGACTATCTCGAGTACTTCGACAAGGCGCCCCCCAATCTGCTCAGCATTCCTTGGAATCGGGACGTCACCGAAGAGCGCCAGGAGGCGATCTTGATGCAGCGCGTGCTGCCCAATCCAGTCAACCGCGGCTATCAGAACTGGGAAGACGAGGTCGTCGATCGGGTCAACGGCGTCGTGCCGCGCGACATGAAGCACCTCGCCCAAATCATCGACGAGGCCCGAGGGCGCTGGCTTTTCGTGCGCATGGAAGACGGGCACCGAATCACCCTCGACCTCCAAGCCGCCCGCAGGGCACATGAAGAGATTCTCGATGCCTACGGGATCGCACAAGACCGGTACCTGGGCGACCAGGCCAAAAAGCCGCGAGCTCGCCGTCGGCGCTACCGCTGACCCGGTCCGCCGCCGCACTCAAGAGCAGGCGCTCACGAAGTCATCGACCCGCTTCCACCAATCGAACAGCCAGCGTCGCCGCTCTCCTTCTTCTTGTGGAATCTCCGCTGCGGGAACGCGCCACACACGAATCTCGACCGAGTTGCCCACGACGGTGCCGCCGAAAAGGTCTACGATCTCGGCCAGGCCCTCGAGACCGCGATGGGCTACGATGAGCACGTCCGCATCCGGTGCCGCATCGAGCAGGGTGAGCGCGCCGCCCGTCTTGGGCGGCAGGCAGTGTTTGTACGATTCTGCGATCGGAACGAGCTCCGGGTGCTGCTTCTTCAGCCGCTCGAGCGCGATCTTCTTCTTACGCTCGGTGAAGCGTGTGCCCTCGGGGTAGAGAAGCACGCCCTGTGCATCGAGATCCTGGGCGAGCCGGCGGACGCCTGCGATTTCCTCCGCTGGGGTGCCCGTCCGGTCGACGAAGTAGTTGGGCCATACGTGCCCGGCGACGTCGACGCAGGGATCGACCAGCAGCTCACGCTTGAAGACATAGCGAAGCTGAAGGCCGTTGGGCTTGGAGATGAACGTGACCGGTAGGGCCGTGTCGATGATGCTGGCGTGCCGGATGAAGACGAGAACCGGACCCGGCAGAATCTGCTCCTGTCCTTCGATGGACGCGGAAAGGGAGAAAAGCCAGCAAATCGACCGGAACAGGGTGCTCCCCCACCAGCACTCGAGATGAAAGAAAAGCTCCTGCCGACGCGCCACGTTTCCCGGCGTGATCAAGTAGATCGTGCCGGCAGCGATGATACCGAGCAGCTCGACGCTGAAATAGACCCAGAAGAGCGCCAAGAGGCGCAAGACGATGAAGTGTGCACGGCGGAAAATCCCGATGACGAGCGCAATCGGAATCCAGGCCGGCGCCAGCGCCGTGAGCAGCAACCAAAGAAGAAAATAGACGGAGATCGTCATGGTGCGCCGCCAGACGGGCGACACCGACGTCGAGTGGGAAAATGCGAGTGCTTGCACGAAGCGCGACCGACGCTTGCGGTCGGTCGGCCGGATCACGCTCCTTTGCCCCTGTGCCTCCATCCTAGGCTGAGATTATCCCGATTCAGCAAGGGCAGAAAGAGAAAGCTCCAGCTGCCGATCGGGGGACGAGGCACTCAGGGCGATGCGATGATCGACCCGATCAATTGGTCGAAAGCACCTGTATTTTGCGTGACGGTCTGACTCGGACCAAGGAACTTGAAATAGTAAGGGCCGCCCGGCGTCTCGACGATTGCTGCGATCAGACGCTGATCGGATTGCGGCGGCAGCGGCTGTCCCGTTGGGCCCATTCCGCCGGCGTATTGACCGGCAACCTCGAGCTTGCTGACCTCGAAGCCCGACACCTTGCTCGAGCTTTGCTTCGGGTTGGAGACGGGCGATCCGTCGGGGTTGCTGAACTGGCCGACCCAGCGATCGATGTTCGCCTTCGCCGAGCCCGCACCCTGCTCGCCGAAGAAGTACACGATCAGCTCCGCAGGTCCAGCGGGTCCGGGCGCGCTGAGCTCAGCACGCCTCATCGAGGACTTCGGCGTCTGCGCTTGCCAGCCATCGGGCAGCTTGAACGAAATGGCGCCCACGTCGATCATGCCCGACGCATCGGGCTCACCAAACGTGCCTGCCCCGTGCGGATTTTCGGTAGGCATCATGCCCGCGTGCGGGTCCTGCATGCCTTCGTGAGGGTTCTGCATGCCTTCGTGAGGGTTCTGCATGCCCGTTGCCGGATGCGCACCGCCCATCTCGGTCGAGCCCACCTTGGCAGGCTGGTTTGAGGCCCCTTCTTCGGTGGGTACAGGACCCTTGCTCTTGCAGCCCATGGCGAGCAACAAGGCGAGGCCGATCGTGGAAATAGGAAGCATTCGAATCACCATCATCGGCCTAGTGGAGCATGAGAGCGGGCTTCGCGCATCTCCGCGCCACGAGATGCAGAAAACCCCTTGGAAACTCAAGCGCAACTTGTTGGCGGGGCGGGCGGGTCGATGCCAAAGTGCAGCCCATGGCGCCCGGAAGTGCTTCAGATTCTGCTGCAGACGAGGTGCGCTCCGCGCTCGGTCCCACCCTCCAGCGCTTCGGCCCCGACTACTGGCGCGCGCAGGACGCCGCCAAGACCTTCCCCTCGGCGTTCTTCGACACGATCGGACAAGCGGGGTACTTCGGCACGTTCATTCCCGAGACGTATGGGGGCGCCGACGCGGGTCCGCGTGTGGCTTCGGTGCTGGTCGAAGAGATCAACCGGGCGGGCGGCGATGCGGCCGCGGTCAATGCGCAGATGTCGATCTGTCGGACGCTCGTTCTCTACGGAACCGAAGAGCAAAAACGCCGATACCTTCCGGGGGTGGCGTCGGGCGAGGTGCGTTTTTTGACCGTCGCTGCGACGGAGCCCGACAGCGGCGCCAACATGGACGAGCTTGCCAGCACCGCTCGACGTGACGGCGAGGATTGGGTGCTCAACGCCAGCAAGGTGCTCATCTCGTTTGCCGAGCACACGCGTTTGATGATTCTGCTCGCGCGCGCGGAGGAAGGGACGACCCTATTCCTGCTCGATCTCGAAGAAATCGGTGATCGGGTGCAGATCCACCCGATCGATCTCATCGCGCACCGAATGACCGCGAGCCTGTTCATCGACGAGCTTCGGGTTTCGGATAGCTGCCGGATCGGAACGCCGGGGCAGGGGCTTTCATGCCTGATGAAAGGCTTCGTGATCCGCCGGGTGCTTGCGGCATCCGAAGCAATCGGCAACGCGCGTTTCCTGCTCGATCGGAGCGTCGAGTACGCCAAGACTCGCAAGACTTTCGACCGGCTCATCGGGGTCAATCAGGGGATTCAGTATCCCCTGGTGCAGGCCTATGCGCGGGTCGAGGCCGCGGACATGATCCGGTGGGACGTTCTCGACCGGGTGGACCGCGGAGAGGATGCGATCGCCCGTTCGGCCATGGCCAAAGTCTTAGCGTCCGAAGCTGCGTGGGAGATGACGCGGGCTGCTTTGACCACATTTGGCGGCTGGGGCCTTGCCTCGGAGTATCACGTGGAGCGCAAGCTGCGCGAGGGAACGGTGTACGTGTTCAACAATCTCTTGATGAACTTGATCGCGGATCGGGGCCTCGGGCTCCCCAAGAAGTAGCTGCGCGGGCTACGAACTCGCGCGGCCCGGCTGATACGCGCACAGGGGATCTTCGCCGAGTGGATCGCCGGTCATGGCGTATGCGCGTGCTCTCGAGCCGCCGCACACGAACTTGAACTCGCATCGGCCGCATCGTCCTTTGTAGTTCGCTGGATCCTGAATCTCGTGAAGTGCTTCGGACTGACGGTAGATCTCGTGAAGAGGGCGCTCTTTCACGTTGCCCAGCAGCGGGTAGGGCAAAAATCCCGCGGGATAGACCTCGCCGAGATGGGAAACGAAGATCACCCCGTTACCGTCCCGGATGCCAAAGGCCATCTGCCGGGCGCGAGCCTGGACGTCCTCGCGGGACATGCCCTCGGCGAGCTTTCGCTGGATCCAGTAGCGCCGATAGTGGGGGGCTTCGGTCGTTCCGACGCGAAAGGGCGCTTCGCTCGATATCGAGTACACCCATTCGAAAAGCCTCTCGACGTCGTCGGCGGACGGCGTGTCGAGATCGGTCCCCCGGCCCACGGGGACCAGCAAAAAGAGGCTCCAGCGCCGGACCGGCGGTGCACCGTGGTCACGCAGCAGCTCGTACATCGCTTGCACGTGGGGCAGCGTTTGCGCCGTAATCGTCGTATTGACCTGGACCGGGATGTCGAATTCCCGCGCCCATTCGAGCGCGCGCATCGAATACTCAAACGTTCCAGGTACGTTTCGAAACGCATCGTGAATGGCGGCCGTGGGGCCGTCGAGGCTCACGCCCATGGCGCTCACCCCGAGCTCGTGGAACCTCTGCACCGTCTCACGCTGCAACTTGGGTGTGGTGCTCGGCGTGATCGACACATGAATGGGCAGCGAACGGCCGTACTCGACGAGCTCGGCGATGTCGGGTCTCTTGAGCGGATCGCCGCCGGTCAATACCAGCATGCTGCCGAGCTCGGCCACGCTGCGCATCAACGCCTTGCCCTGCTCGGTGGTCAGCTCCGCCGGATCACGGTGCGGAATGGCGCTCGCCCGGCAGTGCTGGCACGCAAGATCGCACGAGATGGTGGTTTCCCAATACACGTTGCGCGGCTGGCGGCGATAAAGAAAGCCCTTGTATTCGGTTCCGACGGTTTGAAGCTCCATCAGACGTGTCCTCCGTCTCGAACGACGCCGCCCAGACGGTCAGCCCATTTCTCCGGGTAGCCGTCGTAGTAGCGAGTCCATTGCTTGCCAGTGAGCTCACGGTAGAGCAAGGCGTAAACCGCCCGCGAGATAGACGGCAACCCGATCACGGGCAAGTAGAGCCAGCCCAGCATCCGCGATTGCTTGGTGTGGCCGAGCTCATGGGCGCGGTTGGTGCAATCGAGGTCGTGCCACCGGTTGCTCTCGCGGCTCCAAAACACGATGTGGCCGAGCGAGATACCCGTTCCCTTCGACTCGATCACCAGCCTTCCATCCTCTATTTCAAAGCCCACCACGCGCCTGCGCGCAGCCTCTGCGGCGAATATCGCCGCGCCGAGCACGGTCTGGGGCGCTTCCCAGGCCAAGGACAATCCTGTGCGCATCAGGGTCATGGGCTGGAGCGTAGCACCGGGAGCGAAAAACGGGATGCGGCTTCAGGCACGGGTGGCCACACCGCGGTACAGATGCGAAACGATTCGCGGGCCCTTGCCTTCGAACTCGTCGAGCGAAGTCAGGTCGAAGCCTGCTTGCTCGACGAGCTCGCCGATCGGACGGTTGAGGTTACAGCCCTCGTTCAGCCGGCTCCAAATCGGGTTGAGCCGATCCTGCCACCGAACCGTCCGCTCGCGCCGGGCGCGGCCGTGCTCGATGAACAAATAGACGCCACCTGGTTTGAGCACGCGGCGCATTTCCTCGAGCGCGGCTCGGGGGTTTCTGATCGAGCAAAGCGTCCAAGTGGTGACCACGGAGTCGAAGCGCCCTGAATCGAAGGGCAGCTCGTCGTCGGCGCGTAGGGTGGACCGCTGCACGGGGAACGCGGAATCCTCGATGCGCCGCTCGACCGGGCCGATCCCGTGCGTGAGCATCGGGTCGACGCCCCAGACGGAGCGCACGTCGCTCGCGTAGTGGCGCAAGTTCCGACCCGTTCCGAACCCGACTTCAAGGACTTCGCCGCGAGCACGGCCTACGGTTTCTGCCCGTAAGTCGTCCATGATTCGCATCGCGAAATCCTGGACCCACGGTCTAACGCGCTCGCGAAGATCCATCGCCGCCCGCTATTCGAAGAGCGACAGGTACTCCCCGTAGCCTTCTTTGACCAGGTCTTCCTTCGGGATGAAGCGAAGGGAGGCGCTGTTGATGCAGTATCGAAGGCCGCTCGGTGGAGGACCGTCGTTGAATACGTGACCGAGGTGGCTGTCGCCGTGCTTGCTCCGCAGCTCGGTCCTCTTCATCCAGAGCTTCCCGTCCTCGTGCTCGGTGATGTTGCTTTCATCGATGGGCTTGGTGAAGCTGGGCCATCCGGTGCCGCTGTCATACTTGTCGGTCGAGCTGAAAAGCGGCTCCCCGCTGACGACATCGACGTAGATCCCCTCTTTCTTGTTGTCCCAGTATTCGTTCTTGAAGGGCGGTTCGGTTCCTTCTTCCTGCGTGACGTTGTACTGAAGTGGCGTCAGCTCCTTCCGAAGCTCGGCCTGGGAAGGGCGGTCATACTGCTTGCTCTCGTCGGACACGGATTTGCTCTCCTTGGGTTTCTTGGGCGGATCGAGCGGCCGGTCGCCCCAGACGGACTGGAGGAAAGCTTCACGGCCGGACCCGATGCGGTACCGCTTGTAATTCTCGGGATTCTTCTTGTAGTAGTCCTGATGGTAGCTCTCGGCCGGGTAGAAGGCCGTGGCTTGCCGAATCTCGGTCACGATGGGCTTCTTGAAGATGCCGCTCTTCTCGAGCTCCTTCTTCGACGCCTCTGCTAGCTCGCGTTGCTCCTGGTTTTGAACGAAGATCGCCGTGCGATATTGCTTGCCGCGGTCCGCGAACTGTCCCCCGTCATCGGTCGGGTCGATTTGGCGCCAGAAGACCTTGAGCAGGTACTGGTAGGAGATGGCCGTGGGGTCGTACTTGACTTGGACCGACTCGACGTGGCCTGTCTTACCGGAGCTGACTTCTTGGTACGAAGGATTCTTTTCCTGTCCGCCGGTGTATCCGGATGTCACGCTCACCACTCCGGGCAGCTTCTCGAAGGGTGGCTCCATGCACCAAAAACAGCCGCCGGCGAACGTCGCGGTTGCCAGCGAATCATGCTTGGCAGCCGTGCTGCTTGGCTCGTGCCCGGTCTTGGGTGAATCCGCACGTGTCGAGGTGACCCCGATGGCCACCAACATGGCCACGACCAGAATCGGGACTCCCAACACGATGGTCTGCGCGCTCTTCATGGCATCCTCTCTCGTTCCTAAGGCTTGCCTGCTTAAACGCCAATCACCCCTCCATGTTTCGAAAAAAGCGATCGCCCGCGTTTTCGGGGGACTCAGGAGGCCGTCTCCTCGGCTTGTTCCTTCTCGAGGAAGAGCGTCTGGGTCGGATAGGCGAACTCGATCCCCTCGTCCGCAAACCGTCGGAAAATCGCGAGGTTGATGGCCTGCTGAATGTCCATGTAGAGATTGTAATCCGCGCTCAGGACGTAATAGACCGTTTCGAAGTCCAGGGAGAAGTCGCCATAGGACGCGAAATGCGAGCGGTCGAATCGGGTCTTGTCGCGCGCTTCGATCGCCTCCCGGATGATGCCAGGGATCCCTTCGAGCTTTTCGGCCGGTGTTTGATAGGTGACCCCGAGCTTGAACACTACCCGCCGCTCCTGCATTCGGCCGAAGTTGCGGATGCGGCTCGTCAGCAGATCGTTGTTTGAAAACACGAGCTGCTCGCCCGAGAGGCTCCGCACCCTGGTCGTCTTGATGCCGATGTTCTCCACCGAGCCCATCAGGTCGCCGACGATCACGAAATCGCCCAAAACGAAGGGCTTGTCGAGGACGATCGAGAGAGAGGCAAAGAGGTCGCCGAGGATGTTCTGTACCGCCAACGCAATGGCGACGCCTCCGATGCCGAGCCCCGCGACCAGCGCGGTGATGTCGACACCGAGGTTGTCGAGGATCAGCAGGAGGATCGTGGCCCACAGAACCAGGCGGGCGATGAAGCTCAAGGCATTCATCGTCATCCGGTGGCCGCCGTCGGTCTCCCCCTTGCGGTAGTTCTCGAGCCAGATCTGAAGCGCCGTACTAGCCCAAATCCCCGCCTGAATGAGCGTGGCGATAATGGTGACCTTCCACAGGGTGTCATCGATTCGGGGCTTGAGATCCAACCCCTTCGAGCCGACGAAGACGCCGATGATGAAGAGGTAGATCAGCTTCGTTTTGCGGACTGCCCCGATCACCACGTCATCGATGATGGTGCTGGTCTTCGTCGTGAGCTTGGCGACGCGGGCGATCACCACCCGTTCGAGAACCCACAACACGATCATCGTGGCGAGGGCGATGCCCACGGCTATCAGCCAAGTTTGGAGCTCGTTGCCGTAGAAGGAGTCGGTCAGCTTAGGCACGTAGGGGTTGTGCGATGCGATCGCGGACGAAGCAACCCTCTAGGTGATCGTTGACCAGTCCCATCGCCTGCATGAACGCGTAGATGGTCGTCGGGCCCACGAAAGACCAGCCGCGCCGTTTGAGCTCTTTGCTCAGCGCAGTGGACGTGGACGTCTTTGCGAGCGACTTCAGCGCGCCATGCGTCACTCGGCGCGGACGCTCGCTCTGTGGCGGAACATATTGCCAAAAAAACGCGGATAGCGAGCCATGCTCGCCTTCCAGCTCGATCGCTCGCCGCGCGTTGCGGACGGTCGACTCGATTTTGCCGCGGTGGCGGACGATCGAGGCATCGGCAAGCAGCCGTTCGACGCTTCGTTGGTTGAAGCGGGCAATACGATGATAGTCGAAGCCGACAAAGGCGTTTCGAAAGCCCTCCCGCTTCCGTAAGATAGTCAACCAGCTCAGCCCCGACTGAAAGCCCTCGAGGCAAATCTTCTCGAACAACCGAAAGTCGTCGTGTACCGGCTGGCCCCATTCCCGGTCGTGATATGCGATGTAGTCCGGCGCGCCCGCGCACCAAGCGCAACGCGTCAACCCGTCATCGCCCCGAACGAGACCCTTTGCCAGGCTCGGCACGGGGCGAGACTATCACGTCCACCCTTCGCAGCACCGCGTTCGAGCGGGTTCTACCGTGCTTCGAGGATCGCCGGAAACCGCTTGAGCCCGCGGGTGAACGAGGACGATACGTATTCGAGCTCTTTGCCCTCGGGTATTCGGATGCTCTTCACGCGTTGAGTCATCTCCTCGAGCGACAGCCGCACCTCCAACCGGGCAAGGGATGCGCCCAAGCAAAAGTGCGGGCCGAGCCCGAACGAAAGGTGCTTCGCCTCTTGAGTGAAGTCCCGGAAGATATTGAAGGCGTGGGGGTCCTTGTACTTGCGCGGGTCTCGATTGGCGGCCGGATAGGTGAGACCGACCTGCTGGCCCGCCTTGATGACTTTACCGTGAAGCTCGTAGTCGCGAGTTGCCGTCCGGTACATGTTCACGAACGGGCACACCCATCGAATGATCTCCTCGACGGCGTTTGGGATGAGCGACGGGTCCTCGTAGAGCGCGTCGTACTGCTTCGGTTCATTGGAGAGGCGCTCGAGACCGCCTGCAATCGCGCTACGGGTCGTCTCGGCACCGCCTACGTTGAGCAATACATGCTCAAAAAGCAGTTGCGATTCATCGAGCTTTTCGCCGTTGAGCTCAGCGTTCATCCAAATGGTCAGAATATCGCTGCCCGTGCAGCCTGCGGCGAGGCGATCCTGCATCATCTCCTCGTGGTGCACGACGAAGTGGTCGAATGCATCGTTGACCTCGTCGGTGACGTAGTCGGGACCGCAGCCGCCCATCATGATCCCGTTGACCCACGACTGCACTGCAAGCCGTTTCTCCTCGGGAATGTCCAGCATGTCGGCGATGAGGCGCATGGGAAGCGCCGCCGCCAAATCACCCACGATCTCGACCTCGTCCTGGGCGAGCATCACGTCGACTAGTTCTCTGACGATCTCGCGAACGCGATCTTCCATCTTGCGCATCTGGCGCGGTGTAAACGCGGAAGAAACCAGGGCGCGCTGCTTGTTGTGCTGCTCGCCGTCCTGGTAGATCATCGCCGGGTCGCCGGGGATGTTCGGTCGCACGCCTTCGCTGTTGATGAAGGTTTCGGTGTCGCGTTCGATCGTGACGATATCGTCGTAGCGGAAGACCTCCCACACGTCGTTCTTCTCGTCGAAGTAGATCGGCTCGTGCTCGAGGAAGTAGTCGTACATCTCGTACGGATTGTCGTGGGTCTTCGGGTCGCAGAAGTCGACATCATGAAATGGTACGGGGCTCTTTTGTTCCACCAGATTCCTCCGAACACCCGAAGGGCGGATGTTACTTTACTCTATGTAAACTTATAATAGTTTAGAACAGGTTCTATTTGGGTCAAGTGCAATGCGCAGCGATGACCGAAAGAAGACGCTCGCGCGGAGCGAGTCAGCCCTGCGCCCTCTTGCGATCGAACGAAGGTCAGGCGGGCTTACGCGCCATGATGGCCCACGTGCTCGACGGCATGAACACCCCACCATCGCGGCGATAGGGCTTCAAAAACGCATGCAGGTCACGCCGAACGGCCGGGAGCTTGCGCTTCCCTTCCTCGCCGGCTTCGCGGACGATCTCGCCCGATGGACCAACCAGAAGCTGGTAGTCGATCGCCTCTTCGATGTCGCGGCCGATGCAGACGTCGGCGTCGATTCGCTTGAAGAGCTCGACCGTTGAGAAGCCGGCGGCTTCGAGCATCGCCCGGTCGGTCTCTTCGCTGGCCATGGAGAAGGGTCCTGGACCGCAGGTCGAGGCGTTCTCCCCAGGCGGGGGAAGATGACGAAGCGCAACTTCCTTCGCCGCGCCCCAGCACGGGTTATCCGCCAAGCTGCGCCATACGATCAGACAGAGCTTGCCTCCGGGCTTCAGGGCATGGTGGGCGTTACGAAGCGCACGCACCGCGCTCTGAAAGAACATCACGCCAAAGCGCGAGTAAGCTACGTCGAAGTAATTTTCGGGCAAGTCGCAAACCTGAGCGTCGCCCAGCTCGTAACGCACGTTCCTGATCCCGGCGTCGTAGCGCTCCCGTTCCGCGATGTTGAGGAACGAATCGGTGCAGTCGATTCCGACCACTTCGCCCGACGGACCCACGATGTCTGCGATTTCCAAGGCCGTTTCGCCGAACCCACAGCCGATGTCGAGGACCTTGTCGCCTTTTCGGATGCCGAAATCCGCGTACGCAATGTCGCTATGGATCTTGCCGTTTCCGGAGAGGAGATGCCGAAACCGTATCCATTTCGGGGTCAGAATCTCATTCCAGCACTCGACGAACCCGAGATTGTCTGCCGAAACATTCGCCATGAGCGGCGATCGTGAACCTTTGCACGCCGATTTGCAATAGCGTTCAAGTCGCGCCCGAAGATGGGCGAAACGCGGTCAGGATTTCGTTGCGGCGCAGAAACGAAGGCATGAAAGGGGGATTGTACCTAGCCCAGATGGGCTCGCCCACCGCATCATATCCGTGGGCTCTCAACGTCTCGCGGAGTTGTGAGAGTTGCTCATCATAGTTCTCCTTCGTCCAACGGCCCGAGTATCGAATCGCTGCCAGACGCCGTGCGGGCATCTCCTCGATTCGAATGCGCGCGTCGCTGGGCTCGGGGAGAGTTTGTCGCGTGTACTTGGACGGCATCATGAAGCGAATGGTGTACTGACCGCCGGTCTTCTCCTGCGTGACCGGGGTGGTCATCGAGATCTTCGTGCTTGTGGCCTTCTCCTGCGTGACGGGCGCAGTCATCGCGATTTTGCGGTCCGCTCGGTTCGCGCCGAAGATATATTTGGCCAGGATGCGGAAGCCGGCGTTGCCTGCGCTCTCCAAGTTGCCGTCTACCTGGGTCTGCGCGACCAAGTACGGGTCGTATTGGCGAATTTCGACGTCACCGATGTTTTCGACGACGCGGTAGTCAGGGCTTTCGTAGGCCATCTCTCCACCTCCCAACATGGCAATGAGCGCTCCTACGGCCGCGAGCAGGGTCAACAGCACGATCAACGTGATCCAAAGCCGTCTCTTGACGGGATCGCTCTCGCCGGCCATGCGCGGGTCATTCCGTACGAGTCGGATCCTCGGTGCTCAAGAAGACTTCGTGAATGGTCAGCTCGTTGGGCCCGCGAAACATCTCTTTGGGCGGACGGTTACGGTGCGCTTCGGCAAACGACGGGCTTTGCGTCCAAGCGACGAAGTCGTCGAACGATTCCCACCAGGTCTTCACCTCGTAATAGCCGGTGCCGGCCGGTCCTGGTGTCCACTGTCCCGTTTCGTGATCAAGCTTCATCGGACGCGGCCGATGCACCTCGTTGCGAATGAAGCCCTTGGCTTGATCCACCAGGTGAACGCGCTTGCGAAAGCGATCCTCGAAGTCGATTTCGAAGCCTTCGGCGACTGGAATGCGGTTCGTGACGACAATCATGGCCCAATCATACCCCGCTTTTCGTTTCGCGCAGATGGCGCTAGGGACTCTTCATGGAGCAGTTCACCAAACCGCGTGTCGTCATCATTGGAGGGGGGTTCGCCGGCGTGGCGGCGGCCCGAGCGCTCCATCGGGTCAATGCAGACGTCGTCGTCATCGACAAGCACAATCACCATCTGTTCCAGCCCCTTCTCTATCAAATCGCCACAGCCGCGTTGCACCCAGGAACCATTGCGGCCCCGATCCGCTCCATGCTCAGCGAGCAGGAAAACTGCCGGGTTTTGATGAAGCCGGTCGACGACATCCATCTCGATGAGCACACCATCATGCTGGGTGGCGAGCCGTACACCTACGATTACCTGGTGCTCGCTAGCGGCATGGAAACGAATTACTTCGGCAACGATGCCTGGAAACAGTATGCACCCGGGCTCAAGACCATCGATGAGGCCATCGATGTCCGCGCACGTTTTCTGCTTGCTTTCGAGCAAGCAGAGTTTGAAAGAGACCCGGCCGCGCAGCGGGCGGCCTTGACGTTCGCCATCGTGGGGGCCGGCCCTACGGGGGTCGAGATGGCGGGCGCGCTAGCGGAGATCGCGAGATCCGTTCGCAAGGATTTTCGGACCATCGATACGAAGAGTGCGCGGATCATCCTGCTCGATTTTGCTCCCAGAGTACTGATGGCCTTCCCCGAGGACCTGGCCGAGCGGGCCGAGCAAGACCTCGAAAAGCTCGGGGTGGAGGTGATGCTCGAGACACGTGTCACCAACGTCGATAAAACAGGGTTGAGCGCGGAGACCTCCGATGGCTCGGTTCGAATCGATGCAAACAACGTGATTTGGGCCGCCGGCGTCAAAGGGACGCCGTTGGGCGCGAAGCTCGGTGTCGAGCTCGACAAAATGGGACGAGTGATCGTCCGCCAGGACCTCACGGTGCCGGGGCACCCGAACGTATTCGTTGCCGGTGATTTGGCTCATTGCGTCGATCCTGAAACCGGTGAGCCGGTGCCCGGCGTCGCCCAGGGCGCCATCCAGGGTGGCCGGTTCGCCGGCGAAGCCATCGCCGCAGAGATCGAAGCCGTGCAACACGGGCGGCCGGAGCCCGCTCGCAAGGCCTTCCACTACCAAGACAAAGGGTCGATGGCCATCATCGGCAGAAACCACGCAGTGGCTCAGATCGGCAAGCTTCACATCGGAGGCTACCTGGCATTTTTGATGTGGGCCTTCATCCACATCCTGTTTTTGATCGGGTTCCGTAGAAAGCTGGTCGTGTTCATCGAATGGGTATGGCTCTACCTCACCGGGGGCCGGGGGGCGCGTCTCATCACCGGCGACGACCGCATGCCCAAGGTGATCGAACCGCCGCCTGATGCCCGCCTGCTCGCTCGCCAATCGCAACCAGACGCGACGCCTGGCGGCGCCTCGCAAGCGGCGGAGACCAGCGCACACTAATTCTGCGTTGGCTCCGTGACTCGGTTCGTCGAAGATCGGACGGACTGTGCTAGGAGACCTTCGTGACCGACTGGAAGCTAGCGAAGCATCCGACGTTTCCGGGCGTGCCTGGACCCGTGCTCATCGTCGTGATGGATGGCGTCGGCTGCGGCGCATCGAACGAAGGCGACGCCGTTTGGCTCGCCCGGACACCGACGCTGGACCGGCTGGCCGCCATGTCACTGACCACCCGGCTCAAGGCGCACGGCACAGCGGTGGGGCTGCCGAGCGACGATGACATGGGCAACAGCGAGGTTGGACACAACGCGTTTGGCGCAGGCCGCATCTTCGATCAGGGTGCCAAACGCGTGAACGAGGCAATCGAGAGCGGCGAGATCTTCGAAGGCAAAGAGTGGAAGAGGCTCGTGCGCCAGGTGAAGGAGAGCGGCGAGCCGATGCATTTCGTCGGATTGCTTTCCGATGGCAACGTGCACAGCAACATTCATCACCTGTTCGCCATGCTGCGGCGATGCAGCGAGGAGGACGTCAAAAAGGCGCGGGTGCACATCTTGCTCGATGGACGCGACGTGCCCGAGACGAGCGCGCTCGAATATGTGGATTCGCTCGAACGGACACTGCACGAAATCAACGACCATGGCGGCCGGGACTATCGCATCGCGTCGGGCGGGGGGCGCATGTACATGACCATGGACCGGTACAATGCCGACTGGTCGATGGTCGAGCGCGGGTGGAAGCATCACGTGCTCGGACAAGGCAGGGGTTTTTCGAGCGCTACCGAGGCCATCAAGACCATCCGGAGCGAAAACCCCGGCATGATCGATCAGGATCTGCTCGGCTTCGTCATCGTCGATGCCGAGGGCAAGCCAGTCGGTCCAATTCGCGATGGCGCATCCGTGATCCTCTTCAACTTCCGCGGCGATCGAGCACTGGAGCTCACCCGCGCATTCACCGAGCCTGACTTGCACGAATTCGACCGCGGTCCGATTCCCGATGTCGAGTTTGCCGGCATGATGGAGTACGACGGCGACCTCAAGCTGCCGCGTCACTACCTCGTCCAGCCCCCCGAGATCGACCGGACCATGGGCGAATACTTGGCGCGAAACCAGATCCGGCAATTCGCATGCAGCGAGACGCAGAAGTTCGGGCACGTCACCTATTTTTGGAACGGCAACCGCAGCGGCATGTTCGATCCGGCCTACGAGGAGTACTTCGAGGTGCCGAGTGACCGGGTCCCCTTCGAGCAGCGGCCGTGGATGAAAGCGGCCGAGATCACCGACGCGACGATTGCAGCGTTGAAGCGTGAGCGCTTTCGGCTTGCTCGCATCAACTACGCCAACGGCGACATGGTGGGGCACACGGGCAACCTGGAGGCGTCGGTCATCGCAGTCGAAGCGGTCGACCTGTCGCTAGGGCGGCTCATTCCGATCATCCAAAAGCTCGACGGGGCGTTGATCGTGACCGCTGACCACGGCAACTGCGACGAGATGTTCGAGGTCGACAAGAAGACTGGGGAATTGCTCCGCGACGAGCAGGGCCATCTTCGTAACAAGACCAGCCATACCCTCAACGCGGTGCCTTGCTACATCTACGTTCCGGGCAATACGACGCTCCTTCTCGATGAAGGCCTTCACGATCCGGGCATCGCAAACGTCGCTGCAACCGCCTTTCAGCTCCTTGGCTACGCGCGTCCCGAAGGCTACGAGCCTTCCATCCTTCGTTGAGCTCAGCGGTACCGCAGACGCAGCTTGATGCCGAGGAAGTCGGCAATCTGCTGGGCGTACGAGCGCGGAATCAGATTGAGACGGCCCTCCACGACGGCGCGGGCGCGCGCATGCGGCTCGCCTTTGAGCGCCGGAAGCACGATCTGACTCCAGGCGAGCAAGGTCTTTCCATCCGCCTTGCTCAGCGCGAGGGTCAACACGGGCTCGAGCCGCTTCTGGTACGCCACCGAAGCCGTGCACAGGGCAGCAAAGGTTTTGACCAAGCCATCTTTTCCGACGTCGTTGGCCTCTTGGAACGAGCTCTTCAGGACGTCTAGTTGGCGGGCGACGCGAGCCGGGGCGATCCGGGCAATGGCCGGTAGGGCTTCGGCCGAAGCTTGAACCACGCGCTTGTTCGAGGACGAAATCCCCTTTGCAAACTTCGACACCAGCGGCACGACGAGCTCGGGCTTTTCGGTAACGAGCTCACTCAGCACGCGGGCCGATTGAGTAGCCGCGGTCCGAGGCCCTTCCATCATCGTCTCGCCGTGCTCGGCGATCTTCGATTGAGGGTTTTCCTCGGCGAGAATCTTTCGAGCGATTGCGGCCGCGCCGCCGCCCTTCTTGGCCGGCTTTCCCTCGGCGGCGCCCTTGTTTGCCGGGCTCGATTTCGTGCTCTTCTTCTTTGTGGTCATTCGGATCCTCGAAGTGCTTCAACGATCTTCGGAAGCGAAACCTCGTAGCGCCATGAGGTGCCTCGGTGTCCGCCGTCGTACTCCTCGTATTGAACGGGCAGCCCGCGCCGAAGGAGCGCGCTGTTGAGCACCCGCGCAGCGAAGTGTAGCCCGTGCTCATCGCGGTTGCCTGCGTCCATGTAAATAAGCGACATCTTTTGCAAAGCGGCCATCGAGCCCTCGATCCGTTCGACCGGGTCTTGCTGCAGCCACCGGCGCCAGACGTCGGGCCGCACCTGCGCCGTAGCGGGATCGAAGGGCAGATCGGCGAACGGAAAACGCCCTTCGGCCGGCGAGTACGCCCCAGCGGCGGCCAGCACGAAAATCGCGTCGAACTGGGAAGCGTTTTGCGGACCCGTAGCGGGAACCTCCTGCGCAAAGGGAGCTAAGCCGCCCGCCGCATCGATCTCGATCGCCGCCCCGGTGAGCATGGGTCGCATGCTGATCTCGAACCCCGCATCTCCAGCGTGGCTTCCGATCACCGAGACTACGTCTGGCCGGTCCATGCCCAGCCGGAGCGCGCCAAACCCGCCAGACGAACGCCCTATCACCGCGCGTGCCTCCCGGGTGGGAACGGTGCGAAGCTCCGCATCGACAAAGGGAAAGATCTCGTCCGCCAGGTAGGTCTGGTAGCGCCCGGTGCCCTCCGAATCGAGGAACTGCGAGCCGCCCCAGCGGTTGAAGCAATCGGGCAGCGCCAAGATGGCCGGTTTGCTCTCGCCTCGCGCCACCAGCTGGTCGAAGAGCTCGATCGTATTGGGCTTCCATGGGCTCCATGCCACGATCGAATGATTGGTGGCACCGAACCCTGCCAGCATCATGACCACGGGGAAACGTCGCGAACCATCGTATTGCGGCGGCAGGTACGCGTAGAGGGCGCGGTCGTGCGGGTCACCGAGCGGGTTGTCCCGCAGGCAGGTGCTCTGGTGTGCAAAGCGAACGATTCGGCCCTTCATTGGCGGCCTTCGCATAGCACATTCGCACTATCGCTGCGGGAAATACCTCGACGTGGCTACATGCGATCGACCACTCCGATGCCCACGAGCCCAAGCCCGCGGCGGATTTGTCGCGCGGTCAAGGCCGTGAGACCCAAGCGGCTCTCGCGGCGGCCGCCCTCGGCGTCCAGCACGGGACACTCCGCGTAGAAGCTGTTGAATGCACGCCCGAGCTCATAGACGTGCTCACAGATGATGTGCGGCTGGCTCGTCTCGCCCGCCTGGTATACGGCGTCTGCGAATCGGAGCAGGTGCTTGCCGAGCGCGAGCTCAGGCGCGGCTTCGAGGGAGATCGCGGCCCCGCTCGCGACGGTGTCCATGTCGATGCCACCCTTGGCGAAGATGGAAGCGCAGCGCGCGTATACGTATTGCAGATAGGGTCCGGCGTTGCCCTGAAACGAGATCATCTTGTCCCAATCGAACTGATAGTCGCTCATTCGATTTTGGCGGAGGTCGGCGTACTTCACCGCGCCGATCCCCACGACACGGCAGACCTCGTCCATCTCTTCGGGTCGCACCCGAAGCTTGCCTTCGGCGATTCCCTCGTCGATTCGTTGCCGGGCGCGTTGTTTGGCCTCCTGCAGAAGCGAGCCCAGCGTGATGACGTGGCCGCTGGCGTCTCGGGTCCGGAGCGGTTTCCCATCCGGACCGAGCACCGTTCCAAAGCCCACGTGCTCGAGGCCCATTTCGACCCCGAGGAGCTTCATCACCGCAAACAGCTGTTGGAAATGCAACCCTTGCCGGTTGTCGACGACGTACAGGGCACGATCGGCGTGGAAGTGATCCCTGCGGTAGAGCACCGTCGCGATGTCCGTCGTGGAATAGAGGAACGCGCCGTCTTTCTTCTGCACGATGAAAGGGGTCTGCTGCTTCCGCAGCGCTTGGGGCGCATCGGCAATTTCGTCCCAGAAGATACACACGGCGCCCTCGTCTTTGCGCGCAATTCCGCGTGAGAGCAGCTCTTCGACCACCGCTGGAAGCGCGTCGTGATAGGCGCTTTCACCGAGCCAAACGTCGAATGAAACGCCCAGCTCTTCGTAGACCTCGTCGAGCGCCTTGCGGCTGACCTCGACGAAATGCTCCCAGAGCTCGTGGTTCTCTCGATCGCCGCTTTGCAGCTTGGCGAGCTCTGCGCGGGCCCGGTCCGCCAAAGCCTCGTCGTTGGAGGCGCGCTCGGAGGCCAGCTTGTACACGCGCTCGAGCTCGGCGATGGGGTCGCTTTGCAGGGCGTCTTCGCTTCCCCATTCACGCATGCCCACGATCAAAAGCCCGAACTGCGTACCCCAATCCCCGAGGTGGTTGTCGCGGATGACCTCGTGACCCATGAACGAAAGAATTCGCGCGATCGCATCGCCGATGATCGTCGATCGCAAATGTCCCACGTGCATCTGTTTGGCGATGTTCGGGCTCGAAAAATCGACGATGATCTTAGAGGCCTCGTCGACCACGGGCACTCCGTCGCGTTCGGGATCGCGCAGTGTCTCAGTGACCTGAGAGGCGATCCAGGAAGGCGACAGGTGTAGATTGATGAAACCGGGCCCGGCCACCTCGGCCTTGTCGATCGCATCGAGACTGGCCAGCACCTGGGCGATCGGCGCAGCCAGCTCACGGGGCGACTTCTTCAGCTCTTTGCCGAGCGGCAGCGCGCCGTTGATCTGGAAATCGCCAAACTTGGGGTCCTGCGTCGGCCGCACCATCGCAGGCCGGGGACCCTCGAGGTGGAGTGCGTCGGTGATGGCTTGCGTCCCCACGGACTCCAGGTATCGCTCCAACCGCATCGCCCGAGGGATACCAGAAAAAGGCAGAGCGTCCCCCACTCCGTCCGATTAAGTGGCGCAGTCCTCATTTTTCGCGTGGTAGGCTGCGCTCCAGTGAACGTGATTCGGACCATGATCGACAGGCTGAGGCCCGTGATTCGTGTGCGCCGGGCCATCCTCGGTCCGAGGCGACCGACCTGGACGCTCGAGCTCGAAACCGTGGCCGAGGTGATGCGCCGCTCGGCCGTGCTGTCCACCGTGATGCCGCTCCACATTCAACGTCGGGTCATCGATCCCCCGCGGCCGATCACGAAGCCCATGCGGGAAGTCGACATGCACCCCGTCGAAGCCGACGGCGTTTCGGCGGAATGGTTTTCACAGTCCGCGAGTGACTCCCAACGCGTCGTCTTGTATCTGCACGGCGGGGGCTACTCGACCGGGTCGATCAATTCCCATCGAGACTTTCTGGCGCGGCTGTGCATTGCCAGTGGCGTCCGCGTGTTGGCCGCCGATTACCGCCTTGCCCCCGAGCATCCGTTTCCTGCGCAGCTCGAGGACGCCAAACGGGTCTACCGCTGGTTGATCGAGGAAGAGGGGTTGCACCCCGATCGCATCGTCATGGGCGGCGAGTCGGCCGGCGCCGGGCTCACCCTCTCGACGCTGGTGGCCCTTCGCGATGAGGAGCTGCCCCTGCCTGCCGGTGCGGTCCTGCTTTCGGGATGGTTCGACCTGGATCCTCGCAGCACCTCCATGCAATTCAACAGGCACTACGACTTCGTCACGCGGCTGGGTGTGCGCGCCATGGCCAAGCGGTTTGCCCCACGTCAGGAGCACGCCAACCCTTTGGTATCACCCGTGCACGCCGAGATGAAGGACCTCCCACCCCTGCTCATTCAAGTCGGGGCCGCAGAAACGCTGCTCGATGACAGCCTTCGCGTTGCGGAGCGTGCTCGATCGGCCGGTGTGGATGTCAGGCTCGAGGTCTGGCCCGACATGATCCACGCCTGGCACGTGTTCGCGCCCATGCTCGAAGAGGGGCGTCGCGCGATCGATCGGATCGGCTCGTTTGTGAGCCAGATCACGGCTGAATAGGCCCCTGTCCAGCTTGACGCGGGGGTCTGCTGCCCCCACTTTCTTACGGCCGGCATCTATTGGGGCCGTCGCGCGTAATCATGGCGAGCCCGAAGGTGACCGACTCGAAGATCGGAGGCTGACGTGGCGCAAGCAATCAATCGCTATCGTGCGGATCTACGGGACTTTCGTTTCCTGTTTTTCGAGCAGTTCGACCTGCCCGCACTCCTCGGCAAAGACCCTTTTGCCGAGTGGGGTCCCGACGAGTGCAGCATGGTCCTCGACGAGGTCTATCGATTCGTCTGTGACGTCACCGGGCCTCTCAACGGCATCGGGGACGAGCAGGGTTGTCGGCTGGAGGACGGTCGCGTGCTGACGCCCGAGGGCTTCAAAGAGGCCTGGGACAAGCTCTGGGAGGCCGGCTGGCGTACCGTCGCCGCGCCCTCGCGCTGGGGCGGCCAAGATGCGCCCATCATGATCGGCTCCTTCGTCGAGGAGATGCTTTGCGGCGCGAACACCGCGTTCACGATGTACACAGGCCTCACGCTGTCCGCAGCGGAGCTCCTGCTCGAGTTTGGCACCGAAGAACAGAAGAAGAAGTACGTGCCCAAGATGCTGAGCGGACAGTGGACCGGCACCATGTGTCTCACCGAGCCGCACGCCGGCTCCGACGTCGGCTCGGCGACGACGATGGCCACGCGCAATGGCGATGGCACCTACAGCGTTCGCGGAACGAAGATCTTCATCAGCGGTGGCGACAACGACCTCGGAGAGAACGTGATCCATCTGGTCCTTGCGCGAATCGAGGGCGCCGAGCCCGGGACCAAGGGTCTTTCACTCTTCATCGTGCCCCGTGTGCGCATCGAAGAAGATGGCTCGCTCGGAGAGACCAACGACGTCACCGTTCCTTCGATCGAGCACAAGATGGGGATCAACGGCTCGGCCACGTGTGTGATGAACTTCGGGGACGAAGATGGGTGCGTGGGCGAGGTCGTCGGAGGCATCGAGCATCAGGGCATTCGGCAGATGTTCCACATGATGAACGCGGCCCGTATCGGCGTCGGCATTCAAGGTCTGGCCGTCGCTTCCGCCGCTTATCTCAGCGCGCTCGAGTACGCGCGGGAACGCAAGCAGGGCTCTAGCATCAAGCAGTTCAAGGATGCCAACGCGCCTCGGGTGCCCATTATCGAGCATCCCAACATCCGTCGCGATCTGCTGGACATGAAGGCGCAGGTGGAAGGGATCCGGGCGCTGGTCATGAAGCTGTCGAATCACGCGGACCGCCTTCGGGCCACGCGGGGCAAAGACGACGAGTCCGAGGCGTACCACAAGGGTCAAATCGACCTGCTGACTCCGCTCGTGAAAGCCTACGGCACCGACGCCGCATTCGAGGTGTCGGGTCGCGCCATTCAAGTCTATGGCGGGCATGGGTATCTCAAGGACTACCCGGTCGAGCAGTACTGCAGGGATTCGAAGATCTTCCAGATCTACGAAGGCACCAACTTCATCCAATCGATGGATCTGGTGAGCCGCAAGCTCGGTCAAGCCGGCGGCGCCAATACCCAAGCGTTCCTGATGGACATCCAGAGATTCATCGACGCCAACAAGGGGACGCCAGAGCTCGGCGAGGGTATTGGCCACCTCCAGGCTGCCCACGAAGCGGTTGCCGCGTCGGTGATGCAGCTCATCGGATGGTTCAAGGGAGGCAAGCTGGAGCACATCCCGCTCGGCGCCGAGGGCTTCCTCCGGGTCATGAGCGAGCTCGCCGTGGGCTGGTTATTGTTGGAGCAAGCGGCGATCGCGTTGAGGAAGCTTCCCGAGACGTCGACGACGCATCCCGACCACGCCTTTTACACCGGCAAGAAGTTCGCGGCGCAGCACTTCGCCAACAATGTCTTGTCGACGCTTCCGAGCAGGGTGCAACGACTCGCGGAGATCGACACGCTCGCCGTCGAAATCCCCGACGACGCCTTCGCCTCGGTATAGCTCTGCTCGAGTTCGCCGACGTGTCAGGTCAACGCTTGGCCTGGCAGTCGGGGCAAATTCCGTAGAGCTCGAGCTTGTGCCGCACGAGGCGGAAGCCGTGCCTCGACGCGACCTCACGCTGGAGCTTCTCGATTGCGTCGTCTTCGAACTCGATGATCCTTTCGCAATCGACGCAGATCAGGTGGTCATGGTGCTCGTCTTCCCATGCCACCTCGTAGCGTGAAACCCCGTCGCCGAAATGGCGCTCGAACGCGAGCCCGCACTCCTTGAGCAACTTGAGCGTCCGGTAGACGGTGGCGTACCCGATCTTGGGCTCATCGACGCGCACCCGGTCGAGCAGATCCTCGATGGAGAGGTGGCCGTCACTCGCGAAGAAATGCTCGGTGACGATACGCCGCTGTTCGGTCGACCGCAGACCATGCCGAGTCATGTATTCGTTCAAACGAGCACGCAGTTGCTCGGCGTCACGTTCGGCGTGGGCTCCCATTCGTGCTCTCTACCCAAGACGTTCCTAAGGTAACATCCCGGCTTTGTCCATCCCCATGGCTGAGCCCCATCGACAATTCGAGCGTTTTCGACGGGCTCTTGCGATGTCACCGGCCGTCGTCGCATTGATCCTGGCTGCGCTTTGGCTGGCTGGCGTTCCAAGGTCGCGTCCCGATCTCCGTTTCAGCGCCCCCATCGTGGCGCGACCTGGGAAGACGATCGGGCTTCGTGCTTGGCAGGTGGTCGAAGGACCAAGAGGACAGACGGAGATCGAGACGCCCGAGGTCGAGGTGGTGCTTCGAAACGATGCTGGTTCGACGCTCGCGCAGACGATGCTGAGCAAGTCGCTGGTGCAGGGTAGCGAAGGAAGGCTCGCCATTCCCGATGGCCTCGACGACGTGCTTACCCTGGTGGCGCGCGCCACCATCGGCGGGCAAGAGGTCGCCGTCGAGCGAGTCCTGTACGTCCAGAGGTCGATCGAATCGCGTGCGGAGAGAGGTCGGGCGGTCAACGCGTTTCAGATTGCCGAGCTCGGGCCGATCCGCGTCTCCAGCACGCGCGGACGAGACGCGGTTCTCGATCCCCGTGTCGAGGAGGGCGCGTGCGTACCCGATCTTTCGTGTTGGCTCTCGGTCTGGGTGGGAAGCCACGAAGGCCGAGTGCGGATGGTTCCCCTTGCCGGCCTCCCGCGGCGCTCGTCCGTGGAGACGGTGCATCACGGATTTGCGCGTTTCCCTTTGACGGTGGCAGGCAGCGAAGCGCGAGTCGAAGTCGAGCTGATGAACGCTGATGGCACTCTCGTTGCGGCCCGCGAAGCACGGCTGCCGGTGGTCCCCGGCGGTATCGTCGCGCGGTCCGCGGTCGAAGACGGCAGCATCCGCTTGGAATGGCACCAGCTCGGCGCTCCGGCTCCCGTGCTGATCGACGTATTCGAAGGCGACCGATGGGTCAACGCGCTTTCCCTCGGACCCGCCCACCCGGTTTTTGCGCTGCCCGGCCCAGGCGTTTGGCGAATCCAAGTCCGCGCAGACCTGTTCTCGGACAACACCGCGGCGGTGTCGTACGCGGTCGTCCCCGACCCCGAAGGTCCCGGTGCGCTCCGGCAAGCCGCAGATGCCGTGCTCCACGAGGCGGACCGCGAAGGGCTGGATCCGCTGGCCATGGCCATTTTGGACGGAGAGATCCCCGATGCGGCCGCGGGGGATGCCCTTCGCGCCTTGTTCGCGATTCCGAGCTTCGACGTCGTCTCTACCGGACCGGGAGTCAGCGCCCGCGTCGGCGACGACGACTCCTTCGAACGTGGGCAGGACCGCAGGCGCTGGCTGGCTGCTGCCGCCATCTTGCTGATCGGTTTGGTCGTGAGCACGGTCTTACTTCGCATCGAGATCCTGGCCCGGGCCGATGCTCAGCGGCTCTTCGACGCGCTTGGCGACGAGGCGCAGACCCCGCCTCGGCGTGGTCCGTCTGGTCGCGGCTTGTGGGCGTTCGTGCTGTTCGTCTTCGTCTTGATGGCGGCACTCGCGCTCTCTAAGCGTTGGTTTTGACAGTCGTTTGCGCAGCTCGCCGGGGCGACCTAGATTGCAGCCGTGTTCAGCTCGCTCCTCAAAAAGGTGCTCGGCACCAAGCACCAGCGCGAAGTGAAGCGCATGCAGCCGACCGTGGCTGCCATATCGGCCCTCGAAGACGAGATGCGAAAGCTCTCCGACGCCGAGCTGCGCGGCAAAACCGCCGAATTCCGCCAGCAGCTCGACAACGGCGCCCCGCTCGACGACCTGCTGGTCCCGGCCTACGCCGTGGTCCGTGAGGCGGGCCGCCGGGTCCTCGGAATGCGCCACTACGACGTGCAGCTAGTCGGGGGCATCGTGCTGCACCGGGGCAAGATTGCCGAGATGAAGACCGGTGAAGGCAAGACGCTGGTCGCGACGCTTCCCTGCTACCTGAACGGGCTCGAGGGCAAGGGCGTGCACGTCGTGACGGTCAACGACTACCTCGCGACCCGTGATGCAGAGTGGATGGGCAAGCTCTACGGCTTCCTCGGGCTCAGCACCGGCGTCGTGGTTCCGGGTCAAAGCAACCAGGTCAAAAAGCGCGCGTACAACTGCGACATCACCTACGGCCAGAACAACGAGTTCGGGTTCGACTACATGCGCGACAACATGAAGTTCAGCATCTACGACTACGTGCAGCGTGATCTGAACTACGCCATCGTCGACGAGGTCGACTCCATTTTGATCGACGAGGCACGAACGCCACTGATCATCAGCGGACCGGGCGAGACGGCTAGTGACAAGTACGAGCTCATCAACGAGATCATCCCGAGAGTGCGCAAAGACGAGCACTACGATCTAGACGAGAAGAATCGTAGCGTGACGCTCACGGAAGAGGGCATGGAGCGTGCCCAGGAGCTCTTGGCCGGACGGGGGCTGCTCGGAGGTGATTCGGCCAATCTCTACGATCCCATCAACCTCGAGACACTGCACATCTTGCAGCAGTGTCTGCGCGCCCACGCCCTCTATCACCGGGACCAGCACTACATGGTCAGCGAGGACGGAAAGGTGATGATCATCGACGAGTTCACCGGCCGCGTGCTTCCCGGGCGGCGATGGTCCGACGGGCTTCACCAAGCGGTCGAGGCCAAAGAGCGGGTTTCGATCCAGAGCGAGAACCTCACCCTGGCCACGATCTCGTTTCAGAATCTCTTCCGGCTCTACAAGAAGCTAGCGGGAATGACGGGTACTGCCGATACCGAGGCCGCCGAGTTCCACAACATCTACGAGCTCGACGTCGTGGTGATACCGACGAACGAGCCGATCGCTCGAATCGACGAAGAGGACCTGATCTACAAGTCGGAGCGAGAGAAGTTCCGCGCCATCTGCGAGGAGATCGAGGCGTCGCACAGGCGTGGGCAGCCGGTGCTCGTCGGCACCACGAGCGTCGAAAAGTCAGACGCGGTCTCTCACTTTCTCGACCGGCGCGAAGTTCCACACAACGTGCTGAACGCCAAGCAACACGAGCGCGAAGCCTACGTAGTCGCGCAGGCCGGCACGCCCGGCGCCGTGACGGTGGCCACCAACATGGCTGGACGAGGCACCGACATCGTGCTTGGCGGCAACCCGGAAATGCTAGCCCGCATGGAGGTTCTGGAGAAGGCGCCCGCGGAGGTCCTGTCCGACCCCGAGCGCCGCGATGCGGCGACCAAGAGTGCGACCGAGCATTTCATCACCAAGTGCAAGGAAGACGCCAAGCGAGTCAAAGAGGCAGGAGGGCTTCGAATCATCGGAACCGAGCGCCACGAATCACGCCGTATCGACAATCAGCTTCGCGGTCGTTCGGGCCGTCAGGGCGATCCGGGCTCTTCGCGCTTTTTCCTGTCGCTCGAGGACGACCTCATGCGGATCTTCGCAGGCGAGCGTGTGCAGGCCATGATGGACCGCTTGGGCATGGAGGAGGACGTCCCGATCGAGCACCGTTGGGTGACGCGCGCCGTCGAAAATGCCCAGAAGAAGGTCGAAGAGCGCAACTTCGACATTCGAAAGCATTTGCTCGAGTACGACGACGTGATGAATCAGCAGCGCAAGAGCATGTATGCGCTGCGCAAGCAGGTGCTTCGCGGCGAGTACCGGACGGTCCCATCGGACGACGAACAAAAGGCCGGGATCGAGTCCGAGCCGCTGGTCGACGAGATCGACACCGAGCTCCTCTCGCGAGTCCGAAACGTGCTCGAGAACATGGTGAAGTTCCATGCGTATCCCTTGCCGGACGCCGGCCTCAGCCAGGAAGAGCTGCCGGTACATCGCAAGCGAGCCATGGAGTCCGACCTGGCCTCGTTGACCGACCTGAGGGTCGAGGCCCTCGAGCGCGACATCTATCTCTGGTTCGGCTGCGTCGTTCCCTTGGGGGATTTCCGCCACGATCCGGCCGGGGCGTACGAGCATCTCGAGCAGGCGGTGGGCATGTCGCTCACCGAGCAAAAAGAGCGTTTGCTCGATCTCGTCGACGAGATCGTCGTCACCATGACCGACCACGCGTGTCCGCCCGGCAAGCACTACGAAGATTGGGATCTTCCGGGGCTCGAGCGCGCTTACAAGGAACAGTTCGGGCTCAGCGCCACGGGAATCCGCGAGATCGCCGACCGCGACGAGTTGCTCCGCAAGCTGTACACCGATGCCGCTTCCATTCTCGATCGCAAGGAAGGGGAGTTTGGAACCGAAAATTTCCTCCGTCTGTTCCGGGATCTTTACCTGCAAGAGATCGACAAACAGTGGATCGATCATCTGCAGGGCATGGACCATCTGCGTGACGGCATCGGCCTGCGCGGATACGGACAGCGCGATCCGAAAAAGGAGTACAAGCGCGAGGGCTTCGACATGTACCTAGAGATGGTGCAGAGCGTGAAATCGTCGGTCGCGTTGGCCATGTTCACGGTGGAACGCGCTCGCGAGGAAGACCTGCAGCGGCTGGAGGAGCAGCGGCGTCAAGCGACCGAAAAGCGCCAGCAGCAGATTCGCGCCAGTCACTCCGGGGAGGAAGGCAAAGGTGATGGACCCCAGCAACCTGGCCTTAGCCGGCGGGCGCGGCGGGCCGCAGCAAGGCGAGGGCGACGCGCTGGTGGCGTAGGACCCGTGCCAGCTGCTCCCGAGGCACTTGCGGCGGCACAAGGCACGGTCAAACGCGAGCGTCCAAAGCTCGGACGCAATGATCCCTGCTACTGCGGCAGCGGCAAGAAGTACAAGAACTGCCACTACCGCGAAGATCAAGCAGCGGCCTCGCCGCACTAGCTCGCTTCTGATAAGAGGCACGCCATGAGCGAACGAGTCACCGGCTTTCGCTTCGCAGGAGTGCACGGTGGAATCAAAGCCGGCGGAGCGCTCGACTTGGGCTTGGTGTATGCCGACCGGCCGGTGATTGCCGCCGCCGTATTCACGAAGAATCGCGTCAGGGCCGCACCCGTCACGATCAGCGAGCGGCGGCTCAAGGATGGGCTTTGTCGCGCCATCCTGGTCAACAGCGGCAACGCGAATGCGTGCACCGGCCGGCAGGGGAGGCGGGCCGCTCTCGCGCTCACCCGCGCCGCCGCATCGGCTCTCGGCGTATCGGCGAGACTGGTAGTTCCCGCGTCGACCGGCGTCATTGGGGTGCAGCTTCCCTGCGAGAAGATGGAAGCCGCAATTCCCAGCCTCGTGTCCGATTTATCGGAAGCAGGAGCGGCCCGGTTTGCCCGCGCGATCATGACCACCGACCGCGGCCCGAAGATGGCAGTCGCTCAGCTGAAAGTGGGACGCCAGGTCTGCCGTGTGCTCGGAATCGCCAAAGGTGCGGGCATGATTCATCCAAACCTGGCGACGACCCTCGCGTTCGTCACCACCGACGCAACCATTTCGAGGAGCGTGCTGTCGAACACGCTTCGGCAGGCCGTCGATTCTACCTTCAATCGCGCCACCGTCGACGGTGATACGAGCACGAACGACTCCGTCTACGTTCTTGCCTCGGGTGCCGTGGGGAGCCGGGCCATCACGAAGGGCAGCCCAGCGGGACGACGCTTTGCCAGCGCCCTAGGCGAGGTGCTCGAGTCATTGGCCAAGCAGATCGTCGCCGATGGCGAGGGTGCAGAGCATCTGGTGCGGGTCGAGGTCCGTGGGGCGCGGACCGATGCCGACGCGGTCCAGATCGCCCGAACCATCGCCAGCTCCCAACTGGTCAAGACCGCGATTTTCGGCTGCGACCCCAACTGGGGACGCATCCTTGCCGCTGCGGGGCGATCAGGAGCACGTTTCAATCCTGATCACGTCTCCGTGACGATCGGGGATGTGCGCATTTTCCAGCACGGAACGCCGGTTGCGCACGCGAAAACGGAGGCCAAAGCGGCCGCCGTCATGAAGCGAGCGCAGTACACCATCACGACGACCGTGGGGGCAGGACGCGGTATCGGCCATTATTGGACCTGCGACCTCGGACACGAGTACGTTCGCATCAACGCCGACTACCGGAGTTGATCCGAAACGATGCTACACAAGCTCCTTTTGCCGTGCGCCACGCTGCTCGCGCTTCATGCTGCAACAGCCGGCGCTGAACAAGAATCCGCGGACGGGCCCACCGGGTCGGTAGATGCGCGGCCTGTGCCGTTGTGCATCAAGAGCACCACGCTCGAGCAGGTCGCCCAAGAGCTAGCGGATCTCCAAAGCATACCCCCGTCTTCGGAGCTGATCCGAACTGCCCGGGAGGCAGGCGTGGACGCCAATCCCGTCTATGCGAAATTCGGGGTGGAAGGTGAGTTCGAGAGCTTCAAAGCCTGGGTTGAGGACCTCAAGAGCAGCGCCGACGCTCCGTTGATCTGCGGACGTGCACGCTCTGGCGAGCGAATCGTTTTGGTGGCGGCCGTTCAGGCGGGCGCGTTGACGGTCGAGGGTGGGCAACGCCTGCGGGTGGAAACCATCGCCGAGTTCCGCGACCCCTTCCTGGTCGTGCGTGATTCTCGCGGCGAGTCGCGTCGAATCGCGGTGGACGGACAAGGGGTCGGCGCCACGGTGACGCTGCCTCCCGAATGGGCGAGACCCTTGTTCGTCCAGTTGGTTGCGACAGGGCCAAATGGCCCGCGTCCCATCGCCGAGCGATGGGTAGGCAAGATCCCCGAGCACGCGCCGACGCCGCGCGCATCGCAATCTTCTCCGGAGGCGTGGCTGATGCAGCTACGTCGCTCGGCCGGCGCCCGCTCCTTGCGTTCGAACCGCTTGTTGACGCAGGAGGCGACCCACCACGCTCAGGCGGTCTGCGAATCCGGCAAGGTCGGTCACGAGCTCGACCCCAACGGCGATCCGGAAGCACGCCTACTCAAGCGGGGCATCCAGGCGCGGGTCGTGGGTGAGGCAGTGGCAAGAGCTGGTACGCTGGCAGATGCCCTTCATGCGATCGAGGACAGCCCGAGCCATCGCATGACCGTCACCGATCCACGCTTCACCGATGCCGGTTATGGTCAGGCCAAAGACGAAAAAGGACGAACCTGTGCGGTCATTTTGCTGGCGTCCTGGCCGCGTACGGTTCCGTGAGGGGATCGGGTCGTCGCGGCCCGGGCTCAGAAGCGTTCTTTGATTCGGCTCGAAGCGGCTTGGTATGCGACCACCAGCACCTGGGCCAACGCAAGGCCAGCCACGATCGTACCGACCATCCCCGTCAGGATGGTCGCTGCGGCCGGCCCGCCGAGACTTGGCTGCACCCCTCCTGGCGGCCAGAGCTCGGTGGCGATCAGAAGACCGACATGTAGCGCATAGAGCACCAAGAGCGTCGCGGCCCAGACGTGCGAGCCTCCCCGCGTGCTGCTTTCCATGAAGGCCAGGAGCGAAAGCACGGCAACGAGCCCGAAGGTCATGTGCGTAACGGCCGGCGCCCAGGACTGCCAATGGCCGTCGAGCGTGATTAGGCTCTCGTGCCCGCCTGAGACCACGAACCAAAGCCCGAGCGCGGCCACACCACAGGTGACGGCAAGCCGGGCAAGCCGGGCGCCTCGGTAGTACGCGCGAAAGAGCAGGCTGCCGCTCAACAAGATGGTCGCCCCCGTCAGAATGATCCCCTCGGGCGCGATGACATGAAGTGTCTGCTGCCAAAGGGCGACGCCTGTCGCGATCGAGCCAGTCAAAAAGAGGGAGATCGCCCGGCTCCGGTACGACATGGGCGTAGTCGCCAACATCGCGATGGTGATCAGCAGAGCGAGCGACACGAACGTCAGGGGATGGGCGCCACCGGTGAGCAGCGCTGTCACCGCCCCGAGGCCGCTGAGCACCACCGCCACCACTCGAAGCGTGCCGCCGCCGGGTGTGGACGGCCGCATCTGCTCCCGCAGCAGGTCGGAAGCCAGGATCGGTGGTCCGGGCGGGGCCGCCACGTTGGGGAGGCTCGCATCGCGTTCGGGCGCGGCCGCCGGGGGCGTTTGATCGCGGCGCTCCGCGTCCGAGGTATCGGGTTTGCTCTCGCTGGCCGTACCGTTCTTTTTCCGACGCAAAGGCAAGACCGGCGCGGGCTCGCTAGGCTCGCGCTCGCGGATCGTCGTGCGGCTGAGGTGGGTTTGGGTCGGTTCGGCGACTTCAGGTTCGCTCAGCGCCACGGCCGCGATGGCTCGCGCGGATGCGCCCGCTACCGGCTGGGGAAACGTGTCCCGCCGATCGGGCACGCTTTGCAGGCCGCTTGGCTTGCGCTCGCGCGACAGCGGCACGACCGGCTTTGCACCCGGGACCGGCTCTCCGCACTTACCGCAGAAAGCGTCAGTCCTCAGCAGGCTCGCGTTGCAGCTCTTGCATTTCGGCATCTGGTCCGCCCCATCCTGTCATCCGATCATACGCGGGACCGAGCGCCCACTTCAACCGGAGCGGTGAGGCAATGTGTGCCTCCCTCCGCCGCTTTCCATCGTTCCAGACTGCGACAATCGGGTGCGCCGCTATGACATGAATGTCCTACCGAACCCGGTATTCGAGCCAAAAGGCAGGCCTTTTTGGCCTCTTCGGCGTTGGCATCCCGATTGCAACTAACGAGTGCGCTTACTTAAGACCCTCGCCGTGCACTTTCCAGCTTGCCCGGCATCCGCGCGGCGATGGGTCGTCCTAAATAGAAACGCTTGGCTTGCTTGCTCTAACTTGCTCTACCTTGCTCTAACTTTCCCACTCTAGCATCGATTCTTCCATCTGAAATGGGTCACCGTGTGGTGGCCCATTTTGCTATGAGGCCGAATTTCGCGGGTCCCGAAAAGAAAAGGCCCGCCGGGTTGGGGCGGGCCAACGCGTGCATCCGGTGGTGAGGTGCGCTGAATGACAAGGGTGTGTGGCGGGCCCGCGGAGTGAAGCGAGTTACCCGACCTCCTCGAGGGCGTCCTTGGTCCAAAGCTTCTGCTTCTTCAGCTGCTGGAGCTCCAGCTCTTCGCTCGGCGTGAGGCTCAGACGGTTGTCGAGCGCTTCTACGCGGGCCGCGAGCTCCGCATGCTTCTTTTCCAGGCGCGACTTCTGCCGCTCAGGCGGGATGGTTCGAGCTTCGTGCTTGGACATATCACCTCCAGGTTGCTGACGGGTTGCATAAGCCAAGCTGCCACGGGACGCGAAGACCCGCACGTATATGCTAAGGATCTGATCAGTAATGATCAATCCCACTTTGGGGGAATTGGTGGTTGCCTTGTGTACCGGCCTTCAGGATGAATACTACGCGCCCGGGGAGCGTTGCAGACCTTGATGAGCTTGCGAGCGACGGTGATTGGTCTTGTTTTTTGCGCACTTGCGCTTACCGGCGCCGCAACGGCCGAGGAGCGCCCGCCTCTCGACGCGGCGGCCGTGGTGAGTCTGGTTCAGGCGTTCTACGACCAAACCAAGACTCTACAGGCTGACTTTGAGCAGACTCGCTATACCCGGCTCTACGATCGCTACGATCGCGCCCGGGGGACCGTGGTGTTCAAGAAGCCGGGCATGATGCGCTGGGACTACGACAAACCCAACGGTCAGGTATTCGTGAGCGACGGGAAGAAGCTGCTCATTTACCAGCCGCCAGAGGAGGGTGAAAAGAATGGGCAGCTCATCGAGCGCGCGCTCGACGAAGATCAGCTTCCGTCGGCGTTTTCATTTCTGACGGGCACGGGCCATCTGGAAAAGGACTTCGAAGTTCGTTTGCTCGAGCACGATGACCAACGGTTCCAAGACGGCTACGTGCTTCAGC
Source organism: uncultured delta proteobacterium (assembly GCA_963817725.1). Lineage (GTDB taxonomy): Bacteria > Myxococcota_A > Polyangia > Polyangiales > Houyiibacteriaceae > SG8-38. The sequence continues at coordinate 151,861 of CAWFPD010000006.1, forward strand.
TGATTCCGCGCAAGCCCACGCCCAACTACGAACAGTTGGTGTTCTACGTGCGGACGATCTCCGAAGGAGACAAGCGCGCGGGGATCGTTCAACGCGTCTTGATCATCGATGCGGCCGGCAACCGCAATCGCTTCGATTTCTCACGCATCCACTTCAATCGGGAAGTCTCCGACAAACGCTTTCGCTACCGCGCGCCCAAAGGCACCCAGCGCGTCACACCCTGAGCGCCTCGACGGCCTTTTCGCGGTCACGGAGCGCCTCGATGGCCCGGCGCAGCGCCGCGCGGTCACCCGGTGAAACCAGAACGGCGTCGGCGACGCCTTGCAACGCGTCGGCGATCGCGCCCGCTCGGGTGGCCACGACCGGTAGGCCCCGAGCCCGCGCCTCGAACAACACGGTTGGCAGACCGTCGGTTTGGCACGACGGCACGACCAAGGCGTCGCATGCCCGAAGCAAGGTCTCCTTTCGCTCGCCAGCGACCCAGCCCTCGAAGACGGCGTTCACGCCGAGTTGGTTCGCCAGCGCCTGGAGCGCAGCGCGTTCCGGTCCATCGCCCGCAACTCGAACGCTGACGTCGGGCATGGAGGCCACTGCAAACAGGAGGTCCCGCACGCCTTTGACTGGGACGAGACGCCCCAGGAACAGCAGCGTATAGCGGTCGATTTGGAGTCGGCGGCGAAGCTCGCACCGCTCGACTTGCATGTTTGGCGGCACTTCGACCGGCATTGGACCGACATGAACCGGCACCGCGGTCGAGCACAGCCGGCCTGCCTCGAAGAATCGTTCCCGGTCTGCCGTGCTCAAAAACCACATCGTCGTCGCTCCTTTGGCGATCTGGCGTGCGAGCGTCCTGCTGCCCGGCATGCGAAGGAGCCAGCGGACGTCGGTCGCATGACAGATGCAAAGGTGGATTCGTCCTTCTGCCACGCGAGAAGCCGCCCATCCGCTCGGAATGCACCAGGAGCTCACCAGCGCGTCGCAGTCTGCAAGCCTTCGTCGCGCAGCGATCCGAAGCGCGGCCGTGAAGCTCAACGCCCCGGCCCAGCCCGATGGCCGCAATCGCAGGTTGTCCGGTACGCCGCTGCCATAGAAGGTTTGCTGCCACCTTCGGGGCCGAAGATAGGGGATCCAGCTCACCTCGATGCCCGGCCAACGCGGCTCTGCACGGGCTTCCCGAGGCTGCGGCGCCAGCACACGTACCGCGTGCCCGTTGGCGACCAGCGCCTGGGCCAAGGTTAGAAGGAACGACCCGCTATGGTCGCCCTCGAAACGCGGAAAACCCGTGGTGACAAGTCCGACCTTCACCTCGATCCGCGATCACTCCACCGTCACGGTTTTGGCGAGGTTGCGAGGTTGGTCGACGTCCGTGCCTTTGTGGTCCGCCACGCAATAGGCATAGAGCTGGAGCGGGATAACCGTGACGAAGGGGCTCAATACCTCGGGTGTGGCGGCCACTTCGATGACCGCGTCGCAAAGCGCCTGCGCCTCGGTATCGCCAGCCGTGGTGATGCCGATGATCTTCGCTTCGCGCGCTTTGGCCTCCTGCAGGTTGCTGGCGACGCGCTCGTAGTGTCGATCTCGCGGCATCAGGACGATGACTGGAACGTGCGCATCGAGCAGGGCGATCGGCCCATGCTTCATCTCGCCCGCCGCGTAGCCCTCGGCGTGCACGTAGGAAATTTCCTTGAGCTTGAGCGCTCCTTCGAGCGCCATCGGGTAGCTCAGGCCTCGACCCAAAAAGAGCACGTCGCGAGCATCGGAGAGCTCGCGAACCATCTCGCTGATCGCGTCGTAGGTCGGCTTCAGGCGCTCTTCGATCCAATGCGGTACCCGCGCCAAATCTTCGATCAGCGCCGCCGCATCTGCTTGACTGAGTACTCCGCGGCGCTTTCCGAGCCAAATGCTGAACATCAGCAGGTTGGCGAGCTGTGCCGTGAAACATTTCGTCGAGGCGACGCCGATTTCCGGGCCTGCATGCGTGTAGAAGCTCGCGTCCGCCATGCGAGGGATGGCGCTTCCGTTGACATTGACGATAGCCAGGACCTTCGCGCCCTGTTCCTTGGCGGCCTTGGCCGCCATCAGCGTGTCGATCGTTTCGCCCGACTGGCTGACCGCGATGACCAGGTCACCCTCTCCGACGACCGCGTCCCGGCCCCGGAACTCGCTTGCCAGCTCGGTGATCGCGGGAACCTTGGCGAGATCCTCCAGCCAGTAGCGGCCGGCGATCGTCGCGTGGTGGCTCGTTCCGCAGGCGAGGAGCACGACGCGTCGAATCGCGAGTGCATCCTCGTCGGTCAGGCCGATCTCCGGCGTCAGCACATCGCCGTGCTCGCGGTCGAGGCGCCCGCGCAGCGTGTCTTCGAGCGCCCGCGGTTGCTCGAAGATCTCTTTGAGCATGAAGTGCTTGAAGCCCGCCTTTTCGGCCATGACGGGCGACCATGAAATTCGCCGCGGCCTACGGCTCAGGGCCGCCCCGGCTAACGTGGCGAGCGAGAACCCATCGGCTTCGAGCACGGCGATTTCCTCGTCTTCGACGAACACCATCTCGTTGGTGTAGGGCAAGAGCGCTGGAATGTCGCTCGCGCAATAGGTTGCCTGACGGGTGACCCCGATCACCAGGGGAGAAGCCTTCTTCGCGACCACCACGCGGTTCGGCTCCTCGGCTGAAAGAACGGCGATCGCGTAGGCGCCCTTCACTTGTGCGAGTGACCTGCGAACGGCTTCGACCAGCGGATGGCCGCCCACGGTTTCACGATGGATGAGGTGGGCGATGATCTCGGTGTCGGTGTCGCTGCTCATCGTCACGCCGCCGGCTTCGAGCTCGCTGCGAAGCTGCACGTGGTTTTCGATGATGCCGTTGTGCACGACTGCGATCGGCCCTGCGACGTGAGGGTGTGCGTTGACCTCCGAGGGGCGGCCGTGGGTCGCCCAACGGGTGTGGCCGATGCCGACGGTCCCCGGGAGCCCTTTTTGGGCGAGCGCTTGCTCGAGATTTCGAAGCTTCCCTACGGCGCGAACGACCTGAATCCGGCCGTCGCTGTGCACGGCAAGGCCCGCCGAGTCGTAGCCGCGGTACTCCAGTCGCCGAAGGCCGTCGAGTAGGATGGGCGCCGCGGCCTCCTGACCGACGTAACCGACGATTCCACACATGATTCGACTTTAGTCGATGGCATCCGGCTTTGCACCCGAGCCCGTCGTGTCCGGACGCGCATCTTCGAACCGGGCTTTCACCTCGCCTTCCGGGGAGATCACCGTGACCGGTCCGAAACGCGCCAGCGACGGGGCGAAGTCTGCCGCCTGACCGACGACCACCACCAGCGCCTCAGCGGGCCGGATGTAGGTCCTGGCGGCATCGTAGGCCTCCGAGCTACTGGTATTGCGTATCCAGTTTCGATAGTTGCCCCAGTAGTCGTCGGGAAGCCCATACGTTCGGAGCTCCATGACGAGCTCCGCGAGCTTTCCGGGGGTGTCCACCTGCAAAGGGAAGGAGTCGCTCAAGTAGCGCTTGGCGTTGATCAGCTCTTCGCTGGTCGCAGGCTCTCGGTGCATTTGCTCGAGGTGGTCGAAAAATGCGCTGACGGCTTCGGTCGTCACCTCGGTGCGTACGGAGGCGTATGCGATGAAGGGTCCGACATCGACACGCTCCACGATCGCGCTGTACGCGCCGTACGTGAGGCTCCGCTTTTCACGAAGGTCCATGAAGAGCCGGGAGGCCGCGGAGCCGCCCAGGACCTGATTGGACACGGTCAGCGGAATCCACTCCCGATTGGAGCGGCGGATGGCGAGATTCCCGATGTAGATGATCGATTGCACCGACCCCGGGCGGTCCACCACGAGGATCTTGCGATCGGTTGCTTTGGGCGGCTCACCGTACGTGGGCACCGTGCGCTGGCCGGGCCGCCACGACCCCAACGTCTTTTCGGCCACCTCGCGGACTTGGTCGGGGTCCACATCGCCGGCGATGATCAGGAAGGCATTCTGGCCGACGAAATGCGCGCGATGCCATCGAATCATGTCTTGGCGCCGGACGCGCTTCACGGCCTGGGGGGTCGTGTCGACCGTCCCGTAGGGATGCTGGCCGTACAGCGCCCGGTAGAATGCGCGCCTGGCAATGTAGCCCGGCTCGCGCTCGGACAACGCAAGACGGTCGAGCTCGCGCCGCTTCAGCTTGCCGAGCTCGTCGGGGTCGAAAGCGGGTTGGCCTGCCACCTCGGCCAAGATCTTTAGCGCCGGTTCGAGCTGCTCCGAAAGGGCACGGACCCCCACGTAGGTGTTCTCCTCGTCGGAGTTGGTCCAGAGGTCGGCGCCGAGGAACTCGATCTCTTCGGCGATCTCCGCGCCCGACCGCTGGGTCGTGCCTTCCTTCAACATTTGGGCAACCAGGCCGGAGAGGCCCGGGATCCGCTCCGGATCGGTTTCGCCGCCGCTCCGCACGACGAGTGTGGCGTAGACGACCGGAAGCTGGTCGGTGACGATGGTGTTGACCTGCAGGCCGTTGTCGAGCTCAGTGACCTCGACCGGCGGCAGCGTGAGGTCCTTGGGCTCCGAAGGGGGAGGCGGTCGCTGAAGGCTGGTCTCGGGTTGGACCGTGGCATCCGCAGCGGTTTGCGCAGGGGCGTTGGCTTTGGAGCAGGCGGACAGGCATGCGACGATCAAAAGCCCAACGAAGGAAGTGTGGAAGCGAGGCGACATGTCTAGTTCTCCTTCGGAGCCGCCGGCGCAGTGCCCGGTAGCACGTCGAGCACGGTGCGGTTAGCAGGGTTGAAGTAGGTGCCAGCGACACGCTTGATGTCTTCCGCCGTGACGCGCAGGTAGTGGTCGAGCTCGAGCTTCAACAGGTTGGCGTCACCCCAGAAAAGCTCGAACTCTGCCAGGCGCTGCGAGCGCAACATGTTCGACTGGAGCCCGAATACGAACGTGGACCGAACCCGATTCTTTGCCTTTTCGAGCTCGCGAGCCGTGACGCCGTCGGCGGCGATCGAATCGAATTCGGAATAGATGAGCTTTTGCGCTTCTTCGTTCGCGTGCCCGCTGGCCATGACGGCCCACACGCTCAGAAGGTCGGGTCCTCGCCGATCATCGGTTCCGACGGCGATGTCCTGACAGATTTCCTCTTGCTTGATGAGTTTCTGGTAGAGGCGGCTCGACTCGCCATCGCCGAGGATGATCGCCAGCAGCTCGAGCGCGTAGTGATCGGGCGTTCGATCCGGCGGAATGTGGTAGGCGAGGTGGAAGGCGGGCAGGGTAGCGTTCGAATCGAACATCACTTCGGTCCGCTCTTCGTTCTGCTCGGGGGCAGGGGGCGGGACGTACGGAGGCGTCTGCCGTGCGGGGATGCTGCCGAAGTACTTCTCGACCTCCTGCAGCGCTTGGTCCGGGTTGAAGTCGCCGCTGATGCTCAACACGGCATTGTTCGGTGCGTAATAGGTATCGAAGAACTCTTGTACCGCTTGAAGCGGCGCGTCGACCAGGTCCTGCATGTCACCGATCGTCGAATGCGCGTAGGGCCAGTAGTCGCCGTACGCGAGCTCGTTGATGCGAAGCATGCTCGGGATGTACGGTTGGTTGTCGATCCGCTGACGGCGTTCTTCCATGACCGTCAAACGTTGATTTTCGAAGTTCTCTTGCGTGACCGCGAGAGAGCGCATCCGATCCGCTTCGAGCCACAGGCCGAGCGCAAGCTCGTTTGCTGGGAGCGTCTCGAAGTAGTTCGTTCGGTCGGTGCTGGTGGTGCCGTTCGCGCTGCCGCCCCGGTTGATGATCAAGCTGAAGTGCTCCCCCTTTCCCACGTTCGCCGAGCCCTGGAACATCATGTGCTCGAACAGATGCGCGAATCCGGATCGGCCTTGGGTCTCGTTGCGCGATCCGACGTCGTAGTAGACCGAGATCGCCACGGTCGGCACGGTGTGGTCTTCGTTGAGCACCACGCGAAGGCCGTTGTCCAAGGTGGCCCGGCTGACCTGCAGGTTCGAGAGGACGGCTGGGCTTTCCTCGGCATTCGCGTAACCGTGCTCGAGCACGATCGCCAGAGCGACGAGCATCACCAGCGTGGCAGTCATGAAAATTCGTTTCATCCGACTCCGATCAACAAGGGAAAAGCCCAAAACGTTCCCCCGGCGCTACCACATCCACCCGTAGTGGCAAAGCGGTTGACGCCTCCGTCGGTTTTGCGAACACTACTCGGCCCCCATGACCGCGGCATTGCTATCGATCGGCACTGAGCTCACCCGCGGCGAGTTGGTGAACACCAACGCCGCTTGGCTCGCCGAGCAGCTGACCAAGTTGGGATTCGAGGTCGTCGAGCATGCGACGGTGGACGACGATGTCGATCGAATCGTGACTCTGGTTCGGCGATTTTCCGAATCGCACCGGGTGGTGATCGCCACGGGCGGCCTCGGCCCGACCTCCGACGATCTCACGACGGCCGCCGCCGCCAAAGCAGCAGGGGTCGGGCTACGCCGCGAGCAGCGCATCGTCGAAGACATCCGCCGAAAGTTCGAAGCATTTGGGCGCGTGATGCCGGAATCGAATGCGAAACAAGCCGACTTCCCCGAGGGTGCCACGGTGGTACCAAACCCAGTGGGAACCGCGCCCGGCTTTTCGATGATCGTCGGACGAGCGCAGTTCTTCTTCATGCCCGGGGTGCCGCGCGAAATGAAGCACATCTTTGGCGAATCGATCGTGCCGGTCATCGCGGGCCTTGCCGAAAGGCGAACGCATCAGGTGCACGTCAAGACCTTCGGCATGACCGAATCGGGTGTGGCGCAGGCGCTTCAGGGCCTCGAGGAAGAATTCCCTGGGCTCAAGCTCGGCTATCGCGCTCATTTTCCCGAGATCGAAATCAAGGTCCACGCGCGGGCCGATTCGGCGCCCCAAGCGGAGCGATTGTCGCACGCCGCAACCGACAAGGTGCGCGCGATTCTCGGCGACGCCGTATTCGGCGGCGAAGCGGATTCCTTTGCGGAGGTGGTTGGCAACACCCTACGGGACCGCGGTAAGACCCTTGCGGTAGCCGAATCGTGTACCGGAGGACAGGTGGGTGAAATGCTCACCCGGGTGCCGGGTGCCTCCGACTACCTGCTGCTCGACGCCGTCGTGTATGCCAACAGTGCCAAAGAAGCCGTCCTCGGTGTGAGCCCCGAGCTTCTTCGCGCCCACGGCGCGGTGAGCTCTGAAACCGCCGCCGCGATGGCCGAAGGGGCGCTTCGCGTGGCCGGGGCCGACATCGCCGTTTCGATCACGGGCGTGGCTGGTCCGGGCGGCGGAACCGATGACAAGCCGGTAGGGACGGTTTGGTTCGGCCTGGCAAAAAAGGGCGAGCCCACGATCACCCGGCACCGTAGGCTTCCATGGGGCCGCGATCGTGTTCAGACGCTGTCGGCCTACATTGCGCTCGAGCTGGTCCGTCGGGCGGCCCTCGGGCGTGACTTCGACCTTGCCGAGCGCTGAGCCCCGATGCAGTCTGGCTTCGCCGCCTGACCACTAGCTTGACTAGTGTGAGGAAGCCGACTAGACGGGTGTTCAGGTAATTCAAGCAAGAAGGAATCCGCAACCATGGCCGACTCGAATCGCGAAAAAGCCCTCCACCTAGCCCTCGGAACTATCGAGAAAGCCTACGGAAAAGGCTCGATCATGCGTCTCGGGGATGCCGACGCCAAGGTCAAGGTGCCGGTGATTTCGAGCGGTTCCATTTCACTCGATCTGGCCCTCGGCACCGGGGGATACCCGCGCGGGCGGATCGTCGAGATCTACGGCCCGGAATCGAGCGGAAAGACGACGCTCACCCTCCACGCGATCGCCGAGTGTCAGCGCAATGGCGGAATTGCCGCATTCATCGATGCAGAGCATGCGCTCGATCCGACCTACGCCCGCAAGCTCGGCGTCAAGGTCGATGAGCTTCTGGTGAGCCAGCCCGACCACGGTGAGCAGGCTCTCGAGATCGCGGATACGCTCGTTCGTTCCGGCGCCGTGGACGTCATCGTCGTCGATTCGGTGGCTGCGCTGGTCCCGCGTGCGGAGATCGAGGGCGAGATGGGCGACAGCCACGTAGGGCTTCAGGCGCGCCTGATGAGCCAAGCACTGCGAAAGCTCACGGGCACCGTGACGAAGAGCAATACCACCCTCTTCTTCATCAACCAGATCCGCATGAAGATCGGGGTGATGTTTGGCAGTCCCGAGACGACGAGCGGCGGCAACGCCCTCAAATTCTATGCATCGCAACGCCTGGACATTCGGCGCATCGGCACGATCAAGGTCGGCGATGCGGCGGTTGGCAACCGGTGCCGCGTCAAGGTGGTCAAAAACAAGCTCGCTCCTCCATTTCGCACCTGCGAGTTCGACATCTTGTTCGGCACGGGCATCAGTCGCAGCGGCGACGTGCTCGACCTCGGTGTGGAGGGGGGCATCGTCCAGAAGTCGGGCGCTTGGTACAGTTACGGTGAGGACCGCGTGGGCCAGGGCCGTGACAACGCGCGCACGTTCCTCGAAGAGCATCCAGACATGCTGAAGGAGATCGAGCGCAAGCTTTTGCAGCAGCACGGGCTCATCGAGGACGAGGCCAAGGAGGAGAAGGCTTCAGCGGAAGGAGCCGCCTCTGCTGCAGCGTCTAAGACGGCTGCCAGCAAACGGCCGCGGCCCAACTGATACGGGGTTTCGGGCATTTCAAAGCCGGGCTCTTGTCAACCCTAAAAACGACCGACAAAAGCAGCCCAAGCCACCGAAATCACACTGTTTTGCTCTCCGGTAAGCATTGACTTCGGCGCCGTATTTTGCTATACATAGTAAGTGCATGTAGTTGGTTGCACGTCTTTTGACGAAACCTTTTCGGCCCGCGCTCCCGGCGCGGGCTTTCGTCAATTTTAGACCGAAGGAGAGTGGTCTCATGAGCTTTAGCGTAGGCGACAAAGCAGTCCATCCGGCCCATGGGGTTGCCGAGATCACTCAGATCGAGGAACGCTTGATCGGCTCCGACAAGATCGATTTCTATATTTTGAAGCTCGTGAACGGAAAGGCCGGGACCATTCGTGTGGCGACCAATGCGGTCGATCGGGTGGGCCTTCGGCAGGTCATGTCACGCCGGGCGGCCAAGACCGTCCTCGACGAGCTCAAGAAGGACGAGATGGCGGTCACCTCGCAGCCTTGGAACCGGCGGTATCGCGAATACACGGAGATGCTCAAGAGCGGCTCCCCCATCAAGGTCGCCAAGGTGTTGCGCGACCTGTCCAAGGTCCGCGCCGAAAAAGGGGAGCTTAGCTACGGAGAGAAGAAGCTCATGGAGCAGGCTCGCCAGCTTCTCATCACCGAGCTGGCGCTGGCCCGGCGCGTTCGTGAAGAAACCATCGAGCGCGACATCGACAAGATCCTGAACTGAGCGGCACCTCTTCTACCTCGCAGCCTTTTCTTGGTGGCCCGAGGTGCCGAAGCGTCTGGACAGCTCCCTCAGCAGGGTGCGAAGCGGGACCTCTCGCAGAACGAGGCCCACGACGAGGTGATAGAGGAGGTCGCCGGCTTCGGCAGCGACCCGCTCGTCCGATTCGTCGATGAGCGCCTGCCCGAGCTCGGCCGCCTCCTCGCGAATCTTCTCGTCTATCCGGCGAGCTCCACCGTCGAGCAGCGACTTGGTGTAGCTCTGGGCGGCATCTGACGACTTGCGCTCCTGCAGGACGCGCTCGAGCCGCAGGAGGGTCGGAGCGGCAACATCGGCCTCGGTCTGGGCTAGCTCCCCTGAAGCATCGACCCTGCGAAAAAAGCAGGTTTCAGCGCCCGTGTGGCAGGAAGGGCCTCGCGGATCGACCAAATAGATCAACGTGTCTCCATCACAGTCGACCCACACGCTGCGTACCAGCAGGGTATTGCCGCTGCTCTCCCCCTTCTTCCAGAGGCGTTGGCGTGTCCGGCTGTAGAAGTGGGCAAGGCCGGTCCGCAGCGTATACTCCACCGCCGTCTGATCGGCATACGCCATCATACGGACCTCTCCGGTTTCCGCGTCCTGCGCGATGACGGCCACCAGGCCCCTGTCGTCGTAGTTGAGCGCGTCGATGCTCATGAGCCAGGTCCTACGTGAGGTCGGGTCGCTCCGCAACCGCGAGATGGCGAAGCGGTTTCAGTCATCGGCCGAGGCCCATCAGCGCGCTCAGGGTGTCGCGTAGCCCGCTGAGGTCGGATGCGCTGACGTGAGCCGACGCGCCGGCCTCCAAGGCTGCCTGCCGGTCTGTTTCGTTACCCGCGAGCAGAACGGCGCGCACATGCTGGGTCGCCTGGCCGTGCTTGAGGGCGGCGATGATTTCCGCTCCGGTAAGCGGACCCAGCCTTGCTGCCAGAACCACGGCATCGGGCGGCTGCTCCCCCATGTGCAAGAGAGCTGTCACCGGATCGGAGTATTCGACGACCTCGAACGCCGAGCGGAGCGCGGACACCATGCGGCCGTTGCCCCCGTGCCCATCGACCAGCAACGCCACCCGGGGCCGTTCCGACTCGAGCTCCTCCGGAATCGGGTACCCATACTTGCGTAGGAAATCGAGGACGTGCGGCCGGCGAAACCGCAGGTGCCGGCCCGGTGTCCGGAAGTGCGGAATCTGGCCTCGATCCGCCCAGTTGTGGATCGTCTTGAGGTCCACCTGGCAAAACCGCGCAATCTGAGATGCCGTGAAGAGATCCCCGGGCTTGCGTACGCTCGCAGTCACTCCCTTTGGGTAACGTTTGACCGACCCTGGATCCAAACCAGGAGGGCGAGAATCTCGAAAAACTGTGGCCTAGCGAACAGGTTGGGGTGCGTCGCGCCAAGCCGTACCGTCGAAGAGCATGCGGGTGGCTCCTGGCAACACCGGTTCGTCCTCCGGGTGATCGGGATCCCCCGGCAGCGCCAAGAACCAGCCACCGTCCCCCGTGACGATGCGGGGCCGCACCAGAGGCGGCTTTCGGGAAAGCGCATCGGTGATGACCGCGGCTGCATCGTCGAACGACGCCAGCCACTGGAGTGTGCGGACCGTCGGCGGAGCCAGCTTGATCTTGCCTCGACGCATCTGCTCGAGGGCATCGTCCGGTCGTAGCCACGCGGCCGAGGTCGTTTCACTGCCGTCGTGAGATGCTCTCTGACCCTGTGGCAAGATTGCGACGAAGAAACGCGTGTCGAACCGGCTGCTTTCCATCTTCGGCGTGATCCAGCGCGCATACGGGGTCAGAGCAGATGCATCGATCGAGATGTCGAGGGCGTCGGCTAGCTCCAAGAAGGAAGCACCGTGGTGAAGCGCCGCGCGGGCGGATTCGAGGTCTGCATCCCTTGCCGCCCTTGCTACCAGCACACCGGCTTCCTCGAACGTCTCCCGGACGGCTGCGACGACGAGCCCGAGCCCGAGCTGTGGGTCTGCCTCGGCCAAGCGCACAGTGAGCTCTTCGGGCGTCGGATCGACCCGGGACAACCAGTGTGCATCGGTGTCGTTTGGATCGACCTTGCCGCCTGGGAACACGTGCGCGCCTCCCATGAAGCCGCTCCGCTGATGCCTGCAGAGCATGAAGGTCTCGAGGCCGGACCCCGCTTCGCGCAGGAGGATCACGGTTGCGGCGTCTTTGATCGGCTTGGGCGCCGCCTCCCCGCTCATGACTCGCGCGAGACCAATACGTAGGTCGTGGACACCCCAATCGCGTTCGCGATCCGCGCCAGCGTTTCGAGGGAAGGCGTGTGCCGTCCTGCTTCGACCCGGGCAATGTTGGGCCGGTGAATGCCCGTCCTGCGCGCGAGCTCTGCCTGCGTCAATCCTGCTGCAAGGCGCAGCTCCCGAAGTCGGGCGCCGAGCCTCTCTCCATCGATGGCGATGTCGCCATGTCCATCGCTCGCGTCCGATGAAACGTGCACGGCCTCGACCGTGAGTTGACAAACCGCGCCGCTCTTCAACCGGAGGGTGGCTTTGAAAGCGCTGGGATCGATCATGATGCTCACGATTTCAGAACCGTCATCGGAGCCGTCGATGGGACGGCGATGCAGGGACGCCTCCCCGTTTCCAAGCACGGCCAGTACATCGTCGCTGCATGGAGAGACGGTGACGAATTCGAGACGCTGGCTGCGTCGATGATCGACCCGGCGTGAGAGCGCTGCAGCAACTTGGGCAACCTCGCGGTCCGAGCTGGTCACGAGTCCGTGACAGATCTCGGTGACGATGTCTTCGAGCGCATCTCGGTCGCGGTCCAAGTGCGCGATCGGTAGGGCGCCCGATGCGCGTACGAACCCGATCGTCGCAAGCAGGTCGTCGGCATCGAGGCCGGCGCCGTCGATGTCGACGACCACAGCCGCTTGACCCTCAACGGCTTCCGACAGCGCGCTGGGTGCGACGACCTTGCAGTCGACGCGATGTGGGGCCAGGGCTTGCCGCCACAGTTGTGCAACCTGCTCGCGTTCCGTCAACAAGGTCACGCTGAGTGTCATCATTCCTCCGTGTGCGGGAGCGATGAGGTTTACACTCCCACGTGAGGAACCTCAACCGTCTAATCTCAGGAAAGCAACGCGTGACACCATTGCGTCCATTCCGAAGCGAGGCGTGGTTGACACCGGTCTGCCCCTTTGCTACCTCCGACGCCCTTCCTGTCGGGTGGCAACTCTACTCTCGCGCTGGAGGGAACCACCGATGTTCAAGTCGACCTGCGTTTTTTCGGGAAACTCGAATCCGGCCCTCGCCGAGAAGATCGCGAAGTATCTCGAGTTGCCTTTGGGCCGCGTCCGGGTGTCGCGCTTTTCCGACGGCGAGGTGTTTGCCGAGATCCGGGAAAACGTTCGCGGCGTGGATGTTTACGTCATTCAGTCGACCTGCGCGCCGGTGAACGACAATCTGATGGAGCTGCTGGTGATGACGGACGCGCTCAAACGCGCCTCGGCCGGATCGATCACCGCGGTCATCCCTTATTACGGATATGCGCGGCAAGATCGGAAGGCAGCGCCTCGCACGCCGATCACGGCCAAGTTGGTCGCGGACCTGCTCAGCGCTTCCGGCGTCGATCGCGTGGTGGCAATGGATTTGCATGCTGCGCAGATCCAGGGCTTCTTCAACACGCCGTTCGACCATCTTTATGCACTCCCGGTGTTCTTGCAGCACCTGAAGCCGCGATTTCGGACACCTCCGGTCTTCGTTTCGCCCGATGCAGGCGGGGTGGAGCGAACGCGGGCCTATGCCAAGCGCCTGGGGGCGGATCTGGCCATCATCGACAAGCGCCGCGAAGCCAAGAACGTCAGTGAGGTCATGAACATCATCGGTGACGTCAAAGACCGCGAATGCGTGATTCTGGACGACATGATCGATACGGCTGGCACCATCACCAACGCCGCGCGAGCTCTCCGCGACAAGGGCGCCGAACGAGTCCTAGCCGCCGCCACGCACCCGGTTTTGTCGGGTCCGGCGCTCGAGCGCATTACGGACTCCCCTCTCGAGGAGGTCATCATCACCGACACCATACCCCTGCGGAAAGAGGCCGAGGAGACGGGGCGCTTCCGCGTGCTTTCGGTTGCAAGTTTGCTAGGAGAGGCCATCAAACGGATTCACCACAGCGACTCGGTGAGCTCGCTGTTCGTATAATTGGAGTATTCGACCATGGAAACGACGACGTTGCAGGCTGAGGTCCGCGCAAGCCGCGGAAAGGGGCCAGCGCGTCGGCTGCGTGCGCAAGGAAGGCTTCCGGGGGTTTTTTACGGCCCCGGCGTCGAGCCCACGCCGCTGACCCTATCCCCCAAGGAACTGGAAAAGGCGCTTCGAGGCGAGCGAGGGCGGAACGCGGTGTTCAAGCTCTCGCTGGGAGGGGAGGACCAGTTGGCGATGGTCAAGGACGTCACCACCGACCCGGTCACCCAAACGCTCCTTCATGTCGACTTGTATCGGGTTTTCGAGGATCGGCAGCTCGAGGTCCAGGTGCCGTTCCACGCGCACGGAAGGGCAGCTGGCGTGGTCCAGGGCGGTGTGCTCAACATCACGCGGCGGACGGTTCCAGTGCGGACGACCCCGGCGAAGATCCCGGTATCCATCGATGTGGACGTCACCCCATTGGCGCTCAAGGACAGCATCGCGGTCGAGGACATCGAGTTGCCGGAGGGGGTCGTATGCACCCTCTCACCGAAGCTCACGCTGGCCATCGTGCTAGAGCCACGCAAGGCCGCTCCCTTGCCCGGCGAAGAGGGTTCGGAGGGTGCTGCTGAGGCCGGTGGCGCGGCCGAAGGCGAGGCGGCCAAGAAGGCCGGCGACTAGTCTCCGGTCGAACCGTGAGCGTGCACCTCGTCGCGGGCCTCGGAAACCCCGGTCCCAAGTATGCCGGCAATCGCCACAACGTCGGGTTCATGGTCGTGGACGAGCTGGCGAGGCGCTGGGGTGCACCAAGCTCCCGCAGCAAGTGTAAGGGTGAGCTCACCAAGGTCGCCGTGGGCGGGCAGGATGTCGTCTTGCTCAAGCCGATGACGTACATGAATCGGAGCGGGGAGTCGGTTCAGGCGGCCATGCAATTTTTCAAGGTACCGGTTGGCCAGGTTGCGTGCATCCACGACGAGCTCGATCTCGAGCTGGGGGTGGTGCGCCTCAAGGTCGGCGGCGGGACCGCCGGCCACAACGGCCTGCGGTCGGTGATCCAGCATTGCGGATCACCGGACTTCCTGCGTTGCCGCGTGGGTATCGGGCGACCCGAACGGGGTCGGCCCGAGCACTATGTTTTGAGTGATTTCGGCAGCTTGGAACGAGCCGAGCTCGGCACTGTGCTCGAGCTGGCGGCTGACGCCATCGAGACGGCCATCCTCGAAGGGCCGCGTGAAGCAATGAATCGCCACCACGGCCGATCCTGACGGCTGGCGTCAAGCTGCAGATCGGCTATGCCTCGCCCTTCCTCGTTCCAGCTTCGAGCTGGGGCCAATAGACCAGGAGGAGCCCATGGCGACTACAGCCGCAGCGTCACCGATTCGGTGGGCGCGCGAATATGAAACGATTTACATCCTTCGGCCGGACGTCGAGAAAGCCAAAGCCGAACAGATCATCGAGCGACTCAAAGAAGTCATCTCCCGTCTCGATGGCACGCTGACCAAGCTCGACAACTGGGGCAAGCGCAAGTTGGCGTACCCCATCGAGAAGAAGACGCGCGGCATCTTTGTCTACTTGAAGTATGTCGGTTACAACGATCTGGTCGCAGAGCTCGAGCGGAACCTGCGCCTGCTCGACGATGTGGTGCGCTTCCAGACCGTCCTCTTGGCTGAGGACATCGATCCGGCTTCGGTGACGGTCGATCCCGACGAGCTGCAGTATTTGCACGTCGAGGAAGCCGAGGAGGTCGAGGACGCAGAGGCCGAGCGTGCCCGGAGCCTTGGCATGGGGCCGCGAGGCGCCGACGCGCAAGAGAGTGAAGCCCGAGACCAATCCGACGAGGAGACCCAGTCGGAAGAGACCAAGTCGGGCGAAACCAAGTCGGGCGAAACCAAGTCGGGCGAAACCAAGTCGGGCGAAACCAAGTCGGGAGGCGACGACGACACCGACCTCGATTCCAAAGAAGACTCGTCCAACGAAGACGAGCGCGAGGAGGGCTGACCCATGGCAGACGACATGCAGCAAGATTTCGACGTGGAGGGCAGGGGACGACGCGGCCGCAAAAGAGCCCCAGGCGTCAGCCTCCCTCCCGATTTCAAGTTTGATTACAAGGATCCTCAGCAGCTGCGCCACTTCATCACCGATCGCGGCAAGATCGTTCCGCGGCGCGTGAGCGGATTGAGCGCAAAGCAGCAGCGCGACCTGACCCGTGCGATCAAGCGGGCCCGCAACATCGCGTTGCTCCCCTATACGGCCACGAAGTGAGGTAGCCATGGCATCCAGTGTCGAAGTCGTACTGAAGGAAAATCTCGAGCATCTCGGATCGATTGGCGACGTAGTGCGGGTGCGCCGCGGATATGCCCGCAACTACCTCCTGCCCCGGGGTCTGGCCGTCCTAGCCAGCCGCGGGAACATGCGGCAGATCGAGCACGTGAAAGAAGTGCAGGCGCGCCGAGTGGCGAAGCTCCGCGGCGAGCAGGAGTATTTGGTCGCAGAGCTCGCCAAGGTGACCGTCATGGTGGCCAAAGAGGCGGGTGAGGACGGCAAGCTCTTCGGCTCGGTGACCTCCGTCGACGTGATCGAGGGCCTCAAGGCAAAGGGTATCGAGGCCGACATCGACAAAAAGAAGTTGATCATGCCCGATCACCCAATCAAGGAGGTTGGCAGCTACGAAGTAGGCGTGAAGCTACCGTATGGCTTGACGGCGACCGTGAAGGTCGAGGTCAAGACCCGCGCGTAGCCGACCGGCGACGTCTGGCAGGCGCGCCGGCCGGCCGAATGGGCACTTCCACTGAGCTGCCCTAGACGCTACAACCAAGCGTGGAAAGGCAGGGGGCGATTTCTCCGACGGCACGACCCGGACAGGTTCCACCGAGCTCGCTCGAAGCCGAACGGGCAGTTCTCGGCGGAATCCTCCTCGAGAACGACGCGATGAACGTCGTGCTCGAACAGATCTCGCCTGACGACTTCTACAGCGAGGCCAACGCCAAGATCTTCGAGGCGATGACCGAGCTCTTCCGTCGTAGCCAGCCCGTCGATCACGTGACTCTCCGCGAGTTGCTGGTGCACAGCGGGAAGCTTCCATCGATCGGGGGGGACGAATATCTCCTGTCGCTCAGCAACACCATCCCCAGCGTTTCGAACATCCAAGCGCACGCACGGATCATCCGGGAGAAGTCGGTCGTCCGATCGCTGATCCGGGTTTGTCACGAAGTGGTGTCGCGTGGGTATGGGGACTACGGGCCCGTCGAAGAATTCCTCGATCAGTCCGAATCGTCGATATTCTCGGTGGCCCGGGAACGCGCACGGAATCCTTACGAGCACGTGAAGGACGTCGTGATGCGGACGTTTCAGGAGATCCATGAAACGGCCAATCGGGGCGAGGCCATCACGGGGCTTCCCACCGGATACAAGCAGCTCGACAAGATGACGGCCGGCATGCATGCGGGCGATCTCGTCATCGTCGCGGGGCGCCCCGGAATGGGCAAGACGTCGTTTGCTCTCAACGTTGCTTTCAATGCATGCGCGAAAGCCAAGTCCCCCGTAGCCGTGTTTTCGCTGGAGATGCCAAAAGGGCAGCTGGTGCGCCGGCTTCTCGGTGCCGAGGCGCGAGTCGACGGAAATCGGATTCGAACCGGCCAGCTACACAAAGACGATTGGCCGAAGCTTGCAGATGCGGCCGGCACGCTCAGCGAAATGCCCATCTGGATCGACGACACGCCCGCCATCACGATGTTGGAGCTCCGGGCCAAGGCGCGGCGCCTCAAGGCCGAGATCGGGCTCAGCCTGGTCGTGGTCGACTATCTGCAGCTGATGCGGTCGGGTTCACGCAACGATTCGCGCGAGCAGGAGATCAGCGAAATCAGTCGAAGCTTGAAGGCGCTGGCCAAGGAGCTCGAGCTTCCGGTGATCGCGCTTTCCCAGCTCAACCGCGGTGTCGAGTCCCGTGGCGTCAAGGACAAGCGGCCTCAGCTCTCCGATCTACGCGAGTCCGGCGCAATCGAGCAGGACGCGGATACGATCTGGTTCATCTACCGCGACGAGGTCTACAACCGCGACAGTGACGACAGGGGCATCGCCGAGATCATCATCGGGAAGCAACGCGCCGGTCCTACGGGGACGTGCCGCGTGCGATTTTTCAACGAGTACACGCGCTTCGACGACCTGGCGGAGTCCGACTACTATGGTGCGGCCGCGCCGGGGGTCGCCGACTTTCTCGACACCTGAGCGCGGGCCGCCGCGCGAGAGCGTATGGTTAGAGGTCTTTCACCTCGGCGATCAGGTCTTGAATCACCTTCTTGGCATCGCCGAAGATCATCATCGTGTTGTCGTATTCGAACAGCTCGTTCTTGATCCCGGCGTAGCCTGGGCTGAGGCTACGCTTGACGACGAAGACCGAGCGGGCCTCGTAGGCGTTGAGGATCGGCATGCCGGCAATCGGGCTGCTCGGATCCTTGGTGGCGGCCGGGTTCACCACGTCGTTGGCGCCGAGGACGATCACCACGTCGGTGTTCTTGAACTCGGAGTTGATCACGTCCATCTCGAGCAGATCTTCGTACGGAACGTCGGCCTCGGCGAGCAACACATTCATGTGACCAGGCATGCGTCCCGCCACGGGATGGATGGCATAGGTCACCTTGGTGCCTCGGGCCTTCAGTAGATCGGCAAGCTCCCGCACCGCGTGCTGCGCCTGCGCAACGGCCAGTCCGTACCCAGGCACGATGATCACCGATTCGGCGTTTTCAAGGAGCATGGCGGCTTCTTCCGCACCGCACGAGGTCACGGTGGTATATTCGTCGTTGCCGCCGCCGACGCCTTCGGTGACCCCGAAGCCGCCAACCAACACGTTGAGGAGCGAGCGGTTCATCGCCACGCACATGATCTGCGTCAGAATCAGCCCTGCCGCCCCAACCATGGCGCCGGCGATGATCAGTAGCGGATTCCCGATGACGAAACCCGCCATCGATGCCGCTACGCCAGAGTACGAGTTGAGCAAGGAGACCACCACCGGCATGTCGGCGCCCCCGATGGGAATGGTCAACAGGATGCCCAGTAGCAAAGAAGCGCCCGCCAGCACGACCACCCAGATCACCGAATCCCCGGCGAGGGCCGCGACTGCGAAGCCGCTCATCACGAACGAGCCAGCCAGAAGCCCGAGTGTGATGAAGTGCCTTGCCGGAAGCAGGATCGGCTGGCCCTTCTTGAGGCTCCCTTGAAGCTTGAGCAGGGCGACGATGCTTCCGGTGAAGGTCACGCTTCCGATGAGAATCGAGAGCATGACCGTGACGGCCGAATCGGTGCCGAGAATCTCATAGATGTGGCCCGTCGCTCCCTGTTGGACGACTCGGTCCCAATACACCGAGCCGGCGACCAGCGCGGATGCCAAGCCGCCGAATCCATTGAATAGGGCGACCATCTCGGGCATGGCGGTCATCTGGACCCGGATGGCGAACGCCAAGCCAATGACCGTGCCGACGAGCATGCCGCCGGCGATCCATCGATAGTCGACCAGGCCGAGCTCCAACAGAGAACCGATGATCGCGAGCAGCATGCCGACGGCAGCCAGCGTGTTGCCTCGTCGTGCAGTCTTCACCTTGGCGAGCTGCTTGATCCCGAAGATGAAAAAGACCGTGGATCCGAGATAGATGATCGGGACGACGGTCGAACGAATGACTTCCTGATTCATTTCTTCTTCTTCTTGAACATGCGCAGCATGCGGTCAGTCACGAGAAAGCCGCCGACCACGTTGATGGTTGCCGTCACGATGGCGATCGCACCCAGGATGTTGGCTATCGTGGGTGCGCCGGTCGTCGCCGAAGCAATTGCACCCACGATGGTGATTCCGCTGATGGCGTTTGCGCCACTCATCAAAGGTGTATGCAGCGTTGGCGGCACCTTGGTGATCATCTCGAAGCCGACGAAGCTCGCGAGGACGAACACGTAGATGCCTATGAGCAGAGGTCCCAGGGTCACGGTTGCTCTCCTTTCCTAGAGCGCCTCGGCGGTAGGTCCGTGGCGGACTTGTCCGTCGTGGGTGAGTAGGGCGCTGTCGATGATCTCATCCTCGAGGTCCAAAACCACCTTGCCCTCAGACAAGATGCTGAGCAGAAGGGCCTGAATGTTGCGAGCGTAGAGCAGGCTTGCATCCGCAGGGGTCGCAGCGGCTAGATTGGGGTGCCCGATGATGGTCACGCCGTGCTCTACGACCATTTCGGCGCTCTTGGAGAGCTCGCAGTTGCCGCCTTGCTCGACTGCCAGGTCCACGATCACGGCGCCCTCACGCATTTCCTCCACCATATCCTTGGTGATGAGCTTGGGGGCAGGCCGCCCCGGGACTAGGGCGGTGGTGATGACGGCGTCGGCTGCGACGACTTTCTTTCGGACGATCTCTTGTTGCTTCTTGAGCTGCTCAGGAGTGAGCTCGCGGGCATAGCCGCCCTCGCCCTCACCGCTTTCGTCCAGGGGGAAGTCGATGAAGCGCCCGCCCAGCGATTGCACCTGCTCCTTGACCGACGGTCGAATGTCGGACACCTCGACCACCGCACCGAGCCGGCGCGCCGTGGCAATCGCCTGCAACCCCGCCACGCCAGCGCCCATGATCACGATCTTGGCAGGCTGGATCGTGCCGGCGGCGGTCATCAACAGCGGAAAGTACTTGTCGAGGTAGGTCGCGGCGAGGAGCACGGCCTGGTACCCGGAGATCGAGGCCTGCGAGCTCAGGGCGTCCATCGTCTGCGCACGGCTGATGCGTGGAATCAGCTCCATCGCGATCGTGCTGACCTTGCGGTCCCGCAGGATCCGAACCGCTTCGAGGTTCTTGTGGGGCGACATGAACCCGATCAGGATTGCGCCTTGTCGGATCTTCGATGCTTGCTCAGGGGCGATCGGATAGACGCGGAAGATGATGTCGGCCTGAGCCCAGGCGTCCTCCACTTCCGCGCCGGAGACGATCGTCGCACCCGCAGCGCGGTAGTGCTCGTCGGTGAAGTGCGCGTGCTTCCCCGCGCCGCTTTCGACGACGACCTCGAAGCCTTCTTTGACGTAGTGCTTCGTTGTTTCTGGTGTGCAGGCGACCCGAGTCTCGCCAGGGGCGATTTCCTTGGGCACGAAAATCCGAGGCATGCCTTCCTCCTGCGCAGGTCTCCCAGAGGTCAACCTGATCGAACTGGTCAACAACCGGATACCCGCGCCCGGGGTTGTTAGTGGTGATTTGGCGCGATGTCCAGCGGTGAGCGCAAAAGGTCGCCAACGGCCTTTTGCGTTTCCGCCCAGCCTGCTAGATCCCCGGCCACCACGCCAAAGGAGATCAGCATGGGGCAGCCCGAAAAGCTCGATGAGCTCGCCATTAAGACCATCAGGGGCTTGAGCATGGATGCCGTTCAGGCGGCCAACTCCGGCCACCCCGGCACACCCATGGCGTTAGCCCCTTTGGGGTGGGCGATTTTTTCCCAGCTTCGCCACCACGATCCCGCCCATCCGGACTGGCCCAATCGAGACCGGTTCGTGCTCTCCTGCGGGCATGCATCCATGCTCCAGTATTCGTTGCTCCACCTGTGCGGCTATCCGGTCAGCCTCGAGGACATTCGCAACTTTCGGCAATGGGGCAGCATCACCCCGGGTCACCCGGAATTCCACGTCACTCCAGGCGTCGAGACGACCACGGGACCCCTCGGACAGGGATTTGGCAACGCGGTTGGGATGGCCATGGCCGAACGGCATCTGGCGGCCCGCTTCAAC
Source organism: uncultured delta proteobacterium (assembly GCA_963817725.1). GTDB lineage: Bacteria > Myxococcota_A > Polyangia > Polyangiales > Houyiibacteriaceae > SG8-38. The sequence continues at coordinate 173,136 of CAWFPD010000006.1, forward strand.
AAGCCCGGGCACACGCTCTTCGATCACCGGACGTGGGTGATCGTATCCGATGGCGACATGATGGAGGGCATCTCGTCGGAGGCTGCCTCGATTGCGGGTCACCTTCAGCTCGGCAATCTCATCGTTTTCTACGACGACAACCACATCACCATCGACGGCCACACCGACATCGCCTTCAGCGAGGACGTGGTCGGGCGATTCACCGCCTATGGCTGGCACACCCAGAGCGTGGAGGACGGCGAGGACTTCGCGGCCTTGGTCGCAGCGGCTGAGGCGGCCGAGGCCGACCCGCGGCCGAGCTTCATTCGAGTGCGCACGATCATTGGCTACCCTGCCCCTCACAAACGCGACACCTCGGACGCGCACGGCTCGCCCCTTGGCGAGGACGAGGTCATCGCCACCAAGCAACTCATGGAGTGGCCCACCGATCCCTTCTTCGTGCCCGACGAGCTTGCGGCGGCCGCCGAGACCATTCGGGAGCGCGGTGCGAAGGATTATCGGGCGTGGGAGGAGCGCATGGCGGCCTACCGCTCGGAGTTTCCCGAGGCCGCGAACGATCTGGATCGGGCGCTTGCCGGTCAGTTGCCAGATGGCTGGAGCTCGGACCTGCCCACCTTCGAGCCCGATCCAAAAGGGATGGCCACGAGGAAGGCCAGCGGCGCTGTCCTCAATGCGCTCGCTCCGAAGATCGCGAACCTCGTCGGGGGCTCTGCCGACCTGGCCGTTTCCAACGACACCTGGATGAAGGGCCTGAGCACCTTCCTCAAAGGCGCCGAGGGAATTCCACGCAACATGGAATGGGGCATTCGCGAGCACGCGATGGGCGCTGCGATCAACGGGATGGCGCTGCATGGAGGGGTCATCCCGTTCGGCGCCACGTTCTTGGTCTTCAGTGACTACATGCGCCCCGCGCTTCGCCTCGCTGCGTTGATGAAGCTCCGGACCCGATACGTCTACACCCATGACAGCATCGGGCTGGGCGAGGACGGCCCAACGCATCAGCCGGTCGAGCATCTCGCCGCCCTGCGCGCGATTCCCAATTTGGCCGTGCTTCGCCCCGCCGATGCCAACGAGGTGCGAGAGTGCTGGAAGGCTGCTCTGCAATGGGAGGGCCCGGCCGCCCTCGTCTTGACCCGGCAGAACGTGCCAGTTCTCGATCGGAGCAGTCTTGCCAGCGCAGAGAAGGCCAAGCGTGGCGCCTATACGCTACGTGAGGCCGGAGGCGGCGGCCCCGACGTGATCCTCGTCGCCACGGGAAGCGAGGTGGCTCTTGCGCTCGAGGCAGCCGACGAGCTGGAGAAGAAAGGCGCTTCGGTCCGGGTCGTGAGCATGCCTTGCTGGGAGCTCTTCGAGCGCCAGGACGCGGCCTATCAGCAAGAAGTATTGCCCCCCAGCGTGACAGCCAAAGTGGTCGTCGAGGCGGGCATTCGCCAAGGCTGGGAACGTTGGGTCGGTCGTGATGGCGGCTTCGTCACCGTCGAGACGTTTGGCGCTTCGGCTCCCTATAAGGTGCTCTACGAAAAGTACGGCATCACGGTCAAACACATCGTGGCCGAAGCGCAGCGCCTGTTGTCCTAGCTCAGCTCACCGCTGCGAGCGCCGCATCGTAGTTGGGCTCTTGCGCGATGTCAGGGACGAGCTCGGAATGAAGGACGCGATTGTTCTCGTCCAGCACGACGATCGAGCGGGCGGCCAGGCCCTTCATCGGACCGTCGACCAGCTCGACGCCATAGTCCTCTAGGAAGTTTCCGCGAAAGGTCGACAGAGGAACGACATCGTTCAAGCCTTCGGCGACGCAGAAGCGCTTTTGGGCGAATGGGAGATCCGAGCTGATCACGAGCACCACGACGTCATCGAGGCTCGCAGCCCGTTCGTTGAACGTGCGCGCCGCCGTCTGGCAGACGGAGGTGTCGTAGCTCGGGTTGATCGTGAGGATCTTCTTCTTGCCCGCGAAGTCTGCAAGCGTCTTGGGGCTCAAATCGGTGCCCACGAGCTGGAAGTCCGGCGCGGAGCTTCCGATTGCAGGCAGGTCGCCATTGGTGTGAATCGGGGTGCCTTTGAGCGCGGTTGTTGCCATGATTCTCCTTTTTGTGGCCGGGCCTCGTGTTCTATAGGGATCCAGCGCGGAATTCCAAGCGGTTGCGGACGAAAAAGAAAGTCATTATCAATAGTCAATGAGCCCCTCCCTCGCTGATCTGCGCCCAGGGCAAACTGCCGAGATCGTCTCGATCGACTGCGATCGCCGCATTTCACGCAGGCTCATGGAAATGGGGCTGCTTCCCGGAACCCGCGTGCGACTGATACGCCTCGCACCGCTCGGAGATCCGCTCGAGCTCCGGCTCCGGGGCTATGCCCTGTCGGTCCGCCGCGCGGAAGCGATTCAGATTGGCACCCGATCGCAGGAGACGGATTGACGGTGGACGTTCGGGCGGCTCAGGTCTTGATTGCCGGCAATCCCAACAGCGGCAAGAGCACGCTGTTCAACGCGCTCTCCGGCGGAAGCGCACGGGTGGGGAATTATCCGGGGGTGACCGTGGACCGGACGACGGCCGACTTGCATCTCCCGTCGGGGCGCGTCGAGCTGGTCGACGTTCCCGGTACCTACAGCCTCACCGCGAGCTCACCCGAGGAGCAGTTGGCCGTCAACGCTTTGCTCGAACGAAACACGCGCGCGGTCGTCTGCGTCGTGGATGCGACCACGTTGGAACGCGGCCTCTATCTAGCGCTTCAGCTCATCGAGTCGGGCTTGCCGGTGATCGTGGCGATGAACATGATGGATGCGGCGGAGCGCCTCGGCCTTCGGATCGACATGGAGCTGCTTTCGAGGTTGCTCGGTGCGCCTGTCGTGCCGGTCGTGGCCACCAGGCGGCGAGGCCTCGATACGCTACGGAGCGAAATCGATCGAGCGCTGAGTGCCAAGGCCGCTTCCAAACCTCTGAACATCCCATACCCAGATGCGCTTCGCGCCGACATCGCCAGGCTCATCCCCGCGGTAGAGACCTGGCGTCCCCACGCCAGCGCCGACGAAATTCGGGCATTCGCTCTGTGGTGTCTGCTTTCTCTGGGCGATGACGATCTGGTTGGAGTACCCGACGCGGTGCGAGAGGCCACCACCGATCTCCAGCGAAAGGCACTTGCCGAGGGCCGAAATCCCGATCTCGAGATCGTCGCTGCTCGGTACGAATGGCTCGACGACATCGTCCGACGAGCCTGCTCGGTGCGTTCTCCCGACGCTTCTTTCAGCGAGAAGATCGACCGCCTGCTTACGCATCCCGTTGCCGGCATCCTGATTTTTGCCGTCGTCATGTTCGCGATCTTCGAGGCTCTCTTTGCAGGGGCGGAGCCGTTCATGGACGGAATCGAGCGCCTGACCGCCTTCTCCCAAGATTTGGCTGTCGCGATTCTGCCTTCCGGCGTGCTTCGGGACCTCATCGTCGAAGGGATCATCGCGGGCGTCGGCAACGTGGTCGTCTTTGCGCCGCAGATCCTTTTCCTGTTTTTGTTCATCGGATTTCTAGAGGATTCGGGCTATCTGGCGCGGGTCGCTTTCGTCATCGATCGCGTGATGAAGGGGGTGGGGCTTCATGGCAAAGCGTTCGTCCCATTGCTTTCCGGCTTCGCGTGTGCCGTTCCGGCCGTGATGGCGACCCGGACCATCGAACGGCGCCGGGACCGACTCGTGACGATGCTGGCCCTGCCGCTCATGTCTTGTAGCGCGCGTCTCCCGGTCTACATCTTGATCGTGGGAACCGTCTTCGCGGGGATGTCCGTGGGATGGTTTAGCGCAGGCGCGGTCGCGCTCTTTTCCATGTATACGCTCTCGGTGCTCGTGACACTGGGGGCGGCCGCGGTCATGCGTCGAACCGTGCTCAAAGGACCCACCCCCACGTTCGTCCTCGAGATGCCGCCTTACCGCTGGCCCTCGGCGCGCATACTGTGGCTCAATGCGTGGCGTAGGCTTCGAATCTTCCTGGTCGATGCCGGGACGATCATCTTGGCCATGACCGTCGTGCTGTGGGCGGTTCTGTCGTTTCCGAAGTCGGACGAGGTAGCCGAACGGTTCGACACGGAACGCGCGAGGATTCAGCAGATGGAGCTTCCGGAAACCCAAAAGGCAGAAGTCCTTCAGTCTCTCGATTCAAGACAGGCTAGCGCGCAGCTCGAACAGAGTCTCGGAGGAAGATTGGGCCACGCGATGGTGCCGGTGCTCCGGCCCATCGGATTCGACTGGCAGATCGGTGTGGGCATCATCGGCGCCTTTGCAGCCCGGGAGGTCTTCGTGTCGACGCTCGGAGTCGTGTTCGGGATCGGCGACGCAGACGAGCAGAACAAGCCGCTTCGTCAGGCCCTGCGAGATGCCCGGCACGCAGACGGCACTCCCGTGATGACACCGCTGAGCGGCGTCTCGCTGATGGTCTTCTTCTTGCTGGCCTGCCAGTGCATGAGCACAATCGCAGTCGTCAGAAAGGAATCCGGTTCCTGGAAGTGGCCCCTTTTTCTCTTTTCCTACATGACGGTACTCGCCTACCTGGCCTCGCTCTTGGTGTATCAGGGTGGACGGCTACTCGGGTTGGGGTAGGGTTTCGGTATGACTTGGCAGGGAATTGCGACGGGGCTGTGCGTGCTTGCTGCGGTCCTGTACATCGTTCGGCGGTTTCGACGACGCGGAACACGGCCCAACCCAAAGGCTCCGGACGTGCCTGTGTCGAGGCTGACGCACAAACACACATCGCGCACCTCGTGCGGTCACTGAATGGAATGATTAGATTAGAGTAGTCATGGGCCGCCATGCCACCATCGAAGGGCTTCGCAAGTTTCGAAAGAAACTACTGCGCGACCGTGACCCTTGGCATGATGCCTCGAGGCGCTTTCGGATTCGACGCTTTGCCGGGCCCGAGTGCTTCATGGAGCATCTGGAGGGTCTACGAGTGGCCCACCTGACCGATCTACACGTCGGGCGGGTGACTCCGATGGCCGTTCAATACGACGCTGTTTCCATGACCAACGCAGGGGACCCCGACATCGTGGTCATCAGTGGCGATTTCGTGTGCCACAGCCAGGTCTATCTCGACGACCTCACCGAGGTGATCAGCAAGATCGAGGCGCCGGTGTTCGCCGTGCTCGGCAATCATGATCACTGGGCCGGAGCGGATTCGGTTCGGAAGGCTCTGAAGCAAGGGGGCGCGGAAGTGCTCGACAATGCCAATACGACGGTGACCGTCGGGCATCAGCGTCTCCAGATCGTCGGCCTGGATGATGCCTACACCGGCCACGCCGATCTGCAGCAAGCCGTGAAAGGCCTGAGGTCGGACCTTCCGGTCATCGGGCTTTCGCACATCGGTGAAGAAGCCGATTCCCTTTGGGAGGCTGGAGTGCCCTTGGTGTTTTCAGGCCATACCCATGCGGGACAGATTACCGTGGCCCGCCTTCACGAGCTTTCCGTGGGGAAGCTCGGTGGCCACAAGTACATTCACGGGCTCTACGGCTCCAGGGGCGTCGACGATCCGCATGGCGCCGTCTACGTCGGTGCCGGGGTGGGCGCGGCCGTCGTTCCCCTCCGTGTCGGCGAGCGTGCCAAGCGGGAGGTGGTCTTCTTCGAGCTCGGGGAGCAGCCAGGAGCGTTCGACGAGCATCACCGCGAGCAACCGGCACATGCGGGAAGGGCGCCGTCGCACAGAACGAAGAAGCGGCGGGCCTTGGCGGTTCTCCGCAAGCAGGAGCGGCGGGAGCGCAAGAACGGCAATGGCAACGGCGCCAAGGCCGCTTCCTGATCCCTCGGTCCGTCCGTCACTCGTCAGAAACGAGGAAATGCTCTGCCTCGAGCGCCGCCATGCAGCCCGTTCCCGCGGCGGTGACCGCCTGACGCCATTTCTTGTCTTGCACGTCGCCTGCAGCGAAGACGCCAGGAATGGTGGTCTGCGTCGAGTCTGGTTTCGTGATCAGGTAGCCCTGCTCGTCGGTTTCGAGTTGTCCGTTCAGGAATGCAGTGTTCGGAACGTGACCGATCGCGAAAAACAAGCCGGCCACTTCGACATCGCGCTCCTGGTTGGTCTTGAGGTCCTTGACCACAATCGCTTCGAGAAAGTCTTTCCCCTTGGCTTCGGTGACGACGTGTGACCAAAGAAATTCGATCTTGGGGTTCTTGAAGGCTCGGTGCTGCATGATTTTGGAAGCGCGCAGCTCGTCGCGTCGATGCACGATATAGACCTTGGACCCGTACTTGGTGAGAAAGGATGCTTCCTCCACCGCGGAGTCGCCCCCTCCGATTACGGCAAGGGGCTTGTTCCGAAACGCAGGGAGAGCGCCATCGCAAACGGCGCACGCCGAGATTCCACGCTGCCAAAGCTCGCCATCGTTGGCGCCGGGGATACGCATGCGCTTTGCCGTCGCACCGGTCGCGATGATCACCGCGTCGGCTGAGCCTTCCTCGGAATCGGCCTTGAATCGAAAGGGCCTGCTGGAGAGGTCGATTTCGTTGACCGTTTCGGTGATGATTTTCGTACCAAACCGCTCCGACTGCGCGCGGAAGCGCTCCATGAGCTCCGGGCCCATGATCCCTTCGGGAAACCCAGGGAAGTTCTCCACGTCGGTCGTGGTCGTGAGCTGGCCGCCTGCCGCGACGCCGCCCGCCATGAAGCCTTCGAAAAGAACGGGCTTCAATTCGGCACGTGCGGCATAGATGGCCGCGGTGTGTGCCGCGGGTCCACTGCCGATGATCAAGAGTCGATAGCTCATGTCACTCCTTTTGCCGCCGGGTTATGCCTACCGAGCGGTCCGTGTGCAACCCTTACCCAAGCAATCTGGATACATGGGCCCCGATGGCAAGGGATGCCGTTAGCCCGGGGGATTCTATGCCAATCAGATGCACGACACCCGGTTGGGACGGTGGGTTGGCGATGACGAAGTCTTCGAAACCCCCGCGGGGGCCGACGAGCTTCGGCCGAATGCCACTATAGTCCGGCGTCAAGTGTTCGGGACGGATTGCAGGCAGATACCTCGCCACGGCTCGAGCAAAGCGCTCGGCACGAGACTCGTCTACCGTGTACTCGATCTCATCCACGAACTCAGCATCGGGACCGGCACGGCGTGCGCCCGAGATGTCGGCCGTGATGTGAACACCGAGGCCACCTCCTTCTGGGAGCGGATAGATCAAGCTATTGCGTGTGGGCGGCGCGCCGGAACCGAGCGCAAAGTACGAGCCCTTGCAGGGATAGAGTCGCCATGGACGCTGCTCTGCGGGCAGCCCTGACTTCTCGGCGACGGCGAGCGCCGAGAGGCCGGCTGCATTGACGACCCGAGGGGTATGCAACTCCGTTCGTCGGCCCATGCTGTCCTCGGTGTGGACGACCCATCCTCTCTTGGACTTGCGGATCCTGTTCACGGCGGTCTGATACACGACGGCGCCATCGGCTTCTTTGACTGCCCGGGCAAGGCTGGCGATGAGCTCGTGGACGTCGACCACCCCAGAAGTGGGAGAATGAAGAGCCAGCGCGCATCGGAGCTCGGGCTCCTGCTCCGTGGCTTCGGCGCCACTCATCAATCGGAGCTCCCCGGCACCTACGTCGGCGGCGTGACGGGCGATGGATCGAAGGCGCTGCTCGTCTTCCGCGTTGGTCGCTACGATGAGCTTCCCGGTGCGTCGGTAGGGCACCTCGTGGGCTTCACACCAATCGTAGAGTCGCTTCTTGCCTTCGATGCAGAGCTTCGTCTTGAGGGAGTCGCGGGGGTAGTAGATCCCAGCATGGATGACGCCGCTGTTTCGGCTCGAAATTTCCCGCCCGGGACCGATCTCTCGTTCCACGACGGCCACGGTATCGAGGCGCCGAGCAAGCTCGTAAGCGCATGCGAGCCCCACGACACCGGCTCCGATCACAATTGCGTCTACTTCGTCCAAAGGCTGTCTAACCGGCGTTCAGAACGCCAGCGGGTCGATCCGTTGCTCTGGGAGCACCACCGAAAGTTGGGGCATCTGGAGGTCTCGTTGTTGCCGGTATGCTTGATAGTGCAGCAGTACCTTGCGAACGTAGCGATGCGTTTGGCTGAAAGGAATCTGCTCGAGCAAGACGTCGAGCGGTGTGGCGTCCGCACTTTCCTGAATCCACCTACGTACGTTGTGGGGTCCCCCGTTGTAAGCAGCGATTGCCAAGGGAAGATGCCCATCGAATCGCCGGATCAACGACGCCAAATACCACGCTGCGAACTCCAGATTGAGCCGCGGATCGAGCAGATCGGCCGGTGTGAAATCATCGCGTCCGAGAGCATGCGCAATCAGTTGACCCGTTCGCGGCATGATTTGCATGAGCCCGACTGCACCCGCGTACGATACGATGTTCTTCTGGTAGGCGCTCTCCACTCGCATTACTGCGAGCAGCAAATTGGGATCGAGACCGTATCGATTGGCAGCCGGCACGACCAGCCATTCGTAGGCGCGCGGAAGGGTCTCGATGAGCTCGGGTCCGGTGAACCCACCCGCGGTTCCCATGTCTCCCAGTGCTGCAGCGACGGCGGAGAGCGTGCTCCGGTCATCGTCGGATAGCTCGAGACGCGCAGCTCGAACGTCGCTCGCCATCGGCTGTTGCGTACGGTTCTCAGCCCTTGCTACGCAGTCGAGTCCGGCTCTGGCGATGGGTTTGCCTTGGGCGTCCCGCCACGCGAGATAGGTTTCGAATAGCTCTTCGGTGGCTGCCTCCCGCTCGCCAACGCGAAGGAGGTCGACGGCACGAGCGATCCACGGGTAGCTGTCCCCGTACAGCTCCCCCATGGGCTCGAGCTGAGTGGCGAGCGCGTCCTCCCTGGTGCGGGGCGGCTGTGGAGCGGTCAACCCACCGAGGTCGATCAAGCCTTCGGAGCCATTGCTGCGCTCGCCTTGCTGCACACGCCGCAAACCGAGTCGTGCCCACAAAGCGTAGTAGCCGTCATCCGCTTCCTCGGCGGCTCTTTCGGCTTGTTGGAAGAAGAGATCGGCTTCGGCCGGCTGCCCCGCGCGCTCATGCGCTCGCGCGATGTGATAGAGGGCGGCAATTCGGTAGGTCGACTCCGGGCGCTTTGCGATCGACTCGAGCAGCGGAATGATGAGGCGCTCGCTGCCGGTACCGAAAGCGGCCATTGCCGCATCGAAGAGCAACGCCGAAGGCGCGCCCTGACGGCGTCCGAGCGCTTCGAGCATTTCGTCGACTTCTTGCTGCAGTCCAGCCGCCGAGGCCACCCGGATCATGTCGGCCAGTCGCATCGAGGGCACCGACGGAATTCGCTGGCGGCCCGCGCGCAGCGAGGTCAGACGCTCCCGCGCCTGATCTGGGTCGCGCGCATTCGCAGTCTGTGCGATGTCGTCTGCGCGGCTTTGAATTCTTCTTGCCGTGGCGACATCTCCGAGCGGAAACGACTCGGCGCTTCGCATGTAGCTTTCCGCGTCCTTCCAGCGGCCTTCGAATCGTGCGATACGGCCGGCGAGATAAGTGATCTCGGCTTGATGCTCCCCGGTGAGCGGGGTTTCGAGAAGCTCGCTGATGGCGAGCTTGGCTTCATCGAGGGGGCCGGTGTAAACGAGATGCTGCGCTCTGATCACGAGGTCTTCGTCGCTCATCGCAGGCGTCGGGTAGCCCCAGGCTTGCAAGCGACGAAGCTGACTTTCCGCTGCCGGTGCGAGTGCGTGTCCTGGATGCTGCACTCGAATCGCATGCAGTAAGGAAGCTGCCTCTTCGTAGCGTTGGCGGCGGATGAGGCTCTGAGCCTGTTCGTAGAGAAGCTCGGCGTGGTTCGGAATCGAGGGATAGCGCTCTAGCAGCTCCTCGACCGCCTTGTCTGCGGTGGGATCGTCGGCCCGGAGAAGCGAAAACGCGCGACCGAACCCAGCCTCGACTCGCACGGAGCCAAGGGGGCTTTCCGAGGCTTCCGCGAAAAATTCAGCAGCGCGCTCGGGCCGTTGCCGTAAGAGCTCCAGCCGGCCGCTCAGCAAGGCGATTCGGTCTGCAATTCGAGGAAGCCCGCGAGAAGCCAAGTCTAGCTGGAGCCGCGCTTCTTCGTAGCTCGCTGAGAGAATTTGCTCCGTGGCTTTTCGGTAGGCTTCGATCGCACGCTCTTCGAGGGACGCTCGATCGGCAATCGCAGTGACATCGAGGTAGGGTCCACACATGGGTGCACGCCATCTCACTTTCATGATCGGCGGAGCCTCCTCGAACGACTCGTCCGCCATGCACATCGGTATGTCGGGCGATGCATGCACCGGTGTGGCAGGCACGACGAAGGGTACCGTCAGAAAGAAGAAAGCGATGAGTCCTCGACGAGCCACGCTCCCTACAACATTGCAAACTTGTGAGATGGGACGCAAAGATCGAGTTGCAGGCACACCTATTTATACGTAATCGGACCCGCTGTGCGTCATTCTTGCAGGGGGACGTTGCCATTTGGGCTGCTGCCCGTTTCCGTCCCGCCAGAAGACTCCTCCATACGCTGGTCTCGGAGCTCCGGAAGCAACACGGTAACGATGCCAATTCCAACCAGCACTGCAAAGCCGAGCAGCAGCCAGAAGGTGCGTTGCTGGGTAGGGGTGCTGCGCTTCGGGCCGGAGGACGCCATGCTCAACCTCGAAGCTCGCGAAGCACCGCTGCAACCACCTCATCGTTTGGTATGTTGCGTGATTCGCTGTCGGTGCGCTTTTTTAGCTCCACGGTCCCCTGCTGCAGGCCGCGGGTGCCGATCGTGATCCGGACTGGAATCCCGAGAAGATCCGCATCTTTGAATTTCACCCCGGGCCGCTCGTTTCGGTCGTCCAGGAGCACTTCGACGCCTCGCGCTTGGAGCGTCTCGTAGATTTCGGTGGCCTTTGCCAGCGGCGCATCCTCTTTGCCGATGGGCGTGATGATCACCTCGTAGGGGGCCACCGGAACAGGCCACCGGATGCCTTGGTCGTCGTGGTGCTGCTCGATGATGGCAGCGACCAATCGGCTCACGCCGATTCCGTAACATCCCATGACGATGGGGTGACTCTTGCCCCCTTCGTCGAGAAAGGTCGCGTTCATCTTGTCGCTGTAGTGCGTGCCGAGAACGAAGATGTGGCCACCTTCGATGCCCCGGTAGAGCTCGAGGGTGCCTCCGCAGACCGGGCATGGGTCTCCAGAGGCGGCTTGCCGGATCGAGACCACTTCTGCGTCGAAGTCACGCCCATGGTTGACGTTCCGGTAGTGGTAGGGCGTCTGCCCGGCACCGGCGATGGCGTTGGTCACCGAAATCGCATCGGGATCGGCAATGACGCGCCCCTCGAAGCCCACAGGGCCGATGAAGCCGATCTCGGTGCCGGTGGCCTCCCTTACGGCTCCGTCGCTTGCGAGAAGCACTTCGTCTACGCCGAGGTGGCGCGCAAGCTTGGTTTCGTTGATCTCGTGGTCGCCTCTTACGACTGCCAGAACGACTTCCTCACCGGCAACGTACAGCAGGGATTTCAGGGTGTCGGCGGACGTGGTTTGTCCGCCAAAGAATGCCACTACCTCCTCGATGGAGCGCGCGTCCGGCGTCTCGACCTTTTCGAGGGCGGCGGGCTCGGCGGCGGCATTGGCCTGCGTTTGGCTACGCCCCGCCTGGGCGACTTCTACGTTGGCGGCGTAGTCGCAGCGGTCACAGGCGACGATCCGATCCTCGCCGGTCTGCGCCAAGACCTGAAACTCGGCGCTCTGTTTCCCGCCGATCGCGCCGCTATCGGCCTCGACCACGCGGTACTCTAGGCCAAGCCGCTGAAAGATGCGATGATATGTGTCTCGCATGTGGGCATAGCTTCGCTGCGCAGCTTCTTCGGAGACGTCGAAGGAATACGCGTCCTTCATGATGAACTCACGGCAGCGCAGCAGCCCGGCGCGAGGCCGGGGCTCGTCCCGGTACTTGAGCTGAATTTGGTAGAGGTTGAGGGGGAGCTGCCGATAGCTCTTGACCTCGCGCCGAACCAGGTCGGTTACGATTTCTTCGTGCGTCGGAGCCAGGTGGTACTCGCCTCCCTTGCGGTCCTCGATGCGGAGCAAGGTCGGTCCATAGACGTCCCAACGGCCCGACTCCTTGAAGTATTCGGCAGGAAGAAAAGTCGGCATGAGCAGCTCCTGCGCTCCTGCCGCGTCCATCTCCTCCCGTATGATCCGCTCGACCTTGTGTAAGACCCGCGTGCCGAGCGGGAGCAGCTCGTAAATCCCCGAGCCCACCATTCGCGCGTATCCCGCCCGAAGCATGAGCACGTGCGACGGCATCGTCGCGTCCTTCGGAGCTTCCTTGACCGTCGGAATGAACGCCTGCGAATACCGCACCGCGCCCTCCTAGCAGCAGACGGGGACACGTTCCACCCCCTCAACCGTACGAGATCCTTCAGACTTCCGCCGAAAGATCGCAGCGACAAATCATTGCGTAATTCCCGATACCGCCTGCCGGCGGCTGGAAAGCGCCAAAACAAGTCGCTGCGATCTTCGGGTGAGGACCGGTGTGATTTCGGGGGGTTGGGTACCCGGAGAGTGTCCCCCTAGGTGCCGATGACGAAGCTGACGCTGGTGGTGCCGGAGCCGCCGATGTTGAGCGTTTGCACGTTCTTGGCGCCCTCCACTTGGTAGTCGCCGGCGGTTCCGGTCACCTGCTTGTAGCAGTCCAGGACTTGGCGGACGCCCGTGGCGCCGACGGGGTGACCGGCACCGATGAGGCCGCCGCTCGGGTTGATGGGGGTCTTGCCCCCGAGCTCGATATCGCCCTCCTCGATTGCCTTCCAGCTTTCACCGGGGGCGGTCAACCCAAAGTGATCGATGGCCATGTACTCGGAGGTGGTGAAGCAGTCGTGCGTTTCGATCGCGTCGATACTGCCCACGTCCGCGATCTTGGCCCGCTCTTGGGCCGACGTGATCGTGCTTCGAACATGCGGAAGGATGTACTGCGCGTCCCGGCTCTCCGCGATCTTGTCCTCGAAGCGGATGCGTGCGGTGTTGTGGCCCCAGCCTTTGATGCGCGGGATCGACTCGAGCGGCACTCCCATCCGGTCGGCCCACTTCTTGGCGTAGGCCGGTGATGCAAGCAAGACTGCAACCGCGCCGTCGGTGACTTGCGAGCAGTCCGAAATGTGAATGCGGCCGCCGATGTTCCCGTTGAACTGATCGCGGCTCATCGCATGCTCGAAGTTCATGTACCAAGTGCGAGTCTGTGCGTTGGGGTTGAGCTTTGCATTGGCGTAATTGATCGTGCTGATCCCAGCTAGGTGCTCGTCCTTGAGCCCGTAGCGCTTGTCGTACTCGTCCCCGAGCTTCCCGAAGAGCTTCGGGAAGGGGAACTCGATGTCTTTCGCCTCGAGCTCGTACCACGCAGCAGTGCCGAGGTAGTCGCCCCCTTCGGCGGCGCCGACCGTCTTCATCTGCTCCACCCCGACCACGCATGCGAGGTCATATCGCTGCGCTTCAATCTCGGCGGATGCCGCAAGTATGCTGATGCTACCTGAAGCGCACGCAGCCTCGTGACGCGACGTAGGCAGGCCGCTGAAAGCTGGGTCGATTTCAAGGAAGAACGCCCCGAAGTGCCCTTGTTTGCTGTAGAGCTCCCCCGCGAAGTTGCCGGTGTGTGCGACTTCGATCTCCGAAGGCTCGATCTTGGTCTCGTCGAGCGCCCCGAGCACCGCCTCGCGCATCATCGCGACGAAGTGTTTGTTCTCTTTGCTCCAGTTTCGGGCGAAATCCGTCTGATAGCCGCCGAGAACGTAAACCTCTGGAACCTGTGCCATTTCTCTCACCAAACCTTTCGCTTATGCAGCGACGAAGAACTTGCCCACATTGACCTGTGGGTCATCAAAAAACGTTGTGCCCTCCTGGGCATTCGCAAGTGCAGGCGGCACGGGAAGGTCCGCCTTCTCGATCATCTTGATGGTTGGTTTCAGCCCGATGGTGTCGACCAAGACGCTCGGGGGGGCCCAATTGAAGCCATAGCCCATGATGCGATCGATTCCCGAAATATCATCGGTGACTTCGCCAACCCGGTGGAACGAATAGCTGATGTATCCAGCGATGACCTTCTGCGCGATTGCCGCGTAACGGCCTTTCGCGTCCGCGAATGCGCGCATCCCATCGACGTACCGTCCCACGCGGTGAAGATTCGAGATGGTGTCGATGAATGCGAGGTCCGGCCTGGAGATCGAGGATTTAGGCACGTATTTTCGGCTTTTGGGTTCGAGGACGACGCGCTGCCCCGAGTCGTCCTTGCCAAAGAACCCAGCACCTGTCTTTTGGCCGAGCACACCCTTCGCCATCAAGTCGGCCATGTACTCGGGTAACTTGAGCGTTTCGTGCGCCTCATCGGGCGCATTGTCGTAAATGTTGTCGACGATGGCCCGGTGAATGTCCCAGCCCACGAGATCGATCGTGGCCAGCGGCGTCATGGCGCGGCCGGTGTAGGGGCCCACCAACTCATCGATCAAAAGCGGGCCGTGCTCCTGTGCGAGGATCGCGCATTCGTTGAGAACCTTGAACCCGATGCGATTGCCCGCGAAGCCGGGTGTGTCGGCCGTTCGAACCATGGCCCGCCCGAGCCGCTCCGTGCAGAACGCGTCGACGAAGTCCACCAGCTTCGGGTCCGTTTCCTTCCCCGCGATGAGCTCGGTGCCGACGATCACGTTTGGCGGGTTGAAGAAGTGCAGGCCCAGGAAGTGCTTACGAAACGAATCGCTTCGTCCCTCTGCCAGCTGATTGATCGAAAGCCCCGAGGTCACCGTGGCAACGATCGAATCCGGGCGCCGCACTTTGTCGATTCGCTCGAAGAACTGGTGCTTGAGGTCGAGTTGCTCTGTCACCGCCTCGAAAATGAGGTCCGCTTCCGCGACCACCCGGTCGAAGTCGTCATCGTAGCTCCCGGTATCCACCCGGTTCGTCACGGTGCTCGACCGCACCATTTTCACGGCTGCCGCAAGCCCGCCGTCTGCCTTGTCCTTGGTACGCGCCAGGAACGTGACCCGCGGGACCGCGGTGGTAAACAGCGCTCCGCTCCCCAGGCCCATCGCGCCGTTGGCGCCTAGGACCACCACATGGTTGATTGCGCGGGAGCTCAGTAAATCCGAAGACTTGGTGCTCGCCGCTGCTGTGGTCGACAACATCCTCTATCCTTTCTGCTCACCTCGGCTGTTTACAAGTTAACTAGCCGGGAAATCGCAATGTGATTGCTGCACAGCATCAAGTCAACCTAAGCTATGCAAAAACAAGCGTTTACAGACCATTTACAAAGCGCTGCACCCAGCCTTTTCAACGAAGTCGAAGGGATTGTGGCGCTCCGCGAGCGCCACAGCCCAGGTCGCACGTGGTAGGGAGCGCTCCGATGGATATCGCGACGACCGCTCGCCAGCTCGGCGTCACACCGGAGGCAGTCCAGCTATTCCGCGACTCGGATGCGATCGACCTCCACGTCGATTCCTTCATCTGGCACCGCGTATTCGGCTACGACCTCGGCCGGGCGCACCGGGGCGGGCCCTTCGGACGGAGCTTTTTCGGTCAGGCCGATTTTCCAACCGCGCGCGAGTCCGGCCTCGGAGGGGCCACGTGGGTCATCACCACCAACCCGGCTCGAGCTTCGGCCGGCCGGAAACGTGCATTCGAGAAGAACTTGCGGGCACTGCTCTCTCTCGTTGAAGAAGCGGCCGGCGTCACCCACGTTCGGTCGGCCCGCGAGTTCAGAGCAGCTCGAGAAGCGGGCGAGCATGCTGCCTTCATCGGCATTCAAGGAGGAAACGCGCTTGATGAGAGCATCGAGGCGCTCGACCTGCTCGCCGATCGCGCCGTCCTTCGTGTGACGCTGGTGCATTTGACTTCGTCGCGGCTCGGGGCCTCGAGCGCGCCGGGCCCTTCGCGTATCGATGGTTTGACCGACTTTGGGCGATCCTACGTCGAGCGATTGAATGAGCTGCGGGTCGGAGTCGACCTGGCGCACATCAGCCGTCGCGGATTCTTCGATGCCGTCGGGGTCCACGACGAGACGCAGCCTCTTTTCGTCACGCATACCGGACTTGCTGGTGTGTACGAGCACTGGCGCAACATCACGGACGAGCAGCTGCGCGCGGTTGCCGATACCGACGGCACGGTGGGGGTCATGTTGCATGCCCCCTTTCTCGGCCGAGGCGCCGTCAGCGTCCGCACGGTGGTCGACCACATCGCGCACATCGTGCACAGGGTCGGAGAGGACCATGCGTCGATCGGTACGGACTTCGACGGCGCGATCACGCCGCCTCCGGACCTCCCTGGGATTTGGGCGCTTCCGCGCCTGGTTCAACAAATGCTCGATCGCGGATGGTCCGATCAACGCATTCGCAAGATTCTCGGAGGCAACGCGCTGCGCGCGATCGAGACGTTGCGCGGGTAGCCGAGCGCTACCAGGCTTGCGGCATGGCACTGTTGGACAAGATCGACGCCGACCTCAAAAAGGCCATGCTGGAGCGCAATGAAGTCGCACGCGAAACGCTTCGCATGATCAAATCGGAGCTTTTGACGCTCGACGATCCGGATGAGCTGGCCGTTCTTTCACGAGCGGTCAAGTCGCGGCGTGACAGCATCCAGAGCTACATCGAAGGGGGACGCCAAGATCTCGCGGACAAAGAGCTCGCCGAGATTGCAGTGATCGAACGCTACCTTCCGAAGCAGCTCAGCGAACAAGAAGCGCGTGATGCGATCGCGGCCATCATCGGCGAGCTCGGTCTTTCTAGTAAGAAGGAGCTCGGCAAGGTGATGAAAGAGGTCAAGGCGCGCTATCCGGGTCAGATCGACGGCAAGGTCGCGTCCTCGATCGCGAGCGGGCTCCTCGGTTGACCTCTCACTCGGCGTCCGGAGATCGCTCCAGCCACCAGCGTCGGTAGCGGTCCTGGATGACCCGGCGCGCGTCGCTCGACATCTCCGCCCGGTAACCGTAGTCCTGTCCGGACGCCTGACGAAGGTCGCGGGACGCGATGGCCCGTATCTCGGCGTCCTCGTGATCCAAGCTGTCGATGAGCCATTCCGTCCGGCTGCGCTGCCCGTGCTCTTGAAACCAGGTTTGCCACTGGTCTTTTTCGGTTCCGAAGTCTTGGGCGGTCAGCATTCGCAGCACACGCCAAGCAGCCTCGCCCAACACACTTCGTTCGGCTACAGCCGGAATCAAAACCTCGATGCAACCGCAATCCCGCAAGACTGCAAGAGCCCTCATGGCCAATAGACGAGAGCGCTGGTCCGGATCGGAGGCTACCGCGAGAGCCCGCAGAGAGGCCTTCAGCGATTCGATTCCCTGCTGCGCGAGAAAGGCCTCGAGCGCGTGAAGCGCGCTTCGCGAGACTCCTTGATCGTCGTCGAACATGGCGGCTGCAAGGGGCTCGACGAGCAGTGGATGAGGGAGATCCGCGGCGACCAACGTCGCGTAGTAGCGAGTTTCAGGATCTTGGTCTTTGAGAAGCTCCACGACGTAGGGAACCGCAACCTCGCCGAACGCGACCAATGTCCGGCAAAGGCCTGACACGCTACGGCCTCTCGGAGGTTGCACGTGCGGCTCCCACCGATTGAACCAGAGTCGGCCCGGAAACAGGTCTCGCAGGACCGGTAGCACGTCATCTCCAAGCGCCAAGAGCGCACTGTGATCTGGCGCTTCTTCATTCGGGCCATGCATCCCCAGCCTCGTCACCATGGTCTCGACGCGCTCCGCAAAGTCCGGCGGATCGATTGGCGGCAACGACGCACGCGGGGTTGTCCCGACCGCGGTGAGGTCTCCCACGTTCAAGTGCTCGACGAGGAACTTCATGGCTGCATCCCGGCCCGCGTCACCACGCGCAGGCGGAATTCCAGTCCACCGCCGAAATGCGCGCCCCAGCTCGCGATCGGGCCACCAATGTGCCTCGAGGCTGTCACCAGGAGGCGGATTCGAGGTGCGCCATCGCTCGTCGGGCGGTCCCGATTTGGGGCTGTCGCTAGGACTCGGCGCTTCGATCCGATCGGAGGGCGCGTTCTTGATCAGATACGTCGACTCCCGCTCGTCCCCTGGGCCCATCGTTTCGAAGAGTACACCAAGTGCTCTCAAACCAGCATTTTGATTCGGCGCTCTTCCTTCATGGTGCTGGGCCGTCCTGCTGCAGCCTCTCGAAGAAGCTTCTTGATTCGAAGCCCGAGCACATCGATTTCCGTCGAAGCAAAATCCTCTTGCCCGAACCGCTCTACCTGCTCCGTTTGGCGCCGAAGGATTTCGATGTCCTGCCGAAGGATCCGCATCGCGACCGGCTTGAATACCGTCCGCAAGATGGGACGCGGGACTGGGACTTTGACCGCTACCGTCGCGAAAAGGTCGGTCACCGTTGGGGTGCGCGGTGTGAGGGCGGCGGTGGTGACGAGATGGCTCTGCTCACCGAGCCGGTATTCCACCTGCGCGATACACGGAAGAAGAAAGCGGTCCCAGTGAAACACCTCGCCGCCCTGCGGCGCGAGCAAACGTCCGACCAAGCCTTCGGGCCGGTTCTCACCAATGAATTGGGCTTCGACGCCATCATCCAACGCGCGGATCACGACCTCGATCCGCTTTCTGTCTCGGTTCTTGCGGAACAGACCAGCATGGACGAATGCGGTGTGTGGCACATCCAGCGCGTTTTCGGCCACGGCATCGAGCGGACCGGGCATCTCGAGATGCTCTCGGACGGTCAGGTAGCCTTTCTCATCGGCGCAAGGAATGTGATACGGGCTGCGATCCGGCTCGACATCGGGCTCGGAGTAGACCCATACCCAGCCCTGCGAATCACGGCACGCAAACGATGGCACGTGCCGCGCCGGATGATCCGACTCGCCACAAAGGCCAGGCACGGCTTTGCATGCGCCGCGACGGTCGAACTCCCAGCCGTGGTAGTGACACTGGATGTGATCGCCGACGATCCGGCCGGCCGATAGTGGAGCATTTCGATGTGGGCACCGATCGAGCAATGCGATGCTTTGCCCGCGCGCGTCGCGAAACGTGACGAGCGGCAGGCCATTGAGTAGCACCCGCCGGGGTTTGGCCCTCAGTTGGCTGCTCGAGGCCACTACGTACCAGCCCGGTGCGAAATCAGTGCCTGGACTGGGCTTGTCGGGAGGCTGCGGCTGCTGCGACATGACGGCTTCGCGCAATTTCTGCGCGTCCTTCGGGCGACGTTTCTTTCAGTTGCGTAAATAGCACGACTGCGGCCCAACTTTCGATGGAACGCGGTCAAGGTGACTGCTACACGAGCTGTATGTCACGGCAAAACAACAAGGAACGGACGCGACGTCGCCTCTTACAGGCGATTCTCAAGACGATCCACCGGTCCGGCTACGGAGCGTTGACGACAGGGCGAGTCGCAGAGCTCGCCGGGGTAGCACAGCCGACTTTCTACGTGCATTTCCGGAGCATGGACCAAGCGCTCGAGCAGGTAGCCGAATGGGTAGCGGAAGAGCTCAGTCCTGGCTTTGACGCGACGGGATCCATGGAGCTCGAGCGAGCTGCCGACGTGCTCGAGGAGGCTGTGCTCAAGTGCACGCGCTCCGTGGTCCGAGACAAGAAAGTCGCGGAAGTATTCTTGCGCAATCGCCGCGATGAAACGTCGGCGCTCGGCAGGCGCTGGACGATGCTCACTCGGGCTCTGCGCGAACGGATGCGCCAGATCGTCCTGCAGGTGGGGTCCGACATCGCTGCTGCGGATGCGGCCTTGCATGCCGAGCTGCTCGTCAGCGTGGTATTCGGCCTGGCCGAAGCGCACTTGGACGGCCGCGTCGAGAATCTGGAGCGAGCGACCGCCGTGGCGTCCCGAGCCATCGTGACCAGCATCCTGACGACCTCCTCCGTCGCCGACGCGGCCTGAGAGGATCGGCTTCCGATCGGAGGGGTTGCATGATAAGCCCCGCCCTGTGGCTGACCTTTTCAATCCTTCATCCGAGCACCGTGCGTTGCGCGAGCTCGTTCGTTCTTTTGCCGAGAGAGAGGTCGATCAGCAGGCCGAGTCGTCTGATCGGGAGGAACGTTTCAACCTTCCGTTGTTCCGTAGGCTCGGCGATCTAGGCCTGCTCGGCATTACGGTCGAAGAGCGATTCGGCGGGGCAGGCTTGGACCCCGTCGCCGCGGTCATCGCGCACGAGGAGCTTTCCGCTGCAGATCCCGGTTTCACGCTGGCTTACCTCGCGCACTCGATGCTGTTCGCCAACAATCTTCAGGTCAACGGCAGCGACCGGCAGCGAGAAAAATATCTGCCGGATGCGTGCTCCGGGACAAAGGTATGCGGCATGTGCATGAGCGAGCCCGGTGCAGGCACCGATGTTCTGGGCATGCAAACCAGTGCCGCGAAAAAGGGCGATCGATACGTGCTCAACGGGGCCAAGATGTGGATCACCAACGGCGCCGTGACCGATACCGAGCTCGGGGACACGTTCTTGGTCTATGCGCGCATGGAGGGTCAACCGCGACACCAGCTCTCCCTCTTCATCGTCGAGAAGGGGTTTGCCGGCTTTCAACTAGGTCAGAAGCTCAAAGGTAAGCTCGGAATGCGCGCATCGACGACTGCCGAGCTGGTCTTCGAGGACTGCGAGGTGCCGGCAGAAAATCTGGTCGGAGCCGAGGGCAATGCGACGCTGCACATGATGCGTAACCTCGAAATTGAGCGTGTGACCCTTGCCGCCATGAGCCTCGGTATCGCACGCCGCTCGATCGAAGTGATGAACCGATACGCAACCGAGCGAACCTCGTTTGGCCAACCGCTACGGGAATTCGGCCAAATCCAACGGTACATCTCCCAATCCTATGCCGAGTACATGGCCGGACGCGCATACACCTATTACGCGGCATCCACCATGCGTCTCGATGCGCCCGGCCACCGCCTCGATTCGGACGGGGTCAAGCTATTCACCTCGACGATGGGCAAGGACGTCGCCGACCGGGCGATCCAGGTCCTCGGCGGTTATGGCTACGTCGCGGAATACGCGGTCGAGCGTTTGTGGCGCGACGCCAAGCTGCTCGAAATCGGAGGCGGGACCCTCGAAGCGCATCAAAAGAACATGTGCCGAGAGCTTCGCGCCACCGACCGCATTTTGTGAGGAACCGCACGCCTCCAAACACCTAGCCGCCTTTTCCCGTTCATGAAGTAGGCGCTGGCCCGTCGAACGGCTATCCTGATTCGTGTGACACGCCCCCTCGGGGGGATCGCCACCTAGGGGCGCGAGTCGCGTCCTAGGCGGGTTCGATGGGCGTGTCCAGGGGACCAGTGACGCAAGAAGCCTTCAGTGAGATACCCAAGCCGACCGTCGACCTGCCTGTTCTAGGAAGGTTTGCCGGCTACGACATTCTCGGGCGCCTCGCGCTCGGTGGAATGGCCGAGATTCTACTGGCCCGTCACGCCAACACCGAAGGAGACCACCGCTTGCTGGTGGTGAAGCGGATTCTCCCCCACTTCGAGCAGGACAAGGACTTCGTCCAGATGTTTCTCGACGAAGCGCGTATCGGGATGCAGCTCAAGCACCCCAACATCTGCCAGTTCCATCAGTTTGGTGCGGATGACGGGTCGCACTTCATCGTGATGGAGTGGGTCAACGGAATGCCTCTCGGGCGAGTGATCCGAAAAGCCAGGAAGACCGGTGGGGTGTCGATCCCAATCGGGGTTCGCGTTGGCGTCGACGTCGCCAGAGCGCTTCACTACGCGCACATCGCGAACGACGAGCACGGGGAGCCGCTCAACATCATTCATCGCGACGTGTCGCCACACAACATCATGGTCGCCTACAGCGGCGCCGTGAAGCTCCTCGATTTCGGCATTGCCAAGGCCGATCATCGAGCCCACAAGACGCAAGCTGGGGTGGTGAAGGGCAAGTTCGCCTACATGGCGCCCGAGCAATGCACAGCAGGACAGGCCGACCACCGGCTCGACATCTTCGCGCTCGGAGTCTGCATCTTCGAGACGTTTACGGGGAAATCGCTCTATCGCCGCCAAACCGAAGCGGCCACCATGCGTGCGGTGATCATGGATCCGGTCCCTTCTCTCAGGGAACGTCTTCCGGATGCTCCCGAGGAGCTCGATCGGATTTTGCAGAAGGCTCTGGCCAAGGAAGCCAAGGATCGCTTTGCCACGGCGGAGGAGCTCGCCAACGAGCTCGAGAGCTTTGGTCGCGCCCACCAGATGTTCGCCAAGCAGCGCGAGGTGGCCGATTTCGTGACGAAGGTATTCCCCGAGGAGTCCACGAAGGGACCGCGGGTCGACACGGTGCCATTCGGCGCCTCCATCACGCTCGACATGGTGCACGCCAATGATTCGGCGTCCTCGAAATCGTATGTGTCGCATGTTCCGGGTGCCATTCGGGAGCTCGAGGTCGATGGAGGCGGTGACCAGATAGACCTCGGCCACCTGATCGATGCGCCGCCGGTGGTGCCGCTTCCCTCGCCCGCGATTCAACCCGGGACGTCGAGCCTGCGGCCGAGCCCTGCCGAGAATCAACCGAAGTCCGGCGCGAAACGAGCATCGAAGAAAAAGCGCCCCACCGGTTACAAATCGCCGGGCTCCGGCGGAAAGCGAGTGGCAATGCTGGGGCTTCTGCTTCTTGGCGGGGGTGCCGTCGCTTACGATCAAACCGACATCGTGAAGGATGCCGTGGGGCGCATCGAAGGCATGTTCGAACCGGAGGGGCCGCCCGAGGTTGCCGTCGACGAAAACCCACTCCTTCAGCAACATGGGGCGCGGATCTTGGTGGCGTCCTCGCCGCCCGGCGCCAAAGTCTTTCTCGACGGCAAGGAGCAAGGCTTGGCTCCGGTGGCGTTCACCGGATTGATGCAGGGCGACTATCGGGTTCGCGTGGAAGCGCCTGGTTTCGCCTCTTGGTCGACGACCGTGAAGGTCGCAAACGGCGAGACCGCGGGCGTGACGGCCAGTCTCGTCGGCAAGCAAGGCGGTGCGGCCCCTGGCGCTTTCGGGCGCATCAGCATTCAGACTACGCCTCCTTCCAACGTGTACATGGCTGGCGACCTGGTGGGCCGGACGCCGATGGAGACGGTCTACGCCCCGCTCGGCCGACTCACCTTGGATTTCGAGCTTCCGAACGGCCGAAGGGTCACCCGCAAGGTGCTCGTCAAGTCCGACGGTGTGGCCCGGGCACGCTTCGATTTGTCCCGCTCCGATCCTTAGGCAACCGCCTCCTCTCGCAAGCGCAGGTAGCTCTCGTATCGCTCACGGTCGATCATCGCCGAATGGACGGCTTCGATGACGGCGCACTCGGGTTCGTGGGTATGGGTGCAGCTGCGAAAGGCACAATGCCCTCGATAGGGGACGAGCTCGGGAAAGCAGTGATCCAAGTGCTCGGTGGGTAGAGCCCAAGTGCCGAGCTCGCGGATGCCCGGTGTGTCGGCGAGGAATCCGCCTCCGGGAAGTGGATGGAGCGAGGCCACCCGCGTGGTATGCCGCCCCTTTCCGTGATGTGCGCTGATCTCCGAGGTACTCAAGTCGAGATCAGGTACGATCCTATTGATCAAGCTGCTCTTGCCGACGCCAGACGGCCCGACGAACGCAGAGATCTTGCCCCGTAAGACCTCCCTGAGCGCGTCCAAGCCCTCGCCCGTGCCTGCGCTGACGTTCAAGACGAGATAGCCGAGAGATTCGTACGTCTTCTGCCAGTCCGAATCAACGGGCTCTCGCAAATCGGCTTTGTTCATCACGATGATCGCATGCACGCCTTGATGTTCGGCGATGACCAAGAAGCGGTCGAGCAGTCGTGTATTGGCCGGCGGCCGGCCATGACAGAAGGTCACCAACAACTGATCGAGGTTGGCAACCAATACGTCCTCGCGGCCTGGTCCCCTCCCGGGTTGCCGTCTCGAAAACCGCGTGCTTCGAGGGAGCACTTCGACCACGACGGCAGACGGCTCATGGGGATCCAAAACTAGAACGAGGTCGCCGATGACGCAGATGTCGGTCGTTCGTGGGGCGTTTTTCAGCCGTCCGCGGATTCGGGCTTGGACGACGCGTCCGTCGATCAAGACATCCACGAAACCAGCGGTCGAACGCACGACCAGCCCTTGTTGGGTCTTCTCCACGCTCAGCCTCGGCAATTCGAGTCTCGATCCTTGGTGATCAAGCCTCGCAACGAGTCCTGGTGGGCAATCAAGGCGTCGCTCACGGCCTGGGGCACCTCGTGGTCTCGCAATGTCTCGATCAGGATCTGCCTGCGACGGGCAAACTGGCCGCCGAAGATCCGATGGGGCCCATGAGCCTGGTCGAGCGGCCTTCCGGAATATTCGACGGGCGCGCCCAGGTGGTTGGCAGCATGCTCGTATTCGAACCGCTTGATACGATCGCGGTCGGCTCGGGCGAACAGAAAGCCAATCATTGCGTCGTCGAAGCAACGATCGACGAAATCGTCGATGATCGCTCGTAGCTTTGGCTCGCCGCCGAGCTGTGCGAATAGGCTCATCTAATCGGTGAACCTGGGGCAATGTGGCGTGCGGATCAAGGTCCGATGCCCGACCCGATCAGCTCGCCGAGTCGCGCCATGGTCGCGTCCAGGTCGAGCGTTCCCGAATAGGCGTCAGCCATGGGATCGCCGAGCGCGAGCACGCGCTCTGGGACCGTAAACACGTGGAAAGAGGAGGGGTCGAGGGCCAGACTCACCTCGTCCCAAAACAGAGGCGTCGACACCTTCGCCCCGGGCACGGCTCGAACCGAGTAGGGCGAGACGATGGTTCGAAGGGGTCCGGTTTGGCCGACATCGATGAGAACACGGGGTCCGCGTTTGTCTTTGCGACGTTCCATCGTGGCCTCGCGTGGATACCTTTGAAGCGTGATTCGGGCAATTAGCTCCAAGAGCTGCTTGGCGACGTCGAAGGGAAGCCCTTGACCGAGGGGCACCAGTACGTGGAGCCCGGTCTTGCCGGACGTCTTCGGAAAGCCTCGAAGGCCGATTTGTTCGAGCACCTCACGGATCGTGAATGCGATGGGTATCGCGTCTTTCAAGCTTGCAAGCTCGACGTCGAGGTCGAGCGTGAGAAAGTCGCAGGTATCGAGTGATCCGGCCCGTGACGCGATGACGTGCAGCGGAATGCATCCGAGGTTGGCGACATACATCAAAGACGAGAGATCGTTGACTAGGATCGTGCTGACCTCTTTGCCTTCTTCCTCGAGCGACCGAAGTCGGAGCGACTGCAGCCACGGAGGCGCGGTGTCGGGGATGCGCCATTGGTAGAAGCTCTTGCCCTCGATGCCATCGGGATAGCGAACCAGCGTCACGGGTCGATCGCGCAGGTGCGGTAGAAGCACTGGGGCGACCGCTTCGTAGTAATCGCAAAGGTTGCCCTTGGTGATACCATCGGCGGGCCAGAAGACCTTCTGCTGATTGGTCAACATTGCTTTGCCCACGACGCGGTCCGCGCTGTTGTCGTCGCCGCCGAGCATGGTCGCGTCCTCCGGCTTCGGGGTCAGCACGATGTCCTGCGGTGCGACATCCGTACGGATCCCGAGATACACTGGATGTCGAAGGTTCCCATCCTCCGTCCAACCAGCGTATCGAACCCTGACGACCACTGGCTCCCCCGCGTCGAGCTTCGGTAGCAACCGGTCGATCTCCGTCTTGGAAAGGCCGCTTCCCACGCGCCCGCATGCCTGGAGCTCGCCATCGCGAAACGCGGCGAGCTCCAGCGCGCCCAGACGCTTTCGGCTGCCCTTTCCGGCTGTGTAGCCGCTCACGACAAAATCGTCATCGCGCACACGCTTGATCTTGACCCAGTCACCGGTCCGTCGAGGTCCCACGTGGTACGCAGACTCAGCCCGCTTGGCGACCAGTCCTTCGAGACCGCGCTCTTCGCAAAAGGCGAGCAGCGCTCTCCCGTCATCCTCGAAATAGTCGAGCGGACGGATCACGCCCGCATCCCCCGGCAACACGCGTTTCAGCAATGCCTTGCGGCTCCTCAGAGGAAGCTTCCGCAAGTCGCAACCGCCGAGGTGCAACACGTCGAAGACGACGAACACCACCGGGACGGCGTCGCGCAAGAAGCGCACGTCGCCCGGTCGGCGCGCATGGATGCGGCTCCCCAGCTTCTGAAAGGACGGCAAGCCGGCATCATCTAGTGCAATGATCTCACCGTCGAGGATCACGTCACGCGCAAGCAGGCTTTTCAATGCCTCGGCGACTTCGGGAAAGCTTGCCGTCGCCGACCTGTGGGTTCGATAGAAAAGCCGAGCCTCGTCGTCTTTGCGCTCGGCGAGGACGCGTACACCATCGAGCTTGAGCTCGTAGATCCAGCCTGCTCGATCCGCCGGCACATCCTGCAGTGAGCAGAGCATGGGGGTCAACCGGCTGGCTAGCAGCACGTTCTTCTTCGCACCGAGTGAAGCCGCAAAAGCAATCGCGTCTTCGTACATGCCGTCGGCGTTCGCCAGCTCCGCGACGGTCATCCCGGAGAGCACGCTGCGAGGGCGGGTTTCGATGACGTCTTCGTCGCTCGCAAACGCGTCGTCGCGTTTGATCAGCAGCCACTCTTCTTGTTTGTCGCCATCCGACTTGGACGGTCGCACGAGGCTGAAGCGGCCCTTGAGCTTGAAGCCGTCCAGCTCGAGGGAAAGCGCGCCCTTGTCGAGGCCCAGCTCGGCAGGATCCTTCGAGTAGGAAATACGCCCGCGGTCCCAGACGATCATGGCGCCTGCACCATAGCTGCCTTCGGGGATGACTCCCTCGAAGTCGAGGTAGCGAAGGGGATGGGCCTCCGTGTGCACGGCCAGACGCTTGTCATCGACGCGCAAGCTAGGTCCCTTCGGAACGGCAAAGCTCTCCAAGACGGGGCCCACTTGAATGCGCAAGTCGTAGTGGAGCCGCTTTGCATCGTGACAATGCACGACGAAGCGTCCGCGCCGCGTTGCGCCGCTCCTGCGCGCAGGTTCAGCTTCGAACGGTTCCGTCGTTTTGATGGGATCCCGCTTTTTACGGTATTGCGAGAGTCCTTTGGCACGCTGCTTACTCAATGCTTCGCCAATCTCAGGATGCGATCTATCATGATCCGATGCCCGCGCGCGCCATCAGCTCCGGAACGCTGTCCTTCGGGCTCGTATCGATTCCGTTCAAGCTCTATACGGCCGCCAGCTCGGAAGGAGTCAGCTTCCACCAGCTCCACGACAAGTGCGGCAATCGCATCCGGTACCAGGTTTATTGCCCAGTGGACGACGAGGTCGTCGATCGGTCGAACGTGGTCAAGGGCTATGAGTATGCGAAGGGCCAATACGTTCGATTCGATTCCCAGGAGCTCAAGGCCCTGGAGGAAGAGAAAACACACAATCTCGAGATCCTCGAGTTCGTGCCGCTCAGCACCGTCGACTTCGTATACGTCGAGAAGTCCTACTATCTCGGTCCTGACAAGGGTGGGCACAAGGCCTACAGGCTGCTGTCGGAGGCGATGCGCGAGACGGGCCAGGTGGCGCTCGGCCGTTACGTGGCGCGGGGCAAGAGCCACCTCGTCCTGATTCGCCCCTACCAAGACGGGCTGATCATGCATCAGCTCTTCTACGCAAACGAGGTGCGGGACTTCTCGGAAATCGATCTCGGGGACGAAGTCTCGTTCAAGGCCGCGGAGATCGAGATGGCCCGGCAGCTCATCGAGCAGCTCAACGTCGAGCGCTTCGAGCCCGAGAAGTTCGAGGACGAGTTTCGCGCGCGCGTCCTCGAGGCAGTGGAGCAGAAGATCGCGGGGCACGAGATCACCACGACCCCAGAGGCACCGAAGGCCAAGGTCATCGATCTCTTCGAGGCACTCAAAGCCAGCGTCGAGCAATCGGAGACCGCGAAGAAGCGAAAGCTCAAGCCCCCCAAGAAGGCTGCCGCCAAGAAGGGCGCAGCCAAGAAGCCACGCAAGAAGAAAGCCGCCTCCAACAAGAACGAATAGGGAGCCATGGGCAACGAAGACCCGGAGCTCGTCGAGCACGCATTCGCGCTTTGCCAGCGACTGCTTCGCATCGACACCACCAATCCACCAGGTAACGAGCTGCCGGCGGCGCAACTGCTTGCTGAAGAGCTCAGTACGGCCGGTCTCGAGCCCGTGGTCCTACAGAGTGCGCCGGGCCGTGGCAACGTCGTCGCCCGGCTTCGCGGAACCCGGGAGCTGCCGCCACTGTTGCTGACGGCGCACCTCGACGTCGTCGAGGCCGAGCCCTCCGCCTGGCGGCACCCACCATTTTGCGGCGAGGTGCACGAGGGCTGCCTTTGGGGTCGCGGCGCCATCGACATGAAGAACATGGCCGCCATGTCCGTCGCCATCATCGCCCGACTGGCGCGCGAACGAGTGAGGCCCGCTCGGGATCTGATTTTCGCCGGAGTCGCCGACGAGGAAGCCGGCTGCCGTCTCGGCTCCCTGTGGCTCTGCGAGAACCACCCTGATCTGGTGCGTAGCGAGTTCGCGATCGGCGAGGGCGGAGGATTCAACCTTCAAGTCGCGGGAAAGACCTTCTTCACGGTCCAGGTCGCGGAGAAGGGCGTCTGCTGGGTTCGCGCAACGGCGAGGGGTGAGCCGGGGCACGGATCCATGCCGCGGGAGGACTCCGCCGTGGTTCGGCTGAGCGAGGCCATAGCGCGGCTCGGCCGCCAGGGCCTACCCCGTCATGCGTCGGTGCCGGTTCAGACTTTCGTCGGCGCGCTCGCATCGCATCTGCCTCCGCCACTACGGCCGCTCATCAAGATGCTCGGGAGTCCGACGCTTGGACCAGCGATGCTGAATCTGCTTCCAGACCCTTCGGTCAAGCGTGCATTCCGCGCGTTGCTCGGCAACACAGCCTCTCCGACCGTGCTTCGCGCCGGAAGCAAGACCAACGTCATTCCGGGAAGCGCGGTAGCCGAGATCGACGGCCGCATTCTGCCGGGTCAGAGCCGCGAAGACTTCATTCGGGAGCTCGTCGAGGTGCTCGGCGAGGACATCGAGATCGAAACGATTCACTCGCTGCCGCCAGTCGTGACGGAGCCGAAAGAGTCCTCTTTGTACTCCGTCATCCACGAAGTCATGGCGGAACGGGCGCCGGATGCGCCGGTCGTGCCTTTCATTTTGCAGGGGTTCACCGACGCGAAGGCGTTCACGTCGATTGGAGCCAAGTGGTACGGTTTTGCGCCGGTGCGCTTGCCCTCCCACATGCGATTTGCGGACATGTTTCACGGGCACGACGAGCGAATCCCCGTGGACGGGCTGGCCTGGGGCACCCAAACCTTGATGCAGGTCGTTCGCCGGTGCATCGGCGTCTAGCTTCGCGAAGTGGATTCAGAGCCGCTTGGTAGCGTACTCTCCGGCGAATGCGGCGCGCCGTCGATCTCCGCCTCCTTTTCGACCGGGAACACTACGAAGAGGTCATGCAGGCGGTCCTCGGGGCGAGGCACAGCGTCTGGGTGGCGACCGCAAATCTCAAAGACGTGATGGTCGAGCCGCCCAGCGCATTCCGTCGCCGACGCTCCTCCTATCGGTCCGTTCTTGAGGTGCTTGCCGAGCTTTCCACACGCGGTCTTGACCTACGTATCTTGCATGCGTCGATGCCGTCGCGTGCTTTTCGGCGGAGCTTCGATGCTTTGCCCGAGTTGGTGGAGGGCGGTGTGCAGATGCGTATGTGTCCACGAGTGCATCTGAAAACCGTGGTCGTCGATGCGGGTCTTGTCTATCTCGGAAGCGCCAACTGGACGGGTGCGGGGCTAGGCGCCAAAGGGGAAGGGCGCCGCAACTTCGAGATCGGGATCGTCACGTCCGACGAGCAGACGATCGACGTGGTCCAAGAACGTTATGATCGCATCTGGCGAGGAGCGGAGTGCGGCGCCTGCCGCCTTCGTAGCGAGTGCGAGCTTCCTCTCGATCAGGTCTGAACCGTCACGCAATGCTCTCTTCAAAGCCAGGCCAGGAGCACGGGGATGGAGACCACCGAAAGTAGCGTGCTCACCAGGACGAGGCTTGCCACCTGTTCTGGGCTTCTCGCGTACCGCTGCGCGAACAAGTAGTTCAGCACCCCGACGGGCATCGAGGCCTGCAAGATCAGGACCTTGCGGGTGAGGCCATCTACATCGAGCAGGACGCTGAGAAGCAGCCCTGTCGACACACCCAGCCCCAATCGAAGGAGGGCCAGCACGAGGGTGCGGCCTAGCGAAGCCGGGTGCATTTTGGACAGCGACACACCCAGGGTGAGCAGCATCAGCGGAATGGCGATGTCACCCAAGAGCGTCGTGGTCCGAGAGAGCCAGACGGGAACGGGGACGCCAAAGGCCACGACACCGACCGTGACCGCCACCGCCCAGGGCAGAGGCGACCGCAAGAGCGGCTGAACGGAGAAAGCACCCGAGAACAAAGGTCCTCCGAGCGCAACGTGGCAAGTGGCGGATACGGCGAAGTACGCCATTCCCAGCGCGAGACCGGGTTCCCCGAATGCAAAGAGGCAGATCGGCAGCCCCAGGTTGCCGGAGTTGGTAAACACGAGCGGGCCCAAGAACGTGTGCGCTGGAAGCTTCATCAGCTTCAGCACGATTAGACCTGCGGCCGCAAACGTGCTCATGGCGGCCGCCGCCAGCATTGCCATCTTGGCGAGCGCGGCTGGCGGGATGTCCATGCTGGTGAGGCTTCGAAACAGGAGGCAGGGAATTCCGACGTTCAGGACCAAGCGCGAGATCGAAACCTCGTCGAAATGGACGCCCGATCGTGCCCAAGCGAGCCCGATGAGCGCGATCAGGAACACCGGGGCCACCACGCTGAGCAGCTCGAGAATCAAAGCGTCACCGCCGATCCACTAGGCGGTTGCCTAGTGCGCTTCGAATTGCCCCCGTTTTCCGAGGGCTTCGAGGATGATTTCCACCGCTTGATCGATGCGGACCTTGTCTAGAGCGACGGTGATGTCCGGGTTGTCGGGCGGCTCGAAGCCGGTGAAGTCGGCGTCGGGACGTCTCTCGCGGCAGAGCGTCTCGTCGGTGTTCACGTACACCTGGACGACCCTGTCCCTTCCGATGCGTTCCACGAGCAATGCGCGGTCGTTGCGTGTGGGGCTGGAGAACGCGCAGATGTTGATTAGACCAGCGTCGGTGACGGCCTTGGCCGCCGAGATCATGGAGCGCAGGTCTTCTCCGACCGGGCTCACCACCGTCGCCGTCCGTCCGAGGTCGAAGAGCTTGCGCTCGAGGGCATACGCGAGCGTCCAACGTCCGGAGCCCGGTAGGCCGGTCAGCCAAACCGTCGCGCCGCGCTGACCAAAGCGTTCCATCCGCTCCGCCGGGCTCACGAACGTCTTGGGTTCCATTGCCGACGATGCGTGGAGCTCTTTCATGACGTCGGCGAGGTCTTGGTCCGACGACGGAAGGGCGATCATCCCGGCCGCGACGGTGTTGTTGCTGAGGGAGTCGATCACGATGAAAGCGCCGGTCTCGCGATTCTTTTGGTAGTCATCGACGTACAGAGCGCGATGACAGCGCAGTCTCACCTTGGCAATGTCGTTGAGGCGGAGACCGTCGGAGGGTCTTTCCTCCAATGTGTCCATGTCCACCTCGTGGTAGATCTTGTCGATCTGCGCGCGGACGGTTTGAGTCGTGTGCTTGACCAGATACGCTTTTTCGGTATCGAGAGGCTTTTCGTGCATCCACACCAGGTGTGCATCGAAGCGCCGCGTCACCCTTGGCAAGTTTTCCGGCTTGACGATCATGTCGCCGCGGCTGATGTCGATCTCGTCCTCCAGCCGAATGGTCACCGATTGTCCGGCAAAGGCCTCTTCGAGCTCACCGTCGTAGGTGTCGATTGCTTTGACCTTCGATGTCGTGCCGGAGGGTAGTGCGACGATCGGATCCCCTTTGGCGATTACGCCGGACGCCACCTCCGCAGCAAAGCCTCGGTAGTCTAGATCGGGCCGGATGACGTACTGCACCGGATAACGGAAATCCTCGAAATTACGGTCTTCGAGTATGGGAACCGTCTCCAGGTATTCGAGCACGTTGGGCCCGTCGTACCATGGCGTGTTGTCGCTATCGCTCACCACGTTGTCCCCGACCAACGCGCTCACCGGAAAGAATTGAATGTCCTTGAAGCGCAACGTCTTTCCAAACTGCGTGAAGTCGGCGCTGATCTCGTCGAAGACCTGCTGCGAGTAGTCTCGGAGGTCCATCTTGTTCACGCACACCGCTAGATGCGGGATTCCCAAAAGCGAGGCGATGTAGGCATGGCGCCGCGACTGCTGCAGCACGCCGTGCCGTGCGTCGATCAAAATGAGCGCCACATCGGCGGTCGAAGCGCCGGTGACCATGTTCCGGGTGTACTGAATGTGACCGGGCGTGTCGGCGATGATGAACTTCCGCTTGGCCGTCGTGAAGTAGCGGTAGGCCACGTCGATCGTGATGCCCTGCTCGCGCTCGGCCTTCAGACCATCGGTCAATAGAGCGAGGTCGGGTTTGTCCGTTTGTGAGGCGGCACGAACCGCCTCCATCTGATCTTCGAACACCATCCCGGTGTCGTAGAGAATTCGGCCGATCAGCGTCGACTTGCCGTCGTCCACGGATCCCACGGAAACGAATCGAAGCAGCTCCTTCTCTTGATAGCTCGCGAGATAGGCCTCGATGTCGTCGCGAATCAGGTCGTCTTCGTCTGTCATGGCGTTCCCTGGAGATTGCCCTGAGGGCTCAGAAGTACCCCTCGCGCTTCTTCACTTCCATCGACCCTTCTTCGTCGAAGTCGATGAGCCGGCCCTGCCTTTCGGAGTAGCGGTTGAGGAGCATTTCCTGGATCACTTTGGGGACGGTATCCGCCTCCGATTCGACCGCTCCGCTGAGCGGATAGCAGCCAAGCGTGCGAAAGCGCACCTTCTTCATTTGCGGCTTCTCACCGGGCTCCAAACGCATGCGGTCGTCGTCGACCAAAATCCAGGTGCCCGACCGCTCTACGACCGGTCGTTCTTTCGCGAAGTACAAAGGCACGACAGGAATGTCTTCCAACCAGACGTAAAGCCAGACGTCGAGCTCGGTCCAGTTACTCAACGGGAATACGCGAACGTTCTCCCCCTTTTTGATCTGAGCGTTGAAGACGTTCCACAGCTCGGGGCGCTGATTCTTCGGGTCCCAGACGTGATGGCTGTCGCGGAACGAAAAAATGCGCTCCTTGGCTCGCGATTTCTCCTCGTCCCGCCGGGCTCCACCGAATGCGCAGTCGAACTCGTACTTGGTGAGCGCCTGCTTGAGAGCCTCGGTCTTCATGATGTCGGTGTACTTCTTGCTCCCGAAGTCGAAGGGGTTCATTCCCATGGCGAGACCCTCGGGGTTCGTGTACTTGATCAGACTCCCGTTGAGGTTGGCTTCGATCTTGTCGCGGTACCGATACATGTCCTGAAACTTCCAGGTGGTATCGACGTGCAGGAGCGGGAAGGGGAGCGGACCCGGCGAGAAGGCCTTTTCGGCCAGGCGGAGCATGACCGAGGAGTCCTTGCCCACCGAGTACATCATGACGGGATTGTCGAACTCAGCCGCGGCCTCGCGGATGATGTGGATGCTCTCCGCCTCTAGCTGGCGGAGTTGGCTCAGCTTTCGCTCGCTTGGGGACACCGGCAGATTCCTAGGGCAGTCAAGGTTGAGTGGCCAGTCTATACGTCACTTCGGCCCGAGTTCAATGCCGGCACGCTCAAACGAGAGCGACGGGCCCGAGCCCATGCTAAGACCTTGCGTCGAGCCATGACGGGTATCGTTTGGATGGATATGGAAATGTCGGGCCTGTACCCCGAGACCGATCGAATCCTGGAGGTGGCGGTCCTGGTTACGGACGGCGAGCTGAACCTAGTTGCCGAAGGACCGAGCCTCATCGTTCACCAACCCGACGAGGTGCTCGACACCATGGATGCATGGAACACCAGCCATCACGGGGCGTCGGGGCTGACGCAGCGGGTTCGTGAGTCGACCATCGACGAGTCGGAGGCATCGGCCGCCGTCCTCCGCTTTCTCGCGGAGCACACGGACAAGGCGAAGGCCCCGCTGGCTGGCAATTCGGTCCACCAGGATCGCCGCTTTCTCGCACGCTACATGCCCGAGGTGGAGGCATGGCTGCACTATCGCAACATCGACGTCTCGACCATCAAAGAGCTCGCAATTCGTTGGTATCCGAAGAAATACGCCGCGCGTCCCGCGAAGAAGGGATCGCATCGAGCGATGGACGATCTCCTGGAGTCGATCGAAGAGCTGAAATACTACCGAAGCGCTCTTTTCCTTCCCGCGGAGTCATGAGGCTCATCGTCCTTTCATTGCTGGTTTGTGGGGGATGTGCCGCATCGCTCAGATCGGAGCCCCAAACGGCCGAATCGATCGTTCGCGACGAGTCTCCGGCGCTCTCCGTGGTCGAGGCCAAGACCGGAAGAGTCGTCGAGGCCGAAACGCTTTTCGCTGCACTCCGCACGAAGCGGGTCGTGTATGTGGGGGAACGCCACGACGAACCGCTCGATCACGGGGTGCAGTACGCAATTCTCAAGCAGCTCTACCGCTACGAGCCGTCTTTGGCCATCGGAATGGAGATGTTTCAGGTTCCCTTTCAAGAGCCGCTGAGCAAATGGAGCGCGGGTCTCATCGACGAGACGGTGCTTCGCCAACAAACCGAATACGACAAGCGATGGGGTTTCGATTTCAGCCTATATCGGCCGATTTTGGAGTTCGCACGCAGCCGGGGCATCGAGGTCGTCGCGCTCAATGCGCCGGGCGAGCTCAGCTTCGCGGTCGCGAAGAACGGTTTGGCCTCGCTCTCGCCGGAGCAAGCCGCGGAGCTACCAGAGCTCGATCTCGACGACGCGCGACATCGTGCGCTGTTCGATGCCGAATTCGACATCGGCGATCATGCGGCTCAGGACGCAGTCGACCAGTACTACGCGGCGCAGGTCGTTTGGGACGAAACCATGGGATCACGCGTCGCCGAAACGCTGGCGCGGCCCCAAGGGCCCGCCAAGATGATCGTCTTTGCAGGACGTGTGCACGTGAAGTTCGGGCTGGGAGTGCCCGAGAGGGCGGCCAAGCGGGGCGCTGCTCCCTACGCGGTGGTGCTCCCCGTGACGGAGGCGGAGCTCAAAGAGGAGCTCGAGCTCCCTCCCGAGGAGCGCGCTGCCGACTTCTACTGGGTCGTCGAAAGCTGACGGCGCGGGCGAAGACCGGAAGGTGCTCGCTCTACCGATACCCCGCAGCCTGAAGCGTGAAGAGGCGGGCGTACTGACCTCCTTGCTGCATGAGGGATTCATGCGTTCCGCGCTCCGTCACTCGACCACGTTCGAGCACGACGATCTCGTCCGCCATGCGAACCGTCGAAAACCGGTGGGAGATCAGGATGACCATCTTTTCGGTGGCGAGGCGGCCGAACCGCTCGAAGACCGTGGCCTCGGCCTCCGCATCCATGGAGGCCGTGGGCTCGTCGAGAACGAGAATGTCGGCTCCGTCGCGCATGAAGGCGCGCGAGAGCGCGATCTTTTGCCATTGACCCAACGACAGCTCGTGCCCCTTGTCGAACCATCGGCCGAGTTGTGTCCGATAGCCGTCGGGCAGGCGTTCGAGGAACTCGTGAGCCATGCCCTTTTCCGCCGCTTGCTGCCAGCGTGTCGGATCATCGAATGCCCGAACGTCACCCACGCCGACGTTTTCTCCAGCCGCGAGTTGGTAGCGGACGAAATCCTGGAAGATGACCCCAATGCGCTCGCGCACGGTGCCGACGTCCCATGCATCGAGCTCCAGTCCGTCGAGGAGAATTCGTCCCTCGGTGGGCCGGTACAGCCGTGTGAGGAGCTTGATCAACGTCGTCTTGCCCGCGCCGTTCTCGCCCACCAGCGCGAGCTTTCGTCCGGGGCGTAGGTGCAAGCTCACCTGCTGCAGCGCAGGCGTCGTCACGTCTGGATAGGTGAAGCTGACGTTTTCGAATCGAATCCCGTCGCCCGGTTTGGGTCCCTCGGTCGCAGAGCCTCCCTGCTCCGGCGCTTCGTATTCCAGGTACTCGGACAGATTCGACAGGTAGAGACTGTCTTCGTACATGCCTCCGAGCGACGTCAGAATCGATGCCAACGCCGACTGGCCCTGCTTGAAGACGAGCAGATACATCGTCATGTCGCCGAGCGTGATCCGTTTTGCAATCGTTTCGATCGCGATCCATGCGTATGCGCCGTAGAAGGCTACGGTGCTGAGCAGCCCGAGGACGAATCCCCACGTCCCGCGCCGCAACGCGAGCGCGCGATCTTCCACATACAGGTCCTCGAAGATGTCTCGGTAGCGGCCGAGGAAAACCGGTCCGAGGTCGAAGAGCTTGACCTCTTTGGCGAAGTCCTCGCGAGCGAGCAGCACCTCGAGGTAGTTTTGTTTTCGAGTCTCCGGCGCTCGCCAAGTGAAGAGCCGAAACGCGTCCGCTGAAAACCGCGTCTCCACGAGGAAAGAGGGAATCGCCGCGATTACGAGCACCACCAGTGCCCAAACCGAGAGTTGCAAGAGAAGCCCGCCGTACGCCACCAGAGAAAAGGAGTGTTGTGCGAGCTGGAAGGTGCGCATCACCAGGCTGAGCGGCCGCTGCGAGGCTTCCCGGCGCGCACGGGTCATGCGATCGTAGAGCTCCGAATTCTCGAATGCCGCGAGATCGAGGGTCAGCGCTTTTTCGAGGATCATTTCGTTTACACGCTGCCCGAGAAGCGCCCGCAGCAATTGCT
Organism: uncultured delta proteobacterium; assembly: GCA_963817725.1. Classification (GTDB taxonomy): domain Bacteria; phylum Myxococcota_A; class Polyangia; order Polyangiales; family Houyiibacteriaceae; genus SG8-38. Next base: position 209,731 of record CAWFPD010000006.1, read on the forward strand.
GACAGGTGCTGAGCGCTCTCTGCGCGGCCGCGAGGACCAAGATGAGAGCGAGCTCTACCCCGACCCACGTCAGGGCGGTCCGCTGGTCTTCGGCAGCCCCGCTTTCGGCAGCCCTCACCACGGAATCCACGATGAGCTTGCCCACCCACGCTGCGGCGGCCGGAAGCAAACCTGCCAACAGGCTGGCTACTGCAAGGACCATGCTCAGCCCACGGCTGGTCGTCCATACCAGGCCGAGCCCGTGCTTGAGCTGACGAAATACGCTCAGGAGCTGCGGCCTGCCGAGACCGGGCCTCGAAACCATCCGGCGAGTCTAAGGCGCTCTGGGGCTCACGCCATAGCTCGCTCGCGGGCTCCATGGTACGACGAACGACTCATGTCGGAGCGAGACAAAGGCCCACGGCTTCGCAAGGTGCCCTCTGGGGACAATCGCGAGCGCCTGGTGTGCCCCGACTGCAACTACATCGTGTACGAGAATCCCAAGGTGGTCGTCGGCGTGATTGCGACGTGGCAGGGCAAGCTCTTGATGTGCAGAAGAGCCATCGATCCGAGACGGGGCTTCTGGACGTTGCCCGCCGGCTTCCTCGAGATGGGTGAGACCCCCGAGCAAGGTGCTGCGCGTGAGGCCTGGGAAGAAGCGCGGGCGGAGCTCGAAGTCCTAGACCTGTTGGCGCTGTACAGCCTGCGTCACATCAGCCAGCTCCAACTCTTCTTCCGCGCCCGCCTGCTATCCCCTGAGGTGTCCGCAGGGCCGGAAAGCGAGGAGGTCGGTCTGTTCGACTTCGATGATTTGCCCTCCGCCGAGCTCGCGTTCCCTTCCGTACGTTGGGCCATCGACCACTTTCAGCAGGTGCGCGGTGCCCATGGAGTTCCCGCTTTTCGTAACCCTGCAGGCCATACCGGCAACATGCACCGTGGCCGCTGACACACGGGTGCGTCCGTGTTGCCACGTCTGAGCACCGCGTAGGACTTGAATGAGGGCAATTCAGCCTTGGCATGGTCCGTGCTCCAGCTCCTCGAAGGAGGTCCCATGCACGACAAAGCGATAGGCTACGCAACCCTGGTTGCATCTGTGCTCATGGCGCTCGGTTGCCAACAATCCAATCCCGCCGAGTCCGAGATCATCGAGCGTATGACGTCGGACGCGCCGACGTTGACCGCGACGGCTTCGCCGGTGTCGCCCCCGCAGATCGAGCAAACGAAGGTCGAGCTTGCCCCCAAAGGCAGCACCGCCGCCCAGCAGCCCGATCGGCCTTTGATGCCCACTCTCGAAAGCCACGACGGGCTCACCATCGAGCGGCTCGTCATGGCGTCCGCGATCGAAGATCGGGAGCCGGCCCTTGCGTCTTCGGTTTTTGGAAACGGCGAGGACAAGATCTACGCTTTCATCGAGGCGAGCAACTCCAACCAATCGGATCAGACCCTCATGGTCCACTTCATCGGCCCGGGCGGAGAGGTGAGCGGCGGAATCGAGCTTCAGGTTCCAGCTTCGGCGCCCCGGTGGCGGACGTGGGCATACACCCGGCACGCCAAAGCTCCTGGGATCTGGCGCGTCGAGATTCGAAATCCCGAAGGCGTCTTGCTCGGGGTGCTGCCATTCGAGATTCAGCCCGACTGTTGAGCGGGAAATGGCGCGCGAGGTTTGCAATCCGGTATGCTGACGGGGTGGACGAACCCTCCGTCGTGTCCCGGATCGCGCATGAATCGTATCTGCGCAGCCCACCGCTTCTTGCACAGGGGCTCTGGTGGGAGGAGCTCGACCGCGATTTCGCGTGCACCCCGGAGGGCTTCGAGCTCGGCTTCACCGATCGCCTGAGAGTGGGCGCAGCGGCTTCGTTCGACACCGTGCTGCGAACGATCGGCGCATCGATGATATCGAGCATGGCGCTACCGATCGGATACAATCCCATCGAGCTTCGAAGAGCCGTTCGCGACGCGGATTTTTATACCGAGATCGCGAGATCGGCAGATCCGAAACGGTTCTTTCATGTGCCCCCCTCGGGCGTGCGTGTGCGGGTCGGCAAGGGCCGATGGCTTCCGCGATTCGAGCCCGAGGACGGCGTGTGCGAATCGCTCATCTTCGATAGTCCGTTTCAACCAGTCAATCCGAGCCAGCACAAGTCGTACTTGCGCCACGGCGCCAATCGCGTGGCCCACGCGCGGATGCTCCGCCACCGCGAGGGGCCTCGGCCGACGATCGTTGCAATTCACGGATTCACCGCCGACTGGTATCTGATCAACGAATGGGTTTTTGCGCTTCCCTGGTTCTACCGCATGGGTTGCGACATCGTGTTGTTCACCCTTCCTTTCCACGGCCCACGGCAGACCAAGCTTTCCCCGTTCTCGGGCCATGGTTACTTCGCCGGAGGCACATCACGACTCAACGAGGCCGTTGCGCAATCGATCTTCGACTTCAGGATTCTATTCGATTGGCTGCGACACGAGCGCGGCGCCGAGCAGATCGGCGTGACCGGCATGAGCCTCGGAGGCTTCACCACCGCGATGCTCGCCAGCGTAGAGGAGCGTCTGGCGTTCGCGATTCCCAACGTACCGGTTGTGAGCTTGGCCGACTTGATCCTCGAATGGCAACCCATCGGCTGGCTCCTTCGAGGCGCGCTCTCGACGATGGGCATGGAGCTTGCCGACGCGAGACGCCTGGTCGCCGTGAGTTGTCCTCTCACGTATCCCCCGGTGCTTCCCACCAAGCGGCTGATGATCGTGGGTGGCGTAGGCGACCGACTCGCCCCGCCCAAGCACTCCAGGCTTCTTTGGGACCATTGGGGCCGATGCCGTATCCATTGGTTCCCGGGAAGCCACGTCATCCACATGGATCGAGGCGCGTACCTCACGGAAATGGCGCGCTTCATGGTGGGTCTCGGCTTCCTCCCTCAGAGCGAGCTCACCTCGGGTGATTCACTGTAGATTTTTGGCGCTCGCCGAGTAACCTCCCCGGAAACTTCAGCCACCGAGGTATTCATGGAGCGCGTGATTCCGCTGTCTCGCCGCAAAGGCGACATTGCCGTTCTCATCTTTTTTTGGATCAACATCCTGTTCATCACGTACATCGTCGATGTAGAGCAAATCGTGCTACCCGACATCAGCGGAGACTGGGAGTATCCTTTGTGGCCGCCTCCCTTCGCCATCGACGTCATTCATTGGTACGGCAACCACTTCGATCCAGTGCTCATCGCTCGACCCGTTTGGTGGCGCATGACGATTTGGATCGACGCCTTGTTCTTTGGTCCTTTTTACGTCTTTGCGATCTACGCTTGGACCAAGGGGAAAAACTGGATCCGCGTTCCCAGCATCATTTGGGCGGCGGTAATGATGACGAACGTCACGATCATTCTCGGCGAGGAATTCATGGGGCCTCATTCGACGCCCTCGCCTTGGCTGGTGCTTGCCCTCAACGCGCCTTGGTTCCTGTTTCCCATCTACGTGATCAAGCGAATGTACGGTACGGAGACGCCGTTCACGGAGGCCGTTTGACCATGCCCGGGTTCGTCGATCGGTACGGTCCGTGGGCTGTCGTGGCGGGCGCTTCGGAGGGAATTGGCGCCTCGTTTTCGACAAAGCTGGCAGCGCGCGGCATGAACCTCGTGCTCATCGCCCGTCGCACCGAGCCTCTGGAAGCGCTTGCGTCCGAGCTTCGCGCCATGCACCCGGTGGAGATTCGAGTGCATTCGCTCGACCTGGGTCAGGCCGATTCGGTTTCGGGCATGCGTGATGCGACCGAGAGCCTGGACGTCGGGCTGCTGATCTACAACGCGGCGTATTCTCCCATCGGAACCTTTCTCGAAATCGACGTCGAAGCGCACCTCAAGGCCGTGGACGTCAACGTCCTCGGCCCGCTTCGCATGTCGCACTATTTCGGCCGCCGGTTCGCGCAGCGGGGCCGGGGCGGGATCATCTTGATGTCTTCCATGAGCGGCCTGCAGGGCACGGCCATGGTGGCCAACTACGCGGCCACCAAAGCCTACGATGCCATTCTCGCCGAGGGCCTTTGGTATGAGCTCCGCGAGCAGGGCGTGGACGTTCTCGGCTGCTTGGCAGGAGCGACGCTGACCCCGAACTACGAGTCGTCGACCGATCGCATTCCCTCTCGGGGGTTGGCCCGGCCCATGCAGCCGGACGATGTGACCGAGCAGGCACTCCACGACCTCGGGCGCCAGCCGACGGCGGTCTCGGGGCGTCGCAACGCCGCGGCATCCATCCTTCTCAGCAGGTTATTGCCGCGCCGGGCCGCGATCGAGATGGTGAGCAAAGAAACCGAGCGCATGTACCGGTGAAGCGAAGCGCCCGTTGCGGTCAGCTCTTCCAGAAGGCCGCCACGTTCCCGACCCGGTCGGGCAGGGCCCGTAGCTCCTCCGGCAACCCGATGAGGACGTAGCCGACGCCCTTGGCGCGACCGAGCCGGTTTGCAATCGCATGCAGATGGAAAGCCGAGACAGCCCCCGAGCGCACGAGGACGATGACGCGATCGGCGAGGCGCGCCGCGCGGCGGAGCGCCTGACCGTCGTCCGGGCCTTCCCATGCCTCGAGCCGAAGACGTGCGGGTCGATGCGCCAGCCGATCGGGCTCCGGTGAAGGCACCGACGGGAGCCTCGCGAGGGCAGTGGAGCGTGTTCCCTGGCTCCCGATGGGATAGGGGCCTGAAGGAGGCACCGAATGGGCGGCGGAGGGTGCGGGCGGGGGGGTCCGCAGCGGTCCGTGCGAGGCGGGGCGGGACGCTTGTCGCGGTGTTCCGGTGTCGCCTGCGAAGAACCAGTCTTCGTTGATCCGCTCGGCCAGCTCCGCTGCGCGTCCCGAGTCGTCGGCAGAGCTGCCGACGATGAGCAGGGTGCCGATGGCGTCCGGTGCGAAGTCATCGAGCCCCGCCACGAGCTCATCGAGACCCCGCGGGTCCTCGGGCCACGGCGTCGCCCCGAGCACCGGCCCATTGCCCCAAAACGCCACCTCCGCCGGGGTCTGGACGCGAAGCCCTCGAAGCTCGCGCCGGAGCACGATGAACAGAGCCAAGCCCAAGGTCAGCATGGGGATGACGGCGAAGACGACCAGCTTCATTTTGTTGCGGACCGGGTACTCGGGTACCGCGCCTGGGTCGAGGACCACGAAACCGCTCGGTGGATCCCGCAGCGCGTCCTCGAGGGCTGCTTCGGTGCGGCGCAGCGAGCTGACCAGATTGTCGTTTACCGTGACGCTAGCCAGCAATCCCGTTGCTTCGCCTTCCACCTCCGAGAATGCCTCTACCCGGCCCTGTGCCCTTTTGGCCATCTCGGAAAGCCCTTTTTGGCGTTCCCGCAGAGCGGTCAGCCTCGCTTTGGCGCCCCGGAGCTGTTCGTCCACGAGCTGATACGTCGAGTTCAGGGAGACCGTGCCGTCGCCCGCAGCGCTTGCGCCGGGGCTGCGCCGGAGTTGGGATCGCAGCTGGTCCACTTGTTGCTGAAGCGCCTGAACGCGGGGATGGTCCTCGGAAAGCGTCGCTCTCGCGTTGACCAGCTCTTGTCGAAGCCGGTCGTAGGCAGCGCGCTCCGGCGAGCTACCTGCCACGAAGCTCGTCTTGGGGATGTTGGCGAGCTGTGCTTCGAGGCTCTGCACCTCCGCTTCGAGGGCGCGGACCTCCGAGGCCGCGAGCTCGCTGTCGGCCTGCAACTTGGCCGCGGATTGCACCATGGAGTGCTGCTCGGTGGACAGGTCCGCGATGCCGTGTTCTTCACGAAAGGCATTGTAGGTCCGGCGTGCTTCCTCCGCCTGGCCCTCCGCCGCTTCGATCCGCTTTTTCATGCGTGCGATTTCGTCTTCGATTCGCCGCGACTGCCGCTCCTTGTGGTAACGTAGGAAGACGTCGGTCACGAGCCGGGCGCGCGCTGCAGCTTCTTCACCCGTCGCTCCGCCGACGGTGATCTGCATCGTGTCTGTGATGTAATCGATCTGGGAGCCGATCGAAGCCGCGACTCGCGACAACGGGCCCTTGAAGCCAGTCTCCTCCCGGATCTGGCGCAGCACCGACTGCTGCTTGAGCGCGTCCGCTGCCGGCCCAATCGCATCCCGGGTGGGAGGCGACCCCGGTAGATCCAGCTCGCCCTCGTACCTCAAGATGGCGGTCGTCTGGTAGCCGCTGGTCAGGAGCAGCTTGGCGGCCAGATAACCCACGACGAGGCCGACCACCCCGGCGCCGATCAGCAAGCGCCTTCCACCCCATAGGGCGCGCGTCAGCCGATGCGGATCGATGGGCCACCCTGCGCGTCCCGAGGCTCGACCTCCCGCTGTCCTGTCTCCGTCTAGCTCGTCCACGATTTCCGAGTCTCCTCAGTAAGCATTCCGCCGCGCGCCGGAGCCAACCACCGTCATCACGATGATCTGCAGATCCCAAAGGAGGCTCCAATTACGAATGTAGTCCAAATCGTGCTCCACGCGCTTTTCCATCTTCTCGAGCGTGTCGGTCTCCCCTCGCCAACCATTGACCTGCGCCCACCCCGTGATTCCCGGTTTCACCTTGTGGCGCAGCATGTAGCCCTGGATCTTCTTGCGGTAGAGCTCATTGTGCGCGACCGCGTGCGGTCGCGGCCCCACGATGCTCATGCTCCCCTCGAGGACGTTGAAGAACTGCGGTAGCTCGTCGAGGTTCCACCGGCGAAGAATCGCCCCCGCCTTGGTGATGCGCGCGTCGTTCTTGGTCGCCTGCTTGATTTCCGGCCCGTCCTCCGTGACCGTCATCGATCGGAACTTGAGGACGTCGATGACCTCCCCATTGAGGCCGTAGCGCCGCTGCCTAAAGAGCGCCGGGCCGGGCGAGGTGACTTTGACCCAGATGCCGATCGCCAGCATGGGGATCCCGATGATCAGGAGGATGAGACTGCTGAGCAGGATGTCCTCCAATCGCTTGAGCCAGCCGTCGACGCCATAGAACGGGGTTTCGTGAAGGCTGATCGTGGGGAGGCCGCCCAGGGTTCCCCAGCGGGCGTGCAGAAGATCGAACGCATAGAAATCGGCGGCCATGTAGACGGAGGCGGTCGTATCGGAAAGCTCGCGGAGCAGTTGATTGATGCGCGGCTCCGCTCGCAACGGAAGCGCAATGTAGATGAGGTCGAACTTTCCAGCCTTGGCTGCGTCCACCACGTCCTTGAGCAAACCCTTCCGCCTCCCGATCGATTCGGGAATCGGGTGGCATCGGTCGTCGCCGCGATCGTCGTAAAATCCATAGACATGCAGTCCCAGCGAGGGCATAGACTGCATGCGCAGCGCCAGCTCCTCTCCTAGCTCGGTCATCCCCACGATGGCGGCGGCCCTCGTATTGTATCCGCGGCTCCGCAGCTCCCGGAGCGCAAGCGTCATGATGGTGCGCCAAAAAGAAATGAGAAGCGGCGCGAGCAGGAACCAGATCGTGACGACCACACGCGAGTAGTCGTCGGAGCGTTTCGAAAGAAACAACAAGAAGAGGAGCATCGGCACCACCCCCAGGAACCAGCCGCCCCAAGCCCGGACGAGCTCGCGTTTGAGACGCAACCCGCGGTCGCCCTCGTAGAGCTTCAAGGATTGCCCGATCAACATGAAGAGCACCCCAGCGATCGTCGCAGCGGTCCAAGCCCGCTGGTCCCAGGATTCCCCGCGAGCATAGGTCGGCAGCCAGAGGGACCCGTAGATCAACACGAAATCAACGAGCCGCATGAGCGGCGCGAGCTCGGCATCGGGTCCGCCGCCCCATCCGGTGGGTTTCTTGCTCGTCATCGGGCCTTCAGGGACAGTATAGGCATAGCCTCCGCGTTCCTCACTTCCACCCTTGCAGACGGCGAATGGGCAGATTAATCAAGAATATGCGCCGGTGCACGGCAATCTTGCTTTCCTTGACGCTGGTCACGGCATGTGTGCGGAATCGTCTCCCGCAGGCGCCCACCACCCTTCGGGACGACACTTTGTTTCCGGCGCCGGAACGGGTCGTCCCAGGCGGCATGGATTCCGATCCGCCGGAGGCGCTGCAGCTCCTTCCCGGCGATGTGGTCGAGCTGACAACCGTGTCTGCCACCAAGCAGGTTTACAAGGGCTTGATCGTAGATGCATTGGGCCAGCTCCACGTTCCGCTAGCGGGCGACATCGAAGTCGGGGGGATGAACCTATCCGCCGCTGAGAAGGCCATCGAGCAAGGGCTGCGGCGGTACGACAAGTTCGTGCGCGCCAATCTGATCATCAGCAAGCCCACCGGCCATTCCGCCGCGGTCGTGGGGGCGGTGACCAAGCCCGGGAGGGTTGAAGTGGTTCCAGGAATGAGGCTGGCCGATCTGCTTGCGGAGGCCGGAGGCCCCGCGCGAGGCCAATCGCAAATGGTGCCGACCCTCCTCGGCAATCTCGACCTGGCCCGACTCATGCGCAACGGCGAAACGCTTCCCGTGAGCATACAGCTAGCCCGGGAGGGGAATCCTCGGCATAACATCCGCATTCGTGCTGGTGATCAGCTCTACGTGCCGCCGGTCACCGATCAGCTGATCATGGTGTTGGGCGAAGTCAAGCAACCCCAGCCGGTCGCATTTCGAGATGGCCTCCGCCTTTCCGAGGTTCTGGCCCGCGCCGGTGGTGTCAACACCTCTCGGGGTGATCGCAAAGACATTCGCATCGTTCGGGGTTCTCTCACGGAGCCTCGCGTATACACCACGAACTTGAAAGCGCTCTCCGCGGGCGACTCGACGGATATCGAGCTCGCGCCGGGTGACATCGTGTACGTTTCCAGAGCCTGGTATGCCAGCACGGCCGACGTGCTCAACGCGATTTCGCCTCTGCTTTCGCTCGCCAACGCGTTTGCCATTCTTGCGGTTGCGGGCTCGATCGGCAAGTAGATGCGTCAGCCTCTCTTCCACCGTCTGCTCGGTCCTTCGATAGAGACGGAGGAGGCGGATCCGCGTTCGCTTCGAGGCCGGCTTTTGGCCAGCGAGCAAGAGGCGATCGCCGGCGCCGCCCAAACGCGTGTCGAGCAATTCACGGCCGGGCGCGTGTGCAGCCGAATCGCTCTCAGCCGTCTCGGGGTCATCAAAGCCACGCCCATCCCCCGCGGGGAAGATCGCGCACCGATCTGGCCGTCCGGTTTCACCGGTAGTATCTCGCATACCGATGCCTGGTGTGCGGCGGCCGTGGCCCGTACCTCGGACGTCCGCTCGATCGGCATCGACCTCGAAGCCGCGACGCCCTTGAAGCCTGCGCTTTGGCGCCGCGTATGCACTCCGGGCGAGCGCGACTGGCTTGCCAGCCTTGCCGACCCCGGGCTCAGCGGAAAGATCCTCTTCAGCGCCAAGGAGTCGGTGTACAAATGCCAATATCCGATCACCACGACCTTTCTCGGGTTCCATGCGGTCGAAGTGCAAATCGGCGATGGCACTTTCGAAGCGGTGTTCAGACAGGAGGTCGACGGCTTCCGGCCTGGCGATGTGATCCATGGCCGATATCTGGTCGAAGAGGGCCTCGTCGCCTCCGCATGCGAGCTCGCACCGTGAGTGAGCGGCAGCTGACCGTGGTCATCGACGTACCACGGGGAAGCTTCTTCAAACGCAACGACGACGGGGCGATCGACTTCGTGTCTCCACTTCCCTGTCCGTTCAACTATGGCCATGTCCCCGGAACCGTGGCGGACGACGGGGAAGCCTTCGACGCCTTGATCCTCGGGCCCCGGTTGCCTCTGGGAAGCAAGTCGACGGTCGCAGTTCGCGGGCGCGTCGACTTCGTCGATTCTGGAAAGCCCGATCCGAAGTGGATCTGCGCTCGCTCGCCGCTGAGCGCGTCCGAGCGGTTGCAGGTGGAGATGTTCTTTCGCTTCTACGCGGCCACGAAGAGCCTGATCTACCGCCTTCGGGGCAAGAGCGGGCCTACCCGCTACCTCGGCTGGCTCTAACCGCCGCAGTCGTTCAGACTTCCCGACTCGCTTGCGTGATTCGCTCGACATACGGATTCTGACGTCTTTGGGGTCTGTGGACGCGAATGCCTGGAACCAAATGGTGGGGGACGACGATCCCTTCGTGGAGCATGCGTTCTTGTCACTGCTGGAGCAGAGCGGCTCGGTAGGCCGTGGTTCGGGCTGGGAGCCGATTCACGTCACCGCATGGCGTCGCAAGCGTTTGGTCGGCGCGCTGCCGCTCTACTTGAAGACGCATAGCTACGGAGAGTACATTTTCGACTGGGGCTGGGCGGACGCAGCCATGCGTCTTGGCGCCAGCTACTATCCGAAGCTAGTGGCCATGGTGCCGGTCACGCCGGTCACCGGCCGGCGGTTTCTGTTTGCTGCCGGGGAGGATCCGGCCGCTGTCGCCTCCCGGCTGATCGACGGTTGCCTCGACGTGGCGGAGTCGACGAAAGCTTCATCCATTCACCTGCTCTTCTTGAATGGCGAGGAGCGCGAATGGGTCGCTCGGGACGGCCGCCTGATGGAACGGCTCTCCTTTCAGTTTCACTGGCACAACGAGGGATATGAAACGTTCGATGACTTCCTCGGGACGTTTCGATCGTCGATGCGCAAAAAGCTTCGCAAGGAGCGTCGAATAGCCGCTGAGGCCGACCTCGAGATCGCCGAGCTCCGGGGTGATGATCTCGGGCCGTCGGATTGGCGGACACTCGAGAGGCTCTACCGGGCGACCTGTCGGCGCAAGGGCTCCTATCCGTACTTGACTCCCGAGTTTTTCGAGATGGCACCCTCGGCGCTCGGCACCTCCTCGCTCATCTTCGCGGCCAAGGATGGAGGGCGAATCGTCGCTGCATCTCTGAATTTCGAGAAGGGGAACCACCTATACGGCCGATATTGGGGCGCTTCGCAAAGACACGACATGCTTCACTTCGAGCTCTGCTACTATCGGCTCATCGAGCATGCCATCGAGCACCGGATGCGGCGTTTCGAAGCCGGCGCCCAGGGTGCCCACAAGCTCAGGCGAGGTTTGATGCCAGCTCCCATTTACAGTGCGCATTGGATTCGCCACCCCGTTCTCCGACAGGCCATCGAAGAGTTCCTTCCCCGCGAGGCTGCATCCGTGCGACAGCAAATCCGCGAGCTCAGCCAGCATGGTCCGTTTCGCCGCGATGAGGGCGGCGACTCCGATAGTCCACGAGCCGCTCGATGACCGCGCTCGTCGTCTACTTCGCGATCGCGCTCGTCGTCTCGTTTCTTTGCTCCATCCTGGAGTCGGCGCTGCTCAGCGTGACGCCTTCCCACCTGGCCAAGTTGGAGCAAGACCGACCCAAGATCGGCCACAAGGTGCGTGCTATGAAGTCGCACATCGATCGGCCGCTCGCTGCGATCTTGAGCTTGAATACGATTGCGAACACGGCGGGTGCTGCGGGCGTTGGCGCGGAAGCGCAGCGTATCTGGGGCTCGCACGCGCTTGCCGCCGCATCCGTCGTCCTGACCTTGTCGATTCTGTTCGTCTCGGAGATCCTTCCCAAGACTCTGGGCGCGATGTACTGGCGCCGTTTGACCGGCTTCATCGCGACGGTCTTGCCCCTGCTCATCTTGATCACGCTTCCCTTGGTCTGGTTGTCCGAAGCCGTGACACGGTCGCTGAAACGCCGGCGTGTTGCCGAGACGGTATCTCGCGAGGAGTTCGCGGCGCTTGCGCGCATCGGAGAGGAACAGGGCGTCTTCGACGAGTCGGAGATGAGAATTCTCCGCAATCTCTTCCATTTCGGCTCGCTTCGGACGCGGGATATCATGACGCCACGTATCGTCATGTTCTCGCTCGAGGAAAACACGACGGTGAGGGATGCGATCGTCGACCGCGGCTCCATGATTTTCTCTCGCATCCCAATCTGGAAGGAGAGCCCAGACCAGGTGACAGGCTACATCCTCAAAGATCAGCTCTTGCTACGCGCAGCCCGCAACGAGCTCGATGTGCCGGTGCGAGCGTTTGCCCGTGAGGCCCTCATGGTTCCCGACACCCTTGCACTGCCGGCTTTGTTCGAAAGGCTGCTCGACAATCGGGAGCACATCGCGGTGGTGGTCGACGAGTACGGTGGCGTGGATGGGGTGGTCACCATGGAGGACGTGCTCGAGACCCTCATCGGGCTCGAGATCGTCGACGAAATGGATTCGGTCCAGGACATGCGAGCGATGGCGCGAGCCAAGTGGGAGGCTCGTGCGAAGCACATCGAAAGCGACCCGCCCGAGGTAGGTCGAGCGGCCGACCCCAACCGGGGCTCATGACGGCTTCTGTCACCGACGAGCGTCTCCCTGCGTCTAATCTCGGGCGCTGGCTGTATGCGCTCAAGCCGGCCAGTTGGCCGAAGCTGCTCGTGCCTGCTTTGTTCGGCCAGATGCTCGGTGCCAGCTCGACGCGCGGGCTCGACCCGAGGGCGTTCGGATGGGGCGCCGGGTTCACTGCCCTCGGCCTGGCGTTCATCGTTTTGCTCAACGATTGGGGAGATCGACGGGTTGATTCCATCAAACGAGAGATGTTTCCCGACGGTTGCTCTCCAAAGACCATTCCGGACCGCATCCTCGGATCGCACACAGTCGGCATGGCGGGCGCCTCGTTTGGTTTGGCTGCCCTGCTGGCTGCGGCAGGTGCGCAGCTCGCATTGGATCGGCCGTTTGCGCTCTCTGCTGGACTCGGCTGTATGCTGATCTTCGCTGCGTACACGTTGCCGCCCGTACGTCTCAACTATCGTGGTGGAGGGGAGCTGCTCGAAATGCTGGGCGTGGGTATCGCCCTTCCTCTGTACAACGCGTATTTGCAGGCGGGCGACGTTCCGGTGCGAAGCTGGCCCTGGATTGCGGGTTTCGCCCTCCTGAGCCTGTCGAGCGCCGCGGCTAGCGGGCTTTCCGACGAGCAAAGCGATCGCATAGGTGGAAAGCGCACCCTCGCCTCTACGTTTGGAAACGCTGCGGCGCGTCAGCTCACCGAGGCCAGCGTCTTGCTCGGAGCGGCAGTGTGGTTGAGCATCTCGTTGCTCAGCCCCGCCTCGGTTTCGCCGTGGGCCAGCGTTCCTGCGGTGATCGTCATCGTTTGGAACTTCATCCTGATGCGCGAAGTCAGCGCTTCTGCCGTCACCAACGCGTTCCGGGCACAAGGCGCCTACAAGCGCTACCTGCACAGGGCGATTTGGCATAGTACAACCGTGGCCTCCTTGGTCCTGTGGCTTCGACCGAGTTTCGCATGAGAGCACGCGCCCTCGATACCACCATTGCTCCTCTGAAAGACATCGATGCGCGCATCGCGCAGTCGCCCCAGGGGCCTTTGACTCTCGACCCACATCGAGCCTTTGCGACCCCGTTGACCGAAGTCGTCTCGAGATTGGCCGGTGAGCGCCAGACGCCGCACCTGGTAGCGGCGGCCTCTGCGGTCGCACAGGCGCAGATAATCAGCTTTCCCGACAACCTCTTCTGGGACTTCGACTTCTACCTCGGCTCCATCCACCGTGACGCGTCGGCTTCTGCCGACTACGCGGGCTACTTGCACGATGCCGCTCTTCTCACCGTGGGTTTGATGCAACTCTACGGTCAGCAGTCTACGATTCGCTTTCGCTATGTTCACGACTTCATGTACGGCTTCGATTGGGCCCGATGGGTGCGCCGCAACCCCGGCGCCCGGCGAGATCTCCAACCATTTGGGCCGGAGTTTCTCCAGCAGAGTGAGCGCAGGGGGCGCGATCTCCTGTCGCTGATCCAAGCCGACGATGCGTGGTATCCACGGCTCGAAGAAGGCGTTTCACGCAATCCGTTTCCATTTGTCCGCGAGCCTCGGGACGAGCTTCGGTTGTACCGCGCGCTTGCAGAACGCGGCTACGTGCCGGTCGAAGCCTGGCGGCTCGATGCCCGGCCCCATGCCGGACGAGATTTCGATGCGCTCCGGCAGCAGACGGCCAAGTCGCTCGGGCTAGGTCGCTAGAGCCCGAGAACCATCGCGGAGATCCAAAGCACCACCAATGCGTTGAGCGCGACGCTCGACCACCAGGCGGCCCGATAGGGATCATCGCTCCGCGCCCCTGCTAGCAAAGGCAAGAGGGGAGCGATGGAAACCGCGGCTCGCGCGTGCATCGAGACCGAAGGGGTCCAAAGGAAGACGGCGAAGGAGGCAAACGCGATTCCAGCCGATGCAAACCGCCGTGCCGACGTCATGCCGTGACGTACCGGCCAAGTCTTCTTGTTGGCACGCGCGTCGTCTTCGATGTCCGGCAGCGAAGTGAGCACATTGCCGCAAATCCCCAGAGTCGTTGCGGGCGCCAAGATCCAGACCGGGGCGAACATCTGTTGCGTCTGTAGATAGTAGCCCAACGAGGGCAGCCCGATACCCAGGCCTATGCCTTGAAGAAGCTCTCCGCCTCCCCGGTAGCTGAGGCGAGCGGGCTCGAAGCTGTAGAGCCACAACAGCAGCAGCGCGGCAATCCCATACAGGGGCGTCAAGATACGACCCAGAAGCATCAGCGCGCACGAATAGGCCATGAGTGAAGCCGCCGCGCCACGAGCAGCGCGCGCAAGCTGCGCGGCGCTGAGCTTGCCTTCCGGTATCACGCCGGACCCGCCAGAGAAGGGTGTGCGTCGTCCGGTGTCCGCGTATCGGTCCGCAAAGTCATTGGCGAAGATGACGAAAAGATGGTCGATGACGCCCCAAACGAGGGCTGCGCCAAACCACCACCAACGAAAGCGGCCCGTGACGTGCCAGGCGGCAGCCTGTCCCAACGCCAATGGGATGGCGATGTTCACGTGCGCGAGGGGCCGTGCGGCTTGGATCCAACTCTTCATGCCGTTGACTTCGCTCGATATCACGATTCGTTCCTGCTAGGAGTTCACCGTGAATGTGCCCCCCCTCAGCCGGCCCGTTCAGTTCTTCACAGGCAAGGGCGGGGTGGGCAAGTCGACCGTGCTGGGAGCGCTCGCCACCGTGGTTGCTCGGGCAGGAGGGCGGCCGCTCATCGTGGAGCTCGGCATTCACACGTCGTCATCGCATTTGTTCGCCGGTCCGCAGGTGGGCTACGAGCCATCCGAGGTTGCTCCCGGAGTCCATGCCACGCGCGTTCTGTTCGAGCCCGCCTTGATCGACTACGTCACCTCGCGTCTCAAGCTGCGGCCCATTGCAGCTCTCGTCGCGAGAAACAACTCGCTACGGCGACTGTTCATGGCCGCCCCCGGTGTGGACGAGATCGTCACCTTGCACCGCGTCGCGCAGCTCGCCGCGGATTCGCGTTGGGGGCCGATCCTGGTCGACCTCGAATCGACGGGACATGCGCTCATGTTTTTCGACTTGCCTGCGGTGCTCGAGGTGTTTCTCAAGGATGGACCACTTCGCCAGGTCCTCGACAGCGCGACTGCGCTGGTGCGCGACGAGTCGCGTTGTGCGGTCCACGTCGTCACAGTGCCTGAGGCCTTGGCCGTCAGAGAGACGGTTCAGCTCTACGACGGACTCCGCAGCCGACAGGACCTACACCTCGGCCATCTATTCATCAACAGGGTGCCGCGGCGATGGCTCGACCAGTCTGAGCAACGCCTCGTCGAGCGCGAGCTCGAACTCGCTCAGGCCGAGGAGCCGTGGGCGGCCGACTTGGCGATCGCGGACTATCTGATCCGCCGACGTCAAACCGCCGAAAAATGCATACGCGGTCTTCGCCGGGACATCGCGCTTCCGACCGTGACCTTCGACGAGCACGACTTCGACAGCTCCCAAATCATCGAGGAGCTATCGAGAACGTTGGAACACTTGGGCATGGCATGATCGAGATTCCAAGCGACTGCCGCCTCGTTTTTTGCGTCGGAGTCGGAGGCGTGGGCAAAACCACCTTCGCGGCTGCGCTCGGCCTTCGTGAGGCCATGCAGGGGCGGTCCGTGCTGGTTCTGACGGCAGATCCGGCGCGCCGCCTGGCCGACGCCCTCGGCGTTCACCGGCTCGCCGATGTGCCCTCGGACGTATCCCTTCCGCATCAGGCGACCGGCGGTGAGCTCCACGCGGCCATGCTCGAGACCAAAGCCAGCGCAGATGACATCATTCGGCGCGCAGCCAAAGACGCCGAACGCGCCCAACGTGTGCTCGACAACCGAATCTATCAGGCGTTTTCCAACACGCTGGCCCGCTCTCACGCGTATGCGGCGATGGAACGAATGCACGAGGCGATCCAAGACGGCCGCTACGATCTCATCGTCGTCGACACCCCGCCGGCGCAGAGCTCGATTGAGATCCTCGATGCACCGACGCGCTTGGTGAGCTTTCTCGATCAGCGTGTGGTCCGTTGGTTTCTTCAGCCGTCTGACGACCCCTCGCGTCTTTCGGCAACGACCATCGTACAGCGCTTGTTGAAGATCGTCGCTGGAGAGTCGCTCGTCGCTGCCCTGACCGAGTTTCTGAGTGAAATGGCCTTTCTTCGAGAGGGTTTTGCCGAACGCGCGAAAGCCCTTCGCGATGTCATGCAGACCTCCAAAACGTCGTTTATCCTGGTCTCGTCGGCTGATGTCGTCGGTATCGAGGTTGCCAAGTCGGTCGCGGCAGAGGTTGCCGGACGAGGCTTTCGATTGGAGCATGTCGTCTTCAACCGGGCATTCATTCCGGAGATAGATATTTCCGCCGACACTTCAGTCGTGTATCCTCCATCGCTTGCGCGCTTGGCGCCGAAGCTGAGGCAGATGCGGACGTGGCTGGCGGCGGAGCAGGCTCGAAAGACATCGAGCATGTCGTCTCTTCGTGAGGAGCTCGGCTTGCCGACCTGGGCCTTGCCCGAGGCGACGCGGCCGCTCGGAAGCACCTCCGCGCTGGCGGCGTGGATCGCGCAAGGACGCGCGGTGCAAGCCGACGGATAGTGCAAACCCTGCTTTTCGTGTCAATCTGTGCTGGCGAGAGAGGCTTCATGGAGCACGTCATCAAACACGATTTGAGCCAAGAGCGCGCAAAGAAGGCCGCGGAAAAGGCCGCCGAGCACTACACCAAGAAGTGGGAGAAGTACGACGCGAAGACCGTTTGGAAGAGCGATACCGAGGCCGAAATTTCGTTCCACGTGAAAGGCGTTCATGTGGCTGCCACCGTGGACCTGCAGCCGGGTCAGGTCGTCATCGATATGAAGGAGGTTCCCCTCTTGCTTCGTCCCTTCAGGAACATGGCGCTCGACGTCGTCCAAAAGACGATGGACAAGTGGATCGCCAAGGCCAAGCAAGGTGAGCTCGACGACTGAGCGTCGCCTCTAGGCGCTCACGAACTGCTTCAACGCGGCATCGCCGTGGACGTTGCGAAGCTTGCGCAGCGCCAAGGCCTGCAGCTGGCGGATTCGCTCGCGGCTCAACCCGAACTCTCGCCCGATTTCGGCCAAGGTGTGCGACTCCTTCTCGCCGATACCAAAGCGCATCCGGATGATGCGCTGCTCGCGCGGGTTGAGAGATTCGAGGGCTCTGAGCACCGATTTGGAAAGATCTTCGCCAATGACCGAGTCCATCGGTGTGGCGCCTTCGTCGTCGGCGATCAGGTCGCGAAGCTCGCTCGTGCCATCGTTTCCTACGGGCATCTCGAGCGAAACCGTATCGCGCGAAATCATGAGCAGATTGGCCACTTGGTCGGCGGGAAGCTTCATTCTCTTCGCGATCTCAGCCGGGGTCGGCTCTCTGCCCAGCTCACCGGTGAGCTTGCGTGTCATGCCGGTTACCTTGGTGAGAAGCTCGCAGGCGTGGACTGGGATACGAATGGTCCGGGCCTGATCGGTGGTGGCGCGAGCCATCGATTGGCGAATCCACCAAGATGCGTAGGTCGAAAGCTTGTAGCCGCGCCGGTAGTCGAACTTATCGATTGCACGCATGAGCCCCATGTTCCCTTCCTGGATCAGATCCATGAACGGGAGCCCGCGCTTGAGATACTTCTTTGCGATGGCGACCACTAGGCGTAAGTTGGCCTCGACCATTTCCGATTTCGCGCGCTCCACGTCGGAATGTGCCGCTGAAACCATTTCTCGCAGCTTGAGGAGCTTGCTCGCCGAGAGCCCAGAGTCAGCCTCCGCCTTCTTCCGCTCAGCCGGCCCTTCCTCGCAAGCGCACGCGTATGCGTCGAGGGCCTGCCGCACCTCCTCGAACGCCGGCTCGATCGCTGCCTCGCGCACGGCGAGCTCGCCCGCCGAAACGCGCTCGCACACCTCCGCGATCTCGGCTGCATGGAGACCATGCTCGACGATCGCGTCGTAGATGATCTGACGGCCCTTTTCGATTTGCCGGGCGAGCTCGACCTCGCCTTCGCGGGTGAGCAGGCTGACCGCACCCATCCAGTCGAGATAACTCTGCACGGGCTCCGCGCTCAGCACGTTCGTCCTCTCCGCTGAGCCGCTCGCCTTGCGCCGGTCACTTCGTCGGTTGCGCCCGGGATTCACCGTGACCTCGACCCCTGCCGACTCGAGGCGCCGAAGGAAGCGCCGCACGGTGGCTTGGGTCGCGCCGATCTGAGCGACGACCTCCGAGGCCTCGTTATAGGTGATCCAGCCACGTGCCTTCACCGATTCGAGGACTTCGTTCATGATTGTGCTGTCACTAGACTTTTTTGCTGACATTGGTGGTTCTCCAGGCTTTCTAAGCGTGTGGTACCACTAGGCTGGAAAATTAGCAACCATATGATCAAAAAAATCTAGTTGCACTGTGAACGGAACATCACCCTGGGTCTTCCGGAGGTGCTCGGAATGCCCAAAAGCCGATTGCTTTTGGACCTTTGACTGGGGTAGGCCTGCGCGATGGCGGGCTTTGCCAACTACGATTCGTACGATGCGATGGGCCTTGCGGACTTGGTCCGGCGCGGCGAGGTGAGCAGCACGCAGCTGGTCGAGGAATGCATTTCCCGCATCGAGCGGGTCAATCCCCGCATCAATGCGGTGGTTCTCGAGCTCTTCGATCGCGCTCGTATCCAGGCTCGCGAAGCGCGCGGCGACGGACCTTTCGCCGGGGTCCCGTTTCTGATCAAGGACTTGATTCAACGCATCCCTGGGGTTCCGACGCAGGAAGGGTCGCGTTTCTTCGAAGGCTGGACACCGACCGACGAAACCTACTTGTACAGGCGTTGGCTCGACGCTGGCGTAGTGCCCGTCGCCAAGACGGCGACCTCGGAGCTCGGGCTGCTGCCGGTGGTTGAAACCGATCTTCACGGTGTGACCCGCAATCCGTGGCGCCTCGATCGGACCGCAGGAGGATCGAGCGGCGGCTCTGGAGCGAGCGTCGCAGCGGGGTTGGTGCCGATGGCTTCTGGGGGCGACGGGGGCGGATCGATTCGGATCCCCGCTTCCTGTTGCGGTCTCTTTGGTCACAAACCGTCTCGCGCTCGCAATCCATCGGGCCCCACGGCGAGCGAGCACTGGTCCGGGTTCGTCTCCGAGCACGTCCTGACCCGGACCGTTCGCGACAGTGCTGCGATGCTCGATGCCACGCAAGGCCCCGACGAAACCTCCCCGTATTATGCCGCGCCGGTGGAGGGCACGTTTTTGGAGGCCGTAGAGCGTGATCCACGATCGTTGCGAATCGCGTTTCACACCGAGCCGGCGCTGCCTGCGATCGTGCATCCGGATTGCAAAGCCGCAGTGCGGGATGCAGCGCGGCTTTGTGGTGAGCTTGGTCATCGCGTGGAAGAGGTCGCACCGGGCCACGAGACGATGGCGCTTGCCCGCGCATTTCTCGTCGTAGTTGGCGCCAACGTTGCTGCGGAGATTCGCGAAGGCGAGCAAACGCGAAGCCGCCGCGCCAACGCCAAAGATTTTCAGCTCACGACTTGGATCACCAACATGTTGGGCAAAGCAGCGAGCGCACAGGAGTTTCTAGTTGCGCTTCGGGCGCTTCAAACCGAGGCGCGCCGGCTCGCGCACGTGTACCGCGATTACGACCTCGTGTTGACGCCCACCTTGGGGACGCCGCCCGTGCACATCGGCGCGCTCCAGCCCCGCGGGATCGACCTCATCGCACAGAAGCTGCTCTCCGCGTTGCATTGGAGCGCTCCGCTGACCAACCAGAAGATCATCGACCAGGCCGCGGAAAAGACGTTTTCGTTCATTCCATTCACACCCGTTGCGAATTTCACGGGTCAACCATCCATGTCGGTGCCTCTCTACTGGAACGAGGAAGGGCTCCCGATCGGAGTGATGTTCACGGGCCGTCCTGCCGAGGAGCCGCTGATGTTTTCGCTTGCTGGGCAGATCGAACGGGCGAGGCCCTGGGCAGCGAGGCGGCCTCCTATCCACGCCAGCACGATAAATCACGCGTGATTTCAACATGATCGCACTGATTGAATACTCATTCATTTTTCGGTTGCCGTCGGTTGGGCGGAGCCTCTAGGATCCTGTCCGCATGCCCGAGGCACAGCGTTATCCAGTCCTGCGCACGAAGGTGGACACGAAGTCCGAAACCTACGAAGCCAATCGCAACGGCAATCTCGCGGTGCTCGACGAGGTCGATCAAGCCCTCGCGAAAGCCAACCAAGGGGGAGGCGAGAAGTACACCAGCCGTCACATCGCGCGTGGCCGCATCCTGCCGCGCCAGCGCATCGAGATGCTCCTCGACCGCGATAGCTTTTTCTTGGAGGTCGCGCCTCTGGCAGGTCACGGCATGAAGGGCGAGCCGACGGGCTCCTCGGTCGTCGGTGGCGTCGGCCTGGTAAGCGGCGTGGAGTGTTGCGTCGTAGCCAGTGAGGCAACCGTGAAAGGCGGCGCAGTGACTCCGATCAGCATGTTGAAGTCGGGGCGCCTTGCCGAGATTTGCGAGCAGAATCGGCTTCCCGGCATCAGCCTGATCGAGTCCGCCGGCGCCGATCTGCCCAACCAGGACAAGATTTTCGTTCCTGGCGGTGCGGGTTTTCGGCATCTCACGCGCCGCTCCGAGCAGAGGATCCCGACCATCTGCCTCGTCTTCGGAAGCTCCACCGCGGGCGGTGCATACCTGCCGGGCATGAGCGACTACGTGGTGATGGTGAAAGAGCAGGCGCAGGTCTATTTGGCGGGCCCTCCCTTGGTCAAGATGGCCACGGGCGAGGAAACCGATCACGAGGAGCTGGGCGGCGCCGAGATGCATTCGACCGTCAGCGGTGTTTCGGACTACCTGGCAGAAGACGAGATGGACGCCATCCGTCTCGGCCGGGAAATCGTCGCCCATCTAGAATGGGAAAAACAGGGAAGGTTTCGCCCCCGCCCAATCGAGCCGCCGCGATACGACCCCGAAGAGCTTCTCGGAATCGCCTCGGCCGACGTGCGCGTACCCTTCGATCAGCGGGAGGTCATCGCACGCATCGTGGACGACTCCCGCTTCAGTGAATTCAAGCCTCTCTACGGTAAGACGATGCTTTGCGGTTGGGCGCACATTCATGGTTTTCCCGTCGGCATTCTCGCCAACAACGGCACGATCTTCAGCGACAGCGCCAACAAGGGCGCGCAGTTCATCCAACTGTGCAATAGCAGCGACGTGCCGCTCGTGTTTCTCCAGAACACGACTGGCTTCATGGTAGGCAAGCAATACGAGCAGGATGGCATCATCAAGAACGGCGCCAAGATGATCAACGCCGTCTCGAACAGCACGGTGCCCGCCATCACGATCATGACTGGCGCAAGCTATGGCGCCGGCAACTACGCCATGAGCGGACGATCGTACTGTCCTCGCTTTCTCTTCACCTGGCCCAACCACAAGATCGCGGTAATGGGCGGAAAGCAACTGGCGGGCGTGCTCGACATCATTCAACGAGACGCGGCCGCCAAAAAAGGCATCGAGGTGGACGAGCAGAAGCTCCAGATCGCCAAGATGATGACCGAGAAGCAGATCGAAGATCAGTCTACTGCGCTCTATGCGACCGCGCGTCTTTGGGATGACGGCATCATCGATCCACGCCAAACGCGCACGGTGATCGCGATTTGCCTGTCGGCAGCCTACAACGCACCAGTCGAGGGTACGACTTCGTGGGGCGTCTTTCGTCACTAGGGAGCGAGCGGCCTTGACCAAGACGATCGAAAAGATACTCATCGCAAACCGAGGCGAGATTGCGCGCCGTATCATGCGGACGTGCCGAAAGCTGGGGATCGCAACCGTAGCGGTGTACTCCGATGCGGATCAGGTCATGCCGTTCGTTGCCGAGGCGGACGAAGCCGTTCTTTTGGGGCCTGCTCCGAGCGTGCAGAGCTATCTTCGCATCGACAAGATCGTCGAGGCAGCGGCCTTGACTGGGAGCGATGCGATTCACCCCGGCTACGGTTTCCTCGCCGAGAACGCGGAATTTGCCGAGGCTTGTCACCAAGCAGGATTGATCTTCATTGGGCCGACGCCCGAGGCCGTCGTGGCCATGGGCTCGAAGCGCGAGGCCAAAGCCTTGGTGCATGCCGCCGGTGTGCCGGTGATTCCCGGATACGATGGGGCAAGCCAGGACCCCGCGGTTCTCGCGAGCGAGGCGATTCGGATCGGCTTCCCCGTGCTGCTCAAGGCCAGCGCAGGCGGCGGTGGCAAAGGCATGAAGCTCGTCCGCAGGGAATCCGAGCTTTCCGATGCCATCGCGTCGGCGGCGCGCGAGGGCTTGAGCGCCTTTGGAGATGGCACCCTTCTGGTCGAGAAGTACATCGACGATCCGCGCCATGTCGAGATCCAGATCCTGGGCGATAGTCATGGCAACCTGATCCACCTCAACGAGCGGGAATGCTCGATTCAGCGCCGTCATCAGAAGATCATCGAGGAGACGCCATCACCGGCTCTCGACCCCGCACTCCGCGAGCGGATGGGAGGGGCTGCCGTGCGCTGTGGAAGCGCAATCGGATATCAGAATGCCGGTACGGTGGAGTTCATCTTGGCGCCGGACCGAAGCTTCTATTTTCTCGAGGTCAACACGCGCCTTCAGGTCGAGCATCCGATTACCGAATGCGTCACCGGGCTCGACCTGGTCGAAGAACAGATCCGAATCGCGCAGGGAGAGCCGCTCCGCCTCTCGCAGGACCAGGTGCGTATGGAGGGGGCTGCCCTCGAGGTACGACTCTACGCAGAGGACCCGGCTGCTGGCTTTCTTCCCCAAAGCGGCACGGTCGTCGATTGGCATCTGCCCTCAGCCGAGGGTCTGCGGGTCGACAGTGGAGTCGAGAGTGGGAGCGAAGTGAGCATCCACTACGATCCGATGCTCGCAAAGATCATCACGTCCGGTGAGAGCCGGACCTCGGCGCTTCAACGCATGCGCCACGCGCTGCGCGCATTGAGCGTCCAGGGAGTGACCACGAATCGGGAGCTCCTGCTTCGAATCCTCGATCACCCCGCCTATGTTGCTGGCGAGATCGACACGCATTTCATCGACCGGCATCTGCGCGACGTGCTCCCGGATACGAGCAATGGGCGCGCCGAAGAGCATGCGGCCGTCGTAGCCGCGCTTGCAGAGCAGCAGCAACGCAACCGGGACCGAGCGCTTCTGCCCGAAATCCCATCGGGTTGGCGCAACAATTATCACACGCCGCAATGGATCGAGTATTCGGCCGGTGACCGCGACTTTCGAGTCGAGTACCGCCATCACGGTGAAAACCGGTTTACCGTCTGGTCCAAGCAGTCCGAGCGGGCTGTGCGCGTCGTGTCATGGGATCCGCCTTGGCTCGTTTGGGAAGAGGGCCGCCGTCGACAACACGCACGGGTCGTTTTCCATGGGGAACGGGTCTACGTCCACGGATCGGATTTCAGCCTGGGTCTCCTCCGCAAACCTCGCTTTCCAGACAAGTCGCTTGCCATACCCCCCGGTGGCTGTGTGGCTCCCATGCCCGGCAAGGTGATCGAGCTGCGCGTGGCGGAGGGCGACACCGTCGAGACAGGCCAGGTCTTGTTGATCATGGAAGCCATGAAGATGGAGCACTCGGTCACCGCACCGCAGAACGGAACCGTGGCTCGAGTCACAGTGGCGCTCGGAGACCAAGTAGATGCCGATGCATTGCTGATCGTCGTTGCCGAGCCGTGATCGACGTCACGCAGCGTCGAGCTCGGCGATCATCTGATCACCGCTCAACTGGTTGGCCGACTGGCCGTCGAAATACTTCATGAGGCCCGCTCGGTCGTAGTGAGGTTTGATACGGTCGCTCAGCAGGCCAATCTCGCGGAGATTCGGCACCAAGCGCTTGAACATCACCTGGCGGAAGACCGCAAAACCAGGCGAATTCGTCACGAACTCGGCCCACTCCTTGCGGGTGAGCTTGTGCTCGAACCATTCCTCGTAGACTTCGAAGGACAGAAAGCGATTGCGCATCAGCAACGCCACTTCGAACGCCCAGTCCTCGCGCTCACGACGCTCCGATTCGCTCAGCTCGTCGCGGAAGTGATCGCGCAATGCGAGCACACCGTAGTGCACGTGGCGCGCCTCGTCCTGAATTACCATCTTCAAGAGCGCTTTGAGAAGCGGCTCCTTGGTCATTTGATAGAGCGTGCCGAACGCGCCGAGCGCCAGGCCCTCGACCATGATCTGCATGCCCAGAAACTTCACGTCCCAACGTGAGTCCTGGATGAGCGCATCGATGATGACGAATAGATTGTCGTTGATTTGGTAGAGCTTGTTCAGCTTCGTGTCGAGGTATCGATGAAAGACCTCCACATGACGGCCCTCGTCGACCACCTGGGTCGCCCCGTAAAGCTTGCCGTCGAAAAATTGCACGGCCTCGGTCACTTGCGCTGCGGCAAAGAGCGCGCCTTGCTCACCATGAAGAAATTGGCTCAGCATCCATGAAGCCACGCTCGAGTTGAGCCGCCGCTCCTCGAGATCGGTCAGTCGAATTCCCCGGTCACGCAGATCGTCGAACGCCATGAACTGCCGGGGCATGATCGGTTTCTCCGTGTTCTCGGGATCGACGTCGATGTCCCAGGGCAGGTCCTCACCGTTCCATTGCTGCTCTTTGGCGCGGTCATAGAGGTCGCGCATGTCGGGATGATCGTTTGGGTAAGTCCAGTCGAAGTAGACCCGATGATGCGAAGGCATCGTGGTGGGAACGCCTTGCTTGCCGCGCTGCAAAATCAGACCGCGAATGCCCGAAGGAGCCATGGAGCGGAGCACTTTGGCGTTGTTGGTTTGCGTCATCAGCTGAACGGCCTCGACGTAGGGCTCGACACGGCGGCGAACTTCTGGGGGCAAGCTATCGAGGACTTTGTCACTGAGCATGGTCGGTTCCTTCCTTACAGCACGTTGGCGAAGAACTCGCGAATCTTGGTTGAGTGTAGGCGCATGATGTAGTGGTCGAGGATCGGAACGACCTCCTCGATCATGGTAGCGACTTTCTCGGCAGGCAACTCTGAAAGCCGGGACGAAAGCAAGCGGACCTCCTCATTGAGGAGCTTGGTGATGGCGTCCTGGTAGAGCGCCATGTCCTCGACGCGAAAGCCTAGCTCTGGCGTGAATCCAGCGGCACGAACCTGGCCGAATGCTTCGAAAATCCAGGCGTCCGCCGCGGCGATCCGAAGCGAGCCGTTGGAACGGGCGCCTCCGACCAAACCTAGCTCGAAGGCGCGCTCGACGTCCTCGGCATCGATGCCTGTCTTGTCAGCGATTTCCTCCGGCGCGAGGGTAGGGCTTCGATCGTCGCTCGTCTTGAGCGACTCGGCAAGCCGCTCCTTCACGCCAGCGAGAAAGGCATACTGGCGTGGCGAAAAGACGCCATCTTCCCCGTCGAATAGAGCCTTGATGGCCTTCAAGGGGAGGAACTGCTCGTGCTGCAGCTTCTTGATGAGGCGAAGGCGTTCGATGTGCTCTTCCGTGTACCATGCCATGTTTCGGCCGGTCTTCTGCCCCGGAGGCAACAACCCTTGCTGAATGTAAAAATGAATCGCCTGCCGCGGCAGCCCGCTGGCCTCGCAGAGGTCCTTCATACGGTAGCACCAGTCTTCATGCTTGTGGTCGATGTCCCGGGCGGTTGCGGTGGTCATGCTTGCTCCACCAGGATGCTGCTTTGTTCACGCGGACGGCCCACGCAGGTCAGCACGTAGCCCTGCTCGCGCTCCGCACGGCTGAGGCAATTGGGCTCTTCCATTTGCACGTCGCCAGCGGTCAGACGAACGCGACACGCTCCGCAGCCACCCATTGCGCACGAGAAGGGCATCTCGATTCCCGCGGCGAGCCCTGCCTCCAAAATGGTCTGGCCTGGCTCGACCTGGATGCCGTGATCGCGCCCGCCCTTGGAGACGGTCACGAGCTCGGTCTGGTTGCTGCCTTTGGCGCCCTCTCGGGCTTCAGGGCGGGTGAACCGCTCTTCGGCGATCCGATTGGGGGCGACGCCGCGGGCCTGCAGTACCTCGTGCGCGGCAGCCATCATCGGTGTCGGTCCGCACAAGAAGTAACGCTGGAGCCCGTCGTCCTGGATTCCAAGGGCTTGCAAGCGTGATTCGAGGACGTCACGACTGAGGAGCCCGAGGCATCCCGACCAGGGCTCAGGCGCATGTTCGAGCACGTGGTCGACGACCAGCCGGTCGCCGAATTCCTCGCACAGTGATGCCAAACGCTCTCGAAAGATCACGTCCTGCCAACCGCGGTTGCCATAGATGAGCGTCACGCGGCTTCGATCTTCCAAGCGGAGCACCGTCTCCAAGATGCTCATGATGGGCGTGATGCCGCTGCCACCCGCAATCATGATCAAGTGCCGTTCGTTGACAGGCCGGGGCTCGACGGTGAAGTTGCCGGAAGGACCGAGCACCGCGAGCTCGTGGCCCACCTGGACCGTGTCGTTCAAATGATTGCTCACCCGTCCATCGACGATTCGCTTGACCGTGATGTGCCGTGGAGCTCCGGAGATGCAAGCGCTGGCCAACGAGTACGCACGCCGGCAACGCTCGCCATCGATCACCACATCGATGCTGAGGAATTGACCCGGACGAAATTCGATCGGAGACCCATCCATTTCGGCCAAGTAGATCGACACCGCATCGTCGGTTTCGCGCACGACGTTCGTGACCTTGACTTGCCGCGACATGGTGGGTGTTTTGCGTGGGAGCGAAACGACTGCGCCCGCAACCGGCCGCGGGCGTTCGATGATCGGCGGGGGATTCTTTCCGAGAATCAAGCGCCCGGTGAGCATGCGTACGTCGCGCTGGGCGGCCCGAAGCTTCCGTGCCATCCCGCGCGGCAGCACGCTGAGCGCATCGACTTCGCTCAATGGCGGAGGAGCGGCGGCGTCGCCGACCAATGGCGACGGGGCGCGTCCGCTCATGCGCTCGACGATGATCCGGGCGTCGAGCCGTGCCTGCTCGATGAAAGGCGTGAGCATGCCGGGTAGCACGCGCGAGGCCAACGCCGCGGCTACATCGATCCGACCCGCACGCCGGTGACCCTTGTCCTCCATCTCTCGGAGAATGAACAAACCAAGCCAAAGTGTCAAGTGTGACTAGACACTTTACTCACATTGTAGGATACAATAGGGCGATCCGCCGATGTCTGGGCCTTTCATCACCGCTGCCGAGGCCGCTGCTCTCGCAGGGCGCGCAGCGTTTCTAGATGCGCGTGCGGAGCCCGAGGCAAGCCAGGCTTTTGCCGTGGCGCACGTTCGCGGCGCCGTCCACGCCGATCTGGAAAAGGATCTCTCGGGGCACGGAGATCCCGTTCACGGCGGACGGCATCCTCTGCCACCGATGGAGCTGTGGCTCGCGCGGCTCGGCAGCTGGGGGATCGCCCCCGCAACACCGGTCATCATCTACGATGCAAGCGGCGGTGGGATGGCCGCCGCCCGTGCCTGGTGGATGCTACGCGCGGCCGGTCACGATCGAGTGTCGGTGGTCGATGGAGGGTGGGAGGCCCTGTGCGCCGCCGGGGCTCTCATGGAACGAGGCGTGGGGCGGCCATCCTTCGCGGGCCTAGGGCCGTATCCAAGCTCCGTTCGGCAGTGGCCTGCGATCGATGCTGCATTCGTCGAGCGCGTGCGAAACGACCCGACTTGGCGGTTGATCGATGCGCGCGCTCCCGAGCGCTACTCGGGAGACACCGAACCCCTCGATCCCATTGCAGGTCACATCCCTGGCGCGCTCAATCTCCATTGGCAGTCGCAGGTCGGCGACGACGGGAAGATCGATTCGTGCGCCAGGCTCCAGACGCGCTACGCCGACATTGTAGGCGACATCTCTCCCGATCGCGTGGTGTGCTACTGCGGGTCCGGTGTGACGGCCTGCCATCTATTGTTGACGATGGAAGCGTGCGGCCTGCGCGGTGCAAAGCTCTATGTCGGTTCCTGGAGCGAGTGGTGCCGCCAGGGACGACCGCGCGCCGATCGATGACCTGGCTGGTCGCGCAAGCCTGCGGAGATGCTATGGCCAACACGTGACCAACGCCGTTTGGGAATTCCCACTTTTGCTGCCGCGCAACGCATTCACGGCGCGGGAGGTTCCACGAGCGGGCGACCTATGGCGTCTTTGTCAGGACGCGGCCACCCTTGCCTCCATCGAATCTGGCTGGCCGCCTTCGCGTTTCCGCTTGGAAAAGGTTGCCTTCATCGTCTACAAAATGACGCTCGTGCACGGCGCGCAGACCCCGTACGGAGCCGTGCTCGATACACAGACCTGGGTTTCGCGTCTTCGGCGTCGAACGCTTTGCACGCGCGAAGTGCGAGTCCGCTGCAAAGGCCGGCTGGTTGCCGCTGCGACGCAAGAGTGGGTGCACGTCGATTTCGAGAGCCTCAAGCCCAAGCAAGCTACCAAGGAGACCGCGGCGGCATTTCCCGAGGTCGACCTTGCGCCATCGGTGACTTTTCCGGACTTCCAAGCCCTCGACGGCTTCGAAGAGGAGATCTCGTTCGAGATGTGGCAGACCTGGTCCGATCCACTCGCGCACGCCAATCATCCTGCGTACGTCGACTGGTGCGACGAAGCGACCAGCCGGCGGATGGTGGCAGCCGGTCTCGACCCCGTGATGTTGCGGCCGGTCGCCGAGCGGGTGACGTTCCGGACTGCCGTGCTGCCAGGAGAGGAAGTGACCGTGCGGACCAAGCGCATCGGTGTCATCGGTGACGCGGCCGTGGTGCTGAGCCATCACCTTGAGACCGAGCGCGGGACGGCGGCCGAAGCGACCACCCTACGTGCCCTCGCCGAAGGGAGCGGCGGGCCTCTCATCGCGGCCTGGGACTGACCATGCGACAGGGATTACCGAGCGGAACGTCGTTCTTGGTTTCCTTCGCCCGGGGCCTCGGCGTCGATGAGCAGCCAGTCGATGCGCTGGCGCCGGAGCTCTTGCCCCCTTGGCTCGGCCGGATCGCGGCTGCCCCCGGCCGGCTCGGAAGCGCGGCGGCGCTTTACCGGGGCGCCTTTCGGGCCGGCACCTTGGGCCTCGTCGACCACGCGGTGCTCAGAACGCGTGCGATCGACTTGCACCTCGAAGCAGCCTTGCGGACGGGCGTCCCTCAATTGGTCATTCTGGGCGCCGGCCTCGATGCGCGTGCGTGGCGGATCCCGGCGCTCAAAAGCACGGTGGTCTTCGAAGTCGATCACCCTTCGACCCAGCGGTACAAGCAAAACCGCATGGGCAGGAGAGCGCCTCCGACGGACATTCGGTACGTGGCAGTCGATTTCGAGAAGGAGCGATTCTTCGAGGCTCTCGAGCATGCCGGCTTTCGCCGCAGCGCACCGAGCATCTGGATTTGGGAAGGCGTCACCATGTACCTCCCCATCGGCGCCGTTCATGAAGCGATCTCCCAAATCACGGCGCTCACCACCGAGGGCAGCACCGTCGCGCTCACCTATCGCGTCCCCGGAGTGCTTCCTTGGGGCCTCGTCGGACGGGCGGCGATTCCCATCCTGTTTGCCGTCGCCGGAGAGCCACTCAAAGCGACGCTCGACCAAGCATCGCTTGCCTCGGTCTTGGGATCGGGGTGGGAGCTCGTCTACGACGATGACGCGCGCGGATGGCGGGAGCTCACAGGCTCGACGGCCCGGCCCTCGCGCACGTTCTTGTCGGAACGGCTTGCGGTGGTGAAAAGGAGGCACTGACCGGTGTGCACGATCGTCGTTCGCCACCTGTTGAATGACTGGTGTCCCACCATCATCGCGTCGAATCGCGATGAATTCTACGACCGTCCGGCCACCGGGCCGGTCGTCTTGCACGAGGATCCGAGAATCGTCGGGGGTCGCGACGAGCTCGAGGGTGGGACCTGGTTTGGCCTCACCCGCGAGGGGTTGTTCGTCGGTCTCACCAACCAGCGAAATTTCGGTAGACGCGACGACGCGCTTCGATCGCGCGGTTTGCTTGCTTTGGAAGCGCTCGAGACGGGCTCGTTTCAGGGTGTCGTGCGCTACCTCGGTCGCGTCGATCCCACGGCGTACAACGAGTTCAATTTGATCTTTGGCGATGGCAACGAGGTAGGCGTGGCGTACGGGCGAAGGGACGGCCCAGAGGTCGAGATCGAGATGCTTGGCAAGGGGGTACACGTCCTTTGCAACGATCGCTTGGGCTCTTCCGAGTTTCCCAAGGCCGACAAGGCACGGGCGCGCGTGCTCGAGATCCCGCCGAGCCCTTGGCCGCAGATGAAAGAACAGCTGATCCAGATGTTGTCCGATGCGTCGCTCCCCGACCTTTCCGAGGTTCCGCCGCTTTCTGCGGGAGCGCCCTTCGATAGGGAGGTTGCTCGTCATTTGCAGGCGGTCTGCGTCAAGACGCCGGTCTACGGGACGGTCTCTTCGATCATCGCCGCGGTGCGTCCGGGGCAGGTCGAGCGATATCTGTTTTCGCAGGGTCCTCCGTGCGACAACGATTTCGAGGATGCGCTGCACCTCATTCGCGACGTCGGATGAAATCGACCACGGCATCGACTGCCGCATCCAGATTGTCGTCGAGCGTCCTGCCGCTCTTCTTTCGTGGCTCGAAAGAATGGTTGCCATCGGGCATCCACACTAGCTCGATCGACGGTGCCAGTGGGTAAGAGTCGACCTCCTCTGGCGTGCCGAGCGGGTCCCTCGTCCCTTGGACGATCATCGTAGGAGTCCGCAGCGTTTCGAGGTGCGCGATTCGCAGGCGCTCCGGCTTTGCCGGCGGGTGGAAGGGATATCCCAGGCACACCACGCCGGCGACGCCGGCCGCGTCCGCAATCATCGATGCGATGCGACCACCCATCGACTTGCCCCCGATGACGACTCGCTCGGGTGGACCCAGCAGACCGAGTGCCTCTTCGAAACGAGCGATCAGCTTCGCCGGACGGTCGGGTCCGCGCCGCACCCCGTCCTCGCGCTGCTTGGCCATGTACTCGAATTCGAAGCGAGCCACCCCGATTCCCCTCGCTGCGATCCGGTCCACGATGGAATCCATGAAGGGAGAATCCATCGGCGCCCCTGCTCCGTGTGCAAGCAGCAGATGCGGGGCGCCTTCAGGACCGTTGTGGAGCAGGGAGAGCACGGAACGGGTTGGCACGCCGCTATGGACAGGCGCTGTCCCGCTTGACCGAGACGCCTGCGGCATGTGCGGAGCATGCATTCGCGTAGGTCTTTCCGTCGCAGCCGCAGACCGGGTTGTAGTCCGCCGTGCAGGCCTGAGGGCGTGGCTGGCATGAGCCGGGCATTGCCTTAGCGCCGCACTCGGCTTGTGGAGAGTACCGGCAGAAGAGTCCTGTGCCGCAGCCGGGGTTTCCTGGAGCGCCACAGGCCGCGCCCACGCCGCCGACAGCCGTTTGCGCGGCGTCTTGGCATAGACCGCGGTGCCGGATCGACACCCCGTGCGAATGGGCCACACAATCGTTGCTGTAGTTGCGCCCGTCGCAACCGCAGACGGGAGCCCACTCCTTGGTGCAGACGGTGGGCTGAGGTGCGCACTGGCCCGGGCCCGAAACCTCGCCGCAGTATTGCGCCTCTTCGTAGTGGCAAAAGAAGCCGGCTGCGCAGGTTTCTACGGCGCCATTGGGGCCGCACGTACCGGTTGCGGCAGCGGCGGCGTCGGCCGATGACGGGCATTGACCCGAGTGGCGGGGCGAGACGCCATACGAGTGTGCAACGCAGATGTTGAGGTACGTGCGCGCGTCACAACCACAAACCGGACTGTAGTCTTTCGTGCACGCCGACGGTATTGGAAAGCACGCTCCGGTCGCGCCCGCCTCGCCGCACTCCAACCCCGGCCCGTAGTGGCACACGAATCCTTCTTTGCAATCGTGTCCCGGCGCCCGGCTGCATTCGCCGCTCGGCCGGTCCGGATAGCGCGCCGGCTCGCTGTCTTTGGCGCACGCCGAAAGCAGGGCGCCAGTGATCAGACCCAAGCTCAAGAGCCATACCGATCGCCTCGTCATCGACAACTAGGTATCTCCGAAGTGCGAGAGAGGCAAGGTGCCTCAAGCGGCGGGGAGGGCGTCCACGATCTGCGGCAGCCATCGGCTCGCCGTGCCTTCGACGAACGCGCCAGTCTCCATTCGCGCGACGATCGCGCTGAACGGGTTGGGTTCAGGATTGACCACTATCATGGGCACCCCGCGCTGGGCTGCAATCGTCGCGATGTGCATCGGTAGCGAGGTCGCGCCGGTGGTGCCCACGACGATGACCAGGGACGTGCGGCGAGCTGCCTCCACCGAGCTCTGGAATCGGAAATTCGGCTCGTCATAGCGCTCGTCGAACCACAGCACGTGCGGCCGCCCCCAGGCCCCGCACGAGGGACACTCGAGTAGCTCCCGCTCGCTTGTGGTGGGCAGCCGTCCCCTGTCCCATGACACGTCTAGGCCGTCTGGCAGGGGGAGCGGCGCAGGAAGGCATTCCCGCGAGCAGCGCATGAAATCGAGGTTGCCGTGGATCTGGTAGGTCCGCTCCAGGGTGTTGCCCGCGCGAAGATGGAGCCCGTCGACGTTCTGCGTGACCAAGAGGAAGCGCTTGCCGCCCCGCTGCTCCGCTCTCACCAACGCCCGATGTCCGGTGTTGGGCTCTGCGGCGCGGCAGATCCCGCGCCGGTAGAGGTACCAGGACCATACCTCTTCCGGCATCTGTCGAAAGGCAGCCCAGGTGGCCAGCTCCTGAGGATGATAATTGCGAGATCCCACCCTCCAGTAACCCTCCCGACCTCGGAAGGTGGGGATTCCGCTCTCCGCTGAAATTCCGGCACCGGTCAGCCACAGCACCAGAGAATGCGGCCGATCCAAGATCCGGCGTACGGCATCGTCCAGCATGAACAGGGCGTAGTGTGAATGACGTTGGGAGTCTACTGGGAGGATCGAGGTTCGAGGATCGAGGTCTGAGGGTCGAGGTTTGAGGGTCGAGGTTTGAGGTCCGAGAACTCGATCCCCGATCCCCTCGACGACAAAAGGCCGGCTCTTTCGAGCCGGCCTCTGCCAGTCATGCCAATGCTTGGCTCAGTTTCCGATGTACGCCGAGAAGCCGAGAATGGCGGCGTAGTTCTTCCGCTGGTTCGGCTGTATGATTTGCTCCATCGTGTCCGGATCGGTCGTCACGGGTGAGTTTCGCGAGTAATAGACATCTCTCGACGTCCACTCGCCGCGGCCCTCGAGGCTTATCACCAGGTACTCGACGGGCTTGTAGCGGAGCGTGATCGTGCCCGTGCTCAGATAGCCGTACGGGTCGTCCCCGAAGTCGCGGTACTGGTCGTTGCCGCCGAGATACTCGCCACGCAGGCCGAGGGACCACTTGTCGCTCATGTCGAAGATGAACGCCAAGCTGCCACCGTACGCGAGGAACTTCTTGTCGTAGCCTACGCCGCCATTTGGGGTGGTTTGAATGTCGCCGTTGAAGATGAGGGTGAACCAGTCGACGTTGACGTTCAGCACGACGTCGAAGAAATTCTCCCAGTCCTTGTTGGCGTTGTCCCCGCTTGCTCCGTGTTGACCGCCGATGTAGAGGCCGACCGCATCACTGGGCGCGAAGCCGAACTGCCAGCCGAGGGTGGGCGTCTCGTTGTTGTCGATCGGGGTTCCGCCGAGCACGCCGCCGTTGGTCACCATGAACGTGAAGCCGACTTTGTCCGAGAGCGCGAACGCCGACCGAATGCCCAGGTGGTTGAACGGCTGTCGCAAGAAGTAGAGAGAGCCGCGCGTGTAGTTGGCATTGTTCCACTCATCCGCGACCTCGGCGCCGAAGATCGTGTCGAAGAAGCCGAAGTCGAGCTGGATCTTTTCGGTGGGCATCCAGCTGACGTACCCCTGCTTGACCGGCGCGAGCGGGGTCAACTTCGGCGCTGCCGTGCCCCATCGCAGGTCCACGGTCACGCCAAACTTATCACCCGTGTATTGGACGAGGCCGCCCGCGTAGTTGAGACCGAAGCCGTTGTACGAGGTGTAGGGATAACCCATCTCATTGTACTCGCCGGAAGGCGATGCGGTCACGCCATCGTCGATGTAGCCGCTGAGCCGATAGAACGCGCTTGCCATGACCTGCCAAGATAGACCGTCGAGGAACGGGTGCTCCCCCTCCTCGGGCTCCTCCGGCTGGTATTCCGCCTCCATCTCATCCGCTTTCATCTTGGGCGGCTCGGGCATCTCCTCTTCCGGCGACACGCCAGGATCGGGCGTCCTCGAGTCGTACTCCCGCTCCATGTCGTCGGCGGCCTCTTTGGGCGGCTCGGGACCGGACTCCTCGGCAAACGCCACCGCGGGGAATGCCAAACTGCACAACGCCGCCAGGGAAAGAAACTTTCTCATCACACTACCTCCACTCCAGCGTGGCGTTTCCACGCTCGAAACTTGTTTGTCCAAATCCGACCATTGAAAAAAAGAGAGAGAAGAGGGGCGAGGTAGACCGGGGAGCCACCCCACCCCTCCTCTCGAAGCCCTACTCCGCGGGCACTGCCGACATGGCGGCGGCCGTACCTGCGTGAACGCCGGTGAGCTCCTCGTTGTAGGCCTCGACCCCGCACTCCGCGATGTCGAGTCCCTCGATCTCGTGGGCTTCCGAGACGCGGACGCCACCGGGCACCAGGAACTTCATGGCGAGCCAGAGAATGCCCCCGACCACGAACGCAAAGGCCACACCCGAGAAGGTTCCCAAGGCCTGGATGCCCAGCTGGTGGGCGCCGCCGCCGACGAACAAGCCCAGTGGACCTTCGCCCGTGCCGGCGCTCTCGTAGCCGAACAGACCGACCGCGATCGTGCCGAACATGCCGCAGATGCCATGGACGGTGATCGCACCCACGGGATCGTCGATCTTGAGCTTGTCGATGAGCAGAACGCCTTCGACGCAGATCATGCCAGCGAGGATCCCGACTACGAGTGCCCAACCGCCGGGAATGGCATAGCAACCGGCGGTGATGCCGACGAGGCCGGCCAGGGCGCCGTTGAGGGCCATCGAGAGGTCGAGAAGGCCGCTGCGGAACTTGATCCAGGCGAGTGCCGCGACGAAGCCGGCGGCCGCGGCGAGGTTGGTGACGAGGACGATCCGGCCCACGTCGGCGTCAAAGGCGAGCTCTGAGCCGCCGTTGAATCCGAACCAACCAAGCCACAGGATGATCACACCGAGCGTGGCCAGCGGAAAGTTGTGCGCCGGCATGGGTCTGACCGAGCCGTCCGGAAGGTACTTGCCGATCCGCGGTCCGATGATCAGCGCACCCGCCAGGGCCATGCCGCCACCGACTCCATGCACGACCGTGCTGCCTGCGAAGTCGATGAAGCCCATTTCAGAGAGCCAACCACCGCCCCAAACCCAGTGACCGACCACCGGATAGATGATGATCGTGGCGATCGCCGTGAATGCGAAAAACGTCGAAAGCCGGCCGCGCTCCGCGATGGCGCCCGACACGATCGTGCAGGACGTGGCCGCGAACACCAGCTGGAAGAAGAGAAAGACGTATGGCGGAAGATCCGAATACGCCCCCCCGTTATCGGGGAAAAATTGGGTGAGGCCGAAGAAGGTGTTCCCTTCCCCAAACATCACGCCATATCCCACCAGGTAAAAGGCGATCGACGAGATCGCCACCACGCCGACGTTCTTCATCAGCACCATCACCGCGTTCTTCCTGCGGCAGAACCCGCTCTCCACGAGAGCGAAGCCTGCGTGCATGAAGAAAACGAGTGCGGCGCTAACGAGAACCCACAAGGCGTTTGCTAACGTTGTCAGTTCCGAAAGTTGTTCTTCCATGATCTTGCACCTCTCAGTCATGGCCGCGGCGCACCCTCGGCGGCGGCACGGTGGGATCTATGGCTGCCCTTCATTTCCAGTGTGTTTCGTGGAGTGGTCGGTTTGGGAAAAACCGATCCAGGTATCTGCGAGTTGCGCCCGACCTGGGGGGGCCACATGCTCAGAACGTGCATAGTTTCCCGCATTTGGCTTACGGGACGCCCCGTAAGTTGCCCAAGCCGGAGAGCCTTCGGGGCCGGGTGGTCGTGCTGGACGTGGCGTTCGCCGCGAACGCCGGGGGAGCCAGCTATGAGAAGACCACGCTCCCCTTCATTCAAGGCTTAGGCTCCCGGCTGGCGATGTGGATCGATCATCACGACCACGAACGTCACGCCGACTACGCGGGGGACCCACGCTTCGTGCTTCGGACCAAGGCCCAGCATGGGGCATGCCCGGAGCTGGTCACACCAGCGCGCGTGGCAGCCGCGGGGCCGGTCGATACGATCTGCTGTCATTCGGACTTCGACGGGCTTTGCTCAGCCGCCAAATGGATTCGGGAGGGAATCGAGCCCTACGAGGGGGCGGACGATGACGCTCGCGCGATCGATACCAGGCTCGGCGAGCCGAGCGAGCGGGCGCGCGTGTTGGACCGGGCGCTTCGCGCGCGCCCGCGCGACGAGGCGCTTCGGGGGCTGATCGTCCGCTATCTCGCTGGCGGCGCGCGCGATCCGGGGATGTATCGCGAATTCCAGAACGCGGCCGACGCCCTCGAGGCGATGGAGCGCGAGGCCAAGCGGCTGTCGACCCGCTACGAGATACGAGGCGGGCTCGCGATCTGCGACGCCACGCGGCGCGGCGGTCCCTACGACAAGACCGAGCTGCTGCTGCTTGGCCAGCGCTTGGCTCCGATCTCGCTGGTTTACGACGAGACCACGGTGACCGTAGCGGCTCGATTCGACAGCGGTATCGATTTGGTCAGCGCCCTGGGACTGAACGGCGGGATGCCGACTCGGGTCAGCGTCGGCGCCAAGCACCTCCAAGAAGTCATTGAGGTTTTAGGCCGTTTCGAGGTGACCGGATAAACGGGCTACAATGAGAACATGGAGCTCTCGCTCTCGGACATACAGCGCCTTCCCAAAACCGATCTTCACGTCCATTTGGACGGCTCGCTCCGCTTGTCGACGATGCTCGAGCTTGCCCAACAGCAGGGCGTCTCGTTGCCCGCCGACGATCCGCAGGGCCTCGCGAAAGCGCTTCACTGCGGCGAGCATGCGGGATCACTCGTCGAGTACCTGAAAGCCTTCGACACCACGCTCAAGGTGCTTCAAACGGAGGAGGCGCTTTACCGGGCCGCGTATGAGCTCTGTGAAGACGCGGCTGCGGAGAATGTGCGCTACATGGAAGTGCGCTACTCGCCGATGCTCCACACGCGGGGTGGCCTCCGCCTCACCACGGTCGTCGAAGCGGTGCTCGCCGGGCTTTGGGACGCGCAAAAAGATCACGGCGTCGTCGCCAACGTCATCCTGTGTGGGATTCGAAACATCTCTCCCGAGTCTTCCGTCGAGATGGCGGAGCTCGCGGTCGCGTACAAGAATCGCGGCGTAGTCGCATTCGACCTGGCTGGTGCCGAATACGACTATCCCGCCAAGCACCATGTTCGCGCGTTCAAGTTGGTGCACAACAACAACATCGCGGTCACCATCCACGCGGGTGAGGCCTATGGGCCGGCTTCGATTCACCAGGCCATCCACGTGTGTGGCGCGCACCGTATCGGCCACGGCTGCCGTCTCCGCGAGGACGGGGACCTGCTCCACTACGTCAACGACCACAGGATTGCTCTCGAGTGCTGCCCGTCTTCGAACGTGCAGACCGGGGCGGTGAAGGATCTGCGCAGCCACCCGCTCAAGCTCTATTTCGACCTCGGTTTACGGGTGACGATCAACACGGACAACCGGTTGATCACGGACACGACGGTATCGAACGAGCTCTGGCTTTGCCACACTCAGATGGGCCTCAACGCCCAGGACATTCATCGGATCATCATCAACGGGTTCAAAGCCGCGTTTCTGCCGTTTCACCAGAAGCAGACGATGGTCCGGTCGGTGTCTCGGGAGCTCTCCACCGCAACACCGGTTTCCGAGCAGCCTGCGTCTCATCGAGCCGACGCAAGCGCGTGAGCTTCGGAGCGCTCTTCACGAGCTCTGGGTCGCGCATCGCTTCGTCGCTGATCGTCTTCATGGCCTCGACGAACTCGTCGAGCGTTTGCAGGCTCTCGGTTTCGGTGGGCTCGATGAGCATCGCCCCTTTGACCACGAGTGGGAAATAGACGGTGGGAGGATGAAAGCCGTAGTCCATCAAGCGCTTGGCGACGTCCATGGTCGTGACGCCCGCGTCTTTCAGGTGTCTGTCGCTAATCACGACCTCGTGCATGCACGTGGTGTGGTACGGGACGTGCCAAACCTCACCAAGACGAGCACGAAGATAGTTCGCATTGAGAACCGCGAGCTCCGTGGCCTTCCGTAGTCCGTCGGCGCCCATCTCCCGAAGGTATGCGTAGGCTCGTACCATCATCCCGAAGTTGCCCTGAAACGATCGGAGCCGCCCGATCGATGCCGGCCGGCCCTCGTAGTCGAGGACGTAGCCCGTATCGCGCTTCT
The DNA here is from genome assembly GCA_963817725.1 of uncultured delta proteobacterium. Taxonomy (GTDB): domain Bacteria; phylum Myxococcota_A; class Polyangia; order Polyangiales; family Houyiibacteriaceae; genus SG8-38. The sequence continues at coordinate 248,269 of CAWFPD010000006.1, forward strand.
CGACGACGGGAACTGGGGCATGCGGATCGAGAAGTGCTTTGTAGCCGACCGGTCCGCAGCCGGGACCCCCACCGCCGTGCGGAGTGGTGAACGTCTTGTGCAGATTGAACTGCATGACGTCGATGCCCAGATCGCCCGGCCTGGCCTTGCCCATGAGCGCGTTGAGATTGGCGCCATCTCCGTAAACCAACCCGCCCTTGCTGTGCACGAGCTCGGCAATCGCCGGTATGTGGGTCTCGAAGAGGCCCACCGTGTTGGGATTCGTAATCATGATCGCCGCGACTTCGTCGTCGACGAATGGCGCGATGGCCTCGGTGCTCACGATTCCTTCTTCACCGACGGGGAAGGGTACGGCTTTGAGCCCGTTGAGCGCGCATGACGCGGGATTCGTGCCATGAGCGGTGTCGGGTACGAGCACCTTTTTCGGGTCGCGTCCGTGGGCTTGGTGATAGGCGCGGATCATCATGAGTCCGGTGAGCTCGCCTTGCGCCCCCGCTGCCGGATGAAGCGAAACCCGATCCATCCCGCACACTTCGGCCAGTCCGCGTTCGAGACGCCACATGAGCTCGAGCGCGCCCTGCGCCAGCTCGTCCGGCATGTATGGATGGAGATTGACGAAGCCGCCAAGGCGGGCCGCCCACTCGTTCACCTTGGGATTGTATTTCATGGTGCACGAGCCGAGTGGGTACATCCCGATGTCGATGGCGAAATTCTGCTGGCTCAGTCGCACGTAGTGACGAACGGCCTCGGGCTCCGATACCTCGGGCAGCGCCGGTGGAATCTCGCGTGCCATCTTCCCGAAAGCGCTGCGAGGATCGACACGAGGCAGATCATCGGGACCGAGCGAAGAGCCATGGCGACTGGGCGCTCCTTGCTCGAATATCAATGGCGTTTCGAACGAGAGACCTGTCGTCGCTGAGCCCGGCATGCTTACCCGCGCCTCAAGCTAGTCAATTGTCGCGTCTCCGCAAGCGTTCACCAGGTTTCCAGCAGGGCCTTGCTCAAGCTGTCCATGACGCTTCGATCGCTCTCCAGGTCGTCGTAGATCGGCAGCTCGCTGCACGGAGCCTCGATGTGCGTTCGCACCCGGCGGACTGCCCTGCTTTGCACGGTTTCTCGAAGGACCCGGCGCCTGCCTGCCACGGCTAGCCCACGGATCTGGTCACCTTTGGGGATTTCCGATGGCAGCGCCTCCAGGACCGGTCTTTCCTTTTCCGCGAAAAGGACCGGGAGCACACGATTGATGACGAGTTGGAGGATCGGGATCCTGAGCTCGTTGGTCAGGGCGTCGGCAAGATCGATGGTCTCGCTCGCAGGCATGTACTCGGGCAGGGTGACCAGCACGGCGCCCGCTCGCTCCGGGTCTCGAAACATGTTCACGGCGCGGGCTGCATCCCGGCGCAGGATGCCTGGAGGTGCGACGCTTTCGATCACGAACGGTACCCGGAGCATGTCGAGGGCATGCCCCGTTGCCGGAGCGTCGAGGATCACGAGCTCGTAGTCGGGATCGCCCTTGGGGGGACACGCGTGATAGAACGCCTTACCCAGCATCGACCATGCTTCCAAACCAGGCGTCCCTTTCAAGAAGGCCCGAACCAGCCTGTTCCTGAACACCGCGTTGAACACGGCTCTCACCCTGAGGATCATGATGCCGTACTCTTCGAGGGCCGCGTCCGGGGTCATGTTCACGGCGTCGAGATTTTCGCCGATGTGGACGATGTCGGGGCCGATGGGCTCGGTATCCAGGAGCTCGCTCACGCGTTCCTTGCAGTTCACGAGCGCGAGCAGCGTCTTCTTGCCACGGCGGCTTGCCTCGAGCGCTAGCCCGGCGGCCACCGTTGTCTTTCCGACGCCGCCCTTGCCGACAACGAAAAGGAACCGTCGGTCGAGCAAATCCATCAGCCGCGTCTTTAGCGGCGGGCCGCGCACGCGGCAAACCGCCGTGGTTTGACCGCGGAATTTCTGGGTTGCTGAGGCTGACGCCCCCCCGACCGCATGCTAGCGTCCCCCCTGAGCGCGATCATGAGCGGTGTGAGCAAGTCCGTTAGCAAGACCGTGTGGTCGCTAGTGTTGTTTGCGACCCTGGCGGTCTTTGGCGCCACCCTATACACGATCTTCGTCGTGGCCCCCGTCGAAAAACAGATGGGCATCGTCCAGAAGATCTTCTACTTCCACGTGCCGAGCGCTTACGCGATGTATGTCGGATTTGCGGTTTCGGCCGTTGGAAGTGCCATGTACTTGCTCAAGCGCGATTCCCGATGGGACGCGCTCGGGGTCGCAGGCGCCGAGGTTGGGACCTTGTTTTGCGTGATCGTCTTGCTGACGGGACCGCTTTGGGCGCGAAAGGCCTGGGGGGTCTGGTGGACTTGGGATCCGCGGCTCACCACCACACTCCTGGCCGGCATGATCTTTGCAGCCTATCTGGCGCTACGTTCCATGGGCAACGCGGGTGAGGTCGAAAAGCGCTTCGCAGCCGGCCTGGCTCTGTTTGGACTGATCGATCTTCCCTTGATCCACTATAGCGTGCAGCGCTGGCGTGGCGTGCACCCGACCGTCATCACCGGGAAGGGGGGAGGGCTCCAGTCCGAGATGTACTGGGCTCTCGGGCTGAGCTTCATTGCGTTCACCGGATTGGCGGTGCTCTTGATTTGGGCCCGCGCGTCTGCGGAAAGGCAGCGGGAGCAAGCTGCGGAGCTTCGTTTCGAGTTGATGCACCGATGAGGGGAATGAACATGCAAGCTCTGTTAGCCGCGCTCCTTTTGGGTTGTACGTGGTTCGTCATCCCGACAGCCTCGGCTCAAGACGGCGCTGCTGGGTCCGAGGTTTCTTCGGAAACGGGGGAGACTCCCGCGGAGGAGCGAGCCACACAGTTCGTCGGGGTGACCGGTCCCGAAGCGGAGAACATCCCCGGAGGTGGGCTCTTGCTCGCAGCGTACGCAGTGGTTTGGATCCTGATTTTCCTCTACCTGCTGCGAATGCGAGGGCTCCAGCGGCAGACCGCCGAAGAGCTCGAGCGACTCAGCGCGGAGCTTCGGGCCTCCAAGGAGGATTGATGCCTTCCATTGCCCACATCATTTACATCCCGGGCATCCTGCTGATCGGCTTTGCGTTCGGATTTCGGATGGGAGCTCGGGCCGTGAGAGCCGAGCTCGAGCGCCGTGCGGAAGAGCGGCGCCACTAATCAAGAGGTAGCAGCATGCTGAATTTCGAGTTGACCGCCGAACAGAAAGCGCTCGTGGAGGAAACGCGCCGCTTCACTCGGGAAAAGATCATTCCCATCGCCGCCGAAGCGGACAGGACCCACAAGTTTCCGATGGATGTCTACAAAGAGGCATGGGAGCTCGGGTTGGTGGCTCCCACCGTTCCCGAAGCCTACGGCGGGCCGGGTATGAGCGAGGTGGACAACGTCCTTCTGACGGAGGAGCTCGCCTTTGGTTGTACTGGGATCCAGACCAGCATGACCGCCAATACGCTCGCGGCGACCCCCATCATGATCGCAGGGAACGAGGAGCAAAAGAAGAAGTACCTCGGCTCGCTCACATCCGAGCCCGTGTTCGCTTCGTACGCGATCACGGAGTCGGCGGCGGGCAGCGATGCGGCGGGCATTCAGACCCGATGCCGCAAAGACGGAAGCGACTGGATCATCAACGGGGAAAAGATCTACATCACCAATGGCGCCTGGGCCCGCTGGTATGTAGTGTTCGCGACCGTCGATCCCACCCTTCGCCACAGGGGGATGATGGCGTTCGTCATCGACCGTGATGCGCCGGGCGTGAGCGTCGGAAAGACCGAAGACAAGCTCGGCCAGCGTGCCAGCAATACGGCGGTCATCAACTTCGAAGATGTTCGCGTTCCCACCGCCAATGTGCTGGCCGAGGAGGGACGCGGGTTCAAGCTTGCCATGGAGACTTTCGACCGCACCCGCCCGGACATCGGCGCGGGGGCATGTGGCATCATGCGGCGGGCTCTCGAAGAGTCGGTTGCCTATGCGCTCGAGCGCAAGACGTTTGGCGTTGCGATCGCAGAGCATCAGATGGTGCAGGCCATGATCGCGGAAATGGGCATCAAGTACGAGGCCACGCGCCTTCTGGTTTGGAAGGCGGCCTGGCAGATCGACCAAGGCAGCCGGAACTCGCTCGTGGCCTCCTACAGCAAGGCTTTCGGCGCCGACAGCGCCATGCAGGTGGCCACCGATGCTGTGCAGGTCTTCGGCGGGAACGGCTACATCACGGAGTATCCGGTCGAAAAGCTGATGCGCGACGCCAAGATTCTCCAGATCTACGAAGGAACCTCCCAGATCCAACGGATGGTCATTGCCAAGAATCTCTTCGCGGGCGTTCGCTAGCTTCCTCCTGGCGGCGGTTTTCACGGCCTGGCTCGGCTCGGTTGCGATGGCTGAGACCGAGTCGCTGCCTCCGTTCGTCGGGACGGACGTATCTCAAGACGAAATACTCGAAGTCATCGCCACCGCGCCGTCGCGCAGCTTCAAGCCGGTAGGGCATACGTCGGTGGTGCTGCGCATGCGGACCGTCGCGAGGGTCACAGCCGCGGTGAAGCTGCGCAGCCGGGGGCTCGAGCATGGTTACCAGCACGAGATCGCAGCATATCGGATAGGGCGCCTGCTCGGCTTGGACAACGTGCCTCCTGCCATTTACCGCAGGGTCACGTGGCAGGAGATCAACCACCGTTTCTACGAAGCACTGCTCGATCGGCGCCGGGCCGTTCGCCGCGAAGTGGTCTGGGACGAGGATGATTCTGCACCGGCTGCGGCGATCTATTGGGTGAAAGGTCTTCGCTCGAGGGGCCTCGAAGACACCGAAAAGTGGCAGGGTTGGGTTCGAGGTGGGGACATTCCGGAGGACAAGTCTGCACTTGCGAGCGATCTGTCGACGATGGCCGTATTCGACTTCTTGATTGGGAACTGGGATCGCTTCAGCGGAGGCAATCTCCCGACGGACAGGAACCGGGAACGCGCATTTCTGCGGGACAACGATCGGGCGTTCTCCACTCCACTGCTTTCAGGCTGGTACGGAAGATTGCTCGACGGGTTGCTTCGCACGGAGCGTTTCTCGAAAAGCATGGTCCACCATCTGGCCGCGATCGACGAAGAGGCGATCCGTGCGGAGCTCGCCCGTGACCCGAGTCACGAGGTGTATCCCCTCCTCGACGATGCACAGATCGCCGAAGTCATGGACCGGCGCGCCACGATCCTCACGTACATCGCAGCGCTGGTCGACGAGCGGGGGGCTGACCGGGTGCTCGTCTTTCCCTGAGTAGGGGGGCGTGGTAGACAGTTCAGGTGGTGAAGCCGGATGTGATCAACGCCGAGGAGCTGGGTTACGCACTGGGCCTGGTCGTCCACGACCTTCGTAATCCCGCAGCCACGATCACCGCCAATGTGGACTTTTTGAAGGAAGTCGGGCTCAGCGACACCGAGTCTTCGGAGGCACTGCAGGACGTGAAGCTCGCTGTTGGGGAGCTCCGCCGCGGACTCGACATTCTGGCCTGGATCAGCCGCTGGCTCACAGGTCAAGTTCCCCTCGAAGCCGCCAATGGCGATGTCGGTGTGTTTCTCGAGCGACTCGAGCGAGCCGACACGCCCGTTCCAGTCACCGTCGAGATTGCGCACGGGGACCAACTTCATGCGCAGGGTGCGCAGGTGGCCGTCGAGGTGGTCGATCTGCTTCTGCACAACACGCGCGCCAACGTGGCCGATCCGCATGCGAAGATTCGGATTCATCAGCGGGGGGACTGGGTCATCATCGAGGTCCAGGACGCCGGCGAGGCGATCGCTCCGGAGCTTCGCGCAAAGGCCTTCTCGCTCGAGGGCCAACGGCTGCTCAAGGGTAGGACGGACGGCCGCTATGGCCGATTCATCGGTCTCTTTGCGGCGGCCGTCGTGCTCGACGGCGTGGGCGGATCGATCGAGGCGGACGGCAAGCCCGGCGCCGCGATCTTCAGGATTCGCCTTCGGGGGGTTCGTCCGAGCCGCCGCCCTCCTTCGCCGTAGAAGCAGCCTTCCATTCGCTCAGACGTCGTCGAATCTCGGCTTCGTAGCCGCGGGCGGTCGGCCGGTAGTACTGGCGGTCGAGGAGCGCTTCAGGAAGGTAGGTCTCGCCCGGGCTGAAGCCGCTCTCGTCGTGCGGGTATCGATATCCTTCCCCGTATCCCCAGGATTTCATCGCCGTGGTCGGAGCATTGCGGAGCTTGAGGGGCACCGTGAGCGCTCCCTGCTCCTGTACGTCCACCTGCGCCGCGCGCCAGGCGCGGTAACTCGCATTGCTCTTCGGGGCCGTGGCTAGATAGAGACAGCACTGGGCGATGGGAAACATGCCTTCGGGCATTCCCAATCGGCGGAACGCAGCGTCGGCGCTCACCGCGACGTCGAGGGCCCTTGGATCGGCATTGCCGATGTCCTCGCTCGCGAAGATCAACATTCGCCGAAGCACGAATGACGGATCCTCTCCCGCTTCGAGCATTCGCATCAACCAGTAGATGGAGGCATCCGGATCGCTTCCCCGCATCGACTTGATGAACGCACTGACGACGTTGTAGTGCTCCTCCCCCGATTTGTCGTAGAGAAGGGTCTGCGTGGCCAGGGCCTCTTGCACGATGGGCACGGTGACCTGCTCTACGCCTGCGGACTGCGCGAAATCGCTCGCGAGCTCCAACGCGGAAAGCGCTCGGCGGGCATCGCCGCGAGCGTTCTCGGCAATGGCGGCGATGGCATCATGGTCGACCGTGTGCGGGACGTGGCCGATCCCGTGCTTCTCGTCCGCAAGCGCCCGATCGAGCAGCTCGCGAAGGTCGTGGACTTCCAAAGGCTTGAGGTCGAAGACACGGGTTCGCGACAGGAGTGCCGAGTTCACTGCAAAGGAAGGGTTCTCCGTCGTGGCTCCAATCAAAGTCACCGTGCCGTTTTCGACGTGCGGCAGCAAGGCGTCCTGCTGGGCTTTGTTGAACCGGTGGATTTCGTCGACGAAGAGGATCGTCTTCTTGCCGTAATAGCTCTTTTGTTCCTTGGCGGTGGCGATGATCTTACGAAGCTCGGGAACGCCACCGAGCACGGCGCTGAAAGGGACGAAGACCGAGTCGGTTTCGTTGGCAATTACGTGCGCGAGCGTCGTTTTTCCAGTGCCTGGAGGCCCCCACAGGATCATCGAAGGGATTCGATCGGCGCGGATGGCCCGGGCCAGGATGTGCCCGTCGCCGAGCAGGTGCGCTTGCCCCACCACGTCCTCGAGACGCCTCGGTCTCATCCGATCGGCGAGCGGTGAGCCGGCCTCAGCTTGTCGCTCGAATAGGTCCACCAGGACGCTTATAGCTCAGCGGAGGATGCGGAGCCTCTTGGGGCCTTCGCCGCTGGGCGCCGCATCTCCACCCCCCCGATCGAAGTGCTCTTTGGCAACTCGCTCGGCCAGGGCATCGGCGATGGCGGAGAAGGCCTGGCCCGCCGCGGAGCCAGGCGCGGCTTGGACCACGGGCGTACCCTGGTCGCCCCACTCCCGGACCTGTGTGTCGATGGGAACCTGCCCAAACAGAGGCGCCTCGGCGAATGCGGCGATCTTCTCCCCACCTCCGCTTCCAAAGAGCTCGTGCTTCACGCCCGCACTGTCGATGAAATAGCTCATGTTTTCGACCACCCCGAGAATCGGCACGTTCAGCTTGCGGCACATCGAGACGGACTTGTAGACGTCCTGCAGCGCTACCTCCTGGGGGGTCGTCACGATGACAGCACCCGTCAATCGCAGCTTCTGCGCAAGCGTGAGGGCCACGTCACCCGTGCCTGGAGGCGAGTCGATGATCAGATAGTCGAGACCGCCCCAATCGACGTCGGTGACGAATTGTTGAAGCGCACCATGGAGCATGGGTCCACGCCATACCACTGCTTGCTTGGGATCCTCGAGCAGGAAACCGATGCTCATCAGCTTGACGCCGAAACGCTGCAACGGCTGGATGCGTTTGCCATCTTTGGAAGTGGGCTGCCCTTCGATGCCCAGCATCGTCGGAAGCGAGGGGCCGTACATGTCGGCATCGAGCAGCCCAACGCGCGTACCGAGACGCCGAAGCGCGAGCGCGAGGTTCGTTGCGACGGTGCTCTTGCCGACACCACCCTTACCACTCATGACGAGGATGACGTTTCGAACGTCCGGAATCGGATCGGTGCTCGTGGCCTCGCGAGTCGGCACGTTGACGGCGAGCTCGAGCTCGACGAACTCCACCCCGATGGGAGTGAGAGCTGCATCGATGCGCTCGCGCAGGATGCGTCGCACCTCTTCAGAAGGAGAGCTGACCCCGACTTTCACCCAGACGTGGTCCGCCTCGAGACGCACGTCGAGCAGGGTCCCCAGATTGCCTAGCGACTTTTGAAAGATCGGGTCTTCGACGTTGCGAAGCGCTTCGGTGACGGCATCGAGGGTGGGCGACCCCATCAAGACCTCCTGTCAGAACAACCGGTAACGTGTAAAGCGGTGCTCTGGATCCGTCAAGGTGGACAAACTTCGGTTGGAGCCGGCGTCCCGGGTATCCTCACCGGGTGTCGGTTGGGAAACGGGGCTGGGCTCTTCCGCTCGCCATCTTCTTGCTTTGCGCCGGCGTCTACGCAGCGACGGCGGCGGGTCGTTTGACGCGCCCGTCTCCCAACAACCATTACGTGCGGCTGGCCGACGCATGGCTTCACGGCCGTCTCGACCTCGGGCCCAGCCCGCCGGGAACCAACGATTGGGCTTGCTTCGACACGCTGAAGCAAGGGCCCTGCCCACCGGGGCGCTATTCGTTTCCGGATGCGAGGCCGGAGCGGTACCGCTGGTACGTCTCGTTTCCTCCGTTGCCCGCGGCGCTCCTGCTGCCTCTGGTGGCCGTGTTCGGGTTGGGCACGCTCGATGCGCTCTTTTGGGTGCTGTTCGCCGGTCTCGGTCCGGCTCTGATGTTCGTCGTCCTCCGCTTTTTGCGGGAGTCGGGGCGGAGTCATCGAAGCGAGCGGGACGACTTGCTCGTGACGGCGATCTTCGCCGTCGGCTCCGTCTACTATTTCGTCGCGGTGCAGGGGACGGTCTGGTTCGCGGCGCACGTTTGCGCCGTTGCATTCGTCTGTCTGTTCGTCTTGTGGTCGTTTGGCGCCCGCCGCCCTTTGCTCGCCGGGGTGGCCCTGGGGCTTGCGGTGTCTTGCCGCCCGGCGACGATCTTGCTCGCTCCCTTCTTCGTGATCGAAGCGATGACGACGTCGAGTGGTGCCGAACGCGGGCATCCTGGCTTCTGCCGGCGACGGCTTTGCACTCTTGCTTGGTTTGCTCTGCCGCTCGGCATCGTGGGGTTCACTCTCATGTGGCACAACCAGGCTCGCTTCGGCGATCCATTCGAGCTCGGACACCGGTTTCTTCAAGTGCGCTGGCGCTCTCGCATCGAAACGTGGGGGCTATTCAGCACACACTACCTATCGCGGAACTTGGCCGTCTTCTTCCTGTCCTTGCCTTGGCTGGTCGACACGAGCCCCTTCGTTCGCATCACCCGACACGGTCTGGCGCTTTGGTTCACCACCCCCAATCTTGTGTGGAGCCTTTGGCCGAAGAAGGTCGATTGGACGATCGTCGCGCTATGGGCGGGCGTCTTGCCCACGGCCCTTTGCACTCTGCTGTATCAAAATACGGGCTGGGTGCAGTTCGGCTACCGCTTTTCTCTCGACTACCTTCCACTCGTGCTCGTGCTCGTGACGCTGAGTCAGCGCCGGTTTGGCTCCCTATTCTTGGGATGCGCGGCATTCGCGGTCCTGGTCAATACGTTCGGTGCGGTGACGTTCGACCGCTACGGGCAATTCTACGATACGGATACGACCCAGGAAGTCGTCTTTCAGCCCGATTGATCCCGGGCTTGCAGCAATCTTTCGGCCAACGGGCTGGCGGGGCCGCGCGGCCGTATGACACGCTCTAGACCTGCCCGTCCCGCCTCCTGCTGAAGTATTTCCAGCTCTGCGATGGCGGCCTCCTCATCGTTGCGGCTAGCCAAAATGTGTGCCCGGACCAGACGGTGCGAGGCCTGCAACGAGGGATTGTCGTGGGTCTCTTGCGTCCCAAGATGCGCCAGAGCGCGTTCCGGCTCGCCCCGCAGCGCCAGCAGCAGCCCTTCCATGGCCACCAGCCAGACCTCGATCGACGCGTCGGCAGGCCGGTCAATCCGGCCGATCGCCAGCGCCGCCTCGTCGATCTCGTCGAAATGGAGCTCACACGTGGCAAGCGCCTGGTTTCGCAGGACCGATTGTGGTCTGGTGAGCATTTGGTCCTCCAAGTCGCGCAGCCGCGATCGCGCCTCTTCCCAAAGTCCGGCCTGTGTCAAAAAGCCGGTGCACATCAAGACCAAGGCTACGTATCGTTGCGGATTCTCGCGCCGTACACGATCGAGAAGACGATTGAGCGCACCGAGAGCCGTCGTCGCCACATCTCGTTCTTGCAATCGCTGGCAGAGGATGGAGAGACCGCGCACATCCCGCATCCTTCGGGCGGAGCCCCATAGAAGCACCAAGCCGAGGGAACCTCCGAGCAATCCGGCTCCGAGGCCCACCTGCTCCGGAGGTACGGGGGTCGCTCGGAGGACGAAGAACGTGACGGTGCCGATGACCAACACCGTCAAGGCGGAGCCGACGAAGGAACGAATCACGGTCGCCACCGACAGAAAACCAAACGGAACACCCCAAATCAGACTTCGGACGACAGATGAGAGCAATCCGATGATCGCTGCGGCGACGACCGTCCAAGTCATCTGTCAGGGCGCGCTCTCGGTACGATAAGCGTAGTAGTGCTTCAGTACCCTGCGCACGTAGCGCTGCGTTTCTTCGTACGGGGGAATGCCGTTGTACTTCTCCACTGCGTTCTCTCCGGCGTTGTATGCGGCGACCGTGAGCACTAGGTCGCCGCTGAAACGATTCGCCAAAATGCGAAGGTAGCGAGCGCCTCCCAATATGTTCTGTCGGGCATCGAATGGGTCCGATACACCCATCGATTGTGCCGTCATCGGCATCAGCTGCATCAATCCCATTGCGCCGGCTCGGCTGACCACGGTGGAGTTGAAATCGCTTTCGACCCGCATGATTGCGCGTAGGAAGGATTCTGGAAGCTGATAGAGCTGGGCGGCCTCGACGATCAACGCGTCGTAGCGGCTGTACCGGGCGTGATCTTTGGCGGCTCGGTTGCTCGACGCTCGTGGCTTGGAGCTTTTCTTGTGGGCACTGCTCCTGCTCCGGTGGCTTCCCCGGACCACGAGCTCGCAGCGGCGTCCAGGCTCGCGAATGTTCGTGTAGTGGTGCACACCGTCCGGCCGCTTACAGCGATAAATATCGGCCCGCACGGACGAAGCCGTGCTCACGATTAGGGTCATCGCGCCGATTCCTGCCACCACCTGCCGCAGCATCACAGGGTATTGTATCGCTGGGTGCCTACTCACGCCAAAATGCGCCCCCCACGCTTGCAATCACGGTAGAGGGGGGCATCATGGGCGTCTCCCAGACGATGCCGCGCTTTTTCGAAGGACCCGAAAAGAAGCTGGAGCTGGTCGTGACCTCCGATTCGCCCTCCCTTCGTTCGCTGGGCGACCGCGTGTGGCGACGCGTGGTCGGAGCTGCAGGGACCAAGGTCCTTTCGGTGCTCCGCAGCGAGCAGTGCGATGGTTACCTGTTGAGCGAGTCGAGCCTCTTCGTTTTCGACGATTGGTTCGTCATCATCACCTGCGGGCAGACCACCCTGGTGGATGCGGTCGAGGAGATTCTGCGATCGATTCCCCCGGCCTCGGTGGCGTTCATGGTCTACGAGCGCAAGAACGAGCATTACCCCGAGCACCAGCCGACTACGTTCTACGACGATGCCCGCCGCCTGCAGTCCTTGCTTCCGGGGCGAGCCATCCGATTCGGCGATGAGCACGGGCACTACATTCAGATCTTCCACACCACCCGTCCATTTCGACCCGAAACCTCCGATCCCACGCTCGAGGTGCTCATGCACGCGATCGATCCGGAGGTGGCCGAGCGTTTCGTCGCCGGTCCCGAGGGGAGGCAAACCAACATGGCGGCCTCACTAGGCATCGAAGCCATTCTTCCGGGTTTCATCACTTCGGAACATGTCTTCAAACCAGTCGGATATTCCCTCAACGCACTCAAGGATTCCGAATACTACACCGTTCACGTGACCCCAGAGGACATCGGGAGCTATGTGAGCTTCGAAACCAACCACGACTTTCGGGGGAAGCTGAGCGAGTTGGTGGCCGCGCTGGTGGAGCTATTTCAACCTCGGGCGTTCGACGTGCTGACCTTTCTGCCGGACGGAGAGGCTCGACTTTCCGTGGGGGGCTACCTGCTCGGAGACCACGTAGTCGACAGGCTCGGCGGGTACGAGGTCAGCTATTTCCAGTATTTCGTGCCGCCCACTGGGCCTCGAGGGCCCGAAGAGCTCGTGCTCTAGCCGTCGAAATCCGATACAGGCTCACCATATCGCCTGGTAGACTCCGCGCTTCATGCGCGCACAGAGCGATTACCTGGTGTTGGGAAGCGGCGTGGCCGGGTTGAGCTTCGCTCTCGAGGCGGCTCGACATGGCTCGGTCACCATGGTGACCAAACGAAGCCGCACGGACTCAGCAACCAATTGGGCCCAGGGTGGGATCGCTGCTGTGCTCGACCCTTCCGATTCATTCGAAGCGCACGCGCGAGACACCCTCAACACCGGAGGCGGCCTCTCTCATCTCGAGGTCGTTGAAATGGTCGTTCGAGATGGACCGGCTCGAATCCGGGAGCTGATGGAGCTCGGCGCGCGATTCAGCCTCACCGGGGAAGGCCCAACGCTCGATTTGACCAGGGAAGGCGGTCACAGCGCCCGCCGCGTCGTTCATGCGGGCGACATCACCGGCGAAGAAATTCAGCGGGTGCTCGTGGAAGCAGCGGCTGCTTCGCCAAACATCCAGATCATCGAAGACCACATGGCCATCGACCTCGTGGAGGCATCCAAGTTTGGAGGACCGCCCAGAGTGGTGGGCGCGTACGTGCTCGATGAACGAACCGGAGCGGTCAAGACGTTCCTCGCCAAAGCGACGGTTCTCGCGACGGGTGGAGCGGGAAAGGTCTACCTCTATACCTCGAACCCCGACGTAGCGACCGGAGACGGCATCGGAATGGCGTATCGCGCCGGTGCCGAGCTCGCCAACATGGAGTTCTTTCAGTTCCATCCCACGTGCTTGTTTCATCCGGAGGCCAAGAGTTTCTTGATCAGCGAAGCGCTACGCGGGGAAGGGGGCATCCTCAGGTTGCGTAGCGGCGAGGCCTTCATGCCGTGGCATCACGAGATGAAGGACCTTGCCCCACGAGATGTCGTCGCGCGAGCTATCGACTACGAGATGAAACGGCTGGGCGATGATCACGTGTACCTGGATATGACGCACAAGCCTGCGTCGTTCATTTTGGAGCGGTTTCCCAACATCCATGCCCGCTGTCTCGAGTTCGGCATCGACATGACCAAAGAGCCGATTCCCGTCGTGCCGGCCGCCCACTACATGTGCGGTGGCATCGTCGTCGATATGAGCGGGCGCACGACTCTCGATGGGCTTTGGGCGGTGGGCGAGGTGACCTGCACGGGCCTTCATGGTGCCAATCGTCTCGCCTCCAACTCGCTACTCGAGGGGCTCGTATACGGCCATCGCTCGGCACTTGCGGCGATAGGGGCCGTCCAAAGCAGCACCGACGCTGCGCCCGTCAAAGTGCCAGACTGGGACGTCGGCGAGGCCGTTCCCAGCGACGAGGCGGTGGTGGTTTCACAGAACTGGGATGAGATACGCCGGTTCATGTGGAACTTCGTGGGCATCGTTCGGAGCGACCGTCGTCTACGGCGCGCCGCCCGGCGCATCGACATGCTCCAGGACGAGATCAAGGAGTACTACTGGGCCCATCTGGTCAATCGCGACATGTTGGAGCTTCGCAACATTGCGGACGTCGCCGAGCTGATCATCCGTTGCGCTAGCGCACGGAAGGAAAGCCGTGGGCTACATTACAACCTAGACTACCCCCATTCCGGTGAAGAGTGGGAAGGCGATACACGCATCTCGCGGGGAGCCCCTGCGCACGTCGTTCGCGTTTGAGCATTCGCCTTTTTGAGCTGCTACCCTTTGAAAGCGCGCTCTGTGCGCCTGCTTACTTCTGGGGGGAGAGATGCGTTTGCTTCTCGTCGTGGCCGTTTCATTTGCAACTTTGGTCGGCGCATCGCGCACCGACGCACAGAGCTCTCAAGGGCGGGAGGCACGTATCACCGAGGCGAAGAAGGCGTTCGCGGCCGGGACTCGCGCTTACCAAAAAGGTGACTTCGAAACCGCGCTGGCTAGCTTTCGGCAAGCATACGATCTCACCGGCAGCCCGGACCTCCTCTACAATATCGCCACCGTATCGGATCGAATGCGCCGCGATGAGGATGCCCTGCGAGCCTATGAAGGTTACTTGGAGGCGCGACCCGAGTCGGCCGATCGGGAACACGTGGAAAGCCGAATCGAGGTCCTACGCGAGGCGATCGAGGCCCGCAAGCGCGCTGAGATCGAGGCGGAAATCGAAGCCCGAAAGGCGGCCGTGGAGGCGGCGGCACGGATCAAAGCAGAGCGGCCCCTGACCCAGCATGTGGGGCCGGGGCCGGGTCCTTGGATCACGATCGGGGGCGGTGGAGCGGCCCTGGTGACCGGAGCCGTCTTGGTTGGTCTCGGTCAGCGGGATCAGAACAAGGTCGAAAGCGCGCCGCCCGGTTCGAGCTACTCGAGCGTCGAGACCTTCGCGGATCGCGCACCCCGCCTCACGAAGGCGGGCGGTGCGCTCTTGGGTGTAGGAGGCGCCGCCGTCATCGGTGGCATCATTTGGCAACTCACCGGAGGTCACGAAGAGGCCATTCCCGAGGTTAGCATCGGACTTGGGGGAATTTCAGTGAGGGGGAAGTTCTGATGCGACTGCGTTTCGTGCTGGTCTTGGCGGTGATGACGCTGGTTGGTTGTGACGTCAGCGTTCCCAACGGTCTGTTCGCATGCGGGCAGCCTTCCGACTGCCCCGGCGGCTACTTCTGCTGGAGCAGCGACAGCCGCTGCTACGATAGCAAGGAGCCTCCTTGTGAGCCCAAGACCTGCGAAAAGGTCATCTCGGAGTTTGCCGATGTCGGGATTTCGATCGAGTGTGGCTCGCTGCCCGACGGGTGCGATGGATCGATCGAGTGCGGCAGTTGTCCGGAGGGAACCGTGTGTGGAGCCAACGGACAGAATTTCATTTGCGGGTGCGCGGAAAACACCTGTGCGAGCGGTGGGGGCGCGGAATGCGGCTCCGTTCCGACCCGCTGCGACGGACAGACGGCGCCTATCGACTGCGGCGATTGCTTTGGCGATTACGTGTGCGTCGACAACCACTGCGTCTGTCCACCCGGCGCCAATTGCGATCCGGGCTGTCTCGGCGGAGAGCCCATCTACCCTTGCACCAAGAACGAGTGCTCTCCCCCGGGGGGCCTCCCCGACGGCTGCGGCGGCGTCTCCCATTGCCCACCCTGTTCCAATGGAGAGGATTGTGTCCTATCGGATGAGCTGCGCTATGAATGCGTTGGCGACTGCACCTGCGAGGCTGAAGGGATCGAGTGCGGCAATCCGACGATCTGCGACAAGCTGACGCTCTGTGGAACCTGCGCGGACAATGGCTTTGGTTCGGGATACCACTGCGAGAGCGGCCAGTGCGTTTGCGAAGACCAGTTCGAGCCCAACGATTCATTTGATACATTCGCCCTCGTTTGTGGTGAGGGCGCGGGGCTTCAATGCATGCAGGAAGCCTGGACCCTCAAAATTCCGGCTACGCTCCACAGCAACAGCGACGTCGACTACTACGCGTTGCGGGTGCTGGACGCGTCTACGCCGGTGATCGCGCAAGTCTCCGGTGGCGCGAGCAGCCACGTGATGTACATGACGTATCTATGTCCCAACGGTCGCGAGGGCATCACCGATTGCTCCGGCTCGACCTCCTCCATCCAGGATGTCGAATTCTGTATCGCCAATGGAAACGCCATCGGGATCCAACGCCGGTGCGACGACTCGAGCTCGCAGACGGGCACGGTCCTCGTGGGTGTCGGGTCCAAGGAGTTCCGGAACGAGTGCGACCCCTACCAGCTCGAAGTCTTCGCTACCTATACAAAGGAAGACGCGCTTCCCGTGAGCTTCTGAGAGAGGGAAATGGCGCGTTTTTCGCGCCGGGCGTGACCGCGGGCGACCGCTCCCTCACCCTGTTTGACTCACAGGACGGTCACGGATAAGAGGCATCGCCGACATGAGCCAATATCTGTTCACTTCCGAGTCGGTGACCGAAGGTCATCCCGACAAAATCTGCGACAAGATCAGCGATTCTCTGCTCGATGCATATTTGGAGCAGGATCCGCGGTCGAGGGTCGCAATCGAGACCATGGTGAAGACCGGCTTCGTCGTTTGCGGCGGCGAGGTCACGTCGAAGGCCACGGTCGAGATTCCCAAAATCGCCCGCAAGGCGATCGCGGACATCGGCTACACGGATTCGTCGATGGGGTTTGATGCGGAGACTTGCGGCATCTTGGCAGCCGTCGAGCAGCAGTCTCCCGACATTGCGCGCGGCGTCGACTCGAGTGCGACGAAAGAACAGGGGGCAGGGGACCAGGGGCTGATGTTCGGCTTTGCCGTCAACGAGACGAAACAACTCATGCCCATGCCGATCGACCTGTCCCACAAGCTCGCGCGCCGGCTGGCCCACGTTCGTAAAAAGGGCATCGTCGATGGGCTTCGTCCGGACGGTAAGACCCAAGTGACCGTCGAGTACGAAGACGACAAGCCCCGTCGCTTCGACGCGATCGTGGTCTCGACGCAGCACGACGAGACCCTGAAGCAGCGAATCCTGCGCGATGCGATCATCGAGGAGGTGATCAAGCCGACCCTCCCGGCGGAAATGCTCGATGGCAAGACCAAGATTCACATCAACCCGACCGGGCGCTTCGTCGTGGGCGGGCCGTTTGGTGACGCGGGTCTAACCGGCCGCAAGATCATCGTCGACACGTACGGCGGCATGGGCCGGCATGGCGGTGGCGCGTTTAGCGGCAAGGATCCCTCGAAGGTCGACCGGAGCGCGGCGTACTTTGCGAGATATGTCGCGAAGAACATCGTCGCATCGAAGGTCGCCTCGCGTTGCGAGGTACAGGTGGCCTACGCCATCGGAGTGGCAAAGCCGATGGGTGTATACGTGACGACCTTCGGCACGGGTGCCGTGCCCGACGAGCAGATCAGCAAAGTCGTGTCCCACCTGTTCGATTTCAGGCCGGCAGCGATCATCGAGACCCTCGATCTGTTGCGGCCGATCTACGCATCGACCGCGGCATACGGGCATTTCGGCCGCGCCGAGAAGACATTCACCTGGGAGCGAACCGACCGGGCGGCCGAGCTTCGCGCCGAGCTGCTTCCCAAGCGGGACCGTTAGGGCCCAAAGACCCATCCGCGCTACACTCCTCGAGCCATGGGTGAGCCACCGCTTTCAACGCTCTCGGGCTGGGGTCGACATTCCGCCGAGGGACGCGAGCATCTAGGGGAAGATCTGGAGCGGCTCAGTCTCGAAGCCAGTTTATTCCGTGGCCTCGGGCGATCTTATGGCGATGCATCCCTCCCTGCGGCCGATCGGCCGGACGTGGTGAACACCACGTTTGCCGACCGAATTCTGAGCTTCGACGAGCAAACCGGCCTCTTTCGAGCCGAATCGGGTTTTTCGTTGAGCGAGCTCAATCGGCTGCTCATGCCTCGCGGGTACTTCACGCCCGTTTCACCTGGTACCAAGTTCGTGACGCTCGGCGGGATGGTGGCCGCCGACGTGCATGGGAAGAATCAGCACAGGGACGGCAACTTCGGCCATCACGTCACGGCGCTCAAGATGCGCGTCGCAGACGGTCGCGTGCTGCAATGCTCTCCGGAGCGGCATCCCGATCTCTTTCAGGGGACCATCGGGGGCATGGGCCTCACCGGGCACATCTTGGAAGTCGAGTTTGGCCTGCATCGGATCCCCTCTCAGTGGATCTGGCAGGAGACCCGCCGCATTCACGACATCGACGAGTTCCAGGAAGCTCTCGAAGAGGCAGCGCCTGAGTGGCCCTACACCATGGGCTGGATCGATGGATTGGCACGCGGCAAGCACATGGGGCGTGGGATCCTCATGACCGGCCGCTGGGCCCAGGCGGACGAGGCTCCCTCCGGGGTGCCGAAGAGGCGCTTTCAACCACGCCTTCGGTTCGACTGGCCGGAATGGCTCCTCAATGGACTCACCATCCGGATCTTCAATGAGCTCTACTATCGAAAGCAGTGGCGTCTGCGTTCCAGTGGGATCGTCAGCCACGAGTCCTTCTACTATCCGCTCGATGCGATTCGGTCTTGGAATCGGATGTACGGTCGCCGAGGTTTCACACAGTATCAGTGCGTGCTTCCGCGTGAGGCGGGGCGCGGCTCCGCACGCCGGGTGCTCGAAGTGCTCACGGAACGTGGAGGAGCGTCGTTCCTTTGCGTGATCAAGGATTTTGGGCGCGAGAGTAGGGGAGTGCTGTCCTTTCCCCGACCGGGGATTACGTTGGCGCTCGACATCGCCGTCCGAGACGATACGCAAGCGCTCGTGGACGCGCTCAACGAGCAGGTATTGCTCGAAGGCGGCCGCATCTACCTGGCCAAGGATTCTTTCACTCGGCGGGAGCACTTCGAAGCGATGGAAGGCGCTCGCCTCGAAGAGTTCGGGGCCATCCGGGACCGCTGGGATCCGCAACGCCGTTTTCGAAGCGCCCAATCCGTGCGCTTGCTGGGAGATTGAAATGAGAGTTGCGTTTCTCGGAGCTACCAAAGGCATGGGGCGAGCGCTCGCTCGTCTGATGGCGGAGCGCGGAGACGCGATTTGCCTCCTTGGTAGGCGCCGCGAGGACCTCGAACGAAGCGCTGCAGACCTGAGGATCCGCGGTGCAGCCAGCGCGGTGCCCTGCGTGCTCTGCGACCTCGAAAAACCCGAAACCTTTGGTCCCGCGATCGACGAGGCACGCGCTCGCCTCGGAGGCCTCGATGCCGTCGTGGTGACCGCCGGGCTATTTGCAACCCAAGAACAGCTCGAGTCCGATCCCGAGCTGGTCGAGCGTTTGGTTCGGGTCGACTTTTCCAACACCCTTTTGTTCTGCGAGGCTGCCAAGAAGCGACTGCTCGAAGAAGGCGGAGGCACGCTGTGCGTCTTCAGCTCCGTAGCCGGCGAGCGAGGCCGCAAGCCGGTCATCATCTATGGAGCGGCCAAGGCGGGTCTGAGCCGCTATCTCGAGGGGCTCGATCACAAGCACCGGGCGGACGGGCTACGCGTAGTGACCGTCAAGCCGGGATTCGTGAAAACGAGCATGACCGCCGGGCTCGAGCCCCCTCCGTTCGCAGGTGAGCCCGACGAGGTGGCGGAACGCGTTTTGCGGGCGATCGACCGCGGCGCGCCCGTCGTCTATGCGCCCGCCATCTGGCAGCTCATCATGGCGGTGATTCGTGCGCTGCCTCGTGCCGTGATGCGGCGCATACAGTTTTGAGCTGGGCGTCAGCGTCTCCCGGACTTCGCGGTCGATTCGATGAACTGACCGACGTCAGGACGGGTCGCTCGATAGAGGGCCACCAGATGCAGAACCCCACTCAGAAAGCTGAGCAAGACTACCCCGGCGATGATTTCGGTTAGTCCGGCGTCGGATGGTTCCGCCGGCAGGGTGAAGGTCGTTTTGATGTGGTGCACGAGAGATGTCGTGTACGCCGCAATCCACAGCATCTTTGCGGCCACGGCTTGCTTGATCCACCACTGCGCCAGCTTGCGCCGCCAGCTCAGCAGGAAGCTCCCGACCAAGACCAGCGCTGACACCACGACATTCGCCGCAGCCATGGGCCGGCGATACGGGTTGCTCACCTGGGCTTCCAGCAGTTGGACTTCTGCCTCGGACACCTTGGCGTCGGGCTCGTAGAGGTCGCGCACGTCTTCGGGCAAGGGAGCCAGTGACAAGTCGTATGCGCCCCGCAAAAGCCCTGCAATGCCGAGCATCGTCAACAAGGTGGAAGTGAGAAGGATGGCAATGACGACCCTTCTTTCGCTCGATTCTCCTGCCATCGCTCAGTCGGTTCGTTGTAACCTGGTCAACAGACGCGATCGACCCCAAATGCTGGGACTGCATGATGGCTCCGGATCCCACCCGCTCCAGCGTATTTGCCGATTCCTTCGAGCGTGACGATTTCACCGCCGATCGCATTCGGTGGCTGATCTCGCTCCGGTGGGTGGCCATGGCTGGCGTCCTCGTGGCGACGGGCTTTGCGGCCGCGGGCTACTTCCCGGGTGTGGCGTGGCCCGTGTTCCTGGCGGTGGTCGTCGCCGGGAGCGCGTACAACTACCTGCTGTTGCGGCGCGTCCCTGGGCCTGGCGCAGGCCAAAGGGCGGCCGTATCTCAGGCTCTGGTCGACCTGGTCCTGCTCACCATCGTGTTGTGGGCCGCTGGAGGAATCTCATCTCCCTTCATCGCGTTCTATGTCTTTCATCTCGCGCTCATCGGGATCCTCGGTGGCCCAGGCGCCACGCTCATCGCAACAGCCGCCGCGTTCGCGGGGGCAGGCTTCTTGGCATTCACCGAATGGTATCCGGCTTTGAAGATCGGCACGTGGAATCCCAAGCCTCCCTGGGACACCATCGCCAACGTCGCCGCGTTCATGACCACGGCCGGGGCGGTAGCCTACGTGGTGCTTCATGCCGTCCGTGAGCTGCGCGACAGAGAGCGTGCTTTAGCCAGGTCCCGCGATCAGGCCGAGCTCGAATATCAGGTCATCTCCAACACGCTCGACGAGCTGCACGCAGGCCTCGAGGTGGTATCGGCCGACGGACACATCGAATGGCGGAACCGGTTGGCGGACGAGCTTGCGCCCGAGCCAACGGGCGAAGGCGCATGGGAATGCCCCGTGGCCAGTCGCGGGTGCGAGACGACACCCGCAGGGCTTTGTCCCGTCTGGCGGGCTCTCGAGGAAGGCGGTGAAGGACGCTGCCGTTTTGCGGTCGGAGACCGCTGCTTCGAGATGCTGTCGTTTCCCCTCGCTTCCCGTGAAAACGATCAGCCTCGCATCATGAATCTCTACGTCGACCGCACCGAAATCCTGCTCGCTGAGCGACGTTTGCTACACGCGGAGCGGCTGGCCAGCCTGGGGCGCGTGGTGCAAGGTGTTGCGCACGAGCTCAATACTCCGCTCGCCACCATTCGTACGTTGGCGGCGGACATGCGCGAGGCCATCAAGCAGCTCGATGTCGAGAGTGCCTTTCGCTCCGACCTCGCCGAGTCCGCGGCGCTCATTCGTGATGAAACGGGCCGCTTGGGACAAATCACGCACTCCTTGTTGACAGGCGGGACGCTCCCGCGGCTGCGTATGGATTCTGCAGCTCGGCTCTTGCCGATCGTAGAGCGAGCGCAAGCACTGGTCTTCGCGGGCTCGCGCGACGGAGGCCCGAAGCTGGAGGTCGGCCAGTCGGTCGCCGAGGCCGTAGTGGCGGCGGATCGCGACCGCCTATTGCAAGTATTGGTCAACCTCTTTCAAAACGCCGTCGACGCCAATCGGGAAGCTGGAGGCAGACTGGTCTGGATATCCACACAACGCAGCGGCTCTTTGGTGCACATCCTAATCGACGACGAAGGCGGAGGTCTGGACCCGGGTATCGAGGGCCGGCTCTTCGAACCGTTCGCGACTACCAAGCCTCCTGGCGAGGGGACTGGCCTCGGTCTGTACGCGTCTTATATGCTGGTTCAGAGCATGGGTGGAGATCTGATCATCGAAAATCGTGAGCTCCGTGGCGCACGTGCTCGAATCAAGCTTCCTGCTGGGCTTGCCAAAACGCCTGAGGTGCACCAGCGTGCGCTTCCATGATGCGGGGCAGCGTTCTAATCATCGATGACGACGCCGCTTTTCGTTTCGCGATGGCGAAGGCCTTGAGGCGCGCCGGCTATGGAGTTTCCGAGGCTGGCAGCGGCGAGGAAGCGGTCGAAGTGCTGTGCAACAGCGATCCTCCCGACGTGGCACTGCTCGATTTGAAGATGAAGGGCATCGATGGTTTGGAGGTGCTCCGCCGCTGTGGCTCGATTCCTACGAACGTCATCGTGCTGACTGGGCACGGCACCGTCAGGGCTGCAGTCGAAGCGATGCAGCTCGGTGCGTTCTCCTTCCTCGAGAAACCCATCGATGCAGACATGCTGAAGCCGCTGCTCCAACAAGCGTTGGCGGAGAAAGGACGGGCTGAAGCGGGCATCCCTTCCGACGTGATTCCGCTAATTGGGACGAGCGCAGCGATGGATGAAGTCCGCGAGTTCGTCCGCACCGTGGCCCCCACCGGCGAAACCGTTTTGATATTTGGCGAGACGGGCACCGGCAAAGAGGTCGTGGCGCGGCAGATTCACGCTCAAAGCAAGCGCAGCACAGGGCCCTTCGTCGCGATGAACGCCGCCTGCGTGCCGAGGGAGCTCTTCGAGAGCGAGCTGTTTGGACACAAGCGCGGATCTTTCACGGGCGCTCACGGCGACCGGCAAGGCCTCTTTCGGGAAGCAGAGGGGGGCACACTGTTCATCGACGAGCTGGCGGAGCTTCCTCTGGAGAGCCAGGCCAAGCTGTTGCGCGCGATCGAAACCAAATCCATTCGGCCCGTCGGTGAATCAGGTGAAATCGAGGTCGACGCGCGAATCATCGCAGCGACCAACCGTGACTTGTGGATCGAAACCCAGGAAGGAAGGTTCCGTGAGGATTTGTACTTCCGTTTGCAGGTGTTTCCGGTCCTGGTGACACCCCTTCGCAACCGCCTCGAGGACGTCGAGCCTCTTGCCAGGCATTTGCTCATGCGCCTCGGCAAGAGCGACATCGAGCTCGGACCCGAGTCATTGGCCGCGTTGCGAGAATATGACTGGCCGGGGAACGTTCGCGAGCTACTCAACGTGCTTCGTCGTGCTTCGCTGTTTTCCATCGCTGACGTCGTCGATCCAGATCTCCTTCGCCGGATGATCGCCGCCAGCGTATTTGGAAACGCGAGAGGTGCGCTACCCCGCCCGCCCGACGCGGATTCTCGCAGCACCAGCCTGGCCGAGGTGGAACGCGATCACATCGAGCGTGTTTTGCGAGAGATGGACGGCAACGTCACACGCGCCGCCGCCGCGCTCGGCATCGACCGCCGAACGCTACAGCGGAAGCTGCGGGCATATGGCATGGATGCGGGGTGAGGATCGAGGTTTGAGGCCAGTGAAGGTGCTCTTCAGCTACGCGTTTCGCCCCCTTTTTCTTCTGGCTACGGTCTACGCGGTCATCGTGATTCCCTATTGGACGGCGGGATGGCTTGGGTATCTCGTGATGCCGACGTGGCTCGGTACGCCCAGTTGGTGGCACGCCCACGAGATGATTCACGGATTCGCGGGGGGAGCCATTGGAGGATTTGCGCTGACCGCAGTTGCCACGTGGACCAACCGGCCTCCCGTCGCCGGAGTCCGCTTGATGCTCTTGAGCGCGCTCTGGGTGCTCGCCCGCGTTTTCTTCGCTTTGCCTGGGTCGCGCCTGCACCAGGCCGCCATGCTCGCAGACCTCGCGTACGGGACGCTTCTCTTCGCGCTGATGAGCCGTGAGGTCATCAGTGCGCGAAGCCGCCGCAACTACAAAGTGCTGCTGATTTTGGCCCTTCTGCCCGTTGCGAACGCCTTCTTTTTCGCCGGTGTGATGCAAAGCTCGGCTTGGGCCGGGGCAGCGCTGATGGCGGCGCTATGGCTCATCGTGCTGTTGGTCAACGTCATCGCAGGAAGAATCGTGCCCGCGTTCACTCGCAACTGGTTGAAAGCACGCGGCGAGATGACGCAGGATGCTCATGGGATGCTCCCGCCTGGATTCGATCGGTTCGATCTCGTCACGGCCTATCTCATGATCGGATTTGCCATCCTTCATCTCTCGAACAGCTCATCGAGATGGATCGCCATCTGGGGTGTGCTGACCAGTGCGCTCCTGCTGGTGCGCCTGGCCCGGTGGCGGGGCCGTCATGCGTTGAGCGAGCCGCTGGTTTGGGTGCTTCATCTGGCCTTTGCATGGCTTCCTGTGGGCTTCTTGCTGATGGGCTTGGCGGCGGTGGGCCTCGCACCTCGAAGCGCGGGAATCCATGCGTTTACGAGCGGCGCGATCACCACGATGATCGTAGCGGTGGCCAGTCGGGCGGCCTTGGGGCATACGAACCGGCCTCTTCGAAGCCATCCGGTGCTCACCGCTTCCTACCTGCTGATCACGGCTTCGGCGGTCCTTCGCGTGATCGCGGCATTCGTTCCTGGCGCTCCGGTTTGGCTGGTGATGTCAGCGACAGCGTGGTGTCTCGGCTTTTTGTGCTTCGCGCTGCGTTACGTTCCGATCCTGACGAAGCCGTCTCCAAAGAGCAGACGGGTACTGCCCATGGTGTAGAGGATTCGCCCCAGTCTCATGCTTCGTTGCCCTTCGGCAGGACCACCGTGAAGACCGTGTGTCCGGGCGTTGACTGCACCTCGATACGGCCGCCATGCTCCGTTACGATGCGGTGCGTGATGGCCAAGCCGAGCCCCGTACCGCCTTGCTTGCGGGTATAGTAGGGCTCGAAGATCGATTGCACCTCGTCGCCAGCGATTCCCGCGCCGTCATCCTGCACCCGGACGTACACGGTGTGAGCCGTCTGCTCGACGCTCAACTCGACCTTGCCGCCTCCGTCCGGGTGTGCGGCGGTCGAGGCCTCGCGCGCGTTCTGCAAGAGGTTGTGCAATACCTGCGTCATCTGATCGGCGTCGACAAACGCCTCGACTGGCGCTTCCGGCAGCCTCGCGGTCACGCGCACCTCTCCCTCACCGTGCAATGAGGCTGCTTGCCGCACCAACTCTCGGACGTCGGTCCTCGCACGACGGGGAGGCGGGAGCCTCGCGAAACGGCTGAATTCGTCGACGATGATCCGCAGCCGGTCGACCTCCTGAAGAATCGTCCGGGTCGACTCATCGAACAACGCATCGAAGTCCTCGTGAGACCGCTCATGGGCTTTGCGCAGTGTCTCGATCGAGAGCCGAATGGGAGACAGCGGGTTCTTGAGCTCGTGTGCCAAGCTCTTGGCAATCTCCTGCCACGCGGCGACCCGCTCGGTCTGCCTGAGCTGCTCACGCGCGTTCCGCAAGTCACGCGTCATCTGATTGAACGCCGTGGCGGTCGCCGGGAAAGCCCCACTTTGGTCGTCGCGCAGTGTAGCGTCGAAGTCACCCCTTCCGATTCGGGTGGCGGCTTCGGTCAGCTCGTCCATCGAAGAGCGCAGCCATCGGTTTAGATACCCGCCAAACAGCAATGCCAGCCCCAGCGCCAGCGCGGCGACGGAGCCGAACCATAGAACGAGCGGCGGAGCTCGCCGGTCGAGGTTAGGGCGCCAGACCAACACCGCCTGACGGACGTCTTTCGAGTCTTTCAGCTCCGCCACGACTACGTCGCGAGGGGTTGGTTCGCCTACGATGACCATCTCTTCGGGGTCGAGACTGCGTAGCTGTGACAGGCGGTGCCCGCCAATGACCGTCACGCGCGATCCTCCGCGCTCGATCGTGCACGATCGGACCAGGAATTTCTGATGCTCTTGATCGCCGAGGGTTACCACAAAGGCTCGATCGTCTGCCTCTCTGGCTTGGGCGCTCAGCGCGGCGCCGTCGTTTCCGAGAACCCGCCTGCCATGGCCCGTTGCAATGACCTCGCCGCTCAAGGTGTCGAGGACCCAAAGCGCTTGAAGCCCCGCCGCCTCCATCGATCCATGAAAGAGACGACCGTAATCGAGATCCGATCGTACGTTTCGCGCGCGTTCGTCGAGCAGTCGATCGAGGACGAGGTCGTCGTGGCAAAACCGATTGACTGCCGTCCGCCGTTGCGCATCGAGCTCCTGCAGTCTTGTACGTGCAAGGCCCGCTTCTTCGGCGGTGGTATCGACTCCCCAGCGAGAGACACCCAGCCACACGATTGCCGTGAGCGCTACCGGAAAGGCCGCGACCAGCGCGAAAAGAACGACTACCCGAGTTGCGAGCCGGTTCATGGAGGAGCCACGCCGCCAAGAACCCGGTCTTCGCGGGAAGACCTGTCAGCCTCGGTCGAGGTGCTACCGTCTTCTTCGTCGAACTGCTCCATCAAAAACATGTTCGGGTCGGCGACGTCAGGCGCGCGAGCGACCTCGGCCGGTGCCGTGCCCAAGAGAAAGATCTCGTCGATGGCATCTTCTTCGCCCTCGTACGCGAGCAGTCCCGACGACGGATCGATGCGCGCGGTGATCAGGCCGCTGGGCATCGCGAAGTCGGTTTGCTTAGGCGTTTTGTCCGCTGCATCCATGACATCGATCCATATGGGAAGCGCAGTTCGCGTTCCTGTCTCGCGTCGTCCGAGCGGCCGTTGGTCGTCGAAGCCGACCCAGACCCCCGCAACCACCGTGGGGGAGTATCCTACGAACCATGCGTCCCGCGCTTCGTTGCTGGTGCCCGTTTTGCCGGCCACCGGGCGTTCGAGACGCTGCGCAGGCGTGCCGGTTCCCTCCTTCACTACGCTACGCAGCATGCTCGTGATCACGTAGGCCTCATTCGGAGCCATCACGTCGCGGGCGGGCTCTCGCGACTCGAGTGGAACCTGCGATCCGTCGGGTGCGACGATACGAGTCACCAGGCGTGGTGGTTCCCATCGGCCTCCCGCGGCGAATGTCGCGTACGCATTGGTCAACTCGATCGGCTTGACGCCGCTCGCTCCAAGCGCGAGGGCCATGTCCTCCTCGAGCTTCGTGCTGATCCCATCCAGTCTTGCAAACTCCGCCACCTCGTGGACTCCGATGTCCTCCACGACGCGGATCGCCACCATGTTGATCGAACGGGCGAGCGCCTCGCGAAGCCGGACGGCCCCTTGGTAGTTCCACTCTTCGTAGTTTTGCGGCTTCCATTCTTCGTACACGGCTGGTGCATCCACCACCAACGACGCCGCAGTGAACTGTCGCGATTGAATGGCCCGTGCGTAAACGATCGGCTTGAAGGTACTGCCCGGCTGACGGATGGCTTGCGTGGCGCGATTGAATCCGCTTTGGGCTGCATAGCCTCCCACCAGCGCCATCACGTCGCGGGAGCGGGGCTCGATGACCACGATTGCACCCTCTGGTCCTCGCTCCATCCGGGCCACCGCAGGGTCCTCGTCGCTTCCCATCTGGGTGATCGACACGGGCAATAGATCGCCCTCGTGGGCAAATTTAGAAGGCGGCGCTCCATGGGGGTTGTATCGAGCGACATCGCGCATTCGTATGATGGCGGAGTGCCCTGCCACGTCGAGACGAATCTGACCGGCCTCGTCGTCGGTGCCCGTCACCTGCGCGAGATAGGTACGCCCCATCCGAAGCGAGTCCACCGGTGGCGTAGGCTTCGGCCCGCGGCGTTTCTTGGAACGCCGAATCGGCCCCCGGTAGCCTTGTCGGGCATCCACTTGGCGGAGCCCGCGCTGCAGAGCCTCTCGCGCTTGCTTTTGCAACGACAGATCGATCGTGGTGTGAACCTCGTAACCGCCGGCGCCGAGTGCCTCGTCACCGGCCGCGGTCCGGAGCTCTTGTCGAGCAATGGCCAGGATTTCGGGCGCGGCGCTGTTGCTCTCCGGCAATTCGACCGGCTCTACCTTCTGCTCGCGAGCCGCTTCGATCGCTTCCTTGCTGAGGTCGCGCCAGTACACGTTTCGCTTTGCTTCGAGCTGCGACAACACATAGAGCTGGCGGCGCTTGGCAGCTTCGGGGTGCCGCCTTGGCGAAAGCCGGGCCGGTGCTTGGGGTATGCCCGCCAACATGGCCGCCTCGGCCAAGGTCAAGTCACGTGCGTCCTTGGCGAAATAATATCGAGCCGCTTCCTGGATTCCGTAGCGGCCGTGGCCGAAGTTCACGTTGTTGAGGTACAGATACAGGATTTCTTCCTTGGACAGCTCGTTTTCGAGCCGGCGCGCCAAGATCAGCTCTCGCAGCTTGCGCGAGATCGTGCGTTCGGGCGTCAAAAGCATCAGCTTGACCACCTGCTGGGTGATGGTGCTGCCACCCTGCGCGGCACGGCCTTCGAGCACGTCTCGCCCCACGGCCCGAAGGATCCCGGCGTAGTCGAGCCCCTCGTGTTCGTAGAAATCGGCGTCCTCCGCAGCCAGGACGGAAAGAACCACGACGCGCGGCACCTCCGACATGGGGATGACCGTCCGGCGCTCGGTGAAGATTTCCCCTATGACCTTGTCATGCCGGTCGTAAACCCGCGTCGTCTGAGGAGGCTTGTAGTCGCGCAGCGTGCTGACGGAAGGCAGATCACGAGAAAAATAAGCGTACCCGCCCAACGCGAGCAGGGCGCCCGCCACCAGGGCAGCGCCGAGGAGCTTGCTCCAGAGCGACCATCTGCCCCCGGACTTCTTCTTGCGCTTGGTCCCCCTGCGCTTCCTCTTCTTTTGAGCTCGCTTTCCTGCCATGTGCTTCGCTGCGCCCCGCGTATAGCATCCCCCTTGTGGACGCCATCTCCCCTATTACATGACACCCGGCGAAAGCTAATCATTCCCGCGAAATTGTGCGATTACGCCTTCGGCGTTCTTCACGGAATTCATGAGGAATCTGGCCTGCAGCCGCTGTGCGCGATGAGGCGGGAGATGCGGCCTGCCTTGGCGCGCCAGGGTCTGCATCGTGATGGCCGCCGCCACCGATACGTTGAGGCTTTCGACGAAGCCTCTCATCGGGATCGCGAAGGTTCCATCGGCCTCGGCCCTCATGGAAGCCGAAACGCCGCGGTGCTCGTTTCCGAACACGACGGCCAGCCGAGGGATCTCCGCGAGGTCGTCCGGGGTAGTCGTTGAACCCATCTCAGCCACGTAGATTGCAAACCCATCCCGCTTGAGCCGCCGGGCACATGCCTCGGCGTCGTCGTAGCGCACCACGTCCAGCCAACGGTGTGTTCCCTTGGAAACTCCTTGCGAGGCCCGGAAGCCATGTCGTCCGACCACCACGTGAACGGTCTGGATTCCAAATGCATCCGCGCTGCGCAGCACCGCGCTCGAGTTGTGCGGGTCTGAGATGCCATCGAGCACCACGACGAGGTCCTCGGTACGACCGCGCACGACGCATTCGATGCGCTGCAAGCGCTCTCGGGTGACGACGGTCGATAGTGCCCTGATCACGAGCTCGGCAGGCTGGTCGAGCGGTGGAGGGCCTTCGATTTCGATCACGTCTGGGTCGTCGGCGCGCAACTAGTCTGCGTTCTTCTTCGGGTCGACGATCACGCCGACCACGAGAGTGCCACCCTGGTAAGCTTGCCCAGCGACGAAAAACGGATCACCAGCCGAAGCAACGACTTGTAGGAGAGGCAGATAATCGGACTTGTTCGGCCGATTGATCGCAGCCCGCACCTTGTAGCGGCCGTCGGGCATGACCCGGAGCAGGGTCAGCTTGACGCGGCGCCCATTGGGTAGCGAGACCAGCGCGTCTTTGCCAGGTGCGAGCGTAACCTTGGGGCGCGACAGAATCTTCATCGAACGGAACGCGTTGAAAGGCGGCCGTCGTAGCGCGGTGAGCTTCTTGAGCTGGGGATCGATCTGCCCCTGCTCTTCCTTTGCCAGCACGACGAGCACCTCGGCTGGCACGCTGCTGTGGGCCTCGCGATCCGATCTCGCCAGCGAGCTGCCTTGCGCGTCCGCGAACGACGCCGAGCCGGCCGCGCCGAACAAGACCGCGATCAGTACCCATTGCCAAATGCGACTCATGGGATCGCCACCTCTTCCTCATCGATCCAAACCACCGCCAAGGATTCTCCGGCGCCGCCCTCCACTTCGAAGATCGTGCCGGTATTCCTTCCGAAATCTACCTCCACCACCTCGGAGCCGCGCACGACCGACACGTCCTGCGGCGACGGTCCCGACGGCCGCGACAGGAGCGCGAGCGTCACGGCAGCCGCCGCGGCCAAACCGGTTGCCACGGCAGCCCAGATCCGCCGCTCCCTTCGGCCTGGAACGGCCCGCAAAGGGATCGGCTGTACGCCTGGGACCTCGTCGTCTTCGGCCGGTGCAGAGGATTCAGGGGAGTCGGTCGCAGCGCCAATCTCGGCCTCGATGCGCGCGAACAGGGCGTCGGAGTCGATCTCGGCCCCCCAGCCGGCAGATGCGTCCTTCAGTCCCATCCGAAGCTGCTCCCACGCACGCAGTTGGGCCGCGCCTTCCGCAGAATCCTCGAGGCTGCGGCGCACAGCGGCTTCCTCCTTGGGGGGGAGCTCCCCGTCGAAGAGCAAAAGCAGCTGTTCGTCTGGTGTCTTCGGGCCTTCCATGGCTAGTCCTCGGAAACCTCCTCCCCTTCGAGATAGGGTGCAAGAGAGGCCTGCATTTTCTTTCTGGCATGAAACAGTCGGCTCATCACGGTGCCCTTCGGAACCTCCAGGGCCTCCGCCATCTCTTCGTAGCTCATCCCTTCGATCTCCCGAAGCACGATCACCGCCCGGTGATGGTCCGGCAGCTCCTGGAGGGCCGCCTGGATGGCCTCGCCGAGCTCCTGGCGCAGCACCGTTTTGTCCGGGTTGGCATTGGTCAGGCTCGGCACCAGCGCCCCATCTCCGGCCACCTCGCTGTCCTGATGAAGCGTGCGCTCGTCGAAGTCCAGGTTCTTGCGCCGGCTGCTTTTTCTGACGTGGTCGATGGAAACGTTCATGACGATGCGATACAGCCAGGTGTAAAAGCTGGAGCTGCCCTCGAACTTGTGGATGTTCTTATGCACCTTGACGAAGGCTTCTTGAACGGCGTCGAGAGCGTCGTCTTCGTTCTTGAGGACGCCCATGGCCACCGCAAAGGCTCGACGATGATATTTGTCGAAGAGCGCTCGAAAAGCGGCCGAATCTCCAGCCTGTATGCGTTGTACCAGATCATCGTCACCCTTGGTGGAGGAGCCGTCTGAGGCCTCCTCAGATTTGGACGCTCTGGACAGCGGTTGATTCACCCAAGATCCTCGACGTTTTCAAGGGGTTAGTCGCCGTCGCGACCCTTTCGGTGGTCTACGCGCAAAACGGCCCGAAGGCCAGCTTTCAACGTGGTGAGCATCCACCGATCTTGGTTTTCGGCTGGTTTTTTACGGCCAGGCGGCTACCTTGGCCCGGTGCTCGACCTGAGCTCTCTGAACTCGCGTCAGCGCGAGGCGGTCGTTCATGAGGGGGGGCCGCTCGTGGTCTTTGCCGGGGCCGGAAGCGGCAAGACCCGAGTGATCACCTTTCGCGTTGCGCACCTGATCGCGGAGCACGGCGTGGCGCCTTGGCGAATCCTGGCGGTCACCTTTACCAATAAGGCAGCCGGCGAGATGCGACAGAGGCTCCTCGGCTTGCTCGGCGACCAGGGTGCCGCGGTTCAGGTGGGGACGTTTCACGCCACGTGTGCCCGATTGCTTCGACGGCACGGCGACCAAATCGAGCTCTCCAAGGATTTCACGATTTACGACGACCAGGACCAGCTCGCGCTCGTCAAGCGCGTGCTGCGCGATCTCGGTCTCGATGAGAAGCGCTATCAACCCAAGGCGATGGCGGCTCGCGTCAACCGGGCCAAGCAAGAGATGCAAGGGCCTGAGGACATCGAGACACCGGATAGTTGGTCCGAGATCGTTCGAAGAGTCTATCACGCGTACGAGGAGCGGCTCCGTCAGGCCAATGCGCTCGATTTCGGTGACTTGATCTACCGCACGGTGCGGGCCTTGGAGTCGAATGATCCGTTCCGGGAAGCCGTCGTTGGCCGCTTTTCCCACGTGCTCGTCGATGAATTCCAGGATACCAACCACGCACAATTCCGACTGGTGCGCTTGGTGTCCGAAGGACATCGGAACCTGTGCGTCGTCGGGGACGACGATCAGAGCATCTATCGTTGGCGCGGGGCCGACAGACGCAACATCCTGGATTTCCGAGCGTCTTTTCCGGACGCTCGGCTGGTAAAGCTAGAGCAGAACTACCGCTCGACTCAGCGGATCCTGCGGGCGGCCAACGCGGTGATCGCTCGAAACGTCGATCGTGAGCCCAAAGAGCTTTGGACCGATAACGACGAGGGCGACGCGATCTTGGTGGTGCGCACCGTAGACGAGCGAGACGAGGCTCGGCTGGTGTTGCGCGGCATTCGGGAGCTGGTCTCTCAGGGCCATCGTCTGTCGGATGTCGCCGTCTTCTATCGCACTCACGCGCAGTCGCGGGTGATCGAAGAGGCGCTCCGAGGCGCCAACATCGCCTACCGCATCGTGGGGGGCATGCGTTTTTACGATAGAGCCGAGGTCCGCGACCTGCTCGCCTATCTGCGCGTGCTCACCAATCCAGCCGACGATATGAGCCTCCTGCGAATCATCAACACCCCTACGCGGGGCATTGGAAAGACGACGATCACGAGGCTTTTGGATCTAGCGGCTCGACAGGCAAGGAGCTTGTCCGAGTTGCTCGACGATCCCGAGGTGTTGGACCAGCTCGGCAGCGCCGCGCGAAAACGTCTCATGGCCTTTGGGGCGCTCTTGTCCGACATGCGCAACGCGGCGTCGTCGGGCATTCCACTCGGGGAGCTTGGTGCGGAGGTCGTGCATCGGAGCGGCTATAGCGAGATGCTTCAGCACGACGACACACCGGAAGCAGATGCCCGTTTTCAGAACGTGCAGGAGCTCGTCGCTTCCTTGGATGACTTCGCTCGCGAGCATCCCGATGCCTCGCTTTCGGACTTCCTCGAAAACGTGACGCTTCAAACCTCTGCGGACGAACAGACGGGAGGCGACCGGGTGACACTGATGACCGTCCATGCAGCAAAGGGCCTGGAGTTCCCCGTCGTCATGGTAACAGGCCTCGAGGAGCAGGTGTTTCCCTTCAAGGGAATCGATCCCTGGGAAGATCCCGATGAGCTCGAGGAGGAACGACGGCTCGCTTACGTCGCGTTCACACGCGCCCAGCATCGCCTCGTCCTGAGCCTAGCAAGCGTGCGACGCATTTTTGGGCAGCAGCGCGTGGGAATTCCGTCGCGGTTCCTCACGGAGCTGCCCCCGGAGGACGTCGAGTGGATCGGCGGGAGCCAGCCGTCGCCGGCCCGCGAGTCGCCCGGCGGTGCCCGACACGACGTGCCCGCCGAGAGCTACATCGATTACGGCGAAGGCGATCTCGACGACATCGAGGGGCTTCGTCGCGGGATGCAGGTCCGACACCCGAAGTTCGGCGTAGGCGAGGTCCGGGAGGTCGTGCAGGGCTCGCCGCCGCGCGTGTCCGTCCGGTTTCCCGGGTGGGGGACCCGCAAGATCATCGCCTCGTACCTGGAGCCGGCCTAGGGGTCCGCTTTGCCGGTCGAGCTCGATGGGCTAGCGCTGCTGCCCGACGAGGCGCCCGAACCACTACTGGGGCTCGCGGCGGAATCTCCAGACTTGGGCTTCGCGTCGTCCTTGGGCTTGGCATCACCCTTGGAGCGGTTCGAAGGTCCCGAGTAGAGATCCGATTCCCATCCTCCCCCTTTCAAGATGAAGCCTCCGCCACCAATCATGCGGCGCGCCTTGAGCTTGCCGCACTTCGGACATTTCTTGATCGGCTTTTCGGTGATGCGCTGCTCGCGCTCGAACTCGTGGCCGCAACTGTCGCAGGTATAGACATAGGTTGGCATCGGAGGATTTCCGGCGGCAAGATAAGCAGCACCAGGCCCCTGTCAAGCTCAGCGCTCCCGGCGCTTGAGCTCCTGAAGGGCCTCCTCGAGCTCCGCCAGCTCTTCTTCCTCGTAGGTCTCGTCGGCGGTGGCGACTCGAGCGCTCACTGGTGGGGATTCTTCGGGGGAAAGCCCCATTTTTCGTTTCAGCGCCTCCAGCTCGAGGTCAGCGCCCGCCGTGGCTTCGAGCTCGGAGAATCGGTGCTTGAGAATGTCACCCGTGTACTCCTCGGCCACCGCGGCGCCTGCCTCGGCCTCCGCTTCCATTTGATCGATCTGCTCGGCCATCCGGTCGAAGGTTTCAAACGCGCTGGCGTCGGATAGGCCGCTCATGGTTTCTTGAATGCTCTTCATCGCCTCGGCGCGACGTTTGCGTGCGATGAGCACGTTCTTTTTTCGCTGCGCCTCGCCGATCTTGTTGTTGAGTGCCTTGAGGGCAGTCTTCAGTTGGTCGGTAAGGGCTTTCTGGCGCTGCCATTGATCCTGGTACTGAGACGCAATGGTGTCGTGCTCCTGCTTGCGGATCAACGCCTCCTTGGCCAGATCGTCGTCTCCTGAGCGGACGGCCAACATGGCCTTCCTCTCCCACTCCTCGGATTTCTTGGCTTCGTCGTCGAGCTGTTTGTAAAGACGCTTCTCATCGGCAATCGCCACCGCGACTTGCTTCTTCGCTTCGATCAACTGCTGATTCATTTCGCTGATGACTTGATTCAGCATCTTCTCCGGATCCTCGGACTTGTTGATGAGATCGTTGATGTTGCTCTTGATGAGCTGTGCAAGTCGGCTGAGAAACCCCATTGTTCGCGTCCTTTATCTACCACCCCGAAATCTAGTCAGTTTCTCGTAGTGGTTGGCGAGGGCGAGCGAAAAATCGTCGAGGACCGCTTGCAGCTCGTTGTAGTCGAGGTTCTCCGCTTGCAAGGCGCAGGTCAGCACCACGGCATCGTCCGAGATCCCATACGCTCCATGAACGAGGTCGGAGGCATTGAGAGTCAGCAACTCTTCGAAGAGCGCAGCCTTGTCCTGGACCTCCGCAAGCTCCAGAACCTTCACCCGAAACAATAGAAGGGGACCTGCCGCCTGGATCGCAATGCTTTCGCCTAGGCTCCTGTCCCGAACCAGCCACATGCCATCTTCACCTACTTCTTCGTAGGGGACCTCGGCGCGAACCAGGTAGGATTCGATGTCATCGCGCGAGCGCATGGGATTCCTTTCGTTGCGTCAGGACACGACGGACCTGGAATCGGGGCAGCCAAGGCTCATTCGTAGCCCTCGCCGAGAGGGTTCGCCAGCTTCCGCGTCCACAAGATGGCGTCCTTGCGGCTTCCGTCTGCATCGAGCACGCCTTGTGCCAGAAGCCCGGTTTTTCGATATCCCGCGGCCACGAAAGCAGTCGATATCTCCACATGGTCATTGGGGGCAAACGCGAACGCGGCCACGATCCCCCGGTCTTCGAGGTCGGCTCCCAACGTCTTCAGCCCTGCAAACACCGCGAGCGTCTCATTGTCGGTCGTCGGTAGGCGTAGCACCTCGACTAGCGCGTGGCCGAAGCAGTCCTGGAACTCGGCGGACACGTAGTTGGTCTTGCTTCGACGCACACTGGCGTCGTAGTAGACACGTTCCGCATCGCGCCCGAACATATCGAAAGATCCGAGGGCAGGGCTCTTGCGCCATACTGAGTCTCTCGCCGAAAGAGCGTCTTTCTCGCTTGCTGGGCGAACGGTCGTGCCCTTGATGTTGTCGGGGATGTCCTTCGCAGCTTTCTTGGCGGCGTTGATGGTGCGGTCCGCGAGCTTTGCCGAAGCGTCGCTCACCTCGATTGAGGCGGTCTTGTCGCCGATGACGCATCCGCACAGGTGTCCGTCGCTGCGCTTGTAGAAACCGGGGATGGTCCCCTCTCGGACGAAGCCGACCCGCGTCCACGAAGAGACCTCGTCCTTTTCCACGAGCGTGATGACCTTGTCGATGTTTTCCTGCGTCGCGACCGATTGGATGTACAGACGCTTTGCCGGAAGTGCCCCCGCGCGGAAGTCGATGACGCGAATGCACCGGCTCCGGCGATTCACCAGGAGACAGAGATAGGCGCTGTCACTACGGAAATAGAGCTCTTCGACGATGGGCTTTTTCTTCGGTCGTTTGGCGGCAGCAGCTTTGGCTCGAACCATGCGTCAACACCTTGAAAATACTTTAGTTTTCAGAACGAGCCGCACTGTAGTGTGTGGACCCCATCGTGTCAAAACGACAGGGCAGGCCCGCCGTGCGAGCCTGCCCTGATCGTCTCGTCGATTTCGACTATTTGAGCGCGCCCTCGACGGCTGCCTTGAAAGCCGCGTACGGCTGCGCACCTTGAAGCAGCTTGCCGTTGATGAAGAAAGAGGGGGTACCAATCCGGGCACCGGCCTTGCTGATAGCCGCGATGTCCGCGTCGACCGCAGCCTTGTGCTTGCCGGAATCCAGGGCTGCCT
The DNA here is from genome assembly GCA_963817725.1 of uncultured delta proteobacterium. GTDB lineage: Bacteria > Myxococcota_A > Polyangia > Polyangiales > Houyiibacteriaceae > SG8-38. The sequence goes on from CAWFPD010000006.1 coordinate 284,445, forward strand.
TGAAGGCCTTCATGTTGATTCCGCCCACTTGCTCTGCGTATTTTTCCAGATTCTCTCGGCCCAACGCCTTCTGGTTCTGGAAAAGAAGGTTGTGATAGGCCCAGAAGGCCTTGTCGCCCTTCTGCGCGAACACCTCGAGCGCGGCCTCGGCAGCCAAGTGCGCATTATTGTGGAATGGCAGCGGGTAGTTGCGCCAAACGATCTCCACCTTGTCGCCATACTCCTTCATGAGTTGGTCGATGGTCGGAAGAACCCGGCTGCAGAACGGACACTGGAAGTCGCTGAACTCTTGAATGACGACTTTGGGCTTGGCCGCTCCCTTGGTCGGGGCCTTCTTCGGAACCGGAATGTCGTAAACCTTGTCGGCTTCCGGAGCCGCGGCTGCTGGTTGAGCCTTTGGAGCCGTCTCGCCATTGGCGATGATCTTCTCGTAGACCTTGGACTTCGGCGTGCCGTTTTCGACCAAAGATTTGGCCTTGGCGAGCTCCTCGTCGATCAGCGCGGTGAAGCTCGCGAGTGGCTGGGCACCCCGGAGGTTGCGTCCATTGATGAAAAATGCCGGAGTTCCGCGCGCGCCCAAAGTGCTGGCCAAGCTCTGCTGCTGCTGGATTCTCTTGTCGTATTTGTTTTCGTCCAGCGCCTTCTTGAACTTGGCCATGTCGAGGCCCAGCTCCTTGGCCCATTTTTCGAGATTTTCAGTGGTGAGAGCCTTCTGATTGGCGAACATCTTGTCGTGCATCGCCCAGAAGGCCTTGTCGCCCTTTTGCTCGTAGGCTTCGAGGGCCGCAGTGGCGGCTGGTTTGGCGTTGGCGTGGAATGGAAGCGGATTGTTCATCCAGACGATCCGCACCTCATCGCCATACTTATCGCGAACCTGATTCAAGGTCGGCTCGACCCTTCCGCAAAATGGGCATTGGAAGTCGCTAAACTCGACGATCGTCACTAGCGCGTCGTTTGGACCCTTCTGTGGCTCGTTTCCCGTGAGCGTTACCTTGTAGACCGCCTTGGGATCTGGCTGACCCGGTGCTGCAGCCTGTTGTTGGGGCTGGGGTGCGGGGGCCTTGGTCAGACCGTCCTTGATCAGCGTCGCGTAGAGTTGCTCCTTCTTGACGCCCTGCTTCGTGAGGGACTCGGCGGTCGCGATCTCCTGATCGATCACCGTTTTGAATGCGTTGAACGGCATCGCTCCACGCAGTTGACGGCCGTTGACGAAGAAGTAGGGCGTGCCGCGTGCGCCGATCTGCGCTGCCAGCGCCTGATCCGCTGCGATCGTCTTCGACTGGGTTCCTTGGTCGAGCGCCTTGGCGACCTTGTCCATGTCCAGGCCGGCCTGCTTCGCGTACTCCTCGAGCTGCGGGCGATCCAGCGCCTTCTGGTTCTGGAAAAGAGTGTCGTGAATCTCCCAGAACTTCTCGTTGCCGCCCTCGGCGTATGCTTCCATCGCCAACGCGGCCGCAGGAGCGGCGTTGTTGTGGAAGGGCAGCGGATTGTTGCGCCATACCAGGCGAACCTTGTCTCCGTAGGTCTCCAGGACCTGCTTCAGCGTTGGCTCGACCCGGGCGCAGAAAGGGCACTGGAACTCGCTGAACTCGACGATCGTCACGAGGGCATCGTCGGGACCCTTTTGTGGCTGCGCACTGGTAACCGGAACCTTGTATCGCTCGATGTCCTCGGCGACCTTGACGTCAGCGGCTTGCGCGGCTTCGGCCGCGCCGGGCTCTGCACCCTCGGTTTCGGTGGCAGACCTCGAGCCTACGACGTGTCCGAGCGCGAAACCGCCGATGGCCATCACGATGGCCAATAAAATCGATGAACCTTTACTCATATACCTATCCTCCCACCGCGACTCGCGGCGAGCTTGAAACAAACTCCACGTTCGAATGAACAAACCTCGTGCCAGCAAGGCCGCCCCGCAGTTGGGGGGCCGGCGCTAGCGAGGCGGTCGCTCGACTCGGCGCGAGTGTTCCGTTCGCGCCCCGCCGTCGATGCGCGCGTCCACTGGGACGCCCTGGCGGGGAGGCCCGCCCCAGCGAATCGATTGAGTCCAGCCCACCGCAGCCGGTACGACCGTCTGAACGGACGTGCTGTGGGGGCTCGCCGGCATGCACCGGGGATCATCCATTCGCTCGCACCACTGCGGCGGGGCCGCAGGCTCTCCTTCATACGCACCACCACCATCGCGGCAGCCTTCGGCGGACAGGTGGTCGCACACGCAGTCCGCAGCATCCACCGGAACCGCATCGAACAGCGCAATCGCCGCAACGGCCATTACCTTGAAGAGTGTGCTCATGAAGGTGAGGTCAAAGTCTACAGCTCCGGTGCGTGCCTGCAACAAATCCGGGCTGACAACGCGGGGCGGGGGGTGAAACCGGGGGTGCAGGATGTCGGATAGTGGGAGAGGAGAGGTTACAGCTCAAAATCCGGTTTCACCCCCCGCAGCTCACTGTCTCAACGCCCCGCTTCAGGCATCTATTCCAAGGAGGAGCGAGGAACCGGCACCACGTCCGGATAGCCAGGAATTACCGACTGCAATAGGTCCCCAAGGTCGGCCATGTCAGGCGCTCGGGCGATCGCCCGCGCGACGTAGACCAGGCTCTGCGGATACCACTGCAGAAAGTCGGGGTTTTTCCGGACGCGATCGATATAGACGAAGCGCCCCGCGTCTTTGAGCTTGCGATGAAGAGCGACCAGCCAGAATTCGCGCCGGACCGCATCGAGATCGATACGACGCAGTGCGGCATAGCGCTCGATCATCGATTCTTGGAGGTCGAGGGCAAGCGGCACATAGGAGTCGCAAAGCAAGGCCACCAAGTCGTAGACGCGCGGGCCGAGCAACGCGTCCTGAAAATCGAGGATGCTCAACGCACCGGCCGCGCCGACCATCAGGTTTTTGGACTGATAGTCGCGATGAACGAACCCCTGGGGCATGGCTTCGATCTCCGAGACGATGCATTCAAAGACCCGGTCGAGCGTGATCGTGGCCTTCTCGTCAAGCTGGCCGAACAGCGCCTCGAGCCCCCACTCCCGGAAGTGGGCCAGCTCCCAGTCCAGTAGCTGCCGGTCGAATCGTCGTCGGCAGACAACCGAGTTGCTGGGCACATCATCGCAGCGGTCGTGGAGCTTCACCAGCAGATCGACCGCTCGCGCGTAGAGCTCCGGCCACTTCAGCCGGGGCGTGGCCTGCAGCCGGCGCTCGAGCGTCACGTCGCCCAGATCTTCGATCAGGATGAGCCCGTTCTGCAGGTCCTCGGCGTAAATCTTCGGGACGGGGAGCCCCCGAGAGGTGAGCAGCTCGGCCACTTCGAGAAACGGCAATCGGGCCATCGCGGGTTGCGTCCCCCCTTCGTCGCTTCGAAACGCATCTTCGGGAAGCTGCATCACGATGAGCTGGGCGGGAAGACCGGGGCCTGGACCCTCGATGCGGGCTCGGTAGTACATCCGCGTCGAAGCGTCCCCCCGAAGCTTGGTCAGCTCGGTTGGCGGGACGGACGCCCCGTACAGTTTCCGGAGGGCTCGATCGAGTTTGGGCTGCGCCATGCGCGGCCGGAGCGTACGCGAGTTGGGCGACTTTGCGAAGAGAGTTATCTTCGCCTGGCACGATGACGAAGCCCATTGCCATTTCGCTCGGATCGACGCTTGCCAATCGCTACAAGCTGGTTGCCGAGGTTGCGCACGGCGCGATGGGTGACGTCTACGAAGCGGTCGATCGTCAAGCCGGATCCAGGGTGGCTGTGAAGGTGTTGCGGGCCGAGTATCTGGCTGACGAGTCGATGCGCCGTCGATTTCGGAGGGAAGGAGCGGTTCTCAAAGCCCTGAATCATCCCGCCATCGTCCGCTTGCTCGAGCTCGAGGTGGACACCGACGGCCTCGTGTTCTTGGTCACCGAATACGTGGAGGGGGAGACGCTCGCGGCGCGCATCGCAAGAGCTCCGCTTGGAATCGAGGAGGCTGACGTGCTTACCAATACGCTTTGCGATGGGCTCGGGGCCGCGCACCGCCATGGTGTTCTGCACGGTGATCTCAAGCCCGCCAATGTCATCTGGCCGTCGGATGCGTCGATGCGGCTCCCACGAATCGTCGATTTTGGCGCATCGAAGATTTTCGGGCTCGATCGTCTCACGGCGACCGGCGAAGTCAGCGGGACTCCGGCCTACATGGCTCCCGAGTTGATTACGGGAAAGTCAGATGTCGATGAGCGACTCGACGTCTACGGGCTCGGCATCCTCGTCTATGAGGCTTTGAGCGCCGCTCCCGCGTTTTGCGACAATCACGTGGGCCGCCTCATGATGAAAATCGACGCTGGCGACTGCCTGCCCCTCGATGCCGTGGCCGACGTTTCCCCAGCCGTGGCCGACGTCGTCGCACGCGCGATGCATCGTGACAGGGATCGTCGCTTTGATGACATGGCTTCTCTTCGAGCTGCGTGGCAACGGGCGCGCCATCAATGAACGACAGAGAGGTGATCGGGGCGCTCTGTGCGAGGGTGGGTGTGGCCCAGCCGATCGGCTGGAAGGCCTACTTCGACCTCGTCAAATCCTGGAACGCGCGCACGGACCTCACTTCGGCCCGCACCGACGTGGAGCTGGCCGAGGTCCTTTTTCTCGATGCGGCCCACCTGATCCAGGCTGGTTGGTTGGTTCCGTCGGTTTCCCTCATCGACGTGGGAGCCGGGGTGGGCGCCCCGACCATTCCCTTGGTTGTGTCCGAGCCGACGCTCACTGCGACACTCGTCGAGCCCAGGCGCATCCGGGCCGCCTTCCTGAGGACTGCATCCGGAACCCTCGACATCACCTCCCGGCTCACGGTGCGCGAGCAACGCATCGACCCCGCGAGCCCGAATGTCCTTGGGTCGCCGTTCGACGTTGCGCTTTCGCGCGCCACCTTCCCCCCTGAGCTGTGGGTGCGAGTTGGCGCCGCGCTGTCGGCCGAGGTTTGGGTGTTTTCCGCCCGGGCCGAGCTGAAGCCGCCAGCGGAGATCACGCTCGCACGCAAGCTCAGTTACACGGTGCCATCCTCCGGCGCCCCCCGTGAGCTTTTCGCATACAGGCGCGGAGGGCGAGGGCCGTAGGGCGGGGTCGGCGCCCGCGTCAGCGCCACAGACAGAGCCAGAGCCAGCGTCCTTGGATGGGACCTCGTCCTCGTGATCTCCTTTGCGTGTGTGCGTGGGGTCGGGCTGGCGCCCTTCTGGGGAACCCCACGCACACACGCAAAGGAGATCACTCATGGGACTCATCATTCAGCAGAAGGCGCTCGAGGCAGCGGGCGGGCTGCGGCAGCTCATGCCCATCATCCGTAAGCGCGACAAGGTGCTCTTCGATCAGATTCATCGCGCTATGACTAGCGTCGTTCTGAACATCGCCGAGGCCGATGGCAACGATGCAGGCACGGCAAAGGCGCGGTTTGCAAGCGCCTGCGGCTCGGCGAAGGAAGTCCGAGCCGGGCTTCAGCTCGCGGTGGCGTACGGCTATGTTTCTTGCCCCGGCGTTCAATCCGTCGACACCGCGCTCGACGAGGTCTGCGCGATGTCCTGGCGGCTTTCGGGGCGTTAGCGCCGGTGGCTGAGGCACCAGGTGATGGCGCAGACGGTATCGAGACGCTGCGCGAGATGGGCGGCGGTGCTCATTTCGAGATAGCCCCAGTCCGTGGCGACGTGCAGGGCCGCCCGGACCTCTTTGGCGGACCCACACGCGGTCGCAAACCGGGCCCGTGCATTCCCGGCATCGTTCCCGCGCGCTTCGGCGATATTGAGCACGACGCTTTGCGCCGCCCGCCGAAGCTGCTCCGCAAGGGACTTATCATGCACGCGGATCACCCGCAGCACGGGCCCGAGCTCGCGCACCACCTGCCGGGCTCGTTCGTAGACGTTGATTGCCTGTTCCATGAGCGACTCCTTGGATTGGGATTTGGCCTCACCCCCGTGCGGCCAAATCCCAATCCAAGGACAAGCGAGAACAAACCAGCGCCAGCGCCAGCGCCAGCGCCAGCGCCAGCGCCCGCGCCAGCGTCCGCGCCAGCGTCCGCGTCAGCGCCCGCGACCCACGGCCCCGTCCTACCTGCGGCGCCTCGCGGGGATGATCTGGATGCGGCGGCGGCTTCCCTCGCCTTGCGACATCGTGCTCACGCCCTCGAATTTGGCCAGAGACATGTGGATGACCCGGCGGTCGCGCGCGTTCATGGGTTGTAGCGTCACGACCCGGCCTTCGGTCACCGCCCTCTGTGCTTGTCTCTTGGCCATCGAGATCAACCCGTCGTCGTGGCGCTCACGATAGTCGCCCGAATCGATGACGACGTGGCGCCGTCCCTCCGGAAACCGGTTGACCATCTTGTTGATCAAGAACTGGAGGGCATCGAGTGTGGCGCCCTTCTTGCCGATCACCCGCCCCGAGTCGGGTCCGGTCACATCGAGCTCGATTCGTTCCGCGTCGGCGCGAATGACGACCTGCACGTCCAAATCCATCAAATTGATTAGCTCCTCGAGAATCTCGGCGGATTCCTCGGCTTTGCCATCCCCGGCATACTTCGAGGGGTCCTCCTCGGGAGCCGGCTGATCGAGAAACAGCGCCCCGTCTCGTGGTTTGTTCTTATGCTCGTCCACGGCGAGTCCTCTTCTTTCTGCGGGACTGTCCCCGCTTCGGTGCAGCGGCGCCTTCCTCTGCCGCTGGATCGTTTGGTTCGCCATCCTCGTCTTGGGAGACGGCCTCCGACAACGCAGGTTCGTGGTCCATTCGCCAGTACATGTATCGTTGCTGGGTAATGCCTACAGCCGAGCTCGTGACCATGTATAGGCATAGACCGGTCGGCAGAAGCAACATGAAGAACGTCATCATGAGGGGCATGGCATAGAGCATCACCTTCGCCTGCGTCGGATCCATCTGGACGGGCGTGAGCTTCTGCTGAACGAACATCAAAGAGCCCAAGATGATCGGGAGCACGTAGTACGGGTCCGGGGAGGAGAGGTCGCTCCACCACAAGACGAACGGTGCGTGATAGAGCTCGATGCTCGTCGACAAAGTCTGATACAACGCGAAGAAGATGGGCATCTGCAGGAGCACAGGGAGGCATCCGCCCAACGGATTGACCTTGTGCTTACGCCAGAGCTCCATCATCGCGGCGCCCTTTTTCTCGCGATCGTCCTTGTAGAGCTCGTTGATTCGGTCGATCTCGGGCTTGAGGGCGCGCTGTTTCGCCATGTTGCGGAACTGCGGAACGACGAATGGCAACAGCAACACCCGCACCAGCAGCGTGAGCAGAATGATGGCAAGGCCCCAGTTGCCGACGATTCCGTAGATGGCCCGCAATAGCCAGCTCATGCCGTGCGCGATGAAGCTGAACCATCCGAGATTGATGATCTGGGTCGCGTGATGACCGAATTTCTCCAGAGCGTCGTAGTCTTTCGGTCCCGCATATACGGAGGTTCCAAACGTCGCCGTCTGTCCCGGCGCGATCGTCTGTGGGGCGTAGACCAGCTCGGCTTCGAACAAGCTGCCCTCGGGGTCCTTCGGTGTGCCGCCCCTGTCCGTGGCGAGTAGCTCGCACCGCTCCGCAGATCCATCCTCGGGCGCTGCGACGATGGCGAAGTACACGTTGCTCAACGCCACGAACTGGACGTCGGGACCATAGGTATGAGGCTGAAGTGGGTGCGATTCATCCTCGCTCAAGAGCCCTTTGCGATCCTCCCGGATGGTCTCGTCGCCCTTTTCGCAGATGCCATGGCTCAGCGCCGGCGAAGCCCTTCCGAAAAATCCACCCTTTTCATCCTGGCGTCGGATGTAGTGCGCCGATCGGATGCCGACATCGACGGAGCGGACGCTCGAACCCGTGTTGCGAATCTCGATCGTCGAAAGAAGCTGATAGGGAGAATCCCCGAGCTCCCAGGTTCGCGTGATGACGAAGTCGTCACCCGTCCACTCAAAACGAATGCGTTTGTCCGATGCGTCGACGGCCGTCCAGTGCGAATCTCGTGGAATCGACACGCCTGAGAATGCTGGCGCGAGCGGAAGGTACTGCTCCTTGTCGGTGGTGACGAGCTCGGAAGGGTTCCCCTCTTGATCGTGATAGCGTTCGCCCTTGACCCGCAGGCTGGTCATCGCCGTGTTGAGGTTGGTGAAGGAGGCGATGAATCGATCGCCTTCGAGCTTGTAGATCTTCTGCGACTCTTCCCTCGCTTGGGATTCGACAGCCGACGGCTGCGGTGGGCCCGAAGCGTCCGATTGCTCGGGGATCTGCGGTGCGGGGGCCTGTGAAGCGCCGTCCGGCGTATCGGTCTGTGCCTTGGGAGGAGAGAAGTATTGAACCGCCAGGACCGCCCCGAGGGCGATCAGCGGGAGCAGCATCAGGACGAAGGGAGGCTGCTTCCGGTCATCCACGGTGAGCCTCGTGGTGCCGGTGCCCCGCTGCACCGTGCTCGAGCGGGGGTGGAGGATCGTAGCCGCCGGGGTGGAACGGGTGACAGCGCCCGATTCGTTTGATTCCCATCCAAGAGCCCCGCAGTGCACCAAATCGCTCGATGCAGGTGGCGGTGTACTCGGAGCACGACGGCTCGAATCGGCACGAGGGCCCGATGAGACGCGAAAGCGTCATTTGGTATAGGCGAATCAGCAATAGCAGTGCCGCCCGGATCATCGCGCTTCCTTTGGACGGAGCTTTCGCGCTGCGCCGCGAAGCTCCTTCAGCAATGATTCGTAATCGATGTCGTCCGACCCCCGCTTGGCGATGAGGACGACGTCATGATTCGGGGGAAAGAGCCCACGGTTACGCCGGAACACCTCGCGTACGACTCGCTTGATGCGATTTCGTTGGACGGCGCTTCCGACTTTCTTCGTCACGGTGATCCCAAGTCGCGTGGTTGGTGATGCATTTGGCTGAACGACGATCAGAAAGTGAGCGGTGTGGATTCGCCGGCCGTTGAGTTGTACCTGCCTGAATTCGTAACGCTTCTTGATACGATCGCTGCGCCGAAACCGTTGCGGCTCGTTGCGCTCAGCCCCCGTCATTCCCGATGCCCGAGGCATCTTCGCACGGCGGCCGCTACTTCTTGTAGCAAGACACCGCGAGGCGCTTGCGCCCCTTGCGACGCCGCGCGTTGAGCACGCTCCGTCCGCCCTTGGTCTTCATCCGCGCGCGGAACCCGTGTGTCCGAAGACGGCGCTTACGATGTGGTTGATAGGTCCGCTTCACAACAACGCTCCCAAACAATAAGAGGGGCGCAAGAAAGCACGCGACCGTGGGGGTGTCAAGCCGCCACAGATGTCCGCAAGAGGGGATTCAAGCCACCGAATTCACGACGTTACTCGGCCAAAGGCCGGCATCTCGAAGGCTGGTGTACCGTGCGCCGCCCACGATCAGGTGATCGAGGATGCGAATGTCGAGCAGACATCCCGCCCCAACCAGGCGCCGGGTCAGCTCCAAGTCTTCTGGGCTCGGTGCGGGATCCCCGCTCGGGTGATTGTGGACGAAGATCGCCCCCGAAGCCGATTCGGAGATCAACAGACGAAAGACCTCGGCGGGATCGACCTGGCAGGCGCTGCGCCCGCCCCGCGCGACCTCCCATTCCGCCCGTACCCTGTTTTTGGCGTCCACCGAGATTACCCAGAAGCGCTCCACCTGGCTCGGCGCCAGGCGCCGACCGAAGCGATTGAACACCATTTCGCTGTTCGAAACCGGTGCTCCCGAGGGGGTGGGGGGCACGAGGGCTCGTGAGCCTGCTTCGAATGCCGCCTGCAGGCGGGCCGCCTTGGCGGGACCGAGGCCTGGCAGCAGCAGCAGCTCAGCAGTGCCCATGCCGGCCAGCTTCCAAAGCCCACCGCTCGCACGGATCAGCCTCGTGGCGACCGAGACCGCATCCTGCCCTACACGCCCCGTGCCGAGCAGCACCGCCAACAATTCGACATCGGAGAGCGCAGCTGCGCCGAGACGGGTCAGACGTTCCCGGGGACGATCCATGCGCTCAGGCTTTGCAGCGGCCGTGCCAAAGACGGTCGCCATGATCCCGGCCACGTGCGCGGGCACCCGCCGCCGACCCCACCCCTCGCGCCGGCGGACGCCGGCCTCGGTGTCAGCGTCAGCAGCGCATGACGAGGCACAAGCAGCACAACGCAAGGCCGCCAAGGCCGCGCTAGAGGCGGAACGGCGACGACGCCTCTCCGAAGCCGGGCTCTAATCAGATCATGGTCAGGCCACGGCGCTTGGGAGCGTTTGGGGCAATGAGGCCACGCGATGCGATGTGACCCGTCCTAGAGCTAGCGTTTCCCTCCACTCTTGTGCGGTTGGGATCGCAGGCTCCGACGTAGCCAGGTTCGTTTGAGTCTCCTTTCCTCAGGCGAGCCTGCGCTGTGTCGTTTACGGTTGCACCTCAAACGCACCCACGCCGCACTTCGTGCCGCGGAGCGTTGTTACTTCGTCTGGCCTACGACCGTGGGATACCGATAGTCGAGCTCGTCATGTGACGAAATCTGCTCGGTGATTCCAGTCTCCAAGTCGTAGGCTCTGATGACGCCACTGTGAGTGTAGAGGATGTGCTTTTCGTCGGGGCTCCAACTCGGGTACCAGTCGTACGTCGAATCGTCGTATTCCGTGATCACCACTTCATTTTCGATCCGCAAATTGGCAGCATCGAAATCTGCGTATGCGATGACGGCGTTCGCATAAATGTTCTGGGTGAGGATGTCGCTATCGGTGATGTTCTCGACCTTCATGTAAGCGACTTTGCTTTCGCTCGGCGAAATGGTCATCTTGTGCATATAGGTCCTCTCGCCAAACGGATGGCTGATTTCCTCATAGGTTGGCGTGCCGCCAACATCGGGTGTCAGCAGAAAATACCGGACTGGAACAAATTCGCGCCTCACCAAAATGCGACCGTCCTTGAGGCTGCTATAGCCGGCCTCCCAAAAAGCGGGGTCGGAGATCAACTCTTCATCGCCAGGCTCGCTATCGGAGCTCACGCGATAGACGAACACGCCCTGGTTATTGCGCCGAGCGAAGACGATTTGGTTGCTGCCGTCGCGGGTCCAATACGGAACCGAATCCAAAGAGTCTCCACCCGTCAATTCGCGGAAGTTAGAGCCGTCCGCATTCATCACACAGATCTTGCTCGTCCAGGTACCTATGAAGCCGTTGCCGTAATCAAGAGCTCGCCAAAAGGCGATCTTCGAACCGTCGGGCGAAAAGGCCGGCTTGTAGTCGTCCAGCTCACCGTCGGTCAGCCATTGGATCTCGGAATTCGCTGAATTGCTGACGGCGATTCGAAAACCAAAGTGCATGCCCGGCTGCTCTGGCTTTTCCTCGCTTCTGACGGCAACACTCCCCGCCCATTCGATCGTAGTATCGCTGCTGGTCTCGCCGCCGCCGCACCCCATCCAGGGGACTACGCCGAAGCAGAGCATCCAGATGCATGAAACTAGATAACGCATAACCCACCTCCGGCTCGAGCGCACTTGACGCTACTGAGCGAAAGAGAAGCATCAGGCGTGCCACGCACTTGAGGCCGTGCTTTTCAGGGAAAATCGTATGAGGAAAGGCGCATCAATTGCGCCGCACCGCGAAATGAATGCGGCATACGTAATTCTTCACCCGCTGGCTTTGTGCATTGACAAAAAAAACCCAAACACCCGGCGAGCCCGGACTTGACCAGCACCCTGAGCTGAACGGACACCTGCAGGATGGTTGAGGGGCGCTACACGGTGCACACGGACTGCGCGCGGTGGGAGCTTTGGGAAACACCACCATACTCATGGAAGCTCAAAGAGCTGCGCAAGCAATACCGCAACGCGGACGCCGTTAGACGAGCTCGCATCCTGCACGTAGGTCAGGCAATACGACGGATGCAGGCGGAGTGGCCAGCCCATGCGATCGATCATGTGAAGCGCGTATTAGAAGCCGTGCACGACCTGAGCTGATTGCAGTTCTTTGGTCACTTTGTGTCAGCATTTTGTGCCAGCAGACCAGGAACAGGCCGAAACTCCTCGGGAATCTCGGCTAATCCTTATTTTTTGAAGAACTTGCCGAAGATGCTTGGGCGCTTGCCGTCGCCTCGAGGGGGTGGGGCGGTCGTGCGTCCCTTGGATTTGCGCATTTCGCCGACCCGCACTTCACGAGCCGCTTCGAGGTTCTTCGGATCGAGCCTGGCTACCTTCTTGAAATGCTTGAGCGCCTTTTCGTGGTCTCCACGCCTCTTCAAGAAATGCGCGCGTACGAAGTGGCCGTGGACGTGATCGGGATTGAGGGAGAACGTTTTGCGCAGCAGATCGCGGATTTCGTTGGAAACGCCTTCGTCGTCCGCGCCGTGATGAAGCAACAAGATCCAGGCCTTCATCGCAGGATAGTCCGGCTCCTTGCGCACGACCGCCATCGACGACTCGCAGAGCGCCATCGCCTCGTCATACCGGCGCCTCTTCACCAGCACGTCGACCTTCTGAAAATTGATCGCCGCGTCGACCATCACGTTGAGCTTTCGTTCCGATTCGGGGGTCCCTCCGCCCTGCATCACGGTCTTCTGGTATTCGCCGCGCTTTTTATCGTCGCTCAGGGTGTCGTTGGCCACCGTGATGAGATGAAATATTTCCTCGACCCAAGGGCGCAACTCCGAAAGCTCGGGTGGCAGGCGATCGGGATGCCATTTCTTGGCGAGCGTCACGTACTTCTGGCGGATCTCATTCCTGTCCGAGGACTCCTTGGCGCCCAGCATCTCGAAGTAGTTTTGGCGGTCCATCAAGCTGAGGACGCGCGCGGCTTCTTCCCATCGCTTCTTGTGATCCGGGGTGAGCTCAGGCGGCGCGTCGGGCGGGAGGTCTCGGGGTGCGACGATCTCCCCTGATAGGGAGCTGGCAGGGGGAAGGTTGCTGATCGAGGTCGGGAGCACGGAATCGCCGCCCGGAAGGCGCGAGTCTCGCATGCCGGGCGGAGTCGAAGCCCGGCCCCTCGGGGGCGGCATGCTGCCCGGACCCGACGGGCTCTTCGCGGGCGGAGGCGAAGAAATCCGTCGCCTGTTTTGCGAAGAGGAAACGGCTTTGAGCTTTTGTTGCGATACGGCCCGGTACGGCTCCAGGCAGTCGGTAATCGCCAGCAGGTAGATCATGCGCTGCGCCACCTTGGGGTCTCCGAACTGCTCGATGAGAATCGGGGCCGTGGCCGGCTCGGCGCGCATCAGCTCGATGAAGGCGGTCTCGTTGGACAAGAACCCGAACCTCGCCAGGGAAGCTCCCGTATTGATCCGTTGGCGCTCGAGCCCGAGCTTTCGAATCACGCGTGCCATGGCATCGCGCGGCACCTCACCCCGAAGCGCGGTCGCGAGCAGCGCGAAGACGTCGACCTGCCCGCGGAGCGCACCCTCTGCGCTACCCACCAGGTCCGCTTCGTAGAACGCATAGGGTGCTTGGCGCCTATGGAAGATAGCGAGAAGGCCGCGCTCGAGGTCGGCGGCCGGCTCGAGAAACCGACCCATGGCTGGCACGCCAGCCCGGAACAAGATCCGGTCTTGACCAGGCCGATCATCGTCCGGCCAAACCGCGAGCGTTCCCGACAGCCCCTTCTTCTGGATGGACAGGAGCACGTGACCAAACGGCGTGGCGCCCAAACTGCCTTCCGCCAAGGGCTGTGGGACGGACGATGTCAACACTCGACGCTCCAAGGAATTAAAGAGTGCCACACCGCAGGCGCGAGTGACACCTTTGGGACGACGAGGAACCTAGGAAAATCCGCCGCTTTGGGTAGTTTTGGCAACCACCCCTGATAATTTCATCAGTCCAGGATGTCCCAGGTCGTGCCTTCGGCGCCGTCCGAGAGCTCAACGCCCTGGGCCGCCAGGTCCTTCCGAATCTGGTCCGCCTCGGAAAAGCGCTTCGATTCGCGTGCCTGCGCGCGGGCGGCGATCTGCGCTTCGATCTCCACAGCATCGAGCCCACGGGCGCGGGCCCGCCGATCCCGGATCCGCAGCAGCACCTCTGCCGGATCCTGGGTTCCCAGGCCGAGCTCCGCCTCTAGAGCCCGGAACCCGGCCTCAGCTCGGTCCACGGCGGCCCTCGACACCTTTCCCTTCTTTCGGGTCGCCTGGTCGCACGCCTCGTTGACGGCCTTGAGAAACTCGGAGAGCCGCGCGAGCGCGACCGGCATGTTCAGATCGTCGTCTAGCGCCTCACGCAGCGAGTCTGCGAAGCGATCGAGCTCTCCCGCAACCGGAGCGTCGCTTTGGACCACACGTCCAGGCGGCAGGCTCTCCAGCCGCTGCCTGGTTCTGTAGAGGTATGCGATTCGGCGCTCGGCCTCTTCGAACTGGGGAAAGCCCGTTACGTGCCCGGCCTCATCGAGCGTCCAATCCAAATTGAGGGGTGCACGGTAGTGCACGGTCATCATGAAATAACGAATCGCCTCGGGCTCCACGCGGTCGAACAAATCACGCGCCGTGAAGAAGTTGCCGAGGCTCTTGCTCATTTTTTCCTTGTCGACCTCGACGAATCCATTGTGCATCCAGCAACGGGCAAATGGCTTGCCCGTTGCCGCCTCGCTTTGCGCGATCTCGTTTTCATGATGAGGAAAGACGAGGTCCAGACCGCCTCCGTGCAGATCGAGGGTGTCCCCGAGGTGCTTCATCGACATGGTCGAGCACTCGATGTGCCAGCCGGGTCGGCCTCTGCCCCAAGGGCTGTCCCAGCCCCACGCTCCCTCCTCGCTTCGTTTCCAAAGTGCGAAGTCGGCAGGGTGCCGCTTGCGGGCTGTTTGTGTTTCGTCCAGACGCTCGCTTGCGCCGAGCTTCATTCGGCTCAAATCACGGTGGCTGAGCTTTCCATACTCGGGAAACGACTCGACCGAGAAGTACACGTCCCCGTCGGACACGTACGCATGGCCGCCGTCGATCAGCCGCTGCACCAGCGCGATGATGTCGCCCAGATGCATGCTCACCCTCGGCTCGACGTCGGGGTCCAGGTTGCCCAGCCGATGCATGTCTTGTGCGTAGGCTTCTGCGAATCGGGTGGCCAGAGCGCTTGGCTCTGTTCCGGTCTCCGACGCACGCTTGAGGATCTTGTCATCGACATCGGTGATGTTCCGGACGTACGTGACTTTCATGCCGTTGGCGCGTAGATGACGAACCAGAACGTCGTAGACGACGTAGCACCGAGCATGGCCCAGGTGCGCATAGTCGTAGACGGTTGGACCGCAAACGTAGATCCGTGCGTGATCCGGCTCGGCCGGCTCGAACGGTTCCTTTCGGCCGGTCAGCGTGTTGTGGAGGCGGACGGTCATCGTCGGCGAAGTCTGAGCACTTTCCGCCCCGGAGGGCAAGGTTGCGTGGTTGACCCCGTCCCCGGGCCCGCTAGAACCAAGGAATGCTCTCGGTCTACGAACGAGGTCATCCCGGCTACGACGACGCGCTTCGTTCTCTGAGCAGGCGAGGCGATGAAGATCTTGCGCGCGTCGAGCCTGATGTGAGGGCAATTCTCGACGCGGTTCGACAACGCGGGGATCGAGCGGTGCTCGAATACACCGAGCGGTTCGATGGGCGCCGCCCTGACCCGTTGGTTCTGAGCAAAGAGACTTGGTTGGCAGAGGCGCGAAAGGTCGATCCCTCCGTGCGCCGGGCGCTGGCGGCAGCCGGCGAGCGGATTCGCCGGTACCACGAGCACCAACGCGAGCCCGGATTTCGCTACGAGGAAGGGGGGATCGAGCTCGGGCAGAGGGTGCGACCCGTGGCTGCGGCTGCCGTCTATGCCCCTGGGGGCAAAGCGCGTTATCCATCGACGGTCTTGATGACCGCGATTCCGGCGACCGTCGCGGGAGTCGAGCGCATCGTCTTGATTACGCCGAATCCCACGCCGGAGATCTTGGCTGCCGCCGACGTGTCGGGCGTGACCGAGGTGGTCGATGCTGGGGGAGCGCAGGCAATCGGCGCGGTCGCATATGGCACCGAGTCGATTCCTCGCGTGGACAAAGTGGTGGGCCCCGGCAACATCTACGTCGCATGCGCCAAACGGCTGGTGTTTGGCGTCGTCGACATCGACTCCATCGCCGGACCGAGCGAGATTCTCGTCGTGGCAGATGATGGCGCCGATCCGGACATCGTGGCTGCGGATCTGCTCTCGCAGGCCGAGCACGACGAAGCCGCGTACCCGCTACTGGTGACACTGTCTCGCGCCCACGCGGACGCAGTGGTTGCCGCCGTCGATCGGCGGTTGCGAAACCTTCCCCGTAAGGCGATCGCAGAGCAAGCCGTGCGAAACAACGGATACTGCTTCGTGGTACACGATTTGGAAGAGGCGGGGCGTGCTGCCACGCTCTTGGCCGCGGAGCACCTGAGCCTCTCGGTCTCTGATCCCGAGGCCCTGCTCGAACGAATCGGCGCTGCCGGCGCAATCTTCCTCGGCTACCACACCCCGGAGGCGGCGGGCGACTACGCGGCCGGTCCGAGTCACGTGCTTCCGACCGGAGGCGCCGTTCGTTTCGCGTCTCCCCTGGGCGTCTATGATTTCGTCGTCCGCTCGTCACTGATTCGGTACTCGCAAGCCGCAATCGACGAGCAGGCCGACCTCCTCGAGGAGCTTGCTCGTCTCGAGGGGCTCGAAGCCCACGCCCAAGCCGTGGAGGCTCGCCGCTCCAAGCCACGTTGATGCTTGCAGACGAGTCCGGCCCCGAGTACCCATCCGGCGTGAGCCAAGCCACCGTGGAAAAGCGACTCGCGCACGAGATGGGGCGCTGCATTTCAGACTTCGAGCTCGTCGCCTCCGGGGACCGCGTGATGGTGGCGATCAGTGGAGGCAAGGATAGCTACACGCTGCTCCATCTGCTCGAGCGCGCGCGCAAGAGAGCACCGGTACCCTTCGAGCTCGTCGCAGTGCACCTCGACCAGGGTCAACCTGGCTACGACGGCACGGCGCTGCAGGCGTGGCTTCGAGCGCACGGATACGAGCACCGGATCATCCGCGAGGACACCTATCAGCTCGTGACCAAGCACATTCCCAAAGGGCAGACCTATTGCAGCATGTGCTCCAGGCTCCGCCGGGGCATTCTGTACAACGTCGCTGAGAGCCTCGGGTGCACCAAGATCGCGCTCGGCCATCACCGGGACGATGCGATCGAGACGCTCATGCTCAACCTGATGTTCAATGGCTCGCTTAGCGCCATGCCTGCCAAGCTGGTCAGCGACGACGGAAGAAACACCGTGATACGGCCTCTCTTGTATTCCTCGGAGCGCGACATTGCGGCCTATGCCGAGCACGCGAATTTTCCCATCATTCCTTGCAACCTGTGCGGCTCACAGGAGAACCTTTGGCGTCAGCAAGTGAAACAGATGCTCGACGACATCGAAAAGCGGGCGCCCAAAGTTCGGCAGAGCATGCTGGCCGCGCTCAAGAACGTCCACACCTCCCACCTTCTGGGGACGCGTTGAGCCCGTCGAGATCGAAGGGCCTGCTCCTGTCGGCGTTCGGGCTGATCGTCATGCTCTTCGTCTCGGCATCTGGCTCAGCGCAAGAGTTCAACTCCGAGCTCTTTCGACCGGCGCTCGACCGGTTTGGCTTCCTCGGAATGAATGGAAGCGGAACGCCGGGGCACGGACGCTGGAACCTCGGGTTCACCACCTGGTACTCGAATAAACCCCTGCGCATTCGTTATGACGATGGGACCAGCGAGCAGATGATCGACAATCGTTGGACCGGAGATCTGTTCTTCGAGGTGGGCTTGTTTGGCCGCTGGTCCCTCGCGCTCGAGGTTCCGCTCGTGCTCTACGAGACGGGGACCACGTCCCAGCCCGTCCCGCTCGTCGGGGGCCGGACGTCGTTCACGGGATTTGCCGTCGAGGACCCCCGGTTCACCACCAAGATTCGTTTGGCCGGCCCGAAGACCGATCCGACGCAGAATCGGCCCGACGGTCCCGGGCTCGGCTTGCTGCTGACTCTTCCGGTTCCGATCGGAAGCAAGAGCTTCTACCTCAGCGAAGGGCAGTTTTCGTTCGATGCCCAGCTGCTGGGTGATTTCCACATTCTCGGCACCGGCGCGGGCACCATGCTGGGCTGGCGGTATAGGGTGAATCCACGCACGTTCGGCGCCGACACGGTCGGACAGCAGTTTCTTTACGGGTTCGCGCTCAAGCCGCCCATCCCACCCGCCAAGGACCTGTTCGGCTTGCTCGAGCTGCGAGGGACCACCGAATTCCGGGGGCACAGCACCAATACGCTCGAGGGCGACATCGGTGTGCGTTGGACCAAGAACGACGTGACGCTGACCGCGGCGCTCGGGATGGGCTTCGTTCGGGGCCTCGGGCAGGCGCGCTTCCGGGCGCTCCTGGGGGTGTCCTGGTCTCCTCAAACCGACGACCTCGACGCCGACGGGATTCCCGATTCCCGCGATGAATGTCCGCGCCTTCCCGAAGACCTCGATGGATTCGAAGACGACGATGGCTGCATGGACCCGGACAACGACAACGACTTCATTCCCGACGTAGACGACAAATGCCCAAATGAGGAGGCGCTCGAAGGACGAGATCTCGATGAGGATGGGTGCACAGACCCGGAGTAGTCAGAGTCAGTGACAGTGACAGTGACAGAGCCCGCGACGGTGACTCTCGCGGTGTGTGTGTGTGGGCTCTTTGCGGGATGTACCCCGCAGGGGGACCCGGGGATTGGGGCCGGGTTTTTCGATGACTTCGACCGTCCTCAGCTCGGCACGGAGTACGAGAAGACCGGTGGCGACTGGCGGATCGACAAAGAGCAGCTCCATGTGCACGGCGCAAAGAATCACCCTCTGTGGCTCCTTCGGACCCTGCCCGGCGACGTTCGGGTCGAATTCGACGCGCGCAGCGAGACCACGGATGGCGACATCAAGGTCGAGATCTTCGGAGATGGGGCCTCTCACGCCACGAAAGACCGCTACGAGGCCACCAGCTACGTGGTCATCTTCGGGGGCTGGAACAACTCGATGAACGTGCTCGCCCGGATGGATGAGCACGGCGCCGACCGCGTCGTCGGGCAACCCCGCAAGGTCCAGGTCGGAACGAGCTATCACTTTCGGATCGAACGCATTGATGGCACTCTGACGGTGTGGGTGGATGACGAGGTCTTGCTCGAAATGAGCGATTCAGAGCCGCTTCGAGGTCGCGGGCATGACCATTTCGGCTTCAATAACTGGAAATCCGATGTTTGGTTCGACAATTTGAGGATTACACCGCTGTGACGGATGGGTCATGACGCCGAAGGAGTTTGAGATCCTGCTCTCGGATGCGGAGGTGCAGCTTTCACGCATCAAGCACCTGTACGAGCAATGGTTTCAAGGGATCGAGCGGTTGGAGCCGCAGATCGCCCGCAAGCAGTTCGAACGGACGATGCACGAGCTCCGCAAAGTCAAACCGCGCAATACGGCCCTTCGCTTTCGCTACAACACGCTCATTCAGCGGTACACCACGCTCCAAACCTACTGGCGGCGTGTGGGGCGCCAGATCGAAGAGGGAACCTATCGACGCGACCTGCTGCGGGCCAGGCGGCGGCGAGAAGCGATGCGGACCGAGCGCGAGGAGGCTCGGCGCCATCGGAGCAGCAGCCCCGTGGAGCTCGACCCCGAGCAGGAGGTCGACGTCGATTCGCTCATCAGCGAGGCAAGCGAGCACTTGGCGGCGCTCAAGTCGCCAGCACACACCGCTGAATCGAGGGGGCTCGATCTAGACGACTCCGGCATCGCCGCTCCGCAAGCATCGCGGTCGGAGGGGACGCCGGCAAGTCACCCGCCGTCCGCCTTTTTCCGCAGGCCGCAGTCACGCTCCCCGGGTGCGAGCCGGGAGCGGCCGGGAGCGGCCATCCACCCGGGTCGCAAGGACCCACCGCCGATCGCGTCCCGCTCGAAAGGCCCTGGCGATGTCCGAATGCGCCAGATCTACGACAGCTACGTCGAGGCAAAACGTCAGAACAACGAGCGCACCGACAAGATCGACTACGAGACCGTTGCCAAGAGCCTCAAGAAAATGGTCCCAAAGCTCGACCGCAAGCACCGGGGCAAGCAGATCGATTTTCAGGTGGTGGTCAAGGATGGCAAGGTCGGCATCAAGCCGGTTGTGAAGAAGTAGGCTCGTCCGAGCGAAGCAACGCGTAGGAAACCTGCATGCGCTCGTCGATCGCCCGTTTGAGCGGGTCGAGTGTGCTGGGGTCGAGGGCGCTGATGGGAATACCCCGGTTGGCGAGGCTCTGCGGAGCGCTCTGCAGCTTGTCGCATTTGTTGAACACGATGATTCGCGGCACACGCTCGAGTCCGAGGTCGACGAGGAGCTTTTCCGTCGTTTCCACGTGCTCGCTTCGGCATGGATCCGATGCATCGACGACGTGCAGCAGAAGGTCTGCATCTTGCGTCTCATCGAACGTCGCACGGAACGCGGCGAAGAGATCCTTGGGTAGATCGCGAATGAAACCCACGGTGTCGGTCACGACGACCTCTCGACCCGAAGGAAGGCGCAGTTGCCGCGATCGAGTATCGAGGGTGGCGAAGAGCTTGTCCTCGGCCACGACGTCACTTCCGGTCAAGGCGTTGAGCAATGTGCTCTTTCCAGCATTCGTGTAGCCCACGATGGCGACGGTGGCCGCGCCCGTGCGCTTTCGACGGGACCGGCGTTGCTCTCTTTGGCGGCTCACCTTCTTGAGTTGCGATTGAAGTCGGGTGATGCGTTCCCTGGCCCTACGCCGGCCGACTTCCAGCTTGGTTTCACCCGGTCCCCGTCCCCCGATGCCGCCGGTCAAACGCGACAGAGCGTCGTCTCGTTGTCCGAGGCGCGGAAGCAGATACCGCATCTGGGCCAGCTCGACTTGCAGCTTGCCATCGTTGGTCTGGGCGTGCTGAGCGAATATGTCCAGGATGAGCTGCGTACGGTCGAGCACCTTGAGATCGGTCATGCCCGCGATGTTGCTCGCCTGGGCAGGGCGCAGATTGCAGTCGAAGATCAGGGTCTCGGCGTCGAGCTGCATGGCTCGGATCACCACATCCTCGAGCTTGCCGCGGCCGAGCACATATCGGGGATCGACCCGGTCACGAACCTGTAGGACACGGTCGGCCACTTCGACTCCGGCCGTTCGGGCGAGCTCTTCCAGCTCCCGCAGCGAATCCTCGGCCTGGGCGGCGCCCCGCTTGTCGCATACGTGCACCAGGATGGCGCGGCCGTCCTTGGCCGTGACTCCTCGCGCGCGGGCCGCTCGCGCGAACTCTTGCTCCAGCGTGGCGATGATCTCGGCGGGATTCTCGTGCGCCTTGGCATAGGGGGTGGGTCCGAACGTCCGGAACGGCGGCTCCGGCGAATCGGGAGGCACTGGGAAGTTGTGGCCGTAGTACACGCACAGGGCGCGCTCCTCGCCAGGCACCAAACAAATTGCGACGATCATGTCGAGCCGCAGCCGGGTCAAGTCGACCAGGTCGTCCCGGCTCAGGGGCTCGTTGCGCAAGTGAGTGTGGATCAGGCGGAGTCCCCGCAACCTGCCCGCGCCTGCACGGAGGCGGCCGACGTCGGGCAACATGAGCTTCGAGGCGTCACCGATGATGACGTGATCGACCGTGCCGCCGCGGTCCACCAGGACGCCGACTTGGCGGCCGGTCGTGTGCGATACGCTCACCAGCGCGCGGGTGAGCTCCGGAGTGGTCATTCGGTCGAGCGGCACGCGCCTGCGGTAGATGCGTTGCAGCGCCTTGGTTTCCGAGGGACTGAGCCCGCTGGTATCGCCGTAAATCTCCATTCGCTACCGGTCACCACACCGCAAGGTGTGTCTCCACGACACCAAAGCACCCCGTGATTTCGTATCCACGCACGCGTCCAGTGAAGTTGCCGTACGGTTGTACGAACTCGGTGCGTACCAAACCGAAGTTGGTCCGCTCTTCCCGGGCACCCAGCGGCTCGAACTCGATGTCCACCTCGTCCCCCTCGAGGCTTCGAATTCCCCAGCGCTGGGTGGTCGGATCGGATGGAACGACGAAGCGCACCCCGCCGAGGCGCTGCAACTGACCGTCGATCCAGAATGCGTTCTCCAAGGAATGTCCTTTGTCGTCGTCGTAGACTTGGGCCGACAGATTGAGGCCGAGGGCGCTTCCGCCGTGAACGAAGCCGCTCAGCGAAGCCCACTTCCATTCCGTCACACGGCTTGCTTGGGAGCGAGTCCAATCACTGGCTGCGAGGCCGCCGTCCAGTCGAATGGGACGTGTGCCCAGCTCGAAATACCCGGACGCGGGCCAGCCCGCAGCCTTGTGCGTGTAGGCCACCCGGCGCGGCCCGAGCCGGTGCAGCATGGCGAGCGAATCGCGTGCCCCGATGTGAGCGCGCCCTCGCAGCCGCTCTGCCCCGAGAGGGACGTCGAGCTCGACGTCCCAGCCGTCTCGAGCGTCGATGGTGACGTTAGCGGATCGACTTCTCCAGGTGCTCGTGCCCCGAACGGAGCTGGGCGCGAAGCGTAGGGCCCTGCCTAGCGGGGACAAGGCCCCGTACTCGATGGCAGATCTGCCCTCCACCCTATCGACGGCATAGGTGAACAGGTTGGCCACGTAGCCGAGCTGCACCAGGCCGACCGCGACGTACCACTCGTCCGTGGTGAAAGAGACGTAATGCCATTCTTTGAGCCGGTAGCGCTTCCATCCGCGTGTGCTCATTTCCGCCGTTGCAAACGGGGTTCGATAAAGCCCGATTTGCCACTCATCGCCGATGCGGACGGAGCTCGGAGCTTGGGGAAGAGGGTGTGCGATGGTCATGCCAGTTGCCGGAGCCGTTCGCGCACGCTCCGCGCTTCGTCACCGTGTAGCGCGTTTTCGAGCGCGATGGCAGGGGGTAGGGTACGGATGCGTTCGCGGAGCCCATCCGCACGCATCCGTGCTGCCTTCACCCGACCGAAAAAAGCGGCGTTTCGATCAGCCTCTACGACGATCGCATCCCGCAAACGGGCAGTAGCGTCGAGGTCGGAACAAACCAGGAGCAAGTCGCAACCCGCTTCGATCGCGACGATGCCGGCCTCCTCGATGGGGTAGCGCTCCGTCACGGCTTTCATTTCGAGGTCGTCGGAGAAAATCGCGCCGGCGAACCCCATCTCCCGGCGCAAGACCTGGTCGACCAACTTGGAGGACATCGTGGCGGGTGCGGTTGGGTCGACCGCTTCGAATACCACGTGCGCCGTCATGACCGCCGGCAATCGATCGGCAGCCGCGCGAAATGGGGCGAGCTCTACGCGCTCTAGTCGCGCGCGGTCATGCCGAACGGCGGGCAACGCAAGATGACTGTCGAGGTCGGTATCGCCATGACCAGGAAAATGCTTGCCGCACGACAGGACCCCGCCTGCGTGCAGACCGTCGGCAAACGCTAGCCCATGCTCGATCACGACTTCCGGTGTCCGTCCGAATGCTCGATCGCCAATGACGGGGTTTTCCGGGTTGGTGTCGACGTCGAGCACGGGCGCAAAATCCAAGTTGATCCCGATTGCGCGCAGCTGCCGAGCCAGTACCCTCGCAGCGTCTCTCGTGAGCTCGGGGCTCCCAGCATCCGCGAGCACCCGCATCGGCGGGAGCTGCAAGACAGGCTCTCCGAAACGAGCTACGCGTCCGCCTTCCTGATCGACGCATACGAGAAGGGGAAGCGACGCGGCGCTTCGCGCATGAAAGGACTCGACCAAGGAGACTGCTTGCTCGAGGTCCTCGATGTTCCGCTTGAACAGGATCAAGCCCGCTACCCACTCTTGCGACAACCAGCGCTCGATGGCCGCTGGGACGTCCAGCCCTTCAAACCCGCAGACGATTAGGCCTCCGGCCAACCTTTCGAGGTCGCTCATTTTATTGTGCGGACGGTAGCATCAGTCTTAGATTGCGGTTAGCCGGTGTTGTTGCTAAAGCTCCAATCTAGCTTCCCGGTCTTTACGGCCCACGGCATTCGATGGCTCGAGTGATAGATTCCGACTTCGGTCAGCGAGGCGACGAACATGAAGTCGCCCAGACCGAAGAGTCTCCCGAACCCCTCGTGTACGCGCACGAGATTCCGCGGCGGCTCGTCGACCAAGACGCCGCCAAGGTGATCCGGCGTCTGAACCGGCATGGCCACACGGCCTACTTGGTGGGCGGAGGCGTGCGCGATCTCATGCTGGGCCGAAAGCCCAAGGATTTCGACGTTGCGACCAGCGCTCGTCCGTACGAGGTGCGCGACCTTTTCCGCAACTGCCGGGTGATCGGCCGGCGCTTCCGCTTGGCCCACGTATTGTTTTCGGGCGGCAAAGTCATCGAGGTTGCGACCTTCCGTCGCGATCCTTCCCAGTGCTACGAGGTGATCAAGCCCAAGATTGCCAAGAAGATTCCGCTATGCGCGGGGCCCGAGCCGGTGCGACTGATTCCCTCACGGCGTTCGAGCAATGAAGAGGAAGACGACGATCTTCTGATCACCAACGACAACGTATTTGGTGAGCCACACGAGGACGCGATCCGGCGCGACTTCACGATCAACGGCCTTTTTTATGATTTGGAACGCGGCGAAGTCATCGACTTCGTAGGGGGTGTGGCCGATTTGGAGGAGCACCTGCTCCGCACGATCGGCGACCCCAACGTGCGGTTCCGAGAAGACCCGGTGCGAATCCTGCGTGCAATCAAGTTCAGCGCACGACTCGACATGGGTCTCGATCCAGACGTCTACGACGCAATGGTTCGCCACCGGAGCGATCTTCAGCGCGCTGCGGCCCCGCGTGTGCTCGAGGAGATATTGCGCTTTTTGCGAGGCGGCGCCGCCCAACGGTCGGTTTTTCTCGCCTGGGATGCGGGGGTGCTTAGCGAGGTCTTGCCGGAGGTTGCGTGTTTTCTGGACGACGACGTCGAGGGTGCGGCCCTGACGTTCGGGCGCCTCAAGGCCGTCGATTCGTTGGCCGCCGAGGATCACCTGCCATGCGATGCCGTGCTTCTGGCGGCGCTGTTGCTCGGACCGATCGACGAAGCGCTCGAAGGCACATCGGACGTTCCGACCGTATACGAGGAGTTCGTCCGCGAGCTCACGCTTCGTCTCTCCCTGCCTCGACGCCTCAAGGATCGCATACGGCTGCTCACCATGGCACAGCGGCGTCTGAGAACTGGCAAGATTCAGTCCATTGCAAGGCGAGAGTATTTCGCTGATGCCGCGACTCTGTTCGCGCTCGACTGCAAGGCCCGCGGCGAGGAAACACCCGACTGGGCGCGGGAGCCAGCCGAAGCAATGTACACTGCAGAGCCGCGAAACAAGCGTAGAAGACGACGAAGGCGACCGCGGAGCTAGTCTTTCGCTTCATCTACGATCAACTCGAACGCCCGTTCGTAGACCTCTCCTTCGTCTGCATCGGGCAAGTCGGCCGATAGATTGGTCACAACCAGCACTAGCTGGCGTGTCTGTTCGTCGAGCTCGATGGGCAGATACGCGTTGGGCTCACGTGTGGTGTGGGGCGAGGCAATCCTTCTGATTTCGTTTCCCTCACCGTCGAGTTGGACGACCACGAAAGACCATCGCACTCCGTACTCGCCTCGCAACCAAGCGCGCAGATGGGAGGCGTCTTTCCAGGCGGGCGAGTCGATGAGCACGTAGGCGCTTCCAAAGGCTTGCAACGGTCTCGTGGCCGTCACGCGTGAGGGGAGGCGCGTCATGCGCTTGGAGACCGGAACCATCGCGTCGCCGTCCAAGGACCTCACCAATGGGAGAGGTGATTCGCCCCTACCGACGAACCATCGAAGCACGGCTAGCTCTTCGATGTTGTCGCGCAATCGGTCGCCGCTCAGCGATACGGCCACGTCGATGGCCGACCAAAGGTCTGGTTCCGCGCGCAACTCGCTTCCTTCCCAGGTGCGCTGACTCGCGAGACCCCACACGTCACGGATGAATTGATGGGAGCCGGCGTCGTGTCGCTCGGAGAGATAGGCAAGCAAGATCAGACCACCGGATCCGCCGCCCGCTGCTCCTCCGATCCATGATCGGTAAGGCTCTTTCTGCTGTCGAGACGTGGCGTCGTCGCAGCCCGGAACGCCGGTCAGCTCCCAGGTCAACCATGCAGCCGTCGCCCGGCGCCAGGCGCGTGCTTCGGCTGGGTCGGCATTCATCAGCATCGCTTCGGCATAGGCGTTGGTCACGCAGGCGTCGAGCATCGCAGCGGGGATCGCGGGGTTGACCACGGCAAACGTCGAAGCACGATCCAGATAGCTCCATTGCACCAGTCCGTCGGAGTAGGCTCCGGCGGGCAACTCGCCCGTCAGGTAAAGGTCGATTTCGGCGCCGCCCCCGAGGTTGCCGTCCGGGATCGGCGTCGGCCATCCGAGCGCGTCGAGGCGGGCTCGCGCCTGCTCCGCTGCCTGCAAGGCTCGTCGAAGCGTCCGGTGGCCCACCTCGGGGTCCGCGTGCAGAGCCAACAGGGAGTAGGGCGAGCGGATCGTCAGTGATGCGCGGCTTGGGCGCTGGACTGGATCGGGGGCCGGCGTGCGGGGTCCCGTCCACACGGGCGATGTCATCGAAACGATGGCTTCGGCCATCTCGTCTACGCCCAGCGGATCATCCTGGGCCTTCGCCGTTTGCGCAGATACGGCAACCACGAGGGCGATGCAGACCAGGTTTGATCTCACCGATGGCATTTGACACGATCCGCCTGTACCTTCTACACCCAGTCCGAAGGGGGAACCTATGCATGACGGCCGTTTTGATCCTGGCGGCTTCTACGAGTTCAATCTGAGTGGTGGAACGGTTCGCACGCGCGGCGGACAACGCGTGGTGATTCTGAGCGAGGACGTTCTTTCGTCGCTCGTCGCAGCGGCGGCGCGCGATGGCGATCTCACTCCACTTCGCAGATTGGGAGAGCTACTCGGGGAGCACGTGCTGGGCGGGTTGGACCGTCCGGCCTCGCTGCTTTCTCCGGAGGCCGTTCTCGGCCACGTGTCTGCAGTCACTTCGCTGTTCGGTTGGGGGCGCCTGACCTTCGAGCGATGGGGCTCGGCCCTCGTCGTCGTGCTGCGCGACAAGCCAGCCCTCGACGAAGACGAGCTGGGAGCAGCGGCGCTCCTGGGGGGCATGTTTTCCGAGATCTCACAGAGGCAGGTTTCGTGCGTCCCGGCAGGCGACTCGAAGTTCATCATGGTGGACTTCGAGGTCGCCGAAACGGTTTGGGGTTGGTACAAGGACGGAGCGGATCTGCCTGCCATCGTGGGTATGCTCGAAGCAAAGAGGGCGTCATGAGCGATCGCGAAGACAGGCTTCGATTCCTCCTCGACAAGGTTAGGGCCCAGCGTCCGAGTGAGCGCACCACGCACGCAGCAGACGCGCTCGAACGCATTCGGACAGCCTCGGGCACCACCTCGGCTGTCAAGGCACCGTCCTCTCGGCCCTTGCCGCCGCCGGCTCAACCGACGCCCGTTCCGAGCTCTTTTCCCACACAGGTTCCGTCCTCGGCCCCGCCCGAGCCCCCCACCTCGCCGACGCTCGAGAGCCCCACTCGGTACTCCTCGCAGCCTCCGCGTGTGGAGCGGCCGCTGTCCATCGAGCCGCGCGCCCGTTCCGCTCGGCCATCGTCGGGCGCGCCACCGGCGGCGCCGCCACCACCACGGCGGCCCGAGGCCATTCGGCCGCACAGTGTCTCGCCTACTGGGCAACCCGTCGTCTACGCGACCGATCAGCCCGAGTTCCTTCGACCCAAGACGTTCGGGGATCTCCTGGACCTCACCCTCTCGCTGCGGCCGCGCTAGATGCTTCTCGTCGTCGACGTCGGCAATACGCACACGGTGCTCGGCCTCTACGACGGAGAACGCCTGGTCCACGATTTCCGAATCGAAACAGCCAAAGGCCGAACGAGCGACGAATACCACGTACTGCTGCTCAACTTGCTCGAGCTTGCCGGGGTTAGGCGCTCCGACGTCCGTGCAAGCATCCTCGCGTCGGTGGTGCCCTCTTTCAACGACACGGTCATCGATGCCGTCGATCGCGCCTTCGATCATGAGATCATGGTCGTAGGCCCCGGAATCAAGACCGGGATGCCGGTTCTCTACGAAAATCCCCGCGAGGTCGGCGCTGATCGCATCGTCAACGCCGTAGCAGCGTACGAACGCGTCAAGGATGCAGCGATCGTGGTGGACTTTGGAACGGCCACCACGTTCGACTGCATCTCCGAAAAGGGCGAGTATCTGGGTGGAGCGATTGCTCCGGGCATGGAAATCAGTGCGAGCGCGCTGTTTGCGCGTGCCGCCAAGCTGCCAAGGAGCGAGATCGCCCGGCCGCCCCGTGCCATCGGACGCAATACCGTGCACTCGATGCAGTCGGGCATCGTCTTCGGGTACGTCGGGCTGGTCGATGGGCTGGTCCGGCGCCTTGCATCGGAGATGGAGAGGGAAGTGACGGTCATCGGCACCGGGGGGCTCGCCGGGTTGATCGAGCCAGACAGCGAAACCATCGACGAGATCGACGAGTTCCTCACGCTCGAGGGGCTCCGACTGATCTATCTCCGCAACGCCTAGTGCTGCATGAGCAGAGCCATTGCGACGACGCTCGTGGCCAAGACGATCACGGCTAGCGCATAGATGGCGACCTCGCTCCGCCCGAGCTTCACTGGCACCCCAACCTGTTCCTTCGGATCGGGCCTCGATGCCCTGGGCCGGGAGGACCTGGACTCGCGCGCCGGTGGCGGCTCACTCACCGGTTCTTTCGAAATCGGCAGTAAATCGACACGCTCGTCTGGACCGGTTTGGATGACCAGCAGCTCCGCATCCAACGCATGCCCGCTCACAGAGGGGATTCGTTCAGCAAGGATGCTTTTCGCATGCTCGGTGCTGAGGCGGGCGGAAGTCGGTTGGGCGACGGGCACGCCGATGTCGAGCGTCAAACGGTAGCCTCCGAGGTCCACCAGGTCGCGCGTTCTCAACATTTTGGGACGCCCTGGCGCAGCCAGAACTTCGTTGATGCGGGTGCCGTTGGTCGACCCCTCGTCGACCAAGACGTAGCCTGCGCTCTCCGCGCGGATGGTTGCATGCGTTGCGCTCACGGCCGCGTGCGGCAGCTGAACATCTGCGCTTCGGGAACGGCCGATCACGATTTTCGACTGCGCGAACTCGTAGACGAAAGTCGAGGCGTCGGCTTCCGGCCAAAGCGATTGCACGGTGATCCGAACGCCCATGATGGCCGCCAAGAGTGGGACTCCCATGCGAGGTGGTCAAGGAACTGCATTGCAGAAAAGTGGACGCTTTTGCCTAGTTTTGGGACCAGTCGAGATGGAACGACGCGCGAGTCGCTCCGGAGTACGTTTGATGAATACATCCGCGGGTTACTACCAAGCACCTCGTCCGCCGCGCGTGCCGCTCGATGAGGTTCTGATCAAGCTCCATCCCGAGGGCTTCCACCAACAATTCGAAGCCGATGGCATCAATGTAGGTTCGGGTGGGATCTCCATGCGTGCCTCCGTTCTTCCCCAAGTCGGCTCGACCCTTCGCTGTCAGTTGGACAACCCCCGAGGGGGTGAGGCGATCGAAATGATCGGACGGGTCGTGTGGGCCCATGAGGGCGGGCCGCATGCAGGGGAGTTTGGAATCCGCTTCACGCACCTTTCGGACCGAGACCAGTCGCGCATCGAAGCGCTGATTCAAAGCTGGGGACGCACCTCGTCCGAAGCGCCGACAGTTCGGCTGCAGCTCGATGGCGTGACCTCGCAGATCGTGGCGGAGATCAAGTCGCAGCACGAGAGCGGCTTGTCCGTCGAGCAACCGCTTCCGTTCTTGGCAATCGGCAGCGCGGTGCTCAACGAGACGTCCGGGCGCAAGGGGCACCTGGAAGCAGTCGAGCTGAAAATGGATGAGAAGACCCCCAAGCTGGTGCTCAGCATCGGCTACGAGGTGTCCGATGCGGCCGATGCCGAGACGAGCGACGACGTCGAACGAGATACGCTTCCAGAGGAGATCCCCCCTTCGATTCGGAGCGAGCGGCTTGGCGGGCAGACGCGCCCCGAGGATCGGCCCCGTATCGTGCGATACGATGCCCAAGCCGAAGAGGCGGAATCGACCTCGATTGTCGAGCGATTGCAGGCACATGCGCATTCGGCGAGCAGCTCGATCGCATCCGCCGCGATGCGCGTGCGCGCCGGGGTAGCCGATGAGCTCATTCCGCGGATTTGCGACCAGGTCCGCGCGCTCTTTGCTCTGGTTTCCCGCTTCGTCGCCGCCCTGCGCTCCCGTCTCGACGACAAGCCGCGGCGAAAGCAGGTTCCCCGGAGCCAGGCGGCGCGCGCCCACCTGAAGAACACCCGTCGCAATCGGAGGCGCTATCTGATGGTTGGCGTCATGGTTTGTGGGATCGTGGCGGCGGGCTGGCTGATCTACCTGTGGGCAGCCTCGGGGGTGGAGACCGAGTCGTCGCCCGCAGCAGGGTCAGGGTCAGCGACAGGGTCAGCGCCAGCGACAGGGTCGGCGTCAGCGCCAAGGCGGGGGCCGGCGTCGGGGTCAGCGTCCCCTGGGAAAGTGTCGGGCCCCAAGGCGGAGGCGTATGCGATTCAGGGAGCTCCCTTGCCTCCGGAGACGGTGCGCGGAACCTCCTTTGGCGCGGATGCGGTTCCCGGGGGCGAGACACACGTGCTTCGGATGAGCAACGACGTCACCGAGATGGAGGGCATCATCGAAGACGACGGATTTTCGGTGACCATCCCCGGAAGCCTATCGCTGTCCAGGGCCGGACCCATCGCAGCTGCGCATCCCGACGTCGAGCATGCCAGCATCCTCAATCGAGGAGATTTCTCCGAGCTCACGGTGCGCTTCGTGGCCGGACGCAAGCCCCTCTATCGCGTCGAGGCGCATGGTCCGGCCGTCGAGGTCACGATCGGGCGGTAGCGCTAGGGCGAACGCGTGATCGATTGAAAGAAGCGGTGCGAATCGCGCTCGATGTATAGTAGCGCCTTGCCATCTCGAAGCGCGGTCTGAAGGTCTGCGGTCGACCGAACCGGCCGACGGTCGGCCTCGAGGATGATGTCGCCAGGACGCAAACCTGCGCGATCGGCATCCGAGCCCGGTTCGACACCCCGGATGAAGACTCGGCCGTCCCCTTGGTAATTGAATCGCTCTCGTAGTCGCGGCGTTATCTCCTCGACCGCAAGTCCGAGCATGCCGTTGTCTTGGACGCCCGGTTCGCTTGCCTGCGGGCCATCCTCGCTAGGCCTCTGTCCCGTCACGAGGGCGATCTGTTTGGTCTTGTTGCCCCGCCTCACCTCGAGGACGAGGCGCTCGCCAACACCGTGCCGCAGAACCGCCCGGAGCAGATCGGCACCCTCGCTGATCTTCGTGTCCCCCACCGCGGTGACCACGTCGCCGGGCCGAAGGCCCGCCTTGTCCGCAGGCCCCTGTGGAACGACGCCGTTGATCAGAGCGCCGCCCTCGACGCCTTCATCGAAGAGCGCAGCCAGCTCCGGGGTGATCTCCTGAAAGGAAACCCCGAGCCAAGCGCGCTTGACGGAGCCGCTTTCGATCAGCTGCTTCGCCACTCGCTGCGCGATGTCCGATGGGATCGCAAAGCCGATCCCAGAGCCTCGTCCGATGATCATCGTGTTGATGCCGAGCACGCGGCCGTGAAGGTCGACGAGAGGACCGCCCGAGTTGCCCGGATTGATGCTCGCATCGGTCTGCAGATAGTCCTCGATTTCGTTTGCGCCGATACCACCTCGGCCTTTCGCGCTCAGAACGCCGGTAGTGACGGTGTAGTCGAGGCCGAAAGGCGATCCGATCGCGATCACGAACTGTCCGACTCGGGCCTGGTCTGACGATGCAAAATCAACGTGCGGAAGACCACGCGCGTCGATTTTGAGCACGGCCAGATCGGTGGCCGAGTCGACGCCAACCAACTTGGCGGGATAGCTCTTACCGTTCTGAAGACGCACTTCGATCCTGTTGGCCTGGTTGACGACGTGATTGTTGGTCAGAATGAACCCGTCCGAACGCACGATGATACCGGAGCCGCTACCCCGAACGATGCCTCCGCGGCTCGGTCCGCCGAAGAAGAAGGGGAGCGCGTTGGCCTGTGGTTGGGTGATCTCCACCTGAATGCTGACGACGGCCGGCGAAACCGATTCGGCCACCCCGGTCAGCGCAGTCTCGAAAGCGAGCGCGCGGGACAAGGCTTCTTCTTCCGCCGGCGTTTCTTCGGGCGCGGCATAGGCGGTTCCGATGGCGGTGAGCGCGAGCGCTGCGCCGAGGACGACCATCCACGGCTGACGAAGCATGGTTCGAGACATCTACGTACCTCCCTAGTGTTTCCCGTAACCGCCCACGGCCCCGGTTGATTCCAGACATAAGGTCGAGCTGGCTTCGCGCCAGCCGAAATCGGTGTGATTGCAGAAGCTTAGTAGCCTAGGCAGGGCAGGGTTACCACGACGGTGGCGCCCCGGCCGAGCTCGCTCTCGATCTCGATGGTGCCCCGATGCTGCTCGACGAGGTTCTTGACGATGGAGAGGCCTAGACCGGTGCCTTTCCCCTTGCGTCGCGTCGAAAAGAACGGCTCGAACACGCGGTCGATCTCGGTGGAGGGTATGCCCACGCCGTCGTCTTCGACGCGGACTTCAATCCGGTCGCGGCCGCACAGGCGGGACGACAAACGAATGCGTCCGCCGTCGGCGTCCGCCGCGTTGCAGGCGTTGGTGATGAGGTTGACGAAGACCTGATGGAGCTGGCCGGGTACCGCGCTCACCTCTGGCAGCTCCTCGCCATAGTCGCGCTCCATGGTCACATGCGCCTCCCGGATGACGTGCTCGCAGAACAGCACCGTCTCCTCGAGCACGTCGTTAATCGAAACCGGCTGCGCCTCTTCCCTGGACGGGCGGGCGTACGCCAGAAGATTGCGTGTGAACGATAGGATGCGATCAGCGCTTCGAAGAATGCGTTCGATCCTCTTCAGGTCGGCGGCCTCGGCGCCCGCGCGACTGAGCTTGCTCAACAAGTACTCGCCGTAGACCGAGATGCTGGTCAGCGGATTGTTGATCTCGTGCACGATGCCCGCAGCCAGTTGACCGAGCGTTGCCAATTTCTCCGCATGGATGACTTGCCCTTCGAGCTCCCGAACCTCGGTTCTGTCCTTCCCAATTGCGATGACCCCCGCGACACGACCTTCCGAGTCGAGTATTGGGGCCAGGGTGAACTCGAGACGCGCCTGCCGGCCTCCCGCCATGGGCAACCTGAGCTCGAACGGCGGGGCTTCCCGGCCGCGGAGCGCATGGACGAAAGCCGACAAGACCCGCACACGATCGCTCTGCCCTGCCAGTTGGAGCAGGTCTTTGCCCACGAGCTCTCGCCGATCGAGTTCCGTGATACGTCCGAAGGCGCTGCTCACCACACGAATGCTACGGTCGCGTCCGACCACTAAAACGGGAATGTTCGCATGCTCGAGCAGCTTTTCGAGGTAATCGCGCAAGTGTAGCGACTCCCGACGAAGGCGGCCGCTCTCGATCGCTGCGCTCGCGTGTGACGCCGTGACCAGCACGGCGTCCTCGAGGCCTGCCGGCAGCGCTCCCCGTTCGAACTCTGCAGCAACGGCTCCGATGACCTCGCCACCGAGGATCAGGGGCGCGTCGAGGCCGTCTATAGGAAAAGCTTCCTCGCGAGGACCGGCGAGCAGAATGGGCTCGTAGGTTCGCCGAAGCGATATTCCGCTAGGTGCCGCGATGGGCTGCCCGAGACCAGCCCGTACGAGCCCCGCCTCGGTGAGGAAGACCTCGTCCATGGCGTCAGCTCGGATGCGGTGTGTCGTCGCTTGCACGATCGAGGTTCGTTCGACCGATCGAGGAGCAAGCCGCATCGCGAAACGCACCTCCGGGTAGATCCGTTCGAGCGCATGAACATAGGAGCGCAAGATCCTATCGTCGGTTGCAAACCCTGCGGTTTCGCGTTGGGCTTGGTGTAGGGATCCGAGAATCTCCGTCAGAGTCGGACGTTCCGCGGCGCGCCGCTTGCGGGTCACGATCGACTTCACCCCGGACAAGCGTGGATTCGCGCTCGAGCTCACGGGCGGCTTCTTGCGCGCGGAGTCGTCCATGACTCAGCCCTTCGCCCCCGGCTCGCCCGAGGCGTCTGCGGCCCGGTCGAGATCGAAGATCTTCTGCTGGCCGACGTAGGCGGTCGTTTCATACCGCGTGATCTTGCCTATCTTCCGGACGATCTCGGCCATGCGCTCGGCCTCTCGAATCAGCACCTCGGCGGCCTTTGCCGCGGCCGAGCCCGCCTCCGACTGCCGAAGTAGAAGCTCGGCATAGGCCATCATGCTGGTGAGCGGCTGGTTGAGCTCGTGGGCCGCAGTGCCGGCCAGCTCGGCGAGCACCCCCTGCTTTTCCGTGAACGCCAATCTTTTTTGAGCTTCGGCCAAACGTTCTTCGACGCGGATGCGATCACGCAAGTCGGCGAAGATCAGAACGATCGCGGAAGGCTCACCCTGCTGGTAGATCAGCGATGCAGAGAGCTGCACGGGAATGCGAGCCCCGTGTATGTCGAAGAGATCCATCATGGTGGGCTCGAGCCGTCCCTCGCCTCCATGCTTGGCCACCAGCAACCGTTGCGTCACCAGCTCGGCCGAAGCCCGACCCAAGAGATCCTCGAGCTTTGCTTGTCCCAACGTCTCCGAGACGTGACGCCCGGAGATTCTCTCGGCGCTCGGATTGAACAGGACCACCCGGTGGTCCATGTCCGTCGCGATGATTGCATCGACGCTGGCATCGATGAGAGACTCGAGGAACTCCATCGTCTTGAGCAGCTCTTGCTCCGTTTCGCGCTGATCGCTGACGTCGTCGAACGAGATCACCGTGTGATCCTCGGCACCGATGAGCGGCGCGAAGGAGCAGTTGCAAAGGATCGTCGCTCCGTCTCGGCGCACCAAGTGAACGTCCATGCCTCGGGGGTACTGCCCCTGCGACAAGACCTCTCGAATCCGCGGAAGATCTTCGCTCGACACGACCTGCTCGATATCGGCAGAAGAAATCGTCTCCTCTCGGTGTCCCACGAGCTCGTACGACCGCGGGTTTGCGAAAACCATTTCGAGCTCGGGGCCGATCACCACGATGCCGAGCGGCATGGATGCGAAGGTCTTGGCGTAGCGCCGCCTGAGATCTTCGAGGGGAGTCCTGGCGTGCAACCGGTCCAGTCGAGCCAGCAATTCATCCCGTCGAATTGGGCAGAACATCATGTCGTTTGCAAGGTGCTCGAAGCCATCGGGCGGATGGTCGCCGACGATGAGCAACACTGGCTTGCCGTCCGCGACCTGCGAGGGGGAGACGGCACGCGGGTCGGCCGAATCGAGCACGACCACTTCGTGCCGGATCGGGCTTTGGGGCGCCGTCGTCGAATTGAGCCACTGCACCGACCACGACGTCCCCCTCAACGTCGCGATGATGCTCTCATACAGATTCGGATCTTCGGAGACCAGTGCCAATGCGGGCATTCGTCAGCAAGCCTACCAGACGCCTCGCCTGGTGGCTCTTTCGAGACCCTTGTGCAAGGTTGCGCCGCGGGAGCCAGGTGGGAAAGCCGATAGGCATTTTCGATTCAGGCTTGGGTGGCCTGACGGTCGCTCGGGCAGTCCACACGGCGCTTCCAGCCGAGGATCTGGTCTATCTCGGCGATACCGCTCGCGTCCCCTACGGAACACGCAGCGCACGGACGGTGATTAAATACGCGATCGGCTGCGCTGAGCGACTTCTCAGCTTCGACATCAAGCTGTTGGTCATTGCCTGCAATACCGCCAGCGGCGTGGCCCTCGAGGAGCTTCAGGCCCGCCTCGACATCCCCGTGGTCGGGGTCATCCGGCCCGGCGCGCGCGCCGGTGTGCAGGCGACGCGCAACCGGCGTGTAGGCGTCCTCGCGACGGCAGGGACGGTCGCTTCGGGGGCCTATGAACGTGCAATTCGCGCCGAAAGCGAAGGCATTCGGGTGTTTGCACAGCCCGCTCCCCTATTCGTTCCGCTGGCCGAGGAAGGGTGGACGACCGGAGAAGTGCCCAGGCTGGCCGCTCGGCGGTATCTGGAGCCCCTGGTGGAGGCGGATGTCGACACGATCGTGCTCGGCTGTACGCACTACCCGTTGCTCTTCGAGACGATCCACGGCGTCGCCGTGGACCTGCTAGGTCACGAGGTGGTGATCGTGGACAGCGCGGAGGCCACTGCGAGGTCCTTGACCGAGCTGATCGAGGCGGATCCCGCAGCCGGCCCCGAGGCTGGCGACCTTCGGGTGCTGGTTACCGATCTGCCGGGTCAATTCGGGTCCTCGGCGTCCCGGTTCTTGGGCAGGCCCCTCGAAGGGCTCGACATCGAAGCGATCGACCTATGAGAGTTGCAGCCGTACAGTTATATCAATATATTCTATCTATACTGATATGCGCGAGATGGGTGGATATGCCATCGCCCCGAGCGAGCCACCGATGGGCGACGAGAACCGGATCTTTGCTGCGGGTGAGCTGCTCGACGGTGTGTACGAGATCATGCAGCTCCTCGGGCGAGGTGGGATGGGTCAGGTCTTCGAGGCCCACGACCATCTCCTCAACCGGCGCGTTGCGATCAAGGCAGCCTGGCCGAATCCACTGATGCCACCGCTGCGCAACGAGGCGCGGGCACTCGCGGCATTTCAACATCCCAGCTTGGTGAGCGTCCACACGCTGGGAGAGCACCGCGGCATCGACTACCTGGTCATGGAGCGTATCTACGGGGTGTCACTGACCCAGCATGCGGCCACGCGCTGGAGCAGTGGCCAGAGCCTCGCTGCCTCCGAGGTGGTGCAGCTCGTGGCGCCCGCGGCCGAGGGGCTCAGTGTCGTGCACCGGGCCGGCCTGGTGCACCGTGACATCAAGCCCGACAACATCATGCTTACGCCAGCGCATCGCGTCGTTCTCATGGACTTCGGTCTCGTGCTGCCGGAGTTCGACGTCAACGGCAAGCAGCGTGTCGCGGGGTCTCCACCCTACATGGCTCCCGAAGCCTTGCTCAATACTGCGGAGCCGGGTGATGGGCACTTGGCCGACATCTTTGGGCTGGGTGTCGTCGCCTACGAGCTCTTGACCGGCTACCGGCCGTTCCCAGGTATGACCATCCGCGAGGTGATCGCGTCGCACGAGCGCGGTCAGCCGAAACCCGTCTCGGAGTCGCGGCCGGATTGCCCGCTCGCTCTGGGGCAGGTCGTTCAGGAGATGCTCAGCCCCGACCCGCTGATGCGAATTCAGAGCGCCGAAGCGGTTGCGTGGCAGCTGCGAGCCATTCGCGATGAAAGGCCCCGAGCCGGAGATCTGGAGACGAGCGGCGGCGGAGGCCCCTCGGTGCTGATCGTCGATGACGACGTCGACCTAGCGAGAATCCTGACGTTCTACGTTCGTCAGATCGTCGGACGCGCCGACATTCGGGTCGCTCACGACGGAGAGGAAGCGCTCAAAGAAGTTCAGAGAAAAGAGCCGGACGTCATGCTGCTGGACCTCCACATGCCTCGCATGAATGGAGTGGAGGTCTGTATGCAGCTCAAGGGTGATGGCTTGGCCCGGAGCTGCTCGATCATCTCCGTCAGCGCAGGCGCGCAAGATCACGACGTGCAGCTTCTGCACCAGCTCGGCATTCATCACTTCGTGGAAAAGGGCTCCAACCTGCGAGAGCGCCTCCGCGCCGTCTTTGCCGAGGTGTGTGGCGACCAGGTCCTGGCGGTCGACTGAAGCCAGGCTAGTATTCGCCATGGCCGACCCGGATGCTTCGGTTTCGAAGCTCAAGATCTGGGCAGAGCGTTTGGTCGCACTGTTGGACGACCGCTTCCGAATCCCGGGGACGGATGTCCGCTTTGGTCTCGATCCCATCATCGGCATTCTTTTCCCGGGCTTGGGAGATGCCGTCACCGGCGCTGGGTCCATTGGGCTTCTCGCGTTGGCACTGCAGCGGGGCGTTCCTCGAGTCGTGATGCTTCGCATGATTCTCAACATCGTGGTGGACGCCATCGCCGGATCGTTGCCGCTCGTAGGCGACATCTTCGACGTCGCTTTCAAAGCGAATCGAAAAAATCTAGAGTTGATCAGCGAGCACGAAGCGCCCGGATCGAAAGCCTCGCATTGGGACTACGCGGTGGTTGCCCTCGGCGTGAGCATCGCGATACTGAGCATCGCGGTGCCCGTGGCCGCAGCGATCTACCTTGGGCTCAACTACGGCCCTGCGCTGCTCGAACATTTTCGGCATCAGTGAGCCGCTCTTCGGCATCATGTAAGGCTCGCTCGAGGTATCGAATTCTCTTCTGGAGCGCCCGAACGTCGCGCTGTGTGGCCAGATTCAATACGCCCGCAATCTTTTGGATGCGCCGATCGACCGCCCCCTCGATGCGCCCGCGAAGGCGGAAGCCTTTCATGACCGCCTGTTGAGCGCGCGGATCTTGCATCAGCTTCATCACACGAGGGTCCTGCAGGAGTCGGAAGAGACGATCTCGGAGCGCGTTCATCGGATTTCGTTCCCTAGGATCCCGTCTCAGCTTCCGGTCTGCAGATCCTGAGCGAGGTAGGCGAGGATGACTTCGTCGAGTGTCTTTTCGGTCAGCACATCGTGACCGAACGGCGCGGGCGGAGCCTGCGAGACGCGCTGCTGCGAGCCGGTTCGGGGCCGAACCTGCTCGTACCGCGGAGAGCCCTCGATCAGACGGGCGGCGGCATGATCCAGCACCTCGGTGGTGACCTCGTTCGTGCTCGGCCCCTCCGTCTTCGGGGCATCCTCCTCGTCATATACGCCGTCGCGAAGCGCGATGAAGACGCGCTTGTGTTGCTCTTGCATGAGCTGTTTGACGATGGCCTGGAGGTGGTCGGCCGCGAGATGCTCTTCGTAGGAGCATTTTTCGGAAGCGATGATGCGCCCGCCATCCGCAAAAAGCTGCGTGATCACGTGCGGCCGTTTCACACCCGAGTCCTCGGTTTGAATGTGATACAGCTTTCCCTTATGGCGCACGTTCGTGTTGTACCCCACGAGCGGAGAAGGACTCGCTGCCATCTCGAAATGATATCCCAGAAAGGGGGCAGCGTCCCCTTTTCCAACGGTGCAGGGGGAGACCCGCGGTCTCATGGCTGGAAACAAGAAGAAAAAGACCAAAGTACGACCTCTGTTGCCGCGGCCCGGCGCCCGATACACGTGTTTCGGCGATGGCTTGTGTTGCACGGACATCCACGGGATCGGGCCGCTGACCAAGAAGGAAACGACTCGGATGCGTCGGATCGACCGCAAGTCTGCCGGCTGGGACGACGACCACGAGGACTACATGCTCAAAACCGCCGCCGACGGCGGGTGCGTCTTTCTAATGAGCGATCAGCGCTGCACCGTTCACGCCGACTTCGGCCCGGAGTCCAAGCCGGAAGGTTGCCGGCGATTTCCCCTTGGTCTCGTTGCAACACCCGTGGGGGGGCGCATTACCACGGAGCACCGCTGTCCCTGTCGCACGATGGGTAACCGTCCGGCGATCGCGCCGGAGAATGTGGAATCGTCCGTGTCCGATGGTGGCAGCCGGCTCATCGCCGACCGCCGCATCAAGCGAATCCCGGTGGGGGCCAAAGAGCATTTGAAATTTTCCGAGTGGGAGCCCCTGGAGGCCGAGTATCTGCATCGCTTGCAGGGCCGTGAGCCGCTACTCCGCATTCTCGACGCGGAACCTTTCCCCCAATTGCGCGGCAGCAGCTGGGAGAAGCAGGCCGAGGAGTTCATCGGCGCCCGTGATGGCACACAGTTCGGAGTGGCCATGGCTTGGATCGGCGACACCATCAGCACGCTGCGGCAGAACGGCCGAAGACCTCGCCCTCCGGGACGGCCTTGGGAAGCGGCATTCGACCGCGCCGAGGCCCGGTCGCCAAAACCTCGAACGAGCCGGGAAGTCTTCGGTGACTGGCTGGCAGACGAGGTTTGGTCGCTCAAATGGGCTGAGGATCATCATTTCGCGTTGGCCCGCGCCGAGCTTGCAACGCGCCTCGCCATTGGCGAGGACATCTGCGCGCGTCTGCGGAAAGGTGGGGCCAGGGCCGACCGCGCGGCTGCCGAGGCCGTCATGATGCTAGAGGTGGTCGGCGAGTCCGACTACTGGACCGAAATCAAGGACCGAATGCGCGTCACATGACCGCACAACGCGACAACGAGGTTCTCGCCCTTCAAATCGGGCGGCCCTTGCGCGCGCGCTCGGCCGTGCTTCGCCGCTGCAACCTCGGCCTTCCCATCATTGTGGAGGTGCCTCCGATTCTGGACACGGGAGAGCCGTTTCCCACCCGCTATTGGCTCACGTGTCCGCTGGCGCACCGGCGCATCGCCCGCATCGAGGGCCGTGGCGGGGTCCGTGCCATGCAGGCGACCATCGAGGCTGATCGCGCATTGGCCGCCGCGCTCGTGGCAGTCCATGCTCGCTACGCGCGCGAACGGGATGCGAGGCTGCCCCCGGGTGCAGCGCATCGGCCCAGCGGCGGAGTAGGGGGGTCGTCTGGCAGCGTGAAGTGCCTCCATGCGCACTACGCGGATTTTGCTGCGGGCAACGACAATCCGATTGGCCGCGAGGTGCAGGCGGCGATCGGAGAGCCTCGTTGCGCTGCGCCATGCGTTGTATGGATTGACGGCCGCCTCGACCGCAACCCAGACTGGCGGGAGCCGGCGGATGAGCAGACGACGCCCTAGCAGCGCACCACTTTCCCAGCGCCTTCTCTGGTCGGCGCTAGCGGCCGGCTGTGCCTCGGTCCTGGTCATTGCGGCGAGCGTGGAGCCCGATGCGCGGGGCTACGGGACCCATACTCAACTCGGACTTCCGCCCTGTGGCTTTTTGACATGGACAGGCGCTCCGTGTCCGGGCTGCGGCCTCACCACCGCGTTCGCCCATGCGATCCGGGGGCACTGGGGGCTTGCATGGAACGCCAATCCGCTGGGTCTCGCGTTGTTCATCTCGACCTGTTGTTGCGTTCCGCTGGGCGTGCTTGCGGCGTTTCGCGGTTGGAGCCTCGACTCTGCCATCCAACGGTTCGCTCTGCATCGCTGGGCTCTGGCCCTCGCTGGATGGGCCGCGGTGCTCTGGGTCGTGCGCATCGCCGAAGCGCTCTAATCCTTGCGAGCAAGCTGTTGACGGGTCTGCTTCAAGAGATCATCGCCGCTCTTGACGCGGGTGTCCGGCGTGCTGGTGAGCGCGATGCGTACGATCGGCCTAGGCTCGATGTCTTCGGTCCACAATTCGCCGCTTGCGACCTGCCGCTGGAGACGCCGAAGCACGTGACTTGCGCCCGCGGCATCCGTTTCAGGAAGCAAAATGCAAAACTCGTCGCGCCTGAGCCGGAACAATTGGTCGACTGCACGGATGCATCCCCTGAGCCCTGCTCCGATCAACGCCATTGCACGATCGGTTCTCCCGTCCTCGCTGGCAGCAGCGATACCTTCCGAGTTGGCCAGTCTCACGACCATACAGGTCAGGGGATGGCCGTATCGTTCGGCGCGCGTGTGCTCGTAATCTAGGCTGATGAGCAGCTGAGAGGGCGTGCCAGCGCCGGTCACCGGGTCGTGTTGGTCCGCGGGTGGCGCGCTTTCCGGAATGCCGAGACGATCGCGTCGGGTGGCGCGAAGCACGTTGCGGACGCGCCGTTGGATCTCGAAGACGCGATACGGTCTGGTCAGATAGTCTTCCGCGCCCAACTCGATCCCGCGACGGCGCCCTTCGAGGTTGCCCTCTTCGGTGACGAGCAGAACGGGAATGGTGGCCAAGCTGATGTCTGCTTTCAAGATGCGAAGAATTTCGAACGCATCGACCTCCGACATCTGGGCATCGAGCATGAGGAGGTCGGGTGGATGCCGCGCGATCATTGCCAGCACCTCGGGTCCATCCGCTGCAGTCACCACGTCGTAGCCCGCAGCCTCACACGCCTCATGGAGCAAGCGGAGGTTGAAGGGGTCGGGATCCGCAACGAGAACCAGCGCGCTCATCGCTCAACTCCAGCCCTCACTGTCCCGCCACCATCCCCACCGGCCGAACGATATCACGGCGGTTGCGCCGTCTCCAGTCTCCGTGCGCGCCGGCGGGACGCGAGTAAGCTCCGACCGTGGTTGCTCCGGCCAGACGCGTCGCGACCCGCGTGCTCGAGCGGATCGCACGCGACGATGCCTGGGCATCACCGACTCTCGACGCCGAGCTCCGGCGCAGCTCCTCGAGCCGGACTGACGCAGCGCTCGCAACGCAGATCGTGTACGGCACGCTGCGCGTCAAACCCGAGCTCGATGCCGCCCTCGAGCAGTATGCGCGCCGTCCCATCCGAGTGGATGATTGGACGAGGGCGGCCCTGCTCGGGGCTGCCTATCAGTTGATGCATCTCGACAGGGTCCCTGCCCATGCCGTGGTCCACGATGCCGTCGAGCTCGTGCGAGAAAAGCGCGGCTCACGACTGGCCGGATTCGTCAATGCCGTCCTGCGCAAGCTCGCGGCGCAAAGTCCGGCGGACGTGCCCACGCCTTCATCCGTGGCCGTACCGCCATGGCTCGACCAGGCATTGCGCGCTTCGATCGGAAGCGACCGCACCGAGGCGCTCCTGCGTCTGGATGACCACCCGCCCTCGATCGATCTACGCGTGCGCGCCGATGTCGATCGAGACGCAGTGGCAAAATCCATTCTCGGGGTCCAACCCGACGCCTCCGTGTCGCCGACCTCGCTTTCCCCGCGTGGGTTGCGGGTGAGCGGAGTCGGCGACCCACGCCAGCTTCCTGGCTACGCGCAAGGCTCGTTCGCAGTGCAAGAGGAGGGTGCGCAGTTGATCGGGCTGCTACTCGCTGCGCAGCGCGGGGAGCGCGTGCTCGATGCGTGCGCGGGACGCGGCGGCAAGACCGCGCAGCTCGTCGAGGCTGTCGGCGAGGGAGGGAGCGTTGCGGCCGCCGATCTTCACGAGCACCGGCTCGAGCAGATCGGGAGCGAGCTCGCGCGTCTCCGGCTCGGCTCCGGTCGTGTGCAGACGGCGTGTGTCGATTGGACGGTGGGGAGCGGTTCGGTGCGCGGCCCCTTCAATCGGGTCCTCGTCGATGCGCCGTGCACGGGACTCGGCACTCTTCGCCGTAGGCCTGAAATTTTACTGCGCTCGACACCCGAAGATGGGGCCCACATGGGTGAGAAGCAGCGGCAAATCCTCGAGAACGCCTCTCGCCTGGTCAAGCGAGGCGGCACGCTCCTCTATGCCGTGTGCTCACCGCTCCTCGAGGAGGGCTCAGATGTGATTGCAGACGCTGATTTCGATGGCTTCGAGCTTCAGGTCGAGCGTCCTTCTAGTTTGAAATCATTACAGTTTGGATCGGATGGTCGTCTTCTGCTCGGCCCCTGGGTGCCCGGGGCGGGGCCATGGGCAGACGCCTACCAGATCTTCATGTGGGTATATGTAGGATGATTCGTTGACACTTTGCCGCGGGAAAGCTAGGTTCCGCTGAGCTTGAAATACGGGGCGTAGCGCAGCTTGGTAGCGCGCACGGTTCGGGACCGTGAGGTCGGAGGTTCAAATCCTCTCGCCCCGACTAGAATTGAACACTGCAATTACAATTGTCGGGAGGGATGATGGCAAAGGCGCTACCACCTGTGAGAGTTCTGGTCGTCGATGATGATCCGGCGATTTTAGAGTTCATGGAAACCTTCCTGACGAAGGACGGCTTTCAAGTCACCACCCTGGCCGATCCCAAGGACGCGCCCGAAGAGGTCAAAGACGGCGGCTATCACCTCGTCGTGCTCGATCTGATGATGCCGGGCATGGGCGGCGTCGAGGTGCTCGAGCAGATTCGCAAGGTCGACAGCGACGTGGCCGTCGTGATTTTCACCGGCTATCCGTCGCTCGAGACCGCCGTGCAGTCGATGAAGCTCGACGCCGTGGACTATCTCAAGAAGCCCTTCAATCCAGACGAATTTCGGGAGGTCCTCGATCGCGTGATGCGCAAGAAAGGCTTGCTCCGTACGCCCGAAGAGAACCTGCATCGCGTGATCGGCGAGACGATTCGCGGGCTGCGCAAAGATCGCGGTCTCACTCTGAAGCAAATGGCACGTCGCACCGGTCTGAGCGTCTCCCTGCTTTCACAAATCGAACGCGCGGAGTCGAGCGCATCGATCAGCTCGCTATACAAGATCGCGACGGCGCTCGACGTGCGCATTCAAGATCTTTTCGGCGAGTATTGAGCAGGATCGAAGATCCCCGATCGAAGTTCGAGATCTCACCCTTACTCCGGTGCTGCGGCTGGCGCTGACGCCCCCGCTGGCGCTGGCACTGTTTCTGACCGTGACTCTGCCGGCATGTCTTGGAGCAGGTCTGTCAGGTGGCCGCGTAGGAGGGGATCGGTGATCAAAGGGAGGATGCGCCGTCCCTCTGTGCGGGCTGCTTCGATGCGGCCGTCGTTTTGGAGCAGCTCGACGAGGCGGACGCGAGCGTACAGATCTTCGGGTGCGAAGGCGGACCAATCCTCGAGAGTGACGATTGCGCTTGAAAGCAGGCCACGGGAGGCAAGCTGCTCAGACGTAGCCCGTGCACGAAGCCGTGGGGTGTCTGACGCGCTGACCTGCACGGTCGCGTAAAAGGCGGGAGCTTCCTCGAATCGCCCCGCTTGCTCGAAGAGC
This sequence comes from uncultured delta proteobacterium, assembly GCA_963817725.1. GTDB lineage: Bacteria > Myxococcota_A > Polyangia > Polyangiales > Houyiibacteriaceae > SG8-38. The sequence goes on from CAWFPD010000006.1 coordinate 328,947, forward strand.
GAAGCAAGCACGGCTCGCTCCGAGCTCAGCTTTGGATCGAACAGGCGCAAGCCCGATCGCAGATCGCCTGCCGAGAGATAGGTTTCGGCGAGCTTTGCTCGAAGGGCCAGAGAGTCGTGAGGTACCCCGGCCAATGATTGGGCTGCGGCGCCCGGGCGTTGTTGGGACGACGCGCAGTCCGCGAGTGCGAGCCTTGCCGCTTCGAAACTCGCGGCGCCGAATGGCACGTCTGCCAAGACGGCGGCGGCATCGAGGTAGTTCCCCCGCGCCACAAGCGCGACACCCCTCGTATAACGAGCCGACGGCGAGGGTGTCGCCATCCTCAACAGGACGAGGGCGCGCCCGGTTTCACCGCTTGCCATCAAGAGCCGTGCCCGTTCCAGGGCCCCTCCCCAACGCTTCCCCTCCGAAGACGCGACGAAGGCAGCAGCCTGATCTCGCGCACCACTTTCGCGCAGAGCACGCAGCCACAGATCCGTGTTCTGCGATGGGCCCGGATCTCGGGCCATGATCCGCGCCGCGAGCGCCGGCCGCCCCATGTCGAGCGCGAGCAGCCCGGCTGCGCGTGCGCGGGCGTCGGCGCCTACGCTCGGATCGAGGGCCAGAGCTCGGTTCAATGTTTCCGCATCGCCCGCACGGCGAGCCATGTCGATCAAGAGGTGCCGCGGGCCGAGGGCTCGCTCCTCGGGGACCATCGCAATGTGCTCGAACAAGATCGCATATGCGCGCCGCAGCTGTCCACGCGTGCGCAACGCCTCTGCCGTGGCGATGACCGGTTCGTCCCAGCTGGGCGCTAAGCGGCGTGCGCGCATCAGGGACGAGATTGCACCCTCGTCGTCACCTCTGCTCTGGAGAATTCGTGCTTCGGCGAGCGCCACGCGCGCAGACTCGGGGTAGGCGCGACGAGCCAAAGCCAGCGCACGGTCTGCGCGACGCCCCGCCCCGCTCTTTTCATATTCCTCCGCGAGCCGCGCCATGAGTAGAACATCGGCCGCGGGCGCCGCGGTCGCGTTCTCAAAAGCGATGGCGGCTTGTTCATGCTCGCCCTTGGCAGCGGACACCTCGCCCTCGATGAACCACTCGTACGCATAGGGCGATACGACGGGACCCCGCTCGATCCGGCCGTCGACGATTCGGGGGATGGTGCGCGGCGCGGCTGGCGAGCATGCGGCGACACCTAGGAGAAGAAATGTTCCCAACCGGGTCACCGTCGCATCATAGGGGAAGGCGCCGCGGGAGTCCCGGAGGGCCTGGTCGCTGGATTTGACTTCGATGCGCCGGACCCCTACACCTCTTCGAAGCGCGAGCCTGCGTTTACACCGATTCCGCGCTCGAGGTCAGGGAGAAGACGATGGGTCCGATTTGGATGACGTTGCTGTTGGCGAGCACGCTCGGATTGTTTTCGTGGTCCGCATACAGACGCGTGCGGCAAGTAGCCATCGGGGTCCCCGACCCGCGCTTTGCCTGGACCGGAGAGCAAGTAGCCAACCGGGTTAAGACCGTTCTCGTATACGCCTTCGGCCAGAAGAAGATGCCGAACTACACTCTGGCCGGCTTCGCTCACGTCGGAATCTTCGTTGCCTTCGTCGTGCTCTTGCTCAACAGCATCATGCTGTGGGGCCGGGGCTTCGATGCAGGGTTCGATTTTTGGGGTCTGCTGAGCACTGACCACTGGCTCGGCAAGGTGTACTCGTTCGTGAAGGAGCTCGCGGCGTTTGCTGCCATCGTCGGCTCGGTGGTGTTCTTGTACCTGCGGTGGGTGAAGCGGGGTCAGGACAGCGGAGACCCAAAGGCCGTCCAAGACAAACCCAGGATGACGATCGGTCACTATCCCAATCGGTATGTCTTCACCGAGCCGATCCTCATTCTGTTCATCATCATCACCATGATGTTGGCCGACTACCTCTACGTCGGCTCTTCTTTGGTGCTCGACTCGCGCGCCTATGGCGCTCCGATTCACGCGGGTTGGTGGGAGCCGTTTGGCGGCATGTTTGCCCAGCTGCTGAGCGGCACCGGGAGCACCCGCGCGGTCAGCGCGCTGCAACACGTGGGCTTCTGGTGGCACGCTTCGTTCGTGTTGATCTTCTTGAACATCCTTCCCTACACCAAGCATTTTCACGTGCTCACGGTCATGCCGAACGTCTTCGCGTACGACCCTCGGCCAAATGCGCTCCGGAAGGTCGAAGACCTGGAGGGAAAGGTGGAGCGCGAGGAATCGTTGGGGATCAATCGGCTCACCGACCTGACGTACTCGCACATCCTGGACCTATACACGTGCACCGAGTGCGGACGCTGTAGCGACAACTGCCCGGCCTACATCACTGGCAAGATGCTCTCGCCGAAACATCTCACCTTGGCCATCCGCGATCATCTCTATGCCACAGAGAAGGCGATGTTCGGCAAGGACGCGTTGGTCGAGGAGCCGAGCGATGCGCCGAGCGCGCCACCCGCGGAAGGCGAAGAGCCCATTCACACGTTTCCTGCTGCGCCGGAGGGTGGATACTTCGTAAGCGAGACCGTCGTCGATTTGGTTCCGAACATTCTTCATCCCGACGTGATCTGGGGCTGCACCTCCTGCCGCGCCTGCGAGGAGCAATGTCCCGTGATGATCTCCTATGTCGACAAGATCATCGGAATGCGCCGCGAAGAAGTCATGATGAAGAACGAGTTCCCAAGCGAGCTTCAGGGTGCCTTCAACGGCATCGAGACGAACGGAAATCCGTGGAACATCTCCGCGATGGACCGCGGCGACTGGGCGGATGGGCTCGACATCCCCCTGCTCAGCGACAAGCCCGACGCGGAGGTTCTGTACTGGGTTGGTTGCGCCGCTAGCTACGACGATCGCGCAAAGAAGGTGGCTCGCGCGGTGTCGAAGCTGCTCAAGAAGGCCAAGGTCGACTTTGCGATTCTGGGTACCGAAGAAACCTGCACGGGCGATCCGGCTCGACGCGCCGGCAACGAGTACCTATTCCAGATGATGGCAGAGCAGAACGTCGAAACCCTCAACGGGTACGAGGCGTCCAAGAAGACCATCATCACTGCCTGTCCGCACTGCTTCAACACACTGTCAAACGAGTACGGCGACTTCGGCGGCCGCTACGACGTCGTCCATCACAGCGATTTCCTCAACGGGTTGCTGGTGGCGGGCAAGCTCATTCCGTCCAAGCCGGTGAGGGCAAAGGTCGTCTACCACGACAGCTGTTATCTCGGCCGGTACAACCAAGTTTACGACTCCCCACGTCAGATCCTGGAGTCGATCGAAGGGCTCGAGCTCACCGAGGTTCCCTACTGGAACCGAAAGAAGGGCCTTTGCTGCGGAGCAGGCGGAGCTCAGATGTGGATGGAAGAACAGGGTCAGGAACGGGTCAACAACAAACGAACTCTTCAGCTCCTCGATACGGGTGCGACCACGATTGCAAGCGCCTGCCCATTCTGCATGACGATGCTCACCGACGGTCTGAAGAAGCAGGACAAGGACGAGGAGATCGGTCAGCGAGACATCGCCGAAATCCTCGCTGACGCGATCGAGCTCGAGGAGGTCGAGCAGACTCCGGTCGCCGCAGAGTGAGCGGACGCGTGTTGCTCGGGGCGGTCTCGAAGAGCCCATGACCGTACATGCAAGACGAGAACCGTTGCTGGTTCGCCCGGGCGCGCGGTTCGACTGCGTGGGAGACGGCGTTTGCTGTAGTGACATCCATGCAGTGGGCGCCCTCACGGACGAGGACTGTCAGACCTTGGCGCTGATCTCGGAAAAAGCGATCGATCGCTACGAGGACGGAGGCGATGCCGTTGTCATGATGCGAAGCGATACGGGCCGCTGCGTGTTTTGGAGCGAGGACGGATGTTTGATCCATCGTCAGCTCGGCCCCGAGATGAAACCGAGCCCCTGCATTCAATTCCCTTATGCGCTGACGGCGACACCCACGGGAGGCCGAATCTCCACTCAGCACCGCTGCACGTGTCGCACGTTGGGTCCGCTGCCCCCGGTTACGGCTGATGCCGCCCGAGCTTCCCTTCTCGATTCCGAGGGGCAGCTGAAGTTCGAGCACTTCGTGCTCGACGAAGTGGCTTGGGCTCCAGGAGAGGTCTTGTCGTTCGACGAATACGTTCGGCGGGAGGCCCCGCTCATCGAGGCGTTGAGGGACGGCAAACAACTGATGACCGTCCTTCAGGCGCAGCCTTTTCCTCCGCTCGACGGCTTGGCCTGGTCCGATGTGGCCGATCAACTGAGGGCCTTCGGCGGATCTTCACGGGCATCGATTGCGGCTCGGTGGTTCGGTGACGCGCTCGGCTTCCTGCTCGATCGCCGGCCACGCACCGAGTATTCTCGTCCCTGGTCCGATGCCTTCGAACGCGCAGAAAAGCGCATCGTAGAGCCGGTCTCGCCCAACGCGGTATTCGGGGACTGGCTCGCCGACGAGTTATGGTCGCTCAGATGGACCCGCTTCGGGAGCCTCGCCCGGGCCCGCGCCGAATGGGCCACCCGGCTGGCGGTCGCACGGCGCATTGCGGGTTGGCTCGACATCAGCAATCCGACCCGCGACAACGTGTCCGCCGCCGAGGCGGTGATGATCGTCGACGTCATCGGTACATCGGATCCCTGGGAAAAAGCCCAGGAGGCGATGCGAGATGCGACGACCGAGGCTTGAGCCTCAGCGGCTGCAACCGTCATCGGCCAGACCGCTACAGACCTGAAACTCGCCGATGCAACCTACATACCCCTCACACTGGAGGCAGCCCAAGCCGCAGGGATCGTTTCGGCATTCAATCTCACAGTCGACATCGACGGCGCACTGCTCGAGCGCTGAGTAACAACCGGTGCAGGCCAACGAAAGATCTTGAAATTGTTGGCTGAGGCATTGGTCGATGCAGAACTGATATTCCGCGTCCGTGCTGCACTGAAAACCGCAGTTCGCCGAGGCGTACCGCACGAAAGACCCTGTCCCAATCGTGGCGAGGTCTCCCTCGTTGTTGCATGCCTCCACTGACCCGCCGGTGCCTCCTGCGCCGCCGGTACCTCCTGCACCGCCGGTGCCGCCCGAGCCGGTCCCCACGTTGACGCCTGTGCCGGGTTGGAAAGTCCCGCCTCCCGGCACGGTGGGTGGCTCCGCCGAGCTACAGGCAGCCACCCACAAGAGCACGAACGTCAGCCGCTTCACCTCTTGAAGATGTGGTGTCTCAAAGAGGTGGTCAAGCGAAGCCTCGGGTGGGCCTCGCGCTTCAGAAGCCCATGATCTTGGCTACGGCGTAGCGCATCACCTCGGTCGCGCCGCCGCCGATTCGAAATAGCCGAGCGTCTCTCCAGGCGCGAGCGACCCAGAGCTCTTCGAGATAGCCCATGCCGCCGTGGAACTGCATGCATTGATCCATGATCTCGGCGGTGACGTCGCCGACGTAGGCTTTTGCCATCGAAACCAGGCGGGTGGTCTCCATCGAAAGCATCCCACCCTTGACGTACTTTTCCTCGTTGTAGGCGGCGCACGCGTTGTAGGATAGTGCCTTGGCCGCCTCGTATTTCGTGTAGAGATCGACGAATTTTTGCTGCCAGTACTCGCGTTTGATGAGAGGCTTTCCAAAAGCAACGCGCTCGCGCCCGTATTGCACCGACCGATCGAGCGCGAGCTTTGCGCCTGCTAGGCCGCTCACACAACCGACCAGACGCTCGGACTGAAAGTTCTGCATCAGATAGACGAATCCCATGCCCTCCTGCCCGACGAGGAAGCGCTTGGGTACTCGGACGTCTTCGAAGAACAGCTCCGCCGTGTCGCTTGCCCAGTTGCCTGCCTTCTCCAGCTTCTTGGAGGTGCTGAAGCCTTTGACGTCGGTCGGGCAGACGATGATCGAGATTCCGCTGTGTCCCGCATCGGGATCGGTCTTCACCATCAAGGTGACGAAATCGGCTCGTGTCCCATTGGTGATGTACGTCTTGGACCCATTGATGACGTAGTCGTCGCCGACCGAGCGCGCAGTCGTTCGAAGCCCCGCTACGTCCGAGCCTGCCCCAGGCTCGCTCACCCCGAGCGCCGCGATCTTCTCGCCACGGATCGCAGGCGCAAGGAACTCGCTCTTGATCTCCGGTGATCCGAGATCGTTGAGCACGGGCGTTGCCATGTCCGCCTGAACCAGCAAGCCCATGGTCACGCCGGCCGATCCGCAACGCGCCAGCTCCTCGGACTTGACCACGCTCATCCAGAAGTCGCCGCCACCGCCGCCGACGTCCTCCGGGTAGTGAGCGCCGAGAATGCCGAGCTCACCGGCTCGCTTGAATACCGAGTTCGGGAAGATCTTCTCCTCCTCCCACTGGTCGACCTTGGGCGTGAGCTCGTTCTCGACGAAGGCGCGGACTTGCTGACGGAAGATCTGATGCTCTTCCTTAAAGGGTTGAAATGTAGACGACATCGGGCCTCGCTCTAGAAATGAATGAACGTTCATTTAGTAGCGGGAGATGGCGAAAATAGCAAGCCCCGGCGGCGTCGATGACGCTATTGGTTGGGCGGCTCGATGGGCGCCTTCGCCGCAGGCGGCTCGAGGACGATCGCGTCCAGCCGCTCGGGGTGGATCTCCGGCTTCAATTCGGCGCGAAGATCACTCATGAGCTTCTCCAGTGCAGCCTTGCGTTCCTCGCGCCACAGCTTGCGCCGGATCACGTCGTTTGCCTGCTCCAACGTCTGGACCTTTTCCGGCCGAATTGCGGTGAGCTCCAGGATGCTCCACTTCCCATCTCCGAGGTCGAGCGGCTTGCTCCGATCGCCGGCTTTCTTCAAGGAGAATGCCGCTTCGACGAGCGTGGCGTTGACCGGCTCGGCGTCCTCCTTCCCCACCAACTTCCCGTCTTCGGTGAAGTAGAGCAGGTCCCCACCACGAAGCTTGGTTTCTGTGTCGAGACTCTTTTCTTTGGCCAGCGCACGAAAAGTCGTCCCCTCGGATTCCAGAGTTGCGAGGATGTCCTGGGCTTCTTTCTTGCTTCCTACGAGAATGTGCCGGGCGCGCCGCATCTCGGGACGGCGGAACTCGTCGGCGTGTTCCTCGTAGTACGCGGCGACCTGGTCTTCGGGAACGTCATCAGGTGTAACCGGCTCCTCGAACTCCTTACGGATGAAGAGTTGAAGGATCGTCTGATCGACAAACGCCCTGACCTCTGGATCGTCTCCATAGCCAAGCTTCGCGGCGCCTTGGTAGAAGAGCGCGTTCCGCACCTGCTCGTCTGCAAACTCTCGAAGCACCTTGGGATCTGCAAGCCGCTGGCGAGCATAGGGAGAGCGCGCATCGATCATGTCTTCGAGGTCGCCCACCGTGATGGTTTCACTTCCCACGGTGGCAAAGACCTTGGCGCGGCGGGCCTCGTCCGCATTTGGAGGTGTTTCCTCCCCCAGTGCCGCGGCGCCGTATGCGGTTACGACGACCAAACAAAGAAGAAAAATCCCTCGCATGACGCGGCAGCGTTTCATGACCCTCCGACCCGGTCAAGGGCCGTGGAGAGCAAAGAACTGCGTCAGCTCCGCCGCGAGCAATGTGGGCTCGAACCAGTGAATCATGTGGCCGACCTCCGGGATTTCGACGAAACGGTGGTCTTTGATCTCGGCGATCCGATCTTGCTCGTCCTCCAATCGAAAGCCCCGTTCGCCTGCAACGACCAGCGTCGGAGTCGAGATCGCTCCGAGGATCGTTCGAAAAGCCGACGCTTCGAAGGGCCGCGGCGACCAAGTCTTGTGAAGCGGATCGAAAGTCCACTGAAGCCCCCCTTCTACCTTTCTGGTGCTTCGAGCCACGAGAAAAGAGCCGAGCTCGTCGCTGATCTCCGGATTTTGCAGCCGCATTCGGGCAAGCGCTTCGCGCGGTCCCTGCATCGGCCGTCGATCGCGGGCCCGAATCTTGGCGACGCCGTCGAGCCATGCGCGCAGCCGCAGGGCTGGGTCGCGGGGCCCCATTTCGGGCGGCCCGATTCCCTCGACCAGCGTCAAGGTGCGGAGCTCGTCAGGACGGGCCGCCGCGTACATCGCGCAGACCGTTCCCCCCATCGAATGCCCGACGAGGTGAACCGGTCGCTTGCTCAACTGCGGCAGCAACTCGTCGAGGTCTAGGATGTAGTCCGGAAAGTGGTAGTAGCCGCCGGGTCCGACCCACTCGCTCTGCCCGTGACCTCGCCAATCGAAGGAAGCGACCCCGTGACCCTTTGTCACCAGCGCACGAGCCACGGCGTCGAAGCTCCATGCGATGTCGAGAAAGCCATGGCAGAGCACCACGTCGACGGGGCGGTCACCCCAGCGAATCACGTGGTGTCGAAGCCCGTTGGCGCTCAGCATTTGCTCCGAGGCGCCGCTCATGCCTCCTCAAATCGGCGTGGAGAGAGGGCTTCGGCTTCTCTCGAGCTCGGAGCGCCCGACATGGCTTCGGCGATGAGCTCGGCCGTCACTGGCGCGAGCAAAATGCCGTTTCGGTAGTGCCCACTCGCGACAAACAGGCCCTCGATCGTCGTCTCTCCAACCAGTGGCAACCCGTCGGGCGTGCCCGGACGGAAGCTAGACCAGTGATCGTCGATCGGCGCAGAGGCCAAGGATGGAGCAATTCGGGTGGCTTTTCGGATCACGTCGGCCAGCCCTGCGAACGTAATTCCCCGCTCGAAACCCACCCGCTCCATGGTCGAGCCGCACAAGACTCTTCCGTCCGGACGGGTGACGACATACCCCCCGGCGCCGAAGACGATGCGGCGAAAGACCGGCGGCCGCGTGTGGGTCGCGATCATTTGGCCGCGAACCGGGTAGATGGTCTTGGGATGCAAGGGCAACCCCGCCACGAGCGTGGTCCAGCTCCCGGCGGCCACGACGACGCGTTCCGTCTCGATCACTTCTTCGTCGAGCAGGACCCCACGCACCTGCCCGCCCTCCGATCGAATCGAACGGACCGTGCAGCCCGTCCGGAAGACGGCACCCTCTTGCTCCGCGACCAGCGCGACCGCTGACAAGAGCTTCCTCGGCTCGACCTGGGCATCCTCCGGAATGCTCAAAGCTCCGGCTGCCTCGGGATTGGCCGCCGGCTCTTCGTGCAGGAGTTCATCGGGGGTCCACCTCTTGCAGCGAATGCCCTGGACCTCGAGACGGGAGGCCTGCAAGTCGAGCTCGTCGAGCTCTGCTTGGTCGAGCGCGATCTTGAGGACTCCACTGCGGCGAAATCCCACGTCGATCCCGAAAAGCTCGTCGATCTCGTCTGCGAGCTCCGCATGGAGCTCCCGGCTTCGCCGACCGAGCTGTAGGGCGAGGGCATCGTCGAACGATTCGACCGTCGGTCCGAGGATTCCGGCTGCCGCGGAGGACGCTTCAGCGCCAGGAACGCTCCGCTCGAGGACGAGCACGCGCATGCCGTCCTTGGCCAGACGGCGCGCGACGCTGCAGCCCATCAGGCCGCCTCCTACCACGATCACGTCGGGAGACATGGCGTGAAGCTACCCGCTCCATACAGCACGGCAAGCGCCTAGCCGAAGATGTCGCGATAGGTCACCAGAAGCATGACTCCGAGGAGGAAGACGATCCCCACGGCATGCACTGCCATTTCAAACCGTTCGTTGGCCCGTCGTCGCGTGATCGCTTCGTATCCGAGAAAGATCAGCCGACCTCCATCGAGAGCAGGAAATGGTAATAGGTTGAACATTCCGAGGGCCACGGAGATGAACATCAAAATCCAGAGAAAGGCCGGCAGCCCAGCCTGAGCGGCTTCCGCGACCATCTTGCCCATCATGACGGGGCCTCCGATACCCTCCGTGCTGCGCCGCTCGACCATTTCCGCGAGGCCCGTCAGTTGGGCCATCGTCATTTGATAAGGTAGGGCGACCGAAAGCTTGGCAGAGTCCCAAACACCCAGGTTCTCATACAGACGAACCATCTTGGCACCCACGCCGATCTGGCCTCGGCCATCGTGGTCCTCGGGTGTGATGGTGATCGGCGATAGCGCCTTGCCGTCGCGCTCGACCACGTATTCGGTGGGCTCTCCTGCGCGGGGTGCCGTCGCATCGATCAGCTCCGACACGTTTTGAATCCGCTCCCCATTGGCCATCACGATGATGTCACCCTCCTCGAGCCCCGCTTTGGCAGCAGGCGAGTCGGGGACCACGTGACCGACCTCCATCGGCTCGGCGGGTTGCATTGGGGGCAGCGCGTTTGTCATCCCCAGCGCGAAGACGATGGCAGACGCCGTCACGTAGTTGGCGATGGGGCCCGCGGCGATCGTGGCCACCCGCGCACCCAAGCCCTTGTTCGGAAAAAGCTCCGGATCATCGGGATCCACCTCCTCGTTCGGATTCATCCCTGCGATCTGCACGTAGGCCAAGAAGGGAATCACCGCGACTTGGAAGACCGTCGGACTGCCTTTGGGTTGGTAGCGAAACAGCGTCGGGCCAAACCCGATGCTGAAACGCAACACGCGCATCCCAAAAGCCCGGGCGGCGAGATAATGGCCCCCCTCATGAATGATGATCAGCACCGACAGTGCGATGACGGTGATGAGCACCTTGAAAAGCACGCTATCCACGCCCCCAGCATAACGCCCCAATTGGGCCCGTCGAGGCCATCTCCAACGGCTCCGAGGGGCCCCCGACGCTTCCGAATCCGTCTAGTGAGGCTGGATCCCTACAAGAGGCCGTTGGCCCCGCCCACGAAAAAAGTGCCTGATTATGCGAATCACTATCGCAGTCCCGGACGCTTTTGCGTACTATCCCGGCCACCTGGCGAACTGGGGTTAATTGTGGCTGTACATCATCGAAACGCGAATTCCATGCTCCAACGCGTCACGCTGGTTCTCACGTGTGCGCTCACTCTCACTGTCTTGTTCCCTCCGAGGCCGGCTAATGCGCAAGATGCCTTTAGCTGTATCGAGGAGCTGACCGACGACCAGGTGAGCTATCGCATCCACTACATCGAGGACAAGCTCGACGAGGGCAAGAAGCATGCGACTCGCTGGCGGTATACCTGGATGGGTCTGTGGTTGGCGGTTGGCGGCGTAACCACCTATCTGGCGGTGGATGCGGCCCACGACGATCAGCAATGGGACAAGTTCGGGTGGGCGTACATGGCGGCGGGCGCTTATTTCGTGGCGACGACGCAGATGTTCATTCCGGCACCCGACGTTTGGGGTGCCAAGCGCATCCGCCGTCAAGATGACGGTACCGAGGAGGCTCGCCGCGCCAAGTTGCTCTATGCGACCAAGACTTTGGAGCAGGCCTCGAACATTCAGGAGTTCACCGGAGGGGCCATGGGCGTCGTCGGCGGGCTCATCTACGGCGTCGTAGGCGGCACGGTGAAGGCGACCCAGTGGACAGGCCAGAGTCGAGGTCTCACCGCAGGTCTGTACATCGCGCCACCGGTCATGATGGGCCTGCAAACCGCGACCGCTCCACGCGAAGCGGCGATGGCCTACGAAACCTATCGGGGCATCGCCTGCTCGAGCAAATACTACGATCGGGGCCGACAAGGTCCGGATCTCGACTTCAGCATGAGTCCGGCCGGAGGAAGCTTCCGAATCAACTTCTGACGGATTCGCCGTTCAAGGCGTCTTTTTCCGACGAAGGCGAGCCCGCAGCCGGGCTGCATAACCCTCCTTGTTCTCTTGCTTGGCTCTGGATAGAGCCAACGCATCCTCGGGAACGTCCCGAGTGACGGTGGTCCCACTGGCGACGTACGCGCCCTTTCTGATCGTGACAGGCGCGATCAGCTGGGTGTCGCTGCCGATGAAGACGCCATCTTCGAGCACGGTGATGTGCTTTTGCTCGCCGTCGTAGTTGCAGAAAATCGTACCTGCGCCGATGTTGACGTCCCGGCCGATGACCCCGTCTCCAACGTACGAAAGATGATTGACCTTGGAGCCTTCTCCGAGCTTGGTCTTTTTGGTCTCCGAGAAGTTGCCCACCTTGCTGCGCGGACCGAGCTCGCTGTGCGGACGCAGATGGCTGAAGGGTCCGACCTGCGCACCTTCGCCGATGATCGAGTCGGTGGCTACCGAGTAAGGCAGGACGACCGCGTTCTTTTCGACGACGACGTTGGTCAGAACGCACCCTACGTCGATGTGCGCGCCGCTCCGCACGATACAGCGGCCGCGAAGATGCACGTTCGCTCCGAGCCTCGCCCCGGCTTCGATCTCACATTCCGAATCGACGTACAGCGTGTCCAAATCAGCAATGACCACACCGTTTCTGGCGAGCTCCTCGGCAATGGCACGTCGGCGCGCCGACGAGGCGATCGAAAGGTCCCGCTGGTCGTTGACACCCATGAGCTCACTCATCTCGCCCCGTACATCTACCACCTTGCCGCGCTTCGCGGCCAGCTCCACGACGTCGGTGAGATAGAGCTCACTCTGCGCGTTGTGAGGCGCCAACTGGGCCAGCGCGCCTCGCAGGAAATCGGCGCCAAAGGCGTAAAGGCCCGGATTGACCTCCCGAATTTCCCGTTCTGCGGCAGTGCAGTCCCGGTCCTCGACGATTCGCCTGACGCGTCCCGCCTCGTCCCGAACGACACGCCCGTAACCAATCGGGTCTGCAAGGCTGGCCGTGACCAAGGCGAGGTCAGCATCTTCAGCTTCGCTCCTGTCGACGAGCTCCCTCAGCAAAGTCGCCGGGATCAGCGGGCAATCACCATAGAGCACCACGAGACGCCCCGAAAGGCTCGGGTTCGCTCGCATGGCGCATTGCACGGCATCCCCCGTACCCCGCTGCACGGGTTGCAACACCATGTCGACGGAGGCCTCAAACTGCTCGTGCAAGTGGCGCTCGACGTCTTGCCGGCCGTGCCCTACGACGACCAGACAACGTGTCGCGCCCGCCTCCAAGGCCGTCCCCACGACCCACGACGCCAATGCCCGTCCTGCGATCTCGTGCAGCACCTTGGGTCGGCTGCTCCTCATGCGCTTACCTTCACCCGCTGCGAGAATGATGGCGGTCCAAGGCGTGGAAGCGGAGTTTGGCATTGGGAGGCTCAGGCAGCTTCGGTGAGAAAATAAGCCACCCGGGCCAAGGCAGCGAGATCATGGACGTCTTCGTCGAACGCGGGAACCTCGACGATCTGTGTGGCGCTGCCGATTTGCTCGGCCAGACGCTCCAGCTGAGCGCGGTCGGCATTGGCCCACTCCCGCTCTGCCCGAAGCGCTTCGGTGAGCCTTGGGTGAATGTGGGCAGCGTCGATGCATTTCGGCAACACTTCTCGCAGCGCGTCGATCTGATCTTGGGGGGGGATGGTCGGTTGCGGGATCGGCATGTGCACCTGGTTCACGATGATCGCTTCCCTGTTCATCCCCGCGGCCTCGAGCTTGTCGCTGAAAAACCGGGCCTCGCCGATTGCCAAAGGATTTGGGCTCGTGACCAGCACGAATGCGACCTCTGGGCTTCTCAGCGCATCGGAGACCTGCTCGGCGCGCTCCTTGAAACCCCCGAACAAATCGTTGATACCGCTCACGAACTCTGCCACCTGCTCGAGAAATTCGAGGCCGGTGATTCTTCCGATCCCCTTGAGCAGCACGGTCGCTCCGCGCCCGACCAAGCCAAAGGCCTCCTTGCCCGCGCCTTCGAACACCTGAAGAAACCATCGCATCGCCGGTGAGTCGATCGCATCGATGAGGCGCTCAGGCGCGGTGAGGAAATCGATGGCGCTGGACGTTGGTGGCGTGTCGAGCACGACCAAGTCCCACTTCGGGTCCTGACGTACCTCGTACAGCTTCTCCATGGCCATGTATTCCTGCGTGCCCGCCAGCGAGCTCGCTACGTAGCGGTAGATTTTGTTGTTGAGGATACGGTCACGCGCTTCCTCGCTCGACGCATATTTCTCGACCAAACCATCGAACGTGCGCTGCGTGTCGAGCATCATGGCTGACAGGGAACCCTTGCAAGCGAGGCCCTGGTTTCGGAAGAGCGCCGACGGGACGTCCTGCTCGCTGGTGGTCATCTCGTCGAGGCCGAGACTGTTGGCCAGGCGACGCGCCGGATCGATCGTGAGGCACAGGACCTTGCGGCCCTCCATGGCTGCTTGCACGGCCATCGCCGCCGCCGTGGTGGTCTTTCCAACCCCGCCGCTGCCGACGGTGACGACCACGCGGTGACTGCCGAGCACCTCCGCGAGACTCATTGCAGGCCGACTCTAGCAGTCCTGTCGATGGTGTCGATCTCCCCGAAATCGCTGCGTTCTGCAGAATCTTTGCCGTGTACTCCGTAGGACAATAGGCTACACATACCTACATCAGGGGTTTTCCGATGAACGAACGCCGCAGACGCCGCAGTCAAGATCCATATCGCGCGCTTTGTCTCCAGTTGGAGCACACCCGCTCCCAAGGCGAGCTCGATGCGATGGTGGTGGCGACCGACAACGGGCTGTTGGTCGCGGGGGCGGGGGAGCGCTCGGTGTGTGAAGCGCTCGGCGCCATCGCGCCACTCGTGGCGTCTCCCTCCTTCGATGGGCGGATGCCGGGCGCGCTCATCGGACAGAGCATTGGTGTTCGCCCCCTGTTTGTGGACGGAGAAACGATTTACATCGCGAGCGTGGGCCGGTCGGACGGAAGCAGCTGGATTCAAGGCTCGATCCACGGTGTCTGCCGGATTCTCGGTTACGCGGCGCCCCGCGACTCTCAGTTGCTCGTCAACTGATTCTGCAGCGCCGCGAGCTCGGCTTGACGGATCAACGCTCCGGCGCCTTGCGATAGCAGATGGTCGGCCACCTCCTCGCCCAGTTGCTGCGCGCGCTCGACTGCATTTGCAGAGTCCAAGTCGAGATACGTGTCCGACGTCGCGCTGAGCATTTGATCCCCGTCGTAGGAGGCGACCATGGCCTCGAGCTTGAGCCTTCCGTTTGCGGTGCTGGCATGTCCCGCGATCGACGAATGACAATTGCCCTCGAGCTTCTGGAGCATGGCGCGCTCCGCAGTGATTTGAATCCTCGCCGTCGTATCTTCGATCGCTCCAAGCCGGCTGCGCAGCGGGCCGTCGTTCAACCGTCCCTCGATGGCGAGAGCTCCCTGGCCGACCGCCGGAAGGCAGATGTCAGGGGGAAGAACGACGTGAGGGGTTCGTTCGAGCAACCCCGTCCGCGCAAGGCCCGCGGCGGCAAGCACGATGGCGTCGCACTTACCTTCTCGGAGCTTGCGAATGCGCGTTTCGATGTTTCCGCGCAGCGGGACGAACCCGAGATCAGGGCGCTGACGCTGAAGCTGCACGACGCGTCGGCGCGACGTCGTACCGACCTTGGCGCCCCGCTTCAAGGACTCCAGCTCTATGCCGTCGACCGTGACCAGGATGTCGTGCGGGTCCTCGCGGGTCGGTACGCTCAGAATCCCCATTCCATCGGCGAGAGGGACATCGCCGGGCACATCCTTCAGCGAGTGCACCGCGAAGTCCGCATCTCCGCGTACGACCACGGCTTCCACCTCACTCACGAACAAACCTTTGCCGCCGACTTGCGCCAGCGGGCGATCTTGAATGCGATCCCCCTGCGTGCGCACGGCGACCTCTTCGAAGACGAGGTCCGGAAAGTGTGCGCGCAGTTGCTCCCCGACCCAGCGAGTTTGGACGAGAGCGAGGTTGCTCCCTCGCGTTGCGATACGCAGCTTCACTTGGATTCGCCTGGGTTGCCCGGCGTTACCGGGGTCAGATGCGTCAGGTTGGGCTCTGCGCTGGCCTGCGTCGAGGAGACTTCCTGCTCGGACGCATCCTCGGCGATCGCAAACAAGCGCCGCACGGCATCGATCAGCAAGGCTCCGTCCGGCCCTCCTGCCCCGGCCTTGAGCTGCATCATGGGTTGGTGAAGGAGCTTGTTGACCAGCGATCGCGACATCGCCTCCAGCACGGCGCGGTCCGACTCACTGAGACCTTGCAAACGAGGCAGGGCTCGTCTGAGCTCCTCGTCGGCGACCTGGCCGAACCGTTTGCGCAGGGCCACGATCGTTGGCGCAAGCTCGAGAGAACGACGCCAACTCACGAAGGACTCGACCTCTTCCTCGATGATACGCTCGGCATGTGCGGCCTCACGCGCGCGTACGGCGAGATTCTCCTCGGCGACCTGCTGAAGATCATCGACGTCGTAGACGAAGACGTTGTCCATGCTGCCGACGCGCGGGTCCACGTCCCGCGGAACGGCGATGTCGATGATGAACAAAGGACGATGACGCCGCGTTCGAACGACACCCTTCATCAGCTCGGGCGTGAGTATGAACTTGGGGCTCGCCGTCGAGGAGACCACCACATCCGCCTCGGCGAGCTCTACCAGGAGTCGTTCGTACGGAACGGGGCGTCCACCGCAGGAATCCGCCAGCAAGCGAGCACGCTCCTCGCTTCGATTGACCACATGGAGGCTCGTCCCCGTTTGACGAAGGCTCCGGGCAGCCGATTCGCCCATCTCTCCGGCTCCCAGCAGAAGCGTTCTGCGTCCTTCCAGGTTTCCGAAGATCTTTTTGGCGAGCTCGCAAGCAATCGAGCTCACGCTGACGGTTCCTTCTGCGATTCCGGTCTCGCTACGGACTCGCTTTGCGGTTGCAAAGGCCTGCGTGAAGCAACGGCCCAGGAGGGTGCCGATGGTCCCTGCCCCCTTGGCCGCGTCGAAGGCTTCCTTGACCTGACCGAGGATCTGAGGCTCACCCACGACCAATGAATCGAGGCTCGCGGCGACACGAAAGGCGTGCCGGATGACGTCGATTCCCCTTTCCTGATAGAGAACGCCGTCGGTGTCGGGATGGGAAAGCCGTTTTGCTAGCGTTTGCTTCGCGCTTCGCACTGCCTCGCTCGGATCGGCGCTCGTCGCGTAGAGCTCGACTCGGTTGCAGGTTGAGATGAGCAGGGCCTCGTCCAAGCCCACGCTCGATGCGATTTCGCGGAGCTCGTGCTGGAGTCGGTCGGGCGCAACGGCCAGACGCTCGCGCACCTCCACCGGAGCGGTGCGATGCGAGAGACCGACCACGACGAAGTCCCGCATCATGCGTGCCCACCTGCTGCGCGCACCGCGTACCCCACCAGCACGAGAAGTGTGAAGACGAAGCCCATCATCGTTCCCAGCGCGGCCTTGCGCCCCCGCCACCCAGCCGCCACACGCAGTACGATCACGGCCGCGAAGATCGCCCATGCGACCAGGCCGAGCGCTTGACTCACGTAAAACTGAGATCCGCTCGTACGAAGGAGCCAGAAGGTTCCGGTTATCATTCCGAAGGTGAGGAGAGGAAATCCGACCAAGACTGCGCGCAGCCCGATGGTATCCAGCACGTCGAGCGATGGAAGACGTTGAAAAGCTCCGCTGAGCTGCCGCCGGCGCAGCAGCCGTTCCTGCAGCACGTAGGCGATGCCTGCCGCGAACGCGAGCCCGAAGGCCGCCAAGCCGAGGACATTGGCCGCGATGTGCATTGTGAGGACCACAGACTGCACTCCGGGGGACACCGGCGCGTAGCTGCTGCCGAGGCCCGACGCGAGGAAGAGCATCAAGGACAGAGGTGCCACGAATGCACCGAGAACGGTGACGTCGAAGCGATAGGACGCGAGCAGGAACGCGATGCCGAGCCCGAACGAGGCGATGCTGAGGATTTGAGAAATGTCTGCGAGCGGTGGCTCGCCCGGGGCGGGCGTTTCTAGCATCAGGAACGCGAGATGCGCGCCAAGCGCCGCGACGAAGACCGTTCCGGGGATTCGCCGTGTCTTGGTCAGACCGCGGGTGAGCACGAGCAAGTACAGAACACACGCGATCGCATAGAGAGCCGCAGTGGCGATAAACAGGCCGGCTTTCATCGTCTGGTCGAGGCCTTCGTGAGGGTGGGGCAGGTCACGAAAAATCCTACCATGTTGGCGTTTTGGGCGGTAGCAACGGGCTGGCCACGTTGACAATCGCTCGGAGCGTCCTTAGTTAGTCACGTCTAGGAATCCAAATAGGAGCGCAGATGGCTGGTCCCAACGTACACGCTGTAAACGACTTGAACTTTGACACGGAGGTCCTTCAGGCAGATTCCCCCGTGCTCGTGGACTTTTCGGCGGTGTGGTGCGGGCCGTGCAAGCAGATCGCGCCTCTCATCGATCAGCTCGCCGACGAGTACGTCGGCAAGGTCAAGGTGACCCACCTCGACATCGACGAGAGCCCTGGAACTGCGTCCAAGTACGGAATCCGCGGGGTGCCCACCCTGATGGTTTTCAAAGGCGGCGAGCTCGTTGCACAGCACATCGGTGCGGCCCCCAAGTCGACCATTGCCCAACTGATGGACCGCGCTCTCTAAACTCCAGTGCTTCCGAAACCGCCTCGGCCGCGCCCGGTGGTTCCGAGCGAGGCCTCCTCGCTGACGGTTTCGACCTCGACGTGCGTCACGGGCGCGACGACGAGTTGTGCGACGCGGTACCCGTGGGCGATCGTGAAGGCCTCGGCGCCCAGGTTGATCAAGAGAACCTGCACCTCGCCGCGATAATCTTCGTCGATCGTGCCCGGTGCATTGAGCACCGTGATGCCGTGCCTTGCCGCCAAACCTGATCGGGGCCGGACTTGGCCTTCGTGTCCCGGTGGAAGCGCAATTCGAAGCGCCGTGGGAATCCGCGCCACCTCACCGGGCTCGAGGATAAGCGGAGCATCGAGGCACGCGGCGAGATCCAAGCCCGCCGCGCCCCCAGTCTCGTAGCTCGGCACGACCGCATCGGGGCGCATCTTATAGACGCGCAACCGCGGCATTAGTCGTTTTGCTCTCTCGATCGGTCGCGGCCACGGTCACGGTCACGGTCGCGGTCGCGGTCGCGGTCGCGGTCGCGGTCGCGGTCGCGGTCAGGGCCACGGTCGCGGTCAGGGCCACGGTCGCGGTCAGGGCCACGGTCGCGGTCAGGGCCACGGTCGCGGTCGCGGCCGCCAGCCCGGGCGCCGCCCCGGCCACCACGGTCGCGGTCGCGGCCGCCCCGGCCACCACGGTCGCGGTCGCGGCCGCCCCGGCCACCACGGTCGCGGTCACGGCCTCCACCACCCTCGCGCCGTTCCTTCTTTTCGGGCTCGACGTAACCTTCCGGCTTTTCCAGCAGGGCTTTGCGGGAGAGTCGAATGCGGCCGTCGCGGTCGATGTCGCTGATCACGACCTCGACTTCGTCACCTAGGTCCATCAGGTCGGTTACCTTCTCGACGAAACCCCAGTCCATGTCGGTGATGTGCAGCAGTCCGTCCTTGCCCGGTGCGATCTCGATGAACGCTCCGTAGTTCTCGACACGACGAACGATGCCCTTGTACTTGTTTCCGATCTCCGGTTCGACGGTGAGGCTTTCGATGATTTCGATCGCCTTCCGAAGCGCTTCGGCGTCCGGGGAGGCGATGCTTACCGTGCCATCGTCCTCGATGTCGATCTTGGCACCGGTTTGATCCGTGATCGCTTTGATCATCTTGCCACCAGGCCCGATGATCACACGAATCTGATCCGGTTTGACCTTGAGCGTCTCGATCCGCGGGGCATACTTGGAAAGCTCGGGGCGTGGCGCCGGCATCACCTCGTTCATCTTGCCGAGGATGTGCAACCGGCCCTCGCGTGCCTGCTCCAACGCTTCGGTCATGATCTCCTGGCTCAGGCCGGCAATCTTGATGTCCATCTGAATGGCGGTGATCCCATTGCCAGTGCCGCAGACCTTGAAGTCCATGTCGCCGAGATGATCTTCGTCACCGAGGATGTCCGTGAGGACGGCATACTTGTCGCCCTCCATGATCAGGCCCATCGCGACACCGGCCACTGGAGCTTTGATGGGAACGCCAGCGTCCATCATTGCCAAGCTGCCACCGCAAACCGTGGCCATGGACGACGAACCATTCGACTCGGTAATCTCCGAGACGATGCGCATCGTATAAGGGAAGCTCTCGTGTGAGGGCAGCACCTTGGTTAGCGCACGTTCCGCGAGGTTCCCGTGTCCGACCTCACGGCGGCCCGGACCCCGAAGAAATTTCGTTTCGCCCACCGAATAGGGCGGGAAGTTGTAGTGGAGGATGAACGGCTTGTAGTACTCGTCGATCAAGCCGTCGATCTTCTGCTCGTCTTGGCGCGTGCCGAGGGTGGCCGTCACGATTCCTTGCGTTTCGCCGCGAGTGAAGAGCGACGAGCCATGCACGCGTGGCAGAAGCCCTACCTCGATGCTGATCGGTCGAACCGTCTTGTAGTCCCGGCCGTCGACCCGACGTTTGTCGTCGAGCACCTGAGCGCGCATCGTATCGTAGCGAAGCTCCTCGTAGGCAGCTTTGATCTCGGCCTCGGCTTCGGGAAACTCTTCGGACAGTGCAGCGACGACTTCCTTCTTGATCTCGCTGAAGCGATCATATCGAGGATGCTTGTCTGCGATGTTGCACGCCTCGATGACCTTCTGCAGCGCGAGCTCTTTGACGCGCTCGTCTATCTTGGCGTTGCGCTGCGGCGCTTCGAAGGACCATTTTTCCTTGCCTACCGCCTCTTTGATCTTGTTGATGAGCTCCAACACCCCTTGCACGGCTTGATGCCCGAACTGAATGGCGGCGATTATGTCACCCTCGGACATCTCCTGGGCCTCGCCTTCCACCATCACGATTGCATCCTTGGACGCGGCAATGATGAGCTCGCAATCGCTCTTCTCTTGTTCTTCATAGGTGGGGTTTGCGATCAGCTTGCCGTCGATTCGGCCGACACGGACGCCGGCGATCGGGCCGGACCATGGAATCGGGCTGATGTGGATCGACGCGGAGGCACCTATCATCGCGAGCACGTCGGATGGATTGATCGCGTCTGCGCTCAGGACAGTCGCGATCACTTGCGTTTCCGCCATGTAGCCTTCGGGGAACAGTGGGCGGCACGGTCGATCGATCAATCGCGAAGTGAGCACTTCGTGATCGCGCAGCTTGCCCTCCCGTTTGAAGAACCCTCCGGGGATCTTTCCCGCGGCATAGGTCTTCTCGACGTAGTCGACGGTCAGCGGGAAAAACGCCTGACCGGGTTTCGCATCTTTATTTCCACATACGGTGACTAGGACGATCGTCTCGCCACAGCTCACCAAAACCGAGCCGGCCGCTTGCTTGGCAATACGGCCCGTCTCGATGGTGATCGTCTTGTCACCAACTTGAACGGATTCTCTAATTATCATCGCTCTCTTTCGCCTTCCGCGCAGTACAAATGCGCTTGCGGACTGCGTCGTCGCCAAGAGCGGCCTCGGTCCCCGATTCCATCATTCGAGCGAAGGCTCAAATCATCGAAGCGAAGAGCGAACCCCGTGCCCGGCGCAAAGCAACCCACGCCTATGACGGGACAACGTCCCGCAGCCCAGCTTACTTCCGAATGCCGAGCTCTGAAATGATCTTGCGGTATCGCTCCACGTCCCGTGAGCGGACGTAGTCCAGGAGCCGGCGTCGCTGGCTCACCAGCTTCAAAAGGCCCCTGCGGGAATGATGGTCTTTGTTGTGCGTCTTGAAGTGCTCGGTCAGGTAGTTGATCCGCTCGCTCAAGATGGCGATCTGGACTTCGGGCGAGCCCGTGTCCTTGTCGTGGGTGCGGAATTGACCGATCAGCTCGGACTTCCTATCGGCGGTCAGTGCCATGCGTTACTCGCGCTAAATCTCTTGAAAACCAGGTGTTTCTCTGTCTGAAGGGGCGGGACTATGGGCTGAGGCCCTCAGGGCGTCAAGCGGCGGTTCAAAGGCGGCCCGAGGGCCAGTGCCAGAGACAGGATCAGCGGCAGCGTCCGCGTCAGGGTGAATCACAGGCGATACTCTAGCCGGCATGCAGTCTCGGACTTACCTTCCTTACTGTCATGGCCACCCAGTCGAAAATCGTCGTTTGCCCAGATTGCCAATCCCCGAACCGGATCCCAGCGGCCCGCCTTGCGGACCGACCCCGTTGCGGAAAATGCAAGCAGCCGTTGTTCACCGGGCATCCGATCGTCCTGACCGACCAGACCTTCGACCGGCATCTCACGCGTGGCGAGGTGCCTCTCGTGGTGGATTTTTGGGCTCCATGGTGCGGGCCTTGTCGCATGATGGCTCCCTTCTTCGAGCAGGTCGCCGCCGAGCTCGAGCCCGGCTTGCGGTTTGCCAAGGTCAACACCGACGACAATCCGAGTCTGGCCCAGAGATACGGGATCAACAGCATCCCGACCACCGCCTTGTTCAAAGGGGGCCGTGAGGTGGCGCGGCAGGCGGGGGCCATGAATCTCGCGCAGCTCCGCCAGTGGGTTCAGTCTCAAATCTAGCCGCTCCTTCAATTGTCGGAGCCGGGCCCAGGCCTGGGCCACGTGTAACGGCGGATAGCCGAGCTCGGCGCCGCGCTAGGGTCGGACAGCGGAAACGATCCGGTCGATCGCTTTTCGCGGGTCTGACTCGCCCGTGGCGCCGAGCAGCACCACAGCGCGGTTGACACCCAGGTCTTCGTACTCGCGCAGGGCGTCCGGACGCTTGGCCAATCGCCAGCTCACGGTGACGTCAATCGACTCGAACGGCCGTCCTGCCTCGACCGCAATTTGCTTGAGCTCGCCGAGCTTGGCGGCCAGCTCGGATGGCGAGTCGCTCGGCGCGTACCAACCTTGAGCGCTCTGCACCACTCGATGGAGGGTCTTGGTCGTTGTGCCTCCCATGAGAATGGGCGGATGAGGCCGCTGCGCGGGGGTCGGGTGGCTCATGAATCCGTGCCAAGAAACGAACTCGCCCTCGTGCTCGACGACGTTTCCGGTCCACACCTTCTTGATCGCCTCGAGGTATTCGTCGAACCGGGCTCCACGCCGTTTGAAAGGCGTGCCCATGGCCTCGTATTCTTCGGCCAGCCAGCCGATGCCGAGCCCGAGAGTCAACCGGCCCCCGCTCAACGCGTCGAGAGACGCCGTCTGCTTGGCGAAGAGAAGCGGATTGGCTTGAGGTAGGATGTTGACTCCGGTTCCGAGCCGGATCGATTCGGTTGCGGCCGCAACGTGCGCCAACGAGATCAGCGGGTCTACGAACCAAGCGCGCGGCGAAATACCCATCTTCCCGGAGCGGTCGTAGGGGTACTTGGACTCGTATTCGGTTGGAACGATCACGTGCTCGAATGTCCATAACGACTCGATTCCAGCAGCTTCGGCGTGCTGCGCGATCGAGACCATGTCGCTTGCGAGCTCGGGGCCGCCCACGTTGATCGGCACGATTCCGATTTTCATCCGGCACCTCCACCGATGCGATGAAGTCTCGCTACGGTGGGGTCAAGACGACCAGCTTGCCGGAGGTTGGTAGGTCATCTCCCGCATGGATGAGCACCAGTCTCTGCCCATCTTCGCAGACTGCGAACAATGCGACCGCGTCCTCGCCGAAATTTCGACGGATGTCGTCGGTGGTGTCACCGCGCTCGATGGTGGTCACCGTGACCACGGCGCCTCCTTTGACGAGCGCAAGGAGGCTGTCGAGCGTCTTGCCACCCGCGACGTGGTGAGCCTGAAGCTCGTCCGCGTACTCTGGTTGTGCATGTCCGAGCTCGCTGCTCGGATGGACTTGGTGGACGTTGGTCTCTCCGATGATCTTGCGGAAGCGCGCAGCAGCGAGGGTATTGACGTCGTCGTTCGAAGTCAGGGCGACGAAGTGACCTATGTCTCCGATGTCCAGACGGTCGAGCACCCGCCGGGAGAGGATCTCGCCCTTTTCGGCATAGAGCCCCATGTCGCGCGCTACGTTCACCCTGACACGGTCCGAGTCGACCAAGGTGACCTGGAAGCCCTGGTCTTTGATCGCCGTACCCACGGTCCTCGCGACTGCATTCGCGCCGAGGATCAATACGTCTTGGGGCCCGGTTCGAGCCAGCCCGAGCCGCCTTACCAAGGGTCCAGCCGAGATGCCCGAAGTGAGAACGGTGAGCGCGATCACCGCGAACGTTACAGGCATCAAGATCTCAGCGCCCGCATATCCTTCGCCTGCCAGCTCGAGGCTGAAAAGCGAAGACACGGCAGCCGCGACCACCCCGCGGGGAGCGACCGCGCTCAGAAACAAGCGCTCGCGTCCCGTGAGGCCGGAACCGACCGTCGAGACCCAGACGCATGCCGGGCGCGCGATGAAGATGACGACAGCAACGAAACCAAGCGCGGCGAGCGGCAATCCGACGATGTCGTCCAATGTCATTCGGGCGGTCAGCAAGATGAACAAGGTGGAAATCAGAAGAACCCGCACGTGCTCGGTGAACTCGAGGCTCCCCTCGATGTCGACACGCCTCTGGGAGGCTAGGGCGATCCCCATGATGGTGACCGCCAGTAGGCCCGACTCTTGCTGAAGTTGGTTGGCCGCCGCGTACACCACCAGCATGAATGGCAGGAGGACCGCGTTGTGTAAGAACCCCGGCAGCAGATTCTTTTCGCGAAACTTCACGTACAGCCATGCCGCGGCAAAGCCGAGCGCGAAGCTGAGCACGAGGGCCTTGAGAATTCCGACGGTGACCACCGAAAACGCCCGGTCGATTTCCTCGGCCCGAATCCCCTGGAACACCAAGACCGCGAGGATTGCGCCGATGGGGTCGTTGATGACTCCCTCGAGCTTCAGGACGGACGCCACGCTGCCACGTGGTTTCGCATGCCGAAGCAGCGGGCCGATGACGGTGGGGCCCGTGACGACCAAAATGGCGCCGAGCAAAAGGGCGAGCTCGACTCGGAGAGCGAGCAAATAGTAACTCGCCGCCGAAAGAATGACCCAGGTGATCGGAATTCCGATCACGATGAGGCGCCGAACAGGTGTTGCGACGCCCCGCATTTCCTCCCAGCTCGCCGTCAAACCGCCCTCGAACAAGACGACTGCAGCCGCAAGAGAAACGAACGGGAAGGTGAACGGTCCCAGCACGTCCTCGGGCCTAAACACACTGGCAACCGGTCCTGCGGCAAAGCCCACGGCTAGGAGCATCAAGATGGAGGGGAGCTTCAGTCGCCAGGCCAGCCACTGCGCTAGGGCGCCCAGCGCCATCAAGATCACGATTCCGTTGATAATTTCGCGGTGCACTGCGCAGTGGACCCCACGGCTGCTGCGTTGCCCAAGGGGTCACGGCAGCCTACAAGTACCAGGTGACGATTCCCGAAGACCTTGACCTGAATGCGCTCCTACGCCAGTTGGCGGCGCACTTCCGGGGCGCGGCGCCGGTAGGATACGTTCGTGGGAAGGGCGAACTTCGGGCTGCAGTCGTACAGGAGCTGCAGTGCTCGGAGCTCGAGGCCGAGCAGCTCGTCGACACGCTCGAAGGGCGCGGTCTCATTTCCTACGAGGGCGACCGCGCAGACGAGGTCGATGATCTCGAAAACCGCTGGCGGTTCGTCGATCGTCAGGCGACCTGAATCCAGGTGGCGCGGGCCGCTGCGCAAAGCTCCCCCGCGGCGTCGTAGACGGCCGTACCGCAAAAGCTCTTGCGGCGTTCCCGTCCGAGCGCCCACCCCATGACCACGTAGCGATCGCCGGCCAAAATCGGTTTGTCGATTCGATAGGTCATCCGGCCGAGGACGCATGGGCTGTCGATTCCGTACCGCGAAATCAAGCTCCATGCGCCGGGACAATCGAGCGCGGCGCAAACGAGCTCGGGCGCAACCGTGCCGTCCTCCACGACGAACTCGGACGCTGGCACCCAAGAGCTGGCCACGATGCCGTCCTGGACCGGTCCGGTGAACAAGCACATTCCGTCGCCGCAAGAACGGCCCGTCCCGCAAACGAAGCACATGGGAAAAGGGTGCGATCGATAGCCGGGGTAGCGGACTCGAGCGGCTGCGGCTTGCGAGAAAGAGACGGCTTCGGGGATGTCGACGTCGAGCTCGGCAGTCGTCGCGGTGGCGATTTCGGAACCGGCATGCACGAGCACGGCTTCGCGCTCGCCGTCGTAGATGACTTGCAAGGCTTCATCCAACGGGATCGGCCGCTTGAGGGTCACTTCGGCGCCTCGGCCAAGCTGCTTTCCAATCAAACCGGCGGTGTAGCCGCCATTGCCGGAGCCGGGGGGACCGCAAAATCGGCTGGGGACCCGTATGTGGTGTGTCGTGGACTCAATTGCGAGTGCCTGGGCGGTGCTTGAATACGGCATGGTTGCCTCCTTGGTTGCAACCAACGTACGCAGGCAGGGTGCGAAGGTCCTTTCGCCGGCCTTACGGAATCCTTATCTCTGACGCTGGACGGACAGCGGCTTGGTTTGGCGTCCTTGCACGGCGACCTGCTGGCCCGTTTCCGCAAACACGAGGTCGGCGCCGGGTACCAGATCCGCGAGCACGCGCGAGGCCCAGAGCTGGCCTTGCGGGGCTCCTGCGGCCAAGGCCTCCGCCATGATGAAGGCAGGACCACTGACCACCGCCCCGGCACGAACGACTTCCCCGGTGTGTACGCCGCAGGAAAGCGGCAGTCGCTCCGTCACCGCGGCGCCACAATGAAGCGCCCGGATAGGACCGTCGAAGTAGGCCTGGAGCCTCCCTGGGACCGCGTGACCGCGAAACCGCTCAACCTCGGTCCGCCATGCCTCGATCTCCGCATCGCCGTGGGGGTGGGCGGCAAGCACCGTGCTCAGGAAGCGATCTTCTTGGAGCTCCGCGGGTTCTCGAGAGAGGATCCAACGCAAAGCCTCCACGATGCGATGCCGCGTCGCGAAGAAAAAAACATGATCGTCGCCCGGGGCCTCGATATATTTCGCGTTCGGGATGTGCTCCGCTAGATAAGCGCCGCTGCCGGGGTGAATCATCTTGTCATCCGCAGCCTGCAACACGACTGTGGGCACCCTGATCGAGGGCAGCAGTGCCCGAAGATCCAGTCGTAGATTCATCTCGAGCAGGTCGAGCGCCCCGCCCGGGCTGCTGCCTTCCTGCTCGGCGAAGGCGACCCAGCTGGCAAATACGGGATCGTTCTGCTGGCTCGGCGCGATGGCGCGCAAAGACGCGCCTCGACCCCAGGCTCGACGGATATACCGTTTGAGCTTCTCCGTGTCTTCGGTCGCGTAACCGCATGGATAGTCCGGTTCACGCGTCATGCGCGCGAAAGCACCGCAAAGCACGAGGCCTCGGATCCGTTCTGGATACGTGGCGGCGCACAACATGGCCAGCGCCCCGCCCTCGGAGAAACCGACCAGGACGGCTTGCTTGGAGCCGCACGCGTCGAGCACTACCCGCAGGTCGTCCATGCGCTGCTCGTGGCTCGGCAGCTCCTTGACCCGATCGGAAAGCCCGGTGCCTCGTTTGTCGAATGTGATCACGCGCCCGAGCTGCGCGATCGCCTCGATGGCTGCGCGGGTCGCCGGATGGCGGAACATGGCCCGCATGGGCATGATCCAACCGTTGACCATCACGATGTCGACCTCACCTTCGCCAATGGCGGCATATGCGATGTGGACGTCCCCGCTTTTCGCGTAGCGTGGCAGGAGAGTCGATTCGGCCGGAGCCGTGCGGCCGGCGCTCGTCTTTCCCACGAACCGGTATCCCTGACGCGGGTACGTCTGAATCAGCTCGGCTCCGCGCTCTCCCAGTGCGCTTCGCGCCAAGCTGACCGCGCGCTGAAGCGAGCCTTCGGTGACCACGGTGTCCGGCCAAAGCTTTTCCAGGAGCTCTTTCTTCGGCACGACGCGTTCGCGGTTTTCCACCAGGTAGAGCAGCAGGTCGAATACCTGAGGCTGCAGCGACCGCGGCTCACCGTCGACACGAAGCTCGCGCCGCGCCGGGTCGAGCTCGTACTCGTCGAAGACGATGGTCATACCTCGTTCATTCGGGCGCGGGCCTTGCCTCGAAGCGCGCCACCCGCTTCTCGCCGGCAAAGAGCATGAGCTCGGCACCGTGAATCTCGTATCGGTTCACGGTGCCGAGCGCCCTGAAAAGCTCCTGCTCTCGGTCCATCCCTTCGGGGCATGCCATGCGGGTGGCGCCCAAAGCTCCGATCTCGAGCGCCTCGCTGGTAGACCGGTAGGCTCCGAAGAAGCGATTGCAACCTCCGAATCCATACGCGCTGCTCTTCTTGGAGTTGAGCTCGAGGTAGGGCGCCTTGCCGCCTTTCTCTACTTCGACTGGCCTCCCATTCAACTCGAGTAGTTGCCAGTGAGTGTCTTCCAATGTGACCGCGTCCATGCTTCCACAGCTTTGTTCGGGCGATGCGCGGACGAAACGCTCGACGATTAGCACCGGTTCCTTTCCGGGGCCGTCGACCCTCGGGTGCGGCTCGATCCGTCCTTCGACCGCTACCAACAAAGGAGCGCCCGGTGCCGTTCGCTTTTTTAGATAGGCTTGCTCCAGCGCGGCGTTATCGCCCTCGGTAGCCACGGGCCATCGAGCGCCCGTGGCGCAATCTGCGAAGAGCGCCGCGTCGGCCATGTACGAGTACATCCCTCTGAGACTCATCGTCTGCGAGGGCTCGCGCGTGGGCTCCGCGGCCGTGGCGCTATTCTTGCCGTTCTTGCAGCCCGCAAAGAGCAATGCGGCCATGGCGCTTGCCAAGAGCATTCGACTTGCGGAGAGGTCGTTCATGGCCCCGGTTTACCATTCCAAAGCGCCCGCGCTAAACGTTTTTGTCCATTCAACCGGAAAACGGAATTCGTTCGCGGAGTTTCTTCGCTCGCTCCCTGGCCAGTGGCACCTTGGGTGCTTCAGGATGGTCGAGCAGTAGCTGATACGTGCCCGCGCCAGTTGGCTCGATGCCACGAATCCGATCGAAACGAACGATGAAGCCACGATGCGAGCGAAAGAAGGA
Source organism: uncultured delta proteobacterium (assembly GCA_963817725.1). Taxonomy (GTDB): domain Bacteria; phylum Myxococcota_A; class Polyangia; order Polyangiales; family Houyiibacteriaceae; genus SG8-38. The sequence continues at coordinate 357,548 of CAWFPD010000006.1, forward strand.
GTCGGGGTCGAGCTCTCCCTCGAGCGTGGCCAACGTCTTGTCGATGGCGAAACGATCTTCTTCGGTGACCGCCCACACCAGCTCGTCTTTGACCTCGAAGAAGACCACGTGTTCCAGCTCCAGGACCACGTACGCGTCTTTTCGACGGACTGCTATCCGGTCGAGCCGTCCCTGACTGCGGGAGGCGCTACTCGAGGCTCCCCGAGCACGCTCCACCGCCTGTTTCAGGCGTTCGAGCCGCACGGGCTTCAGCAAGTAGTCTGCGACGCGTGCCTCGAAAGCGCGTAGCGCCCCCTCGTCGTGCGCAGACACGATCACGACGCTCATGTCCGGGTGATTCGCCTTCAGCGTCTCGGCCAAGGCGACACCATCCGGGCCAGGCATGCGCAAGTCGACAAACGCGACGTCCGGCGTCTCGGCATCGCAAAGGGCCTGGGCTTCTGGCGCACTCCGAGCCTCTCCGATGACTTCTACGTCCTCGCATTGCCCCAGCATGAACCGAAGCTCGTCGCGAGCGAGCGGCTCATCATCGACGACGATTGCGCGAAGGCTCATGAGCGCTCTCCCCCGACATCGGTTTCCTTTGGAAGGTCCACCGTGACCAGGGTACCTCGTTCGCGGGAAGAAAGGTGAAGATGTGCCTGACCCTCATACTGTTGATCGAGCCGTTTTTTTAGTGTTTGAAGCGCCAAGCCCAGGCCTTTGGTCGGGGATCCCTCTGGGGCGCCTTCAGCCTCGTCTTCGACCTCGATTTGCAGACGCTTGCCGAGGTCCACGGCTCGAATCGTGATCTTTCCAAGTCCCCGCTTTGGGGTGATGCCATGCTTGACGGCATTCTCCACGATCGGCTGCAGGAGGAGCGCGGGCACGCGAACGTCCCGGAGCCGCTCGTCGATTTGTGTTTGCACCGCCAGCCGCTCGTCACCCAAGCGCGCTCGTTCGATGGCTAGATAGGCGCACGCGTGCTCGACCTCGTCCATCACCGACGCGTCGTACGGGTGGCGCAAGAGGTAGCGGTAGAGATCGGCCAGGTCCGAAACGAGCGCTCGCGCTTGCTCCGGATTGCGTCGAATGGTTGCACGCACGGTGTTCAGCGCATTGAACAAAAAGTGTGGTTCGAGGCGGCTCCGTAGGGCGGCCAGTGACATCGCGTTGGCGGCGGCTTTGGCCTCGACCAATGCCACCGCTTGCTCTTGCCGGGAGATGACGACCAGCGCGACGTTGACGAACAAGGCCACGCCGACCGCCACACCTGCCAGTTGAGCGACCAGCGAGGGAAGTGCGGTCATCGTGTCGTCGCCAGAGGCCGTCATGCCGATCCCCGTCACGGTGATGCCGGCGAGCTGAACCACCGCTGTGCCACCGAGGACACGCCAACCGACGAACATCCGTTCTCTGCGCACGGACATGCGCCCCGCCAGCCATCCATCGAGGACCGAGGCGATCACCGCCCACGGAAATGACCCCGGAACGACGCGCATCACGTAGAAACCGCCCCCGAGAAGCCCGGCCAAAGCCCCGGCGCGAGGCCCGCTCAAGATACCTGCGATGATGATTCCAATCGCCCGAAAATTGAGATGATGACCGAGCCACTCGAACCCCATGGTGGAGCCCCACAGCGACAACAGCACCCCGAAAATCATGGCCACCCCGACGTCCCGCGGTTGTCCGACACCCAGGAGCCGATTGCGCAGAGGCGGCACGAGCACCCCGAGAAGGCCGGCCGTCGCGATCAGGCTGAGCTTTTCGAAGAGCTCCGGGATGAGGAGCCGTATGTCCACGGGCCGAGCCTAGCAGCTGTTGGGCGTAGAGGCGTGGTACCCCAGACCGGGCTGCGCTATCGTCAGGTCGATGGCTCGCCGGCTATTGTGGCTGCCGCTGTGTTTGTCGTTCCTCGGTTGCGGCCGCGACATCACGGCCAAAGAGCTGGGGGAACCATGCACTCGGACTTCCCAGTGCGAGCCGGGCTTGATCTGTCTGGCCGGCTCTTGCCGCTTGGAAGAAGACGGTGGCCTGGACGCAGGCCCCGACGCGGCACCCTGAGGCTCAGGGCGATTCCGGCTCCGCCAGCAGGTTGCCCGCTTGGTTGATGTATTCGAAGCCTTGCTTGATCACGAACACCGATCCGTTGTCGGCTCGTATCGTGACGTCGACGCGTCCGGAGCTCGCTCGCCTCGGCGTGACCGCAAGGAGGGCTTGGCTGCTCTGGATCGAGACCTGCGGTGACTGCTGCTCACCGAAATAAACGGCATAGCCGATGTCGAGGCGCACGCTCTGCCCTACGATCCGAACGGTCTTGCCGCCCTGGAGGCCCCCAAAATCCGGGTCGACCTCCGTGAAAGCCATCTCGGGGCGTGGCTTTTCGCAGGCGCATAGCATTAGGCCTGCGCCGATGATCGCGCCTAGGATCCCCCCTAGTTTCGTCATCGCCTCTTTTGGAAATTTAGCACGTTCAGGATTCGAAGGCATGCTTGACATGCGAGTGTGCCCATTCGCACACTCCCGCAGACCGAAAGGGTGCAGTGACCAAGCAGAATCTTCTCGTCGTCGATGCCGATCCTAGGAGTCTCCGCGTGCTCGAAGTGAGCCTGCGGAACGCTGGCTACAACGTGGCCGGGTGCCCCAGTGTAGGCAAAGCATTCGAGATTCTGCACGCCAACAAGCCAGACCTGATCCTGTCCGATACCAGCTTTGCCGACATGAACGGTTTCGAGTTCGTCGAGCAGCTCCGTCAAAACAGCGATTGGTCGGATATTCCGTTCATGTTCCTGTCGAGCGATGGCTCGATCGAAAGCAAGATACGTGGGCTCGAGCTCGGCGTGGAGGACTACCTGACCAAGCCGATCTACATTCGGGAAGTGGTGGCTCGCGTTGGGATCGAGCTTGCTCGCCAGAGACGCGCAGGCCTGGCACGACGGACGACCAACTCGAAGACCCGATTCAGCGGCTCTCTGTCCGAGATGAGCGTGGTCGATCTTCTGCAGACCATCGACGTCAGCCGAAAATCGGGTGTGCTCACGCTGGTCGCTGCGGATGGGCAGGAGGGCATGATCTCGTTCGACTCGGGGGCCGTGATCAACGCGAGCGTCGAGGACCTCCGCGGAGAAGAAGCCATCTACAGGCAGTTGCTGTGGCGAGAGGGTACGTTCGATCTGGAGTTTCGACGTGTCAGCCTCTCTGAGCGGACCGTTCACCGTACCACTCAGGCACTGTTGATGGAGGGGATGCGGCGCCTCGACGAATGGAGCCGCCTCTTGGAGCTCCTTCCATCGCTCGACGCGGTGCTCGAGGTGGACGCCGACATGCTCCGAGAGCGTCTGAGAGACTTGCCGGATGAACAAAACGCGATGATCCGTCTCATCGACGGCAAGCGCACCGTCGCCGAAGTTCTCCGGCTGAACGGGGGAGATCACGTCGACGCGCTTCGCAAGGTCGTCGACCTGTATTTCGAAGGGTTGGTTCTCGAGGTGGGTCGAACCCAGGAGAGTATCCCCATCCTCACCGAGGTCTCCGTCCGCTCCTCTGCCCCGCCCCCGCGCGAGGGCATCCATACGATACCGGGCCCGGGGGGCGTACCGGTGACCCGAGTCTCGGTGCCGGCCGCGCCTCGCGCGCCGCAGGTGGCCGCCTCGTCGACCTCGGTGACGGCCCCCGAGCTTGAGGCGGTCGTCGGGGCTGCAGATGACCTCCCCTTGGAAAACGTTCCGGTCCCCGAGTCCGACATCGACTCCGTACCCTTGGATTGTCGGTCGACGCCCGTGTCGCTTCCCTCGCCGCGCGTCGATTTGGTCGATGCCACCGTCGATGAGGTCATCGCTCCCTCAGAGCCGCCGCCGTCCGGTGCCAAGAAGGACGCTTCGGCGGGGACCGCTCTTGGATGGAAGCCTGCGCCTGCCCCGGCGAGCGAGGCCAAGACCCGGCGGCAGACGCCGAAGGGCTTTCAAGCCGTGCGTCCCGAGAGCTCCATGCACGCGGGCGGCACCATCTTGAATTGGGCAGGGCGTGTTGCGGATATCGAACGAATCGAGGAGATCTCGAGCCGCGAAACGGCCGAGCTCGGACAATGGGACAAGACCCTCCAGGAGCTTCAGAGTGATCCCGAGGTAGAAGAAGCCATCGAAGCCATCGACTCGGATCCTCCTCCGGCACCGTTCGTGCGTTCCGAGCCTCCAGGCGCCCGCTCGAGCGACGAGATGCCAGCGCACGAGCCAGAGCCGCACCGCGAGGCCATCGTCGACTACCACGAGCCGCCTGAGGTCGACCCGCCCCCGCTCACATACGAGCAGGTCTTCGAGCCAGGTGAGGCTCCACGTCGAATCCAAGCGCTTCGAGCCGTCCAGCCGAGCTCGATCATCCCTCCGCCTGGGCCCGGGTCCACCACGCTGCGGTGGGCGCTGCTCGTGCTGGTCATCGCCTGCGGCCTCGGAGCCCTGGCCTACTGGAGGTCGATGAGCCAAACGGCCGCGGTGAAGACACCCGTGATAGTCGGCGAGCGCGGCGCAGTCACCGGGGCGGAGACGGCGACAGCGCCAGCGACCGAGCCAGCGCCAGCGACAGCGTCAGCGCCAGCGACCGAGCCAGCGCCAGCGACAGCGTCAGCGCCAGCGACCGAGCCAGCGCCAACGACCGAGCCAGCGACCGAGTCAGCGCCAGCGACCGAGCCGCCGATCTATCCTGGGACCGGGGCGCCGGACACCTACCAGGCGCAGCTCGACCTGGCGCGTCGGCTCAAGCGCGGGTCTCGTGCCGTTGCGGCTTACCGGCGCGCGATCGAGCTGGATCCGGAGGCGAGCACAGCGCTTGCCGAGCTGGCCAGGTTGATGCTGGCGCGGCAGAACAAGCGCGAGGCTGCGGAGCTGGCCGAGCGTGCGACGGCGATCGATCCGAGCAACGCACTCGGTTGGGTTACCCTTGGTGCGGCTCGGCAAATGCGCGGTGACCGTCAGGGGGCGTACCAGGCCTACCAAAGCTGTGTGAAGCGCGGCCGGGGCCGGTATGTGCAGGAATGCCGAGCCATGTTGCGCTAGCGTCACGGATGAGCGTGTCATTCATTCACGATACAGCGGTGGTGGACGAGGGGGCGACGGTGGGTGCCGGATCGCGCATCTGGCACTTCAGCCACGTTTGCGCGGGGGCAACGATCGGCGCTGGCTCAACGCTCGGACAAAACGTCTTCGTGGGACCTGGGGTCCGCATCGGAAGCGGCGTGAAGATTCAGAACAACGTATCGGTGTACGCCGGAGTCACCATCGGAGATGACGTCTTCCTCGGTCCGAGTTGCGTCTTTACCAACGTCCTGACTCCGCGCGCGCACGTCGAGCGCAAGGACGAGTTCGCGCCGACCGTCGTGGCCAAAGGCGTCACAGTCGGTGCGAATGCAACCATCGTCTGCGGAACATCGCTCGGCGAATATTCGTTCATCGGGGCAGCCGCCGTCGTTACCAAAGACGTTCCCGCGCACGCCGTGGTCGTGGGAAATCCGGCACGGCGCACGGCCTGGGCATGTCGATGTGGCCAGGTGCTACCTCCCAGCGCCGCGTGCGTTCGCTGTGGCGACCGATACGAGGTGACCGCAGACCATTGCAGATGGGTTGGCCGGCGTGAGTGATGATCCCATCCCGATCCTGGACATCATGTCCGAAAACGCGCCTCTGACCGATCGGTTGATCGAAAAGGCCTCCGAGGTCATTCGATCGGGGCGCTACATCCTGGGTCCGGAGGTGGAGGCCTTCGAACAGGAGATTGCGGGGCATATCGGTGTTTCCCATGCCATCGGTGTATCGAGCGGAACCGACGCGCTGCTCGTTGCGTTGATGTCCCTTGGCATCGGACCCGGGGACGAGGTCGTCACGACGCCCTACACGTTTTTCGCCACGGCGGGTTGCATTGCGCGCGTCGGAGCCAAGCCCGTGTTCGTCGACATACGGCCAGACACCTTCAACATCGACGTCGAGCAGGTGGATGCGGCGATCACGCCTCGGACGCGTGCTCTGTTGCCCGTGCATCTTTTCGGGCAGCCGTGTGACGCGCAGGGTCTATCGCAGATTGCGACCAGGCACGGTCTTCCAATCATCGAAGACGCAGCCCAAGCCATCGGTGCGAGAAGCCCGATGGGTCCCGTAGGCGCCATTGGCTCGTACGGCTGCTTTTCCTTCTTCCCCTCGAAGAACCTCGGAGCATTCGGAGATGCCGGGCTGCTGACCACCCAAGATCCGGCGCTCGCGGAAAAGGCCCGTGTCGTGCGGACCCACGGCGGCAAACCGAAATATCATCACGCGGTGATTGGAGGAAACTTCCGCATCGATGCCCTCCAAGCGGCTCTTCTGCGGGTGAAGCTACCGGCTCTCGACCGTTGGACGGCGGGTAGGAGAGAGAACGCCGCACGCTACGACGCTGCATTGTCGGGATCCGGGATCGATGAAGCCGTGCTGCGCCTTCCCCGTCGTCGCTTCGAGGGTCACGTGTACAACCAATACGTCATTTGCACTCCGCGCCGCGACGCGCTCCGGGCACATCTCGACGCAGCCGGCATCGAGACCGCCATCTACTATCCGGTGCCCCTGCATCGTCAGAGCTGTTTTGCCCATCTCGGCTGCCGCGAGGGCTCCCTCCCGGTTTCCGAGCAAGCGAGCCGCGAATCGCTCGCGCTGCCGATCTTTGCTGGCCTCGGAAAAGCGCGTCAGGAACGCGTCATCGGCACCATCGTGCGCTTCTTGCGCGGAACTCGGTAGCGATCGGACTGCCATAGCCTTACATTGCTGCTTCGCTGATGACAGGCCGATACCACGCACCGTTTTCCGAGCGAGGCTCCCACGCCATCGATGCCGACATTGCCGATCGACTTTTGCGAGTCGCGCTCGACAAAGGCGGCGACTACGCCGATTTGTTTTTCGAGTATTCGGTGAGTGGGAGCTACGTATATGACGAGCAAATCCTGAAATCGGCGCAGCGTGCCGTGTCGATGGGTCTGGGCGTACGCGTGATGAAGGGGGACGCGACGGGGTATGCCTACTGTGAGGAGCTCTCGTTCGACGCGATGAAGCGAGCTGCAGAGACGGCTGCTCGGATCGCGACCGGGGCTGGTCACGTTGCTCCGGTTCGCGTTGCGCTGCGCAACGTGCCGAGCCGCTACGCCGTTCCCGTGGAATCGCTCGAAGTCGAGGGTGCCATCAAGAAGGCGATACTGGAGCGAGCGGATCGAGCCGCACGCGCGTCCGACCCCCGCGTGGTTCGCGTGGATGCTTCCTTCGCAGAAAGCATCAGGGAGATTCTGGTTGCGAATAGCCTCGGGCAAATGGCACGCGACCGCCAGCCATTGCTTCGCTTCGGCGTTCGCGTGATCGCCGAAGATGGACCGAACCGGCAAGCCGGTTCGTCCGGCGGTGGAGGCCGCATTGGCCTCGAGTACTTCGATGAGAGGAGTCCCGAGTGGCATGCGGAGCAGGCCGTCAAGCAAGCGCTCGTGATGCTCGACGCCCGAGAGGCGCCAGCAGGGGAGATGGACGTGGTGCTGGCACCTGGTGACAGCGGCATTCTCCTCCACGAAGCGGTGGGACATGGGCTCGAAGCCGACTTCAACCGAAAAAAGACGAGCAATTACTCCGATCGGGTGGGCCAGCCGGTGGCCAGCGAGCTTTGCACCGTGGTCGACGACGCTGGGCTTCCTGGATCGCGCGGCTCGATCAACGTCGACGATGAGGGACAACTTCCGACGCGCTCGGTTCTCATCGAAAACGGCGTGTTGCGGGGATACATGCAGGACCGCCACAGCGCGCAGTTCTTCCACGCCACGCCGGATGGGCACGGGCGCCGGCAGAGCTTCCGATCGCATCCCATGCCGCGTATGACCAACACCATGCTTGTGCCTGGAGAAGATGATCCCGAGGAGATCATTCGAAGCGTCACGCGCGGTGTTTACGCGAAGAAATTCGGCGGAGGGCAAGTGGATATCTCGAACGGCGATTTCGTGTTCTCACTCACCGAAGGCTATCTGATAGAGAACGGCAAGATCACGGCGCCGCTCAAAGGTGTGAATCTCATTGGGAACGGGCCGGAGGCGATGCGCAAGGTCGTCATGCTCGGTCACGACTTCGAGATCTCCGACGGAATTTGGACCTGCGGTAAGGAGGGGCAGTCCGTTCCGGTGGGCGTGGGCTGTCCAACGATCAAGATCGCTTCGATGACCGTGGGTGGTACACAGGTGTCCGCCGGATGAGCACGGCAGAGCAAGAAGCAGCTGCTTTGGTCGAGCTGGGCCGCTCGGTGGTGGAGCGCACCATCGCGGCCGGGGCGGACGTTGCCGAGGCCGGCGTTCACAGTGGCTCTCACTTGTCGGTCAAAGTCCGAATGAGCGAGCCGGAGCTCGTCGAGGAAGCAGGATCGCGTGCACTGGGGCTGCGCGTGATGGTTGGGCAGCGGGTGGCGTCGACCTACACGAGCGACTTGAGCCCCCACGGTCAGAAGACTCTCATCGAAGATGCGATCGAGCTTGCTCGGTTGAGCGAGCCCGACGAGTACGCCGGCCCCCCCGACCCTTCCGAGCTGTCGATGAGCACGCAATGGCAAGACCTGGACACTTTTGACGATGCGGTGAGTCTCATCTTTGCGGACGAAGCGCTCGCGCGGGCCTTGCGCGGCGAACGCGCGGCGTTTGATTTCGATTCCCGGATCACCAACAGTGAAGGGTCCTCCTTTGCCAGAGCACGCGGCGTGAGCGTGCTGGTGACGAGCGGCGGTTTTGCCGGTAGCGACTGCGGGACGTACGCTTCGATTTTCGTCAATCCCGTCGCCGATGACGAGGGGGGTAAGAAGCGGAGCGGTTATCACTGGTCGGCTTCCCGGCACTACGCGGACCTGGAAGATAGCGAAGCGGTCGGTGCCGAGGCGGCCAGGCGCACCATCGCGCAGCTCGGCGCGAAAAAGCTTCCAACACAAGAGCTTCCAGTGGTGTTCGACAAGGATGCGGCGCGTTCGATACTGGGCCTCCTGGCTGGATGCGTGATGGGGGGGTCGATCTGGCGCAGAAGCTCGTATTTGGTGGGTAGGGTCGATTCCCAGGTTGCGAGCGACTTGGTCACGATCGTGGATGATCCGCTGATTCCGCGGGCTCCCGGCTCGCGGCCGTTCGATGGCGAGGGCCTGCTCTCCCGGCGCAACACCGTAGTTCGAAGCGGGATCCTCGAAACTTACTTGTTGGACAGCTACAGCGCTCGCAAGCTCGACCTCCAAAGCACGGCGAGCGCCTCCCGCTCTCCCTCCGGCGGCATCTCGTCGTCGGCCAGCAACTTCATTCTCATGCCTGGCTCGATGTCGCGGGATCAACTCATCGCCGACACGCCGCATGGTTTGTACGTGACCGGTATGATGGGCTTCGGGTTCAATGGCGTCACGGGGGATTTCAGTCGCGGGGCATCTGGATTCTTGATTCGAGACGGCGAGCTTGCCGATCCCGTGTCCGAGGTCACCATCTCGCTGAACCTCGATGAGCTCCTGCAACGAATCGATGCCGTGGCGGACGACCTAGATCACCGCACCGCAATCGCATCTCCCACGTTCCGCGTCTCCTCGATGACCCTCGCAGGCAGCTAGGCGCGAGCGCCATCCACGTGAGTGACGGCGGCGTCAGCGTCAGCAGCACCGCCAGCGTCAGTGTCAGCGCCAGCGTCAGCGTCAGTGTCAGTGTCCGCGTCAACGGCCGGATGCGCGGTGGCGCGAGGACGGGCTCGCAAAAACGCGACACGCGGTTGCGCGGGACGGGGCGGCTTGCATCGGTGGCCCGGTGCACTGGTGAGCTCAGGCCACGCAACCCGCCCCTCGGGCGGCGCGCCAATCGGAGGGGTTTGCTGTCATGCCGATTGGCACTTCGCACGCCCGCTCCACCCCATGTCGCGTTTTTGCGAGCCCTCCATACGTCGACTTGTACCGAGGAGCACGGGTCCGAGCTTGCGCACCACCGCCACCGTCAGCGCCAGCGTCTGCGTCAGCGTCAGCGTCAGGGACAGCGTCAGGGACAGCGTCAGCGTCAGGGACAGCGTCAGGGACATTGCCAGCGTCAGCGCTCAGTGTCCGCGTCAGCGGCCGGATGCGCGGTGGCGTGAGGACGGGCTCGCAAAAACGCGACACGCGGTTGCGCGGGACGGGGCGGCTTGCATGGGTGGCCCGGTGCACTGGTGAGCTCAGGCCACGCAACCCGCCCCTCGGGCGGCGCGCCAATCGGAGGGGTTTGCTGTCATGCCGATTGGCACTTCGCACGCCCTCTCCACCGTCAGCGCCCGCGTCAGCGCCCGCCCGGTTACTCCTGGCGGGCGCGGGCGACCATGGCGTCGACGTAGCTTTCCAACGGCGGGCACATGATGCTCGTGCCGGCGAGCAGCTCTCGGGCGCCGCGATCGTCGTAAATCACGTCGGTTTTCAGCTGGTCGAGGAATGCTCGCGTCGTGTGAGTGAAGCGCTGCAGACCGGGCGCGCGCATCAAGGCGGTGGCTAGATTCAGCGGATCGTGCTCCTTCGGAGCCGGTCGCCCCGTCGCTTCGGCGAACAGATGGAGGGCATGCTGCACCGTGAGCGGCTTCGGATCGACGATGTGGAAGGTGCGGCCAACCGAGCGCTCGTCCTGCGCTATTCGCAGGCCGGCCTTGACCGCATAGTCGACCGGCACCGTGCTGAGTCGGACGCCGGCGTGGGTCGGAGTCGGAATCCGATAATCCTCCGGGGCGCTCAAGAGGAAACGAATCAACAGATAAAAGCCGCTCAAGTCCTGCATTTCGCCGGTATTCGAATCGCCCACCATGAGCGCTGGGCGAAGGATGACGACGGGGATCTCATCGGCGGACTCCCGGAGCATCCGCTCCACGTGGTAGAGGGACTCCTCGATTGGATTGCGAAAGCCCGCTTCGTCGCTGAGGTCGGCCTCTTTGACGAATCCCTCGCGATTGCCCGAGACCGTTGCGCTCGACCAGCACACGAGACGTTTCAAGCGAGGCATCCATTCGGCAATCTCCAGAATCTCCGCGGTGGCTTGGACGTTTCCAGCCGCCTCTTCCTTGGTTCCTGCCGGATCGGTCACGCACGCGCAGTGATGGATGACTTCGACCCGCTCGGACAAGACCCTTAGCTCTTCTCCACTCAACCCGAGATCGATTGATCGGGCATTCCCCAACCAGAACGACACGCGCTCGCGCGCTGTGACGGGAAGGTTTTCGAGCAGCGCGAGTGCTCGCTCTTGCTGGCTGTCCGCCACGAGCGCACAAACCGACAGATCACCATGCAGCGCGAGCTCGCGCACCAAGTGGACGGCGGGCTGCCGTTCCGGAAAGCCCGTGATCAACACGGAGCGCACCAGCTTGCCCATCATCCTGACTCCTTCGACTCGAAGCGTGATACGAGCTTCGCATGTACGTCGTGCACCTGATCGCGTGTCGCTTCGAGATCGCCGTTGTTCGTGACGACGTAATCGGCGACCGCAATCTTGCTGGTGAGTGGGAGCTGTGATGCGATTCGCGCGTTCGCGTCTGCAACGGTGTAACCGTCCCTGGCAATCAAGCGGAGCCGCTGCAAGGATTCGTCCGCGCTGACCACTACCAGCGCAGAAAAAGCCTTGTAAGACCCGGTTTCGACGAGCAGTGCGGCCTCGTACAGGATGTAGGGCGCAGGGTCGGTTTGATGAGCCTGCAAGCGCTCGGCGCCCACCGCGCTGATCAAAGGATGCAAGATGGCATTGAGCTTCTCTCGGGATTCTTTGTCGTTGAAAACCATGTCGCCGACTCTTTTTCGATCGAGCCGGCCTTCGCGATCGAGAACACCTTTACCGAATTCGCTGACGACGCGTTCCAGACCCGGCGTGCCCGGTGCGACTACCTGGCGTGCCAAATCGTCTGCGTCGATGATGGGAATCCCCAGATCGCCAAACATCTGCGCGACGGTGGTTTTCCCGCACGCGATCCCACCCGTCAGACCCACAACCGGCTTCATCGCGGGGGAGTATTGAACATCACCACGCCTGGGCAAGACGATTTGCCTTGTGCTACCTCAGGTCGCATGCGTGCAGTCGTACAGCGAGTTCGAGCAGCCATCGTCACCGTCGATGGCGAAACGGTAGGCGCCATCGGGCGAGGGCTGCTCGTGTACTTAGGCGCTGCGCGCAACGATGCGGCCAAAGACGTCAAGTACGTCGCCGACAAGATCGCAGGGTTGCGCGTGTTTGCAAACGAGGACGGACGCATGGCGCGTTCGGTGCAGGACGTGGGTGGCTCGATTCTCGTCGTTTCGCAGTTCACGCTGTTTGGCGATGTCCGTCGCGGCAGGCGCCCTTCATTTGACGACGCCGCCGATCCCGTCGATGCCGAGCGTCTTTATCTAGAGGTCGTCGACGACCTTCGTCGCCGAGGTCTACCCACGGAAACCGGAACGTTTCGCGCCATGATGCTCGTCCAGTCCGAGGTGGACGGCCCGGTGACGATCCAGATCGATAGCCGAAAGCTTTACTAGGCTTGGCGTTGCAACCGCGGCATACTCTCGATCGGATGCTCGAGTTCCTCGGCGAGCGGCGCGGGTGGTTCGCTGCGGTTCTGGTCGTTCTGCTGCTCCTCAGCGGCCTTTTGATCTGGGGCCTGTCTGGGGCGAGCACGCGCGCCTCCAGCCTCATCCGTGACCGGTCGGGTCTCGAGACCGACATCGAGCAGGTGCGCTGGTCTTTCGGTGGTGTCGAGCTCGCCGGTGTGACCATGCGAGGACCGCAGGGAGGCATCGAAGCGCGAATCGAGCAGGTCCGAACGCGTGTGAATCCACTGGCAGCGCTGTTCCAAGGTGCCCGGGCCGTTCGTCGGATCTCGTTGCAGGGAGTCGAGATCACGGTCGACTTGCGCCAAGCAGGGTTGGCCGACTCACTCGCTCTTCTTCGGCAGAAGATCGGCTCATCCTCGACATCCTCGACATCCTCGACAATCGCGACGCATGCGACACAGGTTGCCCGATCATCACAGCACGGCCGCGCTTACGAGATCACCGGCCTAAACGTTCGGCTGATCGATGCGGACGGGACCCTGTTGCTGCTCCGCGACGTGAGCCTGAGTAAGGAGTCTCAGGAGCTCAAAACCATCGTCGAAGAAACCACGATCGGCACCCCCGACGCAGACTATGTCCACTCCGGACCCATGGTCTTCACCCTTCACCGCAGCGACGGGAGCTGGCAGCTGCGTCAGTTGGAGATCCGCGAAGCGACCGTCCGGTCCGTGCGCAGCGGGGATGAATCCAACAAAGCGCTGTCAGGCCGGGTGCGTGAGGCGCTTGCGGTGCTGCGGTCTGCTCCGCAAGCCGACTCAGAGCCCGCAAAATCGGACGAAACGCCCTCAGCGACGGCGGCACCGACCATCCTCTCGGCGCCCGCACGGTTTTTCGCCCGTTTGTCCCCCGACGCTGACATCGAGGTTGCCGACGTACAGATCGAAAGCATAACTCCGGCAGGTCGCGTCGAGCGTCTACGCGATTTCGCGCTGAGGCTGCAGGGCGATGAACGCGGCTCCTATCGCATCACGGTTGGAGGACGGACGACCCGAAAGGGAACGATTCGAGTCGATCTGGCCGCAACGCCGGCCGAAGCACGCGCCGAAGGGAGCCTCGCGCTTCGACGCATCTCGCTAGCGCTCGTTGCGCCTTTCCTTCCGGATCTTCCTCTCTACGATCCCGAAGCAAGCACGCTCGATGCGGAGCTCGAGCTTGTTGCGGAGTCGGGGGATCGCGTTCGCATTGCGGGCGGACTCGCCTTGCACGAGCTTGCACTGGCGTCCGAGCGGATCGCGCCCGAGCCCGTCGAGCACATCAATCTAGATGTCCACGGGAAAGGCGTCTGGCATCCTCGGGAGCGCCGGCTCGAGATCGAACGCGGACAGATACGCCTGGGCCGCGCGCAAGTGCTGCTCGAGGGCGAGCTCGAGCGTACCCCCGATCACTATCGCGCCGATCTGACTGCCAAGCTCCCACCGACTAATTGCAACGACGTCGTCGGGGCCATTCCACAGGACATCTTGGGATCGCTTTCGGCTTTCGAATGGTCAGGCAATTGGAGCGCTCTTGCCACCGTCGCATTGGATTCGCGCGACCTCGAAGCCACCGAGCTGTCGATCCGGGTGCGTAATCTCTGTCAGTTCGAGCGTACACCTGCCTGGGTCCGCATCGCGCGATTTCGAGAGCCGTTCCGGCATCGAGTGATCGCGCCGGACGGAAGTACGTTCGAGATGCGCACCGGTCCAGGGACTGAAGCATGGGTTGCAATTGCCGAGGTCAGCCCATTCGTACCTGCCGCCATCATCAGTCATGAAGATGGGGCCTTCTACGAACACGGTGGGTTCGCGCCGTGGGCGATCCGTGATGCGTTGGTCCGCAACTTGCAGGAGGGGCGCTACGTCGTCGGCGCCAGCACCATCTCCATGCAACTGGCGAAAAACCTGTTCTTGGAACGCGAAAAGACCATCGCGCGCAAAGTCCAGGAGGTCATCCTCACGTGGTGGTTGGAGAATGCGCTCACCAAGGACGAGATCCTGGAGCTGTACCTGAACGTGATCGAGTATGGTCCGGGCGTCTACGGTCTGCGATACGCGGCCGCTTATTATTTCGGACGGGAGCCCCGCGACCTGAGCCCCGCCGAGGCAGCCTTTCTCGCGTGCATGCTTCCTTCACCCACGCGGTATCACGTTTCTTACGAGCGCGGAGCGCTGACGCGGTCGATGAAGAGCAGAATGCGGCGACTCCTCGAGCACATGGCCAAGCGCGAGCGAATAGGCTCGGAGGCGCTGGAGTACGGGCTCGCCGAGCTCGATGATTTTCACTTCCACCGCATCGGCGACCCCGCGCCGGCGCCTCGAGCGCTGCCCCCCTTGGGCGCGGCCGCGGAACCCGAAGCGCTCGATCCTTTCGAAGCGCTCTTCCTGTCCCCTTGAGCCTGCCTCGTTCGAAAATTCTCGCCTCACCAAAGACGACGCCGGTCATTTATTAGGCGGGCTTGGAGCGTGGCGGTAAACACGGTCGTGACGCCAGGCACGGTGAATCGGCCGTGACCCCGCGCGTCCGAGGGATTATGCGACGGTTTCTTGGCATGGATGGTTTCATTGGGCTCGCGCTGGCGCTCGGCTTGCTGGCCGCTTGCACTCGGGCGTCGGCGCAAGATGACGCGCCCGGGGTCGTCGTCATCACGGCAGGCGATGGCGCGACGTCCGGTGCTGCGATTCGCATCGACGGGGAGCCATCGGGCAATGTACCTCTCCGGCAGACGCTGGCCCCCGGCCGGCACTTGATTCAGGTGGGGAAGCGCGGTTTCGTGACGTTCTCCAAGTGGGTGGACTTGGAGTCCGGCCAGGTGATGAACATGCCCGTGACCCTGCACCCGCGGGCGCCCGAAGCGCCCGAGACGGGGTCCGTGTTGATCACGGCCGATGTCCCCGGCATCCCGGTCTTGATCGATGGGAAGCGTCGGGGGGCCACGCCGCTGGTCGTGGACGGTCTCACTGAAGGAGAGCACGTAGTGGAGATCCAGAGCCCCGGCGAGGGCTACCGGACTTTTTCGAAGGTCGTGACGGTCGAACCCGGCGAGCGGACGACCGTCGACGCCGCCATTCGCATCACTCCCGATCTGGGAAGCCTCCGCGTCATCACGAACGTTCCCGGCGCGATCGTCAGCTTGGATGGCGAGGATATCGGCGTCGCGCCGGCGGCCAAGGCGGGGCTCCAGCCAGGGGAGCACACCGTCATGGCGAGAGCGACCGGATATGAGCCGGCCGAGCAAGCGGTGACGGTGGTCGCCGGCCGCGAGCGGGTGGTGTCGCTGAGGTTCACAACGGCAAGCACCGACCTCGCGCGCATCTTGGTTCGGGCCAACGTCCCTGATGCCACGGTAACCATCGATGGCGAAGACTACGGCAATCCTCCGATCATGATCGAGCCCGCTGAGCGAGGCACGCACTCGGTCCTCGTGCGTGCTCCAGGCTATCGCGAGGTGCGACGGGCGTGCTCGGTGGCGCCCGGCCGCAACTGTGAAGTCTACGCCGAGCTCAATCCTTTAGGTGTTCCCGTCCGTGTCGAAGCCAACGTGCCAGGCACGCAGCTGTTCATCGACGGCGAGTCTCGTGGACCCGTGCCTTGGGAGGGTGATCTGACCGATGGTATCCATCAGCTCGAGCTGCATGCGGACGGGTATCAGAACTACGTAGAGGAGATTCGGCTTCAGAAGTCGTCGCGCGTGCGATTGATCCAGGCGATTATGACGCCGAACGTCGTCGAGCTTGGGCAGAAGTCGGACAAGGAAGCGCAACGCCGCGACCCGCTTCGGAACACTGTGACGCATGCCGGAGCACCCGTTCCCGTGGGCGTCGCGACGCTCGATTTTTCGACCGGGTGGCCTTGGCTGGCGTCGCTCGGGCTGCGCACTGGCGTCACCAAGTTCCTCGACGTCGGAGTGTACGTCACGACCTTCGGGCGGCTCACGGACTTCAGCGTCAGCACGAAGGTGGGCTGGAAGCCGACCCGCAATTTTTCCCTCGGAGCGGACTTTCAAGTCGGTGGTGGAGTCGGGCCGTCCGAGACCGATATGCTCGGCAGGCACCCAACCAACAACTTCTTCATGAGCCTCGATGGTATCGTCAGCTTACACTTCCCGCCTCGTGGCTCGTTCTCGATCTGGATGGCCTTAGACTTCAACAGTGACCGTTGGGACTTCGCGGGCAGCGACAGCAGCATGTTCGTAACAACCTCTCGTCAGAACCTCGCCCGAGGCCGTCTTGGCGGCTCGCTCGAAATCGTAGTCACCCGAAAGTGGAACATTTGGCTCGAGGTGGAGGGCATCGTCGCCGGCAACGAACGGCGAGTGCTCGGTGACGTCTTTGGTGGGGGCCATTCCGACGCGCTGGTCTACGGCCAATTCGGTGCCACGTTCAAGTTCGGTACCCCGAAGGAGACCCGATGATCGAAGGCCACTTCATCGTCATCGAGGGGATCGACGGCTCGGGCACCACGACCCAATGCTCCATTTTGGCTAGCCGACTCACTCGAAAAGGTCTCCCCGTTCACGTGACGCGCGAGCCGAGCGACGGGCCGATCGGGGTGCTCATTCGCCAGATCTTGATGGGGCGTGTGGTGGTTCCGGCGAGCCATGGCACCCGGCCTCCGAGTTGGGCGACGATGGCCGCCTTGTTTGCAGCCGATCGCCTAGACCACCTGGAAGCAGAGATCATCCCGAATCTGAACGATGGAGTCTCGGTGATCTGCGATCGGTACGACCATTCATCGGTGGCGTATCAGACGATCAGTAGTGGAGGCGGACCGGACGTATCGAGTTGGGTCCTCGAGCTCAACCGTCGTGCGCGCCGGCCAGACCTCACGCTGGTGCTCGATGTCGATCCAGAAATCGCGGCGACCCGGCGCGGAAGTCGCTCGACCAGCCCAGAGCTCTACGAGGTCAGCGAAATGCAGGCGGAGTTGGCCAGATTTTACGAGAAAATCGACGACCTTTTCCCCGGTGATACAATTCGGCACATCGATGCGAGCATTGGTATCGACGAGGTCGCAGAGACGATTTGGGACGAGGTCATGATGCTGCGAGGAGAATCCAAATGAGCCGCTACGCGATGTTGCTTACTGCCTTCCTTCTTGCCACCGTACTCGGCTGCAAGGAGAGCAAGCTTCAACAAGAGGTGATGGACGACTCGACATGGGAAACCTCGACCGGTGACGAAAAGTGGGAGGCAGGCGAGCAGCCTCCAAAATCGGACGATGCATGGGAGGAGAAACACGACCCGGCCGAAGGCGCACCCTCCGAACAATCGAAGCCCGGGAGCCAGCTGGAGCAGTCCTCTCCTCGAATTTCCTCGGGCAGCATTGCCCGCGAGGACCTCGTGCCCGTGCTCGACCGTGGCCTAGGACGTTTCTTGCAGAACGTCGAAACCGAGGCAGCGTTTCACAAGGGTGCCTTCGTCGGGTTTCGAATCCTGAGCTTATTCCCCGGCGAGCCGGCCTACGCGTCACTCGATCTCCGCCCGGGTGATACGGTCACCGCTGTGAATGGAAAGCCCATCGAACGTCCAGAGCAAGCGGCGGCCGTGTGGGAAGAGCTGCGTACCGCTCCGAATTTGGTGGTGAGCTATCGCCGGGACGCCGAGCGCTACGCGCTGCGGTTCGCAATCGTTGACGCGCCGTAGGTTCGACTCCATCGTTCCGCGGTGCGGTCTTCCAATCGGTTCGCTTCAGCGGCCTTCGCCCTGCTCCTTTACACGGTAGCCGTGGTGCTATGGGGCGCGTTCGTACGCGCCAGCCTGTCCGGCGATGGCTGCGGCGCCCACTGGCCGCTCTGCAACGGCGTGGCAATTCCGGTCGAGCCGTCCACCAAGACGCTCATCGAGCTCACGCATCGCACTACCTCCGGCCTTGCATGGATCTGGACGCTGCTGATGTGGGTGATTGCGTTACGCCAGTTTCCCCGAGGGCACGCGACGCGTGCCGCCGCCGGATGGAGCCTTTTCTTCATGTCGACTGAAGCGCTGGTCGGCGCGGGTCTCGTTCTCTTCCGAATGGTCGCAGCCAATCCCTCGACCGCGCGCGCGGCCTGGATGGCGGCACACCTGATCAACACGTTCCTCTTGCTGGCGGCGCTGACGTGGCTGGCGCTGAGCGCGCGAAGGGAGGAGGGCCTCCGGTTTCCGCGCGATCGACAATCGCGTTGGCTTTTCGGTGGAGCCGCGCTCGTCCTTCTGTTCGTCGGGGTCAGCGGTGCCGTGGCGGCATTGGGCGACACGCTTTTTCCAGCGGTCGGCTTTACACAAGGATTGCGAGAGGATTTCTCGTCCTCTTCCCATCTCTTTTTGCGGCTGCGCATGTGGCACCCCGTGCTGGCGGTAATCGGATCGGGCTACTTGATATGGCTTGCTACGCTTCTATTGCGTCGGTCGTCGGGCGCATCGATTCGGGCGCTTCCGGTAGCTCTTGGGACGCTCGTGCTGGTTCAAATCGGGGTGGGGCTGCTCAACGTCGCCCTGCTCGCCCCCGTTTGGTTGCAGCTCGGTCACCTTCTGCTCGCGGATGCCACTTGGATTACGCTCGCTTGGTTGGCACTTTCCTCACCGGCCGCCATCTCGGGTGCTAATCTTATTCCGTGAGCGACCCGTATCTCGGCAAAGAGGTGGCTGGGCAATTCCGCATCGTCGAGAAGATCGGCAAGGGCGGGATGGGCGCAGTGTACCGCGCCGAGCAACCGGACATGAATCGGTACGTGGCGATCAAGATCCTCCATTCGCGGTATCTGTCTCGAAGCGATCTCGTTTCGCGATTTCGACGGGAGGCGCGCGCCATGAGTCAGCTCTCCCACCCAAATACAGCGCGGGTGTTTCTGTATGGCCAGCTCGAGGATGGCGCCTGCTACTTCGTCATGGAGTACCTAGCCGGACAGAACCTCGCTCAGATCGTGCGTGCGGAAGGCGCGATGGAGCCGAAGCGGGCAATCCGAATCATGATTCAGGTCTGCGGTGCCCTCGAAGAAGCACACAGAGCGGGCATCGTTCACCGCGATCTCAAGCCGGAGAACATCTTCATCACCAATCAGGGCGGCATTCGGGACTTCCCGAAAGTGCTCGACTTCGGTCTCGCCAAGGTGACCGAGCGCCAGATGCGACCGGGGTCGATGGTTCTGACGCAGCAGGGCATGGTGTTCGGGACGCCCGAGTTCATGAGCCCGGAGCAGGCGCATGGAAAGACGCTGGACGCGCGGTCGGACATCTACTCGCTTGGCGTGATTCTCTACGAGCTGTTGACGGGGAAGCTGCCTTTCGATGCGAAGCAACCCATCGAGTACATCCAGCTTCACGTGAACGCGGCACCGATTCCGCTTTCCGAGCGACGTCCCGATGTGACCTACCCCGAGGGCCTCGAGGAGGTGGTCATGGCCTCGTTGGCGAAGCAACCCGAGGAACGATACGCCTCGGCCGCCGAGTTCGCAGCGGCGCTCGAGAGCGTCCTACAGCGCGATGCTGGGGAAGGAAATTCCATCAGCCTTCCAACGCCCATCCCCCCGCCGATCTCCGATCCCGTTCGGCCGCTCGAGCCGTTGCGCGGGGCCAAAACGCCCAAGGTGCCGTGGATCATGCTCGTAATCGGCGTCGCGCTGGCTGTGGCCGGGGTGGCCGCGCTGATCGCCGCCTTCAACGCCCGCTCTTGACCCGCTGGGAGGGTGCCCCCAAGCGTACGCCGAGGGGCGCTTGACCCTCTCGAGCAGGGGGGTCAGAGTGCGCGTCCGCTTCCGGCCTTCGACCATCATGACCGTAGCGACCCGACCAGCCACTGCAATTCCAACTGTGCGCGACCTAGTCGCGCTCACCAAGCCTCGGATCACCCTCATGGTGCTGGTGACGGCTGCGGGAGGCATGTGGCTGGCTCCAGGCACACTCGATGTCGCCTCCATGGCCGTGATGCTGTTGACCACGGGTATGGTCGTCGGCGCGGCAAACACGTTGAACTGCTACTTGGAGCGGGACACGGATCGGCTGATGGCCCGCACCGCGAACCGCCCACTGCCCGATCGCCGGCTCGAGCCCTTTTGGGCTTTGGCCCTGGGCATCGTCATGGGTCTCTTCGCCGTGCCCACGCTCATGTTGGCCGTGAATCCGGTGACCGGTTTCCTCGGTCTGATCGCCTTGGTCAGCTACGTCGCCATCTATACGCCGATGAAACAATACACGCCGTCGGCGCTGTTCGTGGGGGCGTTGCCCGGTGCGTTGCCACCGCTCATGGGGTGGACCGCGGTGACCGGACGCATCGAAGCGCCCGGCTTGGTCTTGTTCGGCATTTTGTTTTTCTGGCAGATCCCCCATTTCATCGCGATCTCGGTCTTCCGTCAGCAAGAGTACGAGCGGGCCGGGCTCAAGGTCCTGCCCTCCGTTCGGGGCGTTCGGCCTGCCCAGGTGCAAGCCGTCGCGTACGCGGGCGCGCTGTGGGCAGTGTCCCTTCTACTCGTGCCGTACGGTCTGGCCGGCACCCTGTATTTCGTCGCGGCGGTGGTGCTCGGAGGCTATTTCTTCTGGGCAACGCTTCGCGGCTTTTGGTCGGAAGACTCGGATGCTTGGGCCAAGAAGCTGTTCGTCGCTTCACTCCTGTATCTCACCGCGCTGTTCGCGGCGCTCATCATCGATGCGTTTTAAAACACTCAGTCTTTCCATCTGCATCCTGTTGGCGCTGGGATGCTCCAAGAAGAGCGCCAAGGACGTGCCGGTCGTCGGTCAGCTTCCGGAATTTGCGCTGGTCGATCAGAACTCGCAGACGTTCGACCGGGAGGACATGACCGGCAACCTCTGGGTGGCCGATTTCGTGTTCACTCATTGCGCTTCCTCGTGTCCGAGGTTGACCGCGCACTTGCAGGGCTTGCAGACGCGGCTTTCCGACGTTCCGAGCGCGCATTTTCTCTCGGTGACGGTGGATCCGCGCAATGATACCCCGGAGGTCATCAAGGCCTATATGACCAAGAACGAGCTGGACCAGTCGAACTGGAGGTTCGTGACGGGTCAAGAGGAGTCCGTTCGTCACCTGGTGGTCGACGGCTTCAAGGTTGGGCTGGGCGACGAGCAGAGCGATGCTGCCGGCGCCGACGAGCTGATGCATTCGAACTACTTCGCGCTGGTCGACCAGAAGGCGCAGGTCCGTGGCTACTATCGCGCCAACAACGATGGGATCGCCGATTTGGAACGGGATCTACGCGCGTTGGCCACCGCGATGCCCTAGTAGCGTTGATGCTGCGGCGCTTCGGTGTTAAGCCCGCGGCATGAGTGAGAGCATCCCTGTCGCGCGGCGGCTCAGCGCCGTCAAACCGTCCGCAACCGTCGCGGTCGCTCAGCGAGCGCGAGAGCTCAAGCAGCAAGGCATCGACGTCCTTTCGTTCAGCGTCGGAGAGCCCGATTTCAACACGCCGAAGCACATTTGCGAGGCCGCAAAGCAGGCGATCGACCGCGGAGCTTCCAAGTACACGGCAGTGCGCGGGGTCCCGGAGCTTCTGAATGCGATCTGCGAGGCATCTGCCAAGCGCCGTACCGGTGTGCATTACGAGCCATCTCAGGTGGTCGTGTCGGTCGGCGCCAAGCACACCTTGTTCAACCTGGCGCTGGCGCTCTACGACGAGGGCGATGACATCCTGATCCCGGCGCCCTACTGGGTGAGCTACCCGGAACAGGTGCGCGTCGTCGGGGCCAACCCGGTGATCGTGGAGACCTCGGAGGAAGACGGCTTTCGCATGACACCGGAATCCTTGCGCGCCGCCATCACGCCCAAGACCAAGGCGCTCATCTTGTGCTCGCCATCGAATCCAACCGGTGCCGCGTATACGGGCGATCAACTGGCGGCGCTTGGTGAAGTCGCCGCGGAGCACGATTTTTGGATCATCGTCGACGAGATCTACGGACAACTCGTGTACGGCGGCTTCGACCAGAAGTCGATCGCCGAGGTCGCCCCCGAGCTTCGAGACCGCATCATCATCGTCGATGGGGTCAGCAAGACGTTTGCCATGACCGGCTGGCGTATCGGATGGATGCTGGGGCCCGCCTACGTGGCCGCAGCCTGCGACAAGATCCAAGGGCAGGCGACGACCAATCCGGCGGCGGTGGCTCAGTATGCAGCCATTGCAGCGCTTCAGGGCCCGTGGGAGCCGATGGAGGAAATGCGGCGGGCATTCGAGGCGCGCCGTGATCTGATCGTCGCCGGCCTCAACGATATCGAGGGGATCACGTGCCGGCTACCGGAAGGCGCCTTCTATGCCTTTGCCAACGTTCAGGGTCTGGTGGGCAAGCAGGGGGGCGGCAAGAAGCTAGAAAACGATCTCGACGTCGCGGGCTATCTGCTCGAAGAAGCGCGCTGCGCCGTCGTGCCCGGCACCGCCTTCGGCGCCCCCGGCTTCGTCCGAATCTCGTACGCGACCGGGAACGACACGATCCGCGAGGGGCTGAAGCGGATCGGCGAGGCGGTGTCGAAGCTGCGGTAGGCGAAGAGGCGCCCTTGCAAGGGGCAGCGCCGGCGACAGCGCCAGAGCCAGAGCCAGAGCCAGGGACAGCGACATTGCCAGCGTCCGCGCCAGCGGCCGGATGCGCGGTGGCGTGAGGACGGGCTCGCAAAAACGCGACACGCGGTTGCGCGGGACGGGGCGGGTTGCATCGGTGGCCCGGTGCACTGGGGAGCTCAGGCCACGCAACCCGCCCCTCGGGCGGCGCGCCAATCGGAGGGGGTTGCTGTCATGCCGATTGGCACTTCGCACGCCCGCTCCACCCCATGTCGCGTTTTTCCGAGCCCTCCGCACGTCGAATTGTACCGAGGAGCACGGGTTGGAATGTGCAGCGTGGCTGGACCCACCCCCGCATCACGTTCCGCAGCGTCCGCGCCCGCGTCAGCGTTCGCGTCTGCGTTCGACGATGGCTAGGGCGGCGCGGACGAGTAGGGCGACGCCCAACGTAGTCGTGGTCAACGCAGCCGGTGTGCGTGGGGCGTATCCGCTGCTGAGCAGCAACAGGAGCGCTGCGCCCATCTGGCGACGAATGGAATCCTTGGATAGGGCCGCGGCGACGGTGACCGCCCAACCGATCCCGAGAGGAACCGCGTACACGATCGTGTAGCGGTCGGGGATCAAGTCGAGACGCAGCGCACCGTACAAGACGGTCGGCCAATCGCGTCCGGCTGCATGTTGCCAAGCGATCATCGCACCTGCGACCGATGCGGCTGCAAGCATCGAGAGGGCCAGGGCGAGCTTGCCGCGCGCCTCACGCCACGGAATCGCCGCCATCAATCCGACAGCCAGCGGCACGGCCAAGTAGGCCAGCTCCCCGGACCACCGAAAGGCGTTGGAAAGGCGCTCCGTTTGCTCCCAATACGTCCGGTTTCCGACCAAGGTGACGATCATCGAGACGACTCCGCTGAAGGCGGCGAGCATCGTCAGCACCAGCGCTCCCAAGGTCGCTTTCGTCGACCGCCAATGCGTACCCGCGAGGACCAAGAGCAGAATCAGCGCATGGGACAGGCCCGCTACGACCATCACCAGCTCGGGTCGGGTCCATTCGCGGGGCAGAAACGTCATCAAGGTGACGATTGGAACCAGCACCCACCCGAAGCCGGCGATTCCCGTCCGCACCGGAAGCGGAAGCCCGCTCTTTCCGGATGAGATGACGACGAGACAAAAGATGAGCGCAATGAGCGCGCTCACGACGCTGAGGTTGCGAGCGAATCCGCCCCATTGATCCAGCTCGACGAGTGTCTTCAGCGACCAGGCATCATGACCCAGCTTCACCAGGACTCGATTCAGCACGAGATCGAAAAGAGCTGCGATCCCACTCATCCATGCGAGTGGAGGCGCCCAAGCCACCACGCTCGCACGGTCTTCTTTTGGCGCGGCCATGGCAGCCACCGAAGCCAAGGATGAATCGAGACTCTCGCTCAAAGCTCACGGACCCTACGCGGGCAACCTAGCGCTTTCAAGGCACTCTGCTAGAAAGCCGCCAATGAGTGAAGTCCGCCATGACTGGTCCAGGGAAGAAGCACGCGCGCTTCACGACCTGCCCCTGACCGAGCTCTTGTTCCGAGCGCAGGAAGTCCATCGCCGGACCCAACCCCGCAACGCGGTGCAGCTTTGCTCGCTCTTGTCGATCAAGACGGGCGCATGCCCTGAAGACTGTTCGTATTGCCCTCAGAGCTCGAAATATGACACCGGCGTCGAGGCAGAGCGCCTGATGGACGTGAAAGACGTCCTCGACAAGGCCAGGCAAGCCAAGGAAGCCGGGGCGAGCCGCTTCTGCATGGGTGCTGCGTGGCGAAGTCCCAAGAAGGGGAGCCGCCAGTTCCAACAAGTGCTGGAGATGGTTCGCGGCGTTCGAGCGCTTGGGCTCGAGGCCTGCGCGACGCTGGGCATGCTCGACGACGAGCAGACGCGAGAGCTCAAGAACGCCGGCCTGACGGCGTACAATCACAATCTGGATACATCCGCGGATTACTACGGCGAAATCATCACCACCCGAACGTACCAAGAGCGGCTCGACACGATCGCGCGGGTTGCAGCGGCGGGCATTTCGGTGTGTGCTGGAGGCATCATCGGGATGGGAGAAAGTGTCGACGATCGCGTAGCCATGCTGGTCACGCTTGCGAATCTGACCCCGCAGCCAGAAAGCGTGCCGGTCAATGCGCTGGTGGCGGTTCCCGGGACGCCGCTTGGGGACCAACAACCCGTCGAGTCGCTTGAGCTCGTCCGAATGTGCGCGACCGCTCGCATCATGATGCCGCACGCGCGCGTCCGCCTTTCCGCGGGCCGAGCCTCACTGACCCGCGATGCGCAGGTCCTGTGCTTCATGGCGGGCGCGAACAGCATTTTTTTCGGCGACAAGCTCCTGACGACCGGCAATCCCGATCACGACTCCGATCTCGCCCTGTTGCGTGCGGCGGGTCTCGACCCACTCGACCCGGGGCAAGCCGAACCTTCGCGTTCGGACGAGCCCAGCGCCGCGTTGGAGCTCGCTGAGTAGGCCGAGCGCCGGAAATCATTGGGTTTTTTGCACAAAGAATTATTGAATTTGATTTGCAACTTCTGCGAGCTATACAATGGCATCATGCTCGTGTGCCATTGCCATGCGGTCAACGATGCGACGATTCGCCAATGTGTGAATGCGGGCGCCCGAAGCCCAAACGAAATCCGTGAAGCTTGTGGCGCGGGCGGCGGTTGTGGAGGCTGTAGGCCCGCCATCGATCGCCTGATCGAGACACATCACAACGTGCAGGGATCGATCCAAGCGCGAAGCCCGCAGGGCTGACGCAACTGATATCGCCTTTCAACTTCAAGCGGGCGCCATTGCCACCCCACATGCGGGTCTCTATGCTCGCACGAAGGTTATCGTCATGAAGGGCAACGAAGAAGTCATCACCGTGCTCAATGAGGTGCTCACCTCGGAGCTCACCGCCATCAACCAGTACTTCATCCACTCGAAGATGTGTGACGACTGGGGCTTCCACAAGCTCGGCAAGAAGAAGAAAGCCGAGTCGCTCGAGGAGATGCACCACGCGGACCAGGTGATCGCGCGAATCTTGTTCCTCGAGGGCGTGCCCAACATGCAGCGTTACTTTCCGGTCAAAGTCGGCGAGGATGCCATCGAGCAACACCGGCTCGACCTCGAGCTCGAGTACGATGCGGTCAAGCGTCTGAACAACGGGATCGCCCTGTGCCGCGAAAAAGGCGATAACGGGACGCGTGAGCTGCTCGAGTCGATCCTCGAGCAGGAGGAAGAGGGCATCGACTGGCTAGAAGCTCAGCTGAACGTGATAGAAACGATCGGCAAGGAGCGGTACCTTTCCGAGCAGCTCGGAGACGGCGACTAAATCGCGGGGTTTCGTCAACTCGCCCGTTGGCTGCTAGAAGCCCCACGATGACTGCACATCCGCTTGCTGGTCAGCCAGCACCGCCAGAGATTCTAGTCGATGTCGACGCACTGATTGCGGCCTACTATGACCGCAAGCCCGACCCCAACGAGCCCGCCCACCGGGTGAGCTTCGGCACCTCGGGACACCGCGGGTCGGCCTTTCGGCTCAGCTTCAACGAAGACCATATTTTGGCGACGACCCAGGCCATCTGCGACTACCGTCGAGCAGAGGGTATCGATGGGCCCCTCTATCTGGGCGCCGACACGCATGCGCTCTCGGCCGCCGCTACGAAAACGGCGCTCGAGGTTCTCGCGGCCAACGCAGTCATGGCCTGTGTCGCGCCAGAAGGGCACTTCACGCCCACGCCGGCGGTTTCGTTTGCCATTTTGGAGCACAACCGAAATAGCGCGCTCGAGGCGGATGGGATCGTGGTCACGCCGTCACACAACCCGCCCGAGGATGGTGGCTTCAAATACAATCCTCCAAACGGAGGGCCCGCAGACACGACGGTGACCTCGTGGATCGAACGGCGTGCCAATCAGGTGCTCGCCGCCGGGCTCAAAGATGTCAAGCGTATCGCCTACACAGAGGCGCTCGCCGCAGAGACGACGCGCACACACGATTTCATCACGCCCTACGTCGACGCTTTGGAAACCGTCCTCGACATGAAGGCGATCTCGGCATCTGGGCTCCGAATCGGAGTCGATCCGATGGGTGGCGCAGGTATCGAGTACTGGCCGCGAATCGCAGAGCGCTATGGTCTGTGGCTCGAAATCGTCAACGATGCCGTCGACCCCACGTTTTCATTCATGACTTTGGATTACGACGGCAAAATCCGTATGGACTGCTCATCTCCGTATGCCATGGCGCGCCTGGTTAACCTACGGAATCAGTACGACATCGCCTTTGGAAACGACACCGACTTCGATCGCCACGGCATCGTCACGCGAAGCTGGGGCCTTCTCAATCCGAACCATTATCTTAGCGTCGCCATCAGCTACCTGTTCACCGAGCGCCAGTGGCCAGAGCACGCCGCGGTAGGCAAGACGCTCGTCAGTAGCGCGATGATCGATCGAGTGGCTCGCGATCTACGCCGCCGTCTGGCAGAAGTTCCGGTGGGCTTCAAGTGGTTCGTCGATGGGCTGATCGACGGCTCCTACGGGTTTGGCGGCGAGGAGAGTGCTGGCGCCTCGTTCCTCCGAAAAGACGGAACCGTCTGGACCACCGACAAGGACGGCATTCTCCTCAACTTGCTCGCGGCGGAGATCACCGCGATCACGGGCAGAGATCCGGGAGAATGTTATGGCAGCCTGACCGCCCAGTTTGGAGCCCCCGTCTACGAACGGATCGACGCTCCTGCGACGCCTGCGCAAAAGGCGGCTCTCCAGGCGATGAGCAAGTCGGACGTCGATGCTTCGGAGCTGGCCGGCGAGCCGATTCAGCAGATCCTCACCAAGGCACCCGAGAACGGTGCGCCGATTGGCGGGTTGAAGGTGACGACCGAAAACGGCTGGTTCGCCGCGCGTCCGTCGGGCACCGAAGAGGTGTACAAGATCTACGCAGAAAGCTTCAACGGCCGGGAGCACCTCGCTCGTATCCAGCGCGAAGCGAAGGACCTGATCACGCGTGTTTTCGACGAGAGCGCGACCGCTTGAGGGGATAGCCCAACCATGTTTCACTCCGCTCCGTGCTGGCCCTAGTCACAGGTGGAGGCGGTCGCCTCGGCAACGTATTGGTTCGTAGGCTGCTCGAGGAGGGACAACGGGTTCGCGTGCTCGAGCCCGGGCCGCGGCCTGAATCGCTCGAAGGCCTCGACATCGAGTTGGCCTCGGGATCGGTCCTGAACCGGGACGACGTGGAGCGTGCCGTCGAAGGCGCGGAGGTGGTGTACCATCTTGCCGCCAAGATCGACCTGCGACCGAAGAAGGACCCCATGATGGTCCCAATCAACGTCGAGGGCACGCGCAACGTGGTCGAAGCATGCCTTTCCCGAGGCCTTCGTCTCGTTCATACGAGCTCTCATCACGCCGTGGAGCGCGAGCCGCTGGACGAGCCGCTCACCGAAGAGAGACCTCTCGCGCTCAACGAGAAATGCGCATACCACCGCTCGAAAGCCATCGGTGAGACGATCGTCCTTGCGGGTTGTGACCGGGGGTTGGATGCAGTCATCGTGAACCCAGGCTCGATGATCGGACCATACGACTTCGAGCCCTCGTTGATCGGAGCCGCATTGATCGACATGTACTTCGGCCGTGTGCCTGTCCTGCTCGATCTCCTCAGCGACTACGTCGATGTGCGGGACGTCGCAGACGGCATGATTGCGGCCGCGAAAAATGGGCGACGGGGCCAGCGTTACTTCCTCACCGGCGATGTCGTGCCCATCATGGAGATGGTCTCGACGTATGGGAGCCTGACCGGTGCCAAGGTACCGAGCCGCGCGCTTCCCTTGTGGGTCGGTTGGGTCCTGCTTCCATTTGCCCTCGCCGGCTCTGCTATCACCAGGAAAGACCCTTTCATCACGCCGGACATGTTGCGGGCAAGCGTCTCCACTGCGGTCGTTTCCCACGACAAAGCCAGCCGGGAGCTCGGATATTCCACGCGTCCATTGCGCGAGTCGCTCGCGGATGCGGTGCAGTGGTACCGGGAGCGGGGATGGTTGGACACTTGAGCGAGCGGCTGCCGGTTGACGGCGGCGCGTGCTACACATAGAGCATCCATGAACGGAAGAGGACCGAAACATCACCAGGATCTCGAGACCGTGATCGATGTCATCACTCGCTCGTACGATAACGACGACGAGATCAACAATCTCGATAGCGCGGCTCTTCCCAACAAGCGCGCGGTGATTACAGCCTTCAATCACATCATGCCCGTGCTCTACATGGGCTTCTACAGCACGCGATCGCTCAACCGCGCCAACCTTCGCTATGCGCTGAGTGAGCACCTGTACCCGGCACAAGACATTCTCGTCGAGCAGATCGATCGAGCGGTGCGCTACCAAGAGCGCATGGGACGGGTCGACGAGAAGAAGCCCGAGGGCTGGAGCGAAGAGGTCGTGCTCCGGCTCTTCGAAAAGCTGCCCGAGCTCAGACGGGTGCTCAACACGGACGTCCGTGCCGCATACGATGGTGATCCCGCTGCCTCGAGCATCGAGGAGGTCGTCTTCAGCTATCCGAGCGTCCAAGCCATCTCTGCATATCGCATGGCCCACGAGATGCATCTCGAAGACGTACCCATGATTCCGAGGATCATCACCGAGCACGCACACAGCGAGACCGGCATCGACATCAACCCAGAGGCACAGATCGGCGAGAGCTTTTTCATCGATCACGGTACCGGTGTGGTGATCGGGGCGACCGCCATCATAGGATGCAACGTGAAGCTCTATCAGGGAGTGACCCTCGGCGCCTTGAGCGTGTCACGCGATGAGCTCACCGGACGCCGCGGCAAGAAGCGGCATCCCACCATCGAAGACGACGTCACGATTTATGCCGGCGCTTCGATCCACGGCGGCGAGACGGTCATCGGCAAAGGATCGGTCATCGGTGGCAACGTTTGGCTCACTAAATCGGTGCCACCCGGTTCCAAGATTTTTGGCCGCGCGAAATAGCAGCGCCGAGCTCAATCCGCCTCAGCCAGCTTCTGCTTCACTTTCTCGTAGACGGCGTTCAGGTGAGTCAGCTCGGGGAGCTCGTCTTCGGAGATCGTGATGTCGTAGTTCTTTTCCACGTCGGCCACGATCTCGATCGCCATCATGCTGTCGATTCCGAGGTCCGCAAACGGGGTATCCCCAGGTATGTCGTCGACTTCCGTCACTTCGGCGATGATCTGCCTGAGCTCGTCTTTCAGCGTATCCGACATGCCGCCCGTATATGCTTGGGTTCGCGATCAGCGTCAAGCATCTCGAAAACTGGCCGTTTGGCCTGTTTCATAGGTGGTATCCACCGGAATTTACGGTACCTTAGGGCCCGCGAGAGCCTATGAGCTGGATTTCCGACAAGGCGCACGCCGAGCTTCAGCGGGTGCGCGACGCGCAAGACAAGCAGATCTATCCCTACTTCCGTCCCTTCGAGTCAGGCGGGTTGCACACGACGATCAACGGGAAGCCGATCGTCAATTTCAGCTCCAACGACTATCTCGGGCTCACCAACCATCCGAAGGTCAAAGAGGCAGCGAAGGCGGCCGTCGATCAATTCTCCTGCGGCCTGAGCTCGTCGCGGGTGCAGGCGACGGCGACCAAGCACGTCGAGCTCGAGGAGCGGCTGGCAGCCTGGTACGGGTTCGAAAAGGCCCTCATCTTCACGACGGGTTACCAGGCCATGGTCGGCACGATCATGGCGCTCGCCGACAAGGACACCACGCTCGTCTTGGACAACTTGAGCCACGCCTGCATCCTCGACGGCACGTTTCTGGCTGCGGGAACGCCCATGCGAGCCCCGGAGGTCCGCTTCTTCAACCACAACAGTGCCAAAGCGCTCGACCGGGTCTTGGGTAAGCGCGAGCGTAAGAACGCCCTCGTGCTGGTCGAGGGCATTTACTCGCTGGATGGCGACGAAGGGCATATGGAGGCATTCGTCGAGGTCTGTGCGCGGCACGAAAACGTCGCTTTGGTCTGCGATGATGCACATGGAACGGGCACGCTCGGAGCGGGAGGCCGCGGTATCATCGAGAAGTACGGTCTCGAGGGCAAAGTCCCCGTGGTCATCAGCACGTTCTCGAAGACCTTTGGCGGGATCGGTGGCATTTTGCTCGGCGAGGCCGATGTAGTCGACTTCGTAAAGCACAATGCGCGTTCGTTCTTATTCAGCGCTTCGCTGCCGGTGCCCATCGTGGCTGCAGCGAGCACGATCCTGGACATGCTCGAGGCGGATGGCCCCGCTCTGGTGAACGAGCTTCACGAAAAGGCAGCCTACATGCGCAAGGGCCTCAGCGACATCGGCTTCGACCTCGGTCATAGCAACACGCACATCATGCCCATCATGATTCGTGACGAAACCAAGGCGATGTTCACCCACGTGGCCCTGCTCGAAAACGGTGTCTTGATGGTTCCGATCATGTACCCAGCCGTCAAAGAGGGCCAAGAGCGCCTGCGCCTCAACGTCACGCGTGGCCACACCTACGAAGACATGGACAAGGCGCTCGATCTACTACGGACGTTCGCAGACTCGTTTTCTTTGGTGGCGTGACGAGCCGCCGGGCGATCAGTTGCAGGGGAAGAGCCCGTTTGCGCAGACCAGCGGGCCGCGGCTCGGGAAATAGTACGCCCAGAAGAAGCACATCTCGTTTTCCACCGAGGTGCCGAAGAAAACGGGCTGATCGCTCCGGTTGTTCCAATCACAAGTCAGCCTGAAGCCGCCGCCTGTGGGTACGGAGAAGGGCGGATCGTGGATGACGGTCAGAGGCTCGTCCCAAATGAAGTTGGGGACGTCGTAGACCGGTGTTCCGGGTCCATTGGAGCTTCCGGCCACGTCGACGTAGACGTTGGTTCCCCATTGATGCTCGTGTCCGGTGATCGCGAAGTAGCGGACCCCATCGAATCGGGAGGGTACCTGGAGAAAGCTCGGACCCAGCGTCGCCTCGCTCATCGCCGGGATGGAGACATTGGTATCGCCCAGAAACATGATGTTCGCTTCGTTCTCGACGTCCTCACTCGGCATGGGAACGAAGGTCGTAGTCGCCTCGGCCATCTGAGGTGCAGCGCTCACGTTGATGTAGTGCAGCTCCAGCCGCAGCATTTGATTGGGCTCGATGGTGTAGGCAACGCCCTCGGGCATGGTCAGACGGTCATCGGCGCGCTGCGTGATGATAAGCGGGGCATCATTGAGCGTGTCGGCGAACGGCGCACAAGGATAGGGATCGGGTTGTTCCGACGCATCATTCACGCGATAGACGATGAAATGATGGGACGTGGCGCCGAGCACATTGTGGATTTCCCGAACCGAGATCGGCTCGGTGTTCCCCAATCGCTTCATCACGCACTGAGTCGACTCCGTGCCGCCAGGCACCGTCTTTGGTCCCCATTTCACCGAGAAGGAGCCCATGGGCGGGACGAATGAGC
Organism: uncultured delta proteobacterium; assembly: GCA_963817725.1. Taxonomy (GTDB): domain Bacteria; phylum Myxococcota_A; class Polyangia; order Polyangiales; family Houyiibacteriaceae; genus SG8-38. The sequence continues at coordinate 390,009 of CAWFPD010000006.1, forward strand.
CGCCGATGCCACCACCGCCGACCATGCCGCCGGAGCCATCCGTGCCACCCGAGCCGTTTGGATGCCCGCCGGTGACTCCGGGGTCGCGGCCACCGCAAGCGCTCAGCGTGAGCATCGAGAGCGCGACGAACGATCGATTCTGCATCGCATTGCCTATTCTTTCGGAAAGTACAGGCTCACGGTTTCCGCGATGCAGCCAGGGCGGTCTTCGCCTTCGATTTCGACCGTGACGCGTACCACGGACATGATGCCGCCCTTGGTCTCCTCGACAGAGATGACCTCGGCGCCTCCCCGAATCCGGGCGCCGGCCCGGACCGGTGCGGGGAACCGAACCTTGTTGGTGCCGTAGTTCACGGCAAACTCGAAACCCCGAACCTCCATGATTTGGGTGACGAAGTGGCTCACCAGCGACAGGGTCAAATACCCGTGGGCGATCGTCGCGCCAAAGGGTCCTCGCTTGGCTCCCTCCACGTCCACGTGGATCCATTGGTGATCCTCGGTGGCATCGGCAAACTTGTCGATTCGATCCTGTTGCATGGTCAGCCAATCGCTGTAGCCGAGGTGCTTGCCGACTGCGGGTTTCAGATCGCGGGGGGATTCGAAGACTACTGCTGCCATGGAGCGAGAATACCCGTTCTCGGCTCCCGCGCCAGCACTAGCGTTGTGAGACTGAGCGCGCGCTGCCGTCACATTCCGGCAAATCCCAACTTCACATCGTCTTTCCGTTGGCCACGGTTCGGGCCGCGCTCATGTCGGTGACGCCGCCTGACATGATGAAAGCCATGAACTCGGCGCCGTCCGCATCGAGAGGATGCACACGCTCGCGTGGAACCACGACGAGATTGCCGGCGAAGTTGTAGGACTCGGGGAGGTAGACCGAGACGTGACCCGCGAGCTGCGGGTCGTCGAACTGCTCGCCGGTCAGGAAGCCGAGCACCTTGAGGCCGTGCGCGTTGAGCTCGACGGCGACCGGTTTGTCGAACTTTCGCTTGGATCCCACGAAAGCACTGAATAGATCGCGCATCGAGTTGTAGAGGATTCGGATGATTGGCACGCGCTGCATGCCCGCCTCCATCCAAGAGATCACCTTGGTCCCTACGACGTTGCCCGTCAGATAGCCGATCAACGTGATCCCAGCGGCAGCGATCAAAAGGCCAAGGCCCGGGATGGAAGTGCCCAGCCATCGGTCGAGTGTGGTCACGGTGAACCAAACGACCCAAATGGTGATGGCAACCGGCGCCAGGACCAATAGGCCCTGCGCGAAGCTTCTGGTCAGCGTTCTCATGCCCCCCTCCTATCACCAGGTTGCACGGAGCGCATTAGCAGACAGAACGCGCCAGGTGCCGCCCCGCTTCCCTCCTCGGCCGCGCCTGACGGTCGGGATCCGCCACATGTTGATGGGGACGCTGTTCTTCAGCGCGATGAGCGTCTGCGCCAAGATAGCGGGGCACCGTCTTCCCACCATGGAGCTCGTGCTCGGACGCGTCGTGGTCACCCTGATCATGAGCTGGTGGGTCATCCGAAGCCTCGGCATCCATCCGTGGGGCAACGACAAGAGGCTGCTGTTGATGCGCGGGTTCGCCGGCTTCATGGGGCTCAGTTGCTACTTCTATGCGATCGCCCACCTGCCCCTCGCCGATGCGACGGTGATTCAGTTCTGCAATCCGATGCTTGCCGCCTTGATCGCAGTCTTTGCGCTCCGCGAGCCGCTGCGCTGGATCGAGGTGGTCGCCACGATCTGCAGCATTGTGGGCGTGGTGCTCGTGGCGCAACCGACCTTCTTGTTTGCTCAGGGCGCCGCGCTCGACCCGGTGGCGGTGGCCATCGGCTTCACCGGTGCGGTGTTCTCGGCCATCGCCTATGTAGTCATCCGGCGTCTCGGCGCGAGCGAGCACCACATGGTGGTCGTCCTCTATTTCCCTCTGGTGACGGGTCCTGCCTCGCTGCCGATCCTGGCGCTCGAGGGCGTCGTCGTTCCCCAAGGCGTGGAGTGGCTCCTCTTGCTCGGAATTGGTGTAGCGGCGCAACTCGGGCAAATCGAGATCACCAAGGGCTTGCGACTGGAAACCGCCAGCCGTGCATCGGCCGTCACCTACCTGCAGATCGTCCTCGCCTACACCTGGGGGGTCGTCCTCTTCGGGGAGTATCCGAACGCGCTCAGTATCGTCGGTGCCTTGCTCGTGGTCGTGGGTGTCTTCGCGGTCACGCGGCCCGTCACGCCGTGAAACCGGTCAGTGTTCCGAGATTGGATCGAACAACCCCGGATCGATGCCAAGCGCGTCCAGGCTCTCGGCGCCTGCGAGATCGGTGATGAACGTCATCAGGTGTCCCGCCGCTCTGTGCTGCGTCGAGATCTTCGCACCGGTGCTGAGCTCGACCCATCCTTCCCAGGTGGCTTCGATGCCGCCGATGGGGATGATACGGACCCACATTCGCCAAGCTTTGGGAAGGCCGTCTGGCCCGGGGATCCACAAGTACGCATCTCCTGGGGTCACGCCGCCGGAAGTGTAGGTGATCAGGAGCGCATCTGTGCCGTCGTCGAGCTTCACCAGCCCCCGCTCGACGCCCGGATCGAAGAGCTTGACCACCGGGTTCAACCAGAACGAATCATTGATCCAGTACGTGTACGCCGCACGCAGTGCCTGCTCACGATCCTCTCCGGTTTGCTCGGTCCCCTTGCTCCAAACGCGGCCACTTTGATCCGCGGTACGAAACAGCGCCCGCGACTCGCCCCACTCGAGCTCCACCAAGCCCCGTTGCTTGTCCCACACGTAGTGGTGCTTTTCGAAGAACGACCAGCGAACGACGTTGGTCCGGTCCCAATCCTTCTTGTGGACGGCGGCTTCCAACGACCTTGCGAGTGCGTCGGCCTCGGGACCGGGCTGACCCTCGGGCCGAGGCTCGTGCAGCGAGTATGCGACGACCGCCAAGGTCAAGACGCCAAGCATGAAGATCACCGCGAGGATCTTGAGCACACGCATATAGAAGGAGCCTACACTGTGCAGAGAGGTCGCAAAAGCGCTATGAATCGTTCCATGGCTCATTCGGCACAAGACCATGGCGGCAGTCCGGTCGGCTCGCCGCAGATCGATACCCGGGAGCGCGGCGCCCCTAAGGATGGACAACCGCAGCTCATGGATCGCCGACTATTCATGCAGCTTCTGGTTTTTCAGGTGCCCACGGGGGCTTCGATCTCGGAAGACCAGGCGGCCCTCATGTCGGCATTGCGAGCGGCGGACATCCCTTCCGTGCTCTACGCGGACGTCAACGATCCCCGGGGCATCGCGCTGCTCACCTTCAGCGAGGACCCGGCGCTGTTCGTGGACTCCGTGCGGCCTTTGTTCGAGGCGGAGCCCATGCGAAGCTGGGTCTTGCGGCCCGAGCTCACGATGATCGGCCGCACGTACAGTAGCGGCTACGAGAACGATTTGGGATTTTGGCTTCTGGATCGGCCGCGGCAGACGGTGCTCAACCCGGAATGGAACTGGGCCGTTTGGTATCCACTGCGCCGAACCGGCGCCTTCGAGCAGCTCGAGCCGAAGCAAAAGGGCGGCATCCTGCGTGAGCACGCGACGATCGGGCGTGCGTACGGCGACCAGAACCTAGCGCACGACGTCCGTCTCGCCTGCCACGGCCTCGATGCCAACGACAACGAGTTCCTCATTGGATTGATCGGCGCCGAGCTCCATCCGTTGTCTCACGTCGTCCAGTCGATGCGCGGCACCGTCCAGACCTCGCAATACATTCAGCACATGGGGCCGTTTTTCGTCGGACGAGCAATCGGCCGGAATCCGGGCCCACAGCAGTGAGGTCACATGCCCGGTAGCACGTTCGGCCAGCTCTTTCGCGTGACGACCGCCGGCGAAAGCCACGGCCCCGCAAACGTCGTGATCATCGACGGATGTCCTCCCGGCCTTCCGCTTTCGGAAGCGGATTTGATCCGCGACCTCGAACGAAGGCGGCCCGGGCAAAGCAAGATCGTCACGCAGCGTAAAGAAGCAGATGCGCCCGAAATCCTATCAGGCGTGTTCGAGGGGGAGACCACGGGCACCCCCATTGCGATCATCGTCCGCAACGAGGACCAGCGATCACGCGACTACAGCAACATCAAGGACGTCTACCGGCCGGGGCATGCGGACTACACCTTCGATGCCAAGTTTGGCCGTCGTGATTACCGGGGCGGAGGGCGAAGCAGCGCGCGCGAAACGGTGGCGCGGGTCGCGGCTGGCGCCGTGGCCAAGAAGCTTCTGTCCCATGCTTTCGGTGGGGAGGTGGTCGGTTATGTCAGCCGGGTTGGGGACATCGAGGGGTCTATCTCGGGGCGCGTGACGCTCGACCAAGTGGAGCGGCTTCCCAGTGGTGAGCCGAACATCGTTCGCTGCCCCGATCCCGTCGCAGCCGCCCAGATGGTCGAGCTGATCGGTAAAGTGCGAAAGGAACAAGACTCCGTCGGCGGCGTTGCTGAAATCGTGGCCTACGACGTACCGGCGGGTTTGGGCGAGCCCGTATTCGACAAGCTCAAGGCCGATCTCGGCAAAGCTCTCTTTAGCCTTCCGGCCGTCGTAGGGGTGGAATATGGAGCCGGCTTTTCGATGGCCTCACTCAGGGGCAGCCAGAGCAATGACCCCTTCGAGGCCGATTCCGATGGTCGCATTCGCACACGATCCAATCGCCATGGGGGCATGCTCGGGGGCATTTCGAGCGGAATGCCGATCGTCATGCGCGCTGCGGTCAAACCCACGAGCAGCATCCCGAGGTCCCAAGATACCGTGACATCGAGTGGGGAGCCCACCACGATTCGAACGATGGGACGCCACGACCCATGTGTGCTTCCACGCTTCGTTCCGATGGGCGAGGCCATGGTCGCGCTCGTGCTCGCCGACCACTGGCTCAGATGGAGAGCGATCCGCGACTAGCGTGCGAAGTTCCACGCGATGATTGCGATGGCAGCCGTCACGAGAACGGCCGTCCAAAGAAGGCTGCTGCCTCTTCCCTGCTTGGATGATTCAGAACCCACCGCACGACGAAACCCTTGCACCATGTTGCCCATGATGCCGGTCGTCTGTCCGCCGCCAATGGTGTCACGCGAAGGGCCGCGCCCCTTCTTCACTCGCTTCTTCGTCGTGGAGCTCTTTTTTTGATACTGCTTGGACATCTCGAGGATCCTATCTGGGATCGACGCTTGCGTGAACTGCTTTTGAAGGTGCGATTGTGTAGTGCGGTATGGGCTGCCGGTCCCTTCGACACCGGTCGTGTGTTCGCTCACAAGTGGATAGTAACGCGGGCTGATCGTCGGGTGCGCGGTGGGCGAGCCACCTCTGTTGCGCATCGTCAGCTTCGGGGCTCCCCATGCCTCGAAGGGCCAGTGCGCGGCTTCGCAGTAGGCTCTCGTCGCGGGGCGCCAAGCGTAGCCCGGCTTCGGCTGCCATGAGCGCGTTGCGATCGTCCGAAAGGCTGCCGTACGCTTGCGCGAGATCGCGCCATGCCCGCCAGTCGAGTGGTGATGCCCGTGTCACGCGCTCGTAAGCCTCGGCGGCTCGAGCCCATCGCCAAACGCGTGCGTAGGCATCTCCACGGATGCGGTCTAAGACGGGGTTTGAGCCTATCAGCGCCTCGGCCCGCCTCGTCGATGCGACGGCTTCCTCGGGCCGTCCCTGGATGGATGCCAGCCGTGCGCGCAGGACTAGAGCGCGCGCTTGCAGCTCAGGCGATGCGGCCCGCCGTCCCAGCGCCAGCGCGCGATCGAGGGCCGGCGCCGCGGCGGCCACGTGTTCTTGCGTCGTATGAAGCAACGCCAGACCTTGGGTGAGAAGCCGCTCGACACTGGGCCGTGCAGCGCCCCCGACGCGCGTCCGGGTCGATGCGTTCCGACCCATCCACGAAGTGGCACTCGCCACCGCCGTGACGGGTTGTGTCAGGCATGGGTCGAGAGGGATCTTTCCACGGTGCGCGGCACCTTTCGCGAAAGCTGCTCCGCGCTCGGTGCGGCTCGTCTCGCACGCAAAGGCCTGGAAGCGAAGACTGTGCTTACGGTGCAGGAGTCTCGCATCGACTCGGAGCGGCTGCTCGAATCGACGGGGCAATTCCATCGAGTATCGTATGGCTTGCGCGTCTTGCGGCCCGAGCGTCCGATCGAATGCAGGCGCCGAGAAGCGGTGCACCTGATGCAGGACTTCGGGACTGGCCCCATCGTCCAGCATCGTGGCCCGGAAGATGTAGACATCGTCATTGTTCGCCCCACCATGGGACGCGCCCACCAACTTGCCCATGGCATCCCGCACCTCGACCTCGATCCAGGCGTCCTGCAGGTCGCGCACGCCTCCAGGGAACCGATGCCCGACGCGCTCATTCTGAACGACGACGTCGAAGGTCAGCTGCCCGCCCCCCCGCACCTGCGCCCGCTCGGGCAACAGGTAGCGACGCCCGCCAGCACGCACGTTGCCGATGTCGATGACCACCGCCCCCTCGAGCGTGCCTGAGGCCTGCTGCTTCTGCTTCGGGTCGCGCAGCTGCGCCGCCATCGCCGTGTGCGACGCCGCCCATCGATGCGCATGTACCTGTCCATCGCGCGTACCGGCCATCTCCGCGTCGGAGGCCTCCTCGGTCTGCATGTGGCAGTCCTGGCAGGTCTGCGCCGTTGTCGACGCGAGATGATCCGGAACACCACCGCCAAAGGTCGAAGAGGCCCAATCACCTAGATCGTCGATACCCGGAAGGTGGCTCGCGTTGCCGATCGCAGGGCCGGAAAAAGACCGGTGACAGGACCCGCAAAGTGCAGCGGTCCGAAGCGGAGGAAGCGATAGCCGCGCCCGGTGTGATTCGATCTCCTCGGGCTTAGCCGGATCGGGAATCAGGACCGGCGCGTCGGTCAGGGTGAAGCTCGCGTTTCCGTCGGCTGTCGTGGACTCGATGCTGTGGCATACGAGGCAAGTGATTCCCGCGTAGGCGAGGTCATTCTCCGGCCGAACCTCCCCGTCGATGTCGCCCGAAAGCAATAGCAAAGGGTCGTGGCAACCCGCGCAAAAACGGCTTTCCGTCTCACCGCGATGCTCGCGGAAAGAATCCACGCTCGCCCGATACCAGGGATTGTCGAACGAGGCATACGCGTGCACGCTGTGCATCCAGTGAGAGGCCACGTCCGCGTGGCAATCTGCGCAATCGGCGGTTTTGGCGAGCCTCTTCAGGTCGCCCGGCGGAGCGGTCATCAAGGACGGAAACAGGGTTCGGGCGGCGGGTTGCGGTCCATCCGAGCCGCAGGAGCAGCCTTCCATCCACAAAACGACGCCGATAGCGAGCCAGCGGGCCATGTTCGGTAGGACGTCCGACTCCCGCATTTCGATCTAGTCGAAGGTCAAAGCGTTCCGAGGCTGACGAAGATCTGGGTCAGCAGCGCGTCGGCCATCAGAATGCTGATCGAAACCACTACGACGGAGCGTGTGGTCGAGCGCCCCACACCTTCGGTGCCTCCTCGCGTTTGAAGGCCGAAGTAACATCCGAGTATGGCGATCAAAAATCCGAAGAAAGGCGTCTTGAGGACGCCGCTCGCGAAGTCGTTGAGGTGCAGCGAGTCGAGAGCCGTCGAGGAGAAGAAGGTCATCGGGATGCCGTAGGAGAGGGCGGCCACCATCATGGAGCTGACCATGCCCAAAATGAACGCGATGAAGGTGATCAAGGGCATGATGACGATGCAGGCCATCATCCGGGGCACGACGAGCTTGCGGACGGGGTCGGCCCCAAGGGCTCGAATTGCGTCCACCTGCTCGGTGACCGTCATCGAACCCAGCTCGGCTGCGATTCCGGCTGCGATGCGGCTTCCGACGACCAGGGCCGTCAGCGAGGGGGCCAGCTCGCGGGCTTCGGAAACGGCCACGACGCGTCCGAGGGTTTCCTTGGCGCCGAACGCCTCCATGGACACGGCGAACTGGATGGTCATCACGATGCCCACGAAGATGGCGGTGGCTGCAGCGATCGCGAGACTTCGCACCCCTAGTTGCTCGAGCTGGTAAATGAACTCGGAGAGGTCGAAGCGCGATGTGAACATCGTCCGGAACGTTCGCCCGGCAAGCAAGGTTGATTCGCCGACCTCCTCCGTGAAGTGCCGGAGACGGCGTATCTGTAAATCCGCCCAGGTGGTGAAATTGCGAGGCCTCGTGGATGGAGTCGCGTTGGTCACGTGTTGCCTGTCATCGTGGTGAAGCCGGCGAGCATCTGGTCGAAGTCTTCGAGCGCGTCTTCGAAGCTCGAGCCGGACGGAGTAATCAGGCCGAAGTCGTAGACGCAGTCGTCCTTTTTCAAGATCTGCAGGAGTATGTCGCGCGACACTCCATCGAGCTTGGCCGTGACGTGCGTGCGAAGCGCTTCCCGTCCGTCCATGGGTACGGTCTCTTCACTCACGATGTCGCGATCGGTAAAGCCGATCAGCAGGTGCATCCTCAGGGCGATCAGGGGAATGTCGAAGGCTGGATCGCAGCTCGAGTCGACGTGCATGACCGCGCCAATGGCGGCGTTGTGCCATGCCAGGTCGTTCTCGTGGTCGACTGTGAGACGCGTCCAGCCCGGGCCGACTGGGCCTATTCGATAGGATGTTTGCTCGCCGTGATAGACGCCGTTTTTGAGCGTCCCCGTGGTTGCACAACCGATCGTGCTGAGGCTCACAAGGAGCCAGATTCCCAGCTGCCACCTCACGGGGGCAGACTCTAGCAGGCCGGGCTTTCTTGTCGATTTCGAGCGGACGCACTGCAGGGGAGACGGTTTCCTCGGCTTTCGCTACAATGTGAAGACCGTGGGTCGGGGGGCTCAGCCAGAACAGTCGGTAGGGATTCGAGGCGTGGCCGACGTACCGTCCCAAGACGACGAGCTGTCGGTGGGCGCGGACACCTACCTACAGACCTTGGGCGTGCTCGTCACGCTCCTCGAGGAGCCCGACGAAGATCGACAGGGCCATTCGGCCCGAGTCTCGCGACTTTGTCGGGAGATCTGCGAACGGATCGAGCTGACCCGCGCACAGATACAGCCCATTATCACCGCCGCTCATCTACATGACGTGGGCATTTCGAGGGGCTTGCACGTCACTGCTTTCGAAGTGGCGTGCGATCGGAATCGGCGTGAACGGGCTCGAGAGACCTGCCTCGCGCCGATTCGTCTGTTCGAGCCCGTCCCGCTGCCACAGATTGCCGTCGATGCGCTTCGCCATCGCTACGAGCGCTATGACGGAAGGGGCATTCCGAACGGTTTGTCCGGGGATGACATTCCATTGGGTGCCCGTGTGCTCGCGGTCGCCGAGAGCTACGACGACTTGACCGAGAACGAACGGAACGTCCTCGGGTGCACGCTCGATGTCGACGACGCCTGTGCCGCGCTGGCGGAGCACGCGGGCAGTACGTTCAATCCAGCCATCGTCGATTCGCTTCGGCGCACCGTGGGTGGTGAGCCCATGGACACCCAAGTGGTTTGCACCGCCCGTCTCCTCGAACGAAAGCGCAACAGAAGACCGCAGGGCCGGGGCGTCTTCGGGTCGTTACAAGAAATGGCCCTCCCTGACGTCATCCAGGTCCTTGCCAACGGCCGCAAGAGCGGCCGCCTCGAGGTTCGCAGCGGGGCCCGGCATGGGGAAATGCGGTTCCAGCACGGCTCGATTCACGACGCGCGCTTTGGCGAGCTCGACGGCGCCGAGGCGGTCTACGGCCTCCTTCGACTCACGGAAGGACAGTTCGTGCTCGAGCCGGGCTCGGCCCCGGTCCAGGACGTGATTGGGATTCCCACCCATCACCTGCTGTTGGAGGCCATGCGGCGTCTGGACGAGGAACAGCGCTGATCCCGGCCAGGTGTTCAGCCACCCGGGCAAGTTTGAGCCAGCCCCCGGCTGAGATATCCTAGACAGGTGCGCCTTTGCGTTCAATGCGGCGCGTCCATCGAGGATGGGGCGCGCTTTTGCTCCGCCTGCGGGGCCCCCTCGGATGAGGTGGCGGGGGGCGGGTCCTCGGATCCACTCGTCGGCCGCGTCGTCGGTGGAAGCTACATGCTCCAAGAGGTGGTGGGTGTCGGCGGCATGGGACGCGTGTACAAGGCCGAGCAGTCCACGCTTGGCCGCACCGTCGCAGTCAAGGTCATTCACCCGCACCTTCTCGGAGATGAGCAGACGGTCGCGCGGTTCTATCAGGAGGCGCGGGCATCGAGCCGCCTGAATCATCCGAACAGCGTCAGCATCATTGATTTCGGGCGCACCGACGATGGGGTCCTCTATCTCGCGATGGAGTTCTTGAGCGGCAAGGACTTGGCGCTCGTCATGCACGAGGAGGGCCCCCTACCGATCGAGCGCATTTGCAACATCTTGATTCACACCCTCGATGCGCTCGGCGAAGCGCATGAGCTCGGCATCGTCCATCGTGACCTGAAGCCCGAGAACATCATTTTGCGACCCCTTCGGTCCGGGGAGGACCTGGTCAAAGTGGTGGATTTCGGGCTCGCCACCATCGTGGGCAAGGAAAGCTCGATCACCAAGCCAGGGTTGGTATGCGGCACGCCGGACTACATGTCACCCGAGCAGGGTCGCGGCGATGGGGTCGACGGCCGCGGTGATCTCTATGCACTGGGCGTCGTCTTGTTCGAGCTGTTGGTTGGGCGCCTTCCCTACATCGACGATACGCCCACGCGGGTGGTCCTGAGACATCTCAACGATCCGGTTCCGGACCCACGGAAGGCGAGCCCCCGCCGGGGTATTCCCGATCGGCTTGCGGAAGCCACGATGCGGGCTCTCGCCAAGGATCGGAAAGAGCGCTTCCAGGTCGCGCGCGAAATGCAAAAGGCGTTGCGAGAGGTTCTCGACGAGCTGCGCTCCCAGCGTGTATCGGTCACACCCTGTCCGAGCTGCGGCGCCCCAGCGTCACCTTTGCAGAACTTTTGCGGCGAGTGCGGCGCACGGCTGGCTGGGCCTCAGCCGGCCCTCGGAAGCAACCGGTCCCTCCGGCCGTCCTTCTATCCACCGCTCGGCTCACAGCGGGAGTTCGTCGGCCGGGAGCAGGTGCTCCGCACGATCAGGGAGTGCCGTCATGCAGCCGCGCAAGGGGCGCATTGGGTCCACGTGGTGGGAGAGCCCGGCGTGGGCAAGACCCGGCTTCTGACGGAGATCGCCGAGGTTGCGGCAGCCGAAGGAGACCTCGTGATTGGAGCAGGAGCTCATTCGACGGGTGCCCCGGTTCCGTACTCGGCGATTCAAACCATCTTGGCCGAGCTTCTCGAGGTCGATGAGTCGGAGCTCGCCCGTATGGCGAATCGGGGAGACGAGCTCGGGTCGGAGCTGGCTGGCGCAGGCATCGACGAGGTCATGAACCCAGTGGGATTGTCCGGGGGGGACAGTCGGTCGCGTACCGGCGCCGTTGCCGAGGCGTTAGCATGCGCGGTGCGCACTGCCAGGGGGCGCGCGTCGAGCGGTCGCGTAATGCTCATCGTCGATGACCTCTCGTATTGCGATGGGCTTACCCAGCGTACGGTCACCGAGCTGGCCCGAACGCTGGGCAACGAGCCCGTCCTGTTGGTGACAGCCGGCGATCACGACCGGGGCGTGCACGCGGACCGGGCGATCACGCTCCAAGGGCTCAGCGCCGAGGAGGCGGAACGGTTCCTCGCGGGCTCTTACCATCTCCGCCTCGTTTCCGGGCTCGACGAGATCACCAAATCTTTCGGTGGAAACGTCCTTCCTCTGCACCTCGAGCAGCTGGAGGCGCTTGGGATCTCTCCGCAGGATGGACCGCCTCCTCGCCTCGCGGACGCCATTGCACAGCGGATTGAACGCCTCGAGGTCGACGCGCAACGCTTGCTTCAGGCCGCGGCCGTGCTCGGCCGAACTTGCGACTTGGATACGCTTCGGGCCGTTTCGGGAAACCACGACCTCGCCGGTCTCGATGAGCTTGCGGGCAACTCGCTCGTGCAGCTCGATGGCTCGCGGATCAGCCTCACCCATCCCTTCATCACGGAGCTCGTGGCCGCTTCGATTCCAGCCGAGGCGCGGCGCGCGCTTCACCGGCGTGCCTATGAGGTATTGAGCGAGCAACGCGCTCCGCAAGAGGTCCGTGCCGTGCATGCTTTTCACGGAGTCGACCCGGTAACCAGCTTGGTGCTCCTCGAAAAGTCGGGCGATGCGGCCATGGCCCGCGGCGATCACCTCGGGGCGGTGCTGCAGTATCAGCGGGCCCTCGAGCTCGCCCGCCGCGAGACGCTCGAGAGCGGAGACACCGTGTACGACTCCGCCATGGCGACGTTTAGCCGAAAGCTCGGGGAAGCATTGGCCCGCTCGGGCGATCCCGCTGGCGCCGACGGGGTCTTGCGTGAGGCGCTCGATTTGACCGCACCGAAGAGCGCAGAGCGCGCCAAGATGTTGCTGTCTCTCGGCCGCATTGCGGCTCGCAGAGATCGACCTCGCGATGCCATGCGGCATTTCGGCAGAGCGCTCGAGCTGGTCGCCGGTGTCGAGCCGTCGGTCGAATCGCATCTGCAGGTCGCGATCGGCCGGGTTCGACGGATCGATGGCGATCCGCAACATGCCGCCAACGCCTATCGTCGTGCGCTGGAGCTCTTCGCCGAAATCGGAGCACCTGACAACACCCTGGCGCGAACCCGGCTCGAGTTGGCCGACGCGTTGACCGCCGCCGGCGATCACGGGGGCGCTGCTACCGAGCTTCGCGGTGTCGAAGCACTGGGGAGATCGAACGGCAGCACCAGCTTGGTTGCGCGCGCGGTCGGTATGCTTGGCTCGATCGACGAGCTCGCGGGTAGGGCACGCGATGCGCAGGCTCGATACGAAGAAGCGGCCTCGCTGGCAGCCCGGGCAGGCGATGCCCCGGGCTACCGGCGTTGGCTTTCGGCAAGCAAGACTCTGCGAGCGAGCCTCTAGCTCAGCTCACTTCTTGACGGTCAGTGGGGAGGTGAGCTTGAACTCGAGGGCCTCCATTCGCTGACCTAGATGCACGTGCAAAGCTCGGCCGTCGTGCCGCATGCCGCCGAAACCTCGGTGGAGGTGCAACACGGCAGACCACCCGAACAATCGCCATCGTTGCGGCATGCCGCGCCGAACTCTCCGTTTCCTGGGGTCACATTCGAGCAATCCGCAGTCCCTGTTCCGCCGGTGCCACCCGTGCCGCCGGTGCCACCCGTGCCACCGGTCCCTCCACTACCGTCTTCGCACAGCCCGATGCCTTGGTAGAGAGCGCGAAGCGCGTCCTCTCGCGCCACCAACTCACGAGTGTCTGAAAAGAGCTGCTGGTTGTTCGCTTCTTCGAGCACGCCCTGCAGATCGCTATCGGCTTGGAAATCGTCCCAGGCCTGATCCAGGCTGACGCTGACGCCATCGAAAAGCGCCGCGACCCCAGAGCTGATGTCGATGCCGTTCGTGGGGTCGCCGTCCGTGTCGAACGTCTGCAGGAGGACGGCGATGTTGTGCACGATTCGAAACTCGTCTTCGGGCAGCAACGCTCCATCAACCGCGCAGCCGCCGACGGCTTCTTCGGTGACTCCAGCCAGATCGAAGGGAGTGACCCGCGCTGGCGTCTTGGATGAGGCCAAGACGGCGCTCTGCCCGAGCACCGTGTCCCCGAGAGAGAAGGTCACTCTGTGTCCGTCGCGATAGCTGAAACGACCCGGATCGTTGGCTTCACCGGTCAAACCCGAAAGCGGCTCTCCCGCATCGCCTTGCGATTCGTAGCTCAACCCCGTAACCAGGCTGTCGTAGTAATAGCCGTAGCACACGCCATCCGCGCAATACACTTCGTCGGCGCACCCTGTTAGCGTCACCAGCGGCGTCAACAAGGACACCATGACCGTCAATCTTCCCATCGTCCCCATGATCTATTCTCCTTGCGAGCTCGTTGCGCAGCCCCGCTAGCGCGCCCTCTAGCATTCGTAGAGAGACAATTCGAGCAAAGATTTTACCCCTTTTCAGGTCCGATGGGCCCCCAGGGGGATGCGCGGCGCGAGGGTTCCGGGCGCAACACTCATTCCGTCTGGTCTTCAGGCCCGAAGTCCGAGGGCGAGCCCTTTCCCAAACGCGTGAAGTTCACGAAAAAGACGAACGGCATCACGAGGATCGCGAAGATTCCCGCTTTCACGTCGAGGAGCGAGATGAGCACGGCCGTGATTAAGACCAGCCCGAAGAAGCGGACGCCCCAGACCATTCGTCGGGCGAGCCCGGGGGTGTTGGAGTCCTTGTGGATCTCGGGTCGGGCGGCCACGTGGCTCCACTGCCTCTCGAGGACCAACGCGCCGAATAGGTTCGTCGCGGCGAATACGAGAACGATCCTCCAGTCATGGCGTATCGTCCCCATGAGCTGGGTGACGAAGGGCAGGAGGGTCACGGGCAGGAGGAACAACAGATTGAGAACCACCAGCCGCCGATCCATGCGCCGAAGGCCGGCGAACAGAAGGCTGTGTTCCGACCAGTACATCCCGACCAACCAAAAGGCGACGCCGTAGACGAGCACCTGATGCAGAAACTTCTCGCGCTGAACCGCGAATTCGGCCGCGTCGAGCGCGATATCCGAGGGGACCTCGATGCCGAGAACGAGGATGGTGATCACGACGGCGAACACGCCGTCGCTGAAGGTGACCGCCCGTTCGAGTGGGAAGAAACGAGGTAGGGGTTCGAACGGCATGGCAATTACAGAGTTGCTCGGTCGCGCCGGCTCGCAGCTCTTAAGGAGTATACCAAATCGGTGAGGAGTAGACGCGCTCCTGAATGGTCGGAGGGTGCCCTGTGTCTTTCGGGTCCATTCCGAGGGCGATCGCATCATACAGGGTATGCCGCGGCGTCGGGATCTGGAGCACCCGGGCGTAGTAGAAGGCGCGCCTCTCGGGATTGAAGTCCGGGTCCTCCCAAACGGTTGCGAGCTGCGGGTCGCCAATGTCGTTCTTGTACATGCCGGTCTCTAGGTCGACGGTGTTTCCGACGGCCTCCACCCGGCCATCGGAAGAACGCTTTCGGTCGTCGGACCACGCCACGTCGTAGACTTTTTCCTGCGCGGTGCCGCTTGCGTCGAGCCAACCTTTCACGATTTGAATCCGATCGAGGTTCGCGCCGCGCGGATCCTTGATGGCATAGACCAGAAATCGCGGGGCCTTTCCTTTCGGGGCCCGCGCCAGATCGCCGCCCATGGGAACGCCGGACTTGTAGCCTATTTCTGCGAGCTTCTTCTTTCCGGCGTCTTTACTCTTGAAGTCCCAGCCGCCGAAGAAGCGCATCCGGATTCGAGGCCCGGTGGACGCATACACCTCTTTTCGTCGAATCGCCTCGAAGAGGGACTCGCGCGTATTCTCTTCGCTCCACACGCCTGCGAGCCCAGCGGCGGACATGTCCGCGCCAAAGCCCTTGATGTCCAAGTACGTCGCAAACGTATTCTTCGGCGTCGAATCGAAGGCCGTCTTGCCCCAGAAGTTGTCCTCTTCGGTGGACGACATTCCGGTGTGGGAGTCGGTCGATCCGATCATGCCGAACTTGTAGGGATTGGCGCCGACTTTCGCGTCGATTTCCAGGCCTCGCTTCAAAGCGGACCGCGCAAAATCCCCGGGATCCACGGGCGCTGGTCCTGCGCCTGATTGGATCGCTTCGGTATCAATGGCATGTCGGAACGGCTCAAAGTCTGCAAAGTCGTCGTTGGGAGAGAGGATTGGATCCGTTTCCGAGTCGCCCTTGATTTGGGTGACCTCGATCACCGGCTCCCACTGCATGCGCGTTCGCGCGTACTCCGCCGTGATCGGGCGGCCCTCGCTATCGACCTCGGGGAACATCAAGCCCCCGCTGATGTTGGAGTTGTGAGGAATGGCGACGAAGCGCGCCCCGGTCTTCTCGGACGTCGTTTCGAGCCAGGCCCAGAGGTCTTCGGGGCGGGCGCTGTCGAACGCGCTGTACGGCAAGAACTTCGCGGCGGTTTCCGCCCCCTGCGGGATGAAGACGACGCGATGCAGGTTCTTCCCGTCGGGTGTGGAGGTCCATTCCCACCCGATGAACGAGGTGAACTTGCCGGGTTCGTTGTGCCGCTCCGTGATGGCCACCGAGTCGGCCCAGACCGAGCGCTGGATGTCTTCGCTCGCAAGATCTTCGAAAGGCGTGTTCTTGTTGATGGCGCTGATGAATTCGAAGAACACCTCTTGGTTCTTGCCCGCTGCCACCATCTTCATGAAGCGCTGACCTGTCACGGTTTTGGTGAGCCGTTCGTCGCCTTGGAACAATCGAAGTGGAACGCCCATCATCTCCGCGTGGTCGGCCACCACCAGAAAGTCGAGGGGCGTATGGATCTGAATCTTCGCGCGCGTGTAGGGGTGCACCACGGGCAGACCCTTCGCGTAGCGATAAGCCGTGTCGGGGTCGGCCGTGGTGTTGCCGAAGAAATACGCGTCGGGTGAATAACTGGTGTGCAGGTGGGTGTCGCCCCAAAACACCTCGTTCGGCTCATGGCCAGCCGCGGCAGTCTTGGCGTACGCCGGAAGATCGCTCTTCGAGCAACCGATCCCGAGCACGCTTACGGCGAGCAGGACTAAAAGACGATTCATGGCGGTCTCCACCCGCCACACCTCTGCGCCAGCGGGTTGGACCGAGCTATACGTACGAGGCACGCAATGGTCAACGCCAATCCCTTGTAACCGCTGTGATCCACTAGGACACCGTTTGGTCGCCTGCTGACGTGAAGCGTCTGCCTGAAGAGTCCGGGCGCAACAACCGGGTGAGCCGAATTGCGGGCAGGGATGGGCGCTTGCGACGCGATTACGCTGGTCCTTGGCTTGCACGCCCCATCCGGCGGGTGCACTCTCGGGCGCGAATGAGGACGCTAGTCGCTCGCGCTTTCGGGTGCTGCATCTTTCTTGGCTGTCTGGGCTGCGGCGGCGTCGGGGAGTATCGAAAGACGGGAGGCACGTACGCGCCGCGTGGACCGAACTGCGAGTACCGCGTGATCCGTGAGCAGGTCCTCGAGCCTCACGCGGAGCTGGGCGTCGTCGACATCGATGCGTTTTCGATGAAGCAACTACCGGACAACGAGGAGCGTTTCCGAAAGGTCGTGGGGCCGAGAGTGTGCGCCGTGGGTGGTGATGCCGTGATTCCCACGCTCGACATCTACGGCCATTGGGTTCATGGGACCATCATCCGCTTCAATCCGTCGCAGTGTGTCGGTTGCGAGCCCAAGAGCGCGCAGGGCGAAGGAGGATAGCGAACATGCTGTCGGCTCTGATGGTGATGCTCTTGAATGCGGCCGGCGCTGCTCCGACCCCTCAACAGCTTCAAAACTATGAGCTCGACTATCGCGAGCGCATGCATCACGTGAACATCGATTTTTCCGGTACTCGAACCGCCTTCCGGCAGAAGAACATCACAATCGGTCTGGGATACGAATATCACGTGGACCGCCAGTTCAACGGCGTGTCGGTCGAAGTGCTGGGCCAGAAGGTCGGTCGTCTGCTCTTCAAGGGTCCGCAGGACTGGTGGGTCGGGGCGGGGATCGCGTGGTGGCCGATCCGGACTGTCAAAATATTCATGCAGGCGGGGGCGCTTTTCGACGATCTCGGAACCGCCATGCAGGCACGAGTTGGAGTCGGCTACAACCTCAGGGTATTCATGATCGCGGTGATGCCTTACTTCTACGTCCAGACCACGGATGCTGCCCGCGGAACGGACCACGGAACCACCGAACCAGATTTGCGCGGACTCACTTGGTGCATCGGCGCACGGATTCAGTACTAGCAAGCCATGAAACGCATCGGACGAGCTCTGTGGATTCTAACCACCCTGGGGACGGCGGTGCTCGGCTGCAAAGGGCCGCCACCGACGATTCCCGGGGCCATCGCCAGGGAGCCGAATCGGCTCCTGTGGGGCGACACCCACGTGCACACCAGCTATTCGGCGGATGCTTATCTGATGGGCAATCGCTCTGCAGATCCAAGCACCGCCTATCGGTGGGCCAGAGGGCTTCCTGTCGTCCACCCGTATACCGAGGCCAAGGTTCAGCTTCAGACGCCGCTCGACTTCATGGTCGTCGCGGACCACGCAGAGATGCTGGCGGTTCCCTTCAGGCTCATGGAGGGCGACGCCAGGCTGACGGGCACGGCAACCGGCAAGAGATGGGCCCGCATGATGGCGGAAGGGCATGGGTTGGAGATTCTTGAGCAAGAGCTCGGTCCCAGCATGCGGGCAGGCGCCGCGATTGCGGACCTCGATGATGACGAGCTCCAGCAATCGGCCTGGAACAGCATCGTCCAGGCTGCCGAGCAGCACTATGCGCCCTGTGCCTTCACCTCGTTCATCGGCTGGGAATGGACCGCGGACCCAGGTGGTCACGCCCTGGGTCGCGTCGTCTTCATGAACCAAGGCGCAGAGCAGGCACGCCAGCTCGTTCCGTTCAGCGCGCTCGACAGCCAGCGGCCCGAAGACCTCTGGGCCTGGCTCGAGGACACCAGCGCACGTCTCGGAACGGACTTCATCGCGATCCCCCAACAATCGAACCTGAGCGGGGGCATGATGTACCCTGAGGTCGACAGCGAAGGACGCCCGATTACTGCGGCGTACGCGCGCACCCGGATGCGATGGGAGCCGGTGGCGGAGGTGACGCAATACGAGGGCGACTCCGAAACGCACCCGAGCCTTTCGCCGGACGACGCGTTTGCGGGCTTCGAGAAATTTCCTCAGACGCCGCAGCCCGGGGAGGGCGAAGTGAAGATCAACGAGGGCGATTACGCTCGTAGTGCTCTGCTCCGCGGACTCGAAATCGACCAGAAGGTGGGGGCCAACCCCTACAAGTTCGGCATGATCGGCTCGACCAATTCCCATACCGGTCTTGCCTCTGCCGAAGAAGACAACTTTTGGGGTGCGATGTCTGCCGATGGGCTCGCGGGCGGCGACTTGAGCGCCCAGGGGCTGACCGCGGTGTGGGCCGAGGAAAACACGCGCGCTTCGATCTTCGCGGCCTTCAAGCGCAAGGAGGTCTACGCGACAACCGGTCCGCGAATCCGGGTGCGCTTCTTTGGCGGTTGGGCGTTCGAGAGCAAACAGGCAGACAAGTTCGACATGGTTACGGTCGGCTACACGATGGGTTTCCCGATGGGAAGCGATCTGACCAAGGGGCCCGAGGGCAAGGCGCCCGGCTTCTTGATGTACGCCATTAAGGATCCCGATGGCGCCAATCTCGATCGCATTCAGATGATCAAGGGCTGGGTCGATGAAGAGGGCAAGACGCACGAGAAGGTGTTCGACGTGGCATGGTCGACCGATCGTGAGCGCGACGCCGACGGAAAGGTCCCGCCGGTGAAGAACACCGTCGATCTGGCGACCGCTGAATACGACAACACCGTGGGTGCCCCTGCGCTCCACGGCTTTTGGTCGGATCCCGACTTCGATCCCGCACAACGAGCATTCTATTACGTGCGCGTGCTTCAAATCCCGACGCCCCGGCACACCCTGTACGATGCGGTTGCGTTTGGAATCGACCCCGAAAAGGCCGGGCACCCACCGACAATCCAGGAGCGCGCCTACACCTCACCGATTTGGTACACGCCGTAATCCACCTGACTCGGCGGGCTTTGGTCGAAGCTGCATTTCTCTCTGCTATGCTCGCTCCCATGTGGCGCTGCTGGTCGGTCTGCATCCTGATCGCGGCTTTGGGCTGCGAGAACCTCGGCGAGTTCCGGACTGGCAACGGAGAGGTGTACCGAGGAGAGATCGAGGGCGTGAACGATCCGGAGAACTGTCCCGATGGCATCGACTGCTCCTTCATCCGGCGCGGATTCTCCTCCGGGGTGACCTTGGACCTGACCTTTGACCCGGACCAGCAGTACGAAGTGCCGGGCGCAATCTCGACTCGCGGAGAGGACTGCGGACCCACGTTCGACGATACGCCCCTTCTGGCAATTGTCCCGCTCGCCCACGATCAACTCGGGCTCTATGACTTCCCGGGAAGCGGCAGGATTCGCAATTTCATGTTCGTGGCCCAGCCTGAAGCCGGTCCCCTTGCTGGCCGTGACGCCATGGTGTTCATCTCACTCATTCGCGGCGGCAGCATCGAGGTTCGCATCATCGCCGGGCCGGGCTCGGTCATTTGTGACCCCACGAATTGTGCCGAGCTCGATTCCGGGCTCTGTGACTACTTCGGAGTCTTCAAGCTTGGCAAGGAACAACTCTGATGCGCGTCCTCGGCATCGAGAGCTCGTGCGACGAGACGGCAGCGGCGCTGGTCACCGAGGCGGGCGACGTGCTGGCCGATGTGATTGCGAGCCAGGTTGCGGTGCACAGCCCTTACGGTGGCATCGTTCCCGAGCTTGCGTCGCGCGCCCACATGCAGGCGATCATTCCCGTCCTGCGGCAAGCCTTGTTGGAGGCCCCCGGTGGGCTCGATAGCGTCGATGCGATTGCCGTCACGCAAGGACCGGGCCTGGTCGGCTCGCTGTTGGTCGGCGTCCAGGTGGCCAAAGCGCTCGCTTGGAGCCTCGACAAACCCTTGGTCGGGGTGAACCACTTGGACGGACATTTGTTTGCGATCTACTTGCGAAGGCCTGGCAAGGAAGAGCAATCCGTGCCGGAGATGCCCTATGTGGGCTTGCTAGTAAGCGGTGGGCACACCGCGCTCTATCGAGTCGAGGGCTTTGGCGAGATCGCCCTCTTGGCCCAAACCCGTGACGATGCCGCCGGCGAGGCCTTCGACAAGGCGGCCAAGCTGCTCGGGCTCGGGTATCCGGGCGGACCCATCATCGACAAGCTAGCGGCGCGCGGTCGGGCAGACGCGTTTTCGTTTCCCGTGCCCATGGCATCCCGAAAAACGCTCGACTTCAGCTTTTCGGGTCTGAAGACCGCGCTTGCCAGGCACGTCCAGGCCCACGGCATTCCCGAGCACGATCAGGATCTCGCCGACGTCTGCGCATCGTTTCAGGCGGTGATCGTCGAAAGCTTGGTGCGCAAGGCGGTCTTGGCCTGCGAAGGAGAAGAAATCGATCGGCTCGTGATCACCGGCGGTGTCGCCGCGAATCGGGGCTTGCGCGCACGGGCAGAAGCCGTGTGCGCCGAGAAAGGCATTCGCCTTTTCATACCGCCTCCGGTCTCCTGCACCGACAACGCTGCGATGATCGCCATGGCCGGCGTCCATCGATTGTCAGCCGGGGAGCACGACGATCTTTCCTTCGCCGTGTACTCGCGCGATCCCGAGCGCCGGCGCGGGAGGTTTCGGCGGGATGGCACCTTGATCGAGCGCGCGTAGGCCGATGTCTGTGGGGGGGCCGGGTTCGATTGATTCGCCGTATGTCGAGGTGGCGCTTCCGGTGCCGCTTCGCAAGTTGTTCACGTACGACGTTCCGATCGTTCTGCGTGGTGCGCTTCGGCCCGGCAGCCGCGTGGCGGTGTCGTTCAGTCGCCGAAAGCTTGCTGGCTTCGTGGTTGCGGGTCGTGAGGACCTTCCCGAAGGAGTCGCCCGGGCGCTTCCCGTTGCCGGATTGCTCGAAGCCGAGCCGGTTTTCACCGCCGAGCTGCTGAGTTTCTTGGAGCAGGCTTCGAGGTACTACATGTATCCGCTTGGCGAAGTGCTCCGGGCTGCCGCGCCGGCTCTACCCACGGGGGCGATGCGACGTCTGCGGGCCGATGGCTTTCTCGATGCTCACGAGAATCTGCCTGGGCAGCGCGTGGCGCATCAGACGACCTGGAAAGTGAGCGCGACCGGCAAAGATCTTTCCGGTGTCCGGCTGGGCGCGCGGCAAAGAAAGGTGATGGACCGGCTCGACCGGGGCCCTGCGGTCTTGGAGGAGCTTCGAGCGGAGCTGGGCGATCCGCGGGCGGTCGTGCGATCGCTGGCGACAAAGGGTTTGGTCGAGTTCGAAGAGGTGAATGTCAGCCGCGACCCTTTCTTTCGTACCCCCGTGATCCGCGACGTGCCGCCCACACCCAACACAGCGCAGCAGCTTGCCCTCGAGGCGATCGGGGGTGCAGTCGACCGACGGACCGGGGATGCGTTCCTGCTCCACGGCGTGACGGGCTCCGGAAAGACCGAGGTCTATCTGAGGGCGATTGATCGCGCTCGGATCGCGGGGCTTGGGGCATTGCTTCTCGTTCCCGAAATTGCCCTGACTCCCCAACTCGTCGCACGATTTCGAGCGAGGTTCGGCGACGACATCGCGGTGCTCCACAGCGGGCTCACCCCGCGACAGCGCGATGACGCGTGGCAAGCGTTGCGCCAAGGGCGGGTGCAGATGGCGATCGGCGCGCGATCGGCGCTGTTTGCGCCGATCGCCGAGCTTGGTTTGGTCATCGTCGATGAGGAGCACGATCCGTCCTTCAAGCAGGACGAAGGTTTTCGCTATCACGCCAGAGATATGGCGCTCCTACGTGCGAAGTATGCCGGTGCGGTGTGCCTTCTGGGGAGCGCGACGCCTTCGATCGAGAGCTACCATCGGGCGACCAAAGGCCGGATTCGGTTGCTTTCTTTGCCAACGCGCGCGACTGGCGCGACGCTGCCCGACGTCGAAATCGTCGACCTCAGACGGCATCGGCAAGGACCGACGGGGCATCCGTTGCTCTCGGGGCCGCTCCACACGGCTCTTGGCGACTGCTTGGCAAGCGGCCATCAAGCCATCCTTTTTCTCAATCGGCGAGGCTTTTCGCCAAGCGTGCGGTGCCTCGCCTGTGGATCGGTGGCCTTCTGTCCCGCTTGCAGTGTGGCGCTGACCGAGCACCGAGCGCAGGGCATGCTCCGTTGTCACTACTGTGATTTCCAAAGGCCGGTCGCGGTTCCGTGTGCATCGTGCGGATGCAGGGACTATCAGCGCCTCGGCGTGGGTACGGAGCAGCTCGAGCAGGCGCTCGCCGAGAGCTTTCCCAATGCGAAAGTCGCTCGCCTCGACCGCGACACCGCGTCGTCCGATGGAGTCGAGGCGGTGCTCGATCGCCTTCGCAACGGAGAGGTCGACGTGTTGGTCGGAACGCAGATGGTGACCAAGGGCCACGACATTCCCCGCGTCACATTGGTCGGCGTGGTGCTGGCCGATCAAAGTCTCGCCTTTCCGGACTTTCGGGCTTCGGAGCGAACGTTTCAGCTCCTCGCGCAAGTGGCGGGCCGTGCCGGCCGCGCCGAAAAGCCGGGCAAGGTCATCTTCCAAACGTTTCAGCCGGACCACCCCGCAGTGCGCCTCGCGGCCCAACATGACTACGAGCGTTTCTTCGCCGAGGAGATCGAGGCCCGGAGGGAGGTGGGCTATCCGCCGTTCGCGCGATTGGTCTCGGTCCGTGTTCATGCCGGTGCGGAGGCAGACGCCCGCCAAGCGACCCAGACGCTTGCCGAGACCGCCCGCACGCATGTCGCTGTTCGTGAAGGCGCCGTCCAGGTCCTCGGCCCAGCCCCCGCACCCCTTCCGCGGCTGCGCGGCCGCTACCACTACCGGCTCCTCCTCAAGTCCGCCGACCGCAAGCTCTTGCGCCAAGTCGCCGCCCTCCTCGCCGCGCGCATCGATCAAGGCCTCCCCCCCACCCACGCCACCCTCGACCTCGACCCCCTGTAGGGGGGACACTCTCCACCCTCTCAACTCCCCGAAACCAAACACCTTCCGCTACAAAGATCGCAACGAGTCGCTTCCGGTTTTTCGGCTGCCGGTGCGAAAAACCTCAATGATTTGTCGCTGCGATCTTTCGCTTGGAGAGCCTGTATTGTCGGATGGTTAGGGGGGTGGAGAGTGTCCCTCTAGGATGACGAGGGGGATGGAGCGGGTGACGGTTCGGGCATAGTCGCGCCAGTGGGGGTTGTAGCGCTCGGCCTCGGGCCAGAGTCGTTCGTATTCGGCTTCGGTGGCCTCGCGAGCCACTACGTGGTTCGTGGTTTTGCCGATTTGGATGCGGGCCGCGGAGTTGGCTTGGAGGTTCAGCCACCAGGCTGGGGGTGATTCCTTTCCGCCGTTCGACGGATAGACCACGAGCTGATCTCCGTGGGGCATGTAGACCAATGGCGTCGTCCGCTCGACCCCGCTCTTGCGCCCCGTGGTCGTCAGCAGCAGCACCTTGCGGCCAAACCCGACGCTTCCGACCAGTCGGCCGCCGAGCCATCGATAGAGCCTCGCGTGGAAACGCCCGAAGCGCCGCCAATCACGGTCGCTCATTCGGCTGCTTCCTGACTGCTTTGCTGCGCCTGCTCCCTCGCGGCGCACTCCGCCGCCAAAAAGCCGAACGTGAGCGCCGGCCCAATCGTGCCACCCGCCCCCGGATAGGTGCGACCCATCACCGACGCGGACGAGTTGCCTGCGGCGTAGAGGCCCGGGATTGGCCGACCGTCCTTCAGCACTCGGCTGTGGTCGTCCGTGACGAGGCCGCCCTTGGTGCCCAGGTCGCCCGGATAGATCTGCACGGCGTAGAAGGGCGGAGTTTCGACCGGCCCGAGCGCACAGTTGGGCTTCACGCGCGGGTCGCCGTAGTAACGATCCTGCGCGCTCCATCCGCGGTTGAAGTCCGGGTCCTCTCCTTCGACCGCGTTGTCGTTGAAGCGCGCCAACGTCTCGCGTAGGTGGCCGGCCGGGATGCCGAGCTGCTCGCAGAGCGCATCGAGCGTGTCGGCCTTGTAGAGGTAGCGTCCGTCTCGATATCGTCGCGGGATCTGCTTGTCCGGCATGACCTTGCCCGGCGCGATGGGCCCTGCGATCGACGATCTGCGATAGGTGGCATCGAAGACATGAAACCAGCGCGGCTCTGTCTCGCCGCTTTCGCGAGCGTCTTCGTACATGCCGTGCACCACGTCGATGTACGGCGCAGCTTCATTGGTGAACCGCCTCCCATCCTGATTGACGAATACCCCGTGCGGCAGGCTCTTTTCGACCACCAGTACCCAAGAAAATGGCGATTTCGGCACCAAAGACACCGGCGTCCACCATGCCTCGTCCATCAGGTCGAGCGCAGCTCCCGCTTTGTGCCCGAGGACGATCGCGTCCCCGGTATTCGAAGGGCTTCCCGCCGTCCAGTCGGTCGTAATGGGATGCCTCTGGTACTGCTGGCGCATTTCGAGATTCCGCGAAAATCCGCCCGCTGCCAGCACGACGCCGCGGTGCGCTCTCACGCGAAGGCTCTTTCCCTCTTTGTCGAGCACGGCCCCGACGACGCGTTCATCCTCGAAAATCAGCTCTGTCACGCTCGTGCGCAACCAGATCGGAACACCGCGCTCCTTGAGTGACAAGAGCAAGCGCCCCATCAGGGAATTGCCGGCGCAAAGCTTGGTGTCCCGTCCCCAGCGCTTTCGTTTGAAATACCGCAGAGCGTACAAGAACATCTGCCATGCCATGAACGCCATGGTCTTGAAGCCGACGCCGATGGCGGCCTGCGCCTCTCTGGCGGTAATGCCGAATTTGCCGAGAATCTGTGACTGCGGATGAGGCCGGCGGAGCCGAATCAAGTCTTCGCGCAGCTTCGCGCCGTCAAATGGAACCGGGTCCATCGATCGCCCGCCCGCCCGCCCGCCCGGCGCCTCGGGGTAGTAGTCGGTATACTTGGGGAGCGGCACGTATCGGACATGCGTATTTTCTCCAAGATACGCGAGGACCCTCTTGCTTTCACGAATGTACAGCCACAACCTGTCGTCAGGCACCTCGCCCTTCGTGATGTGCTTCAGGTACGCAAAGCCCTCTTCATCGGAATCCGCAATGCCTTCTTTCGCCATGCCCGGGTTGTTCGCAACCCAGCAGACGCCGCCCGACATCGCGGTGTTACCGCCGTACAGCTCCGTCTTCTCCACGACTAAAACGCCAAGACCAAGGTCGTGCGCGCGGACGGCCGCAGCCATGCCCGCTGCGCCGCTTCCCATCACGAGCAAGTCGACTGTTCGGTCCCACTCCGCCATTGCGGCGCTCCTTTGGTGCGCATCGGGTTCCAAAAATAGAACATGTTCTAGTCTGGGGATGCTGTCAAACCGCCCCGGATCTTGCGGGCCAAGAGCCCCGGCGCTAGAAAAAAGAAATCGTTTCGAGGTCTTGAGGGGCTAGCCGCTCGGAGGACACGCTGTGATTCTGCCCATTATCTGCTACCCAGACAAACGCCTCCGTGAGCCCGGCAAAGAGGTCGACCGGTTCGAAGCCGAGTTGCATCAGCTCATCGACGACATGGCAGAGACGATGTACGCGGCGCCTGGGGTCGGGCTCGCCGCGCCACAAGTCGGCATCTCCAAGAGGCTCTTCATCGTGGATGTGGCCACCGAGGACGAGGAACCAAGCGACCTGAGGGTCTTCATCAACCCGGAGATCATCGAAACAGATGGCGAGACGACGTTCAACGAAGGCTGTCTCTCGTTCCCCGGTATTCGTGAGGACATCGATCGTCCAGCGCGAGTCAAGGTGCGCGCGCTCGACAAGGACGGCAACCCCTTCGAGCTCGAAGCCGACGGTTTGCTCGCGATCGCGATCCAACACGAAAACGATCATCTCAACGGCAAGTTGATGATCGATCACTTGAGCGTGTTGCGGCGCCGTCTGGTGCACCGCGCCATGACCAAACGCGCTGCGGCCGACGCCGCGCAGTGATGGTCCGGTGCGCTCAATTTTCTTTGGCAGCCCGGAGTTCGCGGTGCCATGCCTCGAAGCACTCCACGAGATCAGCGACATTGCAGCGGTGATCTGTCAGCCTGACCGACCCAAGGGACGCGGGCTTGCCATGCAGCCGCCCGCCGTCAAGGGGCGTGCCCTGCAGATGGGCCTTACCGTGTGGCAGCCCAAGAGGGTTCGTACCGCCGAGTTTGCCGAAAGGCTCCGTGCGCTCGAGGCTGACGTCGGAGTGGTCGTCGCGTATGGCCGGATTCTGCCCCGCGAAGTGCTCGCAGCCCCTCGCACCGGCTGTGTGAACGTACATGCGTCCCTGTTGCCGCGCTGGCGTGGCGCTGCTCCGATTCAATGGTCGATCGCTCACGGTGATGAAAAGACCGGTGTCACCTTGATGCTCATGGATGAGGGAATGGATACAGGTCCAGTCCTTGCCTCGGCGTCCACACCGATCAATCCCGAGGACGATGCTTCCACCTTGAGTGATCGGCTCTCGACGATGGGGGCGGCGCTCTTGCGGAAGGAGCTTCCAGAGTACATCGCTGGGAACCTCAGCCCGCAACCACAGGACGATACGGCGGCCACGTCGGCCCCCATGCTCACCAAAAACGACGGGCTGATCGATTGGAATCAGCCGGCGCGCGCCGTGCATGATCGTATCCGCGGCATGAATCCTTGGCCTGGAGCGCATACCATGCTGGGGGATCGGCGGATCAAGGTTCACCGTTCTTCGCCGCTGACGCTCGATCCCGGCGCAGCCCGGCCCGGGGAGGTGATTGCCCTCGACTCCGATGGTATCGTCGTCGCCTGCACCCAGGGCACCTTGGTGATCGAGGAGCTTCAGGAAAGCGGCCGCAAGCGTGTCGATGCTCGTGCATTCATCAGTGGGCGCGGGGTGGCAGTCGGAGATCGGTTTTCGAGCGGAGGAACCATTGCATGAAAATCTACACGAAGACGGGTGACGCCGGTGAAACCGGACTGTTCGGAGGGTCTCGGGTTTCCAAGGCATCGCTTCGAGTCGATGCCTATGGACAGGTCGACGAGCTCAACAGCGCCATCGGTTGGGCACGCGTGGAGGTCTCCGACTCGGGAATCGACGCGCTGCTCAATCGCATTCAAAACGAGCTCTTCGAGGTTGGCGCCGAGCTAGGTTCGACGACCGAACGCAAGCAAAAAAGCGCGATTCCCCGGATCGAGGAGAGTCAGGTGCAGGCGCTCGAACGCGCCATCGACCAGTACGAGCAAGGGCCACCGCCGCTCACCACATTCGTGCTTCCGGGCGGCAGTGAGAGCGCGGCTCGCTTTCATCTCGCAAGGTGCATCTGCCGTCGTGCCGAGCGCTCGCTGGTCGCCCTCTCGACGCAAGAAGAGCTCCGGGGAGAGCTGTTCCGCTATCTGAACCGCCTGAGCGACTTGCTTTTCGTCTTGGCGCGCTATGGCAATCACCAGGCAGGCGTGGGCGACATCCCTTGGAAAGGCCGACAGGGCTAGGGCACGTCGTCGGGATCCAGCGCGAACTCGCGCACTCCAATCCGACCATCATCGAGCACCTCTCCTGGCAACTCCAGGCCTCTGCGCACGTCTTCGATCTCGTCGTAGAGCGCCGCACGCTCGTGCGCGAGCTGGTCGATGATCTCCGAGCCCCATCGGCGGGTCGCCCGGATCTTGATCGACGTCCAAGTCCGCCTGACCAGCTCCAGGTAAACCAGCGCAAGCGCGCCTCCGAAGGCGCCGGTGAGAAAAGTGACGATTCCCGCCGCCCACGGCGCACGCGGAATGCCTGCGTAGGAATCGTGTAGTTGGATCTGCCCGAAACCAACGAGCAAGGCGGCGGTCAGCCAAGCCAGTGGGAAAAGCACGAGACCCGCGAAGAGCTTGATCGTGGCCGTGTCCTTGTATTGCTTGGCGCCCATCTTTGCGACTCGATCGATCAGCAGGTAGGGAACCACGTTGATCAGAGAGCCCAACAGCAAGACGGGAGGAAACACCAGAAACACGAATGCCGCCTGAACGGCCAGGAGCCAAGGAAGCCACTTCGACTCGATCGCCGGAGGCTTGTCCAGATCGTCATCTTCGAGCTCCACTTCGCGAAGAGCCTGATCATAGGCAGCGATGCGATCGAGCAATTGCGTCACTTGATCGGGTTCGGTCCGCATCCGCGCGTAATATCCGGTCCAGACCCGTGCCATGCCCAATGTTCGCTCGACCATGTTCGGCGTCGAGAGGCTCACGCCTGCCCGTCTCGCGCGCTCCGCACGCACGAGGCTGCGCACCCGATTCATCAGGCGATTCAGCTCCCAGCTTTCGGTGGCGTGGGTGACTTCTTTCAATATCGGTTCCAGCATTGCCGTGAGCTCGGCGCTGCGAGCCCGAAGAGCCTCGTCGTCGTCTTCTGCAATGGGCTCCCTGAGGCGCGCTGGAATTTCGAGTGGTGCATGAAACTCCACGAGCGCGTCGGACCGGAACATCGTCTTGTCGTCGTAGTGAAGCCCGACCGGAATGATCACCGGCGGAGGGCCGTCACCGGCGCACATCTGCATCGCGCTAAAATAGAGGCGCGCTGCGCCGGTCTTGAGCTCCTGGGGAAATGGTTCGTCATGGCTCACGCCCTCGGGAAACAATGCGGCGAATCTTCCTTCACAGACGGCCCGGGCAAGCCCGTCCAAACTTTGGCGATTGGCTTGGCGTCGGGTTTGCTCGTCGTCTTGGCTCGAGTCCGAGGCCCGGTAGATGGGTACCGTCCCCAGAGCGCGCATGAGACGCCCGATCACGGGCCACTCGAAAAGCCCGTGACGTGCCCCAAACACGACTTGTCGTGGGAAGGTGGCGAGGATCAACGCGGGATCGACGAGCCCGTTCGGATGCCATGCGACCAAGATCCCACCGCCGGACTTGGGGACGAGGCTGGCGCCGCTCACCTCGATTCGGCGGAAGAACGCGCGAACCAAGAAACGCACCAGCCTCACCGCACTGGCTCTGGTGAACGGCACCTGACGAGAGTATCCCGATGAAAAGGCAGCTGTCCCTTTTCCGGATACGCGCTACACCCCGTGCCGATGCGCCGCGATATGTATGTGGCTGGCGTCCTGACGCTGGGTTTCTTGCTTTTGGGATGCAAAAAGCGCGACGAGCAGGTGATCGCCGATGAGCCATCCCAATCGCAGAGCCCATCGTCTGCAAAGGCTGCCGTGTACGTCGGTACCGAGCGGTGCGCGGCCTGTCACCAGGAAGAATACGAAAAGTGGAAAGGGTCGGACCACGATCTCGCGATGCAGGAGGCGACGCCCGAATCGGTGCTTGGCGACTTCAGCGGCATCGATCTGCGATATTTCGGAGAAACCGTACGCTTCTTGCGCGAGGGCGACACGTTTGCCATCGAGGCGCTCGGTGCAGACGGCAAGCGTCGACGGTTTCCGGTGATCTACACGTTCGGAGTCCGACCCCTCCAACAGTACTTGGTCGAGGTCGAACCCGGGCGTCTGCAGGCGTTCCCGTTTGCCTGGGATACGCGCTCGAAGGAGGAGGGTGGGCAGCGATGGTTCCATCTTCAACCGGGCGAGCATATCGCACCCGGAGATGCTCTTCATTGGACCGGTCCAAGCTACAACTGGAACTATTCGTGCGCGGACTGCCATTCGACCGCGATCAAGAAGAATTACGACCGCGCGCACAAGCGCTACGCGACCGAGTACTTCGAGATCGACGTCGGGTGTGAAGCCTGTCACGGGCCTGGCTCGCATCACGTCGCGCTCGCCGAGGCGGAAAGCGACGCACTGCCGAAGGGTGCGGGGTTCAATCGCAATCTCGCCACGCCCGCTCAGAGACACTGGTCGTTCGCGGGCGGAAAAAGCATCGCGGTGCTGACGGGCGGGCAGCCCACCGACGAGCTCGAAACCTGTGCGCCCTGTCATTCGAGACGCGCCGATCTAGGCGGAGACGGTCTGAGCTATCACGATCGTTACCGCCTCTCGCTTCTCGACGAGGTGCTCTACTTCGATGACGGTCAGATCAAGGACGAGGTCTACGTATACGGCTCCTTCGTGCAGAGCAAGATGTACGCTGCCGGCGTCGTCTGCAGCGACTGTCACGACGTTCATCGCACGGGCCTCCGGGCACAGGGCAACGCCCTGTGCACTCGTTGTCACCGGGCCGACGTTTTTGATGGCCCGCAGCATCATTTTCACCAGCAGGGAACGCCGGGGAGCTTTTGCACCGACTGCCACATGCCCCAGCGGACCTACATGGTCATCGACGAGCGCGCGGACCATCGATTTGGTGTTCCCCGCCCTCTGGTAGCGCAGGCTATTGGCGCGCCCGACGCGTGCACGTCTTGTCACGAGAACAAAAGCGCGCGCTGGGCCGATCGTGAAATTGCCAAGCACTTCGAGACCCGCGCCGTCGATCGCTTCGCCGAAGCAATGCACGCGGCTAGGCAACAAGAGCCGCAGGGCGAACCCGCTCTGGTGGAGTTGGTCGCCGCCGGCACCGCACCCGCCATCGTGCGCGCTACGGCGCTCATGGAGCTGCGCAATCTCGCATCGCCGGCGCTTCCCACCATGCTCCTGCGGGCATCGAACGACCCGAGTCCCCTCATCCGTCGTACCGTGGCGGTTGCGGCACGGGATCTCTCTGCTGCGGAGCGCGCCGAAATCGTGCGTCCCCTTCTCCGGGACCCCGTGCGTACCGTGCGCATCGACGCCGTGGCGACTCTCCTCGGCACCGATGCGAGCGGCTGGTCCGCAAAAGACCACGCGGCTCTGAAAAGCGCC
Source organism: uncultured delta proteobacterium (assembly GCA_963817725.1). Lineage (GTDB taxonomy): Bacteria > Myxococcota_A > Polyangia > Polyangiales > Houyiibacteriaceae > SG8-38. The sequence continues at coordinate 421,289 of CAWFPD010000006.1, forward strand.
ACCGTCGAGTATGTCGAAGCTCGCGCTTACAACGCCGACCGGGGCGACGGGCTCGTCGATCTGGCTTACGTTGCGACGTTGGCCGGTGATGTCGAGCACGCCGAAGAAGACCTACGCGAAGCGTTGGACATCGACCCGACCTTCACGGCGGCATACGTCAACCTGGCCGACCTCTATCGAATCCAGGGACGCGACGAGGATGCCGAGGCCCTCTTGAGACGCGGTCTCGACGAGGCTGCTGATCGAGCCAGTATGGAGTTCGCGCTCGGCCTGACGTTGGTTCGGCTCGAGCGTCACGCCGATGCCTTGGTCCATCTTCGACGTGCTCACGAGCTCCGTCCCGATGCGATCCGCTTCGGTTATGTCTATGCGGTCGCCCAATACGACCAGGGTCGCCGCGAGGCTGCCCTACGAACGCTCGAAGAGCTGCTCCGGCGCTACCCCGCCAATCGAGACGTGCTTCGTCTTCTCGTGGGATACAATCGCCAGATGGGTCGTGGCGCCGCTGCGGATCGGTACGCAGCGGTCCTCGAGAAGCTTGGAGAAAACCGATGAGGCCCGGCACGCTCGCTGTCGGTCTGGCGGTCGCAGGGGTTGCCACGATGACGAGCTCCCCCGCTGGCGCGCAGTACGACGATCGTTGGGCAGTTGGCTATCCACACCTCGAGCTCGGCTTCGACGTCGGCGTGATGCTGTGGAACGGCGTCGATCGCGACGTAGTGCGTCCGGGGGGCACCGTCGATTTCCGGTTCGGCTGGGACTACAAGTGGTGGGTCCCGATGTTTTCCCTCGGCTTTCGGGGTAACGGGGTGGACCTCTCGAGGGTTTCAGGTGCGCCTGCGAGTGCGAGCACAGAAGCCCTCACGAACATTTTCTTTGCGCTCGGGATGCGTTTCGTCATGCCGAACCGAACCCGAGTCGCCCCATTTGCGGACGGATGGTTCGACTTCGACTGGTGGCATCTCGACGAAACACTCGTCGTTTGCAATACCTGGTACTGCACCGGCACTGACGTGTACCGGTTCACACCCGGTTTTCATGGAAGGATCGGCATTCAAATTCGGGTCGCACCACAGGCCGATCTCGAGGTCAGCTTCGGCGCCGGCTACAGCTTCCGAGGTCAATTTTTCCCGGAGAATCGTTCCTGGCTGGAACCCGCGCTCGGATTCACCTATTCATTTCCCGCTGGGTACGAGAACCGAACGTCGATTCATGGCTACTGAACACTCCGACGCGAGCACGTAAACGAGGCGGATGATGATTGCATACGTGATCGCTTCGTTTCACCTGATGGGACTGTTCTCATCGATTCACGCCGTGATGAGCACGCGCACCTCCCAGGGAGCGATCGCGTGGGCAGTGAGCTTGAATACGTTTCCATATCTTTCAGTGCCCGCCTACTGGGTGCTCGGTCGGAGCCGTTTTCAAGGCTACGTCACGGCGCGCCGCATGGTGGACTTGCGTAACAGGCACATCCAAGAACGGATCCAGACCGGCATTGCTCCGTATCGCGTGTCGGCGCGCAACGAGATGGAGTCTGTACGCGCTGCCGAGGCTTTAGCTGGCATGCCGGTTCTTCGCGGAAACCGCGTCGACTTGTTGGTCGACGGTGACGCGACATTCACCAGCATCTTCGAAGGAATCGAGCAGGCGCAAACGTACATTTTGGTACAGTTTTTCATCGTGCACGATGACGACTTGGGCCGCGCGCTCAAAGAACGGCTCATCGCAAAGGCCAACCAAGGCGTGCGCGTGTACTTCATCTACGACGAAATCGGATGCCACGACCTGCCCCGAAGCTACATCCGCGAGCTGCGCGACGCGGGAGTGGAAATGCGTGAGTTCAACACCCGCAAAGGCCGCCGAAACCGCTTTCAGATCAACTTCCGCAATCATCGCAAGATCGTCGTCGTCGACGGCCAAGTGGCTTGGATCGGCGGTCACAACGTGGGTGACGAGTACCTGGGCAAGAGCCCGAAATTCGGTCACTGGCGTGATACGCACGTCAGGATCGAGGGGCCTTCGGTCCTGCAGGCCCAAATCTCATTCAGCGAAGATTGGTACTGGGCGGCAGAAAGCCTTCCCGAGCTCAGCTGGACGCCTCACCGGGCAAGCGACGGCAGTGACTTGCCCGTGCTGATCGTTCCCACGGGACCGGCCGATGACCTGGAAACCGCCAATCTGATGTTCGTGCATGCCATCAACTCGGCCCGTAAGCGGATCTGGATTGCCAGCCCCTACTTCGTTCCGGATATTTCGGTGCTCTTCGCCCTGCAGCTCGCCGGGCTTCGCGGGGTGGATGTGCGAATTCTGATCCCCGACGAGCCAGACCATCTGCTGGTCTTTCTCGCGGCCTATTCCTACTTCGACGAGGCCGCTGAAACCGGCGCGAGATTCTACCGATACACGGACGGCTTCCTCCACGAAAAGGCCATGTTGATCGACGATCAGGTGGCAACGATTGGCACCGCAAACTTCGACAACCGGTCGTTCCGGCTCAACTTCGAGGTGACGGCGGCCATCGCCGACGCCGCTTTCGTCAGGGACGTGGAGCAGATGTTCGAGCGGGATTTCGAGCACGCGCGACTGATGGAGCCGGGCGAATACGATCGTAAGCCATGGTGGTTCCGTCTCGGTGTCCGAATCGCACGCCTGACCTCGCCCATTCAATAGGCCAAAAAAAAACAGAAGAGCCGACTCTTGCGAGCCGGCCCCCCAGATAGTCCTGACCGTCGTTGCCGTGGGATTATTGTCGAGTCGAATCCCTACTTGCTAGTAGGTGGGAGCCGATGTCGCACGCTTTAGGCCCCCCGATGACGCTAGCCGGGTCCGCACACCACGTACGTTGAAGCTCCCGATTCGACCTAGTCAGGGATTCTCTACTCCTTCCTCACCTGCAACAACAGAGGGACCATCGGAGAATCTAGGGCGGCGGTTCGCCCTGGTCAACTCATTGCTTGACCGGGCTGGCCTTAAGAGCCGCGCGGCCCTCTTTGACGTATACCGTAAACCGAACCCCGGACGCTTTGTGTCGTTTGATGACCTGATCGCGAGCGGCATGAAGCTTGCGTACGAACTTGTCGAAAGTGAGCCCGCTCACCGAAACGCCACATTGCTCCTGCGCGGCGACGAACTGCTCGAACACCTCGCGGAAATGCGTTTCCTCGCCCTGCGCGGCAGGAGCGGAAGCTTCGATGAGCTCTTGCGGTATGTGCTTGATCTGCGTCGATTCGTCCGGCTCGTCGAAACCATCGTATTCGTCGAGAATGGCTCTCGGTCGAGTCGGAGGATCGTCGGGCATCGGTGTCAGGTGATCATTGGCGTGCCGGACGGTGGCAGTAGCGGGATGGCGGGACGAAGGCGCACGGCTCGGCCATGAGGACGGCGCCCGCTTGGACCTCGACGAACCCGACTGGTCGGGGCGAGCCGTCGGTGTGCTGTCGGGCCGGGCCGTCGGTATCGCCTGGCTCGTTGCGGCCGCAGGCGGCTCTTGCAGTTCCTGCTGCGCAGAGGCCACCCCTTGCTTGGGCGGTGCGGCCGGTTTGGGCGCAATGGGCGGCTTGGGGTCCGGGTCGAGCGCGGTGCGCTTGGCCGTTGGAGCCTCCGCGGAAAATCCGAAATAGCTCGATTCGGCGCTTTCCCGGGTGGAGCTCAGGATCTGGTCCAGATCGACGGCTGCCCGTTGCTCCGCGTCTTCCTTGAAGCCGACCCCTGCGCGCAGCGCAGTGTTGAGATTCTCCGCGATCTTCCGGTAGTGTCGGCGCAGGTCACCTGCGGGCAGGCCATTGAGCTCGCTTTTAGCGAGGCTTTCGCTGCTCTTGCGAAGAATCCCGACCGCCTTGTCGTGCTCCATGTACAAAAGGAAAAGACCGAGGAGCAGGAGCCCCAGCGGAACCCCGATCACGATCAGCCACGGCAGGGATGCGACGTCTTCTTGGAACGTATTTGCAAATAGCCCGCCGAGCCCGACGGGGTTGCCCTTGCGGCCGATCACGTATCCCACCTGCGCATGCGCCGCACCGCCTCGAATCGGAGAGGCGATCGCACGCATGCGTTCGCCGATCTCGACCGACTGATCCGCTTCTTCACCGCCTGTGATGGCCGCCAAGCTCTTCTTCAGGTCGGCACTGCTCGGGGACGTCGCTCCGCCGTCATGGGTAGCGATCACGCGATCACGAAAGAAGAAAACCACCGAGGCGTTCGGCAGCTTGGCGCCGAGTCGGCTCGCCAGATCGTCCCCCACCACCATTCCGTGGATGATGGCGCCCACGTATCGGCCACCATCGAAGACGGGGCGCGCGGCCATGCGGTAGACCTCGTCGTTGTAGACCCACACGTCGTCTCGCATGAAGCCTCGAAGCGCGTCGCGCACCAGCGGCATCTTGTCGAGCCGCTCCGGGCCGTCCCCGCTCTTATCGAGCGTGGCTACGACCTCTCCCTCGGTATCCACCGCAAAGAGCAAGTCACCTTTACCCTCTTCGAGCTTTGCATTGAGCTCGTTGAGCTTCTGACTGAGGTGCCGTCTGGCTCCAGCGCTCGTCGTCCCAGACCGTCCGGAGGAGCTACGCAGCGTTTGTCGAACCTCCGGCTCGACGGCAATCGAGGCCAGCGCATCGAGCCGCAACCGCGCATCCAACCGCATCCAGAGCTCGGCCTCGATTCGATCCCGGCGCAATTGTTCTTCGAGTTGGAATTCCGCCTCTCGGCTTGCCGCGGATTTGTTTAGGAATGCGCCTGCAAGCGCGCCTCCAACGGCCAGTGCGAGAACCAAGTACCAAAGACGCGACAACATGGTGTCCTACCTCCCACTCTCTTTCAGGGTGAGCGTATCGACCTGGAGCGTCCTGGCCGTGGTGACGGTGACACGGCGGATTGCCACTTGTTCGGCCCCGCGCAGAATTCGCAAGGAGTAGGGGCCAGGTGGCACTCCATTGAAACGAAACTTGCCGTCGGGCGTGACCTGCGCGCACGCCACCAGCTCCCGCAGCGAGTGAAGGTATCCATCGACGTGGCCGTAGATGCGATCACCGAGCTCCCAGGGGCCTCCCGCCGGAACCGCGACCGCCCGTATCTTCCCGGCGCTGGACTCGAGCGACGTGAAGCCGGGTAGTCCTTTGACGGTGAGCTCGTGCGTGAAGGCGTCCCGATTTTCAACCCGGATGGTCGTTCCGGAACGCGCAGCCAGGGTAGAAGGCTCGAGTCCGCCTCCGGCGAAGCCGAAGTCGCAACCGATCGGCGGTCCGGTGAACTTCCCGGTCAGCACGGCAAGCGTGTCGTTGTAATCGCCACTGTCCGGCAGCTCTGGAAGCGCGCCGTTCCAGACTTTCCAGTAGTAGTCGCTCTCCCCGGCATCAGGACGCGCGTCGCTACCGCGGTTCGCCCGTACCGAGCCTTCGATCGACTCTGCCGATACTCCTCCGAATGCGATCGACATCGCGCTGATGCATCCGGCCCATATGATCCAGCTCTTCGGTGTTCGCATCGTTATGGATGTATTATTACAGCTATACTGAGAGCAAGGTAACAAAAATTCCCTTGCAGGCTCACTTTTGAGCGGAGCAGCTGCTGGAAGGGCAAGGTCGTCAGGGCGTGGGGTATTCGATGAGCTTGACCGGGTCCGGGTGCAGGTGGGCCCGCATCGAGTCGGTCATACCCGCAGGATCACCGCCGATTTCGATTGCTGCGGGCTCGTCGAACTCGAGCTTCACGTCCTCTGCATAGAGGTCGATCAGATCGTCGTGCCGGTACGTTCCCCTCCAGGCGCTGCGCATGTGTGCAGCGATTTGAAGAGGTCGCGTGGCAACGACGCGGAGACAGAAGCGATCGGCAGGCCGCTCTTCGGCAAACGGAAAAACGCGAGCGCCAAAGCCCCAATAGGGAATGGTCGAAACCAGCGCGGCGATACAGGTGCCTTCGAAGATCACCTCGCCGCGAGGAACGGGGGAGCCACTTGGCTTGCCGTCGCGGCCGAGGCGCCACGCTTCCGCGCCTAGGTTCACGATGCGCACCTTCATTCGAGGGCGCAACGCGAGCTGCGGAATGGTAAGCAGCGGGATGGAGATCGCGTACGAGACCGCGCCCGTGGCCTGCTTTCCGATCCAGGGCACATGGCGAACCACCGACCGCACTTCGTGAAAGTGCTTGAGCCCAAGCGCATCGAATCCCGCGCCTGCGAACGGCGTCAGTAAATCCTGCACCTCGATCAACCGAAACTCTCGATACCCAGCATCATCGCGCAGCTGCGCCAGATCGGCCAAGACGCCCCGGCCCGACGTTCCCGCACCAAGCGCCCACGCGAGCGAGTTTCCAGTTCCGAGCTTGAGCAGACCGAAACGCGGCGGCTCTAGGTTCCTGCTCTTGGCCTCCTTGGTGATCGAGGTGACCATCTGGACGAACGTGCCGTCTCCTCCTCCGGTGAGCACCACGGGATATCCCGCCTCGACGATGCTCAGCGCGATTCCGTGGGCCTCGTCCAGGTTTCGCGACAGAAACAGGTCTCCGCTGCCGACCACGCGGTCGAAGCTTTCGACGAGCTGATCGGTGACCTGTCGGGCGTTGCCGTTGAGCACGACGGCGACGCGATCGGCCTTTGCGGGCACGGGTTACAACCGCACGAGCGCTGCGCCCCAGGTGAATCCAGAGCCGAATGCTGGCATCAAAATCAAGTCGCCCTTTTTCGCGCGACCTTCCTGGATCGCCTCGCTCAACGCCAGAGGAATCGAGGCTGCCGTCGTGTTCCCGTACTTCTCGATGTTGTGGACGACCTTGTCCGCCGGGACGCCGAGCTTGTGCCCCACGAATTCGTTGATGCGCTTGTTGGCTTGGTGCGGAACGACGAGATCGAGATCTTCGGCGGAGAAGCCATTGCGCTGCAGGACTGCTTGGCTCACTTCGGGCATCTTCGCCGTAGCCCAGCGGAAGACTTGCCGGCCGTTCATGGAAGGCCACACGCTCCGGTTGTCGATCATCTCGTGCGTGATGCGGGGAATGTACGCGCTCGCCGGCGCTTCGAGCCAGAGCTCCTTGGCGCCACTGCCGTCCGCATGGATCTCGACGTCGATGACTCCGGTGTCCTCCTCGTCCGTCGGACCTAGGATTGCGCACGCCGCGCCGTCGCCAAAGAGAACGGTCACGTCCCGCCCCTCGTCACTGAAATCGATGCCCGTCGAGTGGACCTCCCCGCCGACCAGCGCGATGCATTTGTACATGCCGCATCGGATCCAAGCATCGGCAATCCGGAGGCCGTACAAGAAGCCGCTGCACTGATTCCGGACGTCCAAGGCCGGCACCCCCGCTAGGCCGAGCTTGTCGCCCAGAAAGACCCCGCTTCCCGGGAAGGTGTAGTCCGGAGACAGGGTCGCGAAGATGATCGCGTCGATCTCGGACACGTCGATGCCCGCATTCTTGCAGGCCATCTGGACCGCCGGAACGGCAAGGTCGCTCGGGCCGGTGCCATTCTTTTCGATGTAGTGGCGCTCCTTGATCCCGGTGCGTTGCTGAATCCACTCGTCGCTCGTGTCGAATAGCTTGGCGAGATCGTCGTTGGTCACGACCTTGCCCGGCACGTGGTGTCCTAGCCCCAAAAATGCGGTCCTCGCCATCAATCGACCCCTTCCCGGTTTGGCGAGCCTAGCGAACCCACCGATCACCGACAAGGATACGAGAGGACAGGGCTGCATCCTTGCTCGAGCCTGCTATAAACCCGGCCTTCCAGGCCGAGTGGCGGAATTGGCAGACGCGCCGGACTCAAAATCCGGTGTCCGCAAGGACGTGTCGGTTCGAGTCCGACCTCGGCTACCCAGGCGCTCGCGCGGGGCGCCCAGCCTCAGAGCCAGCGGGCAGGGCCAGCGTCAGCGCCGGTGCGAGCGACAGGCCGCACCGCGTCGGAACGCGATGCGGGGATGGGTCGAACGGCTCGGCTTGCAAAGGTGGCCGGATGAGCTTGCGGGCTCAGGCCACGCAAGCCTCGCCTCGGAGCTCGCGTCCAATCGGAGGTGGTTGCTGTCATGCCGATTGGCACTCGCTACGTCGCCCCATCCCCGCATCGCGTTCCGACGCACCGCCGTCCAGAGCGCCGGTGCCAGCGCCACGGACAGAGCCAGTGTCAGCGCACGTGCCCCGTCACCGCGCGGCGACGTGCTGTTCCATCAGCTCCTGCAGCTCCGATGGCTTCTCGTCCGGGTCCTTGCCGTTGCGAGTTTTGTCGATGTGTTCGAGCAGCTCTCGGCATTCGGCCTTGTCGCGTAGATGATCGAGAAGCAGATCCGTCGCCTCGCCGAAGGCCTTTTCGTATTCCAGCGCCTCGCGAACGCGGTTGGCGATGCGCTCCCGGCCCGTTTGCAAGTCGGCTTCCAGCGCTTCGCTGTATCGCTTGAGCTGGGCGCGGAGATCCTCGATTTGTTTGCGGCGCTCGGTGGCGACTTCCTCTTTGGAGCGCGCGCGGCGCTCGTAGTCGCGGGCCACGTTTTCGAGCACGTCGACCTGGGCCCGAGCTGCGCCCAATGTTTCATGTCCCCTACGGATGCGCTCGATGCTGTTCCCTGCGGCCTGCACCTCGGCCTGCGCGGCCAAGTACTCGCGCTGCGCCCGCTTTCGCTTGAGGATCAGCTGACTCAGCATGTCGCGCTCGGAAGATGCATCGCGCAACGCGCGCGACTCTTCGCCGGCCAGCTCTTCGACCTTACGGCCAATCTCAGCACGCAGCGCCCGTCCTCGCTTTTCGATCGTCTCGAGCTTTTTCGAATGGCTCTCGAGCTCCCCTTCGAGGCGTGAGGCTCTCGAAGCGAGCTCCCAAATCTGATCCGATGCTCCTTGCACTTCGGCCGGCGCATTCCCGTCCGGGTAGGCCCGGGCCACGGCACGCAGGAAGTTCGCGGCGGTCCGGCTCCACTCCACCACGCCCGGGGCCTTCGCAGGCGCGGGCGGAGGCGGCATGGCAGGCGCCGTCTCGGTAGGCGTGTCCCATTCACGCGAGGGCAGGGTGCGCTGCAGCTCCTTGAGCTCCTCTTTGAGATGATGCCCATCGCGGAAACGGTCTTCGATGTTCTTTTCGAGCAGCTTGAGGATGACGCGCTCCGCGTGCTCGGGAATCTCCGGCCGGTACTTGCGCGGACTCGGAGCTGTCCCCTTTCGCTGCATCTCGAGGAGCTCGTCGCGATCACCCGAGCGGAAGGGAAGGCGCCCCGTCAGCATCTCGAAGAAGAGGATGCCGAGCGAATAGAGATCACTTCCTGCGACTGCATCTTCGCCGCGCGCCTGCTCCGGCGACATGTATTCGGGCGTTCCGAACACAGCCCCCTTGGGCGCGAGACGGGGGTCACGTGTGAGCGCAGCGAGACCGAAGTCCAAGATCTTCACGAAGTCTTTCCGTCCGCCCCGAGACGTCAACATGATGTTGTCGCTCTTGAGATCTCGATGCACGACTCCGAGATCGTGGGCACGCGCAAGCGCAGCCGTCATCTGTTCCAGAATGTCGACTGCGCGCGGAATCGGCATGGGGCCTTGCGAGATCTGCGACGAAAGAGAATCACCGATCAAATACTCCATCACCAAATAGAGCTCTCCATCTTCCGTTTCGCCGACATCGTGGATGTCCACGATGTGCGCGTGGTCGACGCGATTGGCGGCACGTGCCTCGCGGACCATCCAGGCCCGCAAGTGCGTCTCCCCGCGCAGGTCGGGCCGGATCAGCTTCAGCGCCACCACACGATCGATCAGTACGTGCCGAGCTCGATAGACGACGCCCATGCCGCCTTCGCCGAGCTGAGATTCGAGTCGATATCGACCCGCGATGACCTGCCCCAGAAGCGGATCTTTGGTTCTCTTGGAGCGCGAAGCTTTCCGGACAATCCCCATGGTTCCCCCGTCCCGAGTGGACAATCGCATGATAAACAGGAACGAAGCGTGGTCCCAACTGTTCCGCTCCTGCTGAAACGGGGACTAACCTGACACTGGGTGCCCGCCGCGCGTATGATGAGAAGGTCGGTCACTAACGGAGGAGATGGGTGAGCGAAGAACGGCCGCTGCTCGGGCCGTACCGCATCGAGCGTCGTTTGGCGGCGGGGGGAATGGCCGAGGTTTTCGTCGCGCGAAGGGAAGGTCCGCACGGATTTTTCAAGCGCGTGGCCCTCAAGCGAATTCTCCCGCAGTTTTCAAGCGATCCGGACTTCGTTGCGATGTTCATCGACGAGGCGCGTCTCGCGGCAATGCTGGAGCACCCCAACATTGTTCAGGTGTTCGACTTCGGGACGCACGGAGAGGACCTGGTTCTGGTGATGGAGCTGGTCGACGGCTCCAACGTCAGCCGGCTGCTCCGCGCCGCGCCCCCGGACGCCCCCGTTCCTTGGGATGTGGCCCTTCACATCGCCTATCAGACGGCCCAGGCGCTCGACTATGCGCATCATGCGGCCGATGATCACGGAGACTCGTTGGAGTTCGTTCATCGAGACGTCAGCCCGGCCAACATTCTGCTGACCCGCACCGGGCACGTAAAGCTGACCGACTTCGGCATCGCCACGGTTCGAAGCCGCGCGCCGACCACGGAGGATGGCCAGGTCCGAGGCAAGCTCGGATACATGTCCCCTGAGCAGGTTCTCGGCAGGGAGCTCGAGGGCAAGAGTGACGTTTTCACGCTGTCCACCGTGCTGGCGGAGCTCCTCATCGGCGAGCCCCTGTTTCAAGGAGAGAGCGAGCTCAACGTCCTGCTTCAGATTCGGGACGCCGACCTTCGCGTGTTGGCTCGCTGTGAAAGGCGTATTCCCCAAGACATTCGGGCGCTCGTGCTTCGCGGGCTGCAGCGTGATCCGACCGAACGGCCCACGGCAGGCGCGTTTGCCGAGGCATGTGCCGAGGTCATGCGGCGCCGGGGGATGGGTCACGGACCGGATCGTTTGGCCAGACTTCTGAGCCAGCTCAACCTGGTGGAGGGAGAAGCGCCCGAGAGCCATCTGCCCGATGCGGACGTCCCTGCGCTAGTCGACAGCGATCTCATGCATCATGCAGGCCAGGAGTTGATCGGCCCACAGACCGTGACCTCGCCCATCATCTATCGCGTGCAGCTTCCCGATGGCAGCGTGATGGGCCCGATGAGCTATCCGCGCCTCATTCAGTTGCTCACGACCGGAGTCATCGATAGCCGTAGCTGCAAGATCTCGAAGACCGACGGAACCTTTCTCGACCCCTCCCAGCTTCCCGAGCTCACGCGCTTCGTCACCTCTCCCGGCCTACAGTGGAAGCTCGAAGAGCTCGCGCAGGCCGAAAAGCAAGGACAGCTCCGCGCAGCCACCCTGTTGCCCGTCTTCTACGACATCATCTCGAGGAGACAGACCGGCGTATTGCACCTGTGGCAACGCAACCGGCGCAAGAAGATCTACTTCGTGGACGGCAAACCCGAGTTCGTGGCGTCGACCGACAAGTCGGAGCTTCTCGGGGAGTATTTGGTGGCGACTGGTCAGTGTTTGCGCATGGAGGTGGAGATGGCGTTGGCCCTCTTGCCCAAGTACGGCGGCCGGCTCGGCGACGCGCTGGTGGGGCTCGGAATCCTGCGTCCGGTCGAGCTCTTCCGCGCGATCAGCGAACAGGTGCGCGGCCGGCTCATGGAAGCGTTTCGGTGGCGCCGCGGAGAGTGGGCCTTCGTCCGCGGGGCGCGAAGCCACGAGGAGACCTTTCCCACGGGCCAAGACCCGTACGAGCTTTTGCGCGATGCCGCGAGCGAGGCGCACCTCGAGGAGATCGAGTCGGTGTTGGAGCCGCTTCAGGAGCGGGTCCTCGAACGGTGCGAGGAGGGGCCGCCGGTCAGTGCGTTCCGGCTGAATCCTCGCTGGATCCGGGCGCTCGGTGCGGTTTCGGGGGACACGACCCTGGGGGGGGTGCTGGCCCGGGAGAGCGCGTCGGGGGGTGATCTCGAGCCTGTCTACCGGGCGCTCTACCTGGGGCTTGCGTGCGGGCTGGTTCGGACCAAGGTGAGTCCTTCCGAGATGCCCTTCCGAGAATCGTTCAGCGCTTGAACCTGCACCGTGGCCTACGTCGATCTCATCCCCCCAGAAACGGCTCCGACCCCGGTCCTCGTGGAGGTTCCCCACTCGGGCTTGCAGGTGCCGCCGGAAATCGAGCCAGAGATTCACGCGGCTCCGCTCGCGGTCTTGCGCGACTCGGACATCTTCGTCGACCAGCTCTATCAGCACGCTCCGCGCTACGGCGCGACGCTGGTGGTTTCACGGATCTCGCGCTACGTGGTCGACCTCAACCGAGGTCCTGACGAGGTCGACGTGGCAGCCGTACCAAAGCATCCGCGCGCCCGTCACATTCCGGCGCGCGGCGTGGTATGGCGGGCGAGAACCGACGGGACGCCTCTGCTGCGCTCTCCTCTCACAGTCGAGCAGTTCGCTCGCCGTTTGGAGCTCTATTACGAGCCGTACCACCGGGTGCTGCGCGAGAGCGCGGCGAGCTTACACGAACGGCACGGACAAGTGGTCATCGTCGCAGCCCATTCCATGCCCTCGACAGGTCGCCGAGTATTGCGCGGGCGCGAGGTACGGCGAGCGGACGTGGTCCCAGGCACCCGCGGCCGTTCGACTGCCGACGCTCGGATCATCGACCTCGTCGATTCCCACTTCCGGCAGGCGGGGTTGAGCGTCAAGCACGACGATCCCTATCGCGGAGGTTGGACCACCTCGACCTATGGCGCGCCCAGACGGGGACAACACGCCGTGCAGATCGAGCTCAATCGGGCACTTTACGTGGACGAGCGGACCAGCGAGATCAAGAAGCAAGAGTTCGCCCAGTTGCAGACGGTGCTCGAGCAGCTCATCGACAAGCTCGGCAAGATGATGACTGGCGCAGCTCAGTTTGCGACGGGCTGATCGACGACGCCGGACTCGGTGGAACGGACTTCGAGCCGGTAGCGGCTGTTCGCAGTCTGCAGATAATAGGTGTCTTGACCGCACAGCTGCAGCACGCGTTTCACGGGCGTCGTCACGTACTCGTGGAGACCATCGGCGAACTCGATGACGACCACAGAACCCTTTCGCGGCGGGCGAAGTAGGCGTCCCACCACAGCTCGACCCGACTTCCGGCCAACTTTGCGAAGGACGACTTCCACGACTCGAAACTAGCACACCTTGGAATCCCGGTAAAACGCGTCAAAAAAAATCCAGCGTTTTTGTGGTCTTGCCAGTCCTTTTCCGCGACCGCCAAGTTTGGCCGCGACCGCCGCGACCGCCGCGGCAAACCGGCGTTCGACTGCGGCAAAACGCCGCGGTTTCCAGAAGGCGCAGCTAACTTTCCCTGGAATTTTGCGGCCTCCTACTTCGGCATGGTTGCTGCAGGGGAGAGGAAGCGCGCATGACTGACATCCGTACCCCGACCACGCTGGATCGCTACCGCGCTTCGCTTCGCCGGGTCGCCGTTCTCGATGCCGACACTGAGCGCGAGCTCGCACGCCGTTGGGCTGACGGCGACGAGTCCGCCGGAGCGCGCCTCGTCGAGTCGAGCCTGCCTTTCGTCATTGCGATCGCCCGGGAGTATCGGCGCTGGGGCGTGCCACTCGAAGATCTGGTGCAGCAGGGCAATCTCGGGTTGCTCAAGGCGGCTTCGAAATTCGATCCCGACAAGAACTGCCGCCTCATCACCTACGCGGCCTACTGGATTCGTGCCGAGATTCGTGACTTCGTCGTTCGTTCGTACCGGATCGTTCGCCTGGGCACGACCCGCACCGAACGGCGCGCCATGCGCGCATTCCGCCGCAAAGCGGTCGACTCGCCCGAAGCGCTGGCCGAGGAAAGCGGCATGCCGCTCTCGCGAGCCAGGCAGCTATGGCCGCTGCTCACGCGCGGTGACCTTTCCCTCGACGCCTCCGTCTCCGACTCCCCTGCGGCGATTGAGCGCATGAGCTACAAGCAGCCAACGCCAGAGGAATCGGTAGTAAGGACGCAGATCGTACACCACGTCCGGGATGCGCTCGAATCGGCCATGCAGACCTTGACGGCCCGTGAGCAACGCATCGTGGAGGCGCGCATCTTTGCCGACGAGCCGAAAACCCTGGAGTCTCTGGGCCAAGAGATGGGGGTGAGCAAGGAACGGGTGAGGCAGCTCGAGGTGAGGGCTCGGCAAAAGCTGCGCGACCAGCTCGAGCATCTTCGTCCTGCGGCTTGACGGCGCCCCGAGCTTGACTTGCCACGGGCATCGCCGCATGGTGACCGCTTCCCATGCACGGGGCGCACTACCGGCCGTGACGCGCGCATGCTTCATCATCGTTGTGCTGTCAGGCCTCCTGGGCCTGGCCGGATGCAGGTCCGCTCCCGCGTGCCCCGCCCAGATGCGGACCGACCCGCAAAAGGCGCTTGCCGATCATGCGATCGGACAATCGGGTTGGCGGTCGATCAAGGCCGAGGCCCGGGTGACGCAGTGGGGTCGGGACGGCCGCGTTCGCGGGACGGTGCTGATGTTTCTCGAACGCCCGAACCGCGTTCGCTTCGACGTGATGAGCCAAGCCGGGCCGGTAGCCGTGCTCACCAGTGACGGCGAGAGCTTTCAGCTCAGTGACCTGCGCGAACGCGTATTTCTCTCTGGCCCGACCTGCGCGCAAAATCTCGCCCGGCTTTTGGGTATCTCGGTCGACGCCGGCGACGTCTTGCGACTGCTGACCGGGGATACACCTTTGATCGAAGCCGTCGAGCAACGCATCGAATGTCGGGGTGGGAGCTACGTGGTGACGCTGGTGAGCTCCGATGGGGAGACCCAAGAGCTGTCTTTTTCGGTGAACGAGGCGGACCGTGACGCGCCTCCCGACGAGCAGAGGCTCACCTTGCGCAGGTCGACGCTCCAGGCTCCCGACGGTGCCAAGCGATGGGAGGCGACCTACGACGAATATATCGAGGTCGACGGGCACTTCTTTCCAACGGAAGTCAGATTCGTCGACGAGGTCAATGATGCGGATACGTCGGTCCGCGTGAAGTCGATCTCGTTGGATCCAGACGTTCCCGATGAAGCATTCCAACAAGTCCCACGCCCTGGTATGACGATCGAGATCGCACCCTGCTCATGAAAAGCGAGGCCTTTGCCGACAGGTGCTAAGGTACACGCCGCATGACGGAACCGCTGCTCAGCCTTCGCCATTTGGTGGTGGCGTTCGACACGGACGAGGGCTACTTGAGGGCCGTCGACGACGTATCGTTCGATGTGGCGCCGGGTCGAACGCTTGGCATCGTCGGCGAGAGCGGTTGCGGTAAGAGCGTCACGTCGCTGTCGATCATGCGGTTGGTTCCGAGCCCCCCCGGGATCATCGAAAACGGTCAGGCCTTGTTTGCAGGGCGCGACCTTTTCCGGCTGTCTGAAACGGAGATGCGCAAGCTTCGAGGCAACGAGATCTCGATGATTTTTCAGGAACCCATGACGTCGCTCAATCCGGTGTACACGGTGGGGTCCCAGATTATCGAAGCAATCCGTCTCCACCAAGACTTGAGCCGCCGTGCGGCCCGGGCTCGCGCGATCGAGCTGCTCGACTTGGTCGGCATCCCCGCCCCTTCCGAACGGATCGACTCGTATCCCCACACGCTGTCGGGCGGCATGCGTCAACGGGCGATGATCGCGATGGCACTTGCGTGTGAGCCTCGCCTGCTGATCGCCGACGAGCCAACCACTGCGCTCGACGTCACCATCCAGGCGCAGATCCTCGACCTCCTGCGATCTTTGCAGGCCGAGCTCGGCATGAGCATCATCTTCATCACCCACGACCTAGGGGTCATGGCGGAGTTCGCGCATGAGATCGTCGTCATGTATGCGGGCAAGATCGTGGAGCATGCGGAAACCCACACGCTGTTCCGCAACCCTCGTCATCCTTACACGCTAGGTTTGCTGCAGAGCTTGCCGAGCGCGCGAAACCGGGGCCGCCGCTTGCGTACCATCCCCGGCATCGTGCCGGACCTGCGGTCCCTTCCGCCCGGCTGCCGTTTTCAAGATCGGTGCAGCTTCGTGCGCGACGATTGCCGTATCGAGGAGCCCCATCTCCGCCAGGTCGGACAAAGCGAGGCCGCCTGCTTCTACGCGGAGGTGGTGTCATGACCGAGGTGCCGATCGTCCGTGCGGAGTCGCTGCGAAAGTCGTTTCGCGGTCCGTATCGTGGCATCGGGCGGGGCCATGCGGAGCTCCGGGCGGTCGACGGAGTCAGCCTGGAGGTCATGCCGGGTGAAACACTCGGCTTGGTGGGAGAGTCGGGTTGCGGCAAAAGCACCTTGGGTCGCATGCTGCTCCGTCTCCAGGAACCGACCAGCGGGCGCATCTACTTCGAGGGGAAAGACATCACCACGCTGTCGCAGTCGGAGCTGCGGCCGTTTCGCCGCAAGATGCAGATCATATTCCAGGATCCGTATAGCTCGCTCAACCCGCGCATGACCGTGCGCGCCGCACTGTCCGAGGCCCTTCGCGTACATGGGATGGTGAGGTCTGGCTCCGAGGAGCGGGAGCGGGTTGCCGCATTGCTCGAACGCGTGGGATTGCGGCCGGAGCACATGCGGCGCTACCCCCATGAGTTCTCCGGCGGACAGAGGCAGCGTATCGGGATCGCGCGCGCCATCGCGGTTTCGCCGCGCTTCATAGTGGCTGACGAGCCAGTCAGCGCGCTCGACGTTTCGATTCGTGCGCAGATCGTCAATCTGCTGAGCGATCTGCAGGCCGAGCTCGGCTTGAGCTATCTATTCATCGCTCATGATTTGCACGTCGTGGAGCACGTCAGTCGGCGCGTCGCGGTCATGTATCTCGGTCGTGTCGTCGAGCTCGCAAGCGCGCAGCAGATCTACGAAGGGCCCCGGCATCCCTACACCCGGGCCTTGCTGAGCGCCGCGCCGGTGCCGGATCCCGAGGCGCACAAGCAGCGGCTGATCCTCAAAGGAGACGTGCCAAGCCCGCTCGATCCCCCTTCGGGTTGCCCCTTTCACCCGCGTTGCCCAATCGCCGAAAAAGGCCTGTGCGACCGCGAGGTTCCCGCGCTTCGGCTGCTCGAGCCGGGGCACGAAGCCGCCTGCCACTTTGCTTGATGCCGGTTGCCGTGCGCGGGGCCGGTGGGGTAACTAGACAAGATGGCGGAGCCATCGGATGAGCCCGGCGTCGAGCACCACTATCGGAACTTTTCCGCGGGGGCGATCCTCTACTATGCGGGCGCGCCCGCGGACGATCTTTACCTGATCCGTGAGGGGAGGGTTCGGCTGATCAAGAGGTCACGGGGGCGCGAACGAAGCATGGGCATGTTCGGTGCCGGCGACTTGGTCGGCGAGGAGGCCCTGATCTCGGGAGCACATCGCACGGCGACCGCGCAGGCGATCGGGGCCGTGACCGCGTTGGTCGTCCGCAGCGACACCTTTCGGACGCTGGTACGCCGCCGGCCCGAGGTGGGAGAGGG
Source organism: uncultured delta proteobacterium (assembly GCA_963817725.1). GTDB lineage: Bacteria > Myxococcota_A > Polyangia > Polyangiales > Houyiibacteriaceae > SG8-38. The sequence continues at coordinate 438,681 of CAWFPD010000006.1, forward strand.
CGTGTTGCGCCAGCTGGTACTGCGGCTTCGCCGGGCCGAGGAGCAGATCGAGAACTTTCTTTTACCCGACCCCACCATCCGGGTCCTCAATACCCTCCTGCACGCGATCGACACCGAGCCCGAGGGCCCCCTCCACCTCTCCCCGCTCGAATTATCCAATCGAACTGCACTCGATCTCGAGCGCGTCAAGGCGGTCGTCCGTCAGCTCGAGGATCGAGGTTACCTCAGCGCAGGTGATCAAACGATCACCATCCGAGACGGCGCGGCCCTGCGTCAGCTTCATGATCTCCTCGCCCTCAAGGAAGACGTGCGCAACGGGCTCAGCTGTCGGTAATCCGACACCCCGTCTTGACCCAGGTCCCTGCGGTAAGTAGACCGTTCCCGTGGTTCGAATGTGGGGATCGGTGTGGCTGGCCTGCCTGGTCGTAGGATGTGCGACGACGTCGGCAGCGGGGACGCCGGATTCGGAACGGTCGTTTCGCGAGTTTCAGCTCGCGGCCAGCCTTCGGGATGAAGGACAGACCGCGAGTGCCATCGAGCACCTCCGCAAGGCGATCGAGCTCGATGAAGGCAACGCAGAGGCTCACCTGCTTCTCGGTTTCATCCAGATGGAGCGCGCCGACTACACCAACGCCCAGGAACATTTGCGCACCGGCATTGCCCTTCTCGACAAACAAAAACGCGATGGCTCCACGCTTGCCGAGGCGCGCAACATCTATGGGCTCTGTCTGATCGAGCTCGGTCGTTACGAAGAAGCGGTCGATGTGCTTCGCGAGTCCGCAACCGATGAGCTGAACACCGCTCCACACCTTGCCTGGGGCAATCTCGGCCTGGCACAATTTCGAATGGGGGAATATCAAGAGGCGGTGAAGTCCACGATGGAAGCGGTTCGGATTCAACCCAGATTTTGTGTCGGCTACTACACCATGGGCCAAGCCCTGTGGGAGCTTCAACAACTGGAGGACGCGGAGCGCGCGCTGGTGAGCGCAATCGAGGCCGATGAAACGTGCACGACCGATCCGAGATTGCAGGGCGCATGGCGACTACGGGGAGAGGTGCGCGCTCGTCTAGGACACCGCCGGGATGCCATCGCGGACTTGGAGCGCTGCGTGGAGCTCGATCCCTATTCCAACGACGGACGCATGTGTCAAAAGCTTCTCGAGGATACCCGATGAGCCGCGAATCGATTGGAGGCTATTTGAAGGGCGAGCGGGAGACGCGAAAGCTCTCGCTCGAAGAGGTCTCGAGCACGACACGAATTCCACGAAGGAGCCTCAAGTCTCTCGAGGAGGACCGATTCGAGGAGTTACCTAGCGGTGTATTCGTGCGCGGCTTCATCAAGGCCTACGCGTCGGCCGTCGACATCGATGCAGACGAGGTTTTGGCCCGATTCGACCAGCAGAGCCCCAAAACCTCGCCTCCACCGCCGCTTGCGACGGTCCCTCATCGCCGTCGTTGGGGCGCTTTGGTGCTGGTAGTGACGACCGTCGCGGTGTTCGTGCTGATCGTCGCAACTTTCGCTCTCGCTCGGCGCGCGCCTGCCCAGGATGATGCGATTGAGCTATCCTCCGCCGTGCCGTGCCGAGTCGAAGCCGTCAAAGCCGAGCGCTCCTTCTGCGTTCCGTCGACTACCGTGACTCCGACCGAATCGTCACCCTCCTGACGGAAGACTTCGGCAAGATCTCTGCGCTCGCTCGGGGAGCGCGAAAGAGCCAGCGTCGCTTCGGAGGCGCGCTCCAACCCTACGTCTTGATGAACGCGCACTTTCGCTCCGGCCGTGGCGAGCTCGCGCACTTGGAACGAGTGTCGGTCGATCGCTCGTTTCTGGGCATCCTGCGGAGCTTGAAATCGATCGGCGCGGCAGGCGCAGCGCTGGCCATGATCCGAGAGCGGGTTCCTGAGGTCGAGCCGGAGCCAGACGTGTTCGATGCGGCGGTGCGATTCTTGACGGCGCTCCACGACGGCGCGCCCACCGAGGAGGCTCTGTTGTCTCTGCAGATTCGCGTTCTGACGCTGCTTGGTTTCGCGCCTACCCTCGACCGCTGTGTGCATTGTGGCAAGGTGCCGGCTCCGGGCCGTGCTGCCGCCTTCGATGCCGCACGAGGTGGTATCGTGTGCAGAGCGTGCGGCGGAGGGCCCCTCGTCTTGTCGGCAGAGGCGCTTCGACGTTGGGACCAGGCGCAGTCGACTTCCGAGCTTCCCAATGACCCTTGGCCCGAGCGAGAGCGTCGGCAAATCCACGATGCCCTGGCACAGCTCGACGCGCATCATGCCACGGTCACGGTGCGGGAGCGGACGCATACGGGCTCGGATAAATGGGAAGGTCGCCTCTCGTGAGTGATGTGGCGGAGCCGATCGAGCTACGAGCACCACGGGGTGCGCGTGTCATGGAGATCGACTGGGCGGATGGGCACCTCGGTGTCTACCCGCACGAGCTCTTGCGCGGGTTCTGTCCTTGCGCCTCCTGCCAAGGTCACGAAGGTCCAATTCGATACGTCGAAGGTGGCAATCTCGAGCTGACGGACATCCAGCAGGTCGGTAACTACGCGCTTCGCTTGGTGTGGGCGGACGGTCATCAGACTGGAATCTACAGCTATCGCTACCTTCGAAGGCTGTGCGCCTGTTCATCCTGCGCCGTCGAAGACCCCAAATCGCGTTCTTTCTGGCGCGAATAGGGGCGGGCGCCTCCGCCTTCGCTTGTTACCATGTGAGCGGGGGAACCGAGTGGCTTATCACGCTCTCATCGTAGACGACAGCAGCGCTGTGCGCGCATTTGTCCGCGCCTCGCTCGAGGATGCGGGCTTCGCCCGGGTGCAAGAAGCCGAAACAGGCTTCGAAGCGCTGCGGCTTCTCGCTTCGAACGCGTTCGACATCGTCATCGTCGACGTCAACATGCCCGATATCAACGGCTTGGAGCTCCTCGGTTTCATGCAGAAGAGCCCGAGACAGCAAGCCGCGCGCAAGGTTCTGATCAGTACCCAGCTGGGTAGCGCCGATTCCAAGCGCGGCACCGATCTCGGTGCAGACGCTTTTCTGAAGAAACCGTTCGAGGCCGATGAGCTTCGGTCGCTGATCCGCGGTTTGCTGAGTGGTTCAGTCGGCGAGGTATCCGGATGAGTGACCCGCGAGACAACGTCCAGCAAGAGTTCTTGGCCGAGGCTCAAGAGCTCGTCGAAGCCTTGTCGCGGGACTTGCTGTTGCTCGATGAGTCGCACCACCGCAACGAGCGTGCGGAGCCGGGCTTGATCAACGAGATCTTTCGCAGTGTTCATACCCTCAAGGGCATTGCAGGGATGTTCGGTTACAAGCACGTAGGTGCGGTCGCGCATGCGCTCGAGGATCTCTTGGACGACCTTCGGCTCGGTCGAACCGGAATGACCGGGAATCTGCTCGATCTGCTGTTCGACTCGGTGGAGCGATTTCAACATCTCTTGACGCTGGAGGATCCGCAATCGGCGGACGAAGAAGCCGGCGTCGTGGAATACGTGGCGGCAGTGCGCGCCATCGGGGCGGTGCTGAACGAAGAGCAGGGTGATCCCCTGGACAAGTACGCGATCGACACAGCAGTGCTGTCCGTTCTCACCGAGTACGAAGAGCATCGACTACGAGCCTGCATCCGTGAGGGCTTGCAACTCTTCCGTTTGCGTGCGTCGTTCAACCTGACCGCCATCGACGATTCGATTGAAGCGCTGCGAGAGGTGGCACGGGACGACGCCGAGATCATCACCTACTTGCCGAGTATGGAGGGCAGCAACGAGGACATGATCGAGCTGGTCGTCTTGCTTGCCAGCCGAGTATCCGAGCAAGAGCTGCGAGCCCATTTCGAGCGCCGATACGGGAAGATCGAGCGGATCGAGGAGCGAACACATCTGCCCACGCTTCCGCCTCGCCGCACGTCGATCCCTGCTGCTGCCTCGAGCATGGCCCCTCGGTCCGAGGAAGAGCCCATTCATGCATCCGCTCGGTCCATCGCCGACTCGGTTCGCGTCGATATCCGAAAGCTCGACCATTTGATGAACGTGGTAGGCGAGCTCGCGCTGGTGCGGAGCGCCGTCAGCCGGATAGTCGACCATTTCAAAGGCGAATCCGGGTACCGGCAATCGGTCACCGATCTGGATCGGATCGGCCGCGCCTTCGAGCGACAGCTGTCGGAGCTACGTACCGGGATTCTCGACGTACGCATGGTCCCGCTGGGACAGGTGTTCGGAAAGCTCGCCCGTATCGTGCGCCAGGCTGCCCGAGAGCAGGAAAAGCAGGTTCGCCTCGTGGTGACGGGGGCCAACACCGAGGTCGACAAGCTGATCGTCGAAGAGCTGACGGACCCGCTCATGCACCTCACCCGAAACGCGATTGATCACGGTATCGAACCGGCGCGCGAGCGGGCGCAGGCTCACAAGGCTGTGGAAGGCACGCTTGCGATCAATGCGTATCACAAGGGCAGCAACGTGGTGATCGAAGTGGAGGACGACGGCAGCGGCATGAATCCACAGGAGGTGTGCGACACCGCAGTCGCGCGCGGACTGCTCAACGCGGAGGCAGGACGCGACCTCTCCCGTCAGGAAATGTTGAACCTGGTGTTCTTGCCTGGTCTCAGCACGAGCTCCGAGATTACCGGCATGTCTGGTCGGGGCGTCGGCATGGACGTGGTCAAAACCAACATTCTGGGCATGGGCGGCATGATCTCCATCGCCAGTGAGGTCGGAACTGGAACCAAGATCACCATCACGTTGCCAATCACGCTTGCCATCATTCGTGCGCTCATCGTCACCATTGCATCGCGTACCTTCGCTCTCCCGATCACCGCCGTGCGGGAGGCCATTTCATACCGAGCTCGAGACGTTCGCACGATTCAGGGCCGAGAGGTGATCACCCTTCGCGGACAAACTCTCGCCATTTGCGATCTCGCGCGTCTCTTTGGATTTCGCCACACGAGCCAGCGCGAGGGGGGATTCATCGTGGTGGGCTCGATGGGCAACCGCGAGCTGGGCTTCGTCGTCGATGAGCTGGTAGGTCAAGAGGACGTCATCATCAAGTCCCTCGGCAGGAGCTTGTCGTCGGTCCGTGGTTTTGCGGGCGCTACCGACCTGGGAGACCAAAAGGTCGCGTTGGTTCTCGATGCGCCGGCGCTCTTCAGCGAGTACTTCGACGAACCGAACGTCGTCCGGCCCATGGAGACGCAACTATGAGCTCGGCTGCGCAGAAGGCGACGCTTGCGCCGGATCCGGACAACAAGACAGGTGCCGTGGCCGTGTTGGCGGTGGCTTCCGGCGACGAGCTGTATGGATTCCCCTTGGCATCGGTACGAGAGATCCTCGTTCCACCCCCGTTGACCGAGGTTCCGAGGGCGCCCACGCCGGTTCTTGGAGTCATCACGGTTCGGGGCCAGATCATCACCACCGTCGATCTTCCGGGGCTCTTGAATCTTCATATCGTACAGAGGACTCCGTGCGGGCGCGTGTTGCTGGTCGACGCAGGCGAGGAGCTGATCGGCGTCGCCGTCGACCAGGTGATCCAGGTGTATCGATTGGAGCCGAGCCAGATCGAATACGCGAGCGCCATGGGAACTGAGCTTTCCGACTACGTCCTAGGCGTCGGGCGTGTCGCCTCGCCCGCGACCCCGCATCCGGGGGACATGTTGATCCTGATCGACCCAATCGCACTCTTGGGGAGATTCCAGTGAGAGGAGGAAGGGCATATTCGGCGACGCTCGCCAAGGACCTCGTTCGAGTCGAGGTCGGCTCCGTCTCCTATGCCGTGGAAGTGTCGAGGATCCGGGAAATCATACGCCCGCTGCCCGTCATCGACCTCCCTCGAAGGCGCGAATTCGTTCTCGGCGTTGCCGAGTATCGCGATCAGGTGGTGCCGGTGGTGGATTTGAGGGCATCCTTCGGACTTCCTTTCCAAGAACCAAGCCGACGCACCAAATGGGTGATCCTCGAAGCATCGGCAGGATTGGTCGGAATCGTCGTCGATGCTGTCCTCGATGTGTTCTCTTCAGCTGAAAATCCGCTTCGAGCCGTGCCCGTGTTGGATGACCGACATCGCCAACACGGTATTACCACGGCCTATCGGCACGATGACCGTCTGGTTTTCCTTCTCGACACCGACCGGCTTGCCGAGCCCGCCGTCGATGTCCCTCGTGAAGCGGCATCCCTCTTGCCCTTGGAGGCGCCATGAGCCGCGATCGGTTGGAGGCAGCGTTCCAGTCCGCCGATCCCGATGTGCGCCGGCAGGCGGTTCACCAAATGAGCCTGCGTCCTCGAGGGACGCCCATGTCGCAGATTCTGGATGCGTTGTCCGACTCCGATTGGCGAGTCAGGCGAGAGGCAATTTCGCTGGCTGCGCAAACACGCGACAAGGACCAGCTCATCGACGAATTGCTTCTTCGCATAGTCACCACCAATAACATCGGCTTGCGAAACGCGGCGATCGAGGTGTTGGGTATGGTTGCGCAGGGCAAGGCCGACAAGTTCGCCGAAGCGTGCCAGCAAGCGCAGCCGACAGCCCGAAAATTTCTCGGGGAGGCCATGGGCAAGACGAGGGATCCTCGGATGATCGAGAATTTGCAGGCATTGCTGCATGGTCCCGATACCAATGCCGCAGCAGCAGCCGTGGAGGCTCTGGTCTGCATCGGCGGGGTCCGGGCGGAGTCGCTACTCCTGGAGAAGCTGTCGACGCCCGATCTTTTTCTTCGTATCGCAATCGTCGAGGGATTGACCCGGTTGGGGACACGCGTGACCTGGGCAGAGCTCGGCCCGGCCATCGAGGATGCGCTCGTTCGCCGCATCTCCGCCGAGCTGCTGGGCAGAACGGGCGATCCGCAAGCGCTCGAGTTTCTACTCGAGCTCGCCACCGATGTATCGCCCCAAACCTCTTCGGCCGCGCTTCGGGCCATCGCTCAGCTCGTGAAGGAGGCCGAGGCGCAGCGTCTGGCGCTCATCGATCGCCTCAGCGCCTCGAACGAGTCCTTTCGCCAGACGCTCTATGAAGCCCTGCTCCATGGTGACACCCCAACCCGGCAAGGAGCCGCACATTTGGCGGTGTTGTGCAGAGATGACAGCTCCCTCGAAGCCGTCCTTCAGGCCGTAGCCGACGACGTGGCCGGCGCGGATACGGTCGAAGCCCTGCAAGCCTGGGGCCCCACACTGATCGAACCGCTCTTGATGCAACGCCGTAGCGAGCCGCGCGTCTGGGCCATTGCGCTCGAGCTGGCTTCCGAGATGAGCTACCAACACCTCGACGAGGTACCAGAAGCCACGCGTGACCGTATTCGAAGCATCATCGAACGGGACCTCGGCGACGCAACCGACGCCGTTCGCGCGGCCGCTGCGGAGAGCCTTCGTTGGTGGGGCGACCAGCGTGATTGCCGTGCGCTGGTCGAGTGTTTGAGCAGCCCCTCACATGTGGTGCGCGCGGCAGCGACCCGAGGGCTGGAGGCGCTCGCGAAACGCATACCCGGTGAGGTCGAGACAGCTCTCTGGCAAGCCGACCTGGACGGGCCTGGAGGAGCGGAAATCGCCCAAGTCCTTTCCCGGCTGGATTCGAACGGGGCGGTTGAAGTGCTCAAGCGCGGCCTCCACAGCGGCAATCCACGCACCCGCCGGGCGGCGGTCCAAGCGCTGGCAATGGCAAACGCTACGGATGTAGCCGAGCTCATCGGCTATGCCGTGGCGGATGAGGACGTCGACGTACAGATCGCCGCGGTGCGAACGCTCGGCCAAATGGCGACGAGCGAGGCCAATGGGCCTCTCCGAACCGCGCTCGAATCGCCGTTTCCTGCAATTCGCGCCGAGGCCGCGCTCGCGCTCGGACGCCGGCATGCGTCCAATGCCACCGCGCAAATTCGCGGCCTTCTGGACGATGAACAGCCCGTGGTCATTGCGGCCGCGCTCGATGCGTTGACATGGCTCGGCGACTCGGCTGTGCCCGAGGCCGTACAGCAAGCGCTCACCCATCCGGACCTCGAGGTCTTTCAGGCTGGGCTTCGTGCCGCCCGCACCCTGCCAGAATCCGATGCTGAACGGCTGCTGGAAACGGGTCTGCAGCATCCCGCGTGGAACGTCCGAATGCTGGCCATCAAGTTGTTGACCGAGCTCGATACGAAGCATGCACGCCAGCTTCTGACAGGAGCGCTCAGCGACGAGGCGGACTCGATGGTGCGGCACGCAATCGAAAGCGGCCTCCGATACGGAGAATAGCTTGACCCTGCTGCACGACATCGGGCCCAGCCTCAGCCTGAGGGATTTCAGGCTGATTCGTGATCTGGTGAACCAGTTCTGCGGGATCTACTTCGCCGACGATTCGGCCTACATCGTCGAGCGCCGTTTGCGGGAGCGCCTCCGAGACCTCGGAATCGCCGACTTTGCGGAGTACTACCGATACTTGCAGTATCACCCTCGGTCGGAGCCGGAGCTCGAGGCGGCTGCAGAGGTTTTGACGACCAACGAAACCTACTTCTTCCGTGAGGCATATCAGCTCCGAGCCTTCACCGATGAGATTCTGCCTGTCGTTCGCGCACGAGCTCTTTCCAGGGGGGCGAAGCGTTTGGACGTTTGGAGCGCCGGATGCTCGAGCGGAGAAGAGGTCTATTCCGTTGCCATGCTCATCGATTCGACCGGCCTCTTCGAAGGATGGGACGTGCGCGTTTTTGGAAACGACATCTCGAGGAGGGTGCTTCGCAAGGCGCGGGGCGCCACCTACGGGGGTGCCAGCTTTCGCGCCATGATCGCGGACTACGAGCGTTACTTCATAGAGACCGACGAGGGCAAGCAAGTGCATCCGCGCATCCGATCGATGTGTCATTTCGGTCACCTCAATCTGATGAATCAGCGACGCGCAGCGATCGTGGGCCGTGTCGACGTCACGTTCTGTCGAAACGTGCTGATCTACTTCGATGATGCTTCGAGAAGGAAAGTGCTCGACACGATCTATCAGCGATTGCATCGGGGTGGCTTCTTGCTGTTGGGCCACAGCGAATCGCTGCTTCACTCGAGCACTGCGTTCGAGATCGCGCAGCTGACGACTGACATCGCCTATCGCCGGCCGATCCCATATACCGAGCTGCCGCCCCGAGGATTCTGATGCGTAATCTTCGTGGATTGGTGGTGGACGACTCTTCGCTCAACCGGCGTACGATCGCCGCCATCCTGAGCGAGATTCCAGGCGTCACGCACGTTGCGCAAGCCAGCGACGGGGCGGATGCCCTGCGGCTGGTCGAGGCGGATCCCCCGGATTTCATCACCCTCGACCTGGAGATGCCGCGACTGGACGGATTCGAGTTCCTGCAGCTGCTCATGGACCGCCACCCACTGCCGGTCGTCGTAGTGTCGGGACGCTCGGCGAAAGAAAACATCTTCCGCGCACTCGAGCTCGGCGCGATCGACTTTCTCGAAAAGCCACGGGACGACTTGGCGCCACTCGAAAACCTGAGGCAACAACTAATCGAAAAGGTTCGCGTAGTGCGACAGCTTTCGCCTTTGGCCCTCAGAAAGGCAACGCTCGGCGAGCTAGACCTAGGCCTCGATCCTCGGGAGATCCGCTTGCGGCCGCGGGAGCCCGCCGTGATGAAGCGTGTGCCCACGAAGGTCGTCGTCATCGGGGCCTCTACGGGGGGCCCCAAGGCGCTGGTGACCTTGTTCCGCCATCTGCACGAGGACATCGACGCGGCCGTCGTCGTCGCTCAACACATGCCACCACGCTTCACATGCACTTTTGCCGACCGGCTCGATCGGACCGGGGTGATTCGCGTGTCGGAAGCCAAGCAGTACGAGCGCCTCGCACGTGGGCATGCGTACGTGTGCCCGGGAGGTCGATGCATCGAGATCGTGCCCTCCGATCGAGGACCTGCGCTCCGGGTGGTCGATCCCGATTCGGGAGCTCGTTACGTCCCCTCGGTCAATCGGTTGTTCCAGTCGGCGGCGCGTGTGCTCGGACACAAGGCCATCGCCGTGGTGCTCACCGGCATGGGTGATGATGGGGCTGAAGGGGTGAGGGAGATCTCGAAACGAGGCGGAATCGTCTTGATTGAAGCACCAGAGACAGCTGTCGTTTCCGGCATGCCCCTGGCTGCCCGCCGTTCAGGAGTGCGACACCAATCACTGGGGATCTGGGCTCTTGGGGACATGCTGGCAGAGCTTGCCCGACCGGGGGGACTGTGAGGCTCGAACTTTGAGCGGGTCGGTTCCTATCGTACGATGGTGTATAGGATGATGCGTGCCTATCGCTGCCTCGTCGTAGAGGACTCCCAGACCATGCGAAAGATGCTGGCGGAGTCCCTCGTTCGAATCCCGGGCATGGAGGTCGTCGAGGCGGAAAACGGGCTGACAGGTATTCGCGCTTTGGCGACGCAACAGTTCGATTTGGTCGTCACCGACCTCAACATGCCCGTCATGGACGGCCTGAAGCTCATCCGGCACGTTCGCGGAGACCCCCGCCACGAAAAGACTCCCATCGTAATCATCACGACCGAGAGCGCACCCAATGATCGGGATCGCGCGATGGCGCTCGGCGCGAATGCATACATCGAAAAACCGATTCAAGCGCCGCGCGTCATCCGCGCCGTGGAGAAGTTGCTCGAGGTGTAGTGGTCATGGGCGCGAGCAAATCACCACCCAATGAAAAAGGCATCCTTCATCCGGAAGGAATGCAGGCCGCACGCGATCTCGCTGCCGGCATCGTCCATGAGGTCAACAACATACTCGGTGTCATCATCGGCAATGCCCACCTCGCGAAGAAGAATTCGTCGAACGCAGCGGGGGTCGAAAAGTATGTCGGCGAAGTCAGAGACGCAGCAGAGGAGGGGCGGGAGCTGATGCGCAACCTCGCCATTCTTGCCGGTCAGGAAAGCCTGAGGGCTCGCACGCTTTCACTCAATGATCTAGTGACGAATGCCATGACGGGGATCAGCGCGCCGCTCGATCTCGATTTGAGCGGCGAGGATCCGCCCGTCGAGCTCGACATTTGGTTTGCGCAGGACGCGTTCGGGTGCGTGGCGCGCTTCATGGCGCAGAGCAGGGCCGTGACGTCGATCCGCGTCGCAACGCGCGCGGTTGGCGCGGCTGTCGCTCTGACGCTCGAAGACGACGGACCGAGCCCCACCGACCGGGAGCTTCGCGTGCTCTTCGCGCCATTTGCCAAGATCGATCGCCGACCCAGCGCCGGGCTTGCACTCACGAAGCTAGCCGACCTCGCGTCTCGCTTCAGGGGTCATGTCACTGCAGCCGTCCGCGAGCCTCACGGGCTGCGAATCGTTCTCACCCTTCCCGTAGCGCCTGGGACGAAATCAGGAAACCGTCCAGGTATGCCCCTGTCTAAGAAGAGCGTGTAGGTCCGGTTTGCCGAAACGCTTCTTGGCGACCTCGCGCTGAGCCGCCGCGTCGTCGTTGTACACAGGACCCGGCTGGCGATGGAGCACTCCGAGCGCCACTACGTCGGGAAGCTCGGTCAACATCCAGGCCAGAGCGAGATTGGTCTCATCGTGCACGACGAGGTCCTGCTCCGTCACGCCGTCTTGTCCTAACGTGACTATCTCGAGTCCTAGCGTGGTCGGATTGAGCCGCAAACCCCGTTCGCCGCCTTGAAACGTCATCGGCCGCCCGTGCTCGAGCCAGAGCTGATGCGCTGGACCCGTCTTGCGGTCGGTGATCAGGTCGAAGACCCCGTCGTTGAACACAGGGCAATTTTGAAGGATTTCGACGAAAGCGGCACCTTTGTGCTGCTTGGCTGCCGTCAGCGTGTCTGCGAGTTGCTTCGACGTATCGAAGGCGCGAGCGACGAATTTGGCTCCTGCGCCCAGGGCGAATCGCGCCGGCACGACGGGTTGATCGATCGAACCCAGGGGGCTCGATGGCGTGACCTTGCCCACCCGCGACGTAGGCGAGTACTGCCCCTTGGTCAGACCGTAGATCTGGTTGTTGAACAGCATGATCTGCAGGTCGACGTTTCTTCGAAGCACGTGGAGAAGGTGATTGCCGCCGATGCTCAAGCCGTCGCCGTCGCCGGTGATGACCCAGACGTCGAGGTCGGGGTTGGCGAGCTTGAGTCCCGTTGCCACTGCAGGCGCGCGTCCGTGGATCGTATGAAATCCATAAGTGTTCATGTAGTACGGGAACCGGCTAGAGCAGCCGATGCCCGAGATGAACACCGTGTTTTCAGGGGTGGCGCCGAGGCTCGGCAGTGTCCGCTGCACCGCGGCGAGAATCGCGTAGTCACCGCATCCCGGGCACCACCGAACTTCCTGGTCGGAGGCGAAGTCCTTGCGGTTGTATTCCGTCTTTGGTTGATTTGGGCTCATTAGTCGCTCCGTTGCAGCCGCTCCTCGACTGCTGCCACGAGTGCCGCGATTCGGAAGGGCTGCCCGGTGACGCGGGTGAGGCTTTCGGCGTCGACGAGGTACTCGGCACGCAAAAGCTTGACCAGCTGCCCATTGTTGATCTCGGGAACGAGCACGCTGCGGAACGACCGAAGCAGCTCGCCGAGACCGCGGGGTAGCGGCCAGATGTTGCGAAGATGAAGATGAGACGCCTTGTGACCCTTGTTCCGAAGCAATCGGACAGCTTGGCTGATCGAGCCGTAGGTGGAGCCCCATCCAACGACGAGCATGTCGCCGTGATCCTCACCTTGATCGACTTTGGCGCGCTCGAGATCTCCGGCGATGCCGGCGATCTTTCGCTCGCGAATGTGAGTCATCATATGGTGGTTGTAGGGATCATAGGAAATGTGGCCCGTGTCTCGATGTTTTTCGAGCCCACCGATGCGATGCTCCAACCCAGGGGTCCCTGGCACGGCCCAGACCCGCGCCAGCGTGTTCCCGTCCCGTAGGAAGGGATGGAAGCCCTCCGGGTCGTCGAGGTGATTCACCGGGAATGGCTCGAGCGCGTCGAGGTCGGGCAGCAGCCACGGCTCGGCGCCGTTGGCCAAGTAGCCGTCGGTGAGCAACATGACGGGGGTCATGTACTTCACCGCGATGCGCACGGCCTCGATCGCCATGTAGAAGCAGTCTCCGGGTGTCGCGGCAGCCAGCACCGCCAGGGGAGCGTCTCCATTGCGACCCCACACCGCCTGAAACAGATCGGATTGCTCGGTCTTGGTCGGGAGCCCCGTCGAAGGACCGCCTCGCTGGACATCCACGATCACCAAGGGGAGCTCCACGGCCACGGCGAGTCCGATGGCCTCGGACTTCAATGCAACGCCAGGCCCCGACGTCCCCGTCACGCCGATGGCGCCGCCGAAGCTCGCTCCGATGGCGGCAGTCACCGCCGCGATTTCGTCTTCTGCTTGAAACGTGGTCACGCCGAAGTGCTTCAGACGCGCCAAGTGATGCAAGAGATTCGAGGCCGGTGTGATCGGGTATGAACCGTACACCATGTCGAGGCCGGCAAGCTGTGCGCCGGTCACCAGGCCCCATGCCGTGGCCTCGTTCCCGCTGATGTTGCGGTAGACTCCTGGAGTCAGCTTGGCTGCCGGCACCTGGTATGCGTGGATCCCGTGCGGCATCTCTGCATTCTCGCCGTAAACGTGTCCGGCGTTGAGTGCAGCGACGTTGGCCTCGGCGAGGTCCGGACGCTTTTCGAACTTCTTCCTCAACCAGGCGACGGTCTGGTCCCGCTCGCGCCCGAACAGCCAATACATGAGGCCCAGCGTCCACATGTTCTTGCAGCGGTTGGCGTCCTTCGCTCCAAGCCCGACGTCCTTCACCGATTCGAGGGTCATCTTGGTCACGTCGAGCGCCAGGACGCGAAAGCGGTCGAGTGAACCGTCCTCGAGCGGATTTTTCTCGTACCCGGCCTTCTTCAGATTGTTCGACGTGAATGCGCCGGTGTTGATTACCAACAAGCCGCCTGGCTTGAGCGCCTCCGCATTCACCTTCAAGGCTGCGGGATTCATCGCGACCAATACGTCCGGCTCGTCACCGGGCGTTTGGACGTCGTGCGACGCAAAGTGGATCTGATACCCCGAGACTCCATAGGTCGTGCCTGCCGGGGCGCGAATCTCAGCTGGAAAATCTGGAAACGTGGCCAGGTCGTTCCCCGCGTCGGCGGTGGCCGTAGTGAATTGGCTACCCGTCAGTTGCATCCCGTCGCCCGAGTCGCCGGCAAAGCGAATGACGACAGATTCTAAGGTTTCACGCGGACTCGGCTGGACGCGTGCGGCGGCAGAGATTTTCATGCTCTATTGTCGATTCTAGTCCCGCAGACGTACGGGCGCCCGTCTCCGGCAGGAAATTGCCAGGGGTTCTATAGCCGCAGTTGTGGATCTGCAAGCGGGTTGGACGCCAAGGCCTCGGCGCCCCATCTTCGGGACATGGTCGAGGTCAAGATCTGCGGCCTGACGACGGTTGAGGACGCGGTGCAGTGCGTGGAGGCGGGCGCCGATGCGATCGGCCTCAACTTCTGGTCAGGCTCGCCGCGCTGCGTCGAGGTCGCGACCGCGCGCGTCATTGCGCAGGCCGTCGGAGACCGCGCCGAAACGGTCGGGGTATTCGTTGATTTCACCCTCGAGCAGATTCGCGAGATTCTCGAGCAAACAGGCATTCGATGGGCCCAGCTGCACGGGAGCGAGCCCCCCCAGCTCGTCGCCGCCCTCCTTCCGTACGCCTACAAGGCTCTCGGCGTCCAAGACCGCTCGGTGGTGGAGCTGTCCCGAGCCTACCCGGGTGAGCATCTTCTGCTCGATGCCAGCGTCCCCGGGCTGCCCGGAGGTACCGGCCGTACGTTCGATTGGGACATCGCCGCAGAGGTCGCCAAGGAGCGCAAGCTCACCCTCGCCGGAGGTCTACGTCCGCAAAACGTGGCCCAGGCCGTTCGGACCGTACAGCCGCATCGCGTCGACGTGGCTTCCGGCGTCGAGAAATCCCCGGGGCGGAAAGATCTGTCACTCGTTCATGCTTTCATTGCCGCCGCCAAAAATTAACCCCTCTTCTGTGGGAACAGACCGGTTTTAGAAGTCGTTAATCATTCGTGTTAGTCTCGAACGCTCGACCTGGAGGAGGGAACCATGCGTCTGGCACTTTTTGCTTCTGTCCTGACCGCGATCGTCATGTGGTTTGTGCTCGCTGATACACCAGCGCGCTCTCAACAGTCGGAAACGAAACCGGCTACTTGTCAGACTTGCGGCCAGGCGAAGAACTGCCCGCACTGCGGTCACCCACACCGTGGCTGGGGCGGGGCGCATCAGTGGGAATACAAATGCGTCCACCAGAGCGAGCGTCCGAGCAAAAAGGCCGCCGAGGCCATGACCGAGCAATTCACCGGGCTCGGTGAAGAGGGATGGCATCTGGCCAAGGCCGATGGCGGCTTTTGGTGCTTCAGCAGAATGCCAGTGCCCCCGGCACAATGAACATGCTCGCTTCCGTCTGAAGCTAGGCCCGCGCGAGGATCCGATCCGAGATGTAGCTCGCCATCCCATAGACGGTGAGCTGGGGATTCACCAACAGCGAGGAGGGGAAGAGGCTGGCATCCGGCACGTACACGTTGTCGAGGTCGTGACAGCGGCCGTCGGGCCCAACCACGCTCTTGGCAGCGTCTGCGCCCATACGCATCGTTCCCTGCGGATGGTATGAGGTGAGGCGGTACATGTGCTTTCCGTTTTGAAGGCCATTGATCACCGAGTCCACGTCGTCCGCCCGCTCGATGGTGGTCCGTCGCGTGGTCGGCAGATAGACCCGGCGGGCACCCGCCGCAAAATACATTTGCGCCGCCCCTCTCAGGGCTTCGCGCACGGATTCGAAATCGCGGTCGTCGATGTCGTATTCGATTTGCTTGCGGTCGCCATCGAGATAAACCCGGCCGACGTTGTGATCGTGGATTAGGGTCACCGCTGCCTGAAACTTCTTGCTGCGCTGCATGAAGTCGACGAAGTCGCGTCCGATCCCTCCATCGACCCAGGTGCTCGTGACCACCGGTCCGACCATGCCGGCTTCGAGAAGATACCCACCCTTGAGCGGATTCTCGATGTCGCCGGCATGCGCGCTGATCGTGGCGCCGACCCATGCGTAGACGTCTTTTTCGTGTTCGCCGAACACCGCCAGGGAAGGGTGGCAGGCGAAGTTCGAGCCTATCTGGCCGCTGCTGTTGCCGATCTTGTTTCTTTGAAACAGAAGGGGTGTCTGCACGGCGCCCGCGGCGACGACGACGAGCCCGCCTTTGACGCGGACGGGCTTCGCCTCGCCACCGTGCTCGACTGCCACCGCGTTCACGGCGGTAATTCGCCGGTTGTCGACCTCGAACGTTTCAGCCCGGGTGCTGCTCAGGATCGTCGCACCGAGCTCGCTTGCCCAAGGAAGGTACGTCACCAACATCGACTGCTTACGGTCGGTCTTGCATCCCGAAATGCAATGGCCGGTGAGCGCGCAGCTCTTGACGTTGCGAGGCGTCGGGCCGGCAGGGATCCCAAGCTTCTGGGCGCCCTCGATCAAGAGCCGGCCGTTGTGGTTCACCTCCTGGGGTCCGTTCGGGTGAATGGAGAGGTTTCGCTCCACGCGCTCGAAGTAGGGCGCCAAGGATTCCGAGGAAAGGTTGTCCAGCCCATGTTCCTCGGCCCAGTTGCGAAGCACCTGGTCGGGTGCCCGGAAACACACCGCCGCATTGACGACGGTCGAGCCACCGATGCACTTGCCCTGCAGGATCGCCAGGTCCCCGGTGGTATTCACCTGATTTCCATGGTCTTCGTACAAGGTTTCGAGTGCCGTCGGAGCGTGCTCCCGGAACTCGCTCGAAGGGATGTAAGGCCCGGCCTCGAGGACCACGACCTTCGCACCGGACCGTGCCATCTCGTAGGCGGTCACCGCGCCGGCGGCGCCGGAGCCGATGATCACGACATCGGCTTCCAGTTGGAGGCCCGAAGCGGGAATGTCACGCGGCTGCATCACCCTCAAGACGGGCATGGCTGGGACCTGTGCGATCGGTTCGTCTGACATCGGTTCCTCAGCTCGGGCTTCTTGGCACTGGCGCATTTCCAAGGCTCGCGATTCCGGCGGCCACGGAAACGGGACCCTGATATCCGATCGCGCGGCCCGCCTCGATGTCCTGCCAGTACCCCAAGCAGATCAGCTTCTTGAGCACACCGACGATCCCACGCTGCATGGCGATTCCATTTTCCCAGCGCCGAATGTAGTCGAGCCGCTGCTCCACCGTGAGCGCGACGAAGCGGGAGAAGTGAAGCCCGATCAACACGGAGCCGTAGTTGAATAGCTTGAGCCCGATGCGCACTTGCTCGAGCGTGGGTTCGTCCATGAGTCCGAATGCGTGCTCGATGTGGTCGACGACCGGCACCTCGGATCGGGGTTTGAGCGAAGTCCCCTCGGTGGGCAGATAGGCTTCCGCAAAGCGCTCCATCAGCTCACGCTCGTCGGCGGTCAACGGGGCCGATCCGCCGGGTGCAGATGTAGCACTGCTGCACGAAGGCAAAACGATGACGCTCGCCCCCGTGAGAACACCGATCTTGGTGAACGTGCGCCGATAGAGCTTCGTATTCAGGGATCCCACGGTGAAGGACTATAACACAACAGCGTCAGAGCCCGCGCCAGCCTCAGAGTCCGTGCTCCTCCGCTTGGCCAGCCCGTGGTCGATGAGCGCCTGCGCCGTTTCGGTCACCTTCCGGTGCAGGGCGCAGACGATCTCTTCGTCGTCTGCCGCCTCAGGGCCGTACGGCAACTCGATGGGTTTGCCGACGATATAATGGAGCTCCGTCGGGAAGGGCAGCAGTCCAATGCCGAGGTAGAGCGGTGTGACGTATTTCTCGCCCCAAAATTTGGCGATGAGCCGCCCGACCCCGCTTTGGCGCATTCGTTCCTGGGAAACGATTTGAACGTACAGCTCCTCGTTTCCGAGGCCCGCCACCGGGATGATTGGTTTTTGCGCGCGCAGGGCCGTGCGAACGAAGCCGCGGCTGTGCTGCCACTGCAAGCGGTATGCGGCCTCGGGCTCGCCAAGCGCCTCTCGGGCTCCCCCCGGATACACCAGTACCAGTTGGTCGTCTTTCAGCAGCTCGACGGCGGCGTCCGGCTCGCCCTCCACGGCGCCGAGCTCGTGCGCCAGATCCCTGGCGATGGGAGTCGCGAAGACGATTCGGTCCCCGAGCGACCGGACGGGTCGCCCGGTCGCTTCCAGTACGAGGGAAAGCAAGACGGGAAGATCGAGTCCAAAGTGGCCGTGGTTGGTCACGATGAGCGCGCCCCGTTCTGCAGGGATGTTTTCAACCCCTTCTATCGTCGGCTGAAACCAAGGGCGCAAAAACGAGATGCGCTCCAGCGTCCGCTCGTAGACCTTCCGATCGAAAGGTGGCGGGGTCGTCCTGGTCACGTCGGTCCTATGCATGCACGTCAGTCTCCTATGCGCTACGTTCCGCGCCTCATGCAAGCCCCCGAACCTGCTTCCGGGCGTTACGGCCCTTACGGCGGTCGCTACGTGGCCGAGACGCTCATGCCCGCCCTCGACGAGCTCACGCGGGCTTATCGGGAATCACAGGCCGATCCAGCTTTCCAAGCCGAGCTAGACTCGTTGCTGCATCACTACGTGGGCCGGGAAACGCCCGTCTATTTCGCATCGCGCCTGAGCGCGCAAATCGGCTGTCGCATCTGGTTGAAGCGGGAGGACCTCTGTCACACCGGGGCTCACAAGGTGAACAACACCATCGGACAGGTCTTGCTCGCCAAGCGCATGGGCAAGACCCGGATCATCGCGGAAACGGGGGCCGGTCAACACGGGGTCGCCACCGCCACAGCTTGTGCGCTCATGGGCCTGCCCTGTGAGGTCTACATGGGCGCCGAGGACGTGCGCCGCCAAGCTCCCAACGTTCGGCGCATGGAGTTGCTTGGGGCGGGGGTGCACTCGGTCTCGGCGGGGTCTGCGACGCTGAAGGACGCGATGAACGAAGCGCTGCGGGACTGGGTCACCAACGTGCGGACGACCCACTACTGCGTCGGCTCGGTGGCCGGCCCCCACCCGTATCCGATGATCGTACGTGACTTTCAGGCAGTCATCGGACGCGAAGCGCGGGCGCAGATGCTCGCGCAGGCGGGCAGACTGCCTGATGCGGTCGTTGCCTGCGTCGGCGGAGGCTCGAATGCGATCGGAATCTTTGCCGGTTTTCTCGAGGATGCGTCGGTTCGTTTGATCGGTGTCGAGGCGGCGGGGGAGGGAATCGAAACGGGACGTCATGCGGCCCCCCTCAATGCGGGTGCGGTGGGAGTCTTGCATGGAGCGAAGAGCTATGTCTTGCAGACCCCGGACGGTCAGATTCTCGAGGCGCATTCCATCAGTGCCGGGCTCGATTATCCAGGCGTCGGGCCAGAGCACGCCTGGTTGAAGGACACCGGTCGCGCGAAGTACGTGGCGGTCACGGATGATGCCGCGCTCGACGCCTTCATGCAGCTTTGCCGGACAGAGGGGATCATCCCAGCGCTCGAGACGAGCCATGCGTTCGCCTATCTTCCCGTGCTCGCTCGGGAGCTCGGCGCCGACGCTGACATTCTAGTGTCCTTGTCCGGCCGCGGAGACAAAGATCTAGAAACCGTTCTTCAAAAGCTCGAGGAAAGGGCTGAGCGACGTGGGCCGGATCGCTGATGCATTCGCCAAGGCGCGAGCTGAAAATCGTGCCGCCCTCGTGATCTATCTGTGCGCAGGTGATCCGGATTTGAAGACCACCGAGAAGCTCGTCGTGGCCGCCGCGGAGGCCGGGGCGGACGTGATCGAGCTCGGCGTGCCTTTCAGTGATCCGACGGCGGATGGTCCCGCCATTCAACGTGCAGCGGAACGATCTCTGCGCGGCGGGACGACGCTGATCAAGGTGCTCGATACGGTGCAGGCGATTCGGCGGCGCACCGATACGGCCATCCTGTTGTTCGGTTACTACAACCCCGTGCTCGGATATGGGGAAAAGAAGCTCGTGGACGATGCGGCGCAAAGCGGTGCAGACGGGTTTCTCATCGTGGATCTTCCGCCCGAAGAAAGCGACGGACTGCGTCTCCCCGCCGTGGACAAAGGACTCGACTTCGTCCCGCTCGTGGCGCCAACCAGCAATCCCGAGCGGGTGGCGCAAGCTGGCGCCGTGGCGACCTCGTTCATCTACTACGTTTCGATGACAGGGGTGACCGGCTCCCAGGCCACCGATTTGAAGAGCGCGGCCGAGCGGGCTGGGCAGTTACAACGCGATGTAGGCCGGCCCGTGGCGCTTGGGTTCGGCGTCAAGACCCGGGGCGACGTGGCGACGGTCGCGCCATACGTCGATGGCGTCGTCGTTGGGAGCGCGGTCGTGCGCGTGATCGAGGATGCCGCAAACCCGGAGGCGGCGGTCACCGCCGTGCGCGACTTGGTCTCTGATTTGGCCAAAGGCCTATCACGACACTAGCGTCCTTGTTCCGCGCCTCCAAGGACGATAGTGTCCGTTTATGACGGTCATTGATGTCATTTCAGCCAACCTTCCCCCCCTGCGTGAGCTGCGAGACCGACTGGGTCAGCGCGAGCTCGCGGAGCGTGTCGGCGTGTCCCGGCGAACGATCGCTCGCCTCGAAAATGGCGAGGTCGCCGACCCAGGCCTTGCTCTGATCGTCCGGATTGCTTCGGAGCTCGGCGTGAGCCTCACACTGCTGACCGAAACTGAGATCGAATCTCGAACGCTGCCGCTACCTCACGACGTCTGCGAGCAACTCGGATCCGCGCAAGGGCCCGCCATCCTCGACGCCATGATCCGAGCAGCAAGGCACGGTCGCTGACACTCGAACCAACTCCCGATCCCCGCTCCTCACTCCTCCCTCTTCCCTCCTCGGCTCCTCATTCTCGCCAAGCTTGTCGTTGCGGCCTCGGTGATCGCCCTCCTCAGCTCGTCGTCCTGCACGCGGCTCAATGCCCGGCCCAGCTCTTCCGGCAGCGACGCCAAGCGCACCGGCTCGGGTGGAGGGGGCTGCTCCCTGCGGTGTGGTGGGATCTCGGGAAGCGGGCCCACTTGAAAGCGAATCCGCCGGATACCGCTGCCGGGAGCGGCGGCTTGCACCCGCGCCAGCAGATCGTCGCCCAAATAGTGCAGCTCGTTGGCCCAGACCGACGAGCTCACATGGACGATCAACACCCCACGAGACAGGCGAACCGGGCGCGCATGCTCGACGATGCGCGGCGGTAGGGAACGGTTCCACCACGAGAAGACTTTCGCCGTATCGAGTTGATCCGGCGCGGGGTAAACACCCTTCAAGAGGTGCGAAATCGCCTCCAGCTTACCCCTGACGCGCTTAGCCATCGTCCATGCTGGCCTTGTATAGCGCGAGCATGTCCTCCTCGCTGCACTTGCGCGGGTTCAGCTCGTGACACGAGTCTGCAAATGCCAAAGCCGCCAGCCGCGGCAGATCTTCTTCGGTGATCCCTTGCGACCGGAGATTCGACGGCAGTCCAATTGCCTTGCGAAGCGCTCGCACCGCACCCGCACATTCGAACGAGAGGGTGCTTTCGTCATCGCCGCGTACCCCCAGTTGGCGCGCGACCTCGGCAATTCGCTCGGGCACGGCCACTCGGTTGAAATCTAGGACTGCGGGCAGGCAAAGCGCATTTGCAAGCCCGTGGTGCATTTTGAATTCTGCCGACAAAGGATGTGCAAGGGAATGACATGCCCCGAGGCCCTTTTGGAAAGCCACGGCTCCCATCATGGCAGCCTTCAACATGTCGCCGCGCGCATCGAGATCGGAACCGTCCTTGGTAGCCGCCTTGAGCGATTTTTTACAAAGGCGAACGCCTCCGAGAGCAATCGCGTCCGCCATCGGATGATCTCCAATCGCGCAGTACGCTTCGATACAGTGCGTGAGCGCATCCATTCCCGTTGCTGCGGTGATGAACGGCGGCATCGTTGTCGTCATGATGGGGTCGAGAATCGCAACTTCGGGGAGCAGCAAGGGCGAAAAGATCACCGTCTTGCGATTCGTCGCCTCGATCGTCACCACGCCGCTGCGTCCGACTTCGCTACCCGTCCCTGCGGTCGTGGGGATTGCGATCATCGGAGGTAGAGGGCCTGCGATCCTGACGCTTCCACCAAGCGCGTCGTCGTATTGAGCCAGCGGCGCCGGATGCGTCGCCGCGAGCCGGACCAGCTTGGCCACGTCCATCACGCTTCCGCCACCGACCCCCAGCACCAGGTCGGCTCGAAACTTCTCGAAGGCCTGCGCCGCAGCGAGCACCTCGGACTCGAGCGGGTTTGAGGATACGTCGAGCACGGATTCGTGGGCTAGTCCCGCCGCATCGAGCGCGCTGCGAATCGAATCGAGTAGCCCAGCCCTCTCCACGCCCCGATCGGAAATCAACAGCACTCGTTTTGCGCCCAGCTGGAGCGCCTCGGTTGCACACTGCGAAGCAGCACCCTCACCGAGCACCACGCGGGTCGGAAAGCTCCAGAGGACGAAACTTCGAACGTCGGTCATTCCTTACCCACTCGTCTCTCCATCAACGCTTGAATAGCATCTTCTGGACGCAAGCGACCTTCTACGACCCCCATGAACGTAGAGGAAATGGGGGTCTGAAGCCCGAGGCGCCGCGCGTGCTCGATCATGTGGTGCGCCACCTCGATCCCTTCGACGTAAGCCCCGAGCTCCCGAACGGCCGTGGTCAAGTCCGCTCCCCGTGCAAGCGCGCGGCCCAGACGGAATTCCGGTCGTTGATCGCCGGCCACGGCCGCGATGAGATCACCCAGGCCCGCCAACCCCATGAAGGTCGATTCCTCGGCGCCCAGCGTTTGTCCGATGCGGGCGATCTCGACCATGCCCCGTGTCGCGAGCACCGCGAGGGTGCCCGGCTCTGCACCGGATTCCTGCGCGTAACCCAGGACCACGGTCAGGAATCCGACTGTGGCGCTCGCCAGCTCGACCCCGACCACATCGGCCGTGTGGTACACGCGAAGCGCCGACCCTCCGAGTGCTTCGCGCACCATCGAGACGAGCTCCGGGAAGCCCGTACCGAGAATCGCGCCGCTCGGCCTTCCCTGGGCCAAGGCCTCCGCAACGACCGGTCCGGCGAGCGCCCCAATTCGCCGGCATACCGTCTTTTCGCGAATCACCTCCGTGACGGTCTGAAGATCGGGTCCAACGAGGCCCCGGCTCACGTGCACCATCAGGTGGCGCCCGTCCACGACCTCGCCCAGCTGCTCAGCCGCCCCCGCCGCGTGCCGTGCCGGCACTGCTAGGAAGATCAACTCGGAATCGCGAACATCGGCGAGGTCCGTCGACGTTCGAATGGGATCGGGCAAATCACGATGCTGGCGGCTCCACAAGATTACGCTGTGCCCGTGGCGAGCAGACGCTTGCGCGAGCGCACGCCCAAAGCCACCGGCGCCCACGACTGCAATCTGCAGAGTCATCGGCGAAGCCCCAAATTCTGAATCTCGCAAGCAGCCGGTAGCTGGTCAGGGGTTGCGATCTCTTCGGCGAAAGGAACCAAACGATTCTGGTAGTAGAGCAGCAGTGACGGGTCGTGGATCACCACCCGGTTACCTTCGAGCGCCGCGGCGGTCGAGGTGTGATAACCGTTCCAGAAAGCGAGCGCTCGCTCGAGGAGGTCCTGAGGCGTGTCCTCTTTGACCACCTCGCTCGTTCGCATCCGCCCTTTTGCCTCGAGTGCGCAAATTCGATCGCGCGTTTCGCCTAGCTCTTGGCAAAGAGGCTCATAACCAAAGTCGATTTCACCGCGAAGGCGCATGCGTGTGAATAGATCCATGCCCGGGGTGGATCGAACGAAGTCGCGATACAAAACGTGGCCCACTACCTGAGTGCTCATGAGAACGGTGTCCTGCTCATAGCGTTTGGCGAGGACTTCACCGAGCTCGCGCGTATAGGCGCAGTCGCGCACCGTATCGCTCACGGCCGTGCCGCGTTGCTCCACGTAGCCCCCGGGGTCGATGACTCGGCCCGTGGGGGTTAGAGACTGGCCGTCGGCATCGATACGGTTGCCGAACGCATCGATCGGCTCGCCGAATCGAATGGTACAGGCGCCTCTCATGCCCACCACCTTTCGAAAGAACGCGATCCATCGGTCGATCTGAGAGAACTCGTCGTCCTCGATGATGTAGCGGGCCTGGCCTTCTTCGGTGAGCCAGTCCTTGACCAGGGTTTCAGCCTCGAGGACGAGGGCGTAGTTGATCGTCGTCGGTACGAACCAAACCGGCCGGTTGACATGCCTCACTCGGTTCGTGGTGAAGGCTTCGACCGCCGATCCGAGTAGCCCGAGCTTCAGATGGTGTTCGATCATGCCCGACCGACTGCGGGTGCCTCCAGGGAAGAAAAGCGAGTGATAACCGCGCTCGATCATCACCTGTGAGTAGAGCTTCAGTATGTCCTTATATAAGCCCACCCGGATTCGCCGATCTACGCGATAGGCCCCGAGGTTGTGCATGAAGAAACTGATGATGGGGTTGGTGAAGAGATTCTTGCCTGCGCCGTAGATGACTGGCGGCAGGCCGGAAATCTCCAACGCTTGAGCGAGTACGATGGAGTCGAGGTTGGAGGAGTGGGTCGGGACGAAGACGAGGCTTCCCTCCGATTGAAGGTGGCAGAGGTGGTCGACGTCTCCCTGTACCTTCAAGACCCTTCCCAGCACCTCGGGCGAAGGGGACATCAGGTCCTTGGTGAGGCGCCTTGGTTCCATGACGCCTGCGATCACGCGGGGGATTGCGCGTCGCGCAAACCGATAGACTCTCGGGTCGAAGTTGCCGGCGACGTCGCGAGTCATGTCGGTCACGATCGCATGCAGGACGCGCCTCTGCTCCGTGTCATCCATTTTCCCAACGCGTCGAATCATGCTGCGCCAGTAGCCCAGCCGATCGCGCGCCTCTTCGTCACGTTGTTTTTCGAGGCGCCGGATCTCGTGAAAGGCTGCGTCGTTCAGCGCCATCTCGAGGCGGGTGCGATCGTTCTCATGTGCGGCGCAAATACGCTTGACGACGTCGGAGACGATGTCCTCACGCTCGCTATTGAACCAAAAGATCGACGGATCGCTTGGCCGCGGCACGTAGGGCTTCAGGTGCGGCAGGCGCAGAGGTCGTTCCGAGAGAAAGCGTTTCAGCATCGTTAGCTCCTACACCGACTCGAAATACCGACGGAGCTCCCACTCGCCGACCGTCTTTCGATATTCCCGGCATTCCCACTCCCGGGTGCGCAGAAAATGATCGACGAAACCGTCGGTGAGAACCTCCCTCGCGGCTTTGCTGTCACGGAGGCGCTCCACCGCCGCTTCGAGCGTCAGTGGGAGGGCGAGGCCGGGATGGCTCTGTCGCGTCGCGTCCCCCTCTGTCATCGGTGGTGGATCGATCCGATTGGCGATTCCGTGCAGACCCGATCCGAGGCATGCGGCCATCGCGACGTACGGATTGATGTCGGCTGCGGTCTGCCGGAACTCCACTCGCGCTGCGTGATCGGTCGGGCCGAGAATGACGCGCGCGTCGCACGTGCGGTTTTCGATGCCCCACGACGCATTGAGCGGGGCCCACACGCCCGGCACGTATCGTTTGTAGCTATTGACGAACGGCGAGTAGAAGGCCGTGAGCTCAGGGGCCAGTGAGACCAGCCCCCCGAGATAGTGCATGCCGGTGTCGCTCAGCTGCCCGCTTCCCGCCGCAGCAAAGAGATTGATCTGTCCGCCACCGTCCCAGAGGCTCTGGTGAAGGTGCCCGCTGGAACCGGGCAGGCCCGCGTTCCACTTCGCCATGAACGTGACCGAAAGGTCGTGCCGGGCGCAGATCTGTTTGAGCGTGGTCTTGAAGAGCGCGGCCTGATCCGCGGCTTCGAGCACGTCGTCGTATTGGAGTGCTGCTTCCCATACACCCGGGCCGGTTTCCGTGTGGAGTCCCTCGACGTCGATGGCGTACTCCGCACACGTCTCGAGAATGTCGTCGACCAGGACTTGATACTGGCCCTCGCGGAGCCAGGAGTACCCGAACATCCCCGGGCTCAGCGGCTCGAGATCGCGGAAGCCCTTGTCGTGCAGCGACTGAGGCGTCTCCTGAAAGACCCAGAACTCGAACTCGGCCGAAAAGCGAGCCGTGAACCCGGCCGCCGCCGCCCGGTCGCGAACGGACTTGAGGAGATTGCGTGGGCACGCGGGGTGGGGCTCGCCATCCGGAGCGTAGAAATCGACGAGGAAGTTTGCGGTATCTGGGGCGTCCGGGAGCACACGGAAGGTCGATGTATCGATGCGGGCTAGAGTATCCGGATATCCGGTCTGCCAGCCAGTCACTTCCGCGTTGTCATAAAGCTGATCCGAAATATCCCATCCGAAGATCACGTCGCAGAAGCCGAAGCCCTTCTCGACCGCGGACCAGAACTTCTCGAGGCTGATGTACTTACCTCGGAGCACTCCGTCCACGTCGAAACCGCCCACCTTGACCTTCTTGATGCCTCGCTCTTTGAAGTCACGCCGCAGCTCTTCGCTCACAAATCCTCCTCGGGGGCCGGAAGCATACCCCGTTTTCGGCTTTTGTGCGTGGCGTTCCTAGCCCGGTTTTTGCGAAGGAATCAAGCGGTGAACCAGTCCCAAACCCAGCACGAACAAGATCGCCACCGATGCGTGCCCGAGAAGCTCATGGGCGGTGCCGGGAATCGGACAATGCGCTTTGAGAACGAAGTTGCCTGCGACGCCCGCAGCGGCTGCGGCGATGAGACTGCCGAGCGCATTGCCGCGATCGACCAGGCGAAGCAATGCATACACCGGGACGCCGAGTAGAAGCCCGACGCCCATGCACACCCCCGCCATGATGCCATCGCCGTGTGCGTGGGCGTTTGCGTGCGCGGCAGGAAGTGGCCAGAATGCTGCAACGATAGTCGCGCCGACCGCGATGCACACCAAGAGCCATGTCTGCCATCGCGGCAACGCCGGCAGGTGTACCGGGCGAGTGACCATGTACATGGCGATCACCATCAGAGTGGCGAACGCGACCAGACTGACGATCCAGGGCGCAGTGCGCCCTTGCTCATCGATTAAGGGAAACATGAACCAACCAGTGATGGCGAGGGCGCCGAAGACGCTGAAGACGATGAGCCTCCGCGCCGTGGTCGAACGGCTTCTGAGAAAACCGGCAATCGTATGGTCGCTCTTGTCGCACTCCGCCTTGACCTTCGAGTACATGTGGTCGAAAAGCTCGGGGCTCTCCGCCGGCGAGGGACTGTCGAGCTCGCGCAGGTGCTCGAGATCAGCCTCGGGCCTGTCGGTTCCGCTAGTCATTCATCCCCACGTATTTCCGAAACCAGTAATTGTTTCAGTGTAGTGTAGGCGCGATGCGCCCGGACACGGACTGCACCCTCCGAAGTGCCCACAATTTCGGCAATCTCGGCGTAGGGCCGCTCTTGAAACCAGTGCAGCTCCACCACCTCGCGCTGGCTGGTGGGCAGCTTTTCGAGCGCCAAGTGGAGTAGCTCCGAACGCTGCCGGAGCTCGATCGGCATGTGTTCCGGCTCGGGAGCGGCTTGGGTGTCCACCTCGAGGTCGCTGGTTCTGCGGCGCTTCGTTCGCCGCCAATGCTCGCGGACCAGATTCATCGCGATGGTCATGACCCACGGGCGAAGCTTCGAGCCAGCCCGAAAGTCGTTGCGGGCGCCGTGGAGACGAAAGAACGTCTGTTGGACGATTTCCCGCGCCAACTCCTCGTCTCGCAGATGGCGGCGGGTGAGTCGAAGCAGAATGGGGCCATACCGTTCGAAGAGGAGCCGGAACGCACCGTCGTCGCCATCCACGTAGGCCTGCATCAGCGCCTCGTCGGTGGCGCGGTCGTCGAGAGAGCTAAGGGGCATGCTCGGCTCCCGGCTCGAGGCCCCTGGGAGCCGTCGGTTCGTCGATGCTCTTCGATGCTTCGATCCAGTACCCGGAGAAAACCAGCGTCCCCAACAGCAGGAGAAGAAGCAGGAGTTGCAGCCAGTGTCGTTTGACACCCGGGCTGCCGTCTTTGACGACGGTGGGCGGCACGGGAACGGGCCTGGCCCCTGAGCTGCTGAGAACCTTTCCGGGCGGATGCCGGCTGCTCAGATGCGCCGGCGGGCGGCTGGACGCAAGCGCCGGAACGGGAATCGATCCGACGTGGGATACCTCCATCCAAGGAGCAATGTCCTGCGTCTGCGGGTTTTGCTTGGCCGATTCTACGTCCAGCCATTCGAGCGCGGCGCGCATCGAGGCGGCGTCCGGATAGCGGTCCGAAGGCCGTTTGGACATGGCGCGCCGGATCACGTCGGGCAGTCCGGGCATGTCGTCGAACCCGTCGCTAGTTTCCCAACCGATCGGGGGCGTGCCGATCACCATGTGATGGAGCAACGCCCCCATCGCGTACAAGTCGGAGGGCGCTTCGAATCTTCCGCCGCCGAACAACTCGGGCGCCATGTACGCAACGGCATGCTTGCCCGACCCGGTGTGGGCTGCGTGCGCGCTCGCGTCCGGATTCTCTCTCAACAAGGGCAAAGTACCTGTTCCGATCACTCGCGCTCGGAGCCGACCATTTCGGGTTCGCGAAACGATGATGTTCTGTGGGGTGAGGTCACCGTGGACGAGGCCCTGCGTGTGGCTGGCGTCGAGCGCGTCGAGGACGTCCTCCGCGAGCCCCAACACGGTGAGCGAGCTGAGGGGACGGTCTCGAATCAAAGAGGACAGGAGCGTTCCACGGGTGTCCTGGAAGGCCAGATACGGCACGCCGTCGATCACGCCGGCGTCGAGGATACGTGGGACCGCCGGTGAGCGGATGGCGCCAAGGCCGTGAGACATGCGGGAGAACTCGGCGGCGGCGCGCACCGAGTCGGTCAGGTCCATCGGGAGGACGCACAAAATCAGCGGCGTCCCTTCCGCCGAGGCACGGTAGTAGGGGATCAGGCCGCCC
The DNA here is from genome assembly GCA_963817725.1 of uncultured delta proteobacterium. GTDB lineage: Bacteria > Myxococcota_A > Polyangia > Polyangiales > Houyiibacteriaceae > SG8-38. The sequence continues at coordinate 467,499 of CAWFPD010000006.1, forward strand.
CAGGGAAGAACGCCATCCACGGCATAACGCCCCGCGAACAGCTCCTCTGGCGGAGGATGCGCACCACCACGCGACGGAAACATCGAGGGCAAGGATAAACCCAACGCGGCACCAGCGCGACCCCCCATCAGTCCAAGCCGCCGAGGGCTTGACCTCGGGCTAGGACCTCACCAGTGCCATTGTGGACTAGCTCGTAGGCGCGGCTTTGCTCTCCGCACACCCAGGTTTGCATGTCGACCCGATCACCAGCGTGCGCCTCTCGTACGTATTCGAGCGAAAGGGTTTTCAACGAGCCGGGTAAACCGGCGGGCTCGTGCGCTCGTTCGGCAAACCATCGCGTGTCGTCCATGTAGTCGACGTACCGGGCCTGATTGACGTGGCCAAAGCTGTCCTGGTCGCTCGGTCGCACGGTCCATGATCGTTTCCACGGTTTCAAACGGGCCTCCTGCGGCCAGGGAAGCGCAGCTGGAGCGGGCTCGTCGACGACGAAAGTCGAAACGACGGCATCCAGGGGGGCAGGGCCGTCTGGGCCGAGATGGACGATGGTCATGCGCGCTCGGACCGCCACGACGCTGTCCCTCAGCCGCGTGATTCGATGACCGAAATCGAAGCTGGTCCGGCCCACGCGGGCGACCCAAGTCGCGATCTCGAGCTCGTCTCCATGATGCAGCCGCTGGACGTATTCGTACGTCCCAGCGCGTGCGACACCCCCTTTCATGAGACGGCCCAGAGTGGAGTCGTTGGCCGTAAAGGCCTGCCATCGGGTGTGCTCCAAAATCCGCGCTACCCAGCCGGGTGATACGGTCCCGGTGGCGTCGAGCTCGATTCCCCGCACGGTGTATCGAAGGGTGGCGAGGTTGCTTTGCCGGCCTTGCTGCATCGAAGGCGCGCACCCTAGCAGAACAAGGCGAGCGCATCGACATCGAGGAGTAGTGCTTTAGGATGCAGGGCCCGCCTTGGGCGCAAGGTGCGTAGAGACGTAGTTGCGCCCCGTCGCCAGGGCTTCCGGATCCCGAAGCGCCGCGAGCAGCGCGGCGGCGTCTTCGGCGGCATCGAACGTGCCGTCCCGGATCGAAAGAAGCTGTTGCTTCGTGGTCAGGAGCACGCTTTGCGGCTTCCGTGCAACGGCGGCGCTGAGCGCTCCGAGCTCGCGCTCGAGCCGAGTGGCTGGAACGATGCGGCTGATCAGACCTGTGCGAAGCGCCTCCTCGGCTCCGAAAGGCCGGCAGCTCAAGACCCAGTCTGCTGCTGCCGTTTCGCCCACGAGCCGCACGAGATGTCCGAGGCCGCCCCATCCTAGAGGAATCCCCGCGTCGAGCTCCGGAATCAGGAAACGAGCATCCTCTGCTGCGATGCGCACGTCACAAGCGCCTGCGAGCACCAAGCCGCCGCCGACGCAGTGACCCCGGATTCCGGCGATCGTGATCTGAGGAAGCCCGGCGATCGCGTTGGTGGCGCGTCGACCCAGGTCGGCGATGCCGTGCGCGTCGGAACCACCGAGGGCTGCCATGAACGCAGGTAGATCGGCACCGGCCGAAAAGCAATTTCCCGCTCCCTCCAGGACGACTACCCGAACTCGATCGTTGCTCGATAGCTCGGCGCACGCGTGGATCAGCTTCGCCAAGACATCGGGTGATAGGGCATTGAGCACCCGAGGCCTGTCGAACACCAACCGGGCAGCTCCATCGGTGACCGTGAGCTTCAAGTCAGACATGCTTCCTCATCGTCCGGCGAATCCTACGCGAAGTTGGACGGGCGCTCGACGCAATAGACGCCCCCTGGTGCTTCGATCAGCGTCGCGCACTGGTTGCAGTGACTGCAACCGTTCTCGTAGTTGGAACGCGTCTCGGCCTGCTTGGGAAAATCTGGATCGAAAATCAATGCGCGTCCGAGTTGGATGAAGTCGAACCCCGCTTCCATGACTCTGCGAATGCTGTCGTTCGTGCAAACCCCTCCGATGTAGCAAACGCCGCACTGCACTCGGTCGCGAATCCGCTGCGCCTGCTCGAGAAAGTACGTCTCTTCATATGGGTAACTCTTGAACATGAATGGTGCGCTTAGACGGATCCCGATCTTCATCAATCGGCTCTTCTCGTGCTCGATCAGGCCGGGAGCCAGGCTGTCCCCTCGAAACAGCAGCATCGGGTTCATGCTGCTCGTGCCCCCGCTGCACACGATGACGTCGATTCCGCCCGCTTCGAGCATCGCGGCGATACGTACCGAGTCTTCGTACGTGACGCCTCCGCGAACGCCGTCGGTCATGCTGATCTTGCCGAGCAACGGATAGTCGTCCCCCACGGCCGCACGAACCTCGGCAAGGACCTCCAGCGCGAAACGCATTCGATTTTCGAGGCTGCCGCCGTACTCGTCTTTTCTCCTATTGGTCTTGGGGCTTATGAACTGGCTGATTCCATAGCCATGACCGAAGTGGATTTCGATTGCATCGAAGCCGACCGACTTCATGAACGCCGCGGCGCGCCCGATGACGCGCACTCGCTCTCGAATCTGCGTCTTGCTCATCTCCTCGACGCGGGCCAGGCCATGCGTGAATCCGAGCGGGTTCGTCCCCTTGGAAGGGCCGAGCGGCCTCTTTCGAGACAGCTCCCGGTTCTTGGTGAACGAGCCGCAGTGTCCGAGCTGACCTGACACCTTGGCGCCAGTCACCTGCACGGTGCGGATGAGCTGCTCCAGGTCGGGCCGGATGCCCTCGTGCATGTACATCATGTTTTCGTGAATTCGGCCGTCTGATTCCGCCGCGCAGTACGCAATCGTCGTCATTCCAACCCCGCCCTGGCCGATCCGCTCGTGAAAGCGAATCAACGACTCGCTAGGCACGCCCGCAGGTGTCTTGCCCTCGAACGTGGCGGCCTTGATCAACCGGTTGCGCAAAGAGAGCCCGTTGATGCGGCATTCGGAAAAACAGGTTTGGAGAGAGTCGGCCATGTCGTCTTTGCCTACGCTACCACGGAAGCATGAGAGCGACAGCGCCTCACGAACCGGCTCTGCGTCGCACGATCGAGATCAGCAGGAGCAAGGTCGCAGCGAGGTAACCGGGCCAATCGCCTAGCGCTTCGTAGAGTGTGGGCTCGTCGAGCATTCGGACCGACTGGACCAAGCTGGCTTCCTCGAAGAGTCCCGATTGAGCAACCACCCGACCGGCCGGATCGATGATTGCGCTGATGCCAGTGTTGGTGGCTCGAATCAAGTAGCGGCGATGCTCGATCGCCCGAAAACGGGCGAGGGCGAGGTGCAAATGGGGCTCTGGCGAATCGCCGAACCATCCGTCGTTGGTCAGACTCACCAGCAGGTGCGGCTGCGATCGGCGAACCAGCATGCGAACGTAGGCGGGACGAATCGTCTCGTAGCAGATCGGAGTCGCAATTCGCCAGGGTCCGAAATTCAATCCCCAGGAGCCATGGCCGGGACGGAAGTGGCTCAGCGTGGGGGCGAGCTCGGACCACCAAGGGAATCGGTCCCCGAATGGAACGAACTCTGCAAAGGGTATCAAGAAACGCTTGTCGTATGCGGAGCGGATCATGCCGTCGGCGTCGGCGAGCATCGCACTGTTGAATCGTTCACGTCGTCCGCCCTCGGTGTGCGCGCGGATGCCCCCGAAAAGGAGCGGGGCACGGAGACCCTCGTGCACCGCGGTCCCCGACACTGGAAGATCGTCTGGAAGCGCGCGCAGGTAGCTCGTTTCGGGCCAGATCAACAAGTCGACAGAACGCTCCGCTTCCAGCTTCGTGCTTTTTTCGGCGTAGCGTCGATGCGACATCCGCCGTTCGGTGCGCTTTTCGATCACGTCCACATTGGCCTGGACGACACCGACCGTGATGGCCGGTGCGGCTGCGCTTTTCCGCTCGACCGTCCCAATCGAAACCGAGCCGTAGGCCACCAGCGCCAGGGTGGCGACGAGCACCGCTCCCAATTCGACACGCGAAAATCGACCCCGTCGTGCGAGCGATAGTACGAGCTCTGCAAGGATCGCGCTGACGCCGCAGATCCAGGCGCTCAGAAGGAGAGGCCCGCCAAGCGCTGCGGCTTGTACCAGCAAGCTCTGGCCGACGAGCGTATTGCCCAGATAAAACGGAAAGAGGGACGGATAGAGCCATTCGACCGTCAACCAGGGCAGCAGCAGCGACAAGACGATCCCCACGCGCCGCTTGCGCAAGACGCAGTACATCCAACCGATGATGACGAAGCGTGAGGTCACGACGGCGCCCCAAAGGAGCCAGACCGCCCAGCTGAGCGCGACCCGTCCTCCCCAGAAGAGGGCGAGCGTTGGTTGCATCCAGTAATAGCCGCCGACATATGCTGCCCAACCGAAGACTGCGGCGTCAAAGAGCGCCTCGCCGCGGGTTGCGAACCATTCCAGGGACAAGACGAAGATCACGGCTGCGAGGAAAACGGCTGGCCACGCCGATTCCACTGCGAAGGCAGCAGCGAGGGATGCGCCCCCGAGCAGAGCAAGCACCAAAGTTGCAGAGCGAGCCACGGGACTTCCTTATACTCCTGCGTTCTTCGGATTCGCAGTTGCTTCGGTTCGGTCGCTCCCCTACCATCGCGCGCACCGACATGCAGCGTTTCCTGATCGGCTTGGCGTTGGTGGGTGCGGGAATCGTCCTCGCGTTGTTTCTCAATCGGCGGACCGCCGAAACCCCTGAACAGCACATGAAAGCGCGGGATTTCGAACCGGCAAAGGAGACTGACGTCGATCGAGCTCTGCCCAAGGAGCCCCGCTACGATGGCGGGGTCGCGCTCGGTGGCGATGCGGGCGCAGGAATCGATCCCAGCATGGAGACGCCGAGCTTCGACCTCGGTGACCTCGATTACGAGGCCTTGCGCAAGCAGACGCCAGATAGCCTCTACTGGCTGATGGCCGCGCCAACCGACGACCCGGACATGCTTCAAGCGCGACGCAAGGCGCGCGAAGAACGAAATCGGCAGTACGGTGAGGTGGTTTCCAACACGGCAACCGTCGAACAGATTCGCGACTACTACGCTTACAAGCGCAAGCTGTCCGAGGACTACATCGAGGTGTTGCAGTTGATACTCGACGAGCATGGTGACGAGCTCTCCGAGCGTGACGTCGGCTTGCTCGAGCTCGCGCTGTCCATGCACAGCTCCCTGCTCAGTGACCTGCCGAGCAAAGAGGATGACGCGTTGCAGCGCAAAGCGGAATACGACCGCGTGAAACGAGCATGGCAAGAGCAACAGTCGCAAGACACCGAGAGCTCACAATAGCGGTCCAATGAGGGGTTGAATTAAAGAACGGATTCGCCGATAGTCGGAACGGCGAGTTGGAAACCCGTTAACAACCCCAATAGGAGAGGATGCCATGAGATTCGGATTGGTCGCGCTCGCGGCCATCTCGTTTGCCATCGTGCCGCTGAGCACGGCAAGCGGGATCGGCCTCGAGGATATCGTAGACGGCGAGAACAACTACCCATGGGAGCAGGTCGAGCTCCCCGGCACGAAGTGCGGCAATGGATCGCAGTACAAGTTCTATGTATACGACAGCCCCACTTCCAATAACCTACTGCTCTATTTCGAAGGCGGTGGCGCGTGCTGGGACTTCGATTCTTGCAGCGGTCGGGAGGGAATCCTGGGCGCTGCCAATCGCAATGGGATACCCGACGGCTACATCGAAACCACACTGCCAAAATTCGTGGCGCCGCTGGTAAACGGCAATGATCCCGGAATTCCGGGTCGTTCGCGCACCGACCTGATCACTAAGGGTTGGGACGTGGTGTACATGCCGTACTGCACGGGCGACGTGCACGTCGGCAACAGCGTCACCACGTATATCGATCCGCTGGGCCAGGAGCCGCCTTTGGTCTGGTACCACAACGGCTACAACAACACCGTGGCAGCGCTGAACGAGCTGGCCGCGCGTTTCCCCAACATCAACAAGCTCGTGGTGAGCGGCTTCAGCGCCGGCGGAGTTGCAACCGGGGTCGGCTATTACTTCGCTCGCCAGATCCTCGACCCCAATGCCGGCTACATGATCAACGACTCAGGACCCGTGTTCCCAGCTCCCAATGCGGGCTCGAACTCCCGGCCGCTTCACGACACCATCACGCAGGCTTGGGATCTTCCGTCGGTGTTCGCACAGCTTCCTGCGACTTTTGATCCCAACGACTTTGGAAGCATCAACGTCATGATGGCGTTGGAGTTTCCAAACGATCAGCTGGCCTACACCGGCTACTCCCGCGACTTCAATTTTTCCCGGTTTTCGTACGAGCGTTTCTATCCCGGCATCGACGCGAACGGCATTCTGACCAAGTGGAAGCAAGATCAGGACGCACTGGTCGCCCAGCTGCAGCAGTTCCCAAACTTCTCCTACAACATTCCGTGGGAGCGCCAGATCAACGACAGCCATTGCTCGACGATCATCACATTCATCGGAAGCCACAACTGCCCGAGCATTCGAAAGAAGAAGTGGTATGAATTCTGGCAATGGCCGTGGTCCCAGAGCTGGAAATGCCCCGGCACCTTCCAAACCATGGAGGACTTCATCGATCGCTTCATCGGGCAGGATCAACGTTTCCGGCTAATCGAGCCCCCCAACGGCTACAACGCCGAAGATCCGGGGATGCAAATCGTCGCTCCGTTGATCAACGACGCGATCAGCGGCGCGTGACGGCGGCGCTGCGATCCGCAGCGGTGCTGGTATTTGGCCTTGCGCTGCTCGGGCTCGGTTGCGACGGAGCCCGGCATCGCGAGGCCGAGCAACGAGCGCTGCAGAAGCGTCCACCGGTTGCAAACGGCAACATCAACCAGACGATGGGCGCGGACCAGCGCATCGTCCCCAAGCTACCGACACCGCAAGACCGGTTTCTCCTCGCGGTGCGGGACGGAGATCGAGACGCGGCCGCACGATGGCTCGAGCAGGGAGCGAACGTCCACGAGGGCACCGTTCTCGTCGCCTCGGTTCGCGGTAAGGGAGATCTTGCCTTCACCCAGTGGCTCGTAGCGACAGGCGCTAGCATCGACACGCCCGACGACTCGGGTCGCACACCGCTCAGCTGGGCGGCGGGTCGAGGGTCGCCCCAGCAGGTCGACTACTTGCTGAAGCAGGGTGCAAGCGTGGAATCGACCGATCGGCTCGGACGTACGCCTCTACATTTTGCGGTGTTCAGCGGCCAGGATGAGGTCGTGGAGCGGCTTCTGGCAGCATCCGCTGCCGTGAATGCGCGGGACTCACTTGGAAGCACGCCGCTGATGTACGCGTGCTCGAAGAACCAGAACAAGATCGTCCAAGCGCTCTTGGACCGGGGCGCTGATCCTTCACTCAGAGACAAGCTCGGACGAACGGCCGAGGAACGTGGGCACGGCGCGGACAATCCCTGCGTGGTGTCGTCGCCACCGGAGTAGCG